>NZ_JARXZC010000003.1 GCF_029894335.1 Kitasatospora sp. MAP5-34 | reverse complement strand
GGCCGGGGTCTGCGGACCCTCCAGGAGGTCCGCGCCGACGCCGTACCCGCGCTCCCCGCCGCCCAGGCGTCCGGCCGGCCGGAGGCACCCGCCCCCCCCCCCCCCCCCCCCCCCCCCGGCCCCCCCCCCCCCCCCCCGGGGGGGGGCCCCCCCGGGGGGGGGGGGGGGGGGCCCCCACGACCTGCCCCTGACCGGTGGGCGACCGGCCGACCGGCCGATCGGTGAGCGACCAGCCCGACGAGTACCCATCCGATGAGTACCCATCCGATGAGTACCCACCCGATGAGTACCCACCCGACGAGCAGCTACCCGACGAGAGATAGAGGTCAAGAGTGGCAGAGACACAGACCTACGCACCCCACCCGGAGCTGCTGGTCTACCCGTTGGCGCCGGACGGGGGCGCGCCCCGGGTCATGGTGGCCGAGACCGGCTCTGCCCGACCGCCGCTGGTACTGCGCGACCCCCGGGTGCCGCTGGCCGTCACGCTGCTGCCGGATGTCGGCACCCGGGCGGAGATCGTCGCGCGCTGGGCGGCGGAGCCGAGCCTGCGGCCGATCGCCGACGACCTGTGGACCGTGCTGACCGCCGAGGAGGTGGTGGTCCCGGCCGCCGAGGTGCCGCCGGAGGCCGCCGCCTGGCGGTCCTTCGACTGGGACGAGGCGTACCGCTACCACGCCTCCACCCGCGACTACCCCTTCCTCCAGATGGACCGCGAGGGGGCGTTCGAGGCCGACGACGCGCGGATGGAGGAGTACATCGCCCGCAGCCTGCCGCCCGCGCTCACCATGGACCTCGCCGCCGGGCACTCCGTACCGCTCCGGAAGATCGGCGAGGGTGAGTCGGTCGACGCGCTGCTCGCCGGGCTGACGTCCGGGCAGCGGCGTGGTCAGGAGGGGCTGGCCCTGCTGCTGGACGTCTGCTTCGGGGAGCGGGCCCGGCGGCCGTTCGCCGTCCAGGGCGACTTCCTGCGCAAGGCGGTGCCGTCCGGCGGTGCCCGGCACCCCACCGAGGCGTTCGTCGCGCTCTTCCCCGGTGGCCCGCTGCCGCCGGGCACGTACCACTACAACGTCGAGCACCACCGGTTGGACCTGTTGCGCGAGGGGGACCACTCGGCCCGGTTCCGGGAGGCGAGCTTCGACCTGTTCGACAAGTTCCAGCAGGCGCCGTTCGGGCTGATCGTGTTCTGCTCCCTGGTGGAGCGGGCCATGTGGCGCTACCGGGACGCCCGTTCGGCGCGGGCGCCGTTCATCGACGTCGGGCACACGCTGATGGCGTACCGCACGGTGATCAAGCGGCTCGGCGTCGGTGGTTACACCTACCAGAAGTTCCACGACCGGCAGATCGCCGAGCTGCTCGGCATCAACGTCGAACGGCTCGCCCCTCTCTTCCTCGGGACGCTCGTATGACCGACATCGTGACCGACACCACGACCGACGCCGGCCCGGACCGTGCGTCCAGGCTCGTCACCTCGCCGCTCTTCTTCGCGCACGAGCAACGCGGCGGCCGGCAGTGCGCGTTGGGGATCGCCGAACGCGAGCGGTTGCGGTCGGTGGGTGCCCGGGCCTGGGAGCTGCTGTACTTCCACCTCCAGCCGAGGACCACCAGGGAGAGCGACGCCGCCGGATTCACCGGGGCGGAGTGCGAACAGGCGCTCGCCGCCGGGCTGGTGGTCGATGCCGATGCCGCCGCGACCCGGGACATGTTCCGCTGGGAGTCCAACCGCTGGTCCCGCGCGGCGTACCTGCTCTACTCCCAGCAGGACCTGCCGTACGTCGAACCCGTGGGCCAGGGCGAGAAGTTGAGCGCACTGTCGGAGTTCCGGCGCGGCCGGATCGCCGGGTTCCAGGCGGAGGCGGGCTACCCGGAGCGGTTCCGGATCGATCCGGTCGCCGAGTACCCGCTGCCTGTCCCGGCGCAGCCGATCACGTACAGCCTGGACTCGATGCTGGCCCGCCGCAGTGCCCGCAAGTTCGCCCGGACGCCGGTCAGTTCCCGGACGCTGGGCGCGGTGCTGCACCACGCCACCGCCAACGTCCGCCTCGCCGAGGAGTCGAAGGCGGCCGGCGACCCGTACTACCTGCTCAACTCGTTCTACACCTGGCTGCACCTGTACGTGGCGGTCCAGGGGGTCGAAGGGGTGCCACGCGGGGTCTACCAGTACGACTTCGCCCGCAACACGCTGCTGGCCACCGGCCGTTCGCCGAGTGACGAGGAGCTGGCGCACACCATCCAGGGCCAGAACTGGATCGGCGACGGCGGGGTGAGCCTCTTCGTCGTGGTGCAGTGGGACCGCTACCAGTGGCTCTACCGGCACTCCCGGGCCTACCTCAACCTGCTGATCCAGATCGGGGAGTTCGGGCAGGAGCTGCTCCAGGCCGGGTACCAGCTCGGCCTGGCGGGCTGGATGACCCCGGCGGTGGCCGAGAGCCGGGCGGCGGAGCTGCTGGGGCTGGACGAGGTCGGCAGCGACGTCGACGCGATGTACTACCTGAAGCTGGGGTACCCGAGGTGACGACTCCCGAACTGCTGCTGGCCGGACCGCGCGCCCGCGCCGTCAGGTTCAGCGCCGACTGCGGGGACCAGGCGCGGATGCTGCGGCTCGTCGACGAACTCACCGGTGGGGCCTCGTACCTGGTACGCGATGTCACCATCGGGATGCCGGGCGACGAATCTGCCGAACTCGTCGCCGAGCAGGGCGACTTCTGGTTCCACACCGATGCCGCCTTCCTGCCGGTGCCGCCGCGCTGGATGGTCATCGCCGTACTGGAGGCCGAGAGCGGCGGCGGGCTCGACGTGCTCCCGGCCGAGTCGATCGACCCGGCGGCACTGGCCGTACGCGCCGCCTACCTCACCGCCGACGGCTCCCGGGTCTCACCGGTCCTCGAGGAGCTGCCACGCGGCCGGGGCCGGCGGATCCGCTACCGGCGGGACCGGATGCTCGCCACCGGCGCCCCGGACGGGCTGGCGGCCGTCCACCGCGCGGTCGAGACGGCGGCCGACCAGGCGGTGTCCGTCGGCCAACTGGGTTCGGGGGAGTGCCTGTTGGTGGACAACTGGACCGTGCTGCACCGGCGCCGCCCGTTCGGCGGGCGGCGGGTGATCCGCCGGCTCTGGTTCGACACCGCCGCCTGACGCCCCGCCCCCGCCCACCGACCTGAGGACAACCATGGCCGCGCTTCCCACCACCGTCACGGAGTCGGAGGGCTCCGGCTTCCTCTCCCCGCTACGGATGCGCGGCTTCCGGAACATCGCGGTGGGCCAGCTCGTCTCCAGCGTCGGCAACGCGATGTACAAGGTCGCCCAGGCCTGGCTGCTGGCGGGCGCGACGGGTGCGAACGGCACGCTGATCGGCCTGTTGGCAGTCTTCCAGCTCGGGCCGTTGCTACTGCTCAGCGGGTACGGCGGCTGGATCGCCGACCGCTACCCGCGCCGCCGGGTGCTGCTGATCACCCAGAGCGCCCAGGCCGCCCTGTGTGCGGCGCTGGCCGCGCTCGCCTTCCTCGGGGCGGCGCGGATCTGGGAGATCTATCTGATCACCCTGGCCTCGGGGTTGGTGACGGTGGCCGACAACCCGGCGCGGCAGCGCTTCCTCACCGACCTGGTGGGGGAGACCAAGCTGTCCCGCGCCCTCGGCCTCTACACAGCGCTGCTCAACATCGGGCAGGTCCTCGGGCCGCTGGTCGCCGGTCTGATCGTCGGCTGGGCCCAGGTCGGTTGGATCTTCGCGCTGGACGCCGTCACCTTTCTGTTCGTGGTCGGGGTGCTGCTCACCATCCCCGCCCCCGAGCACACCGCGAGCAAGGCCCGGCTCAGCGGGCTCGGGCCCGGGCTGCGCGAGGTCGGGCGCAGCCCCGAACTCGCCCTCACCGTCGCCGCGTCGGCGGTGGTGGGGTCGGTCGGTGTCCAGTTCACCGTGACCAATACCCTGATGGCGACCAAGGTCTTCCACCTGTCGGCGACGGGCTTCGCGCTGCTGCCCACGGCGGTGACCGTCGGCTGCCTGATCGGCGCCCTGTTGGCGGGTCAGCACACCGATCCGGGCGCCCGTACGGTCCTCGCCGCCGCCACGGCCACCGGCCTGACCGGCGCGGCGACCGCCCTGGCCCCCGGCTACCCGGCCTTCGTGTTGCTGATGATCCCGGCGGGCGCGGCGGCGATGTTCTTCACCACCACGGCCGGTGTCTGCCTGCAGCTGAGGGCCGACCCCGAGGTGCGCGGCCGGGTGCTCTCCGTCCAGACCTCGGCGTTCTACGGCAGCGGCCTGGTCGGTGCGCTGCTGATCGGCAGCTGCGCGGGGTGGTACGGGCCGCGCGCCGCCCTGTTGGGGGCGGGCCTGCTCACCATGTCGCTCTGCGGGGCGCTAGGGCTGGCGTACCGGCGGCGCCCGGTCCAGGCGATCGGGTGAGCACAAGCGCTCGGGTGAGCGCAGGCAATCGCGTGAGCACAGCAGGGCCTCGCGTCGCCGGCCCGGCCGACGGGACGTGCGCCGTCAGGAGACCGTCATCGGGCCGCGCTTGGGCCAGCGGCGGTGCTGCGGGTCGATGACGTACTCGTGCCCGTGCAGCCAACCCGCCGGGGAGCGGCGGGCGTCGGCCAGGTGCGGGTGTCCGGCGGGCAGGTCGGCGTGGACGTGGGTGAGCCGGGCGGGGTCGCGGGCGGGCCAGCTGACGGCCGCCGCCGTGGCGCCGGCCAGGGCGATCACCCCGAGGACCGCCGCCGTGACCGGCAGGCCGGCGCCCGCCGCGAGCCAGCCGGCCAGCGGGTAGGTGAGCAGCCAGCAGCCGTGCGAGAGCGAGAACTGCGCGGCGAAGGCGGCGGGCAGGTCCGTGGTCGTGGTGGAGCGGCGGATCAGCCGTCCGCTCGGCGTCAGGACGGCGGAGCAGGCGGCGCCGATCGCGACCCAGGCCGCCAGCAGCAGCGGCCAGGTCCAGCCGGTCGGCGGTCCGGCCGTGACCACCGCGACCAGGCCGAGGATCACCGGCAGGGCGAAGGCGGCGGGGAGCATCACACTGCGGTCCCGGGCCCGGTCCAGCAGGCGCGGCAGCGGCAGCGCGGCGGCCAGCGAGCCCAGCCCGTACGCGCCTAGGGCGATCGAGACGGCTCCGGCGGACCGGTGCAGGTGGTCGCGGACCAGGACGACGGTGTTCACGAAGACCAGGGCGCCCGCTGCGGCGACCGCGAGGTCCAGCGCCAGCAGCGCCCGCAGCCTGGGCGTCGCCCAGAACAGCCGGGTGCCGAAGGCGGCCCTGGCGCGGACGCCGCCGCTGCGCTCCACCGGCGCGGGCTTGGGCAGCACGGCCGACACGACCAGCGCGGCGGAGGCGAGGAACCCGACGGTGGTGCCGGCGAACAGCCAGTTGTAGGAGATCAGCGTCAGCAGTCCGGCGGCCAGTGCGGGGCTGAGCAGGCTCTCCAGGTCGTACGCGAGCCGGGACATCGACAGCGCGCGGGTGTAGTCGCGTTCGGCGGGCAGCACCTCGGGGATGGTGGCCTGGAAAGTCGGGGTGAAGGCTGCCGAGGCGGACTGCAGCAGGAAGATCAGGACGTAGATCTGCCAGGTCCGGTCCACGAACGGCAGGGCCAGCGCGACACCCGCCCGGGTGAGGTCCATGGCCACCAGCAGGGCGCGCCGGGGTATCCGGTCCGCGAAGGCGCCGACCACCAGTGCGATGCCGACGTACGCGGCCATCTTGATCGCCAGCGCCGTACCGAGGACGGCCGAGGCGTTGGCCCCGGCGAGGTCGTACGCCAGCAGGCTGAGCGCGACTGTCGCCAGCCCGGTGCCGACCAGTGCGATGACCTGGGCGGTGAACAGATGGCGGTAGGTGCGATTGCGCAGTACGGAGAGCATGCGATGCCGTCCCGTCTTCCGTGGATCACCCCATCGTAGCCAATGAGTGCGTACCTGTGCACATGTTTGGCGGGAGGAGAAGGAGGCGGCGGGGCGGGATCGGTCAGTCGTGCGGCGGCAGGGCGCGGATCTGGTGGTCGGCGACGTTGAGTGCCTCGTCCACCAGACGCCGGAGGTGGCCGTGCCGGAGCGCGTACACGGCCCGGCGGCCGTCCTTGCGGCTGGTGACCAGGCCGGCCAGGCGGAGTTTGGCCAGGTGCTGGCTGACCGAGGGGCGGGCGGCCTGGCAGGCCTCGGTCAGGGTGGTCACGTCCGCCTCGCCCTCGCCGAGCCGCTGGAGCAGGGCGAGCCGGGTACGGTCCGCGAGCAGGGCGAGGGTGGCGGCGGCGACCTCCAGCCGCTCGTTGTTGCTGTCGGGCTCCTGCGCATGATGCGCAGGTGAGACGGGGGTGCTTGCGCTCATCCGCACATCCTAGGTCGCCGCCCGCGTCCCCCGGGCAGATCAGGCCGAGGGTGCCGTCCCGCTGGCGCGGTGCCAGGCCGCTTCGCGGAGCAGCCGCAGGCCGTTCAGCCCGACGATGACGGTCGAGCCCTCGTGGCGCGCCACGCCCAGCGGCAGCGGGAGGTGACTGAACAGGTCCCAGGCGGCCAGGCCGGTGATGAAGACCGAGGCGATCACCAGGTTCTGCACGACCAATCGCCGGGCGGCCCGGGAGAGCCTGATCGCGGCCGGGACGGTGGCGAGTTCGCCGCGCACCACGACCGCGTCCGCCGTCTCCAGCGCGAGGTCCGACCCGGCGTGGCCCATCGCGATGCCGGTGTGCCCGGCGGACAGGGTGAGTTGACGGTACGTCAGGTCATGACTCGTCAGCTTCCGGTCCGGCGCAGGGCCTCCCGGCTGAGGTCGGCGAGGGTGGGGTAGCCGTCCACCGCCATGATCAGGTCGGCCTCGGCGAGGAGTGAGCGCAGCACGTGGACGATCCCGTCGGTGCCGCCGGCCGCGAGGCCGTAGACGTACGGGCGGCCGACGGCCACGGCGGTGGCGCCGAGGGCGAGGGCCTTGATCACGTCCGCTCCGCCGCGGACGCCGGAGTCGAAGAGCACGGGCAGTCCGTCGGCGGCCTCGGCGACGGCGGGCAGGGCTTCGAGGGCGGGCAGCCCGCCGTTGGCCTGCCGGCCGCCGTGGTTGGAGCAGTAGATGCCGTCGACCCCGCCGTCCTTCGCCCGGCGGACGTCCTCGGGGTGGCTGAGGCCCTTGAGGATCAACGGGAGATCCGTGAGCGAGCGCAGCCACGGCAGGTCGTCCCAGGTCAGCGGGTTGGGGAAGACGCCGGCCCAGTGCAGGACGGCCGCGCCCGGGTTCTCCTCGGGGGTCTGGGCGAGCCGGGAGCGGAAGACCGGGTCCGAGGTGTAGTTGGCCAGGCAGTGGCCGCGCAGCTGGGGGAAGTTGCTGGTGCTCAGGTCGCGTGGGCGCCAGCCGGTGACCCAGGTGTCCAGGGTGACCACGATGCCCCGGAACCCGGCGGCCTCGGCCCGGCGGACCAGGCTCGTGGCCAGCTCGCGGTCGCTGGGGCAGTAGAGCTGGAAGAGGCCGGGCGTCGCGCCGAACTCCTTCGCCACCTCCTCCATCGGGTCCACCGACAGGGTCGAGGCGATCATCGGCACCCCGGTCCGGGCGGCGGCGCGCGCGGCCGCGAGGTCGCCGTGCCCGTCCTGCGCGCACAGCCCGAGCACGCCCACGGGGGCCATGAGCAGCGGTGATGGCAGCGACAGGCCGAACAGCTCGACCGACAGGTCACGCTGCCTGGCCCCGACCATCATCCGGGGGACCAGCCCCCACCGCAGAAACGCGGACACGTTGGCCCGCTGGGTGTGTTCGTCCCCCGCACCGCCGGCCACGTACGACCAGACGCCCGGCGGCAGCGCGGCCTCGGCCCGCGCCTCGAGCCCCGCGAAACTCATCGGCAGGTCCGGCAGGACGCCGCTCAACCCGGCGAAGTAGATCTCGTTCTGGTAGTCACCGAACTGCTGGGTCATTCCTGTCCCTTCGCGCTGCGGCCGGGTGGGGCGGGCGCCGCACCCGGCCCCACCGTGGCAGAGCCCGGGGCGCTGCCGCTACGCCCCGGGCGGGGTTTCAGCCACCCGGGGCAGGCAGCGCGGCTCGCGGCGCAGTTCGTCGGTGGGTCCTACCCGCCGAAGTTCAGCGCGTAGAGCGGCTGGACCGTTGCCGGGGTGACGAAATCCATCGGGACCGTGCCCAGCAGCGGGCGGGCGGAGTGGTTCAACCCGCCGAGGTAGCCGGTGAGATCAGGGGCGATGGCGTCGGCGGCCTGCTTGGGCCAGAGGCCCCAGCCGGAGGAGGTGGTGAAGGTGATGAACAGCTTCTGCGGGTCCGAGGAGGCGCGGGCCGCGTCCAGGTGGGCGGAGACCTCGGGCCACTTGCGGGAGGCGATCTCGAAGATCGTGCCGATCTGGTAGTCGTCCTCGATGTCGGTCAGGGAGCCGCCCCACGGGATGCCCGGCAGGCCGGAGCTGTCGGCGAGGACCACCACCCGGCCGCGTACCTCGCCGAGTCGGGGGATCCGGTCCTCGGCCCAGAACAGGCCGGGCCACTTCGACTGGTAGGTCGCGAAGACGGCCTGGAAGTCCGCGTCGGAGACGGTGGAGTACTCCTGCTTGACCCGCATCAGGACGGTCTCCTGCGGGTGTTGGGCCAGGAACGCCTGGCACAGGTTGAGCACATCACCGAAGAAGATCTGCTGGAAGAACGGGCCGTGGTGGATCGCGAAGACCCCGTTGATCGCGCGGCAGCGGATGTCGAAGAAACGTACGCCGGCGGCGAGTTGGTCGGGTATCGCGAGGGTCTGGGTCTGCGTGATGGGGCCGCCGTAGCGCGAGCAGGTGTCGTGCGTGCCGGGGATGGTGAGCTGCGAGAGGTAGCTGCCGGAGGCGAGAGCTCCCAACCAGTCGGAACCGCCCGGCACATCGGCTGCTCGGGCCGGCTGCGCCGCCGATCCGAGCCACGCGCCGACCGTGGCCGCCGTGCCCAGCGCCAGTGCCGACCGGCCCAGTGTGCGCCGGCTCATCCGAGTGCTCGTCAAATCCATAGCTCGGTCCGTCCCGTCGTCCGCCCATGGCTGATTGCCATGCACATTATCGGCGGCGCGGTGGGGCAGGCATAGGGGCCCGACCGGCCAACACCGGGCGGGCCACCTGGGGTTGGGTCAGGCGACCCGCGAGAGGTAGCCGTTGTCGATCAGCCACATGACGTTGAGCCGGGTCGGCCCGCCCGGGACTAGGGTGCTGTCCAGCTGGTACTGCCACCCGTAGCCTGGCTGGCCGAACCACGGTGCGATCGGTCCCGCGTCCACCGTGAAGGGCTTCAGCACCTGGTAGTCGTGGTAGTTGCAGCTGGCGGCCGGGTTGCTGTCCAGGCTCTGCGGCGGGATGGACCGCATCGCGTAGGGCAGCCCCTCAGGCGCCAGGAACGAGCCGTACTCGCTGCCGAACCGGTCGATCCGCTCGCCGGGCCGCAGGGTCTGCTGGAACTCCTCCGGCTGCCCGTCGGCCTTAAGCACATAGCCGTTCGAGGGCGGGTACTTCCAGGATCCGGCGGCCGAGTCGTAGTACGTGGCCAGGAAGCTCTGTTCCGGCAGACCTCCGGTGCGCTGGTAGCCCCACAGCTCCAGGCCGACCCGGCCGAAGACCGGGAGCTGCTCCGGCCCGAGGCGGGGGTCGCCCTCGAAGGCCGCCGCCGAGCACTCGTCCAGCGGAGTGCTCGACGCCGGCCTGACCGAGGCGGGCGCGGCCGACGCGGGTGTCGCGCCGGCCGCCATCGTCCCCGTGAGCAGGGCCGCCGCACCGAGCGCCGCCAAAGCCCGTCGAATCCCCATCAAGTCTCCCTCCGGCCGGAGCCGTTGACGCAGGCCCCCTCGAAACCGTGGCGAGAGTGACCGAATGGACACAGATAGCGATCATCCAATCGGTCTTGCCGCTGCCGTGTCAACTACTTCCGGTGATCCAACGGGATGTGACGTCACGTCACCCTGATGGCCGACGCCCGGGTGAGTGTCCGTCAGGAGCGCTCGTACGGGTGACCGTGGAGGGCCGCCGGTTCGGTGCGGACCGGCGACCGGTCCGCCTGCGCGGGAGTCCGCGCGAGAGCTGGTGCGGGTGTCTCCGGGCGCCGCCTGGGGATCAGCCGCCGCAGGACCAGCTCCACCTGCACCCGGGCCGCGCCGGACCGCCGGAGTTCGTTGACGACGGTACGGAGTTCCCGTTGGTCGACGCAGGCGAGGTGCAGCTCCAGGTCGGCGTCGCCGGCCAGGGCCAGGCCCGACTCGACGGCGGGAATCCGCTCCGCGAGCCACTCGAAGTCCAGCGGCACCGGCCCGTAGCGGACCCGGGCCACGGCCCGCAGCGGCCGTCCGAGACCGCACGGGGTGGTGACCTGTGTCTCGGCCAGGTCCGGGATCCGAGGGCCCGTCACGACTGGTGCTGCACGACGGGGAGCCGGGTGGCGAGCCCGCCGGCGGCCGGGATCCTGGCGGGTGGCATGACCGGTGGTGCGACCAGCTGCGGGTCCACCACCAGGGCGGTGGCGCCGAGCGGCTCGGCGAGGGCGCGAAGCGCGGCTTCGGCGAGGACCACGGACCGCTGGGCGGGACCGAGCAGCAGGGTCAGTGCGGTGGTGGAGGTGAATCCGACAGCGCAGCGGCTGCCGTCGCGTTGGCGGAACAGCCGCAGGGCGTAGGCGGCGCCGGTGTCCCGGACCGGTACGTACAGGACGGGGGACTGTTCTTCGGGCTCCGTAGGTGCGGGGTCTGTGCAGGTCACAGCTGTTGCTCCGGAGGCTGGTGGAGAACGTCGACGGGTCGGCGCTGACCCGCTTGGACAGCTGACAATACGCCGTGGGGCGGGTCCCGTTGAGCGTACTGATGCTTCGTTGACCGGTGACCTCGCGCAGCTGACGGTGTCTTGACGGCGGACGGCAGCCGGGTTGGTTCGGGGGCCCACCGTCCCACCGTGCCCGGCCTGTCAAGGATTCGTCAGAGCGACGGCGTGTTGCTTGTCCGGGCGTTCCGGGCGGACTTGAATGGCGGCATGAACCGCTCGACACGCCACCACGACCGCCCGCCGCATCCGCGGGCGCTGGTGTCGGCTGCTGTCGCGGTCGCCCTCCCCGTCCGGTAGCTCTGCCTCCCCGCAGTTGATCCCGGCCGAGTAGCGGGCGGGCCCGAAACCGGCCCGCCCGCGCCGTTCGTCATCAGGCACACCTTCCCGCACTTCCGGCACCCGGTGCGCGCACAGTCCGCGCTCCGGCACCCCGGGGTGCCTTCTTCACCCTTGGATGGGTCATGTCCGCAGTCCTCTCCTCCCGTACCGCCCTCGTCACCGGAGCCTCCTCCGGCATCGGCTGGGAGACCGCCCGCCTGCTCGCGGAGCACGGCGCCACCGTCGTCGTGCACGCCCGCACCACCCACGAGGGCGAGGACGCCGTCGAGCGGCTCGTCGCCGCAGGCGCCGACCGTGGCCGACTGCAGATGTTCGCCGCCGACTTCACCCGCTTCGCCGAGGTCTCGGTGCTCGCGGCGGGCGTGGCGGCGGCCTTCCCCACGCTCGACCTGCTGGTCAACAACGCCGCGATCATGGCGCCGGAACGCTGCACCCTCTCCGAGGACGGCAACGAGGTCTCGCTCCAGGTGAACTTCCTGGCCGCGCACCTGCTGGCCAAGCAGCTGCGGGCACCGCTGTCGGCGGCGGGCGACGCCAGGATCGTCAACGTCTCGTCCGGGCTGCACCGCACGGCGGCGATGAACTGGAACGACCCGCACCGTGTCAAGAAGTACTCCCGGGTGGCCGCGTACGCGCAGTCCCAGCTCGCCCTGACGATGGCCGCCCGCGACATGGCGCCGGCCGACAGCCACATCGTCTCGGTCAGCGTCAACCCGGGCCTGTGCGACACCGCGCTGCTGCCGCTCTACGGCCGGGTCGGCGCGCCGGCCGCCGTCGGTGCGGCGGCGGTCGTGAAGCTCTGCCTGCCGGACTTCCGGCTCACCAACGGCGAGTACTACGACGGCGGCGACATCGCCGAGTCCGCCCAGGTGGTGCACGAGGAGCGCTCGCTGCGCCGCCTCTCCAAGCTCGCCGACCAGCTGGTCACCCAGGCCTGACACTTCGTCAGATCTGACACCCCGACCGGGAAGAACGGAACCACCGATGTCCAAGCGCGCTCGCAAGAAGAAGGCCCGCCGCAAGAAGAAGGCGAACCACGGGTGCAAGCCCAGCTAGTAGGGGCCGGCAAGTAGCCGCCTGCTAGTGGGGCCTGCACGTGACCCCATGACCCACCTGGTGCCGTGTGCCACCGGCACCAGGTGAGCCGAAGCCCCGGACGGCCCTGTCCGGGGCTTCGGTGTTGCTCCACATGGATGATCTGATCTGCATATTCCGTACGTCCTGACGGACCCTCGATCGGATGATCGGACGCCGCCGGACGGCCCATCCCCGGCCCCGGAGCCCGTGCCCTGCCTGCCGAGGGCCTGCCCAGGGCCTACCCGCGCGGCGGGCGGCCGCCGCGCGCCACGCCCCGGCGGGGTCCCACGGTCCGGGTGGTCCGGCGGCTTACGCTCGCGGACGTGTTCAACGTGCCCCAGGCGCTCAAGCGCCTAGTGATCGGTCAGGCCATGCGCAGCGAAGAGCTGGGCGAGACGCTGCTGCCCAAGCGCATCGCCCTGCCGATCTTCGCTTCCGACCCGCTCTCCTCCGTGGCCTACGCCACCGAGGAGATCCTGCTCGTACTCACCGTCGGCGGCACCGCGTTCCTCTACCTGACCCCGTGGATCGCGGGCGGGGTCGTCGCGCTGATGGCGGTCGTGGTGATGTCGTACCGTCAGGTCGTGCACGCCTACCCGGACGGCGGCGGCTCGTACGAGGTGGTGACCAGCAACCTCGGCGACCGGCCGGGCCTGGTGGTGGCGGCCGCTCTGCTGGTCGACTACGTGATGACCGTCGCGGTCTCCGTCGCCTCCGGGGTGGACAACATCATCTCGGCGTTCCCGAGCATCAACAGCGCCCGGGTCCCGATGGCGGTCGGCTTCGTGGCGCTGCTCGCGGCGGTGAACCTGCGCGGCGTACGGGAGTCCGGGCGGGCCTTCGCGGCGCCGACGTACCTGTTCATCGGCGGCATCATGCTGATGGTCATCACCGGGTCCATCAAGACGATCTTCGGGCACGCCCCCGTGGCGTCCAGCGCCGCGTACGCCATCATCCCGATCGATCACAAGAACACGCTGGCCGGTCTCGGGCTGCTGATGCTGGCGCTGAGGTCGTTCGCCTCCGGCTGTACGGCGCTGACCGGGGTCGAGGCGATCTCCAACGGCGTGCCCGCGTTCCGGCCGCCGAAGTCGAAGAACGCCGCCACCACGATGGCCGCGATGGGCATCACCGCCGTGGTGATGTTCGTCGGCATCACCGCGCTGGCCCTGATCTCCAAGGTGCACAAGACCGACGACACCTGCCAGTTGCTGGGTTATCCGGGCGACTGCCACACCGCCTCGCAGCCGACCGTGATCGCCCAGCTGGCGGCCTCGATCTTCGGCGGGGACCACAGCTTCCTCTTCTACTTCATCCAGGCGGTCACCGCGCTGGTCCTGGTACTGGCCGCCAACACCGCCTTCAACGGCTTCCCGCTGCTGGCCTCGATCCTGGCCCAGCACCGCTACCTGCCCCGGCAGATGCACACCCGGGGTGACCGCCTGGCGTTCTCCAACGGCATCATCGCGCTGGCCGTGGTGAACATCCTGCTGCTCTGGGCGTACAAGGCGAGTGTCAACAACCTGATCCACCTCTACATCCTGGGCGTGTTCACCTCGTTCACGCTGTCCCAGATCGGCATGGTCCGGCACTGGAACGAACTGCTGGAGACCGAGACCGACCCCTCGGCCCGGAACGCCGCCAAGCGCTCGCGGGTGATCAACGGCTTCGGGGCCTGCGTGACCGCGCTGGTGCTGGTGATCGTGATGATCACCAAGTTCACCCAGGGCGCCTGGCTGGCGGTGGTCGCTGCCCTGGTGCTGTTCGGGATGATGCGCGGCATCCGGCGGCACTACGACGCGGTTGCGGAGGAGCTGAGCGTCGACGACCCGCACGCGGAGGCGGTGCGGCCCGCGAAGGTGCACGGCATCGTGCTGGTCTCGAAGATCCACAAGCCCACCCTGCGGGCCCTCGGCTACGCCCAGGCCTTCCGGCCCGACACGCTGGAGGCGCTCAGCGTCGCGGTGGAGAAGGACGCCACCGACGAGCTTCGGACGCAGTGGACCGAGTTCGACATCCAGGTGCCGCTGAAGGTGCTCGACTCCCCGTACCGGGAGATCACCAAACCTGTCGTGGCCTACGTCCGCACCGTCAAGCGCAGCACCCCGCGCGACATCATCGCCGTGTTCATCCCGGAGTACGTGGTCGGCCACTGGTGGGAACACCTCCTGCACAACCAGTCGGCCCTCTGGCTGAAGAGCCGGCTGCTCTTCACCCCCGGCGTGATGGTGATCAGCGTGCCCTGGCAGCTCTCGTCGGCCCCCCGCGCCGACCACCCCGCACGGCGGGCGCCGGGCTCGGTGCGCCGTGGCGAACCCGTCCGCTCGGGGAGTCCCAAGGATTCCGACAACGCCTGAATCCGGACCTGGCAACGGCTGAATCCCGATGCGACAACGCCTGAATCCGGACCTGGCAACGGCTGAATCCCGACCCGACAACGCCTGAACCCAGGACCGCGACAACGCTGCGGGGACTGTCAGGTCTCGAATGTGTGAAGCAGGTGTCAAGGCGGCGTCAAGGTCGCGCAGTCACCCGTATGGAGCACGTCAGGAGAGTTCTTTACGCCGCTCCGGCCTGATGTTCTGATCCGGCCGGTCTCCCTCCGGCGTCGTGCGGGCCGGATTCGGGCCGTTCACGGCTTGGTCCTGAAACCACTTTGGGTGGAGCCCATGCTCGATCTCGTCTTCGTCGGTGTCACGGTCGCCGTGTTCGCCGTCATCGGTCTGATCGCGAAGGGGGTCGAGAAGCTGTGAGCGCAGAGAACATCGCAGGTCTGATTGTCGCCGTCGCGCTCGTCGGCTACCTCGTCGTGGCGTTGATCTACCCGGAGAAGTTCTGACATGAGCTCCACTCTCGCCGGCTGGTTGCAGGCCCTCGCCCTGGTGGGCGCGCTGGCTCTCTGCTACCGCCCCCTTGGCGACTACATCGCCAAGCTCCTCACGACCGCCAAACACCTCAGAGTCGAGCGTGGCCTCTACAAGGTCATCGGAGTGGACGGTGACGCCGATCAGCGGTGGCCGATCTACCTCCGCTCGGTCCTGGCCTTCTCGGCCGTCTCGGTGCTCTTCCTCTACGCACTTCAGCGCCTGCAGAACCAGCTGCCGCTGAGCCTGGGCAACAAGGGGGTCGAGCCGCACACCGCCTGGAACACGGCGATCTCCTTCGTCACCAACACCAACTGGCAGTCCTACGCCGGTGAGTCGACCATGGGCCACGTGGTCCAGATGGCCGGCCTGGCGGTGCAGAACTTCGTCTCCGCCGCCGTCGGCATCGCGATCGTCGCCACCCTGATCCGGGGCTTCACCCGCAGCAAGACGGACCGGGTCGGCAACTTCTGGGTCGACATGACCCGGATCGTGCTGCGCCTGCTGCTGCCGCTGTCGATCGTGTTCGCGCTGGTCATGGTCGCCAACGGCATGATCCAGAACTTCCACGGCTTCCACGACATCGCCACCCTGGGCGGCGACACGCAGTCGATCCCGGGCGGTCCGGTGGCCTCGCAGGAGGTCATCAAGGAGCTGGGCACCAACGGTGGTGGCTTCTTCAACGCCAACTCGGCGCACCCGTTCGAGAACCCGACGGGCTTCACCAACTGGCTGGAGATCTTCCTGCTGCTGGTGATCTCGTTCTCGCTGCCGCGCACCTTCGGCAAGATGGTCGGCGACAACCGCCAGGGCTACGCGATCGTCTCGGTGATGGGTCTCTTCTGGGTGGCCTCGGCCGCGCTGATGACCTTCTTCGAGTCGGCGCACGGCGGTGTGGCGCTCCAGGCGGCGGGTTCCGCGATGGAGGGCAAGGAGGTCCGCTTCGGTATCGCGGCGTCCAGCCTCTTCGCCTCGTCCACCACGCTGACCTCGACCGGTGCGGTCAACGCGGCGCACGACTCGCTCACCCCCGGTGGTGGCGGCGTGGCGATCTTCGACATGATGCTCGGCGAGATCGCCCCCGGTGGTACCGGGTCCGGCCTCTACGGCATGCTGATCCTCGCCATCGTGGCGGTCTTCGTGGCCGGTCTGATGGTCGGACGCACGCCGGAGTACCTGGGCAAGAAGCTCGGCGGCCGGGAGATGAAGTTCGCCTCCCTCTACATCCTCACCACCCCGGCGATCGTGCTGATCGGCACCGGCGTCGCCATGGCGCTGCCGGGTGAGCGGGCGAACATGCAGGCCAGTGGCGCCCACGGGTTCTCCGAGGTGCTCTACGCCTTCACCTCCGCCGCCAACAACAACGGGTCGGCGTTCGGTGGCCTGACGGTCAACACCCCCTGGTGGGACACCGCACTGGGTCTGGCGATGGTCTTCGGCCGGTTCCTGCCGATGGTCTTCGTGCTGGCACTGGCCGGCTCGCTCGCCCAGCAGCAGCCCGTACCCGCCACCCAGGGCACTCTGCCCACCCACAAGCCGCTGTTCGTGGGCCTGCTGTCGGGCGTCGTCCTGATCGTCGTCGGCCTCACCTACTTCCCGGCCCTGGCTCTCGGGCCGATCGCGGAAGGTCTCCACTGATGTCGTCCACCCTTGCTCCCGCCCCGGTCGAAGAGACCGAGGCCGCTCCGGCCCACAGAGTCTCCAGCGGTCTGCTCGACCCGAAGACGCTGCTCGCGGCCCTGCCCGACGCGGTGAAGAAGCTCGACCCGCGCGTCATGGTCAAGAACCCGGTCATGTTCGTGGTCGAGGTCGGCTCGGTGGTCACCACCGTCTCCGCCATCGCCACCCCGAGCGTCTTCGCCTGGGCGATCACCATCTGGCTCTGGCTGACGACCGTCTTCGCCAACCTGGCCGAGGCCGTCGCCGAGGGCCGTGGCAAGGCGCAGGCCGAGACGCTGCGCCGCACCAAGACCGACACGATGGCCCGCCGCCTGCTCAACTGGCCCGCTTCGCAGGCCGAGGAGGAGGTCGCCGGTACGGCGCTGCAGCTCGGTGACCACGTGGTGGTCGAGGCCGGCGAGATCATCCCCGGCGACGGTGACGTCGTCGAGGGTGTCGCCTCGGTCGACGAGTCGGCGATCACCGGTGAGTCCGCTCCGGTCATCCGCGAGTCGGGCGGTGACCGCAGCGCGGTCACCGGCGGCACCAAGGTGCTGTCCGACCGGATCGTCGTGAAGATCGCCTCCGAGCCCGGCAAGTCGTTCATCGACCGGATGATCGCACTGGTCGAGGGCGCGGCCCGGCAGAAGACGCCGAACGAGATCGCACTCAACATCCTGCTGGCCTCGCTGACCATCGTCTTCCTGATCACGGTCTCCGCCCTGCAGCCGATGGCCGGTTTCGCCGGTGCGCCGCAGACGCTGATCGTCCTGGTCGCCCTGGTCGTCGCGCTCATCCCGACCACCATCGGCGCGCTGCTCTCCGCGATCGGCATCGCCGGTATGGACCGCCTGGTGCAGCGCAACGTGCTGGCCATGTCGGGCCGCGCCGTCGAGGCCGCCGGCGACGTCAACACCCTGCTGCTCGACAAGACCGGCACCATCACGCTCGGCAACCGCCAGGCCGCCGAGTTCCTCCCGGCCGCCGGGATCGGCACCGACGAGCTGGCCAACGCGGCCCAGCTCTCCTCCCTCGCGGACGAAACCCCCGAGGGCCGCTCGATCGTGGTCCTGGCCAAGACCGAGTACGGCCTGCGGGCCCGTGCCCAGGGCGAGCTGACGCACGCCACCTGGGTCCCGTTCACCGCCCAGACCCGGATGTCCGGTGTCGACCTCGACGAATCAGAAGGTGTGGCGCGCAGCGCCTCGAGCGAGGATGGCGGCGGGCGACGGGCGGGCGGCATCCACTCCGTCCGTAAGGGTGCGGCCGGTTCGGTCACCAACTGGGTCACCGAGAACGGCGGCACGGTCGGCAAGGACGTCGCCGACCTGGTCGACGGCATCTCGGCCGCCGGTGGCACCCCGCTGCTGGTCGCCTCCAAGATCGGCGACGCGGCCGCGCGCGCCCTCGGCGTCATCTACCTCAAGGATGTCGTCAAGGAGGGCATGAAGGAGCGGTTCGACGAGCTCCGCCGGATGGGCATCAAGACCATCATGATCACGGGTGACAACCCGCTGACGGCCAAGGCGATCGCGGAGGAGGCCGGCGTCGACGACTTCCTCGCCGAGGCCACCCCCGAGGACAAGATGGCCCTGATCAAGAAGGAGCAGGAGGGTGGCAAGCTGGTCGCGATGACCGGTGACGGCACCAACGACGCTCCGGCTCTTGCCCAGGCGGACGTGGGCGTGGCGATGAACACGGGCACCATGGCGGCCAAGGAGGCCGGCAACATGGTGGACCTGGACTCCAACCCCACCAAGCTGATCGAGATCGTCGAGATCGGCAAGCAGCTCCTGATCACCCGTGGCGCGCTGACCACCTTCTCGATCGCCAACGACGTCGCGAAGTACTTCGCGATCATCCCGGCGATGTTCGTCAGCGTCTACCCGGGCCTGAGCCACCTCAACATCATGGCTCTGCACAGCCCGAAGTCGGCGATCACCTCGGCGATCATCTTCAACGCCCTGGTCATCATCGGCCTCATCCCGCTCGCGCTGCGCGGGGTCAAGTACCGCCCGTCCGACGCAAGTTCGCTGCTCCGCCGGAACATCCTGGTGTACGGCGTCGGCGGTCTGATCGTGCCCTTCATCGGGATCAAGGCGATCGACCTGATCGTCCAGTTCATCCCCGGCCTGCGCTAGAAAACGGAGGAAGCCCATCATGCCCAAGCCCCTGCCCACCTCCGTCCGCACCCACTTCACCGCCCTGCGGATGCTGCTGGTGATGACCGTGGTCCTCGGTATCGCCTACCCGCTGCTGGTCACCGGCGTCAGCCAGGTCGCCTTCAGTGACAAGGCGAACGGGTCCATCGTCAAGTCCGCCGACGGCAAGGAGATCGGGTCGAGCCTGCTCGGCCAGAACTTCAACCTGCCGAAGAAGAACCCCAACGACCCGAAGGAGCAGGCGCAGCCGGACCCCAAGTGGTTCCAGCCGCGTCCGTCCGCCGCCGGTACGGGGTACGACCCGAAGAGCTCCAGCGCCTCGAACCTCGGTCCGAACAGCGACGTGCTGCTCAAGCAGGTCAACGACAACCGCGCCGCCGATGCCGCCTTCGACGGGGTCGACCCGGCGAGCGTCCCGGCCGACGCGCTGCTCGGCTCGGGCTCGGGCCTCGACCCGGAGATCTCGGTCGCGTACGCCAAGGAGCAGGTCAACCGGGTCGCCAAGACCCGCGGCCTGTCCGTGGACACCGTGACCAAGCTGGTCGACAAGTACACCGAGGGCCGTTCGGCCGGTTTCCTCGGCGACCCCGGCGTCAACGTTCTGCTCCTCAACAAGGCTCTCAGCGAAACGAAGTGACACCCGCCGTGTCACTTCGGCTCGCCGAGTGAACAGACCGGCCCGGGTACGGGGGGAGCACACCCCGTACCCGGGCCGGTCGCCCACGTTTTCGTTCCGCATAGCGGAACACCACGCACCGCACCGATGCTGAGCAGAGAAGCAACGGTCCTACCCGCCGCCCTCGCAGGAAAGAGCAGCGCCCATGTCTCGCGACCTCACCCCCGGCTCCCTGACCCGCCGTGGCCGGCTGAGGGTGTACCTCGGTTCGGCTCCCGGCGTCGGCAAGACGTACCGGATGCTCGACGAGGCCCGGCGCAGACAGGAGCGCGGGGCGGAGGTGGCGGTCGGCTACATCGAGTGCCACGGGCGCGTCCACACCGAGAACATGCTCGAGGGTCTCGACGTCATCCCGAGGCTCACCCGGACCTACCGGGGGACCGACTTCAAGGAGATGGACCTCGACGCGCTGCTCGCCCGCAGGCCCTCGGTCGCGCTGGTGGACGAACTCGCCCACACCAACATCCCCGGTGGCAGGCACGCCAAGCGCTGGCAGGACATCGAGGAGCTGCTGGCGGCGGGCATCGACGTCATCACCACCGTCAACATCCAGCACCTGGAGTCGTTGAACGACGTCGTCCAGAAGATCACCGGCATCCCGCAGCGCGAGACCGTGCCCGACGAGGTCGTCCGCAAGGCCGACCAGCTCGAACTGGTCGACATGGCCCCGCAGGCGCTGCGCCGGCGGATGGCCCACGGCAACGTCTACAAGGCCGAGAAGGTGGATGCCGCGCTCTCCAACTACTTCCGCGTCGGCAACCTGACCGCGCTGCGCGAACTCGCCCTGCTCTGGGTCGCGGGACGGGTGGACGAGGGCCTGCGGGACTACCGGGCCACCCACAACATCGACCGGGTCTGGGAGACCCGCGAGCGCGTGGTGGTCGCGCTCACCGGCGGCCCCGAGGGCGAGACCCTGGTCCGCCGGGCCGCCCGGATCGCGGACCGGACGGCCGGTGGCGAGCTGCTCGCCGTCCACATCACCCGCAGCGACGGTCTGGCCGGGGCGTCCCCCGGAAACCTGGCCGAGCAGCGGCAGTTGGTGGAGACGCTGGGCGGCAGCTACCACGTGGTGATCGGCGACGACATCCCGACCGCGCTGCTCGCCTTCGCCCGCGCGCACGACGCCACCCAGCTGGTGCTCGGCACCAGCAGGCGCGGCCGGATCAACCGCTTCCTGACCGGCCCCGGCATCGGCGAGACGACCGTCGACGCGTCCGAGGACATCGACGTCCACATGGTCACCCACGAGTTCACCGGGCGGGGCCGACTGCCCTCGCTCGGGCGCCGGCACTCCAAGCGGCGTACGATCGCGGGCTTCACCTCGGGACTCGTCCTGCCCGCCTTCCTCACCGCAGTGCTCTCCCAGCTGCACTCCGTGAACCTCACCGCCGTGGCGCTGATCTTCCAACTCGGGGTGGTGGCGGTGGCGTTGCTCGGCGGGGCGTTCTCCGCGCTGATGGCCTCGCTGATCGCCTCGCTGCTGCTGAACTACTACTTCATCCCGCCCGTCCACAGCTTCACGATCGGCGAGACCAACAACGTGATCGCC
The DNA here is from genome assembly GCF_029894335.1 of Kitasatospora sp. MAP5-34. Classification (GTDB taxonomy): domain Bacteria; phylum Actinomycetota; class Actinomycetes; order Streptomycetales; family Streptomycetaceae; genus Kitasatospora. Next base: position 341,990 of record NZ_JARXZC010000003.1, on the reverse strand, counting down.
CTGGTGGTCTTCGCGGCCGTCGCGCTCACCGTCTCCACCGTGGTCGACCGCGCCACCAGGCAGACCGCCCGGGCCGCCCGCGCCACCGCCGAGGCCGAGACCATCTCCACCCTCGCGGGCAGCGTGCTGCGGGGGGCCGACGCACTGCCCGCGCTGCTGGACAAGTCCCGTACGGCCTTCGGCATGGAGTCCGTCGCCCTGCTGGCCCGGACCGGTGGCGAGGTGCTCGCCCGCAGCGACTCCGGGGTGGAGTCGAGCGGCGAGCGCGAGGTCACCGAAGTCCCGGCCGGTACGGACGCGTTGCTCGTCCTGACGGGCCGTCGGCTGCCCGCCGCCGACCAGCGCGTACTGGCCGCGTTCGCCGCCCACATCGCCGCCGCCCTCGAGCGTGACCGGCTCGCCACCGTCGCCGCCGAGGTCGAGCCGATAAAGGCCGCCGACCGGATGCGGACCGCGCTGCTCGCCGCCGTCAGCCACGACCTCCGTACGCCGCTCGCGGCCGCCCGGGCCTCGGTCGGCTCGCTGCGCAGCCCCGACGTCGAGTTCTCCCCGGAGGACCAGGCCGAACTGCTCGCCACCGCCGACGAGTCGCTCGTCAAGCTGACCGGCCTGGTCGACAACCTGCTCGACATGAGCCGCCTGCAGGCCGGGGCGCTCACCCTGCACCTGGCCGAGACCCACCTCGACGAGGTGCTGCCGCGCGCCCTGGACTCGCTCGCCGACCCGGACGCCCCCGTCCAGCCGCTCGACCTCGAAACCGCCCCGGCCGTGCTCGCCGACCCGCCGCTGCTGGAACGCGTACTGGCCAACGTCATCACCAACGCGCTGCGCTACAACGCCCCCGGCGCACCCGTCCTGGTCGCCGCCAGCAGCCACCAGGACCGGGTCGAGATCCGGGTCATCGACCGGGGCCCCGGCATCGCCCCCGAGGACCGGGACCGCGTCTTCCTGCCCTTCCAGCGCCTCGGCGACACCGACAACACCACCGGCGTCGGCCTCGGCCTCGCGCTCTCGCGCGGCCTCGCCGAGGCGATGGGCGGCTCGCTGGAGGTCGAGGACACCCCGGGCGGCGGCACCACCATGCTGCTCACCCTGCCGGCGGCCGTCCGGCCCGGGGCAGCGGGGCTCGGGGCAGCAGGGTTTGAGGCGGCAGAGTCCGAGCTGGCCGAGGGGGCCGTGGAGTGAGCCACATACTGGTGGTCGACGACGAACCGCAACTGCTACGCGCGTTGAAGATCAACCTGCATGCCCGGCACTACTCCGTCCTCACCGCCGCGACCGGCCAGGCGGCCCTGGACTCGGCGGGCCAAACCACTCCGGACGCCGTGCTGCTCGACCTCGGGCTGCCCGACCTCGACGGCATCGACATCATCCGGGGCCTGCGGGCCTGGAGCCCGGTGCCGATCATCGTCCTCTCCGGGCGCGAGAGCTCGGCCGACAAGGTCCGCGCGCTCGACGCCGGAGCCGACGACTACCTCACCAAACCCTTCTCGATGGACGAACTGTTCGCCCGGCTGCGCGCGGTGCTGCGCCGCCCGCCGGTGGGACAGCCGGTGCCCCGGGTCACGGTCGGCGCGTACGAGATCGACGTCGCGGCGACCACCGTGACCGGTCCGGCCGGGCTGGTACGGCTCACCCCGACCGAGTGGAAGATCCTCACGCTCCTGGTGGCGACCCCGGGGCGGCTCGTCCCGGGCCGGCAGATCCTGCGCGAGGTCTGGGGCCCGGACCAGGAGGAACGCGGCAACTACCTGCGGGTCTACTTCGCCGGGCTGCGCCGCAAGTTGGAGCCCAACCCGGCCCGGCCCCGGTACCTGGTCACCGAGCCGGGGATCGGGTACCGCTACCAGCCCTGACCTGACCTGGGGGTGTGGGGGCTTGCGGGCGGGGGCGTGTGGAGCGCGTCAAGATCGATGCCGTTCGCGCCAAGGGCCCGTCAGGGAGCGCCGGGACCGATCTTCCGGGGCATAGCGTCATGGACGAGGAGACGGTTCCGCTCCGTGGGGGAGTCGCGGACCGTCCCGACGCCGACGAAGACCGTCGGCGGCCAGGTGAAAGAGGGAGGGGGACGCGCGGCACTGCGGCGGGTGAACTGGCCACAGTCGTGTACCGGGGAGACGAGCCCGTCGTGGGGGACGGGGTTCCGGTACGACCGGCAGGGCACCCGCGCCGCGCGCCCCCGCACCGCCCGAGGCCCGCACCATGCGCCCACGCACCACCCGAGGCGCCCCCCTTCCGTGCTGGACATCCGCACTCTCACGCTTATGCTGTCATCAGCTGAAGACATCAGCTGATGACATATGCCTGGGGGATCCGTGGAGAGCTGGACGGACCGGCCGCAGTGGCGGCAGCGGGCGCTGGTGCCGGTGCTGGTGTTCCTCGGCATGGTGGTGGCAGTGATCAGCAGCCTCGGCGCACCGCTGGTCCCGACCATCGCCGCTCTCGACCACGTCTCCCTCTCCAGCGCGCAGTGGTCGCTGACCGTCACGCTGCTGGTCGGCGCGGTCGCCACCCCCGCGATGGGACGGCTCGGTGACGGGCCCCGGCGGCGGGCGGTGATCCTCGGTGGCGCCGCCGTCGTCCTGCTCGGCAGCGTGCTGGCCGCGCTCCCGCTCGGCTTCGGCTGGCTGGTGGCGGGCCGCGCACTGCAGGGCGTCGGCCTCGGGCTCACCCCGCTCGCCATCGCCACCGCCCGCGACACCGTCCCCGTCGGACGCTCGCACTCCGCCGTGGCTCTGCTCTCGATCACGACCGTGGCCGGTGTCGGTCTCGGCTACCCGCTCACCGGGCTGATCTCGCAGTCCCTGGGCGTGCATGCCGGGTTCTGGTTCGGCGCCCTGATCGCCGCCCTCGCCCTCGTCGCAGCGGCGGTGGTGCTTCCGCCGACCACCGACCGCGCGCCCAGCCCGCTCGACGCGCTCGGCGCGGTGCTGCTCGGCGCCGCGCTCGCCGGGCTGCTGCTGGTCCTCAGCGAGGGTGAGGCCTGGGGCTGGACGTCACCCGGGCTGCTCGCCCTGGCGGCGACGTCCGTCCTGCTGCTCGCCTGGTGGACGGTCCACGAGCTGCGCACCGCCCACCCCTTGGTGGACCTCCGGCTGGCCCGGAACCCGGTCGTGCTGACCGCCGACGTGGCCGGGCTGGTCGCCGGAGTGGCGATCTACCTGCTGATATCCCTGGTGACGCGGTTCGTGCAGACCCCGGTCGCGGCCGGGTACGGCTTCGGTGCCTCCATCGTCGTCACCGGCCTGGTCCTGCTGCCGTTCTCGATCGCCAGCGTCGCGGCCAGCAAGGTCGTGCCGGTGCTGGCCCGACGTACCTCCGCGGCCCTGGTGCTGCCGATCGGCTGCGTCGTCTCGCTGCTGGCCCTGCTCGGCTTCGCCTGCGCGCGCGGCAGCCTGTGGGAGCTGTTCGTCGTGATGGGGATCGCCGGGCTCGGCGTCGGCTGCACCTTCGCTGTGATGCCCGGACTGATCGTCGGGGCCGTCCCGGCGGGGGAGACCGGCAGTGCCATCGGCTTCAACCAGGTGCTGCGCTACGTCGGTTACTCCACCGGCAGCGCGCTGAGCGCGGCGGTGTTGCAGGCCCACACCGCGCCGGGCAGGCTGCTCCCGTCCGGTGCCGGCTACGGGACCGCCGCGCTGATCGGCTGTGCGGTGTGGGTGGTCGCCACGGTGGTTACGATCGTCCTGCCACGGCGGCGCACCGCCGTACGGCCGGGCGTGGACGAGGAGTCGGTTGTGCGGCAGAGCACGGTGAAGGTGACGAAGGTGACCGGGTGACCCCCGACCGTCCGGCGGAGCCTGCCGCCCGGCGCCGGGACGCGTCTCGCAGCCGCGAGCTGCTGCTGCGGGCGGCGGTGGAGCTGTTCACCGAGCGCGGTTTCGACCGCACCACCACCCGCGAGATCGGCGAACGCGCCGGCGTCGACCCCACCCTGATCGCCCGCTACTACGGCGGCAAGACGCAGCTCTACATCGCCGCCATGAACGCCGAGTTCGGTGCCGATCCACCGGCCGACCTGCTGGACGAGGACCGGCTGCGGACGCTGCTCGACGGCGTCCTGCGACGCGGCCCCGGGCCCGCCTTCCGGGTGACAGTGCAGCCGTACGACGACCCGGTGGTCCAGGAGGCCGCCCGTACCCAACTCCACAGCCGCCTGGTCGGCCCCCTGCGCGAGCACTTCACCCGGGTCGGCCTGGACCGCCCGCAGCTCCGGGCCGAGGTCGCGGTGGCAGCCTTCGTCGGCGTGATGCTCGGACGCGGCAGCGGTGCCTTCGACCGACTGGGTGAAGCCGACCCGGACGAACTGCTGGTCCTGGTCCGCGACCTGCTCGGCGGAACCCTGCCGCGCGGCTGAACCTGGAGCGGAGGCTCTTGGACCGACCGGCAGATGGTGGGCGGCGTCACCCGATCGGGTGGCGTTGATCAGTTCGACCCCCGGTCGTCCGTTCGCTGCCCTAGGGTCGTGCCCGGTACGACGGAACTGACGGCACGGCAGGTGGGGGCGGGGACATGACGGACGAACGGGCAGTCGGAACTACCGGCGGGGGCGGCACGGGCGGGATGACGCGGCGGGGCATGCTGGCCGCCTCCGCCGCGCTGGGCGGGGCGGCCTGGATCCTGCGGGGTGCCATCGGGCCGGACAGCGCCCAGGCGGTCGGCGTGGCGCCGCCCGCGCTGCCGTCCGGGATCGCGCCGTACCAGCAGGTGTACGAGAACTGGGCCGGTGAGATCCGTACCGACGCACTCTGGACGTGCGCTCCCAGCACCCCGCAGCAGGTCGCCGACCTCGCGGACTGGGCCAACGCCAACGGCTGGCGACTGCGCGCGCAGGGTCACCGGCACGGCTGGGCGCCGCTCACCGTTGCGGACGCCACACCGGCCTCGGCCCAGGTGCTGCTGGTCGACACCACCGCCCACCTCACCGCCGTCTCGCTCGCCGACAGCTCCAGTGTGCGGGTGCAGACCGGCACGTCGATGGAGGCGCTGCTCGCCTTCCTGGCGGATCGCGGTCTCGGCGTCGCGGCCTGCCCGGCGCCCGGGGATCTCAGCGTGGGCGGTGCGCTCGCCATCGGCGGTCACGGCACCGCCGTCCCCGCCGTCGGCGAGACGCCGCCGCCCGGTCACGGCTTCGGCACGCTGAGCAACCAGGTCACCTCGCTCACCGCCGTGGTCTGGGACGGCACAGCGGGCCACTACGTGCTCCGCACCTTCGACCGCTCCGAGGCCGACAGCGCCGCCTTCCTGGTCCACCTGGGCCGGGCCTTCCTCACCGAGGTGGTGCTCCGGGTCGGTGCGGACCAGAACCTGCGCTGCGTCAGCCGGGTCGACATCCCGGCCGCCGACCTGTTCGCCGCGCCCGGCACCCCAGGGGGGCAGACCCTCGCCGACTTCGTGAGCCGGACGGGCCGGGCCGAGGCGATCTGGTTCGCCTTCACCGCCAACCCCTGGCTGAAGACCTGGGAGGTCACCCCGGGGCAGCCGTTGTTCGGCCACCAGGTCACCGAGCCGTACAACTACCCGTTCTCCGACAACATCCCGCAGCCGCTCGCCGAACTGGCCGGCCAACTCGTCGGCGGGTCCTGGGGCCTGGCGCCGACCTTCGGCCAACTCCAGTACCTGATCACCACCATCGGCCTCACCGGGGACCTCACCGACCTGCTGCTCTCCGGCAGCCTGCTGCGCAACCTGCTGAGCGGGGACGCGCTCGCCCACCTGCTGGGCGGCGGCCTGAGCTCCGACCTGTGGGGCGCCTCCCGCAACCTGCTCCAGTACGTCCGGCCCACCACCCTGCGGGTGACGGCCAACGGGTACGCGATCCTCGCCCGCCGGGCCGACATCCAGTGGGTGGTCAACCAGTTCACGACCTTCTACCAGGGGCTGCTGGCGGAGTACCAGGCCCGTGGCGAGTTCCCGATGAACGGCGCGGTCGAGATCCGGGTCACCGGCCTGGACGACCCGGCCGCCTCCGGGGTCACGGGCGCCCTTCCGCCGCTGCTCTCCGCCCTCCGGCCACGGGCGGACCGGCCGGAGTGGGACACCGCCATCTGGCTGGACATCCTCACCCTCCCGAGTACCCCTGGCCTGCACGCGTTCTGCCGCGAGATCGAGCAGTACCTGCTGGGCCTCTGCGACGGCACCCGGGCCGGCCTGCGGGTCGAGTGGTCCAAGGGCTGGGCCTACACCGCCGACGCCGCCTGGGCCGATCCCGACATCCTGGGTCACACCATCCCCGACGCCCTCCGGGCCGGCGGCGGCCCGGGCTGGGACGAGGCCGTCGCCGTCCTCGACCGCTACGACCCGCACCGAGTCTTCGGCAACGCCTTCCTCGACGGCCTGCTCCGGTAGGGCAGTCGACCGGCCGCCAGCCCCGGTAGCCCAGTGGCACCCGGGCCGGCGGCCGGGGCTGCCGGCGGGGAAAAGGCGAAGGGCCCGTACCGTGCGAACACGGTACGGGCCCTTCAGATGCGGTCCGGGTCAGACCCGGGCAGCGGTGCTACAAATCAGAGCGGGCGAATGTTCTCGGCCTGCGGGCCCTTCTGGCCCTGCGTGACGTCGAACTCGACCTTCTGGCCCTCGAGCAGCTCGCGGAAGCCCTGGGCGTTGATGTTCGAGTAGTGGGCGAAGACGTCAGCGCCGCCACCGTCCTGCTCGATGAAGCCAAAGCCCTTTTCCGCGTTGAACCACTTCACGGTGCCAGTAGCCATAAAAATTTCTCCTTCAAGGGGCTGTCCAAAACCCGCATTTCACGGGCTTCGCTTAGCCGCAATGATGACCCGCCCCGAGAGACCCGGGGAAACAGAAATGCGCCTGATGGTCACAACCAGCAGGCGCACACAAAAGTTCATGGGAACCACAACTGCAACTGACACCGACTGTAGCAGGCTGCGAGCCAAAACGGGAGGAGCAAGCCACGATCGAGTGTGTCGCCCGTCACCTGGTGCCGGAGGTCACAGTCTGTAGGGGTGCCCTTCGGCTGCCGTCCGTGCATCAGACAGATATTCCGATGGCCATTCAAATCCGTTACCACCGCGTATGGCTGGCGTCAGTCGTTTCGGGCGCATACTGGTCCTGATGATGAAATCAGCCGCGGCCCGGCGTCCCCTGCCCACCAGCCCCTTCAAAACGCCGGTCCCGCCACCCCTGAAGCACTTCGCCGTGGGCGACCGCGTCTCGCACGACGTGCACGGCCTCGGCCGGACCATCGGTGTCGAGGGCGCCGGTGACATCGCGGTACTCGTCGACTTCGGTGGCCGCCAGGTCCGCGTGATCTCGCCCTACACCAAGCTCTTCAAGCTCTGACGAGCCCGGGGTCGCACCCGGCCCCCGCCGGACGAACGGGCTCGCCCGCAGCGCACCACCGCTGCGGGCGAGCCCGTTCGTGCTGGTTCTGGCGTCTCACGTTCAAGGAGATCGTCGACCGCCGCGCCCGTCGACCGCCGCGCCCGTCGACCGCCGTGCCTGTCGGCAGCGAAGCCTGCGCGCCGGATCGGGTCGCCGCCAGCGCTCCGGCGGCGCACGCCCGGCGTACGGCCTCCGGCGGCGGGCGCCCCGCGCCGAGGGCCACGGTCAACTGCGCGCAGAATGAGTCTCCCGCGCCCACGGTGTCCACCGCCGCAACCCTGAATGCCGGTTCCCGGCAGGCGCGTTCGGCGTCGACGGCGACCGCGCCCGCTGCCCCGAGGGTGATCACGACCGTCGCGGGGCCGAGTCGGCGGAGCTGCTGCGCGTGCGCGATCCAGTCCCGGTCCGCCGCCCGATCCGCCGCCCGGTCCAAGGGCGGCCCGAGGGCTCCAGCAGGCCGACCGCCTCGGTCTCGTTGACGACCAGTACGTCCACCCAGCGCAGCACCGGACCCCCCGACTCGGCGGCTTCCGGCAGCCGAGCCGCGTTCAGCACGACGAGTGCCCCGGCTTCACGTCCTGCCCGGGCTGCGGCCGGCACCGTGGGCAGCGGCACTTCGAGCTGGAGCAGCAGGGTGTCGGCCGGACCCACGAGCCCGCCATCGGTGCGCCCGTCGCCGGCGGGCCCGCAGGCGGTGATCCTCTCCAGGGTGGCCACGTCCAGGTGCCCGTTCGCGCCGGGGGAGAGCGTGATCGCGTTCTCCCCGTCCCGCTGCACCACGCGCGTAGCGCCGGAGCACCGTGCGCATTGTCAGTGGTGTGTGGCATGTTGATCGAACGTCAGCCACGAAGGGGGTGGGCCGTGATGATCCGTGCGTGCAAGTTCGTCATGCGGCCCATCGTCGGTCAGGCCCAGGCCCTCGGTGAGATGCTGCGGGACCACTGCTCGTTGTACAACGGTGCGTTGCAGGAGCGGCGTGATGCCTACCGGCACGTCTCGAAGGGCCCGCCGGATCTCAGAATTCGGAGTTCCCGGAGTTCCCGGGGTTGAAACTCAGGCGGTGAGACTCCGGGGCTGAAACACTCCGATAAGGGGCAAGAGTGACAATCGGATGATCACTGGTTGTTATCGCGCTGCCGTGTTCCCGCCGTTACCGGTAGTCGTCCTCGTCGAGTTCGACCACGCGGGACTGTTCGGTGACGTCGGCGGGGTCGGCGGCGGTGGGGTCGAGGTCGGTGAGCGGGTCGTCGTGGGTGGGGGTGAGGCCGGTGTGCTGTTCGGCGAGGTCGGCCTCCGAGGCCTCGGGGTCGGGGGCCTGATCGTCGTCGGTCTCGAACGTTTCGGGGTCGGTCGGGTCGACGGGCACGAGGGCCTCCTCGGCGTAGGCGTACCGGTACGTGTACCCAGTGTCCCGCAACGGCAAAGGGCCCGCACTGTGCGAATGCACGGTGCGGGCCCCAGCTCTCAGAAATTACAGCGGGCGAATGTTCTCCGCCTGCGGGCCCTTCTGGCCCTGCGTGACGTCGAACTCGACCTTCTGGCCCTCAAGCAGCTCACGGAAGCCCTGAGCGTTGATGTTCGAGTAGTGGGCGAACACGTCAGCGCCGCCGTCCTCCTGCTCGATGAAGCCGAAGCCCTTTTCCGCGTTGAACCACTTCACGGTGCCAGTAGCCATAAGAATCTCTCCTTCGAGGGGCTGTCCGAAACCCGCACTTCGCGAGTTTCGCGTCGCCGCGATGATGACCCACCCGGGGAGACCCTGGGAAAACAGAAATGCGCCTGTTGGTTACAACCAGCAGGCGCACACAAAAGTATGGGAACCACAACTGCAACTGACATCGACTGTAGCAGGGCGCGACCCGGAACGGGGGGATCGTCGGCGACGATCCGCGTCAAGAGGGAGACAAGGGCGGGGTGCTCAGGAGCGGACCAGGCGGGCGATGGCGTCGTTGGCTTCCTTCAGCTTCAGCGCCGCCTCGTCGCCGCCCTCGGCGACCGCGCGGCTGACGCAGGTCGCGAGGTGCTCCTCCAGGAGCTGCAGGGCGAAGGACTGGAGGGCGCGGGTGCTGGCGGAGACCTGGGTCAGTACGTCGATGCAGTAGGTGTCGCTCTCGACCATCCGCTGGAGCCCACGGATCTGGCCCTCGATCCGGCGCAGGCGCTTGAGGACGTCGTCCTTGTTGTTGGTGTAGCTGACCATGGTCCTCTCCACTCCCATACCCTTCGTGGCCTTCGTGGCTGTCGCCCGGGCGGCGAGGGCCGGCGGATCGCTTGACCGCTCCGGCGGTTGTTCCCGGGTCTGCGAAGACCACTTTACCCGGGGGCGGTATCCGGGAACACGGCTTGCGGCCGCGCTGCGGCCGGGCCGGGTGCGGGGTCGGACGGCGATCGGGGCTGCGAGGTGACGGAGTGACCGGTGATCTGCTGTGTCGAGGAGGATGCCGCTGGCGGCTCCGGGGCGTACTTCTCGGTGACGTCCGGGCCTGGGGCGGAGGCGACGAGTGCCGGTGGGAACGTCCGAGGTGAGCCCGCTTCGGTGCGGGTGAAGCGGTGGGTCGCTGCTTCCGCGAACAGCTCGTGGGTGATCGGCTATTGATACCCCCGGTGGGTATCAATAGCCGGTTTGCGGTCGGCGCCGCCGAAATCGACCCGGTGCTATGTTCGCTGCGAGATCCTGAGATACCCCTAACCGGTATGGAGTTCCCCATGTCCGCTTCCGGAAATACCGCCAACTCCCTTTGTGGAAGGGTAGCTGGGCCGATCCCCACCGCGCAGCTCAGCACCAGAGGGGGGCTTTCCACGACCCGGACCGATCTCGGCGACCCCGGCGACCCCGGTGTCATCCAGGAGAACCCGCCCCGGATCTCCGGCAGCCACGTCGCCGCCTTGGGCGGCAGGTTCGCTGCTGCCGGCGCGGGGGGTCGCGGGCGCGACGTCGGGTGGAACTAAGCCGGCATCCTGCCCAGGCCCGCCACCCCCGAACGCCTGGCTCCTGGCTTGGCCTGGCCTGGGCACCCGGTCGACCGGCAATCCAGGGTGTGCGCTGTGGGGGCTCCGGGCAGCCGCCGGGCCGAGCGCGTCCGGCGGCTGCGGTCTACGAGACGGTCTACGAAACGGTCTACGACGGCGGGACGGCCTGGATGCGGGCCGGCATGGAGCCGTCCGGGCGCAGGTTGGCCCCGAAGACGGTGGCGGCCGGGGTGCTCCGGAAAGCGGGCCGGTAGGCCGGGAGCAGCAGGTCGAGCAGTACGGCCATCTCGCGCATCGCGAACTGCAAGCCGAGACAGGCGCGGGCGCCGACCCCGAAGGGGTAGTACGCGCCGGGCCGGACCGGTCGGCGACCGGCTGTGAGGAACCGCTCCGGATCGAAGTGCTCGGGATCGGGCCAGAGTTCGGGGTCGCGGTGGGTCAGGTACGGGCAGACCAGGACATCGCTGCCCGCCTCGATCAGGTAGCCGTCGACGAGGTCGTCCTCGGGCGCGTGGCGGGGGATCAGCCACACCGCCGGGTAGAGCCGGAGTGTCTCGCTGACCAGGGCGTGGATCGCCTCCTTGCGGCCGACGGGTGAGCCCGGACGGTCGGCGGCGGCCACCCACTCGCGGGCCTCCGGGTGCCGGTCCAGCAGGAGGAACAGCCAGGAGAGGGTCTTCGCCGTGGTCTCGTGCCCGGCGGCCAGCACGGTGACGAGTTCGTCCCGGATGAGGCGGTCGGTGTACTCCGGCCGGGTCCTGGCCGTCTCCAGCAGGAGCTGCAGCAGCGGAGCGCCGTCCGGGAGGGCCTCCTCGGCGGGCCGCTCGGCGGCCTCCTCACGGGCGGCTGCGATGGTGCGCTCGGCGGTGGCGTCGATCCGGGCCAGGTCGGCGGCCATCGCGTCCGGTCCGCCGTCCGGTGCGGCGGCCGCTGTCGGCAGGGCGGCCACCACCGCTTCGATCGACGAGAGTTCGCGGTGGGTGACCGCGTCCAGCGGGTGGCCGGTGAGGCAGCGCCAGATGGTGTCGAGGGCGAAGAACTGCATGTCCTCCCCGACGTCGGTCAGTTCGCCGGTACGGGCCTTCTCGGCCCAGCGGTCGGCGGTGCGCCGCGCGGCCCCGGCGATCCGGTGCTCGTGGCGACGGACCCCGGTTGCGGTGAACTGGGCCTGCAACAGGCGGCGTTGGTTCTTCCAGGCGTCCCCGGAGGCGGAGATCACCCCGTCGCCAAGGAGCAGCCGGGCGCGGTGGGAGCGCTTGACGTACCGGTCGGGATGCTGGGCCAGGATGTGCTGTACCTGCTCCGGACCGGTGACCAGAACGGTCTGCCGCGAGCCGAGCCGGAACCGGCTGATCGGTCCCAGCTCGCGGGCCTCGGTGAGCAGGGCGATCATCTCCTGCCCGGAGGCCTGCCAGTCCGCTACTCGGCTTTCGCCCAGTTCGGGAGGCAGGTGAGGAGGAGCGCCAGGAGGTGTATCGGCGCCGGAATTCGGCAACGGGACGGTGAAGTGGGGGGCTGCCGTGGTCATTCGGCTCTCCTGCTCGGTCCGGGCGTCCGCCGAAGCTTTGACATTGCGGAGCGTATGCTATTCGATGCTCTGAGTGATATTCGATCTTCGCCGGCAGGCTCGGGTGAGGCTTGAGGTGGTCGACAGGATGGTGCCGGAGACGGTCGATTTCGTGGACGCGGAGGACCGGCCGGCCGGTCGGGGGCCGCGCGGAGAGGCTGCGGGGCTGGGCCTGTACTACCGGGTGGCAGCGACGGTCTGCGGCGACCGGGAGGGCAGGGTCCTGGTCTACCGCAGGCCGGCTCGCGCTGCCGTCTTCGGCGGCCACTACGACGTGCTGATCGGTGGATCGGTGCGAGCCGGGGAGAGTTACCGGGCTGCAGCAGCCCGCGAGTTGGACGAGGAGCTCGGAGTCAGGCCGGCCCTGCACGAGGTGTTCCGCACCCGCCACGACTCCCCGGCCGGCCCGTGCTGGCTCGCCGTCCATCGTGCCCGCCTCACCGGACCGGTACTCCCCGACCCGGCCGAGGTCGCCTGGTACGGACTGGTCCCGGCGCAGGACGTCCTGGACGGACTGCTGCACCCGTTCGTCCCCGCCGGTCGGCAGGCCCTTGTGCGGTTGCTGGGCTGAGCGACCGCGTGGCCCGGCGACCACCGGGTTCCGGGTGGATGGGTGCTCGACCGCCGGGTGCTCGGCACGTTGGCAGGCGCGTTCGACGAAAGCTTCGTCCTAACGGAAGACAGGGAAGACATCGATGACCACGACCACCTCCTCAACGCTGCCCTTCTCCGGATTCGGAGGATTCGGACCCGGACGGATCGGCGCGCAGCGGGACGGAGTTCTGCGCTGTCGTGACCGGCTGGCCCGGCGGGTGGCCGAGCGGGTTGGTCCCGACGGACTGGTGTCCGCGCCCTGTGAGAGCCGCGTCCTGGAGTCGGCCCTGCTGCTGGCGCTGCTCACCGCCGAGCAGGCTGCTTCCGAGGCGCGCGACCGGCTGGTCCGTTTCCTGAAGACCACCCTCGACATCCGTCCGCCGGACGCGATCCAGGTCGCGCTGGGCCGGGCCGCACTCGGTGACGGCGTGCCGGGTGACTCCTTCGTGGTGCGGGCGCTGGCTCCCTTCGAACACTTCACCGCCGCCCGCAAGCGCCTGATGTTCCAGACCCTGCTGGCCGAGCTCGGCGCCGCCGACTTCCCGTGCGCCTCGCTCGACGCCTTCCGGGCCGACGGTCAACAGAGCTGGCTCCAGCTGGAGATGAGAGCGCTGAAGGTGATGGCCGCGTTCGGCACCGGCGACCCGGGCGCGGTCACCGAGCAGGACTGGGCGGCGCTCGCCCCGGCCGTCCGGCCGGGCCCGCTCTGGGAGGGCAACCACCTCGCACGGCTGCTCGGACTGCTCGCCCTGCGCAAGCATCCGGCCCACCGGCCCGCCGTCCTACGGGCGTTGACCGGGGTCGTCGCGGCGCTGCGCCCGGACGGCGGCCTGCCGTTCATCACCGGGATGGACGTCTTCGCCACCGCCATCGCCGGGTCGGCGCTCGCCGGAACCACCCACCCCGCACCCCTGCTGGCCGTCATGTCGGACGGGCTCGCCGCCCGGCAGAACCCCGACGGCGGCTTCGGCTTCACCGTGGGCGTGGCGCAGAGCGACGTCGACGACGCCTCGTACGGCATCGAGTTCCTCCGCGCCGTCGCTCCTGACCGGCACCGCCGGACGATCACCGCCGCCGAGCGGTACCTGTTGGCGCAGCGCAACCCCGACGGCGGCTTCCCGACCTTCGCGCGCGGCACGCAGTCCGAGATCGCCATAACGGCGGCCGCCGTCAATGCGCTGGCCCCCAACCCCGCACACCGTGCCGCCGCCGACCAGGGGCTCGCGTTCATCACTGGTCGAGACGGTCGGAGCGCTCAAGGTGGCGGCATCCTCGAACGCAGCTGGAGCCGCAACTTCAGCAACGCCGTCTTCCGGGTCACACTGGCCTGCGACACCGTCCACCCGGGCACAGAACCGGAGTTGCGCCGCGCTGCGGTCGCGGTGAAGCAGGGGGCGGCCGAGTACCTGGCCGGGGTCCAGAACGGGGACGGCGGTTGGGGGCATCAACCCGGCGACCCCAGCGACCCGATCAGCACGGCCTACGCCGTGATCGCGCTCAGCCGCAGCCGGGCGCACGCCCCCGCGCGGCACCGGGCGCTGGACCACCTGGTGCGCTGCGAGCAGTACGGCGGCGGCTACGTCAGCAGACCCGACCAGGCCGGTCCACGGCCACTGCTGTACGACGTCCCGGCGCTGGCCGACGTCTGCGTGCTGCTCGCGCTGGCCCACGCGGTCGGGCCGGGCCGTCCGGGCGGATGGTGACCTCAGGGGGAGGGCGGACCGGGGGCGCCTGACGAGGGAGCAGGAGCCGGGCACGGACCGGCGTGAGCGTCGCCTGTGCGGGTGACGGTATTCACCCGTTGGAGTCGTCCGGGCTTCTCGGCTTGCGGCCGGACCGGTGACCGGGGTTGCATCGGTCCGTTCACGGCGGGACCGGATCACAGACTCGTCGGCCCACCATCAGCCGGCATCTCGGAAGGATCGGTCGACCGTGCTCGAAAGCACTGGGTGCTCCGTGCCCGTGACGGCTCCGGGAGCTCTGCCGCTGGTCGGTCACGCGCGTCAACTCCTTTGGGGACGACTGGCGTTCCTCGAATCCTTGCGCGATCACGGTGAGGTCGTCGCTGTCAGGCTGGGGTCGGGGCGGGCGTACGTCGTCAACGACCCGGCCCTGGTGCGCGAGGTACTCACCAAGCGGGCGGGCGAGTTCGGGCTCAGCCCGCAGTTCCGGGTGATGAAACGGATCATCGGGAACGGCCTGCTCGCCACCGACGGCGCGTTCCACCGGCGCCAGCGCAGGCTCATCCTGCCCGCCTTCCACCACGACCGGATCCGCGAGTACGCCGAGGTCATGAGTACCCTCACCGAGGCCAGGGTCAGCGGCTGGCGGAGCGGTTCGGTGCTCGACCTGGACCACGAGTTCAGCGAACTGGCCACCGAGATCGCGGTCCGCTGCCTCTTCTCCACCGGCGTGGACCAGCGCGGCGTGGACGAGATCGTCGCCGCACTACCGCAGTTGATGGCCTGGGCCGGAAGCCGGGGACTCGACCCGACCGGGCTGCTCGCCAGGCTGCCGACCGGTCTCAACCGGCGCTTCCGGCGCAGCATGGACGGCCTGAACGCCCTGCTCGGCGGGATCATCGCCGAGCGCCGGGCCACTCAGCGCGCCAGGAACACCGGAGCGGCTGCCGGTGGGGCTGTCAGTGGGGCTTCCGGCGGGGCCGGACGGGATCTGCTGTCGATGCTGCTGGAGGCACAGGACGCCGACACCGGTGAGCGGATGGCCGACCAGCAGGTCCACGACGAGGCGATGTCCTTCCTGGTCGCCGGTACCGAGTCGGTGTCCCGCACGCTCTCCTGGGCGGTCTACCTGCTCACCCGCAACCCGGAGGTCCGGCAGCGGGTGGAGCGCGAGGTGGACGGTGAACTATGCGGCAGGACAGCGCTGTTCGAGAACATCGCCCGGCTTCCGTACACCCGGATGGTGCTGCACGAGGCCCTTCGGCTCTACCCACCCGGCTACCTGATCTCGCGCGCGGCCACGGCCGACACCGAACTCGGGGGCTACCGCATCCCGGCCGGTGGAGTGGTGATGTTCTCCTACTACGCGCTCCAGCGCGACCCCGCGCTCTTCCCCGACCCCGAGCGCTGCGATCCGGAGCGGTGGTCCCCGGACCGGCCGGGCGGCGTCACCCGGGAGGCCTTCCTGCCGTTCGGCCTCGGCGCACACGGCTGCCTGGGGGAGGGCTTCGCCTGGACGCAACTGACCATCGCCCTGGCCTCGGTGGTCGCGCGCTGGGCGCTGTGCCCGGTCTCCCCGGAGCCGGTCGAGCCGGTGCCGACCTTCTCGCTGACTATCGGTGAGATCCGGGTGTCGGTACGAGAGCGGACTCCCCGGCCCCGGCGGGAGCTGCCGGAGCCGCCCGCAGTCGTAAGCGACCACGAAGATGAATCGGAGTACGACCATGTCATTCCAGGCGACGCCCGCTGAGGCGACCGGAGCACCCGAAACACCCGAAACAGCCGCAGTCACCGCTGCCACCGAGGCGGTCGCTGCGGGCAAGGCGACGTCCGACGAAGCGGTGTTCGACGAACTGAAGGGCGTCCTGCTCTCCATCGGCCTCGACGAGGAGCAGCTGACGCCCGGGATGATGCGCGAGGAGGCGGGGCTCGACTCGTTGGCCGTCGCGGAGTTGGTGCTCGTGCTGCGGCGGGAGCACGGGGTGGCGATCACCGAGGAGGAGGTCCACGACGCGGCGACTCTCGGCGAGATCGCCGAGTTGGTCGGACGGTCGCTGGTGGCGTCCCGTTGAGCCTGCCCGAGGTCTGTGTCACCGGCGTCGGCCTGATGACCCCGGCGGGGGACGGCTGGGCCGCGAGTTGGGAGCGGGTCTGCAAGGGCGTGCCCACGGCCGACCTGGTGCCGCAGTCGCAGTCGTACCCGACCCATCTCGCCTGCCGGGTACCGGGATTCGAACCGTCCCGGCTCGGGCGCGCCCGAGCCCGCAGGCCCGACCGGTGCACGGAGCTGGCCCTGCTGGCCGCGTTCGACGCGCTGGCCGATTCCAGCCTGGAGTCCTCGAGTTGGGACGGCGCACGAGTCGCCGTCGTCCTCGGGTCAGGGCTGGCCGGGGGGTTGACGCATGAGGCCGAGCACCGCGTACTGCTTGCCGACGGTGCGCAGAACCTCTCCCCGATGTCCGTCCCCAGCTCGATCGCCAACTCGTTGACCGCGCAGCTCTCGATCGAACTCGGCGCGACGGGCGTCTCGTTCACCGTCAACACCGCCTGTGCCTCGGGGGCGACCGCTGTCGGCGCGGCGGTTGACCTGCTGCGGCTCGGCCGCTGCGACATCGCCGTCGCGGGCGGGGCCGACGCCCCGATCACCCCGTACTACGTCGCCGGGTTCGATCGGCTGCACGCGATGTCCCATCGATTTGATGATCCGTCAGGCGGACTGCGGCCGTTCGACGTTGATCGTGACGGCTTCGTCATCGGCGAGGGTGCGGGCGTCCTGATCCTCGAGCGGGTGTCCGACGCCCGCGCGCGGGGCGCGCGGGTCCGGGCCCGAATCCTGGGGCACGGGTCCTCCTCCGACGCCCACCACGTGGTGAAACCCCGCCCGGACGGAGCCGGCCTGGACGCCGCCCTCCGCGCGGCGCTGGCCGACTCCGGCGCGGCGCCCGCCGACGTGGCGCACGTCAACGCCCACGGCACGGGTACGCCGCTCGGCGACCGGGTCGAGGCCGCCGTGCTGGCCGGGCTGTTCCCGCACCGGCCCTCGGTGACCTCCACCAAGGCGGTGACCGGCCATCTGCTGGGCGCGGCGGGTGCGGTGGAGGCGGTGTTCTCGGTGCTGGCGGTGGAGGGTGGTCTCGCACCACCCACCGCCAATCTGGTGACCCTCGCCCCCGACATCGAGCTGGACGTACCCACCGAGTGCCGCCCGGGTCCGATTCCGCTCGCCGTGTCGCTGTCCGCCGGCTTCGGTGGGCAGAACACCGTCCTCGCCGTCGCCCAGGCCTGACCGAAAGGCCGTCATGTCCGCTGTCCTGAACCAGGTGGTGGCCGCCACCCCGCAGGCTCCGCCACCGCCGCCCGTGCTGTCCGTGCAGGATCGCATCCTGCTCGAACTCGCGCGCCGGGGCGGCGATTCGGCCATGCACCTGGGACTGTCGCTGCTGCTGGACGGTGAGCCGCCGACCATGGAACAGCTGGTCGACCACCTGCGCGCCCGGCTCACCACCACGCCCGAACTCACCTTCCGGATCGGCGGATCACCCCGGCGCCCCCGCTGGGAGCCCGACCCGTCGTTCGACCTCCGCCGGCACGTCCACGAACACCACCTGGAGCCCGGCAGCCTCGGCGGCCCCGACGAGGTCCTGACGGAGCTGCTCGACCGGCCCCTGCCCAGGGACCGCCCACTCTGGGGCATCTGGCTGGTACGGCGGCCGAGCGGCTTCGCGCTCTGCTACCGGGCACACCACGCCTTCCAGGACGGCCTGGCGGCAGCCGAGACCGTCGAACGGCTCTTCGGCCCGCCCCCGGTGTCACTGCCGGTACCACTGCCGGTACCACTGCCGTCCGGACCCCTGTCCTCGCCCGGGAGCGAGCTCCCCGCAGTCGTACCGGACGAGCCGCTGCGCTGGAACGCGGCGCTGCTGAAGGAGCTGCTCCCGCCCATGCGGCGTACCACCCGCTGGTCGGCGCTGGACGTAGCGCCGGACAGCCAGTTGGGCGACCGGCGCGTCGCGTACACCGCCGGGGTCGAGCTGACCCGGCTGTACGGGATCGGCCGGGCCACCGGCGCGAACGTCAACCAGATCTGCCTCGCCGTCCTCACCGCCGCCCTGCGCACCTGGCACCCGGCCGACTGGGCAGCCCCGGGGCCCGGCCTGCGGGCGACGCTCGCGGTCAGCGTGCGGCCGGCCGGCGGGCTTTACCGGCGGCTCGGCAACTGCAGTGGTGTCGCGAGCGTTCCGCTGCCGTGCTCGGAGCCGTCCCCGCTGGAACAACTGCGGCTGCTGCGGGAGCAGGTCACCTTCGCCCGCTTCGCCGAGCTGGGCCGGCGGCACCGCGTCCTCTACCAGAAGATGCCCTACTGGTGCGGGAGTCTGAGCCTCAGCCGCAGCATCGACCCCCGCTACACCCCGCTGACCCTGGCCGACGTCCGCCTACGCAAGCCGCTGGCCTTCGCCGGTGAGCCCGTCGCCGCTGTCCTCCCGCTCCCGGTCTCCGTCCCGGGGCAGCCGCTCTTCGTGGCCTGGACCACCCACCGCGGCCGGCTCTCGCTGACCTTCCTCACCGACACCGCAGTCCCGGGCGGCCCGGACCTCCCCCGGCTCTGGTGCGCAGCGCTCGACGTGCTGGAGAGCGCTGCGGAGCACTCAGCCGCTCCCGGCCTCCGTCCCGGGGCAGCCGCGCTTCGTGGGTCTCCGGACCTGCCGCCGGCCTCCGTCGCCCCAGTGGGGCGGGAGGCCGGCGGCAGGTCAGCAGGTGGTTCAGGCGTGCGGGTGGGGGTACTCCGCCGAACGGTGCTGGAAGGAGAGGATGTTGGGATTGCGGATGACGCCGTCCTGGATCTCGATGGCGCGCCGGAGGGTCTCGTTGGACTGCCAGGTGCCGGGGCCGCTGAGTACCGCCCGGAGGAAGGGGAGCAGGGCCTCGCTGTTCTCCCAGGTCGCTGAGTCCCAGAGGTAGGACGGGCTGTGGTCCACGCCGTAGTAGCGGACGTTGTCGCCGACGGTGAACATCGGGTCGGTGAACGACGTGGGCCGCGCCCAGGTGAAGCCCATGCCTTCGTCGCAGGACACGTCGATGACGAGGGTGCCCGGTGCGAGCAGCCCGAGGTCCTCCTCGCTGAGGAAGGTCAGCGGCGCATCGGTGTCCTGCAGTACGCAGTTGACGATGATGTCGTGCTCGGCGAGGAACCCGGCCAGCGGCACCCGGCCGTCGTCGGTGAGGGCGTAGCTGCGTCGGGCGTCCGCTTCGTCGCGGTCGAACTGCACGATCCGCGCCGAGTGGATCGGTGAGCTGACGGCGGTGACGCCACGCTGGGTGAGGACGTCCACGTCGTGCACGCCGAGGGCGCTCAGGGCCGTCACCGCGCCTCGGGCCGTAGCGCCGAAGCCCAGGACGGCTGCGCGGAGCCGACGGCCGTAGTCGCCGGTCGAACCGATGAGCTGCAAGGCGTGCAGTACCGAGGAGTAGCCGGCCAGCTCGTTGTTCTTGTGGAAGACGTGCAGGTTGAACGAGCCGTCGTTGGTCCAGTGGTTCATCGCCTCGAAGGCGATCAGCGTCAGCCGGCGGTCGATCGCCTGCTGGGTGACCTTCTCGTCCTGGACGCAGTGCGGCCAGCCCCAGAGGACCTGTCTCTCGCGCAGTTCCGCGAGGTCCTCCGACTGCGGCTTGGCGAGCAGGATGACGTCGCATTCGGCGACGAGTTCGGCGTGTGAGCGGAATCCGGCGACCAGGTGCGCCAGTTGCGCGTCCGGGATGCCGAAGCGCTCGCCGTAGCCGTGTTCAAGATAGATGCGCCCCTGGAGGTCGGGGTCGATCCGCTCGAAGTGTGCGGGATGAATCGGCAGTCGACGCTCGTTCTCTTTGCGTGACTGGGCCATTACTCCGAGGTTGAGCTGGTGCACGTGGGCCCCTTTGATTACCTCCTGTGTAGCACAGATCCGCAGGTCACGGGCGGCCTGAAGCCTCCTGCCACACCGTCACGTTGACCGTCACGGACAACCTGGGCAGGAGCGATCGGCCCTGCCCGACCGTGTTGAATCCTGTTCAGCCGGACAGACTTGTCGGCGTCTCAGTTCGCGTGGCAGGCTTGGTGATCAACGTTGTGGAGGCACGCATGTCGAACGAACTGTGGGCCCGGCTGGAGCCGGAACCCAGCTGGGAGCCCCCGGCGATCGACACCAGCGTTGCTCACTCGGCCCGCATGTACGACCACTGGCTCGGCGGGAAGACGAACTTCGCCCCGGACCGCGAGCTCGGCGACGCCGTCGAGCGGCTGATCCCGACCATCCGCACGATGGCCCGGGAGAACCGCCGCTTCCTCGGCCGTGCGGTCCGCCATCTGGTCCGTGAGCAGGGGATCCGCCAGTTCCTCGACATCGGGACGGGCATCCCGACCGAGGGCAACACCCACGAGGTGGCCCAACTGGCCGACCCGGCGGCCCGGGTGGTGTACGTCGACAACGATCCCATCGTGCTGGCCCATGCCCGCGCGCTGATGAGCAGCACGCCGGTCGGCCGGACGGCCTACCTCCACGCCGACCTCTGCGACCCGAAGGCGATCCTGGACCACCCCACCCTCCGCGAGGTGCTCGACCTGGACGAGCCGGTGGGCCTGATGCTGCTGGGCGTCCTGATGCTGGTCGCCGATGCGGACGACCCGTGGCGGCAGGTCGGCGTCATCCTCGACGCCCTCCCGGTCGGCAGCTGCGTCGCCATCTCGCACGTCACGGCGGACTTCGACCCCGACGCCGTCGGGGCGGTGGTCGACGCCGAGGGTGAGGGCCGGATGACCTTGGAGCCGCGTACCCGGGCCGGAGTGGGCCGGTTCTTCGCGGACTGGGAGCTGCTGGAGCCGGGCATCGTGCCGGTGATGGCCTGGCGCCCGGACGGCGAGCCCCCCGCCGACCCCGAGGCCGCGTACTACTGGGCCGGCGTCGCCCGCAAGGCCGCCTGATCGCAGCAACCGGAACCGGAGCTGGAACTACAGGAACCGCAGGAACCGCAGGCGGGCGTCACTTCAGCAGGCGCGAGAGCCTGCGGTCCGCCAGCACCCGGCCGCCGGTCTGGCAGGTCGGGCAGTACTGGAGCGAGGACTCCGAGAAGACCACCGACCGGACGGTGTCCCCGCAGCGCGGGCAGGTCTCGCCGACCCGGCCGTGCACCGCGAGCCCGGCCTTCTTCTCGGCCTTGAGGGCGTCGGCGGTGGTGGACCGGGCCCGGTCGAGCGCCTCGCCGAGCACCTCCCGGATCGCCACGTACAGGCGGTGGTGCTCCTCCTCGCCGAGCGACGGCGCCAGCGCGTAGGGGGAGAGCCGGGCGGCGTGCAGGATCTCGTCCGAGTAGGCGTTGCCGATGCCCGCCAGCACGGTCTGGTCGGTCAGCACGGTCTTGAGCCGGTGGTGCGCGGCGGCCGTCAGGGCGGTCAGCACGTCCGGGGTGAAGTCCTCGGAGAGCGGGTCGACCCCCAGCCGGGAGATCCCCGGGACCAGCCGTGGGTCGCTGACCAGGTACGCGGCGAGCCGCTTGGTGGTGCCCTGCTCGGTGACGTCGAAGCCGGAGCCGTCGTCCAGGGTCAGCCGCAGGGCCAGCGGGCCGCGTCCGGCGCGGAGCGGCTCGGTACGGGCGGGGAACGAATCCCGGTGCCGCACCCAGCCGGCCCGGGCGAGGTGCAGGACCAGGTGCAGGCCCGGGCCGTCGCCCGTGCTGAGGTCGCCCGTGCTCAGATCGAGGAACTTCCCGTGCCGCCCCACCCCGGCGACGGGCTGCCCGTCCAGAGCCGAGATCGGCGGGTCGAAGGTCTTCAGCACCTGGAACGAGAGCACCTCGACGTGGGCGATCGAACGGCCGGCGCAGGCGGCGGTCATGCGCTCGGCCAGGGCTTGGACCTCGGGCAGCTCCGGCACAGTGCAAGTGTGGCGCGGTGGTGGATCGCCGTGCCACCGCGGCGCGGGTCGGACACAGGCTCTCAGCAGTTGTACAGGTACGGGGTCGTGGTGCTCAGGGCGGCGAAGCCGAGCCGCTGCAGGATCGGGCGGCTCTGGCTGGAGGCGTCGACCTGCAGGTAGTGGTAGCCGAGCCCGGCGGCCAGGGCGGCGCGGTGGGCGATCAGGGCGCGGTAGATGCCCCGCCCCCGCCAGGCGGGTACGGTGCCGCCGCCCCAGAGGCCGGCGAACTCGGTGCCGGGGTAGAGCTCCATCCGGGCCGCGCAGACCGGCAGGTCACCGGCCATCGCGACGACCATGCTCACGGTGTCCGGGCTCTGCTCCAGCTGGGCGAGCAGCCGGCTCCGCAGCCGGGTGCTGCTGGTGCCGAACGCCTGCTCGTGCACGTCCGCGACGAGATCGACCCCGGCCGGATCGGTCACCCGGTGCAGGTGGACGCCCTCGGGCAGCTCGGCGCCGGTGGGCAGGTCGCCGATCCGGGCGATCATCAGCGTCTCCTCGGGTTCGGGCGTGAACCCGGCCGTCACGAGCCGTTCACCGAGGTCCGCAGGCTGGTCGTGGGAGTACGACTTCCACTCGAACTCGCCGCCCAGCGAGGCGAAGTAGCGTACCTGCGCCGCGATCTCCGCGTCCGCCGTGGACTCGTCCAGACCGGACCAGACGACCCCGTGCCAGGCGCCGTCGGTCGCGACGTGCCGCACCACACCGCCCACCCGCTCGATCCGGGTGGCGGGGGAGTCGGCCGGTGCCTCCCGTCGCAGCTGCCGGTCGAACAGGGCGAGCACCGCATCATGATCCATCATTCGGTCATTCCAACACTGGCCCGACCGGGCCGCCACCGGGTTTCCGGGCGGGTGGAACCGGGCGGCGTCGCAGTACATCCGACCGCCATGGACAGCCACTCTCCGACGCGCAGGTTCCCCCCAACTCTGCTCGCATTAAGACGATTTCGGGACCAGGGCGTGGTGGCCCTGCTCGGCGCGGTACTGATCGGCCTTGTGTCATACCCCTCGGCGTATGCCATGCACTGCGCGCCGCCCCAACCCGGTTACGACTGCTCCGTTTCCTCGCCGCAGTGCGGGGCGCTGCCCCCGGCCTGGGCCGGAGCCCGGGTGGACTGCTGGAAGTCCTTCACCTTCACCGAACAGGCCTGGCTGGCGCTGGCCGGGATCGCCGTCATCCTGGTGACGGTCGCGCTGGGCGCCGGTTGGCTGCTCCGCTTCCGGCATTCCTGGTTCGTCGCGCTGGCCGGCCCCCTGCTGGCCTGGGCCCTGTGGTGGCAGATCGGCCTCGCCCTCCCGGGCCGCGACGGACACCTGACGCTGCTGGCCGTACTGGACGGCGCTCTCGCCCACGGTCTGGCGGCATCGCTGGCCTTCCCCGACTCCCGCTCCCGGCTGCGGAGTTACTCGGCTGCGGCAGTGGCCACGGCCAGTGCCTCGGTGGACCTGGTCCAAGTGCTCAACCTGGTCCGCTAGGACGAGTGGTGGGGTTCGTCGCCGCCGGTCAGCCCGCCGTCTCCCCGTACGCGCGGGTGAGCCGTTCGACGCCCTCGGTGACCTGGGCCGGGCCCGGGGCGCAGGCGTAGCTGATCCGCAGGTGCGGGGCCGGGGCCTCGGCGGCGAAGTACGGGCGTCCGGCGGTGACGGCGACGCCGGCCCGGAGCGCGGCGGCGGTGAGCGCGAGTTCGTCGCGGCCGTCGGGCAGCCGGAGCCAGAGGTGGTAGCCGCCGTACGGGAGCTGTGGCGGGAGCGAGTCCGGCAGCGTGCGGCGCAGCGCGGTGGCGGCGGCCCGGCGGCGGTCCCGCAGGGCGGTGGCGAGTTCGCGCAGCTGGCGGGCCCAGGCGGGGGAGCCGACCAGTTCGAGCGCGGTCTCCTGGAGGGGGCGCGGGACGAAGAAGCTGTCCACGGCCTGGACGGCGCGCAGCCGCTCCAGGGCGGGCCCGCGCGCGGTGAGGGCGCTGACCCGCAGGCTCGGCGAGGCGGCCTTGGTGAGCGAGCGGACGTGCACCACCACGCCGTCCGGGTCGTCGGCGGCGAGCGGTAGGGGCAGTGCGGGGGCGTCGGCGTGGACCAGGCGGCGGGCGAAGTCGTCCTCGATGACGAACGCTCCGGCGGCCCGGGCGATCCGCAGGACCTCGCGGCGGCGTTCGGGGGAGAGCACGGCGCCGGTCGGGTTCTGGAACAGCGGTTGGCAGACGAACGCGCGGGCGCGGGTGGCGGCGAAGGCGTCCGCGAGCAGGTCGGTCCGGACGCCGTCGCCGTCCACCGGCACCGGGACGGGCCGCAGCCCGGCGGCGCGGGCGACGGCCAGGATGCCCGGGTAGGTGGGGGACTCGACCAGTACCGGAGCGCCGGGGGCGACCAGCGAGCGCAGCGCCGTGGTGAGCGCGCTCTGCCCGCCCGCCGCGATCAGCACGTCCGACGTGGCGATGTCCCCGCCGATGTCCCGGGCGAACCACGCCCGCAGCTCGGTCAGGCCGTCCACCGGCGGCCGCTCCCAGGCGCCGGGGCGGCGTCCGGCCCGGGCCAGCGCGGCGGCCAGGGCGCGTTCGGGCTGGAGGGACGGGTGCAGATAGCCGCTGTTGAGGTCGATCACGTCGGGCGGCGGTACGGCGAGCGCGGCCAGCACGCCCGAGGCGTCGGTCGAGCGGGACGGCGGCTGCCCGGCCTCGGCGCTGAGCGCCACCTCCTGCCAGGAGAAGTCCCGGGGCGCGGCGGTCGTGGCGCGCGGCGCGGCGCGGAACACCCCGGCGCCGGGACGGGAGACCACCACCCCCTCCCCGACCAGCACGGCGATCGCCCGGGACACCGTCACCGGGCTCACCTGGAGACGCTCCACCAAGGCCCGGCTGGACGGCAGCTTCTCACCGACGGAGTAGCGCTCCAGCTCGGTCCGGAGCCTGGCCGCCAGTTCACCCACACTGCTACGCTCGTGCATGACAGTACAAGATAGCGCTATTCAGTCGAGGGCGATAGCAGTCGGCAGTGGCACGACCCTCGCGGGCCTGGCCGTGCTCTCGTTCTCGTTCAGCTTCCCCGCCACCGCCTGGGCCCTCCAGGGCTTCGGCCCGTGGACGGCGACCGGCCTGCGCGGCGTCCTCGCGGCGGCGGTGGCCGGGCTCTGTCTGCTGGTCCGCCGGGTGCCGCTCCCTGCCCGCCGGCACCGGTCCGGGCTGCTGGTGGTGGCGGCGGGCTGCGTGGTGGGGTTCCCGCTGCTCACCACGCTCGCGCTGCGGACCTCCTCCACGGCGCACTCGGCCGTCGTGATCGGCATCCTCCCGCTGGCGACCGCAGCGCTGTCGGCGCTGCGCACGGGCGCCCGGCCGACCCGCACCTTCTGGTGCGCCGCGCTGGCCGGGGCGGGCGTCGTCCTCGGGTTCACGGTGCAGCAGAGCCACGGCGGGCCGTCCCTCGCGGACCTGTACCTGTTCGGCGGGCTGGCGGTGTGCGCGGCGGGATATGCCGAGGGCGGGCGTCTCGCGCGGGAGCTGCCGGGCTGGCAGGTGATCGGCTGGGGCGTGCTCGCGGCCCTGCCGGTGACGGGGCTTACCGCCGTCCTCGGGCTCGCGGCCGAGCCCGTCCGGTTCACGGCGCACGCCGTCACGGGCCTCGCGTACGTCGGGTTGTTCGCCCAGTTCGGTGGTTTCGTTCTCTGGTACCGGGGAATGGCGGCGATCGGCGTACCGAAGGCCAGTCAGCTGCAGCTCGCCCAGCCGCTGCTGACCCTGGTCTGGGCGGTGCTGGTGCTGGGGGAGCACCCGTCCCCGGCCGCGCCGGTCACGGCGCTGGCGGTGCTCGGCTGCATCGTGGTCACCCAGCGCACGCGCGGCTGACGGCCACCACGGCGGACGGCCGACGCGACGGTCCCCCCCGGGTCATCGGACCCCGGACCGTGGGCCTCGTCGGTTACTTGATGCCGAGCGTGTTGCAGGCGTCCGCGTACTGCTGGTTGCAGACGTCCGACGCCTTGTAGAGGCCGCCGGCTATCACGGTGTCGGCGACCGTCTGCTTGGTGACCACCAGCGGGGTGAGCAGCATCGACGGGATCTCGGCGCCGCCGCTCGGGGTGATCGAGCTGGCCACCGAGGTGATGTCCAGGCCCTCCAGCAGGTAGACCGCGATATTGGCGGCGGCGTCGGCCTCCGGCTTGTACGGCTTGTAGATGGTGTAGGCCTGCTCGCCCGAGATCACCCGGCGGATGGCGTCGATCGCCGCGTCCTGGCCGCCGACCGGGACGTTGTTCATGCCGTTGGCCTGGAGCGTCTGCACGATGGAGGCGGCCATGCCGTCGTTGGCGGAGTAAACCCCCTGGATGCCGTCCTTGCCGAGGCTGTGGATGGCGTCGGTCATCTTCTGGGCGGCGACGTCGGGCTTCCACTCGCCCGACTGCTCGTAGCCGATGTGCTTGACCTTGCCGTCCAGGACCTTGTGCGCACCGGCCTTGAAGTCCGCGGCGTTCGGGTCGGCCTCGGCACCGTTGATCATCACGATCTGGGCGTTGGCGGCCTTGGAGCCCAGGGCGTCCAGCATGGCCTGGCCCTGGAGCTCGCCGGTCCGCTCGTTGTCGAAGGACACGTACGCGGCGACGTTCCCGGCGGCGAGCCGGTCGTACGCGATGACCTTGGTGCCCTTGCGGGTGGCTTCGTCGACCCACGACGCGGTGTTCTTCGCGTTGACCGGGTCCAGCAGGATCACCTTGACGCCCTTGGCCAGCAGCGCGTCGAACTGCTCCTTCTGGGTGGTTTCCTCGCCGTTCGCGTTCGAGTAGTCGACGGTGCACTTGCAGAGGCCGGTGATGGAGGCCTCGATCAGCGGCTTGTCGAACGTCTCGTACCGGGCGGAGGAGGTCTTCTCGGGCAGCAGCAGGCCGACCGTCTTGCTGGTCGCGGTCTTCGGGGCGCTGCCGCTCTGTCCGCAGGCGGCCAGAGTCAGTGCCATCGACACGACGGCCGTGCCGACGATGGTGCGACGCGTCATCGCGTTCATGGTGGGTGGTGCCTCCCTGACTGCGCCGCAACGTTGCGGCTAGAGGAGGGAGTCAACGCTGGAGCCCGACTTGGCGTCAACAATTAAACCATTCCGGACACCTTCGCAGGTCAAGTCGTTACCTTGTTGGGGGTCTGTAAGGGGTCTTTCCAGTACAGATTCCACAAGCCGGACTGTGATATCGACAACTCTTCAACGCCTTGGGCGTCAAGGGTGAGCCGGAACGCCGGGGCGGTGCGAATACGAAGCAGTCGTCCGAGGGGTTTCCCGGGCTGGATGCCGATCCACCCCGGGTCCTGACCCCGGTTCAGCGCTCCGTGCGGACGACCAGACAGACCCCGCCCACCACGATTGCCCCGCCCAGCAGGATCGGCCAGGTCAGCGGCTCGCCCAGGACCAGCCAGCCGAGGAAGACGGCGACCACCGGGTTCACGTACGCGTAGGTCGCCACCAAAGGCAGCGGCGCGGACTGCAGCAGCCAGGCGTACGCGGTGAAGGCGACCAGCGAGCCGAAGACCACCAGGTAGGCCAGTGCCAGCCAGGAGCTGGTCGATATCGCGGACAGGTCCACCGCCTGCGGCTCACCCCGGACGGCGGCCAGTGCCAGGCACCCCAGCCCGCCCGCGACCATCTCGTACGCGCTGGCGGTCAGCGCGTTGCCGGGCATCGACAGGCGGGAGGCCAGGAACGAGCCGCTCGACCACATCACCGTCGCCCCGAGCACGGTGAGCACGCCGAGGAGCTTCACCTGGCCGCTCAGCCCGGGCACCGTCAGCACCGCGAGCCCCAGCAGCCCCACCAGCACCCCGGCGATGGTGGTGCCGGAGGTGCGTTGACCGGTCAGCCGGCGCAGCAGGACGACCCAGAGCGGCACCGCCGCCACCAGCAGTGCGGCCAGCCCGGACGGCACCGACTGTTCGGCGAGCACGACCAGGCCGTTGCCGCCGAGCAGCAGCATCAGACCCACCAGTGCGGCGGAGGCCAGCTCACGCCGGGTCACCCGGAGCGCCGCCGGGCCCTGGCGCCAGGCGACCAGCGCTGCCAGCAGCAGGCCCGCCGTGACGAAACGCGCTGCGGCGGAGAGGAACGGCGGCATCGTCTCGACGGCGATGCGGATGGCGAGATAGGTCGAGCCCCACACCACGTACACGATGCCGAGCGCGGCCCAGGCCCGGCCGGAGGCCCGGGCCGGAGTGGCGGAGTCGCCGGAGGACGCGGCGGAGCCGGGGTGTCCGGGGTCGGGGCCTGCGGGGTCGGGGGCGGACTGCCGTGACGCAGCTGTCATCTGTCTCTCCCTGATTTGGTCCTGTACGGCGTATGCCACCACACCGGACCGGCGCGGCGCGAGTCCCCGACCGGACCGGTTCGGGGCAACGCCGGACCGGTCCGGTCGCCGGGGCGCCGCCGAGCGGCTGAACCGGGCCTCCGCACCGCCCGGCGCACCCCGGCTCCAGGCGGTGGAGGTGGTACCTATGGACGATGCGCGGGAGGAGCGGTGGGCGTGGAGTGGTTCGCGGCACCTGACTACTGGCTCGGCCGACTGGTCTGCCAACGGCTGATCGCCGCCATTTACTTGACCGGCTTTCTGGCCGCCGCCAACCAGTTCCGGGCGCTGATCGGCGAGCACGGCATGCTGCCCGTCCCGCGCTTCACCGCCCGGGTGCCGCTGCGCCACTCACCCAGCCTGTTCCACCTGCACTACTCCGACCGCGCGTTCGCCGCCATCTGCTGGACGGGTGCCGCACTGGCCGCCGGCTGGCTCGCGGGGGTGGCCGACCTCGTCCCGCTCGGGGTCGCGATGGCCGGCTGGGGCGTGCTCTGGGCGCTCTACCTCTCGATCGTCAACGTCGGTCAGACCTGGTACTCCTTCGGGTGGGAGTCCCTGCTGCTGGAGGCGGGCTTCCTCGCCGCCTTTCTCGGCAACGGGAGGGTCGCGCCGCCGGTACTGGTGCTCTGGCTGGTGCGCTGGCTGCTGTTCCGGGTCGAGTTCGGGGCCGGGCTGATCAAACTGCGCGGCGACCGGTGCTGGCGCGACCTGACCTGCCTGCGCTACCACCACGAGACCCAGCCGATGCCCGGCCCGCTCAGCTGGTTCTTCCACCACCTGCCAGGCCCGCTGCACCGGGTCGAGGTGGCGGCCAACCACTTCGTCCAACTGGTGGTACCCGTCGCGCTCTTCCTGCCCCAGCCGGTGGCGAGCGCCGCCGCCACGCTGATGGTCCTCACCCAGCTCTGGCTGGTCGCCTCCGGCAACTTCGCCTGGCTCAACTGGCTCACCATCGCGCTCGCGCTCTCCGTGGTGGACGTACCGTCGGCCGCCGCCGTACTGCCGCTGCCGACGCGGCCCGCACTCGGTGCGGACCCGCTCTGGTACGAGGTGCTGGTGCTCCTGCTCACCGTGTTGGTCGCCGTCCTCAGCTACTGGCCGGCCCGCAATCTGCTCTCGCGGCGCCAGGTGATGAACCGTTCGTTCAACCGGCTTCACCTGGTCAACGCGTACGGCGCGTTCGGCTCGATCAACCGGATCCGGCTGGAGGTGGTCGTCGAGGGCACCGCTGACCTCGGGCGCACGGGCCACTCCGGGCGCGCCGGGCGTACCTGGCGCTCGGTGGACGGCGGGAGCTCGGGCGATGCCGGGCGCGCCGGCTGGCACGAGTACGGCTTCAAGGGGAAACCAGGCGCGCTGCGGCGGATGCCACGTCAGGTGGCGCCGTACCATCTCCGGCTGGACTGGCTGATGTGGTTCGCCGCGATCTCCCCGTCCTACGCGCGGCCGTGGTTCACCGCGTTCCTGGCCCGGCTGCTGGTCAACGACCCGGCGACGCTCCGGCTGCTCCGGCACAACCCCTTCCCGCACGCGCCCCCGGCCCGCGTCCGCGCGCTGCTGTACCGCTACCGGTTCACCACCCCGCGCGAGTTGCGCGAGACCGGCGCGTGGTGGGAACGCACGCTGGTCCGGGAGTATCTCGCGCCGGTGACACTCCGCGATCTCGCCCACCTCGCCCCGCACCGGGCCACGCGGAGAGAACCGTGACGCCACCTCCCGAGCACGCCCTTGAGCGAGCCGTGCCGACCGCCGCCACGCCACGGCAGGCCGTAGCCGCCAGGTTGCGTGCACCGCTCGAACGCCCACCCGTATCCTGGGCGTCCGCGCCGGGCTCGATATCTCCCGCCCGCGCCGCCGGACGCCGGCGTCCCGTCCCCTGCCTGCCCTGCCACGAAGCGGACTTCACCATGACAGTGAGCTACCTGAACGACACCGACCCCGGGGCAGTCGACCCAGTGGACGCCCCGGACGGTGACACCCGGCCCGGCCCGCGCGAGGAACTCGGCCGGTACGCCGAGCTGGGCGGCTTCACGCTGACCGACGCCACCAACCCCTGGTACGCCGCCGCCGACGCCATCGACACCCCGGAGGACGCGCGGTCCGCCTCCACCCTGCTCGCCGAGCTGCGCAGTCGCGACGTCGCCGCGACCCGCGCCGCCGTCCTCGGGCTGACCCCCGAAGGCGCCCTCGGCGAGCCGGACACCGTGGTCGGCCTCAGCCTGGTCGTCGGGGTCCTGCAGCGCGTGTACGACACGGCGGGCAAGCTGCGGGCCGAGGCGTACGACGCCGACCTCGACGAGCTGACCGCCGCCACGGCTGACGGACGCTGGCGCAAGGAACAGGGCGTCAAGCTCTCCTGGGTCCGGCGCCGCGCCCTGCGCGCGCAGGCGAAGAAGCTGGTGGTCGGCAAGCGCGGCCGCCGCAGCGACCTGCACGAGGCACTGGCCGCCGCCGCTGCCGAACGCGCCGACTGGGCCGCACTGGCCGCCTCCGGCGCCGCCCGCCCGTCGGTACCGTCCGACGCCGCCGCCCTCACCGAGGTGAGCCAGGCCGTCGACGCGCTCGCCCAGGCCGTCCGGGCACTCGCCCGCCTGCTGCCCGCCCACGACCTCGAGTCCACCCCGCTCGCCGACCTCGCCGACCTGATCGACCGGCTGGCCGCAGACGAG
The DNA here is from genome assembly GCF_029894335.1 of Kitasatospora sp. MAP5-34. Lineage (GTDB taxonomy): Bacteria > Actinomycetota > Actinomycetes > Streptomycetales > Streptomycetaceae > Kitasatospora. The sequence continues at coordinate 310,906 of NZ_JARXZC010000003.1, read as the reverse complement.
GGCACGCTCTACCGCCTGCCCACCCTGCGTTCGCTGCGCGCCGACCTGTCCGGACTCGGACTGGACGAGCTGCTGGATGAGCTGACGGAGCGTCAGGCCGACCGTGAGGCCGCTGTCGCGGCATACGACCGGCGGGCGGGTACCGAGGCTGCGGAGCCTGCCTCTTCGCCGGACGACAGCGCTGACGCCGGCTCCGACTCCAGCTGCGACGCCGGCTCCGCCTTGAGCTCCGACGACGATGCTGAGGAAGCGGCCCGTCAGGCACTGGCGGCGGGACCGCGTGCCGAGGCGGTACCGACTGCCGAAGAGCCCGCCGCCGGCGGGGCACTGGTCCCCGCACAGGCCAAGCCCGAGGCCCCGGCAACCGTTGAGGAAACCCTGGCCGCCGAGCCCGAGGTCGTCGTTGAGGTCGAGGTCGTCGCTGAGGTAGAGCCCGAGCCGGTCGCTGCGGTTGAGGCCGACGTTGAGCCGGTTGCTGAGGTCGCGGTCGAGGTCGAGCCGGTGGCTGAGGTCGAGCCGGTGGTTGAGGCCGACGTTGAGCCTGAGCCGGTGGTTGAGGTCGTGGTCGAGGTCGAGCCCGAGGCTGTCGCTGAGGTTGAGCCGGTGGTTGAGCCTGAGGTCGAGGTCGTCGCTGAGGTTGAGCCCGAGCCGGTCGCTGCGGTTGAGGCCGATGTTGAGCCTGAGCCGGTGGCTGAGGTCGTGGTCGAGGTCGAACCCGAGGCTGTCGCTGAGGTTAAGCCGGTGGTTGAGCCTGAGGTCGAGGTCGTCGCTGAGGTAGAGCCCGAGCCGGTCGCTGCGGTTGAGGCCGATGTTGAGCCTGAGCCGGTGGCTGAGGTCGTGGTCGAGGTCGAGCCCGAGGCTGTCGCTGAGGTCGAGCCCGCGGTCGAGCCCGAGGTCGAGCCCGAGCCGGTGGCTGAGGTCGAGCCCGTCGCCGAGCCCGTGGCCGAGGCTGAACAGTCCGGCCGGGTGCGGCGGCCGAAGAAGCCGTCGCTGACCCCTGGGCGGCCGATCGCTGCCTACACCGCCGCCGAACTCACCTCTCTCGTACGGTGGATCGACAGCGACGAGGTCGAGCGTACGGAGGACGAGCTCCTCCGCGCCGCCATGAAGGAGCTCGGCTTCGGCCGCCTCGGCCCCCGGATCAAGGAGGCCCTCGGCGCTGCCGTCGCGGAGGTCCGCAGCTGACCAGGGCTCAGTCGCAGCAGTAGCGACGACACCAGCGCGCCCGTCCGGTGAACGTACCGGCGGGCGCGCTGTGCTCCAACGGGAGGGAGCGTGTTTCGCTCACTCGCCGATGTCCTCGAACCACAGGTCCGGGCGGGCCGCGATGAAGTCCGTCATCAGGTTCACGCAGATCGGGTCGTCCAACACCGTTACCTCGACGCCGTGTTCGGTGAGCCAGTCGTGACCGCCGAAGAAGGTCCGGGCCTCGCCCACCACAACCCGGCCGATACCGAACTGCCGTACCAGGCCCGAGCAGTACCAGCACGGCGACAGCGTGGTCACCATGGTCGTCCGGCCGTACCCGCGCAGGCGGCCCGCCGCCCGGAACGCTGCCGTCTCGGCGTGCATCGACGGATCGCCGTCCTGCACACGGCGGTTGTGACCGCGTCCGAGTACCTCCCCGTCCGGCCCGAACAGCGCCGCCCCGATCGGGATCCCGCCCTCTGCGAGCCCGGCCCGGGCCTCCTCGACCGCCACGGTCAGCATCTGCTCCGGACTCATCGCTCCACCTGGGTCTCTCCGGTCGGCGGTAACAGCACGGCACGTCGGAACCTACCCCACCGCACGGCCCGCATTCGGCAACCACGGTGACCGGGTACCGCTGCTCGACCAGGTGGATCCGGGCGGGCTCCTACCCGCCCTCGCCGCCCGACCGCTGGCCGGGGGTGGTCGCCACGGCGCGGATCGCGGTGGCGATCGCGGTGGCCAGGGTCTTGCTGATCAGCCAGCACGCGCGGAGCCAGTAGGTGCGGGCGATCCAGGCCCGGACGGACCGGGCCCTGCGTCGGAGCCCGTTGACGGGCTGTTCGGTGTCGGAGGGGCTCGGCAGTCGGGTCATGATCGTCAAGTTAGCCCACGGACGGTCGAGTGCGGAACACCCGGATCGTCGCCGTGTGCGCGAGCCAGGCGGACGCGGCACCCACGACGTACCAGGCCAGGTCGGGAGGGTTGAAGGTGGAGCCGAGAACGAGGCGGGCGATGGTGCTGTGCCGGGAGAGATCGGCCGGGATGTCGCTGATCTGGAGGAACTCGACCGCCCAGCTGACGCCGAGCGCGACCGTGGCCGCCGTTACCGGTCGCACCCGGGGAGCGGCCAGGACGACCAGAGTGTGGACCAGGACGGTGTAGAGCGCGTCCCCGGCGTACTTGGTGAGCTCGCCACCTGCCCCGGCCCGGAGGGCCAGCCCGGTGGCGACCGTCAGCGACGCGGCGGTTGCCGCTGCCAGCCGGGTCGGCCAGTGACGATCCGCGCTCTGATGATCATTCATAGCAACACCCTACGAGCGGCACGTCCGTAAACCGGTCCGGTCCGGGCCTGCCGACGAAGGGATTTCGTCGGCAGGCCCGGACCGGTTACCAGTCGGTCGGTTCTACTTCGCGGTTGCTGCGGTTGCTGCGGTTCAGACGGTGACGGCGTGGGCCCGCAGGTAGGCGACCGGGTCGATGTCCGAGCCGTAGTTCGGGGTGGTGCGGATCTCGAAGTGCAGGTGCGGGCCGGTCACGTTGCCGGTCGCACCCGAGAGGCCGATCTGCTGGCCGGCCTGCACGGTCTGGCCCGGGTGGACCTGGATGGACGACAGGTGGGCGTACTGGGCGTAGTGGCCGTCGGCGAGCTTGATGACGATCTGGTTGCCGTACGCGCCGCCGTTGCCCGCCGTGACGACGGTGCCGTTGCCGACGGCCTTCACGCTGGTGCCGACCGAGGCGGCGAAGTCGACGCCGGTGTGGTGGCCGCTGGCCCACATGTGGCCGAGCACGCCGTACGCCTCGGTTATCCGGAGGCTGTTCAGCGGAGCCGTGAAACCGGCGGAGTTGACGGCGGACGCGGTCACGGTCACGGGCGCGGCGTGTGCGCTCACGGCACCGACCAGCGGAAGGGCGAAGGCGGAGGCGGCCAGCGCGGCGGTGACACCGATCCGGGCGAGGCGGGGCAGGCGGGTACGGCTGTGGTTACCCAGTGCGGGCATGGATCTGTTCCTCTCCGACGCCGGCGAGGTGAGCTGTCGGGTTCGGGCTGGAGTTGCCCGGCCGCGTGCGCGGCTTCACCCCGAGCCGTCCGGGATCACCGGACGGCGGCTTACCTGTGGGTCCCCCGCTCCTGCCGTACAGAGCTCAGTGATGGCCATCGGGCGCCGGCAGGACTAGGCGTTGCACCCGATGGTCTCGCCCGGACAACTGGCCGGGCGGTCGTTGAAGCAAAACCGATCGGGGCATGCCAAGGCAAGGATGGTGATCGAACCAATTGCCCATTTCCGACATTGACGGAGAATTCGGTAACTCTCCGGATGTGCGGCCGCGCAGCGGGTGCCCGAATCGGTCACCGGGAGTTACCGACCTGGGGGTCGGTGTCATCCCGGCGCCGATCCGCACACCGTTCGTGGCACTGTGTGACCACCGGGGGCTGCGCCCGTGAGGCTTGTCACGTCCGTATCAACAGGCCCTATCAACGGCTTGTATCGACGGCCCGGACCCAGGACCTGGGTCGAGCCGGCGTGGTCAGTCGCGGAAGTAGGCGCTCAGGAAGGTCTCCAGCACGGCCAGGTCGCCGAACGTCTCCAGTTGGCCTGGGCTGCGCCGCTGCCACAGTAGGAGCAGCAGGTCGGAGGTGGTGCCCCGGACGGCCGCCGCACCCTTGCCGTGTTCGCGGCCGACCTGCCAGGCGCCGTCCACCGTGCGGATCGACCACTCGCCGGGGCCGTCGATGGCATGCAGGTGGATGCCGGCCTCGGGCAGGCCCGCCGGGGGTGCGCCGGTGGCGAAGTGGGCGAGGAACTCGTCCACGCCGTCCATCGCCAGTACGGGTTCGATCGGCTGCTCGCGGCCGACTGCGGCCAAGGCGTCCCAGGCGTGGACGGCGGTCTCCTGGGCCATCCGCCGCTGGATGAAGCCGACGTCCTTGCGGTCGGCCCAGGTCCAGCGGGGCAGCTCCGGGTCGAGCGTTTCGAGGGTGGCGGCGGCCAGCTCGACGCCCTCGGCGAACCAGCCGAGCAGCCCGTCCTCCGCCGGCCGTGCGGGTGGGGTGTACCCGCTGGGATCGGTCAGTTCACCCGAGGCGATGGCGGCCCAGAACCGGTGTACCGAACCGGTGTGCCCGACCAGATCGGCGACCGTCCACTCCGGACAGCTGGGCACCGGGAGAGCCAGGTGCCCGGCGGTCGCCTCGGCCATCCGCGCGCCGTCACGGCGCAGTGCGTACATGTAGTCAGTTCGGTCCATGGGTACGGACGCTAGCTGCTGCGACGCGATGGTGCAGTGTACTTGTCCGGCCTGATCCCGGCCCGGCGCGACCGGGGATGGGCCACCGAGAAAGGAAAAGTAATCAAATAGCACCGTGAAATGGAACTTGACATTCAGTTGATATCTGCATCAGATATTCCACCATGAGCGCACCGGTCGGCCAGAGTCGACAGTCGGAAACGGAATATGCAGCGGAATACGCCCCCGGCGCCAATCCGGCCGAGCCGCAGTTCTGGCAGCTCCCCGCCGCTGCCAGGGCCGCCGCCTTCGCGCGGCTGCGGGCGCTGGACCATCCGGTGTTCTGTACCGATCCCCGTACGGGCAAGGGCTTCCACGCGCTCGTCCGGCATGCCGACGTGGTCGAGGCCAGCCGGAATCCCGCCGTCTTCGTCAGCGCGCCCGGTGTCACCACGCCCGAACCGGCCCGCTGGGTCCGGGCGCTGTTCGGTGACTCCATGGTCAACCTGGACGATCCGCGCCACGCCGATTTGCGCCGGATCGTCTCGCGCGCGTTCACGCCGCGCCTGGTCGCCAGGGTCGAGGACGACATCCGCCAGGTCGCGGCGCGGATCGTGGACGACGTGCTGGAGCAGCGCCCGGCGGACTTCGTCCCGGCCGTCGCCGCCGAGCTGCCCTACCAGGTCATCTGCAACATGATGGGCGTCCCCGAGCGCCAGCGCCGCGAGATCCTGCGGCAGATCAACCACGCCTCCGAGCACACCGGCGTGGCCCGCAGCCGGCTCCGCGTCCCCGGACGCGGCCTGCGTGCGCTGGCCCGGATGCAGGGCGTCATCGCCGCCCTCGGCCGCGAGCGTCGCCGACACCCCGCCGACGACCTGATCTCGGCCCTGGTCACCGCCGACGTCGACGGCCGGCGCCTCGACTCCCGTCAGCTGGGGGCGTTCTTCTCGCTGCTGCTGGTGGCCGGGGTGGAGACCACCAGGAACGCCCTCGCGCACGGCCTGTACCTGCTCACCACCCACCCTGAGCAACGGGCCCTGCTGGTCTCCGACCTCGACACCCACCTCGGTGGCGCGGTCGAGGAGATCGTCCGCCACGCCACCCCGATCATCCAGTTCCGCCGCACCCTGGCCGTCGACCACGAGCTGAGCGGCGCCCGCCTCGCCAAGGGGGACAAGGTCGTCCTCTTCTTCGGGGCCGCCAACCGGGACGAGACCGTCTTCGCCGATCCGGACGCCTTCGACATCACCCGCTCGCCCAACCCGCACCTGGGCTTCGGCGGCGGCGGGCCACACTTCTGCCTCGGCGCCTACCTCGCCCGCCAGGAGATGAAGGTGCTGCTGCGTGAACTGCTCACCCGGCTGCCGGACATCCGCTCGGTCGGCGAGCCCGACCTGGTGCCGTCCAACTTCGACAACCGGGTCAGGTCGCTCCGGTTCGCGTTCACGCCGCCCACCGGCTGACCGGCGGCGGTCCGCGCCCGTCAGTTCCGCTCGCCCGGCCGGCGGGGGCGCAGACAGCCGACTACCGCGAGGTCGTCCTCGCGGTAGTCGGGTAACTCGCGGTAGTCGGGTATGTAGTCGTGAAAGGGGACGGGCAGGCCGGTCAGGACGGCTGGCGCTCACCCGGATGGACGCCGACCGCGTCGCGGATCTGCTCGCCGAGGCCGCCGTCCCGCCGGGCGCAGTTCGCGCAGCAGAAGAACTTGCCCGAGACCTCCACCCCGTGCCCGACGATCCGTACCTGGCAGTACTCGCAGCGCGGCGCGAGCTTCTCCATCGCGCACTCGAAGCTGTCGAAGGTATAACTGTCGCCGGTCACCGTCCGGATCTCGAACGCCAGCCAGTAGTCGTTCTTGCACACCACGCAGACCGCCATCGGGCAGGTCCCCTCTTCTCGGCTCTTCCTCGGGTGTTCCGAGTCTTCGGTGAGCGCTCCGGGTCGGCAATCGGCGCGCGGCCGAACGGATACTGGAGGGAGGCCCGGCCCCGAGGAGGTAACCATGATCGTCCGTATGTGGGAGGCGCACGTCACCCCGGACCGGCTGGACGAGTTCTGCGCCAAGCTGACCGACGAGTCGATCCCGGCGCTGGCCGCCGTGGACGGATTCCTCGGCGCGGAGCTGCTCCGGTCCGTGTCGGCCGAGGACCACCGGGTCGTGGTGCTGGCCCGCTGGCGGGACGAGGAGGCGCTCCGCGCCTACGCCGGGCCGATGTGGCGGATCCGGCCGGTCTGGGCGGAGGGCGAGTTCCGGAACCTGGAACACCCGCCGGTGGTCTCGCACTTCGCACCCGTCACGCACTTCACGCCGGGCGAGCTCTCCACCACCGACCAGGACTGACGGTCCGCACACGAGAGCCCCTGATCTCTGGACGAGATCGGGGGCTTCGTTGTCGCTGTGCGGTGGGTTGTCGCTCTGCGGTGGTGGTCGGACGGTCGGACGGACTATCGCAGCGCTGCCGCCACGATCAGGTGCAGCTCGTGCGCGTCTTCGACGCCGTCGGCTTCGGGGACCTCGATCTCCTGAACGGTCTGGCCGGGGCCGGCCACCACCACGGCGCCGGTAACGCTCCGGTCGGCCTCGGACGCGTGGCCCTGCTGAACGGCGACCAGCCCCGAGTCATCGGTGACGACGGTGACCTTCACGACATCCCCCCGCCCTGCAGGTTGTGCCAGCAGCGGGTCGGCCGGTCCGGGACTGATCGAGTGCCTGCTCGCGGAGCTCTACGGCAGCAGGTCGTCCTCGTCGATCGAGTAGAGCTCCATGGCCTCGGCCGCCTCCGCGTCACGCCCCAGCGCGCGCAGCGCCCGGATCAGGGCGATCGCCTCGTACCAGGCCTCGTCCACCGGGTCGTCGAGCAGGGCGATCGCCGCGAGGGCGGCCGTCTCGGCGGCGGCCGGATCGCCGAGCTCCAGCTCCGTCGTGGACAGGGCCGTCAGCAGTTCGCCCAAGTCCTCGGCGTCCCCGTACCGCTCCAGGGCCGGGCGGGCGGCGAGCAGCCGCTCTCGGGAGTCCGGGAGGCGCTGGTCCTCGCGGAGCAGTTCGGCGGCGGCGATCTGCAGTTCGGCGATCTTCGTCGCCACGCCCGGAGCTTCGGCCTCGGTCAGCGACTCGATCGCCGTGTCCGCCTCGGCGAGTGCGCCGAGCGCGGCCGGCACGTCGAAGGCCGCCATCCCCTCGATCGCGTACCGGAAGGACTCCAGCTGGGCGTGCGTCCGGCCCGCCGCGCCGAAGCCGCGGGCCGCTGCGAGGTGGTGCTCCGCCGCCGCCGCGCTCGGGTGGTGGCCGTACGTCAGCGCGATCTCCGTGTGCAGCTCCGGTGCCGACGGCACGCCGGGCGCCGGCCCGGCGCGGTCCAGCAGCTCCTGGAGTGCGGCCCGGGCGTGGTCCGTCCGGTGGTACTCCAGGTACAGCTGCGCCAGCAGGTACCGGCAGGCGGCGGTGTCCTCCGGCAGACCGGCCCGATCCAGCGCGCGGACCGCCTGCTCGGCGGCGTTGAGTGCTTCCGGGAGCTGCCCGGCGTCCCGGTACGCGGCAGCGACCAGGGCCTGCGTGCGGGCGGCCTCGGCCGGCTGGCCGGCGGCCGTCTGCTGCGCCACCCGCTCGACCAGTTGCCTGATCGCGCCCTGCTCGGCGGGCGGCAGCCTGCGCTCGAAGACCGACAGCGGCACCGGCTCGCCGATCGGCCCGGCGGCGAGCTGCTCGGCCAGCCGACGGCTCTGGTGGTCGTTGCCGTTGCGGTCGTCGAACCGCGCCGCCAGCGCGTGTGCCCGGGCGCGCAGTTCGTCGGCCAGCTCGGTGACCGAGCGGTCCGGCAGCCGCCTGCCCGCCACCGTCGGGAAGCGCAGGTCGCGCCCGCCCTCGCCCCGCGCCTCGAACTGCGCCAGCACCGCCGCTGCCGCCGCCGCGAACTCCAGCTCGTCCAGCGGTGCCGGGGCGCGGTCCAGCAGGGGGAGGTGCCGCTCGACCAGGTCGAGCCCGCGCTCGGGGTTGCCGCTGTGGACGCAGAACATCAGGTTCTGCGCGATCTCCTCCAGGTGCTCCGCCTTCTCGCGGATCGCACGGTAGGCGACCCGGTGCGCCTCGGCGGCGTCCGCCCCACGCCCGGCACGCAGATACGGCACCAGGAGCTCGGAGTTGATCGCGTGCGGCTGCTGCACGCAGCCCCCGCCGCTGCGGGCCGGTTCGCCGACCCGGATGGCCTCCTCGTAGCGCCCGAGCGCGGTCAGCACGCGGACCAGACTGCCCGGCACGCAGCCCGAGCAGTCGGAGAGGTCGTCCTGGCGGGTGCGGCTCATCTCCTCGTACCAGCGCTGGGCCTCTGTCAGGTCGCCCAGGGCGTGCGCGACGTCGCCCCGGTGCTGGAGGACGGCGTGCATGCTGTGCCCACCGCGCTTGAAGCGCTGCTCCATGTCGTCCAGCAGCGTCAGGGTGCGGGCCAGCGGGATCTCGGGGAACGCCGCCAGGCTGCTGACCATCCACTTGTACTGCCAGAGCAGTTGGTGCTCGTGGTGGCCGCCGAAGCGGGCGGGCTCGCGGTCGTAGACGGCCAGGCACCAGGCGAAGGTGACGAAGGACTTCGAGGGCACGCCGCCGAGCTGGAACGCGTCGGTCGCGTTCATCCGGACCTCGAAGGCGAACTCGGTGAGCTCCAGGGCGTCCGCGTGCCGGATCACCTCCTCCAGCGCGGCGAACTGCGCCGGACCGTTCGGCAGGCCCAGGGCCTGCCCGTGGAGCCGGCGCAACTCCGTCTCGGTGTAGCTCATTCGGTGCCTCCGGCGGCGACGGCCCGGCCGATCAGACCGAGGAAGGACTGGTTGAGTACGGCGGTGTCGGCCGGCCGCAGCGGGTGGTGGCCGAGCAGCAGGGCCTGGACGTAGAGGCCCTCCAGGCAGAGGCCGGTCAGCTCCGGGTCGCCGAGGCCGAGCACCTGGCGGACCAGCGCACTGCGGTGGTTGAGGATCAGCCGGGGGCGCGGTTCGGCGACGGTCTGGAACCCGCCGAGGATCGCGGCCCAGGTCTCGTCCACCTGCTCGCGGGTGTTGCGGACGTCCAGTTGGAAGGCGGTGTCCTCGTCCAGCAGGTAGAGGGCGGGCAGGCCGACCGGCTCGAAGGAGCGGACCAGCACGTCGCACCCGAGCCGCCCGAGTACCCGGTCGGCGACGGCCAGGAAGGGGCCGAGCGTGCTCTCCTCCGCCAGGCCGATCCGCTCCAGGTGGGTGGTCAGATCGGCCGCGCGCAGCGGCTCGACCACCAACTCGCGGTCCAGGGTGGCGACTCGGTCGATCAGCTCCCGGTCGTACACGTAACCGGCGTTGAGCACGGCCAGGCCCTGGGCCGCCGCGACCGGGGCGAGTTGGCGGAACTCGTCCAGCTGCGGGGTGAAGCGCAGCAGGCCGTACCTGGCCCGGAACTCGGCCAGGGTGAGCGGGCCGACGTTGCTCTCCATCGGCCAGAACTCCTCGACCAGTCGGAGCATTTGGTCGTCGTGCAGCGCCAGCGCCTTGACCCCGAGGTGGTGCACCCGCAGGAAGGTCCGCAGCCGGGCCGGGTCGCCCGTGGCGAGCCGCATCAGCCAGCCGCGCAGCTTGTCGCCGAGCGCCTCCCGGGTCTCCTCCAGCAGGGAGTCCTCGTAGAGCGCCTCCCGGCTGGCGGTCGGGCGCAGCTCGGTGGTGTCGACCACGCAGCGGACGAAGAACGCCCAGTCGGGCAGCAGCCCTTCCGCTCCCTCGGCCAGCAGCATCTGCTTCAGGTAGACCCGGTGCGCGGCCGGGACGGCCGGGTTGGCGGGCATCGGCAGTACGAACGCGACGCCGCGCAGGCCGGCCTCGGCCGCCGAGATGTCGATGACGTCGAACGGCGTGAAGCCGAAGACCGCCTCGCAGTACTGCTCCAGCCGCACCCGGCGGGTGGCGCCGCTCTCGTCCTCCGGCCGGGACCAGGGGGCCGGCCCGCTGGACAGCTCGGCGCCGTCGACCGTTACCGGGAAGGGGAGTTGGGAGCCGTAGTGGCCGGCCAGCTGGGTGATCGCGGCCCGGGTGAGCAGTTGCTCGCTGCCGGGGCGGGGGTGCAGGGTGACGGTGGTGCCGGGCTCGGAGCGCTGCTCGTCGGCCGGGGCGAGTTCGACGGAGTAGCTGCCGTCGGAGCGGCCGTGCCAGAGCACGGTGGGCTCGTCGGCGCGCCGGGTGCGGACCCGGATCTCGTCCGAGACCATGAAGCAGGAGAGCAGGCCGATACCGAACTGGCCGATGAACTCATGCCGGGCAAAGCCGAGTTCGTCCCGCTTCGAGCTGCGGCCGATGGTCGCCAGCAGCTCGTGGACCTGCTGCTCGCCCAGGCCGATGCCGTTGTCGTCGACCCGCAGCGAGCCGTCACCCGTCAGCTCGCCGGAGGTGATGGAGATCCGGCCCTCGTGCTCCGGGCGGCCGAGGTGGACGGCGGTGATCGCGTCGACCGCGTTCTGCAGCAGCTCGCGGCTGTAGACCTGCGGGCTGGTGTAGAGGTGATGGCTCAACAGATCGACGATCCCGCGCAGGTCGACGCGGAAGGATTCGGACACGGTCTGGCTCCCGGTGCTTGGCTGAGCTGAACCTTAGGTCCTCGTACTGACAGTCGGGCAGTGAATTGTTTCGGGAGTGTTCAGTCGTACGGGCCGTCGTTCAGCCATCAGTAGGTCACCCGTACGACTGATCGGCTCAGTAGACTCGGCTGGTATGACGCAAGAAGGGTGGGGGACCCTGCCGAGCGATCCGTTCGCCGAGCAGTACGGCGGCCAGCACGCCGGGCAGCACGGCGGCCAGTATTCGGGCCACTACGTCGTCTGTGGCGGAAACGCCCTGGCGCACCGGCTCATCGAGGAGTTGATCGAGCACTACGAGGTCCCGGTGGTCGCCGTGGTGCCGGATCTGACCCGTGATCATGCGCCGCAGATCGTGCAACTACCAGGAGTAACCGCCGTGCTGGAGTACGGCACCGTCACAGCGGAGGCGCTGCGTGCCGCGCAGATCGAGACCGCGCGGGGCATCGCGCTGGTGGACGGCACCGACCAGGACAACATCCACACCGCGCTGAGCGCACAGGGCCGGAACCAGGGGATCCGGATCGTGCTGCGGATGTTCAACCAGCGCCTCGGGGAACACATCGAACGGCTGCTGCCCAACTGCACCTCGCTCTCCGGTTCCGCCACCGCCGCGCCCGCCTTCGCCAACGGCGCGCTCGGGCGCCCCAACTGCGTTCGGGTCGGGGACCGTTACCTGTACGTCGCGTACGACGACGACATCCACTCCAACCAGATCTGCGTGGTGGCCGACCGGATCGACCGGCTGGACCTCAACCGGCTGCGGCTGCTGCCCGAAACGGTGGGGCGCGCCGCCGAGTTCATCGCGCTGGCCCACCGGGCGGCCTCGCTCGGCCCGGTCGGCCCGGTCGGTGAGCGCGGCGGCGGTGGCTCGGTCGGTGGCTCGGTCGGTGCCGAAGCCGGTGGTTCAGCCGGTGGTTCGGCTGGTGACTTGGTCGGTGACTCCACTGGTGACGGCCCGGACGCCGGGGCCCAGCGCGGCGGGATCGCCGCTCTGCAGTCGCTGACCAGGGAGCCTCCGCTGCGCATCCCGTGGTGGAGTCGGCTGCGCTGGTGGCTGACGGACGCCCTGCGGTTCTTCACCGGCGCCCGGTTGCGGATGCTGCTGATCGTCGCGTTCAGCGCGGTGCTGGCCGGGGCTGCGGTGATCTGGTACTTCACCGGGCAGTTCGGCTGGGCGGTCTACCTCACGCTGCTCGACATGGCGGGTGCGGCCCAGCCCGACCAGCCGACCGACATCGTGCCCGGCGGACTCTGGCAGCGGCTCGCCCAAGTGGTCATCACCTTCTGCGGTATCACCTTCGTCCCGGTGGCCACCGCGCTCGTGGTCGACGCGCTGGCGACCGGCCGGCGCGGTCTGCCGAAGGCCCCCGGCGGCGGCATCCGGGACCACGTGGTGGTGGTCGGTCTCGGCAATGTCGGGACCAGGGTGGCGGTGCTGGTCCGCGACGCGGGCGTGCCGGTGGTCTGCATCGAACGCGACCCGCAGGCGCGCGGCATCGCGGCCGTCCGGGCGCTGGGCGTGCCGGTGCTGGTCGGTGACGCGCCGCTGGAGAGCCAGCTGCGCCGGGCCCGGGTCCAGCACAGCCGGGCGCTGGTCGCCGTCACCAACGACGACGCGACCAATCTGGAGGCGGCGCTGGAGGCCCGGGCCGTCCGGAGTGAAGTCCGCATAGTCGTACGACTGTTCGACGACGACTTCGCCCACCACGTGTACGCGACCCTGGGCAACGTCGCCTCCCGGTCGGTCTCCTACCTCTCCGCGCCCGCGTTCGCCGCCGCCCTGATGGGCCGGGAGGTGCTCGGCACGCTCTCGGTCTTCCGGCACGTCCTGCTGATCGCCGAAGTCACCGCCGACGAGGGCTCGGGGCTGGTCGGGCTCGACCTGCACGACATCGAGGAGCCGGGCGGCGTACGGGTGATAGCCGTACGGCTGGCGCGCCGCCCCGAGGACTACCAGTGGAACTACGCGGACCGGGCGCGACGGCTGCTCCCGGGGGACCACATCGTCGTCGCGGCCACCCGGAACGGGCTGGCCAGGATCAGCACCCCGGTTCCGTCGGCGTCGGCGTCGGCGTCGGCGGCACCGGGGGCACCGACGGCACCGGTGGAGTCGATGGAGGGGAGCTGATCAGGGGCCGGCCCGTTCCGGTCGCTTCCGGCCCGTGGGCACCGAAGCGTCCGGGGGAGGTCAGTAGTACGTGCGCATCAGCTCGTCGGCCCAGGCGGGTTGGGCGTGCGGGCCGCGTGGCGCGAACTCGGTCAGATACGGCTTGATGTCCAGGACGGGAGTCCCGTCCACCGCGTCGAGCCCCAGCACGTGCACGTCGAGCCCGTCCACCTTGACCAGTTGGCAGCGGGAGACGCCGATGCGGTTGGGGCGGTTCTTCCCCCGCTGGGCGAAGATGCCGACCAGCGGCCAGTCGGTGTTCCCGCGTGGGTGCCGGGCGCCCTGCTCGATCTTCTCCGGGGGCACCCGGTGGAAGTGGAAGACGACCTCGAGGTGGGAGAAGGTGTCCAGGGCGAGCAGTGCCTCGGGAGTGAACCGGGCGGCGTCGAGGCGGATGACCGAGGGCACGTCCCCCCAGTCGTCGTCGATCAGCTCCGATCGGCCGCCCAGCACCCGGCCGATCGGAATGATCCCCTCAACTGCGCTCTCCGCCACCGTCTCTGTGGTCATGTCTCTTCCTTCTGCTGTTTCGGTGGTTCTGAGCCGGCCGGCCCGGGGTCAGCGGTTCTGGAAGGACGGCGGGCGCTTCTCGGCGAAGGCCGCCATGCCCTCCTTCTGGTCGGCGGTGGCGAAGGCGGCGTGGAAGAGTCGGCGCTCGAAGCGGACGCCCTCGGCGAGGGTGGTCTCGAAGGCCCGGTTCACGCTCTCCTTCATCATCACGGCCGCCGGGGCGGACATCGCGGCGATCGTCTCGGCGGTCGCCAGTGCGTCGGCCAGCAGTTCGGCGGCCGGGACGATCCGGGACACCAGACCGGCTCGCTCGGCCTCGTCGGCGCCCATCATCCGGCCGGTCAGGCAGAGTTCCATCGCCTTGGCCTTGCCGATCGCCCGGGTGAGGCGCTGCGAGCCGCCGATCCCGGGGATGACCCCGAGCTTGATCTCCGGCTGGCCGAACTTCGCGGTGTCGGCCGCCAACAGGACGTCGCAGAGCATAGCCAACTCGCAGCCCCCGCCGAGCGCGTAGCCCGCCACGGCGGCGACCACCGGCTTGCGGAGCCGGCCCAGCTGGTCCCACGGGCCGAGCCAGTCGTCCAGGTAGACGTCGGGGAAGTTGTTCTCCTGCATCTCCTTGATGTCGGCCCCGGCGGCGAACGCCTTCTCCGAGCCGGTGATCAGCAGACAGCCGATCTCGGGGTCGCGGTCGAACGCGGTCGCTGCGGCAACCACCTCGTTCATCAGCTGGTTGTTCAGCGCGTTCAGCGCCTTCGGACGGTTGAGCGTGATCAGCCCGACCCGTCCCTTGCGCTCGACCAGGATCGTCTCGTACTCGGTCATCGCCGTTGCTCCATCCCTGAGGGGCGTCCATCTGCGGGCATCCACTTGACGGTGCCTACGATCGCGGACGATACCGGCAGCGCGCCAGTCTCGACAGGCGAGACGGTCATCACCCGCCGGACGGGCTGCGGTCCGGACCTGACGGTTACGGGGTGTTGGCCGGGAAGAGCTTGCTTGATCGGCTGTGTCCTGCCGAGACTGGGGAACGTGGACGAATCGACCTCCCCCTCCCCTTCCCCCTCAGCCGTACCCGCACCGCGCCCTGCGGCGCTGCACTTCGCCGACCTGGTGCTCGACCCGGGGACGTTCCGCAGCTGGGACACCCCGCCCCGGCATCCGGCCACCGGCCCGTACGCCGACGCCCTGGCCCGCGCCCGGGCCCGCAGCGGGGCGGACGAGGCCGCCCTGACGGGTGAGGCCCGGCTCGCCGGGCACCGGGTCGCGGTGGTGCTGAGCGAGTTCGGCTTCCTGGCCGGCTCGATCGGCACCGCCACCGCCGCCCGGCTGCTGAGCGCCATCGAACGCGCCACCGCCGAACGGCTCCCGCTGTTCGCCTTCCCGGCCTCCGGCGGCACCCGGATGCAGGAGGGCACTCCGGCGTTCGTCCGGATGGTCGCCATCGCCAACGCCGTCACCGCCCACAAGGCCGCCGGGCTGCCGTACCTCGTCCACCTGCGCCACCCCACCACCGGCGGCGTGCTGGCCTCCTGGGCCTCGCTCGGCCAGCTGACCACGGCCGAACCGGAGGCACTGGTCGGGTTCCTCGGCCCGCGCGTGTACGAGGCTCTGTACGGCGAGCCCTTCCCGCCGGGGGTCCAGCGCTCGGAGCACCTCCAGGAGTACGGGACGGTCGACGCCGTGCTGCCGCCGGACCAGCTGCGGCGGCTCCTGGCGGACGCCCTCGATGTCCTCTCGGCCCGCCCGGGGCCGGGCCCGGTTCCGCCGGCCGACTCCGTCCCGCCGGTTGGTGGCCCCATCTGGCAGTCCGTCACCCTCACCCGCTCACCGGACCGCCCCGGACTCGCCGACCTGCTCCGCGCGGCCGACACCGTCGTACCGCTCGCGGGCACCGGCGCGGGCGAGCGCGACGAGGCGCTCCGGCTGGCGCTCGTCCGGTTCGGGGCCACCGGCTGCGTGGTGGTCGGCCACGACCGGGCGGCCGCCGCCGCGTACGGACCGGTCGGCCCCGCCGGACTCCGCACCGCCCGACGCGGCATGCGCCTCGCCGCCGAACTGGGCCTCCCGCTGCTGACCGTCATCGACACCCACGGCGCGCTGCTCAGCCGGGAGGCCGAGGAGGGCGCCCTCGCGGGTGAGATCGCGCGCTGCGTGGCGGAGTTGAGCACCCTGCCGGTACCGGTGGTCAGCCTGCTGCTCGGCGAGGGCACCGGCGGCGCGGCACTCGCCCTGCTCCCGGCCGACCGTACCGTCGCCGCCGAGCACGCCTGGCTCTCCCCCCTCCCGCCCGAGGGCGCCTCGGTGATCCTGCACCGCACCCCCGACCGGGCCCCCGAACTGGCCGAACAGCAACGCATCGGAGCCGCCGAACTCCTCCGCGAGGGCATCGTCGACCGCATCCTCCCGGAGCCCGTAGCAGCATCTGACGATCCCTCAGACTTCGTCCGCCGCACCGTCAGTACCATCGAAGCCGAACTCGCCACCGCCGCAGCCACCCCCTACCCGGCCGCCCGACTGAGCCGCTTCCGCAACCTCGCGCAGCGACAGTGAGTGCGGGGTCGCCTGCTCGAAACGTTCCGGACCCGCTCAGCAGCCCAGTTCGTCCGGGCCGAGCGGTGCGAAGAAGCGGGCCACGTCGGCGTCGCTCACCTCGGGGAGGGTGGCGGGGGACCAGTGGGGGTTGCGGTCCTTGTCGACGACCTGGGCGCGGATTCCCTCGACCAGGTCGGGGGTGGTGAGGGCGGTGCAGGAGACGCGGTACTCCTGGTTCAGGGTCTCGGCGAGGGTGGTGTGCCGGCGGGCCCGACGCAGGGCGGCCAGGGTGACCTTGAGGGCGGTGGGGGACTTGGCCAGGATCTGTTCGGCGGCCTCCTTCGCCTCCGGGACGCCGCTGTCCCGCAGTCGCTCGATGATCTCCTCGACGGTGTCGGCGGCGTAGCAGGTGTCGATCCAGGGGCGCTGCGCGGCGAGTTCGGACTCCGGCGCGGGGGCAGTGGCGGCGTGGACGGCCGCGACGGGGTCGGCGGCGGTGGTCAGCCCGGCGAGGGCGGCGGACGGGACGAAGTGGTCCGCGAAGCCGCAGAGCAGTGCGTCGCCCGCGCTCATCGAGGCGGCGGTGAGGGCGAGGTGGGTGCCCAACTCGCCCGGGGCGTGCGCGAGCAGGTGGCTGCCGCCGACGTCGGGGACCAGGCCGATCCGGGTCTCCGGCATCGCGACGGTCGAGCGTTCGGTGACCACCCGGACGCTGCCGTGCGCGGAGAGGCCGACGCCGCCGCCCATGGTGATCCCGTCCATGACGGCGACGTACGGCTTCGGGTACCGCGAGATCAGGTGGTTGAGCAGGTACTCGTCGCGGAAGAACGCCCGCGAGCCCGCCCCGCCGAGCTTGGCGTCGTCGTGCAGCGCCCGGATGTCCGCCCCGGCGCACAGCCCGCGCTCGCCCGCCCCCGTGAGCACCACGGCCGCCACCGCGTCGTCCGCCGCCCAGGCGTCGAGCGCCTCGCGGACGGCCAGCAGCATCCCGTGGGTGAGCGAGTTGAGCGCCCTGGGCCGGTCGAGGACGATCCGGCCCACCCGCCCGTCGGTGTGCAGCTGTACGTCAATGGTCATCGTGCGACTCCGCATCCCTTGATCTCCCGGACACGGTACTCGACGGCCGTCGGCTCGATCGGTGCTGCCCGGAGAAGATCTCCCGGGCCTCGCGGACCGCGTAGTCGGCCCCGTGCTACTTGACCGAGCCCGCCGTCAGGCCCGAGACGACCTGGCGCTCGATGAAGGCGAAGAGGACGACGACCGGGAGGATGGCGACGACTGATCCGGCGAACAGGTAGTTCCACTGGACGGTGTAGTTGCCGATGAAGTTGTTGATGCCGACGGTCAGCGGCTGGCTGTCGGGCACGGTGGTGAGCCGCAGGCCCATCACGAACTCGTTCCAGGCCGAGATGAAGGTGAAGATCACGGCGGTGACGATGCCCGGCATGGCGAGCGGGATGGTGACGCGCCGCAGGGCGCCGAGCCGGCCCAGCCCGTCGATCTGCGCGGCCTCCTCCAACTCGACCGGGATGGAGGAGATGTAGGCGGTGAGGATCCAGATCGCGAAGGCCAGGTTGAAGGCCGCGTTGCAGACGATCAGCGTCCAGACCGAGTTGAGCATGTGGAGCTGGTAGAACTCGCGGTAGAGGCCGACCAGCAGTGAGGTCGGCTGGAACATCTGCGTCACCAGGACGAGCAGCAGGAACGCCTTGCGCCCCCGGAACCGCATCCGGGCCGTGTAGTACGCGGCGGGCAGCGCCACCAGCAGGACCAGCACGGTCGCGCCGCCGGCCACCAGCAGGGTGACGCGCAGGTTGGTGCCGAGGGTGGAGTCGCGCCAGACGTTGACGAAGTTGGACCAGGCGAAGTGCGTCGGCAGGTACGTCGCGTCGCGTAGCTCGTTGGCCGGGCGGAGCGCGGTGACGACCATCTCCAGGTAGGGCAGCAGGAAGAGCGCAGCCAGCAGCCAGGCGACTGCCGTGATGACCAGGGTGCGCGGGCTGATGGTCCGTCGGGGACGGGTCAGCGTCTGAGGACGGGTCTGGGTTCGGGCCTGGGACATCAGCTTTCCTCGTTCCAGCGGCTGACCTTGAGGAAGGCCAGGACCATGACCACGATCAGGGCGAAGTTGACGACGGACATCGCGGCGGATTCGCCGATGTCGGTGTTCATCAACTGGAAGGCGAAGACCGTGGTGGTCGCGGTGGCGCTGTCCGGCCCGCCCTGGGTGGTGCCCCAGATGACGGGGAAGGAGTTGAAGACGTTGATCAGGTTGATCACCAGGCCGACCAGCAGCGCGGGGCGCAGCAGCGGCAGAGTGATCAGCCGGTAGGTCTGCCAGGGGCGGGTGCCGTCGACCTTGGCCGCCTCGTACACGTCGCCGGGGACGGTCTGCAGTCCGGCCAGCAGGGTGTACGTGGTGAAGGGGAGTGAGACGAAGACTGCTATCAGGACCATCCACGGTTTGGCGGTGGAGGGGTCGCCGAGCCAGTCCTGCGGGCCGCTGATCAGGCCGAGGTCGGTCATCGCGGTGTTGAGCACGCCGGCCGTCTGGTTGAGCATCCACTTGAAGCCGATGGCGGTCATCAGGACGGACGCCGCCCACGGCGCGATCAGCGCCCAGCGGGTGAGCCGGCGGCCCGGGAACTCCTGGTTGAACAGCTGCGCCAGGGCCAGCGAGAGCACCATGGTGAGGGCGACCACGGCGACGGTCCAGATCACCGTCCAGCCCAGCACGTTGTAGAAGTCGGGCTCGCCGAAGAGCTTGGTGTACTTGTCCAGGCCGGCCGAGCCACGGACGAAGCCGCTGGTGCTGATCCGCAGGAACGAGGTGTGCACCATCTCGTAGACGGGCCACAGCACCACGAGCAGGATCAGGATCACGGCGGGCGCGATCCACGGGAGCGGGCCGAGCCGGGCGAGGCCGGAGCGCCGGGCCCCTGGTGCGCCGGTCGTTGCGCCGGTTTTGAGCGACACGGGTACTGCCTTTCCTAAGGGTGTGCGGGAGGCAGGGGAGTTGCCCCTGCCTCCCGCACGTGTCTCAGAGCCGTTGCGGCCGGGGTTACTTGTCGGCGACGGCGGCTTCGGCCTTCTTCTGCAGGTCGCCCAGCACCTTGGCCGGGTCACCGGAGACGGCGGTGCCGATGCTCTGCTTGATCTGGGCGGATACGGCGTCCCAGCTGGTGTCGCCCAGCGGGTAGAAGGAGGCGTTCGGGAGCAGGGCGAAGAACGGCGCGAGGTCCGTGTGCTTGCCGCTGGAGGTCATGTCGGCCAGGGTGTCCTTGGTGACCGGCATCAGGTTGTAGGTCTCGTCGAACTTCTCCGTGTTCTCCTTGGAGTACGCGAAGTCGAGGAAGGCCTTGATCTGGTCCTTGTGGCCGTTCTTGTTGAAGGCCATCATCCAGTCGGCCACGCCCAGCGTGGACTTGAGCGCACCGCTCTTGCCGGGGATGGGGGCGACGCCGTAGTCGACCTTGCCGTCCTTGGACATCTGGATCAGCGAGGGGTGGCCGTTGAGCATGGCGGCCTTGCCGGCGGCGAAGTCCGCGAAGGCGGTCTTGCGGTCGGTGGTGGCGGGGTTGGCGTACGTCAGGCCGGGGTCGACCAGGTTGGTCTTGAGCCAGCTGAAGGTGTCGATGTTCGCCTGGCTGTTGAGGGTGTACTTGCCCGAGGAGTTGGTGACGCCGCCGCCGTTGCCGAGCTCCCACATCATGCTCTCGCCCTGGGCCTCCTCGGGACCGAGCGGCAGCGCGTACGGGGTGACACCGGGGACCTTGGCCTTGATCAGGGTGGCGTCGGCCTTGACGTCGTCCCAGGTCTGCGGCGGCGCGGCGATCCCGGCCTGGGCGAAGATCGCCTTGTTGTAGAAGAAGGCGCGGGCCGAGGAGACGAACGGGATCCCGTACTGGGTGCCGCTCACCTGGCCGGCCTTGGCGAAGGTGTCGATGACGTTGGCCTGGGTGGCGGGGGAGAGCACGTCGGAGGCGGGGTAGAGCAGGTTGTCGGCGACCTTGTCGGCGTAGCCGCCGGTCTGCAGGACGTCCGGCATGTTGCCGCTCTGGATCATCGTCTTGACCTGCTTGTCGATGTCGTTCCAGTTGATCACCTGGACATCGACCTTGATGGTCGGGTTGGCGGCCTCGAAGCTCTTGACCAGGTCGTTCCAGTACAGCGTGGAGCTGTTGGTCGCCTTGTCGCCGTAGTCGGCGGCGACCAGCTTGAGGGTCACCGGGCCGCTCGCCTTGGAGCCGTCCCCACTGCCGCTGCTCGTGCTGCTGCCGCACGCGGTGAGGGCCAGGACGCCGACGGCACAGAGCGCGGAGAGGTGAAGAACCTTCTTGTTCATCGTTGGAACCGCCTTCGACATGGGGGAGGGGAGGCCGCGACGGCGCCGTCGGCTCGACCGGTAGCGATGTCCGGGCAACAGCGCTTGAGGAGCGAGCAGTTGGGCCGGGGGGTGGGTTTTCCCCGGAATGGTCCCAGAGTGCCCGTACTGCGGATATAGGTCTACACCAGTTATCTAAGTGAGGGAGTTCGTTGCAGCCCGTGCAACCCCAAAACGGTCATGCGGCCCATAACGCCGCTTGGTACGTACCAACTTGGGTCGGACATGGTCGGCTCTCCGCTGCCTGCCCTGCCCGGGCATGCCACCGCCTCCGGTCCCTGTCCGGGGCGGAGGCGGTGGGGGCGGCGCGGGTCCGGTGCTACTCGGTGGCCGCGCACTGGCTCAAAGCCGCTACTGCGGACTGGACTTCGGTCGGCAGGGTCTTCAGATCCGGGCTCTGGTTGCTCTTCGCGCTGTCGGCGAGCTTCTGGTAGACGTCACCGAGCTGCTTCGCGGCGTTCTTGGCGTCCGGGTTCTTGATCTTCTCCGCGTCGGCGGTGAACTGCCTGGACACGTCCTGCAGATCGGCGGCTGCCTTCCCGTGGTCCTTCGCGTCGGCGGTGATCTTCTGGCCCGCATCGGTGATGTGCTTCATGGTGTCCCGGCACGGGCTGCCTCCACCCAGGGTGGAGGGGTGGGTCGTGGACAGACCGGAACCCGCCGACGGGGCGGCTTTCCCGGCAGTGGAATCGGACTTTGCCGACGAACAGCCGACCGCCCCCAGGAGAATGATCGCCGACAGAGCGATTGCGGTCCGGCCGCGGCCTGATATCTGGTGTGTCGCCATCGAGTTGCTCCCCGTTCCTGGTCGTAATTCCGGGGCAGTCGATCATGGCGGAAGCCTGCCGTCAATCCCCCGTTCGGCGGGGTCGGCAGGGGTGTGGTGCCAGTCTTCCGGTGGGGGGAGAAATCTTGTTGCCGGTCGGTAACTTGGTCAGGTAGTTTGCATCTGCTTTAGATCATATCGGGTGTCTTCGTAACGGGGGAAAGACTCCAACGGGTGCACGCGCCGCGGCAGTTGTCCGCGAGCGCGGTTTTGTGCTGCGCGAGCGCTGCCTGCCGGGCCGGAGTTCACGGAAGGCAGGCTGTGTTCATACACAGAGTTGGTCGGATACGGGTTGCTTCGCGTGCGGTCGCTTCGGCGGCTGTCCTCGCGATGACAGCCTCCTTGATCACTACAACAGTGGGGACGGCCCACGCCGCCCCGGTGGTGCGGGCCGACGCGGCCCCGCCGCCAGGCAGTCCACCGGACTTGCCGACCCGTTTGAAGGCGATGGCCGACGCGGCCGACGCCCGCCGCGCCCAGGCCGAGCTGGCCCATGCCATGCACGCCGGCGGCCCGGCGATGAAGGCCGGAGCGGGCGCGCTGCTCACGAGCAGCGACCCCGGTCGCTACCCGGGTGGCCAGCTGTTCTTCGGCTCCGCCTCGGCCGACACGGTCGTCGACTCGAAGGGCAACCGCACCTCCGCCCCAGGGCTCGGCGAGGGCGTCGGCGCCGTCGCGCAGAGTGCCCAGGCCACCATGCCCAACGGTCACCTGCATGTGGGGATGCTGACCAAGGACGGCAAGCTCTACGACAACATCCGCTTCACCAACGGCGACTGGTCCGGCCCCATCCTGATCGACGGCGGCACCCACACGGTGGCGTTCGCCGAGACGGCGCTGCCCAACGGCCAGCTGCACTTCGAACTGCTCAGCGACGACGGCATCGTCAACGAGCACACCTACCTCCCGGGTGACTACCCGGTCTACAACATGACCAGCGGCGCCGCCGGCACCGTGCTGTTCGACTCCCTGCCGGGCAAGGTGACGGGTCTCGCGGCCGCCGGTCTGCCCAACAACGACCTGCACCTGGAGCTGCTGACCGCCGACGGCAAGGTCTGGACCAACGTCCACCACAACAACGGCAACTGGGACGGCGTCACCGCCGCCGACAACGGCGCCACGCCCACCTCGGCGGTCGCGGCCGCCGCGACGGCGGCCGGTGACGTGCGGCTCGACCTGCTCGGCAGTGACCACATCGTCCGCGAGAAGACCCGCCACTCCGACGGCAGTTGGACGGCCGCCTCGGTGGTGGACGGCAGCGGCCACGCCCGTGCCCTCTCGACGGTGAGCGTCCCGAACGCCCAGCCGCACATCGCGACGGTCGGCGACGACGGCACTGTCTCCGACAACGCCCGGCAGGACGACGGCAGTTGGACCGCGTCAGCCGTGGCAGCCCCGCACGCCACCGCACTCTCCGTCGGCGCCGCGTCCACCGGCGAGCTGCAGGTGGACGTGACGGCTGACGACGGCCGCCTCTGGAGCACCGGGCGAGCGGCCTCGGGCGCCTGGAGCGCGCCGTACGTCGTGGACGGCGCGTACGGTCACACCAAGGACCTCGCGCTCACCGGTGTGCCGGGCGGTGACCTGCACATCCTCACCCTCGCCGACGACGGCACCGTCTGGGACCAGATCCGCCGGGCACCCGTCAACAGCTGGAGCAACAGCTTCAGCGGACAGGTCCTGGTGGACGGCTCCCACCACGCCCGCGCTGTCGCGGCCACCTCGGCGCCGAACGGCGACGTACACGTCGTGGTGCTGGGTGACGACAACACCGTGCGCGACATCGTCGGTCACACCAACGGCAGTTGGGACGCCCCGGCGGTCGCCGAGCAGAGCGGCACCGCACGGGCGGTCTCGGCCGTCGGCCTGGCCAACGGCGAGATCCACCTCGGCGTGCTGAAGGCCGACGGCACCGTCCTGGACACCGTCCGCCACGCCGACGGCAGTTGGGCGAGCGCGGCCGTGACGGCCCCGCACGCCAACGCAATCGCCGCCGCCGCCACACCCAACGGCGAGCTGCACCTCATGGTCGTGAGCGACGACGCCAAGGTGTGGGACACCCTCCGGCACACCGACGGCACCTGGACGGCCCCGGCCATCGCCGACGGCGGGCACACCGCCAAGGCCGTCTCGGCCGCCGGAGCCTCCACCAACGAGGTCCACCTCGTGGTGCTCGACACCGCCGGGGCCGCCTGGGACAACGTCCGTCACACCGACGGCAGTTGGACCACCAACACGGCCCAGTTCGGCCTCATCGACGCACGGGTCGGCGATGTCCCGGTGGCCATCGTCGCCAACGGCGACATGCACGTGAACCAGTTCGTCACCCCGCGTATCGACGGTGCGTTCGTCAAGGACTCCGCCGACGCGAAGACCGCTTCCGCCGCCCGCTACGCGCACGACTCGGGTCTTGCGGCGTACGTGGCCTCGTACGTGAGCGCCTCCGGCCCCATGCCGCAGTACGACACCGACGTCACGGACTACATGTCGCTCGCCGGTGTGAACGCCCGGGACGGCTCCCTGACCGCTCCGCCGGTGGTGAAGGCGAGCCAGGCCGGGCTGGACAAGGTTGATGCGATCGTCAAGGAGCTGATCGCCCAGAACGGCGGCCAGGACCCCTTCGGCGCTTACACGATGATGGGCGCTTCGGCCAAGAACGGCTCCGCCGACGACGTGCGGCGCTTCATCCAGTACCACGGAATGCCGACGGTCGCTCCGGTCAAGGGCACCCCGGAGTTCCGGATCGAGGTCGAGGCGCTCAAGGCCCGCTGGGCCAGTGGCGACACCTCGAACCCGCTCGACTGGCAGAACGTCATGGTCGAGGCCGAGGAGACCGCCTCCAGCGAGTGGCTTGCCGAGCAGGCCTCGCAGAGCAAGCCCCGCGCCGACATCCTCAGCGCGGAGGTGCGGGCGCTGACCGCGCTGCAGACCGGCACCGACGCGATGCACCAGGCGCTCGGCTACGGCTGGGCCGCGAGCAGGATCCTCGCGTGGGAGACGGCGAACCCGTCCCAGCCGATGGACCGTGCCACCGCCGACCTGGCGACGATGAAGAACCTGGTCACCGCTCAGGCCGCGATCGCCCACCGGGCCGCGAGCGACGCCAAGGCCGCCGCCGACACGGTGGACCCGGCCGTCGCAGCCTCCAACCAGATCGCCGACGCCGCCGGGCTCCCGCACGGACGCGGGCTCTCCTACGCACAGCAGTCCGGGCAGGTCGCCAAGGCCTCCGCCGCAGCGGCAGCGGCCACGGCCGCCGCGCTCGACACCACGGTGGCCGCGACCGGCGCCACCGCCGCCGACAGCGCCACCCTGCTCGCCAACGCCCAGGCCCAGGCCGCCGCCGCCCGCGCGCAGTACCTGCGCCAGGAGGCCCAGGACAGCGCGGCCCGCGCGGCCGACCTGGCCACCAGCGCCAAGTCCCACGCCGACGCCGCTGCCTCGGCGGCGGCCGACGTCGCCACCGCGAAGGGCCAGGCCGTCCAGGACCAGGCCGACGCCTCGGCGGCGAACGACCGCGCCAGGACGGCCGCGGCCAACGCGGCCACCGAGCGGCAGAACGCCGCCAACGCCAAGGCGGACGCCGACACCCAGCGGGCCAACGCCAAGCAGGCGCTGGCCACCGCACTGGACAAGGCGAAGACGTCCAGCGACAGCCGCACCAAGGCCCAGTCCGCCAACAGCGACGCCGCCAAGAACGCCTCCGCCGCGAAACTGGCCGAGGACCAGGCCGCCGCCGCGCGGAACGCCGCCGCTGTGGCCCAGAACAGGAAGGACGTGGCAGCCGCCAACGCGCAGGCGCTGGCCGCTGCCGCAGCGGCCGCCCAGGGCACCGCCGCTGCGGCCGACGCCCGGACGGCCGCGCAGCAGGCGGCCACTGCAGCCGCCCAGGCCGCGACAGCGTCCGACCAGGCAGCGGCTCAGGCCAAGACCGCCACCGACACGGCGGTCGCCGCGCGGGCGGCTGCCACCACCGCCGCTGCGGCCTCGGCACGGGCCACCGCGTGGGCGGCCGACGCCGACGCCAACGCCCTGCTGACCTGGTCGACCGCGATGGACGCGGAGGCCGCCGCCGCGACCGCGATCACCAAGGCGCAGACGGCGGCACAGCACGCCTCCGACGCGGCGAACAACGCCTCGCAGGCCGGCCAGGCAGCGCTGGCAGCCGACACCAAGGCGGTGGCGGCCTCCCAGCAGGTGGACAACGCCGTCGCGGCGAGCGCCACGGCCGCCGGCCAGGCCTACGCCTCCTCGCAGGCAGCCGGCACCGCCCGGGACGCCGCCGTTGCGGTGACCGCCCCGGCCAACGCGGCGATCTCCCTGGGTGCGCCGTACGCGCAGACCGACTCCTCGGCCGGTCTCGCCGTACTCGCCTCGCAGAGTGCCCAGACGCTCGCACAGCAGCAGACGGCCGTCGCCGACGCCAGCGCGGCGCAGGCCGCCACGCTGGCCGCGCAGGCTGCCGCCCTGGCCGCCCAGGCGACCGGTGACGGCAAGCTCGCGGCCCAAGCCGCCGCCGCTGCGGCGGCCTCCGCCGCGAGTGCGTCCGCCTCCGCCGACGCGGCGCAGAAGTCCTCGGCCGCCGCTGCTCTGGACGCCGCCGCGACCAAGGCCGCTGCCGCGCAGACCGCCGCGATCGACGCCCAGGCGCAGGCCCAGGCGAAGGCCGCGTCCCAGTCCGCAGTGGACGCGAGCACCGACTCCCAGGCTGCGGCTGCCAGCGCGACCGCCGCCTCCGCCGATGCCGCGACCGCCACCGCGACCGCCGCCTCCGCTGACGCCGACGCCAAGACGGCGCGCGGCACGGCGGACCAGGCGGCCGCTACCGCGACGGCGGCGGAGAAGGCCGCCGCCACCGCGAACGACGACTCCGCGAAGGCGGAGCAGTCGGCGGCCGCCGCCGAGGAGCAGCTGCGCAAGGACGAGGCCGCGCTCGCCGCGCAGGTCGCGGCCGCGCAGAAGGCGGCCCAGGCCCGGCACGACTTGGACGCCCGGGCGAAGATCATGGACGCCCAGGCCCAGATCCGCGTTGCCCGGGCGAACCTCGCCTACCTGCTGCACGTCGGCGGGGTCGCCTCCAAGACCCTGGCGGCCACGCGGCTGGCCGGGCCGGGCAAGGCCGACCCGTGGTTCTTCTTCGACCAGGACGTCTGGAGCGCCTGGACCGCCGACGTCGTCGCCGCACGCGATGCCGCGAACGGCAGGTATCAGCGCACCCAGGACCGCCAGAACACGGTCTGGAAGTACTTCACCACCGATTTCGCCCTCACCGAGCCCGTCTACGACACCGCCGTCACCCAGTACCTGGACACGGGCGGCGCCTACCAGCGGGCCGGCCACGCTTCTGGGGCCGGCGTCGCCGCCGAGGTCCCGCAGGCCAGCCAGGCCGCGCTGGACCGGGTCGCGCAGATCCTGAAGGCCAAGATCGCCGCCAGCGGTGACCCGTGGAACCTGTGGTCGCTCATGCTCGCCTCGCCGCAGTCGCGCGGGTCGGCGGACGACGTCCGGCGGTTCATCCAGTACGACGGGTTCCCGACCGTCGCTCCCGTCAAGGGCAGTGCGGAGTTCCGGCTCGAGGTCGAGAGCCTGAAGACCCGTTGGGCCAGTGGTGACCCGACCAACCCGCAGGACCCGAACCAGGTCATGGTCGAGGTCGAGGAGACCGCCTCGGCCGAGTGGGAGGCCGAGTACGCGGGCCAGGCCCAGCAGCGCACCGACATCGCCAACGCCGAGATCAAGGCGCTGACCGCGCTGCAGTCCAGCGCCGAGGCGATGCACGACGCACTGGGCAACGCCTGGGTCGCGAACAACCTGATGCAGGCCCAGGCCAACCCGCACAGCGCCTGGAACACCTTCATCAAGGACTGGCCCACCACCATGGGGGGCAACTTCTCGTCCGATGGCAAGCCGGTGTCGGTCACCGACGACCTCGCCGCCGTCAAGTCGCGGGTCGACGCCCTGTCGGCGACGGCCACCCAGAACGCGGCCGACGCCCAGGCAGCTGACGCCTCGGCCACCGCCGCCGTGGCATCCGCCGGGCAGGCCGCCACCGCGAGTGGTGTCCCGGTGGGTCGCGGTCTCAGCTACGCGACCGAGTCGGCCCAGGTCATCAAGTCTGCCGCAGCCGCCGCCCAGGCGACCTCGCTGGCCATGCAGACGGCCGTCGCGGCGACCAACGCGACCGTGGCGGACAGCGGCGCCCTGCTGGCCAACGCCAGCGCCCAGGCGCACGCCGCCCGCGCCGCCTTCCTGCGCTCCACCGCGCAGGACGACGCGCAGAAGGCGGCGGCCGACGCCGTCGCCGCGCAGGACAAGGCGGACGCGGCAGCGGCGGCAGCAGCCGTCGCGGCCAAGGACAAGGCGACCATCGCCACGCTCCAGGCCAGCTCGAACGACGCTGCGGCGCGTGCCAAGGCCGCTGCGGCGACAGCTGCGACGGAGCGTCAGAACGCTGCCACCGCCAAGGCGACGGCGGAGACCCAGCGCAACGCCGCCGCCACCGCGAACGCTGCGGCTCAGCAGCAGGCGGCAGCAGCGGCGACCAGTGATGCCGCTGCCGCCGGCGACGCCACCAAGGCGGAGAACGACGACAACACGGCGCAGAAGGCCGAGAGCGACGCGGCAGATGCCGAGTCGCGGGCTGACGCGGCTCGTACGGCGATGGACTCGTCCCGGGCCAAGGCCGCTGCCGCCGACGCGGCTGCTGCGGCTGCTGTCGGGACAAGTGCGGCCGACGGCGCGACTGCTGCCGCCAAGCAGGCCCACCTCGATGCCGCCTCGGCGGCAGTGGCGGCCGAGCAGGCCAACACCGACGCCGGTACCGCGAGCGCTGCCGCTGTGGCAGCGCGTGCTGCGGCGACCGTCAGCAGCGGTGCCGCCGCCAAGTCGCTGGCCGCGGCCAGGGTGGCGGAATCGGCGGCGGCCCAGACCCGGGCCAACGCCGCGCAGGGCGATTCCCTGGCGGCCGACGCGATCAACCAGGCCGGGATCGCCGCGCAGAACTCCAACGCGGCCAACGCGCTCGCCAAGCAGGCAGGACAGGATTCGGCCAACGCCAAGGCGGCGGCCGACGGAGCCCAGAAGGAGGCGGACGGCGCCACGGCCGACAGCGCCACGGCTGCCGGTCAGGCGTACGCGGCATCACAGCAGTCCGAGATCGCCCGCGACACCGCGAACGCGGTGACGGCCCCCGCCGACCAGGCGATCCAGCTCGGTATCGCGTTCGCGGCCACCGACGCGACCGCCGGCCTCGCGGTCGCCGTCGCGGACACCTCCAAGACGCTGGCTCAGCAGGAGGCGGTCGTCGCGGACGTCCGCGCCACCGAGGCGGCGGCCTTCGCGGCCGCCGCCCAGGACGCGGCGAACCGGGCCACCGGGGACGCCAAGCTCGCCGCCCAGGCGGCGGCGGACGCGGCGGCCTCGGCCGCCAAGGCCTCCCGCTCGGCCTCCGACGCCCTCCAGTCGGCGGCCCAGGCGGCCTCCGACGCCAAGGACGCGAAGGCCGGCGCGGACCAGCTCCACGTCACCGACGCCCAGGCCCAGTCCGACGCCTGGAACGCGGGACTGTCGGCGGCCGCCGCAGGCAACGATGCGGCAGCCGCCAACGCGGCGGCGACGGCGGGCGAGACGGACGCGGCGGCTGCCCGTACGGCAGCCGGCAACGCCCGGACCTCGGCCAACAACGCGGCCGCTTCCGCGACCTCTGCGCAGAGTTCGGCCGACGCGGCCAACCAGGCCGCGTCCACGGCTCAAGCGGACGCGCAGGAATCCGCGAAGATCGCGGAGGGCGCCGCCCAACTGGACCGGAACCCGCCGACGGCGACGGACAACTCGCCGGACGCCGAGTTTCCTGGGCTGGTCGTCGAGCCCGTGGGCATGAGCGCGGACGCTCATGCCACTGACCAGTGCAAGTGGGACCTGGCTCACCCGACCCACTGCAGCCTGCCGGCCGATGTCCACATCACCGGCACCGCCATGTTGTATCTGGTGACATGCGCGCTGCCCAACGCGCCGGCGGCCCAGTGCATCCAGACCGGCCAGTACCAGAAGGACTCCCTCAGCTCCCTGCCGATCGACGTCACGACGCACAAGGTCTTCGACGTCAACATGTGGGAGCAGGACAAGATTTTCACCAAGCAGCTGGCCTACAGCATGGTCAGCGACTACATCGGATGTGCTCGGCACTTCGCCCAGCACTTCGATGTATCCAGCTCGGACTGCTACTGGGCGATCGGCACCTTCGCCGTTCCGCTCGCTCTCAAGGCGTTTATGAGGGCCGCTCTCGCCGTCCGGGCCGCCATGGTCATCGGCGACATGGTCGGCGTGGAGGCCGGCCTCAACGTTCTGACCCAGACGGCCAAGGCCGCCGTGATCGACGCCGTGACGGTGAACCGGCTGCGGGCGGCCGCCGTGCTGAACGCCATCCGGAAGCTGCCCGAGCAGGCACTCGCCTGTGTGGTGCCACTGCCTGTGCCGCTGCACAGCTTCCGGGCCGGTACTCCCGTGCAGATGGCGGACGGCACAGTCAAGCCGATCGAGGATGTCCGGATCGGTGACCTGGTCGAGAACGCCGAGGGCGGCGGCGCTGTCCAACAGCACCCCGTGGTCCGTACGTTCACCACCTACACCGACACCGATTTCACCGATCTCACCGTGGGCACGCCCGACGGGCCGCGGCAGATCACCGGCACACAGAACCACCCGTACTACGACCTGACCCGTCAGGCGTTCGTCTCCGCCTCCGCGCTCGCCGTCGGCGACCGGCTGCAGAGCATCGGCACGGCACCGGTCGCCGTTCTGGCGGTGCGCAACTACACCTCCTCGATGGCCACCTACGACCTGACCGTCGACGCGGTGCACACGTACTTCGTGCTTGCGGGCGCCACGCCGGTGCTGGTCCATAATGTCGAGGACCCGAACTGCGGTCTCGACCTCGCCAAGCTGGTCATCGATGATGCGCACATCGTCGAGGGTCACACTCCGGAAGGGGCCGCTGCCTCCCAGCAGGCCGTTGACGTCACCAAGACCGAGTTCCTGGCGGGGACCACTCCGGAGAGCCGGGCGGACTTCATCCGGACCGTCCTCGCGAAGGGCAAGCTGGTCTTCGACACCCCGAACCGGGACGGTGAGGCATATGAGTACAAGTTCGACCAGGTGGTCGGGAAGACCCGGAACTCGAACCCGAACATGACGAAGGACCTGTACACCATCCGGGTCTACGTCGACCCCGACACTCTCATGATCCGGAACGCCTTTCCGGTCGAACGTCCGTAGGAGTCTCAATGATGAAGATCGAGTATCTCCGGACCGGCCCGTACGTCGGGCGCGGTCGGGAGTACAGGCCGGCTGTGGACCTCGCCACGGTCGGTCGGGGTGACCTGCGGTGGTACTACTTCCTGTCGGACATCTCGTTCACCGTCGGGGCGGTCGATCTGACCCCGCCGTGGTCCTGGACGCCGGTGTTCGACTTCCTGTGGTCCATGAAGGGCGTGATCGGATTCCTGGAGAGGGGCGAGCGCTCGACGGTCGGTTTCACTGAGAACGCCGAACTGATCGAGTTCGTCCCGGAGGACGGAATGGTCCGGGTGTCGTGCACGTACGCGCCGACGGAGGCGGTCTGCTCGCTCGGTGAGCTGAAGGAGGCCTGGCTGGCCTTCAGACAGGCCGTCCTGACGGAACTCGGCGGGGAGTACCCGCAGCTCGTGGGCAACCCTGTGCTCACGGAACTCCGGCTCTGACGGCCGGGTGGGTCGCCGCTTCCCCGGCGGCCTACCCGGACCCGCCTGACGGCGAAGGCCGCACCCTCATCGAGGGTGCGGCCTTCGCCGTTGCCGCGCGCGGGGGTCAGGGGACGATGCGCCCCGTCACCTCGCCGAAGCCGATGACCGTCCCGTCCGGGCCCGGTGCGGTGGCGGTGATGGTGACTTCGTCGCCGTCCTCCAGGAACGTGCGGGTGGTGCCGTCGGGCAGCTTGACGGGGTTCTCGCCGTTCCAGGTGAGCTCGATCAGCGCACCCCGGCTCTCCGTCTCCGGCCCGCTGACCGTGCCGGAGGCGTACAGGTCGCCCGGGCGCAGGCTCGCGCCGTTGGCCGTCATCTGGGCGAGCTGCTGCGCCGCCGTCCAGTACATCGCGGCGAACGGCGGCCGCGAGATCGGGTGGCCGTTCAGCCGGACCTCCATCGCGAGGTCCAGCCCCCACGCCTCGCCCTCGCGGTCGTCGAGGTAGGGCAGCGGCTCGACGTCCCGGGCCGGCGGGGTGACCCTGGCGGCCTCCAGGGCGTCCAGCGGGACGACCCAGGGGGAGACCGAGGTGGCGAAGGACTTGCCGAGGAACGGGCCCAGCGGCACGTACTCCCACGCCTGGATGTCCCGCGCCGACCAGTCGTTGAGCAGCAGGACGCCGAAGACGTGCTCGCGGAAGTCGGCCAGCGGCACGGGCGTGCCGAGCTGAGAGCCGGCGCCGACCACGAAGCCGACCTCGGCCTCGATGTCCAGGCGGCGGGTCGGACCGAAGGACGGCAGCGGCTCGGTGGGCGCCTTGCGCTGCCCGTGCGGGCGGACGACCGGTGTGCCGGAGACCACCACCGTGCCCGCGCGACCGTGGTAACCGATCGGCAGGTGCTTCCAGTTGGGCGTCAGCGGCTCGGAGCCGGGCCGGAAGATCTTGCCGAGGTTGGTCGCGTGGTGCTCGGAGGCGTAGAAGTCGACGTAGTCGGCGACCTCGAACGGCAGGTGCAGCTCCACCGCGCCGCGCTCGAGCAGGCACGGGCTGACGGCCGAGCGGTGACTCTCGTCGCTCAGCCAGCTGGTGAGCGCGGCCCGGGTGGCGGTCCAGACCGGGCGGCCCGCCGCCAGCAACGGGTTGAGCGAGTCCGCGTCGAGCAGTACCGAGGGCTCCCCGACCGCGCGGGCGGCGGCCCCGGCGTCGAGCACGAAGTCACCGACGGCCACGCCGATCCGGCGCCGCCTGGGCTGGTCCGGCGCGGTGAAGACGCCGTACGGCAGGTTGTGCAGGCCGAACGGCGAGTCCTGCGCGGAGGCGAGCCAGCTGCTGGGGGTGCTCAAAGGTTCTCCAGGGGCGGAAGCAGGCCGAGTTCGGCCAGATCGGCGAGGGGCTCGATGACGCTGCAGGTGCCGAAGGCGGTGAAGGACGTGCGAGCGGAGGTGATCTGACTGTCCGTCAGATCACGGACGGCGGAGGCGAGTACGGCTCCCGAACGCTCCGCGAGCACCTCCTCGGCCCGGTCCGGCGTTGCGGCGGCCAGCAGGACGTTCAGGAAGCCGTGGTGCTCGAACCCGGTCACCGGATCCGTGTGCCGGACGGCGTTGTGCAGTCCGGCCGTGCACTTGTACGGCAGCCCGCGCTCGGCGCAGCCCACCAGGAAGGCGGCCAGCTCCGGTACGGCGGGGAAGGCGTCGGCGGTGAGGCCGCCGGTGCGGTACTTGGCCCGGTACGGCGTGCCGGCGAGCGCGTCCAGGGCGTCCAACACGCCAGGGCCACGCGGGAGTTCGACCGTGCCCCAGGCGCCCTCGGGCAGGTGCTCGGCCAGCGCCAGGGCGGCCGCGCGGACGTCGGTGGCGGCGAGTTCGACCCCCGTCACCGCCAGCCCGGCGGCCGCCGTCAGCGCCGGGACGAGCTGGTCGCTGCCCCCCGGCAGCACCAGCCCGACCCGGAAGCCCGGCTCGGCCAGCCGCGCCAACTCGCCCAGCCGGCCCGCCCCGCAGAGGAACGGGCCGACCGCGTCCGCGTACCCGGCCGCGCGGTGCGCCAGGTGCGCGGGCACCGCCTCGGCCAGCGGCAGGTCCCCCGGGGGGAACACGGCCGCGTCGTCGAACAGCCCCCGGAACAGGGCGGGTACGGTCACTGCCCGGGCCCCCGTCCGCCGGACCAGGTCCAGGCGTAGCCGGGGTCCTCGCTGGCCCCGGCGCCCTCGCCGAGCTCCAGCGGGCGGAAGGTGTCCACCATGACGGCGAGTTCGTCGAAGAACTCCGCGCCGATGCTGCGCTCGTACGCACCCGGCTGCGGCCCGTGGGTGTGGCCGCCGGGGTGCAGCGAGATCGAGCCCTGGGCGATGCCCGAGCCCTTGCGGGCCTCGTAGTTGCCGCCGCAGTAGAACATCACCTCGTCGCTGTCCACGTTGGAGTGGTAGTACGGGACGGGGATCGACAGCGGGTGGTAGTCCACCTTGCGCGGCACGAAGTTGCAGATCACGAAGTTGTTGCCCTCGAAGACCTGGTGCACCGGCGGCGGCTGGTGGAGCCGTCCGGTGATCGGCTCGAAGTCACTGATGTTGAGCACGTACGGGTACAGGCAGCCGTCCCAGCCGACCACGTCGAACGGGTGGTGCGGCACGGTGTAGCGGGTGCCGACCACGCCGCCCGACCCCCGGTGCTTGACCAGCACGTCGACGTCCGCCTGCTCGACCAGCAGCGGCCCGACCGGCCCGCGCAGGTCGCGCTCGCAGTACGGCGCGTGCTCCAGCAGCTGCCCGAAGCGCGAGAGGTAGCGCTTGGGCGGCGTGATGTGGCTGTTCGCCTCGATGCAGTACGCGCGCAGCGGCTCGTCGCCGCCCGGCACCCAACGGTGCGTGGTGGCACGGGGGATGACGACGTAGTCACCCTGCCCGACCTCCAGCGTGCCGAAGACCGTCTCCAGGACCCCGGAGCCCGACTCCACGTACACGCACTCGTCGCCGAGCCCGTTGCGGTACAGCTCGCTCGGCGCACCGGCGGCGACGTACGAGATGCGGACGTCCGCGTTGCCGAGCAGCAGGCGGCGGCCCGTGACGGCGTCGGTGCCCTTCCACTCCTCGCCCTGGAACAGCTCGTGCAGCTTCAGGTGCCGGGGGAGCAGCGGCAGGTTCGGGGTGGTCGCCTGCTCGGGCAGCTCCCACACCCGGGCGTCCACCAGCGCGGACGGGATGCCCCGGTGGTAGAGCAGCGAGGAGTCCGAGGTGAACCCCTCCTCGCCCATCAACTCCTCGTAGTACAGCCCGCCTTCGGGTGTGCGGTGCTGTGTGTGCCGCTTGGGCGGGATGTCGCCCAGCTGCCGGTAGTGCGCCATGACCTGGATTCTCCCTCGGGGCTCAGAGGTTTCCGCGCTTGTCCTGCTCACGCTCGATCGACTCGAAGAGCGCCTTGAAGTTGCCCTTGCCGAAGCCGAGTGAACCATGCCGCTCGATGAACTCGAAGAACACCGTCGGCCGGTCGCCCTGCGGCTTGGTGAAGATCTGCAGCAGGTAGCCGTCCTCGTCCCGGTCGACCAGGACGCCGCGCTTCTTGAGCTCCTCGACCTCGACCCGGACCTTGCCGATCCGGGCGCGCAGCTCCGGGTCGTCGTAGTACGAGTCGGGGGTGGAGAGGAATTCCACGCCGTTGGCGCGCAGGATGTCCACGGTGGTCAGGATGTCGTTGGTGGCGAGCGCCAGGTGCTGGCAGCCGGGGCCGCCGTAGAACTCCAGGTACTCGTCGATCTGCGACTTCTTCTTGGCGATGGCCGGCTCGTTGAGCGGGAACTTCACCCGGTGGTTGCCGCTGGCGACCACCTTGCTCATCAGCGCGGAGTAGTCGGTCGCGATGTCGTCACCGACGAACTCGGCCAGGTTCTCGAAGCCCATGACGCGGTTGTAGAAGCCGACCCACTCGTCCATCTTGCCGAGCTCGACGTTGCCGACCGCGTGGTCCAGCGCCTGGAACAGCCGCTTCGGGTGGCCCTCGGGGCGCTGCACCTTGGTCTCGGCGGCGACGTAGCCCGGCAGGTAGGGGCCGTGGTAGCGGGAGCGGTCGACCAGCGTGTGGCGGGTCTCGCCGTAGGTCGCGATTGCGGCGCGGCGGATGGTGCCGTGCTCGTCCGAGACGTCGTTCGGCTCCTCCAGCACCGTGGCGCCGGTGGCGCGGGCGTGCTCGATGCACTTGTCCACGTCCGGCACCTCGAGGGCCAGGTCGACCACGCCGTCGCCGTGCCGGCGGTGGTGGTCCAGCAGCTCGCTGTCCGGGGCGACGCCGCCCTTGATCACGAAGCGGCAGGAGCCGGAGCGCAGCACGAACGCCTTGCGGTCGCGGCGGCCGGTCTCCGGGCCCGAGTAGGCGACCAGCTCCATGCCGAAGACCGACTGGTAGTGGTGGGCCGTCTGGGTGGCGTTGCCGACGACGAAGACGATCGCGTCCTGGGCGATCACCGGGAAGGGGTCAGCGGCCGCGTCGTGCTCGACCAGGCCCACCAGGCGGCGCAGCTGGTCGGCGTCGAGACCGGCCTCCAGCTCCTCGGGGGTGAGTTCAATGGCGTTCGCGGTCATCGGTGGTTCCTCCACGTTGAGGCGTCCGCGCTGCACAGGAGTGGGTGAACGCGGTTGATGGGGAGCTTGCTCCTGTCGGGCTGGTTGGGCAACAGGTCGGGCTCTGACTGATCAATGTGTACAAGGTGAGCAGGCAGGTGCCGATCCAGCTGCTCAGATTGTCCAGTGATCGTCCTCGGCCTGCGCGAAACGGCTGAACCACCGGGTGAACCAGTCGGCGGCCAGTTCGGCGACGGCCTCCAGGGCGCGGGGCTCCTCGAAGAGGTGGGTGGCGCCGGGTACGACCGCCAGGCTGCTCTCGCAGTGCAGCAGGGCCCTGGCCTGCCGGTTCAGCTCCAGGACGGCCCGGTCGGCCCCGCCGACGATGAGCAGCGTCGGCGCGCGGACCTCGGCCAGCCGGGCGCCCGCCAGATCGGGACGCCCGCCCCTGGACACGATCGCGGCCACCCGGGAGCCCGGTTCGGCCGCCGCCACGAGCGCGGCGGCGGCGCCGGTGCTCGCGCCGAAGTAGCCGAACGGGAGCCCGTCCGCGCCCGGCTCGTCGGCCAGGCGGCGGGTCGCGGCACTCAGCCGGTCGCCGAGCAGCTCGGGGTCGAAGACCTTGTGCCGGTCCGGCTCCTCGTCCACCGTCAGCAGGTCGAACAGCAGCGTCCCGAGCCCCGCGCGGTTGAGCGACCCGGCGACCAGGCGGTTGCGCGGGCTGAACCGGCTGCTGCCGCTGCCGTGCGCGAACAGGACCACCCCGGAAGGATTCTGAGGGAGCGTCAGCTCGCCGCTGAGGTGCGCGCCGGGTGCCCGGATCTCCAGCTCCCGCACCCGGGGCGGCTCGGAGCCCGCCTGCTCCAGACAGGCGAGCACCTCGGCATCGTCGGTCTGCCCGAAGTCCGTGTAGAACTCGCCGATGGCCCAGAACCGCGACGGGGTGTACGGGCAGACCAGCTCGTCGGCGGCGCCCGCCATCGTGGTCTCCCAGTCCGAGGGCGCGACCGGCACCGCGAGCACCACCCGCGCGGCACCCCGGGCCCGGACGATCTGGCAGGCCGCGCGGGCGGACGAACCGGTGGCGATGCCGTCGTCCACCACCACGACCGTCCGGCCGCGCAGGTCGACGGCGTCTCGCCCGCGCCGGTACCGCTTGGCCCGCCGCTCCAGCTCCGCCCGCTCGTCCTGCTCCACCCGGGCGAGCTGCTCCGACGTCACCCCGGCCCCCCGGATCACCCGCTCGTTCAGCACCCGCGCGCCGCCCTCGCCGATCGCCCCCATCCCCAGCTCCGGCTGGACCGGTACCCCCAGCTTGCGGATCACACAGATGTCCAACGGCGCCCCGAGCACCCCCGCCACCTCCGCCGCCACCGGCACACCCCCACGCGGCAGCCCCACCACCACCGGATCTGCCCCGCGCAGGTGGGTGAGCTCGGCCGCCAGCCGGCGGCCCGCATCCGTTCGGTCGCTGTAGTACATGGCACGGTCTCCGGGAGCTGGGCTTCCCCGTTCCACCGTACGTCCCCGGCCCGGGACGGGAGCCTCGGGGCGGGAGCTGGGACGCACCAGGGACCGGGAGCGGACCTGGCGCCCGTGTGTTCGGGACGTCGGGATCGTGAGTGTTGGCAGGGCACAGCAGTACCAGCCCGAAGGAGCCCGACGTGCCTGCCAATCGAGTTGCCAACCCCCGTGCCGCGCACGGGGCCGACCACGGCCTGTTCACCCTGGGGGAGCCGGTCACCGCGTGGACGGTCAGCACCGCGCTTCCCGTCACGTACGAGGTCAGCTTCACCCCCCAGGTCCTCTCCCCGGCCAACCCCGCGCTCGCGCGGGCGGGCGGCCACCCCGGCCGGCGGCTGGTGGTGGTGGACGCCACCGTGCACGAGCTGTACGGGGACCGGATCCGGGCGTACTTCGAGGGCCGGGGGCTGGACCACCGGATCTGCGTGCTGCCGGCGCACGAGCAGGTCAAGACCATGGACTCGGTGTTCCGGGTCGCCGAGCAGATGGACCGGTTCGGGATCTCGCGGCGCGGTGAGCCGGTGATCGCGATGGGCGGCGGGGTGCTGATGGACGTGGTCGGGCTGGCCTGCAGCCTGTACCGGCGGTCCACCCCGTTCGTCCGGGTCCCCACCACGCTGATCGGGCTGGTGGACGCGGGTGTCGGGGCGAAGACCGGCGTGAACTTCGGCCCGCACAAGAACCGGCTGGGCACCTACCATCCGGCCACCGCGACCCTGCTCGACCCGTCCTTCCTGGCCACCCTGGACCCGAGACACCTCAGTAACGGGATGGCCGAGATCCTCAAGATCGCCCTGATCAAGGACCGGCGGCTCTTCGAGCTGCTGGAGCGCAGTGGAGCGGCGCTGATCGCCCAGCGCTTCCAGGGGCCGACCCCGGGTGGCGAGGTGCTCGTCCGGGCCGTCCACGGGATGCTCCAGGAGCTGCAACCCAACCTCTGGGAACACCGGTTGGAGCGCTCGATGGACTACGGCCACTCGTTCAGCCCGACCGTGGAGATGCGGGCGCTGCCCGAGCTGCTGCACGGTGAGGCGGTCTGCGTCGACATGGCGCTGACCACGGTGCTCGCCCAGCGGAGGGGACTGGTCGAACCCGGCCAGCGGGACAGGATCCTCGCGCTGATGCGCCGCCTGCGACTCCCGCTCTGGCACCCGCTGATGGAGCCGGAGACGCTGAGCGACGCGCTCACCGACACCATCCGGCACCGGGACGGCAGGCAGCGGCTCCCGCTGCCGGTCGGGATCGGCGACGGCTGCTTCGCCGACGACCTGACGGCGGACGAACTCGCCCGTTCCGCCGACGAGTTGCGGGAGCTGGCATGCGTCACGCAGTGATCGTCGCCGACAACCGCCGGCCCGCCGACGTGCACGGAGTGCACGGCACCCGCGGCCTGACCCAGTGGGCCTGCCTGGCCCGCCGGGCCGGGCTCGGGGGCGGCTGGGAGGCGGTCGAATGGGCCTGCGTCCCGGTCGGCGGTGTCAGCGGTGAGCACCTGCACACCCGTACCGAGGAGGTGTACGTCCTCCTCGCCGGCCAGGGCGAGGTCACCCTCGACGGCCGCCCGTCCGCTGTCCGGGCCGGTGACGCGATCCTCACCGGCCTCGGGACCACCCACGGCCTCCGCAACACCGGTACCGAACCGTTGGAATGGCTGGTGATCGAGATGCCCGCCCGTACGGCCCAACCGAATCCGATCGTCCGCCACGCCGTGATCACCAACCTGCGCCGGGTCGGCCCGGTCGACCCCGGCGCGGTCTTCACCGGCCCGCTGCGCACCCTCCAGGTCACCCGCCTCGCCGCCCGGGAACGGGCCGTGCTGCGGACGGCCGGGATCGAGCACGCCGTCTTCGTCACCAGCGGCTCCGGCCGCGCCGCCACCGGCGACGTCCGGGTGCCGCTGATGCCGGGCCGGGCGCTGACCCTGCCGCTGGGCACGGGGGCGGCGCTGACCGCAGGGCTCGACGGGCTGGAGTACGTGCACGCCGTACTCGCCGTCCCAGCGCAGGAGTTGGCGCAGGAGCCGGTGCAGGAGCCGACGCAGGAGTTCGTACCGGAGTCGGTACCTGAGGAGCTGACATGATCGTCGCCGACATCGCGCACGCCGCCGTGCACCTCGGCCCGGGCACCCAGCGGATCCGTACCCGCTGCCTGGCCCGCCGGGGGATGCTGCACAGCGAGTGCGAGGCCATCGAGCACGTCCGGCTCAGCCCAGGCGCCTGCTACGAGTTGAGCGGCCGGACCGGCACCGAGGCCGCCTGGTACGTGCTGCGCGGCCCGGTCGCCCTGCTGGACTGCCCCGAGCAGCCGCAGCGCACCCTCGACGACGGCGACCTGCTGCTCGCCCCCGATGGCCAGGACGTGCACCTGCACGGCGGCCCGCTCGGCGCCGAACTGCTCTGCCTGACCGTCGTTCCGGCGAGTGTCAGCAGCCGGCTCCCCGCTCGCAGGCCGGACCTGCTGTCCCACAACTGACCCACCCGCGACCCGGCACCGCGCTCCCCTCGGGGGCGCGGTGCCCCACTGCGGGACGGGGCCGGAATGGGCGCCCGGCCTCAGGTGTCCGGGGCCCCGGGCCGCCGATGGTGGGTAGGTCAGTACCCGGAAGAGGAGGCCCGCGATGGCCCGCTTCACCAACCCGGCAGGCGTCTTCACCGACCCGGCGGACGTTCTCGCCGACCAGGTGGACGTCTCCACCAGCCCGGTGGACGCCGACAGCCCGGTGGACGTCGACCGCGAGCTGCAGACCGGAAGCGCGCACTACCGCGTGAAGGTGCGCAGCGGCGACCGGTCCTGGGACGAACTGGCCCGGGATCTGGGCGCGTTGGACGCCGACCGGTACGTCGTCATCACCGAAGGGGACACCCCGGCGGGTCTGCTCACCCGGATCGAGGCCCAGGTCCTGCGGATCCCCGGCACCTGCACCATGCAGACCGTCGAGCGCCTGGCCGAGCAGATCCTGCTGGCTGGGGTGACCCGCCGGACCGTCGTCATCGGCGTCGGCGGCGACCGGACCGGCGGCGTCGCGGGGCTGCTGGCCGGCCTGCTCTTCCAGGGGCTGCGTCTGGTCCACGTGCCGACCACGCTGTCGGCGATGTGCGGCTCGGCGCTCTCCCTGCGGCATACCCTCCCCTCGGCGGTCCTCGGCACCCACCACGCGCCTGAACTGGTCTGGTGCCAGCTGGATTTGTTGCGGGAGCGTCCCGCCGACGAGCTGCGCGCCGACCTCGGCCAGGTGATCAGGAGCGTCCTGGCGGTCTGCCCGGCCTGGTACGACCAGCTCGCCGCCGTCCTGAACCCCGACGCCCACTACAGCCCGCGCGAGCTGGCCTCGTTCATCACCCTCTGCGCCGACGCGCGGGCCGCCGTCACCGCCTACGACCCCCTGGAGCGCGGCCCGGGCCGCGCGCTGGCGTACGGGAGCACCATCGGCCGGGCGGTCCAGCTGCTCACCGGCGGCACCCTGAGCCAGGGCCACGTCGACGGGCTCGGGATGCTCGTGGCCGCCCGTATCGCCGCTCACCTGGGGTTGCTGGACGCGGAGGGCGAGCGCGCCCACCGGGAGCTGCTGCAACGCAACGGCTCACCCGTCGCGTTGCCTGCCGGGGTGGACCCCGAGGCACTCGTGTCGGCCGTCCGCCTCGCCGCCGCACGCGGCGGGGAGGCGGGGTTGGTCCTGCTCGCCGGGCTCGGCCGGCCGTACGTCGCGGACGGGAGCCTGCTGACCCAGGTCGGGGAGGACACCCTGCGGGCCGGGGCGGAGGCGCTGCGGCCCGGGGGTGTCCCGGCCAGCCGGGGCGCGTCGGTCCCGGCGCCCGTACCGGCACAGGTCCTGGCACAGGCGGACCGCTGACCGGGCGCCGGACGGGAGCGGAACGGGACACCGTTCCCGTGCACCCGGGACCTCGGGCAGGCCAACGTCGTACTCAGCAACGAAAGCAACGAATGAACTCAGTAAGGAAGACCCGAGCAGTCAACCGGACCGGACCAGGAGCGTCAGCCATGACCAGCACCGCGATCACCGCCCTCCACCGGGGCCGCGCCGTCGACCCGGGTCAGGTGCTCACCGGCCCGCTGTGCGGCGTCGGCCTCTGCTGGCTCGAACCCGGCGACAGCATCGAGCTGGCCGCCGACGGCGTCGAGCACACCGTCTACGTAACGGCCGGAGCCGGCCTCGCCGGGACGGACGACATCGACGTCCCGCTGGCCGAGGGAACCGCCGTCACCCTGCCACTCGGCGGCCGGGCCACTCTCTTCGCCGGGGAGGCGGGGCTGGAGTACTTCCACGCCGTCCTCGCCGTCCCGGCCGTACCGCAAGAAGGCGCATCATGATCGTCACCACCGTCGGCGCGTCCGCCATGGTCGTCGTC
The DNA here is from genome assembly GCF_029894335.1 of Kitasatospora sp. MAP5-34. Lineage (GTDB taxonomy): Bacteria > Actinomycetota > Actinomycetes > Streptomycetales > Streptomycetaceae > Kitasatospora. The sequence continues at coordinate 269,317 of NZ_JARXZC010000003.1, read as the reverse complement.
GGTCAGGGCAGTGAGCGCACCCGAGTGCTCTGCCTGTCCCGCCGAGACCTGATGCGCAGCGACTGCGAGGCGTTCGAGCACGTCCGCCTCAGCCCCGGCGCCCACCACTCGCGCTCCGGCCGCCCGGACACCGAAGCCGCCTGGTACGTCCTGCGCGGACCTGTGGTCGCCGACCAGTGGCCCGACCGGGCCCAGCACCTGGCCGACAACGGTGACCTGCTGCTCGTCCCGCGCGGCCAGGACCTCGATCTGCAGGCCGGCCCGCTCGGCGCGGAGCTGCTCTGCCTCACCCTGCACGCCGAGGCCGCCGTCGCCACCCCGAAGCGGCCCCGCACCCGAAGGACCACCCGCCCATGACCATCTCCACCATGACGGCCCTGCGGATCGAGGCGCCCCACCGGGCCGCCCTCGCCCGGGTGCCCGTGCCCGAACCCGGTCCCGACGGAGTCCTGGTGCGCACCGCACTGGTCGGACTCTGCGGCACCGACCTGGAGATGCTGCACGGCACCGCCTCCTACCTGCTCGACGGGCGCACCTGCTACCCGGTGGTGATCGGCCACGAGTGGACCGGCACCGTCGTCCGGGGGAACGCCGAATTCGCCCCGGGTGAAAGGGTGGTGGGCCACACCATGCTGCACTGCGGCCTCTGTCGGATGTGCCTGCGCGGGCGCCGCGCGCTCTGCGAACGCCTCCGCGAGGTCGGCCTGTACGGCCACCAGGGCGCCGCCGCCGAGTACGTGGCGATGCCCGGAGGTTCGCTCACCAGGGTGCCCGACGCGGTGCCGGACCGGGCGGCCGCGCTGGTCGAACCCGCCGTCACCGTGGTCGGCGGCCTGGAACAGGCCCGCTGCCGGCTGGCGGACCGGGTGGCCGTGATCGGCACCGGCACCATCGGCCTGCTGGCCGTCCAACTCGCCGCCCGGCTCGCCGGATCGGTGGACGCGGTCGGCATCGACCCGGCCGGGCTCGAACTCGCCCTGCGCTGCGGTGCCCACCGCGCCCTCACTCCCGAACAGGCCGAGGACGGCGGGTACTCACTCGTGGTCGAGGCCTCCGGCGCGGCCCCCGCCTTCCGGCGCGGGCTGGACCTGCTGGAGCCGGGCGGCAGACTCGCCGTGATCGGCGTCGCGGGCGCACCGGCGGAGGGCTTCGTGCCGGGTGAACTGGCGCTGCGCGGGCTGGAGGTGATCGGCGTGCGGCACGGCCTGGACCACTACGACCGTACGCTGCGCCTCTTCCAGGACGGCGTACTCGATGCCGAGCCGCTGATCGCCACCGTGCTCCAACCATCCGACGGCCCGGGCGCGTTCGAGCTGCTGCAGAGCGGCCGGACCGGGCCGCCCAAGATTCTGATCGACTTCGGAGGCTCGTCATGATCCTCGTACCAGCGGCCATTCCCGAGCGGGCCCCGGCCTTCCGGCGCCTGGTCGACCCGCAGATCTTCCCGCAGGCCCGGGGCGGCCTGACCGTCGAGGCGATTGCTGCCGGGGCCCGCGCCGAGGAGGCGACGGGGTCCGAGGCGGTGACGGTACTGCTTGCGGGGCGGGCGAGTTGGGCCGGCGGGACGATTGGGCCGGGGGCCGGGCTCTACCATCCGTCCGGCAGCCGGTACGGCCTCAGCGCCGGTGCCACCCCGGCGGTGGTCCTGACCGTGCACGCCCTGCCCGGCCCGGCGGCGGGCGGCGACTCCGTCCCGCTGGCCCGGCAGCGCGAGGGCGGTGTGCTCACCCGGGCGGGCGGCTTCGCCGGGATGGGCGTGCACTGGCTGGCCACCGCAGCGACCGTCGGCTCGCGCCAACTCGCCCTCGCCACCTCGACGTTCACTCCGAGTGGCAGTCACGACCTGCACTGCCACCCGGACGCGGACGAGTTCTTCCTCGTGCTGGCCGGTGGTGGTGACCACCTCACGGAAGGCGGCCGGGTGCGGCTCGCCCAGGGCGATCTGGCCTACGTGCCGGCGGGGGAGTGGCACGGCTTCCGGACCAGGCGTGACGTCACCACCGTCGCCCTGTACGGGTACCTCGGCGCGGCCGGTCTGGAACAGGCCGGCTACCGGATCAAGGAGGCGGCCTGATGACCGCAGTCGTCACCGGCGCCAGCTCGGGCATCGGCCGGGCCACCGCCGTCGCGCTCGCCCGCGCCGGGCACGCCGTCGCCGTCGGCTACCGCACCGACCGGGCGGGCGCGGAGCGGACGGCCCGACTCGCCGGGCAGGGGTTGGTCTTCCCGCTCGACCTGGCCGACCCCGAGGCCGCCGCCCTGGCGGTCGACCGGGCCGCCGAGCAGCTCGGCGGACTCGACGTCCTGGTCAACTGCGCCGGGGTCAACCGGCGTTCACCTGCGCTGGAGGAGACACTGCTCGACTGGCAGCGCATCCTCACCATCGACCTGACCGGCCCGTTCGCCTGCGCGCAGGCCGCCGCCCGTCGGATGGTCGCGCAGGGGCGGGGCGGCCGGATCGTCAACGTCACGTCCGTGCACGAGTTCCTCCCGATCCTGGGCGGCGCCTCGTACTGCGCCGCCAAGGGCGGACTCGGCGAGTTGACCAAGGTGCTGGCGCTGGAACTGGCGCCGTACGGGATCACCGTCAACGCCGTCAGCCCCGGCGAGACGGCCACCCCGATGAACGGCGTACCGGACGACCAGGACGCCGCCGGCCTCGCCCGCCCGGCGATCCCCGTCGGCCGCCCCGGCCGGGCGGTCGAGGTCGCCGCCGCCATCGCCCACCTCGCCGCCCCCGAGGCGGCCTACACCACCGGGATCACCCTGACCGTCGACGGCGGGCTCAGCCTGATGAGCGCCATCGCCAACCAGCGGTACGCCGCCGAGCAGTACGCCTACGAGAACGGAGCTGTCTCATGACCGGTACTCCTGCCGGCATCCCCGGCATCCCCGGTATCCCTGGTGCCCTCGCCGTCCATCACGTGGCCTACACCGTGCCCGATCTGGACCAGGCGGTCGACTTCTTCACCGACGTCCTCGGCGCCCGACTCCTCTACCGGACAGGCCCGGTGGCGGACCGGGAGGGCGACTGGATGACCCGCCAACTCGGCGTCCACCGCGACGCCTCCACCCACATCGCCATGCTGCGCCTGGGCCCGGTGACCAACCTGGAGCTGTTCCAGTACGCCGCCCCCGACCAGCGCCGCGTGCTGCCCCGCAACAGCGACTGGGGCGGCCACCACCTCGCCATCGCGGTCGCGGACGTCGACGCGGCCGTGGCCTACCTGCGGGCGCAGCCCGGCGTCGAGGTGCTGGGCGAGCCGCAGACCATCACCGACCGCGGCCCGATCGACGGCGACCGCTGGGTGTACTTCCGCACCCCGTGGGGCCTGCAACTGGAGGTGCTGAACATGCCCCCGGGCATGCCGTACGAGCGCGGGACCGACGCCCGGCTCTACTCGCCCACCACGCCCTGGAGTTGACGATGCCTGCCACAGCCGCCGTGCCCACCGGAGCCCTGACGCACGGCGCGACCGCCGCCGTGGTCCGCGAGCAGGACGCGCCGTTCGTCCTGGAGCCCGTCCGGCTGGACGATCCGCGTCCGGACGAGGTGCTGGTCCGGATCCGGGCGGCCGGGATCTGCCACACCGACCTGAGCGTCCGGGCGGGGCGCACCCCCGGCCCGTTGCCGGCCGTCCTCGGCCACGAGGCGGCCGGCACGGTCGAGGCCGTCGGCAGCGCGGTCACCAGGGTCCGCCCGGGGCAGACGGTGATACTTACCTTCGACTCCTGCGGCAGCTGCCCGCCCTGCCGGGCCGGGCAGCCCGTCCAGTGCGAACACTGGCCCGAACTCAACCTGTTCGGCGGCAGCCGGCTGGACGGCAGCGCCACCCTGCGGGCCGCCGACGGCACGCCGCTGCACGGGCACTTCTTCGGACAGTCCTCCTTCGCCACGCTCGCGCTCGCCAGCGAGCGCAACGCGATACCCGTACCGGAGGAGGTGGCGGAGGAGGTGCTGCCCGAGGTGCTCGCGGTGCTCGGCTGCGGGGTGCAGACCGGGACGGGCGCGGTGCTCAACGTGCTGCGCCCAGAACCCGGCCACACTCTCGCGGTGTTCGGCGCCGGTGCGGTCGGGCTGGCCGCCGTCCTGGCGGCCCGGCTCACCGCCGCCACCGGGATCGTCGTGGTGGACGTCCAGCCCGCCCGCCTCGCGCTCGCGCTGGAACTCGGTGCGACGGCGGTGGTGGATGCCCGCACCGAGGACCCGATCACCGCGATCGCCGCCCTGACCGGGGGGCGTGGCGCCGAACGGTCGCTGGAGGCCAGCGGCAACCTCCGCGCCCTGCGGCAGGCGGTGGACGCGCTGGCGGTCGGCGGGATGTGCGGGGTGGCCGGCGCCCCGCCCGTCGGCAGCGAGGTGGCGTTCGACGTGCCGGCGCTGCTGGGCCGGGCGCCCCGGATCGTCGGGGTGAACCAGGGCGCGGCCGTACCGGAGCGGTTCCTGCCCGCGCTGGTCCGGCTCTACCGGTCGGGACGGCTGCCGGTCGACCGGCTGGTGCGGACCTTCCCGTTCACCGAGGTGGAGCGGGCGGCTGCGGCGGCCCGGTCGGGGGAGGTGGTCAAGCCGGTGCTGGTGATGCCCTGACGGCTGGTTCCCAACAACCGATAACCGATAACCGATGACAGATTTTGAAATCTGTCATCTGTCATCGGTTATCGCCCCTCAGGAGCCAGGGGCCGCGATTCGGCCCCCTACCGCCGCGAGAAGTCCTCCAGCGAGATGGTGAACTGCTGCCGATCCCCCCGGTACCGCACGCAGTACTGGCGCGGGTACCACCCCGGCTGCTGCCACGCCTGCGGCTGCTTGATGTCGGCGCACTTGCCGGACGCCGTCCCCGCCTCCGTCCGCTGCAGATCGGCGACGGTGATCATCGGCTCCAGGAAGGTGATGCGGGCGTCGTAGGCGCCGTAGATGAAGGTCCGGTCGAACGGTACGCCGTGCCACTCCCCGGCGGTCAGGTCCGGCAGGTGGTTGCCCATCCCGACCTCGGCGAGGCCCTTGTCGCCGTGGTCGGCCGGCAGGTACTCAGGCGGCACCGGCTTGGTCGCGGTGGCGAAGTCCTCGCAGTTGATCACGATGCCGCACGGGCCGGGCCGGATGGCATCCCGCTCCGCTTTCGGCTGCAGGTAGAAGTGCACGTCCAGGTGGGGCTTGTCGTACACCCCCACCGGCCCGTGCCCCATCGGCTGCCAGTTGAGCAGCGACCACTCCAGCGGCATCCCGGGCAGGGCCAGCAGGGCGGGCGGCAGGTCGAGGATGTGCTCGTGCCCGCCCGCGCACTCGGTCGCCTCCTCGATCACCCCGTCGCCGTTCACGTCGAAGCAGCGCTTGCGGTCCGTCATCTCGGTGGGCAGGTTGTCGAGCGCGCTACGGGTGAGCACCACGCCCACCGCGACCGGCCGCTTGCCGTCCAGCTCGGCGTACGTCCGCACCGTCCCCGAGCCCAGCGGCTCGGCCGTGCCGTACGAGGTGCGGGGTCGTGGCCCGCCCGTCCTGCAGGAGGAGTCGTCCGCGAGGGCGGCCCCGGGGCCCGGCAGTATGGCGGCGGTGAGGCCCGCGAGCGCCAGCACCACCAGGCTGCGCAGCGGAGCAGGACAGTGTCGGCTCGCGTGCGCCATGCCGGAGGCCTCTCGCTTCGTCCCGTTTAGCCCCCATTCATCAGCATGTCACACTAAGTCATAAATCGATCACTAGTAGTGTCGGCCAGGTGGATGACCTGCAGAGGGACGCTTCGCCGGTGCGTGTACTGATCGTCGACGACCACCCGCTCTTCCGGGAGGGCCTCAAGGCCGCCCTGCAGAGCGCCGAGGGCGTCGAGGTGGTGGGTGAGGCCGAGACGGTGGCCGCCGTGGCCGATGCCGTCGCGCAGTGCCTCCCGGACGTGATCGTGATGGATCTGTCGCTGCCCGACGGTTCCGGCCTGGACGCCACCCGCCGCCTGGCCGGGCAGACCCCGACCGCCCCCGTCCTGATGCTCACCATGGCGGACGACGACGGCAGCCTGCTCGCTGCCCTCCAGGCGGGCGCCCGGGGTTACCTGGTCAAGGGCGCCGGCCGGGACGAGGTGCTGCACGCCGTCCGTACGGTCGCGGCGGGCGGCGCGGTGTTCGGCGCTGAGATCGCGACCCGGATCACCGCCCTGCTGGCGGGCACCCGGCTGCGCGAGGCCGGGCAGCTCTTCCCCTCCCTCACCGCGCGGGAGGCCGAGGTCCTCGGGCTGGTCGCCCGGGGGCTGGACAACCACCGGATCGCCCGCGAGCTGGTGGTCGCCGAGAAGACCGTCCGCAACCACGTCACCCACATCTTCGAGAAGCTCCACGTCGCCACCCGCGCCGAGGCGGTGGCCCGCGCCAGGGACATGGGCCTGGGCGACGACTGACCCACCGCCCGACGACCGGCCCACCTCTCAGGGACCCGGACGGGACCGGCGGCCCGTGCATCTGGGACACCGGGCGGCCGACCATGGTGCGCAGGGGCCGAGGAGGGCTGCATGAGCGATAACGAGAGCATCCGTGACGGTGCCCCACCCGCCGGGCTCGCCCTGGCCCTGGCGGCCTGCGGGGCGACCCTGCTCTGCGCGCTGGGCTGGTCCGGGCTGGCGCTGACCCATCTGGGTGACAAGAACCTCAGCTCGTCCTACTTCTACGACGGTGTCAACGTCGCGCTCTACCTGACGTTCTCGCTCTCCGGCCTGTTCATCCTGGTGAACCGCCGCGCGACCGGACTCGGAGCGCTGCTGCTGGCCACCGGTCTGCTGGAGACGCTGCGGATGTTCGTGGTGCTCGGGGCCGGGCTGGCCGGGGCCGGGCCGGTGGCGGCGGACTTCGTGGTCGTGCTGCCGATCGCCTCCCTCGCCGCCTACTACTTCCTGATCTTCGCCTTCCCGCTCTGGCTCCCGGACGGGCGGCTCCCCACCGGCCGATGGCGGGTCGTCACAGTCCTGCTGGGCCTGTGGAGTCTGGTGCTCGCCTTCTACTGGGAGGCCCGCGCCAGGAACTGGGACGGCGTCGCCAACCCGCTCAGGCACGGGGTCTGGCGAGACTTCGGCCGGGACCTCGGCAGCGTCCTGGATCCGGCCGCCTGGAACGCCTTCACGGCGACCGTGGGCTTCACCCTGGTGGTGGCCGCCGTCCGCTGGTGGCGCTCGCCCGGGCGGACTCCTCGGCTGGTCGAAGTCGTGGTGCCCTACCTGGTCTGGATGTTGCTGATCATCGTCCCGGAGTACGCCGACCTCACCTGGTCCGGGCTGGGGTACGCGCAGATCCTGATCGGCCAGGGCGCCTGGCTGCTGGGCCTGGCCGTCGCGTTCCGGCGGGACAGGTCGCTCTCCCTCGACCGCTCCACCCGCTTCTACCTCTCCGCCTACACCTTCTGCACGTTCGTGTTCATCGCCGTGCTCGGTGCCGTCTACCTGACGCACAGCCTGCTGGGTGTCCACGCTCGTACGGGCGGCGGGGAGTGGTGGATGCTGTTCGTGGTCGCCGTGCTGGGCGCGTTGCTGCGCCCGGCCACGCGCGGCGTCCTGCACGCCGTCGACCGGGCCTACTACGGCGAGCGCGCCCAGCCGTACCGGGTGGTCCGCGAACTCGCCGAGCGGATGAGCCACGCGGTCAGCCCGGCCGGGGTGCCGCCCCTGCTCTGCGCGACGGCGGTGCAGGCTCTCGGGCTCCCCGGCGCCGTGGTCCGGGTGCACACCCGCAGCGGGCCGCGCGAGCTGGCGGCCCTGGGCGAGCACGAGCTGCCCGGCGAGACCTTCCCGCTGACGTACGAGGGCGCGGTGATCGGAGACCTCGCCGTACCGCCGCGCTCCGGGCAGCGGACGCTCGACCGGCAGGACCGCGAGGTGCTCAGGATGCTCGCCGGCCAGGCCTCTCCCGCCATCGCCTCGCTGCGGCTGTACGAGGAGCTGCAGGCGAGCCGGAAGCAGATCGTGCTGGCCCGCGAGGAGGAACGCCGGCGCCTGCGGCACGACCTGCACGACGGGCTCGGTCCGGCGCTGTCCGGGCTGCGCCTCCAGGTGGACGCGGCGCGCAGCGGTATCGCGGAGGACTGCGAGGCGGCCCGCTCGCTCGCCACCGCTTCGCGCGGCATCGGCCAGGCGATCACCGAGCTGCGCCGGATCACCGACGGCCTGGCCCCGGCGGCCCTGGGGAGCGACGGGCTGGCCGTCGCGTTGCGCCGGCTCGCGGACGGCTTCGGTGGCCGGGCGCTGCAGGTCACCCTCGATCTCGACCCCGATCCGCTGCCCAGGCTCCCGGCGGCCGTCGAGGTCGCCGTCTACCGGATCAGCGGTGAGGCGCTCAACAACGTGGTCCGCCACTCCGGTGCCACCAGCGTCCGGCTCGCCCTGCGCGTCGGGTCGGACGAGATCACCGTCGAAGCCCATGACGACGGCGCCGGCTTCCCCGCACACGCCAACGGCGCCGGGGTCGGGCTGCGCTCGATGGCCGAGCGCGCGGAGGAGCTGGGCGGCCGCTTCTCCGCCGCCAACGACGCCCGTGGCGCGGTGGTCCGGGCCGTCTTCCCCAGAGCCGGCGCCGCCGAACAGGCCGGCTGAGACCAGTCCGTCCCAGGTCGTGCGTCCCGAGCCCGTGGTCCCACACTGAATGGGGACCACGGGCTCATGCATCCGGGACGCCACCGGGCGGACAGTCTTAACCGGAGACCCGATCGGGTCCGGTCGCCCGCATCAGACGACGGGACGGCACTGAGCCAAGGAGTACACAAGATGACATGCATACCCGGAAGCACGGCGGCCAAAGTGCTCGCCGCAGCGGCCGTGGCCGGAGTCACCCTGGCACTTCCGAAGGCAATTCGGTCGGTGACGTCGGCTGACACCGGCGGCGACTGTGGAGGTCCCGGCCAGAGCGCCTGCCCCCCTGGGGTGCGGACCAGGCTCCTGACCCGACTGGCCGGACTCGGTTACGCGGGCCCGGCCCGGCAGGACGGCGGCTCCGACTGCGGAGGCCCCGGTCAGCCCCGGTGCTAGTGATCATCCCGACCCAGCTGGATCCGGCCCCACCGCACAAGCGGTGGGGCCGGATCCAGCTGAGGCTCAGGAGGTGTGGTCGGGAGCGCCGCCCATGTCCATGGACATCCCGGGGTCGAGGTCCATGACCGCGCCCGGCGTCACGGTGAACGGGCGCATCATGCCGTCGTCCTCGTGGTCCAGCAGGTGGCAGTGGTACATGAACTTGCCCGTCGCTCCGGTGAACTGACCGGCGATCCGGACGAGTTGGCCCGGCGCGATCTTGACGACGTCCTTCCAGCCCTGGTCGGACGGTTCGATCGGCGACGCGGCGTCCCAGGTGACCGGCGATACCAGCGCGGGCGGACGTCGAAGTGCGGCCAGATCCCGCCGTTGACGAGGGTGTAGCGGCCTGAGAACGGCAGCGGGCCGACGGTCTTGTACAGCAGCTGCCCGGTCAGCGAACCGTCCGGCGCGGTGACCAGGTTACGGTCGCAGAGCACCAGCGGGACCTCGAACTCGCCGTCCGGCAGCCCGAGTCCGTCCTCCTCGTCGTCCCGGACCAGGTAGAGTCCGGCCAAGCCGGCGTTGACGTTGAGCCGGGTGATGCCCATCGCGTGGTCGTGGTACCAGAGAGCCGTCGCCTGCTGGTCGTTCGGGTACTCGGAGAGCTGGGACCCGCCCGGCAGCATGGCGTTGTCCGTCCAGCCGTCGTGCCCCCCGCCGGTCACCGCGCCGTGCAGGTGGACGACCGCCCAGGGCGGGACCGCCGCCGCCGGCTGGTTCAGCAGGGCGGGGTCGATGCCCGGCACGTTCTCGGCGGGCGGCATGGTGATGGCCGGGAGGTTGCCGACCTGCGCCGGGTAGGGGGTGGAGATCCGGTTCTCCCAGGCGACCCGGAGCCGTTGCCCGCGCCGCACCTCGATCACCGGACCGGGGAAGCCGCCCTCGTACGTCCACATCGGGGTGGGGGGCAGCTCGGAGTGCAGCTGGACATCGGCGGAGGTGAGCTGGACGGTGAGTTCGGGGCCGGGGCTGATGGTCGGCGGGATGCGGAGCGGGTCCGCGAACTTGGTGAGGTCGGTGGGTTGGGCGGTCTGGACAGCAGGCAAGGACTGCACGGACTGAGTCATAAGGGGCTCCCAGGGGTCGCTACTGGCTCCCCCAGGGTCATCGGCCGGTTGTCCCGAGTGCATGAGGCAGTGGTCCCGGCCGGGCCCGGGACACGGGTACGTCGAAGGGGGTGCCACGCCGCCGCGTGGCACCCCCTTCGACGGGCTTGTTACGGCTGCATCTCGTACGCGCCCGAGAGGGCCTCGACCTGTGCCCAGACCCGGGCCGCGCGCTCGGTGTCCGAGACCGGGCGGCGGACGTGCGCCAGCGCCCAGGCGGCCTGCTCGTCGGTGGTCGAGCTCTTGCCGTGCAGCTCGGTGGCGTGGGCGGAGAAGTCGCGCACCAGGACGTCGAAGACGCTGTCCAGCAGGTCGGCGTCCACGCCGGTCAACTCGGCCTGCTCCAGCACCAGCTGGCCGTAGACCACGAGGGCGAAGAGCTGGCCGATCTCCAGCAGGAAGTCCAGGTCCTGCTGCTGCTCGGCGCTCGGCGCGTGGGCGAGCAGCAGCGCGCAGAGGCCGTCGGCCTGCTCGCGGAACCGGGCCACGTTCGGCAGGTGGGCGTGCGTGTCGTACGCGGTCCGCCAGTCGTGGAAGCGGATCGCGCCGAGGCCGCGCGCCGGGCCCTGCTGGAACAGGAAGGCGTCGTCGGCCGGGTCCAGGCGGCTCGGCACGGCCGGGTACTCGGCCGGGTTGAACAGGTAGTTCGCCATGAACTTGAGGATCAGCGCGAGGTTGACGTGCACCGTGCCCTCGAGCTTCGGCAGGCCGCGGATGTCGCGGGCGGCCTTGTCGAAGTAGGTGTCCGCCTCGAAGCCCTTGGCCGCGATGACGTCCCACATCAGGTCGATGACCTTCTCGCCCTCGGTGGTGACCTTCATCTTGGTCATCGGGTTGAAGAGCAGGTAACGACGGTCGTCCGGCGAGGCGGAGCGGAAGTAGTCGACGGCCCGGTCGCTGAACAGCTTCATCGCGTTCAGGCGGGTGTACGCGTCGGTCAACTCGCGGCGCACGTGCGGGAAGTCGGTGACCTTCTTGCCGTACAGCACCCGGTTGTGGGCGTGCGTGACGGCCTCGTACATCGCGTGCTCGCAGATGCCGACGGAGGCCGTGCAGAGGTTGAACTTGCCGACGTTGACGGTGTTCAGCGCGGCGTCGAAGGCGGGCTTGCCGGTGTGCAGCACGTCCTCGGCCCGGACGGGGTACTCGTCGAGGCGGAACTCGCTGACGTACATCTGCGAGTTCACCACGTTCTTCACCAGGTGGTACGCCTCGTGCCGGCTGTCGGCGGCGAAGAAGACGTAGCCCTCCGGGCCGTCGACGTCCGAGCGGCGGCCGAAGACCGAGACCAGGCCGGCGACGTTGCCGTTGCCGATGTAGTACTTGGAGCCGGACGCGGTGAAGCCGCCCTCGCCGTCCGGGGTGAGGATCATGTCGGTCGAGTAGATGTCCGCGCCGTGGGAGCGCTCGGAGAGACCGAAGGCCATCACGTGACCCTCCGTCAGAAGCTTGGCGGCGCGGGCCCGGACGGCCTCGTTCTCGCTCTGCCAGACCGGGCCGAGGCCCAGGATGGTGACCTGCCAGGTGTACCAGTAGCCCAGACCGTAGAAGCCGAGGATCTCGTTCAGCTCGGCGATCCGCGCGGTGTCCCAGCGCTTGGCTGTGACTCGCCCGCTCGCCTCCGGGCGCTCTGACCCGGCGCCGACACTCCTCGCTCCGGCACTCGCTTCGCCTCGGGGCGCGGTGTCGGCGGCCGAGGCCGGGGTCAGGAACTCCGCGAACAGGCCCTCCTTGGCGGCGAATTCGAGGAAGTCGCCGTACCAGGCGCGGTCGACGTAGGTGTCGATCAGGGCCTTCTTGCCGCGTGACTCGAACCAGTCGACGGTGGCGCGCAGCAGGCGGCGGGTCGGCTCGTCGAACTGCACGGGGTCGTAGGTGCGCGGGTTGAAGAGCATGATAACTCCCAGGTAGTGAGGGTCAGTTGGCGAGTCGGTGAAGGGTGGCGAGCACGTCGTCCAGCCAGGCGAGGGTCATCCGCTCGTACTCGATCCCGCCGCGCAGCACCACGTGCTGCAACTCCTGGCGGGTATCGAGTGCCGTCAGGTCGGGGAAGTCGCGCTGCTCGCCGGTGAGATAGCGGGCCAGCAGTGCCGAGTGGCTCTCCCGGTGCCGTTCGACCTCGGAGATCAGCGAGGTCAGGGCGGCGGAGTCGTCGAAGGCGGCGGCGCGGATCTTGACGGCGAGTTCGTGCCGGACGGTCTCCGGTTCGACCGGCTCGCGGAGCCAGGCGGCCAGGGCCGCGCGGCCCGGCGCGGCCGGCGCGTAGACCTTCTTGTCGGGGCGGCCGTCCTGGGCGACCTCCTCGGCGACGATCCAGCCGTCCGTCTCCATCCGGCGCAGCACCCGGTAGATCTGCTGGTGGGTGGCGGTCCAGAAGCGGCCGATGGACCGGTCGAAGCGGCGCGCCAGCTCGTACCCGGAGCCGGGCTGTTCCAGCAGGGAGACGAGGATCGCGTGCTCAAGGGCCATGCCAGCATCCTGCTATGCAACGAGTTGCATAGGCAATGCGACCCGCGTGGGTTGAGACGCGGATCACGCGAGAAGGGCGTTGCCGTCGGCGCCGTGGCTGGCGCCGCACAGGGCGAACAAGTAGGCGGGTAGTTGCAGTGGGTAAATCGGGACGAACCGTTATTTATGGCACAGAATGGGTAGTGGCTATGCGGCTGTCATGTCCCTAATTGAGGAGGTGGTCCAGGTGTCGACCCAGCTTCCGATGAGCATGGAGACCCATCCGGACATCCTGGAATTGCGTGACCGTGCCGAACGGGTGGTGGCAACCCCCCGGGCGCAAGCCGTCGAGGCTCTGGCGATCCTTGCCGGTCTGTTCCTGGCAGCTTCTCCATGGGTTGTCGGCTACAACACGGCGTTCTCCACCCTGGCCATCACCAACCTGATCGTCGGACTGGCCTACACAGTGCTGATGGCGGGCTTCGGCTCCGCCTACGAGCGCACGCACGCGCGGGCCTGGGCCGCGTCCCTGCTGGGTATCTGGACCGTGGTCGCGCCCTGGGCGATCAACGGTGGCGCGCATGTGCGCCGTACGATCCTCACCAACACGATCACCGGCGGCGTGATGCTCTGCCTGGGTATGGCAGCAGTCGCCATGACCGTCACGCTGGGCAGCGGCATGCTGCGGCGGCGTGGCTCCGCCCCGAGCGGCGGATGACAACTGCGTAGGCACTCGATAAACCACAGCTCAATCAGCCACGGAAAGGGGCGCGGGGAACTGCGCAAGTTCGGAAGGCGACGGTCCGCAGCCTCCCGACCGGCCCAGTTCCCCGCGCCACCTGGCTGTGGCTGGTGCCTCAGCCGGTGCCTCAGGGGTGCGTCATCCGCAGGACGTCCAGCGCCGCGTCGAGCTGCGCCTCCGTCAGCTTGCCCTGCTCCAGGTAACCGCGCTCCAGCACCACCTGCCGGATGGTCTTGCGCTCGGCCAGCGCCTGCTTCGCGGTCTTCGCGGCCTCCTCGTACCCGATGTACTTGTTCAGCGGCGTCACCACCGAGGGGGACGACTCGGCGTACTCGCGGGCCCGTTCGACGTTGGCCGTGATGCCGTCGACCGTGCGGTCGGCCAGCAGCCGGGCGCTGTTCGCCAGCAGGCGCACGGACTCCAGTACGTTGCGGGCGATCACCGGCAGCATCACGTTGAGCTCGAAGTTGCCGCTCGCGCCCGCGACCGCGACGGTCGTGTCGTTGCCGATCACCTGCGCCGCGACCATCAGGACGACCTCGGGCAGCACCGGGTTGACCTTGCCGGGCATGATCGACGAGCCCGGCTGGAGATCCGGCAGGTTGATCTCACCGAGCCCGGTGCGCGGCCCCGAGCCCATCCAGCGCAGATCGTTGGCGATCTTCGTGAAGCCGACGGCGACCGTACGCAGCTGGCCGCTCAGCTCCACCAGGGCGTCCCGCGCGCCCTGTGCCTCGAAGTGGTTCCGCGCCTCGGTGAGCGGCAGCCCGGTCGAGCGCGCGACCTCGGCGATCACGGCGGCCGCGAACCCCGGCGGGGTGTTGATGCCGGTGCCCACGGCGGTGCCGCCGAGCGGCAGCTCGGCGACCCGGGGGAGCACCGCGCGCAGCCGCTCGATGCCGTAGCGGACCTGCGCCGCGTACCCGCCGAACTCCTGGCCCAGCGTGACGGGGGTGGCGTCCATCAGGTGGGTCCGCCCCGACTTCACCACCTCGGCGAACTCGGAGGCCTTGCCCTCCAGCGCCACCGCGAGCTGGTCCAGCGCCGGGACCAGGTCGTTCGTGACCGCCGCCGTCGCCGCGATGTGGATCGAGGACGGGAAGACGTCGTTGGACGACTGGCTGGCGTTGACCTGGTCGTTCGGGTGCACCGGACGGCCCAGCCGCTCGCCCGCCAGCGTGGCGATCACCTCGTTGGCGTTCATGTTCGAGGACGTCCCCGACCCGGTCTGGAACACGTCCACCGGGAACTCGTCGTCCCAGCGGCCCGCCGCGACCTCCTCGGCCGCCGCCCGGACGGCCGCCGCCGTCTCCCCGTCCAGCACCCCGAGCTCGGCGTTCACCTTGGCGGCCGCCGCCTTGATCCGGGCCAGCGCCGCGATGTGCGCCCGCTCCAGCCGCTGGCCCGACACCGGGAAGTTCTCCACCGCCCGCTGTGTCTGCGCCTGCCACTTGGCCGCCGCCGGCACCCGCACCTCACCCATCGAGTCGTGCTCGACGCGGTGGCTCTGATCGCTTGACCTGCTCTGATCGTTCGTCCTGGCCTGCTCGTCACCCATGGCGAGATACACCTCCTGGTGAGCAGAGCCGCGCCCGAGCCCCAGGTATTTCCGCCGCTCCCCTTCTTCCCCCGTTCGGCTGCCCCGCCCGCGCGGCCCCTACCGTCGCCGGTGCATCAGGGCGTGCCGGTCGACCGTCGCGACGACCGTGTTGACCGCCGCGACCACGCCGAGGACGGTGGCGAGGGCGTGCCAGCCGATGGCCCACAGGGCGACGATGGCGGCGGCGAACACCAGGAACTTGACCAGCAGCACACCGGGCAGCGAGACCTGGAACCGTGCCTTGGGCGCGGCGAACATCCCCCAGAGCACGGCGGCGAGCAGCGGAGCCCCGAGGCCCAGCACCAGGTGGGTGACGACGCCGCTGCCGGTGCTGAAGCCCCACCAGCAGAGTGCGGCGAGCGCGGCGACCTCGATGAGGAAGGCCAGCCCCTCGTTGACGACGTGCAGCGGCTGTGGGATCACCGTGGACCCGCCTTCCCGTGCATGGATTTGACGGTTCGTCAGATCGTCGCGCTGATCACCGCGCCGGTCTCCGGGCCGGCCTGGGTGAACAGTGCGCCGCCGGGGGCCCAGAAGCCCGAGCCGCCGGAGGTCGCCGGGTAGTCGCCGCTGGGGCCCGCGCTGGTGGCGAGGACGGCCCAGACGCCGTGGGTCGCGGCGGCGTCGCGCAGGTGGCTGTCGCGGCGGGCGAGCGCGGTCGGGCTGTCGCCGTAGAGGGTGCTGCCGAGGTAGGCGTCGATGCCCAGCGCGGCGGTGTCGGCGGCGTGTTGCGGCACCGAGACGTCGGCGCAGATCGCCAGGCCGATCCGGACGCCGTCCAGCTCCAGCACGCTGTGCTCCGCACCGGGGGTGAAGCGCTCGATCTCCTGGCCGTGCAGGTACATCTTCCGGTGCACCACCGTTGTGCCCTCGCCGGTGAGGGCGAGCAGGGCGATCGATTCGGTCCCGCCCGGCTCGCTGCCGCCCGGCTCGGTGACGGCGGCGCAGATCAGGGCGGTGCTGCCGGTCTCGCGGCAGGCGGCGGTGATCGGCGCGAGCCGGGCGTCGTCCGGGGCGATCGCGGGGGCGGTCAGGTCGTAGCCGGTGAGCGAGAGTTCGGGGAACACCACCAGGCGGGCCCCGGCGGCCCGGACGACCTCGGCGTGGACGGCGGAGTTCGCGGCCACGTCGAGACCGGCGCAGGCGGGCTGGGCGACGGCGACGGTCAGCTGTCCAGGTCCAGGTCCAGGTCCAGGTACGGGCACGGGCACGGGTACGACTCCATGGTTCGGTGCCGGGGCGCGGGTGGCGCCTCCGGCGGTGCGTACGGGCTTGATCGACAACCTATCGGCGGCCTCCCGGACGCGGCAAGCGGGTATGGCAGGCGGCGGCGGCCCGGTCGCGGGGGGAACATGGCCCTATGACCCCTATGCCCCCTGTGCCAGAGAACACCGATCCTGCGGCCCGGTACGAGCAGATCGCCGACGAGCTGGCGCCGCGTGGGGCGAAGCGCTCCCAGATGTTCGGCATGCCCTGCCTCAAGGACGTCAACGGCAAGGCTTTCGCGGGCCTCCACAGTGGCGAGTTGGTCTGCCGGCTCGGCCGCGACACCCCGGCCCACGCCGAGGCCCTCCAGCTCCCGGGGGCCCACCTCTTCGACCCGGCGGACGGCCGCCCGATGAAGGACTGGGTCTGCGTCCCGCCGACCTCGGCCGCCCACTGGGACAACCTCGCCGAAGCCGCACTGACCGCGAAGCGCTGAGCCGGATCCGGTACCCGCCAGGGGGCACCAGGGCGCTGTGCGCGCGAGTCGGCGTGGTGCGAACCTGGCCGCCCCGGATCTCTCCGGGGCGGCCAGGGGTGACCATGGGTGTGGCACTCAGCCGTGGTACTTGGCGATGAGCTTGGTGAAGGCGTACGAGGACTGGCCGATGCCGCTGCACGAGTCCCCGGCGGACGCGCCGCCCGAGCAGGCGCGGTCGCGGTTGACGGCCCAGAAGGTGAAGCGGGCGAGGTGGTGGGTGGTGGCGTAGTTCAGGACGGTGGTGAAGTCGGCGGTGGAGACGGACTCGTCGCTCTCGTCGGTCACGCCGTTCATCGAGGATATGCCGATGTGGCGGTACGCGGTCGCCGCGTCGTAGCCGTACGCGCTCGCGACGGCGTTCTTCAGCCCGTCGGCTGCCTTGGTGGTGGCGGAGCCCATCGAGCCGCTGTGGCCGCCGAAGTCGAACGGCATGATGGTCCAGCCGTCGACGGCGAGGCCGGCCGCCGCGCCCTTCCTGATCAGATCGGTCCCGTCGGAGTCCGGCCCGGTGGTCGTGGTGCCGAAGGTGACGTACTCCTTGATGCCGGGGTTGGTGGTCTTCACGGTCTTGAGTGCGCTGATCACCCGCTGCCGGACAGTCGCGTTGGAGACCTCGGTGTTCTCGATGTCGATGTCGATCGCCTTGAGCTTGTAGGCGTTGATCACCTTCTGGTAGGCGCCGGCGAGCGCGCCCGCCGAGCTGCAGTTCTCGCCGAGCTTGGCGCCGCTCCAGCCGCCGAACGAGACCACCACGTCCCCGCCGGCCGCCCGGATGCTGTTGATCGCGGACTGGTCGCCGCCGCCGGCGAGTGCCCGGCTGCCGTCCCATGCGGGGTTGCAGCCGCCGTCGCTGAGCATGAAGGCGAGTGTGAACTGCTTGATCCCGGTCGCCGCCATCACGTCGGTCGGCTTCTGCGGGCTGCCCCAACCCAGGTACTCGTACGGGGCGTTGAGGCCGACCGGATCGGCGTGGACGGCGGGCGGGGCCGCGACAGCCGGTGCGGCCGGGGCGAGTGCCAGGGAGCCGGCCGCGAGGGCGGCGGTGGTGGCGAGGGTGAGGATCGGGCGGAGCAGGGTACGCGGGTGCATGGGTCACCGTTCCGTTGGGCATTGGGAGGACGGAGGGGGACAGCGCGGGGCAAGGTCGGCAAAGGCTGATTGCATGTTAGGAAAGTTTCCTAACATGCAATGCACTGTCGGAAGCGAACCAGCCCGCCGTGACCGCGTCAAGAGGATCGGCATGATCCGTGTGGGCAGCGTCTCGTACCCTGCCGCGCTCCCCGTACGCGATACTCGTCGCCGTGGCTCACCCTGCCGCGCCGCCCATCCGCTCCGAGGAGTTCCGACATGGCAACCACCCCTGCCCGCCTCGACCCCGCCGACCTGCTCGCCGTCGGTGAGCTGCTCACCGACGAGGAACGGTTGATCCGCGACACCGTACGGAAGTTCGCCGACGAGCGGATCCGGCCGTACGTCGGCGAGTGGTTCGAGCAGGGGGTCTTCCCGGCCCGCGAACTCGCGCCCGAACTGGGCAAGCTCGGGGTGCTGGGGATGCACCTCGACGGGTACGGCTGCACCGGTTCGTCGGCGGTCGCGTACGGCGTCGCCTGTATGGAACTGGAGGCCGCGGACTCGGGGTTGCGCAGCTTCGTCTCCGTCCAGGGCTCGCTCGCGATGCGGTCCATCCACGCGTACGGCTCCGAGGAGCAGAAGCAGCAGTGGCTGCCGGACCTGGCGGCCGGCCGGGCGATCGGCTGTTTCGCCCTGACCGAGCCGGACTTCGGCTCCGACCCGGCCAACATGCGGACCAGGGCGCGGCGCAAGGGCAGTGACTGGGTGCTCTCCGGCAGCAAGATGTGGATCACCAACGGCAGCATCTCCGATGTCGCGGTGGTCTGGGCGCAGACCGAGACCGGCGTCCGGGGCTTCCTGGTGCCGCACGGAACGCCGGGCCTGACCGCCACCGATGTGCACGGCAAGCTCTCCCTGCGCGCCTCGGTGACCAGCGAGTTGGCCTTCGACGAGGTCGTACTGCCCGCCGACGCGGTGCTGCCCGGGGTCGAGGGGCTGCGCGGACCGCTCTCCTCGCTGGGCGAGGCCCGGTACGGCATCCTGTGGGGCACGGTCGGCGCCGCCCGCGACTGCTACACCACGGCGCTGGACTACGCGAAGAGCCGGATCCAGTTCGACCGCCCGATCGCCGGCTTCCAACTGACCCAGCAGAAGCTGGTCGAGATGATGCTCGAGGTCGAGAAGGCGTATCTGGTGGCCGTCCGGATCGGCCGCCTCAAGGACGAGGGCCGGTGCCGTCCGGCTCACATCAGCTTCGGCAAGCTCAACAACGTCCGCGCCGCACTGGAGATCGCCCGCAGTGCCCGGACCATCCTCGGCGCCAACGGCATCACCACCGAGTACCCGGTCCTGCGGCACGCCAACAACCTGGAGTCGGTGCTCACTTACGAAGGCACCGCCGAGATCCACACCCTCGTCCTCGGCGAGGCGATCACCGGCGAGTCGGCCTACCGCTGACGGGTTCCGCCCGGAGAGCCGGTAGCAGCGGAGGCGCGAGGCCCTGCTGGATTCACTGCGTGCGATTCACCGCGTGCGATTCACTGCGTGCGATTCACTGCGTGCGATTCACTGCGTGTGATTCACCGCGTGCGCGAGATCGGAAGGGTCTGGACCGTTGCCTTCCGATCTCGCGCAGTTCTCCGCGCACCCGCGCCCCTGGGCGGATGCCCGCGTCAGGCGATCGAGAAGTCGTCGCCGTAGACGTTGCCCTGGCTGTACCAGCCGTGCAGGTAGACGCTGACGGAGCCGGTGGCGTCGGTGGTGAACGGCACGCTCAGCTTGGTCCAACTGCTCGCCGAGGTCCAGGTGGAGGCGCTGGCGCCGCCGCTGACGCCCAGGAAGGCGTAGCTGCCCTGCACCCAACCGGTCAGCGTGTAGGCGGTGTTGGGCTTCAGGGTGACGGTCTGGTCGCACTCGCCGGTCTGCGCGGCGGTCGCGGCGGCCTGCATCGCGTACGCGCCCGAGTGGACCGGGGTGCTGACCACGGCGCCGCCGCTCTGGCAGGTCCACGGGCTGAGGCTGCCCGTCTCCAGGCCGCCGTTGACCAGGCCCGAACCGCCGCCGCCACTGCCGGTGACGGTCAGGGTGTAGGTGGCCGAGTGGGTGCCGGAGGCGGCGCTGCCGGTGACGGTGAGCGGGTAACTGCCGGGCGCTGTCGCGGCGGTGGTGCTGATGCTGAGGGTGGCGCTGCCACCGGCCGTGACCGAGGCGGGGCTGACGGTGGCGGTGACGCCTGCGGGCGCTCCGCTGACGGTCAGGCTCACGTTCTGCGCGGTGCCCGCCGTGACGGCCGTACCGACGGTCGCGGTGGCCCCGGCACCCGGGCTCACCGAGCCGGCGGCCGGGGAGTCGCTCAGCGAGAAGTCGTTGCCGACCGGCCCGCCGCCGTTGCTGAACGGTGCCATGATGTGGCTGAAGTCCCAGGCGCCCTGGCTGATGCCGGAGCAGCTGTCCGAACCCGCCGTGCCGACACAGCCGCCGTTGTCACGCTGGAGCGCCCAGAACGAGAGCGTGTTGACGCCCTTGCCGGTGGCCCAGTTGGTGATCGCGGTGGCGTCGGCGGTACTGAAGGTCTCGGCGGCGCCGTAGTCGTCGATGCCGACCATCTCGGTGATACCGATCGAGCCCCACAGCTGGGCGGCGCTCTTGGCCGGGTACAGCTTGGCCAACTGGCCGTAGAGGCCGGTGGAGGCGCTCTCGGCGTCCGTCGCCATGTTGTGCGTGGCGCCGTCGTAGTAGTCGAACGTCATCTGGTTCACGACGTCGATCCGCGCGTTGTTCGACACCGCGTTCTTCAGCACGTCGAGCCCACTGGCCGCCAGCCCGCTGGTGGTGGTCGGCAGCGTGTAGGAGAACTGGACGGAACGGCCGTTGGCGGCGGCCCAGTCCTCGACCAGCTTGATCGCCTTGTTGCGGCGGTCGATACCGGCGGTGTCGGTCAGCGAGTTGTCCTCGACGTCGAGGTCGATCCGACTGGCGTCGTACGTGGTGATGACGGACTCGTAGGCGGCGGCGACCGCGTTGACGTCGGTACAGCCGTCGGCGACCTCGGTGCCGGTGTTGTCGGCCGTGTAGCCGCCGAAGGACGGTATGACGTCGCCGCCGCCCGCCCGGATCTTGGCGATGTCGGAGCCGAAGCTGGACCCGGCGATCGGCAGGCCGGTGTCACCGTTCCAGTACGGGGTGCAGGTGCCCTTGGTCGCGGTCTGGATGAACGCCATGGTCAGGTACTTGTCGCCGGACTGGGCGGCCAGTGCGGCTGGGCCGGTGCCGGTCCACGCCTCGAAGTACGGGGCGAAGACGTGCGACGGCAGCGGGGTGGCGGCGTGGGCGGCACTCCCGCCGACAACGGCCAGGCCCACGGTGGCGGCCAGTGTGACGCCGCTGGTCAGCAGGGCCTGGATGGATCTGTGAAGGCGCATCGGTGCTCCAACAGATGTGAATGTGAAAGAGATGTGAATGTGAAAGCCGTTGGCCCGGATTTGGGCATGACGGCGCCTGACGCAGGTACTGCTGGGGTGGTACGGCAGTGCACGACAGCACAGCCGGCCGGTGTTCACACCCCCACAGTGCAGCCCGGTCGGAAGGACAACGCCTATGGTTGGTCTGGACCACTCGTCTGTCAAGTGCCCTGACAGTTCGTCAACGGTGCCGTCCGCCTGCTGAGACGTGATTTCGGTGACGGTTTATCAGTTGCCGCCGTGCGAGGTGATCGGACATGATCGACCACACGTGCGACTGCGACGGGGAAGGCGGCCGCCCAGAGTCCCGGGCGGGGCGCCGGGGGGCGTCCCGCCCGGGGTTCGGTCGAGCTCGAGCCCCCCGGGGGGCTCCCGAGGGCCTCGCGAGAGCCTGGCGCGGTCTGTCGGCGAGTGGGCCGGAGCAGAGTCGGGCCGGCCGGAGGAGCGCGGGCGGAATCCGGTGTCCGCGCGGTCGCGGTGGGTGACATCTGGCGCCCCGGCTCGTGACACCAGCCACAAGGCTTTCCAATCAACGACGCCCGATCGTAGACGCCGCCATGGGGTGCGATCCGGCTGGTCGGGCGGGCCGGAGGCGCGTTCGGCGGGCGTCCGTGAAACCGAAGGCGGCCCGCTCGCTACTACGCCGCGTCGTAGCAGGCGTGCTTGAACCCCCGGGCCCGGCCGGGCTAGAACTGGACGAGTCGCAAGGCGCTCCGCCCTGTCGCACCGGCCGCCCCCAGCGGCCCGGGCCGGTCCAGGGGAGCGCCATTCGTTCCGGCACGCATCCTCCGCCCGTCACGGGCCGGAGGGTTCCCGACACCGGGGTGCCCACACGGCCAACGGCGCACTACACGCAACGGGCGGTTCGATGCCGCCACGCTGCCGCACGCCCGAGGCCGGTCCAACCGATCGAGGCTCACTCGATCCAGGAAGGCCACACTTCATGCGTAGTTCCCTCCTTGCCGCCATGCGCCGACGCTCCACCCTCGTGGTGGCCGCCGCCGGTCTGGCGACTGCCTGTGCCGCCTCCGTCGTCGCGGTGGCACTTCCTGAGGACAACGCTTCCGCCGCAGTCGTGACGGCGGTCGCCCCCGCCGCTCCGGCCACCCACGCCGCCGCGCCTGCGGCCCCCGCCGCTCCGGCCACCCACGCCGCCGCGCCTGCGGCCCCCGCCGCTCCGGCCACCCACGCCGCCGCGCCTGCGGCCCCCGCAGCTCCGGCCGCGCCCGCCCCCGCGCAGCCGCAGGCCGCCTCCCGCTCGGAGGAGCGCCCGGCGCTGGTCGTCACCGACACCAGCCCGAGCGGCGTCCAGGCGCTGGCCAGGAGCATCGTCCCGGCCGACCAGTACGCCTCGTTCGCCAACATCATCAGCCACGAGAGCAGCTGGAACATCACGGCGACCAACCCGTCGTCCGGCTCCTACGGCCTGGGCCAGGCGCTGCCCGCCTCCAAGATGGCCTCGGCCGGCTCCGACTGGCGCACCAACCCCGAGACCCAGATCAAGTGGACGCTCGGCTACATGAACGACCGCTACGGCAGCCCGAACGCCGCCTGGTCCTTCTGGCAGAACCACCACTGGTACTGAGCCGAACCCGGCACAGTACGCAGCGCAGCCCCGCACCCGTCGAACGGGTGCGGGGCTGCGGCAGTTCAGGGGCTCAGCCGAGGCCGTTGGTCTTGAGCCAGTCCGCAGCCACCGCCGACGGGTCCTCCTTGTCGACGCTGACGCGCTTCATCAGGGCCGTCAGCCCGGCGGTGTCCAGCTTGGCGGAGACCGCGTTCAGCGCGCCGGTCGCCGTCGCGTCCAGGCCGGCCTTGTTGGCCAGCGGGGTGACGTTCTGCGAGCTGAACACGTTCTTCGGATCGGTGAGCGTGACGAGCTTCAGCAGCAGGATCTTCGGGTCGGTGGTGAACACGTCGCCCACCTGGACCGTGCCGCCCTTCAGCGCGTCGGCGGTGGCGTCCCCGGTCGGCTTCCACTCCTTGAAGGTGAGGCCGTAGGCGTCCTTGAACTGCTGCTCACGGCGGCTCTTGAACTCCGGCATCCCGCCGATGGTGAAGTCCGCCGCCTTGGCGGACAGGTCGCCGATGCTCTTCAGATTGAACTTGGTCGCGCTGTCCTGGCTGACGGTGAGCGAGTCCTTGTCCTCGGCGGCGGCCGAGTCGAGGATCTCCAGCGAGGCGGGCAGCTTCGCCTGCAGCGCGGCGTTGACCGCCGCCGTGCCGGACGCCGTGTTCTTGGCGTCCAGGTAGCCGAGCAGCGCGCCGTTGTACTCGGGCAGCACGGTGAGGCTGCCGCTCTCCAGCTGCCCGTAGAGCACCTCGCGGCTGCCGATGTTGAACTTCTCCTGGACCTTGACGCCCTTGGCCTTCAGCGCCTGCGAGTAGATCGAGGCCAGCAGCACGTTCTCGGGGAAGTTGGCCGAACCGACCACCACGGTCTTGCCCGAGCCG
The DNA here is from genome assembly GCF_029894335.1 of Kitasatospora sp. MAP5-34. GTDB lineage: Bacteria > Actinomycetota > Actinomycetes > Streptomycetales > Streptomycetaceae > Kitasatospora. The sequence goes on along the minus strand of NZ_JARXZC010000003.1, from coordinate 245,653 downwards.
CCCGAGGCCGAGGGCCCGGCGAGCGGGTCGCCGCCGCTGCCGGACGAGCTGCAGGCCGCCGCGCCGAGCAGTACTGCGGCGGCGGTGACGGACCGGATCACGCGGGAGGACATGGGTCTCCTTCGGGAGGTGGAAAGGGGGTTCATCGTCGGGTGCCGCCGCTCCGGCGGCTCGCCGCCCGCTGGGCGCGCAGGCCCGGCGGCAGCCCGTACCGGAGCAGCAGGGAGAAGAACAGCTGGGCGGCGACGGCGAGCAGCACCACGAGCAGCGCGCCGCCGACCGTCGACGGGAAGTTGCGGGTGGCCAGCCCGTCGATGACGTACCGGCCGAGTCCGCCGAGGCCCACGTAGGCGGCGACCGTGGCGGTCGCGATCACCTGGACGGTCGCGGTGCGGAGCCCCGCGATCAGGGTGGGCAGCGCGGCCGGCAGGCAGACCTGGCACAGTACCTGACGGTGCGTCAGACCGATTCCCCGGGCCGCGTCGCGCAGGTCCGGATCGGTGCCCCGGATGCCCTCCACGGTGGCCACCAGCAGGGGTGGCGCGGCCAGCGCGATCAGCGGTACCAGGACGGCGGTGTCGCCGACGCCCGCCAGCAGCACCGCCAGCGTGACCAGCCCGAGGGTGGGCAGCGCACGGGCGACGCCGGTCAGGGCCGTGACGGCGACGGCGCCGCGCCCGGTGTAGCCGATCAACAGGCCGAGCGGGATCGCCAGCAACGCGGACCAGAACAGCGCCTCGCCGCAGAGGGTGAGGTGTTCGCCGACGCGGTTGGCGATCGAGTCCGGGCCGCTGCGCCGGGCGGGGTCGGTGAAGAAGGTGCTGATCCAGCCGGTCCAGTTGGTCCAGTTCACCGGGCGGCACCCTTCTCCCGGACGGCCCACGGCGCGAGCAGCCGCCGGGCCAGCACCAGCAACAGGTCGGTGACCAGCGCGAGCGCCGCCACCAGCACGATCCCGGCCACGATCGGGGTCGGGAAGCTGCGCTGGAAGCCGTCGATGAACAGATAGCCCAGCCCGCCCCGCCCGACCAGCGCGCCGACGGCCGCCAGCGAGATGCTGGACACCGCCGCGACCCGCAGGCCGGAGACCAGGTACGGGACGGAAGCCGGGAGCTCGACGGCCGTCAGCCGGTGCCACGGGCCGTAGCCCATCGCGGTGGCCGCCTGCCGCACCGACTCGGGTACCGCGCGCAGCCCGTCCACCGTGGTCGGCAGCAGTACCGCGACCGCGTAGCAGGTGAGCGGCACCATCACGGTCGCGCGGGTGGCGAGGCCGGTGTACGGGATCAGCACGACGAAGACCGCGAGCGACGGCAGCGCGTACACCACGTTGAAGACGGCCGACAGCGGTTGGTACAGCCGGGGGAAGCGGGCGCAGGTCAGGCCGAGCGGCACCGCGATCAGGAGGCCGATCAGTACCGGGACGAGGGCGATCACCGCGTGGTCGAGCGCGAGGTCGCGCAGGTACGCCAGGTGGTCGCCGATCCAGTACCAGCGGACCAGCGGTTCACCGTCCATGGGTGCTCACCGGCCGGTCCCGATCGTCGGCGAGGGCCGCCAGTACGGCCGCCCGGTCGGCGGTACCGACCGCCCGGCCGTCCGGGCCGACGGCGACCGCGAGGCCGGCGACGGAGAGTACGGCGGCGTCGAGCGCGGTGCGCAGGGTGTCGGTGCCGGGGTGGAACGCGGGAGCGGGGTGCGTGGAGCCGTCCGGGGCAAGCCAGTTGGCCGGGCGGCCCTCGGCTTCCCGGGTCAGGTCCCAACTGCCGTACTGCGAAGTGTCGGTGAGTGGCCGCACGGCCACTCCGGCGGCGGAGCGCAGGCCGAGGCCGCGCAGCCCCCGGTCCCGGCCGAGGAAGGCGGCCACGCTCTCGTCGGCCGGAGCCGTCAGCAGCGTGTGCGGATCGGCCAGTTGGGCGATCAGGCCGTGTTCGCGCAGCACGACGACCTGGTCGCCGAGCCGGACGGCCTCCTCGATGTCGTGCGTGACGAACAGCACGGTCTTGTTCAACTCACCCTGGAGTCGCAGCAGTTCTTCCTGCAACCCGGCCCGGACGACTGGGTCGACCGCGCTGAACGGCTCGTCCATCAGCAGCACCGGCGGATCGGCGGCGAGCGCGCGGGCCACGCCGACCCGCTGCTGCTGCCCGCCGGACAGCTGGAAGGGGTACCGCTTCGCGGTCTCCGGTGCCAGACCGACGAGTTCGAGCAGTTCGGCGGCGCGGGCCCGGGCCTTCTTCCGCTCCCAGCCGAGCAGGTAGGGCACGGTGGCGATGTTGTCGATCACCCGCCGGTGCGGGAAGAGCCCGGCCTGCTGGATCACGTAGCCGATACCCCGGCGGAGCTTGGCGGCCGGCAACCGGGTGACATCGGTGTCGTCCAGCAGGACCCGGCCCGAGGTCGGCTCGACCATCCGGTTGACCATCCGCAGAATGGTGGTCTTCCCGCATCCTGACGGACCGACCAGCACCGTTATTCGGCCGGCCGGTACTTCCAGGTCGAGTCCCGCCACGGCGACCGTGCCGTCTGGGTGGCGCTTGGCGGCACCGTCGAATCTGATCACTGAACGATCCTAGCTTTGAGCGACCGGCAAATGGTGGGCGGCGTCGCGACGCCCGGACTCTCTCCCCCAGCCTTCGGCCGGGGGGACCCCCACGGACGGCTTCTCCTCAGTCGCCGATGCTCCGCATGGACTCTCCCCCAGCCTTCGGCCGGGAGGTGCCCCCATCGTCGGCACCGCCCAGACTCGGCCCGACCCAGACACCTGCCGCTGGCGCGGCGGGCGCTCCTTCATCCGCCCACCATTTGCCGGTCGCTCTTTGGCGCCCGGTGCCGGTCGTGGCTTGCAGTCTGACAGTAAGCAAGTCTGACTCTGTCAGAGGTTGACGGTGTTCGAGGGCCTGACGGGTCGGTCGTCAGCCCTCCGTAAGGGTCGGCAGCCCGGCCGCGGCCCAGGCGACGAACCCGCCGTCCAGGTCGGTGGCCCGGTCCAGGCCCAGTTCGCGCAGGCTCGCGGCGGCGAGACTCGACGCGTAACCCTCCGAGCAGACCACGATCACCCGCAGCTCGTGGCCGGTCGCCTCGGGGATCCGGTGACTCCCGGTCGGATCGAGCCGCCACTCCAGCACGTTGCGCTCGATGACCAGCGCACCCGGGATCGAACCCTCGCGCGCCCGCTGCGCCACCGGCCGGATGTCGACCAGCAGCGCGCCCGCCGCAGCCTCCCGGTACGCCTGCGCCGGGCCCGGCCGGTGCACCCCGTCCCGCGCTCGCGCCACCAGCTCGTCGATCGTGGTCACCACTGTTCCGGTCCTTCCGTCGCGGTGCGGACCAGGCCGCCGGCCCGCAGTTCGTAGCGTGACATCTCGCTCAACGGCGGCGAGTACGCGTGGATGGTGACCGCCGCTCCGGCGGTCGTGTTGCGCACGTCGTGCAGGTAGTCCGGCCCGAAGGCGCGCGCCGTGCCGGAGCCGACCCGGCGCATCAGCAGCCCCTGCGCGGGGCCGGCGAGCGAGAGCTCCTCCAGTTCTCCCAGCGCCACCAGGAACGCGCCGCGCGACCCGCCGTGGTCGTGGAACCCGGTGGACTGCCCGGGCAGCCAGCTGATCAGCCACACCTCGTGGTCGTCGGCGAGCCTGAGCCGCTCGTACCAGCGTTCGCCGGACGCGAGCCGGACCCGGGGCAGCCACTCGTCGGGCTGGTCGGCGACGTCCTGGACGATCTTGCGCAGCGCGTTGGGTGAGAGCGCGATGGGCCCGGTCCGTGAGCGGGTGCCGGGGTTCGTCCGGGTGTGGGCAGGTGCCAGGTCCAGGCTCATGGGGAGTCCTCGGGGAGGCCGAAGGGGGCGGCCGGGCGCGGTCGGGGCGCGCACGGCGGCAGGGAGGAGAGAGCTCGGGGGAGTGCGGATCAGACCCTGGAAGAGGTCACAGGGCGGAGTGATCCGTCAGCAGGCACACATGTCGCTCGCCTGGCGTCGCAGATCGACGTGCAGGCGGCAGACCAGAGTGGTGCCGGTGTTCATGCGCTGATCGTGACGGAGGGATGGCGGCGCGTCAAGCGCGGTCCAGCAGGCGAGAGGAGCGGTGTCACCCTCGTGGTGCGGCTGGGGCTCGCTGGGCGCTCCCCACGGACGAGTACGGCCTGCCCCGGGGGAGACGGGGCAGGCCGTACGGTGTTTCCGTTTGTTGATCAGTTGTTCCGGGTGGCGTCCGAGTCGGCCTGGGCGGCGGCGCTCTCGGCGGAGTCCACCTTCTGCTGCATGTCCTTGAGCTTCGCGTCGTCGGTGCTGCCGGAACTGCTGCTACTGCTCGGTGGGCCGGCGGTCGCCGTGGAGCCGTGCCCGCAGCCGGTGAGCAGCAGTGCGGCCCCGGCCAGGGCCGCGAACCCCGTGGCGATGCGGCGCGTCACGGTCACTTGGCGTTGTCCTGGGCGGTGCACCAGGTGTTGACGGCCTTCAGGTCGGCCTGCCGGGTCTCCAGGGTGGGCAGCAGGCTCTTGCGGAAGGTCAGCCGGTCGTTGAGGTAGTTGTAGATCTCGGTGTGGCCGGCGGTCTTGGCGTCGGCGACGCGCTGCTCCAGCCGGGCGATCGAGCCGGGCACGGTCACGGCGCCGTTCAGCCGGGTGATCGCGGCGTCGACCCGGGCCTCGGTCTTCGGCAGGCGGTTGCAGATGACCTTGGCGCCGTCGCCCTTCGGGGCGGCCTTGGCGGTCGTCGTCGCGGCCTGCGCGGGGGCGGCGGCGAACAGGGCGCCGGCCAGGGCGAGGGCGCCGAGCACGGCGGCGGACTTACGGTTCGCGAGCATGGGTGAATCCCCTTCGATGCCGGGTGGGACGGTCCACTGGCGGACCGGCCGAGCACGACGGTAGTGAGGGTTCTTGTGGATTCCTTGTGGGTTTCCCACCGAGCCGGCTCGCGCGGACGCGCGTCGGCGGGATCCGTCAGTTGCCCCGGGAGATCCAGTCGCGGCGGGTGGGCAGTTCGAGGGTCGGGGCGTCCACGGCCAGTAGTGGCAGCCGCAGTTCGAACCGCGTGCCGGTGCCGGTCGGCGGCGTGCCGACGGTGACCGTGCCCCGGTGCAGCGCCGCCTGCTGGGCGACCAGCGTCAGCCCGAGCCCGGACCCGGGGCTGCCGGGTCGGTGGTGGAACCGGCGGAAGACCGCCTCCCGCTCGCCGGGTGGGATGCCGGGGCCCGCGTCGTCCACGGTCAGCACCGCCTGCCCGCCCGGATCACCGGACGGCTGCACCCCATTCTCGGCGCGCAGCCGTACGGTGATCCGGGCAGGTCGGTCCGGCAGATGGCCGTGCACCACGGCGTTGCCGAGCAGGTTGGCGAGCAGGATCCGCAGCCCGGCGTCCCAACCGAAGACCCGCAGCTCCGAAGGCAGTTCGGCACTCAACTGCACCTCGGGGTGGCGGCGTAGGGTCTCGCCGACGACGGTGTCCACCAGCTCGGACAGGTCGAGCGGACCGAACGCGGAGACCTCCACCAGGTCGCCCTGGGCCAACATCCGCAGCGCGGTGAGCAGTTCCAGCAAGCGGGCGTGGTCGCGCTGCAAGTCCCCAACCACCTCGGCCCGTTCCTCGGCCGGGAGGTCGGGGTGGGCGGCGAGGACGTCCAGGTCGGTGCGCATGCTCATCAGCGGCGTACGCAGCTCGTGCGAGGCGGCGGAGGAGAACGACCTCGCGGTGTCCAGCGCCTGTGCCGTCCGGTGCGCCTGTTGGTCGTACCGGGCCAGCAACTGGCCGATGGCGGAGGAGAGTTCGTCCACCTCGGTGATGTGCACCGGCGCGGTGGGGAAGGCGGCCGCACCCGCTCCCGGGTCGAGTTCGGCCGCCCGGCGGCTCAGTCGGCGGACCGAGGCGGTGGCCCGCCCCGCGAGCGCGTACCCGAGCAGGCCGGCCACCGGCGCCGCCAGCAGCGCGACCAGCACCACCCGGCCGCGCACGGCGGCGATCTGCGGCTCGGTGGCGGAGGCGGGGGCGAACAGCCAGAGCGCGCCCGGCGCGGGCCCGTTCACCGGGACGGTCAGCACCCGCCAGGCGCGGCCCTTGGCCCGCAGGGTGACGGGCCCGCCCGGCGTCGCCTTCGGCAATTGCGCGGTGTCGGCGGGCTGGGGGCCGCCCTCCAGGACGATCGTGCCGTCCGCCGCCTGGACCCGGATGCCCGCGTCGAGCAACTCGCCGACGATCAGGCGGTGCTGGTTCTGCTCGACCTTCAGCCGGTCGTTGCGGGTGGCCGCCAGCAGCGTCCGCACGTCCGGGAGGGTCGCCGAGGCCTGGTCCTGCAGCCGGGTGTCCTGCTGGTTGTGCAGATCGCGGTTGACCAGCCCGAGCAGCAGCAGCCCGGCGGCGAGTACCAGCAGCGGCACCACCACGGTCACCGACAGGGCGATGCGGGTCGCGAGTTTCATGAGCCGCTCCGGGGGTGGAACCGTGGCGTCTCGGGCAGGCGCAGCACGAAGCCGACGCCGCGCACGGTGTGGATCAGACGCGGCTGCCCGCGCTCCTCCAGCTTGCGGCGGAGGTAGCTGATGAAGGTGTCGACGGCATCGGTGCGGACCTCGAAGTCGTAGCCCCAGACGCGGTCCAGCAGCTGGTCCCGGGTGAGGACGATCCCGGCGTTCCGGACGAGTTGCACGAGCAGCTCGAACTCCCGCCGGGTGAGGTGGAGTTCGATGCCGTCCTGGTGCGCCTGCCGGGTCGCCGGGTCGATCACCAGCGGTCCGGCCCGCAGCACGTCGGCCTGCCGGGTATTGGTCTGGTCGGGGGCCGGGCGGCGGCGGAGCAGCGCCTGCAAGCGGAGTACCAGCTCCTCCAGGGCGAACGGCTTGACCAGGTAGTCGTCCGCGCCGGCCTGCAGCCCGGCGACCCGGTCGGCGAGCTCGTCCAGCGCCGACAGCATCAGCACCGGAGTCTCGTCCCCCCTGGCGCGCAGGCTGCGGCAGACCTCCGTCCCGGTGAGACCCGGCATTGACACGTCCAGCACCAGGACGTCGGGCGCCTCCCGGGTGGCCAGCTCCAGCGTGCCGGGCCCGTCCTCGGCGAGCAGCACGGTGAAGCCGCTCAGCCGCAGGCCGCGCTCGAGCGACCGGCGGATGGCGTCGTCGTCGTCCGCCACCAGGACTCGTCCGGTGGCGGTCGGAGTGCCGGTCGTCGTGCTGCCGGTCATAGTGCCCTCTCTCCTGCCCCCTCGGTGCGGCCCGACCATCTCACGATTCCCGGACCCGACGGCAGGCGGGGTTCCGGGCGGCCGGGTCGTCACACGGAGGCCGGCGCAACCGGGTGGGCCGCGCCGACGTCCCTACCGGTACGGCTGCCCGTGACGGACGGCCCGGTGGAGGGCAGGAGCGACGGTATGGGCATTGTCAGCTGGATCATTCTCGGCCTCCTCGCGGGGGGCATCGCCAAGATCCTGCTGCCCGGACGGGATCCGGGCGGCCTGGTCGTCACCACGCTGATCGGCATAGCCGGCTCGTTCGTCGGGGGCTGGCTCTCCTCGCACTTCCTGCACCGGCCGGTCGCCAAGCACTTCTTCGACCTGGCGACCTGGGGGTCGGCGATCGCCGGAGCGCTGGTGCTGCTGATCATCTACCGCATCTTCTTCGGCAACTCGCGCCGCTGACGCCGCGGAGCCCGGACCCTGCTTGTCATCGCTTGTCGTCAGGGTCTGCTTGGCGCCGGGGCCTGCTGTCGTCAGGGCCTGCTCAGGACGCGCGCAGACCGGTCAGCAGCAGGGTCCAGAGGGCCTCGAAGTCGCTCTCCGCGCGCGGCGAGGACCACTCGGCCGAGTGCGCCGGGTCGTGGAAGTGCGCCGTCGCCTGGAAGACCGCGCGGGCGGCGGTGCCCACGTGGGTCGGCCGGAACTCGCCCTGGTGGATGCCGTCCTGGATGATCGTGCCGATCTGGGCGGTGAGGGTTTCGAGGTGCGCCTCCACGGTGTTGCTGGTCTCGTTCACCAGCGCCAGGTAAGTGGCGAACATCTCGGGGTCGTCCAGCGCCTTCCGGCGCTTGGCGGCGAACAGCGTCGCCAGCCAGCGGTGCAGCCGCTCGGGCGCGGGGCCGCGCTCCATGGTGATCGGGGCGAGCGTGTGGTGCGCCTGGTCGAGCCAGCGCTGGGTCACGGCCTCGCGGAGCGCGGCCTTGCTCGGGAAGTGCCGGTAGACGCTGCCGTGGCTGACGCCGAGGCTGCGGGCGATGTCCACGACGGTGGCTTTGGCCGGGCCGAACCGCCGCAGGACGTCCTCCGCCGCGCTCAGGATCTGCTCGGGGGTGAGGGTGCTGTCCGTGGTCACGGGGAGGTACGTCCTTAACTGAGCGGCGGGCCGGCCGGGTGGGTTCGTAGCGGCTCAGTGCTCGCTGTCGAGGTGGGCCATCTGTGCGGCAGCGTACCTGTCGCCGGCGGCCGCGCCTGCGGGGACGGCGGCTTCGATGGCGTCCAGGTCGGCCTGGGTGAGGGTGACGTCGAGGGCGCCGAGCGCCTCGGCGAGGCGGTCCCGGCGGCGCGCGCCGACCAGCGGCACGATGTCCTCGCCGCGCGAGGCGACCCACGCGATGGCGACCTGGGCGACGCTGACGCCCTTGGCCTCGGCGATCGTCCGCAGCGCCTCCACGAGGTTCAGGTTGTGGGTGAGGTTGTCGCCCTGGAAGCGCGGGCTGAAGCCGCGGAAGTCCGTCGCGCCGATCGCGCGGTCGTTGGTCCAGTGGCCGCTGAGCAGGCCGCGCGAGAGTACGCCGTACGCGGTGATGCCGATGCCCAGCTCGCGGGCGGTGGGCAGGACCTCGTGCTCCAGGCTGCGGGAGATCAGCGAGTACTCGATCTGCAGGTCGCTGATCGGGTGGGCGGCGGCGGCGCGGCGCAGGGTGTCGGCGCCGACCTCGGAGAGGCCGATGTGGCGGACGTAGCCGGCCTTGACCAGGTCCGCGATGGCGCCGACGGTCTCCTCGATCGGGACGTTCGGGTCGAGGCGGGCCGGGCGGTAGATGTCGATGTAGTCGGTGCGCAGGCGGCGCAGGGTGTAGGCGAGGGCGGTCTTGGTGGCGGCGGGGCTCGCGTCGTAGCCGAGCCAGCTGCTGTCCGGGCCGCGCTGGGCGCCGAACTTGACGCTGATCTGGACGTCCGCGCGGTCGCGGCCGCGCAGTGCGTCGTGGATCAGCAGCTCGTTGTGGCCCATGCCGTAGAAGTCGCCGGTGTCGAGCAGGGTGACCCCTGCGTCGAGGGCGGCGCGGAGGGTGGCGATGCTCTCGGTCTCGTCGGCCGGGCCGTAGAGGTCTGACATGCCCATGCAGCCTAGGCCGAGGGCGGACGTGGTGGGGCCGATGGTGCCGAGCTTGGTGCGGGCGGGGCGAGTGGTCATGGTGCTGCTCCTGGGCGGGCGGGCGGGTGCGGGTGGGTGCTGCCGGGCTGACGCATATCGACTATGACATGTGGGATGACAGATTTCAATATCTGTCATCCGTCATCGCGATTTCGTCATCCGACCTCGCGTCCAGACCGTCACCCGACCGTCGCCTCCGCCCCGCCCCTCACCCCGACCGGATCAGTCGCCGACCTCGCTGCGGTTTTCGTAGGCGAGCTCGGTGTACTCGGGATGCCGGAGCATCCAGGCCTTGATGAACGGACAGGTCACCAGCACCGGCAGGTCGCGCGCCCGGGCGTCGTCCAGCGCGGCTCGCGCCAGCGCGCCACCGATCCCCCGGCCCTCGAAGGCCGGCTCGACCGCGGTGTGCGGGTAGACCACCAGCTCCTCGCCGCGCAGGTACTCGGCGAAGCCGGCCACTTCCCCGCCGATCCACGCCTCGAAGCGGTTGGCCGTGGTCGCGTCCTGAATCGTGATGTCCACGTCTGGTCCCCAGCTCCGTGAGGTCCGGTCCCGCGCACTCGCGAAACCGTCGTGCCGGTCGCGCGCGGGCCGCGCGCACTGCGTCGTCACGCCTCCCGTGTCCGTCCGCACCGGATCGGAGGCCGCGATCCCATCATCGAGCGGAGTCCCCGACGCCGCGCTCACGCCACGCCCGCGCCGAAGGCTGATCGGCCGTCACCCGTCACCCGTCGGGCGTGGATCGGCGTCGCCGAGACGATTCGGGAGGCCGGAGAACCGGCCGAGGTTCATCGTGGAGTCAGGCCCTGCCGCAGCGGTCGCGCCCACGTTCCGCAGCAGGCCGGAAGGCTGAGGGCGTACGGGCCGGGCCCCGGTGGGCGGCCGACCCGGGAGGTCGTGAACGCGACGTAGTACCCAGGCCACCTCGCAGGAGAACGAACGAATCTTCTAGGCTCGCCTCGGCCTCTCTGCATCGTTGCCCTCGGCGACGCCGTACGGAGGCCGTCGTCCACAGGCCCCGGGCCGAGCCGGGGTCGCCGGACCGAGCGAGGAGGACCCAGTGTTGCCCAGCCCGAGGTCGCACCACCTGACGTTGCCCGACGGAGTGCGGCGTCGCCGCGTCGAAGCCGTCGGCCACGCCGCCGTCCGGTCCGGCCTGCCGGTGACCAGGACGCCCGAGGCGTTCCCAGGTACGTCCTTCGGTGATCCGCTGAGTACCGGCGGCGTGCGGGGAGGTGTCCGTTGAGCCCTCATACAGTCTCGGGCCCTGCGGTCGCCCGACCGTCGTCGACTCCGTCCTCGGGCGTGGTGCCGCCCGCTGCCGCAGAGCCCGCGCCCGGTTCGAAGCAGCCAGGTTCGAAGCAGCCCGCTCCGAAACCGGTCGCACCCATGCCGTCCGGGCCGAAAGCACTGGCTCCGAAGCTGTCCGGCGTGAAAGCCGTCGCCGCGAAGCCGTCCGGCGTGAAGCCCGGCGGCCCGGCGGAGACGGGAACGCAGCCCGCTGCCACCGCCGGACCCACACTCACCGCCGGACCCACGGGCACCACCGGGCCGGCTGGCACCGCCGGGCCCGGCAGGGCCGCCGAGGCCGGTACGGCGGAGAGCGGTGGGCAGAACAGCCCGGCCGCACTGCCCGGTCTGCCCTCGACGCTGAACTCGCGCGCTCGTACGCTCGCCGGCGCGGTCCAGCGCCGCTGCGCCGAGCTGGTCGCGATGGAGTCGCCGACGGGGGACGTGCCCCGCCTGAACCTGCTGGCGGAGGAGCTCACCGCGGGCTTCCGCGCGACCGGCGCGCAGGTCCGGCGCGAGTCCGGCGTGGCCGGGGACCACCTGGTGCTGGAGTGGGCCGGGCAGGAGGAGAACCTGCCGCACGTCCTGGTGGTCGGCCATCACGACACCGTCTGGCCCGTCGGTACGCTGGCCGACTGGCCGGTGCAGGAGGCCGACGGGTTGCTGAGTGGTCCGGGCATCCTGGACATGAAGGCCGGGCTCGCCCTGCTCGAAGGGGCGTTCGCCCTGCTGGCCGACCTGGGCCAGCGTCCGCACCGGCCGGTGCGGCTGGTGGTGGTCGCCGACGAGGAGGTCGGCAGCCCGGACGGGCGTCGCCTGGTGGAGCGTCAACTCCCGGGCGCTGCCGCCGTTCTGGGGCTGGAGCCGCCGCATCCGGACGGGCGGGTGAAGACCGCCCGCCGGGGCAGTACGCGGGTCCTGCTGACCGTCACCGGCCGGGAGGCGCACGCCGGCAACGACGCAGGTCAGGGCACCTCGGCGGTGGACGAGCTGGTGGACCAGCTGGTCGCGGTGCGCGGGCTGGTGGGCCAGCCGGGGACGGAACTCAACGCCGGGCGGATCAGCGGCGGAAGCCGGGCGAACGTGGTGGCCGGACGGGCGGAGGCCGAACTCGGCCTGCGGTTCGCCACGGCGGAGGCGCAGAGCCGCACGCTCGACACCCTCGCCCAGCTGACCGCGTTGCGTCCGGGAGCCCGGGTCCGGACCGAGGTGCTGTCCAGCCGTCCGGCCTGGCCCGAGCGGACGGGTGATCCGCTGCTGCGGCACGTACGTTCGCTCGCGGCGGTGCTCGGACAGCAGCTGGACGGCGCTCCGGCGGGCGGCGCGGGGGACACCAACCTGGCCGGCGCCCGTGGTCTGCCCACCCTCGACGGGCTCGGCGCGGTCGGTGCGGGCTCGCACGCGCGGGGCGAGCGCATCGAAATCGCCCAGCTGGCCCCCCGGATCGCCCTGCTGGCCGCCCTGCTGGCCGTCCCGCTGCCCCGCCTGCGAGACCGCCCGTAGGCCGGACCTCAGCGATGAACGGGGCGCGGAGAACTGCGCGAGGCGGTAGGTGCGGCGCTGTACCTCCGGTTTCGCGCAGTTCTCCCCCAACCTTCGGCCGGGAGGTGCCCCCACGCGCCCCTCGTGTGCTGGCTCGGTTGCCCAAAGTGGAGCCTCCACGCCCGGCCTTCCGGCCAGGTCCCTTGTCATTCGAGCCCCACACCAGACACAATGGACCCGACCGAACGGTCAGTCGGGAGGCGGGCGCAGTGGATGCAGCGAATGCAGTGAACGCGGCAGGTGCGGGGTCGGTGGCGCAGGGAGACAGAGACCTGGGCGACCTGGAGGCGCACTTCGACGCGGTCGTCGGCGCCGAGCAGCGGATCGAGCCGCGTGACTGGATGCCCGACGCCTACCGGGCCACGCTGGTCCGGCAGATCGCCCAGCACGCCCACTCGGAGATCATCGGCATGCAGCCGGAGGGCAACTGGCTCACCCGGGCGCCCTCGCTGCGCCGCAAGGCGATCCTGCTGGCCAAGTCGCAGGACGAGGCGGGCCACGGCCTCTACCTCTACGCCGCCGCCGAGACGCTCGGCGTCGATCGCGCCGAGCTCACCGAGAAGCTGATCTCCGGGCGCCAGAAGTACTCCTCGATCTTCAACTACCCCACCCTCACCTACGCCGACGTCGGCGTGATCGGGTGGCTGGTGGACGGTGCGGCGATCTGCAACCAGGTCCCGCTCTGCCGCTGCTCGTACGGGCCGTACGCCCGCGCGATGGTGCGGATCTGCAAGGAGGAGTCGTTCCACCAGCGCCAGGGCTACGAGCTGCTGATGACGCTGATGCGCGGCACCGAGGGCCAGCGCCGGATGGTGCAGGACGCGGTGGACCGCTGGTGGTGGCCGTCGCTGATGATGTTCGGCCCGCCGGACGGCGACTCGCCGAACACCGCCCAGTCGATGGCCTGGCGGATCAAGCGGCACACCAACGACGAGCTGCGTCAGCGATTTGTCGACATGTCCGTGCCGCAGGCGGAGCATCTCGGCGTCACCCTCCCCGACCCGGCGCTGAGCTGGAACGAGGAGCGCGGCGGCTGGGACTTCGGCGAGCCCGACTGGTCGGAGCTGAAGCAGGTGATCAAGGGCCAGGGCCCGTGCAACACCGAGCGCGTCGACCGCCGCCGGGCCGCCCACGAGGACGGTGCCTGGGTGCGCGAAGCCGCCCTGGCCTACGCGCACAAGCAGCAACAGAAGCACCAGCAGGCCCAGCAGGCACAACAGCAACAAATGCAGCAGCAGCAGAAGCAGGAGAACCGAAAGTGAGCGCGACCAAGGCCGACTGGCCGCTGTACGAGGTGTTCGTGCGCCCCCGGCGCGGGCTGAACCACGTCCACGTCGGCTCCCTGCACGCCGCCGACGACCGGATGGCGCTGCTCGCCGCGCGGGATCTCTACACCCGCCGCAACGAGGGCGTCAGCCTCTGGGTGGTCCGCTCCAGCGCCATCACCGCCTCCGCGCCCGACGAGCAGGACCCGTTCTTCGCCCCCAGCGGGGACAAGGTCTACCGCCACCCGACCTTCTACGACATCCCCGAGGATGTCCCGCACATCTGACGGGGGCCACCGCGCTATGAACGAGCACCGCGCCATGACCGATCACACCGACGACCACGTCTACCTGAGCCTCTCCGAGGCACCCGGCGAGCCCGAGGGCGAGGCCCGCTGGGCCTATGGCACCGGCTTCGCCGACCCGCTGCTCGGCGTCGACACCGCGCTCCCGCCCGGGATCGACGGCGCCGACCTGGCCGCGTACTGCCTGATGCTCGGCGACGACGCGCTGATCCTGGCCCAGCGGCTGATCGAGTGGTGCACCCGCGCCCCCGAGCTGGAGGAGGAGGTCGCGCTCGCCAACCTCGCGCTCGACCTGCTCGGCCAGTCCCGGCAGCTGCTCTCCCGGGCCGGCCAGGCGGACGGCACCGGGCGCGGCGAGGACGAGTTCGCTTACTGGCGTGAGGACCACGAGTTCCGCAACGTCCGGCTGGTCGAGGCGCCGAACGGTGACTTCGCGTACTCGATCGCCCGCCTGCTGCTCTTCTCCACCGCCCGCCACGCCCTCTACGAGCGGCTCGCCTCGTTCGCCGACCCGGTGCTCGCCGCCGTCGCCGCGCGCGGAGTTAAGGAGCTGGCGTACCACCGTGAGTACGCCATCGCCTGGACGCTCCGCCTGGGCGACGGCACGCCGTACTCCGCGCTGCGGATGCAGGCCGGGCTGGACGCTGTCTGGCCGCTGCTGGACGAGCTCTTCACCGCCCACCCGGTGGAGCTCCGGCTCGGCACCGACCCCGCCGAGCTGCGCGAATCCGTCCTCCAGGGCCTCGCCGAGGTGATCACCGAGGCCGGGCTCACCGTGCCGGTGGCCGCCCCGATGGCCCGGGTCGGCGGGCGCGCCGGGCGCGACGGCGTGCACACCGAGGCGCTCGGCCCGCTGCTGGCCGAACTCCAGGTGGTGGCCCGCGCCCACCCGGGGGCGACGTGGTGACGACCATGACCGCGTGGGAGGTGGCGGCGGCCGTCCCCGACCCCGAACTCCCGATGCTCACCCTCGCCGATCTGGGCGTGCTGGCCGGGGTCGAGGAGGACGGCGGCACTGTGACCGCCTGGCTGACCCCGACCTACTCCGGCTGCCCGGCGATCGCCGAGATGGCCGCCGACGTGGACGCCCGGCTGCGCGCGGCGGGCTTCGACGACGTCCGGGTACGGCTGCGCCTCGACCCGCCGTGGAGCAGCGAGAGCATCACCGAAGCGGGCCGCCGCAAGCTGGCGGAGGCGGGCATCGCGCCGCCCTCGCACGGGCTGCTGCAGCTCGGCCCCACCCGCCGCACGGTCAGCTGCCCGCAGTGCGCGAGCACGGACACCGAGGAGCTCTCCCGGTTCGGCTCC
This sequence comes from Kitasatospora sp. MAP5-34, assembly GCF_029894335.1. Lineage (GTDB taxonomy): Bacteria > Actinomycetota > Actinomycetes > Streptomycetales > Streptomycetaceae > Kitasatospora. Next base: position 230,625 of record NZ_JARXZC010000003.1, on the reverse strand, counting down.
ACCGCGTGCAAGGCGCTCTGGCGCTGCCGCGACTGCCGGGAACCTTTCGAACGGATCAAGGAGATCTGAGTTGAGCGCCATGGCCGCAGCCCGACCGACCTTCCACGAGTTGCGGATCGAAGCCGTGGAGCCGCTCTGCGAGGACGCGGTCGCGGTCACCTTCGAGGTGCCCCCCGCGCTCGCCGCCGACTACGCCTTCCGTCCCGGCCAGACCCTCACCCTGCGCCGGATCGTGGACGGCACGGACGAACGGCGCTCGTACTCGATCTGCGCGCCGGTCGGCGGCGCGCTGCGGATCGCCGTCCGCGAGGTGCCCGGCGGACTGTTCTCCCGCTGGCTGGTCCGCGAGGCGGGCGCCGGCGACCCGGTCGAGGTGCTGCCGCCCACCGGTCTGTTCAGCCCGGAGCTGGGCCTCCCCGCCGAGCACGTGCTGCTCGCCGCCGGGTCCGGGATCACCCCGATGCTCTCGATCGCGGCCTCCGTGCTGGCCGCCGACGAGGGCTCGCAGGTCACCCTGCTCTACGGCAACCGCCGCAGCGACACGGTGATGTTCGCCGACGAGCTGGCCGATCTGAAGGACCGTTTCCTCGGCCGTTTCCAGCTCCTGCACGTGCTCTCCCGGGAGACCCGCGACGCCGAGCTGCTCAGCGGTCGGCTCGACCCCGAGCGGGTGAAGGCGCTGCTCGCGGCCCTGGTGGACGTCCCGGCCGTCGACCACTGGTGGCTCTGCGGCCCGTACGGGATGGTCACGGGCACCAAGGACCTCCTCGCCGACCTGGGGGTTCCCGGCGAACGGGTGCACCAGGAGCTCTTCCACGCCGAGGACGAGCCCGTCGCCGAGCGGGCCGAGGACGAGCCGAGCGGCGAGCTGAGCGAGGTCACCGTCGTCCTGGACGGCCGGGCCGGCACCCTGCCGCTGCCCCGGGACCGTTCGATCCTGGACGGCGCCCAGCGGGCCCGGCCCGATCTGCCGTTCGCCTGCAAGGGCGGGGTCTGCGGCACCTGCCGCGCACTGGTCACCGAGGGCGAGGTCGAGATGCGGCGCAACTTCGCCCTGGAGGAGAAGGAACTCGCGGCCGGCTACGTACTCACCTGCCAGGCCCGCCCGGTCTCCGACCGCGTCACGGTCGACTACGACCGGTAGGCCCGGTCGGTCGACTACGACCGGTAGGCCCGGTCAGGCGCGCCGACCGGGACGTGCGCCGGCTCACCGATCAGCTTCACGATCCCGTTGACCGCCGCCCGGCCCGCCCGGTTGGCACCGATGGTGCTCGCCGACGGCCCGTAGCCGACCAGATGGACGCGCGGGTCGGCGGCGGCCCGGGTGCCGTCCATCCGGATGCCGCCGCCTGGCCCGCGCAGGCCGAGCGGGGTGAGGTGGCCGATCTCAGGGCGGAAACCCGTCGCCCAGACGATCGCGTCCACCGCCAGCTCCGCCGAGTCCCAGGCCACGCCGTGCTCGGTCAGCCGGTCGAACATCGGCCTCCGCTCCAGTGCCCCCAACTCCTGGGCCCGCCGGAAAGCCACCGACGGCCCGAGTCCGGTCACGCTCACCACGCTGCGCACCGGCAACCCCTGCCGCACCCGTTCCTCGACCATCGCCACCGCCTCCCGCCCGGCCTCCGGGCTGAACGGGCCGTCCCGGAACACCGGCGGGGTCCGCGTCACCCAGACCGTGTCGCCCACCGCCGCGACCTCCGACAGCACCTGGATCGCGGACGCCCCGCCGCCCACCACGACCACCCGCTGCCCGGCGAACTCCTCGGGCCCCCGGTAGTCCGCGTAGTGCAGCTGCCGCCCGCCGAAGTGCCCGGGGTAGTGGGGGAGGAACGGGCGGGTCCACGTCCCGGTCGCGTTGATCAGGGCCCGGGCCGACCAGTCGCCGGCGTCCGTTTCGACCAGCAGCCGCCGGTCCGGCAGCGAGCGCACCGCCCGTACGTGGACGGGCCGGACCACCGGCAGCGCGTGCTTGGCCTCGTACGCCGCGAAGTACCCCGGGACCACCTCGCGGGCCGGGGCCAGCGGGTCGGGGGCGGGCAGTTCGAAGTCGGGGAGGTCGTGGAAACCGTGCACGGTGGCCATCCGCAGCGACGGCGAGCGGTGGGCCCAGGCGCCGCCGGCCGTGTTCTCCGCGTCCAGTACGACGAAGCTGTCGAACGGGGCGAAGCCGCGCCTGCGCAGGTGGTAGGCGGCCGACAGGCCGGCCTGCCCGGCGCCCACCACCACGACCTCCACTTCTGTTGCACGGTAAACAGTCACGCCCATGGAACATCCGACATCGACAGCGTGTTCCCAGGCTCAGCCCAGCGGAGCGATCACCGCCGCCGTGCCGTAGGCGCAGATCTCCGTCCCCAAATCGGCAGCCTCCGTGACGTCAAATCGCATTGTCAGCACGGCATTGCCACCCCGTGCCTTGGTCTGCTCGATCAGCCGTGCCATCGCCTGGTTCCGGCTCTCCACCAGCGTCTTCGTCAGACCACGCAGCTCGCCGCCCAGCATCGACTTGAACGAGGCGCCGATCTGGGTACCGATGTGACGGCTGCGTACCGTCAGGCCGAAGACCTCCCCGATCACCCGCTCCACCCGGTAGCCGGGTGCATCGTTGGTGGTGACCACCAGCACATCCGCGTTCGGGCTCTGCCCGCCGCCGTACTCGTCCAGGTTGCTCATCGGACTATCGTGCGCCCCCCGGTGCGCCACCGACGCGCGGCCACGCCGGGGTGAGCGCAAGAAGCTGTCACACTCCAGTGAACCCAGGGCGGGAAAAGCCGTACCGTAGCCCCATGGGCGAGCGAAGCGATCATCCACAGGGGCCGGGCGCGACGGAGGATTCCGGCGCGCAGGAGATCGAGGCGACGGTGGTGCTCGGTATCCGGATCACCGACTGGCCGGCCTTGAGAGCCGCCGCGCAGGCGGCCGTCGCGGAGCTCGACTTCGTCGGGATCGACGCGGCGGGCCAGCGCGAGGCGTTGCTGCGCGAGGTCACCGAGGACCCGAACGCGGCGCTCGGCGCCCTGCTCCACCCGGACCGCCTGGTCGCCGCGATCCCCGGTATCGAGGCGCTCGGCGGCACCCTGGAGATCAGCCTCACCGACGATTTCGCCCCCGACTTCGCCGAACTCTTCCCCCTCGACACCGAGGTGGAGGACGGCGGCGCGGTCGGCGACTGGCTGCTCACGCCGCGCACGGCCTGTCTCCTGCACACCCAGTTGATCACCCTCGCCGACGCGGCCTACGACGACCTCGAGGAGCACGAGGGCGACCCGATCACCGACGACGACGAACAGGAGTGGGCCGTCCTCGCCCGCTTCCCGCGCCGGACGTGGGGGATGCACCGCAGCTGGCGCCGCTCCGTCGCCCGGACCTTCGACGACCTCGCCGACGACCTGGCGCTCGGCGAATGGCCGCTGCCCCGCTGCCCGGCCGAGGAGCTGGCCCTGCGGCTGGCCCTCGCCGACGCCCGAGAGCTGCTCGGCTCCCAGCCGCAGGCGGTCGCCGACATGATGGGCGACCTCCCCGTCGACCTGTACGACTACGACTGGGACGGCTGCGTCGACGAGCTCTTCGGCGTCTACGGCCCCGAGGACGAGGACCCGGACGCCGACTCCGCCGACCGGATCGACCAGCTGCTCGCCGCCACCCACCCCGAGGGTTGGTTCCTCCCCTACGAGGACGCCGAGGAGCGCGACGTGAGCCGGGGCTACCGCCGCTGAGCCGCCGCTGACGAGTCGGTGCCGCCCGCCGCCGACCAGGCGGCGTGGCGGCCCTGGCATGCTGGTGCGGTGACCTCACCGTTCGATGCCCCGAGCACCGCGCCCGAAGGCGACGCCGCCGACGAACGCGCGGCCGCAGCCGCCGCCGCCGCGAATGCCCGCGACGCCAACCCGCAGTACGTGCTGCCATTGGTGCTGCACCTGGAGAAGGCCGACTCCCCGGCCCGTACGGACGCGCTGGAAACCTCGGCGCGCGCGGTGCTCACCCTGCTCGCCGACCCCCGGGTCACCGGGGAGGAGGGGGAGTGGGCGGAGCTGGTCTCGGCCTGGGAGGACGCCCGGATCCGGAAGGTGGTTCGGCGGGCCAGGGGCGGCGAGTGGCGCAAGGCGGGCGAGCTGCCCGGCATCACGGTGACCGGGGAGCGCGCCGAGGTGCGGGTCTACCCGCCCGTCCCGCTGGACGGCTGGCCCAAGGAGCTGGCCAAGCTCCAGGTCTCCGGCACCGATCTGGACGACCCCGAGCCGCCCGCCGACCCGGCCCCCGGTGTCCCCGTGCTCTGGGTCAACCCCGAGCTGGAGATGAGCGCGGGCAAGACCATGGCCCAGACCGGCCATGCCGCTCAGCTCGCCTGGTGGCGGCTGGACGACACCCGGCGCAAGGAGTGGTCGGAGGCCGGCTTCCCGCTCGCCGTCCGCACCGCGACCCCGGCCGCCTGGGCCGCCCTGACGGCCGCCGACCTCCCGGTCGTCCGCGACGCGGGCTTCACGGAGATCGCGCCCGGGCCAACTGTTGCATTTGAAGGAGGCGAGCGCTACTGCCCCACCCCGCGCCTACGACGCCCGTAGACACACCATGCTGACTCCGACCTGGCAGCCTGGGTGTACTGGCCTCTGGGGAGGATCAGCCCGACGACATCACCGTGCACCTGGGCGCCGGCTATGACTCCGACAAGACCCGCGGTTTGCTGGACGAGCGCGGCCTGCGCAACCGCATCGCGCACCAGGGCGAGAAGGCTTCCGTTCAGGCGCCCGTCGAACGGACCCGCGCCTGGCGGAACGCCTTCCATCGCCTCGGCCCTGCTACGAGCGCCAAGTCACCGTCATCCACGCCTTCTTCGGCCTCGCCGATACCGTCATTGCGGTGCGCGGCCTGGTCCGTCGCGCGTGGACGACCGTCCGATGCTCACTGTCACGAGCCCCATGCCAACTCGAAGCAGCCCATCCCGAACAGCAGCACCAGCGCGAGCAGGAGCAAGGCCGTCGCGGCCCTGATCACCGGGTGCTTCTCTCGAAGGGGGCCCAAGTCCTTCCGCCGTTTCTTGGCCATGAGGGCAGCCCAGTCGGGCTGTTCCTGCCCGAGGTTGTCGAGGTCGGCGAGCTCGCGGATCTGGTGGACCTGAATGTCCTCTCTCAATCCGCAGAGCTCGCAGTGCCCGCCGGCAGCCTGCCGGCCAACTCGCGTCTTCGGTGGGCTGGTTGGGTGGGATCGCGGTCCGTGAGGACACGCGGCGGCTGACCCGCCTGCTACCGCTGGTCCGACCACCCTCAACTCGGCCGTCTGCTGAGCCGATCCGCCGCCCAGGGCACCTCTTCCGGCCCGAGGCGGCCCACTCTCATGCGTCACCTCCGCACCAGAAGCTTCTTGGATCGTCACCTCACATGTGACATAGTACTGATGTTTTCACTGCCTCTCGCGGCCAACGTTTCATGTGCGGGCGGGTGTTGTCAGGAGTCCCTGGGGGACTCTGTCAGTCGAAGACTTGGGGGATTTCAGTGGCTGGCGCACTACTGCCTCTCCAGCCGTCCGAGAGCGCGGTGCCTTCGCGCTACAAAGCGAAGATTGCTGGTGTGGAACCGCCCAGCCGGCGGGCGGAGTTCGAGCAGGAGGCGGCCTGCTTTCTCGGGGTCAGCCTGGAGAACCAGCAGTTCAGCACGGCCAAGGTTTCCGCGATGGCGGAGTGGGTGTCGCGGCGGTTCGCGCGGTGCACGGTGCTGGTCGGTGACAGCATCCACCGGATCACGTTGGCGGCGACCCGGTCGATGCCGGAGCCCGCCGCCACCGCCGAGGCGCTGCGACTCGGCGCCGAGTTCATCGAGCGAAACCGACAGGTCTTCGAGGAGTTTGGGTCGAGCGTCCAGTTCGAGTTTCTGACCTGCGGCGAGGTCCAGGCATGGGGTGACTATCACCGCTACCACGCTGAGCTGGTCGAACTCTTCGACAGTGACCAGGCGTTCCGTGACTCGGTCCGGGAGTTCGGCGAGGCCTATCACGCGCGACGCGACGAGGGGCTGACCAACGTGGAGCAGGAGCGCCGAATAGGCCTGTCCTGTGCCTACTTCTTGGAGGAGTTCGCGGTGTTCGCCTGCCTCAAGCGGCGGGGCATCGGCGTCATGGTCTACCCCGGGTCGTTCAGCACCCTGGCTGAATTGGCCGGCGGAAGTCATCCTGAAGCTCCTGCCGAACTTCGTGAACTAACCGTTGTGTCACTCCAGTTGAAGGGACGATAGGAATGGCGAGCGGAACCCCGCAGGCGACCCCGAAGATTCGCGCCGGCCGTATCTACCAGGATGTGTACGAGAAGCGAAGCGGCGACGACTGGACCTCGGATCCGCAGGTCCCGGCCCAGGCAGATCTGGAGGTCGGTTGGACAGAGGGTGATGAACTGACTTTTGCGGGACCGAAAGCCCGCGCCCGGGCGCTGGCCGACGGAGTGTTCCTTCTCCGGATCCCCAGCGGCCTGGACGTCTCGGTCGGCGACGAGTTCAGCCAGGATTTCTATCGTGGCCGCGGCGCTCGGCCGTACGGCTCCTTCCGTGAGCTCGGCCCGGAGCAGTTCGGCGACGCACTTCTCGGCTACCATCAACGGGTCAACCAGATCGAGCAGTTCCTGCTCGAACGCCGCTTCTGGGCCGGCACCTTCCCGGCGGAGATCACGCGGCTCGGCGAGGCGCTGACCGAACTGTCGCAGCAGGTGCTGCGCTCGGTCCTGGCCGAGGTCGGCATTCCGCGCACCCTGTGGCCGCTCGCCACCGGCCGTTGCTCGGACGGAAACGGCTCCTACCACCTGACCTTCAACCACTATCGGCCCGCGATGGCGGAGATCGGCCTGAACTCCCACAAGGACGACGGGTTTCTGACGATCCTGCGCACCACCAGCTCGGGGTTGCAGGTCAACCGCCAGGATCAGTGGGAAGCCGTACCTGTCGAGCCGGACTGTTTTGTCGTCAACTTCGGCCTCTCGATGGAGATCCTCACCGGGACGAGCGCCTGCCCGGTCTCCGCGATCATGCACAGGGTGGCCCATCAGCACGGCGATCGTTCGAGCTTCGGCCACTTCAGCTCCAGTCGATGCGAACCGGGCGAGGATGACGGCATCTACCGCTACCGGACCGGCTCGGATCTCGAACGGCTCTGCTCCTCACGCGAGTTGATCGAGTCCAACGATCTGGAGATCTACCAGGGCACCGAGCGTCCCGCGGAGGAGAGCCGGTGACCGCTCCCATGAACCTGCAGCGCGCGGCGGTCGAGGGTGACGACCTGCTCTTCGAGACCCCCGGTGGGCTGCGGCAGGCGCTGCACGACGGATGCCTCCGGCTCGCCATTCCGGCCGACCTGGACCTGGCGCCCGGCATCCGGCTGTGCAAGCGGTTCTACCGTCCGGCCGAGCCGGTCGGTGCGCCTGAGTCCGGCTATACCGGGTTCCGCGGGCGGGAGGGCATCTACTTCGACCGGGAGCACTTCCAGACTGAGCACCTGCTGGTGGACGAGTCGGATCGGCGGCGGAGCCTCCCCGTCGAGGTGGTGCGGATGTGCGAACGGATGGACGACCTCGCACTCCTCGTGCTGCGGGCCGCGCTCGCCGAACTGGCCGTGCCCGAGCACCTCTGGGAGCAGATCACCGGTGGCGCGGTCGCGGGAGGCGGCACGCGCTGGTTCGCGGCGAGCCACTATCGGCCCGAGCGCCGGCAGTTGGGCTGCGCCCCGCACCAGGACACCGGTTTCGTCACCCTGCTCTACATCGAGCAGGACGGACTGGAGTCCCACATCGACGGTGAGTGGACGCCGATCGACCCGGCCCCCGGCTACTTCGTGATCAACTTTGGCGGCGCCTTCGAGGTGCTCACCGAGCCACTCGCGCCACGAGTGCGGGCCATCCTGCACCGGGTTCGCCAGTGCGAGCCGAACCCTGAGCAGGGGGATCGCTTCTCCTTCGCCGCCTTTCTCAACCCGCCGGCCACCGGCCACCTCTACCAGGTGCGCCCCGACAACACGGTCGATCAGCTGCGGACGGTGGAGGAGTTCCTGCGCGACTTCAACCGGGCCACCTGGGACGACGGCTATCAGGACTTCGGCATCGTCGGCAGCGCCGCCGAGGCGGGCTCCTGATGTCGGCTACCGAAACGGGGCAGCTGCTGCTGGCACACCACCCCGGGCCGGACGAGCTGGTTGGGCATCAGGAAGCGTTTCACGAAGCCACTGTGGTTCGTGGGGAGCAGGCGAGCGACTACTTCCGTCGTTCCGGCATCGGCGCGCTCGCCGAAGCCAACGGGGGCATCTGCACCTTCCGTTTCGGCGCCGAGGTCGCCGTCTATCAGCTGACCAACGACCCGATGGTGAACGAGGCTGTGCTGGCCCCTTCGACGGCGGCCAACAGCGAACTGTTCGGGGACTTCATGGGGTCGCTGGACAATGCGCATCCGGACCGGCCGGCCAAGCGTGCGGCAGTGGAACGTTCACTGGGCAACGGCAGGTTCGTGGACGACCTGGAGCCGGAGATCCGTCGGCATGCGGCCGCTTTCCTCGGCTCGGCAACCGAACGGACCTGGCCCCTCGACGAGTTCGCGTTGCAGCTGGTCGCCTACGTGGACAGCCAACTGCCCGGCGTGCTGGACCTGCGACAGCGGCCGCTCACGGAATACCTGGCGATGCCCGAGTACGCCGAGGTGGTCCGCAGCTTCTTCGACATCGCTTCAGAGGTGATCAGCAAGAAGAATGACGTCGCACTGCGTGAGCTGGAGGCAATCGAGCGTTTCGTCCGGGACCTGCTCCTCGACAACCTGGAGTGCTTGGCGACTGCGTCCGACGCCAATATGATCGTGCGTCATCTCGCCCTGTGGGAAACGCCGTTGACCAGGGCGGGAATATCGGCCCTGAACGGCGCGCAGCTGAAGGAACTCGCAACGCTCATCGTTGCCACCTTCGACACCACCGCGCTGAGCCTGCTCTGGCTGCTCTGCTTCCTGGAGACCGCACCGGCCCACCGGGATGCGGCTCTCGCCGGTGGGACCGGCGAGCCGGGCGGCCGCCTCTCGACGCTTGACCTGGCAGTACTGGAGGCCGTCCGGCTGGCGGGCAGCAACCCGACCGCGCTGTGGCGCCGCACCACCGTGCCCTTCCTGCTCCAGCACCAGGGCAGGCAAGCCGAGTTGCCGGCTGGAACGATGATCTGGCTCGACCGAAGAGGGGCCAACCAGGACCCGACGGCCTTCCCGAACCCCGAGTGCTTCGACCCTGCGAACATCCGGGCGATCATGCGATCGGAGCGCGAGACCGTCTCCTCGATGCTGTCCCGCAACCGCTACGAGATCAATTCGTTCAGCATGATCAACTCCGAACGCAATCCGAGGAAGTGCCCCGGCCGCCTGTTCTCGGTCCGGATCCAGTCCATTGTGGCCGATGAACTGTACAGGCACTACAGGGTCACCGTCGAGGGTGTCGACACGCGGTTGCGCGCGTACTCGTCCATGCCCCGTCCAGTCGCACCGGGAACGATCCGCATCTCACCACACCACCTCCCTCAAAAGGGCAATGAATGAGCGAGCACGTCACGTCCGCCACCACGCGGACCGAAGTCCGTCTGCCCCCTATGCCGGGCGAGCGCGAAGCGGCATCCGCGTACCGGCGCGCCGATCTCCAGCGCGCCGAACTCATCGGGGAGCGCCTCGTCTTCGAGCTGGCCGGTGGCTTCGAGCGGGCCTTGAGCCAGGGCTTCTTCCGGGTGCGGATGCCTGCGGGGACCGACACCACCCCAGGGGACCGGTTTTCCCAGCACTTCTTCGAGCAGCCTGTGGGCGACGGGCTCGACCGCTATCGGGGCTATCGCGAGGTGCCGGTGCCCGGCGACTACCAGGGCTACTTCGACCGGGAGCACGACCAGTGGGAGAACTTCTACATCGAGCGTGCCAACTGGAACCTGTTGCCCAGTCAGGTAGCCGCGCTCGGTGAGGGTATGGTGGACATCGGCATCGGGGTCCTGCGCGGGGTCCTGACCGAACTGGCCGTACCGGTCCGGGACTGGGCGGAGATCACCGGCGGCCTCACCGAGCGGGCCGGCCACCAGATGCTCGCGTTCAACCACTTCCGTGCCGAGAAGAAGGTCCGCGGTTCGAAGTTCCACCGCGACTCCGGCTGGGTGACCGTCCTGCGCTCCACCGAGCCGGGCCTGCTGGCACTCATCGACGGCGAACTGTGCGCCGTCCACCCCGAACCGGGCTACTTCGTGGTCAACTTCGGCAGCTCGATCGAGGTGCTGACCGAGCAGCTGGCCACACCGGTCAGGGCCAGCGTCCACGGCGTGGTCCGCACCGAACGGGAACCAGGACAGGGCGACCGCTGGTCCTACGTCACCTTCCTCGACTCCGACCTCTCGGCAACCATCTACCGCTACCAGGACGGCATGCCCCACGCCGTCCAGTCGGTAGCCGACTTCGCCGTCCAAGAGGTGAGCCGCACCTATGACGGCAACAACGGCGAACTCTAGGTCGACAACCGGCCGACCGAGCGCACTCGTACTGCCCAACCACCTGGAGGGGAACGCATGACCGACACCACCGCAGCACCGGCCACCGCGAGCCGGTTGCGCCTGCCCAGGGCTGAAGTCGTCGACGGCCGACTGGCGTTCGAGAACCAGGAGCAGGCGAACCAGGCACTGGCACTGGGCGCCTTCCTGATCGCCATCCCCGAGGCCCTGGACATGCAGCCCGGATTGGACCTGTGCCGCAGCTTCTACCAGCCGCGCACCGACCCGGCGGACCGCTACCGGGGCCATCTGACCGAGGGGCACGCGGACTCCAAGCTCGGCTACTCGGACCGCCCCGACCAGGTGGAGCAGCTCCAGCTGGAGAGCGCGCACTGGGACACCTACCTGCCCGCCGAGGCGGTGGCTCTGCTGCGCAAGATGGAGAGCCTGACCCTCGCCACCCTGCACGGAGTGCTGGAGCTGGCCGGCGCGCCCGAGGCGGACTGGGACACCATCACCGGCGGCGCGAGCCTGGGCAACGGCTGGTGCCACTCGACGATCAACCACTACCGATCCAACCTGCGCGGCCGGATCGGCATCGTGGAGCACACCGACAGCGGGTTCATCACCGTCCTTTACGCCGACCAGCCGGGCCTGGAGCTGCGCCATGAGGGCGAGTGGATCCCGATCGATGTCGATCGGTCCAACTTCATCGTGAATCTCGGCGACTGCCTGGAGGTTCTCACCAAGCACTGCGCGCAGCCGATCACCGCCGTGGTGCACCAGGTGCCCGAAAGCCAGGAGCGGGAGGTCGACAGGTCCTCCTTCACCGTCTTCATGGGCCCCCGCTACGACATGGGCATCTACCAGTACTCCCCGGAGGGCGAGCTGCTGGTCAGTCAGGGTTTCCGCGACTTCTCCGTCGAGAAGGCCAAGAAGCTCGGCTACGAGTTCCACCCCCGGCTCTAACCCCTGTCAGGACCGCCAGTTCAGCTCCCGACCCGCGACGGAGGAGACCGATGACCAGCAGACCTCGACACGACTGGGAACACGCCCGACTCTCCGGTGGTGGACTGGAGTTCGACCGGCCGGACGGGCTGCGTCGGGCCCTGAGGGACGGCTTCTTCTTCGTTGACCAGCCGGCCGGGACGAAGCTGGCCGCCGGAGACCGCTTCGCCGAGCGGTTCTATCTCCCGGCCGTGGTCGACCACGCCGATCCCTACTGCGGCCACCGAGAACTGACTGAGCGACAGATCGCCCCCAGGCAGGGATACTTCAGCCGGGACGAGGATCAGACCGAGCAGTTCTTCCTGGAGAGCCGCCACTGGGACGCGGTCTTCCCGGCGGCGCTGGTCCGGCAGGCCGAGGCCATGCGCGACTTCTCCCTGAGCGTGCTGCGGGCGGTGCTGTGCCACCTCGACCTGCCGGAGCGGCTCTGGGACGAGGCCACCGGCCACAGTCTCTCCCAGCAGGGCACCTACCACTTGACCTTCAACCACTTCCGGCCCGAAGTCCGTGCACGCGGACTCAACATCCACAAGGACTCCGGCTGGGTGACCGTGCTGCGCTCGGTCGAGCCGGGTCTGGAGGTGGACCGGGCCGGTCGGTGGTGCCCGATCGATCCCCTCCCGGGCACCTTCATCGTCAACTTCGGCTGCGCCATGGAGATCCTGACCCGGGAGACCGCGACGCCGGTGGCCGCCGTCGCCCATCGGGTGGCTGAGCAGCCGCGGGGCCGCGCAGACCGGCCGGATCGCTGGTCCTACGCCCTCTTCGTCGACAGCAGCCTCGATCGGGAGGTGAGCCCGGGTCTGTTCGGCTACAGCGCCGAGCGAGGCCTGCGCCTGGTCGCCGACTTCGACCAGTTCCTCACCGAGATCGTCCGAAACACCTATCAGCGGGACACCAGCGGGCTCTATGAGAGCCGCTGAGCCGACGAGCACGGCTTGCGAGGAGCACGGTATGGGCAACACCAGCGGAACGACCCGGGGCACCCCGAGCCTGCAGCAGCTCGCCCGGCTGCGGGACGAACGGGCACACGGCCGATTCGCCTCGATCTCCAATCTGTTCACCGTCCCGGAGGCCGTCGGCGACGAGCTGTTCCGGGAGCGGCTGACCCGGGTCGTTCGGCGCGAGGAGGCGCTGCGGATCGTCGACGGCTCACTGGAGGACGGCGGCTGGATCGACTACGCCGCTGATGTGGCCGTGCCGCTGGACTTCCGGTTCTGCGACAGCGAGGAGGAGATGTCGACGCTGGCCCGGGAACTTGCGGGCCGGACCTTCGAGCGGGTCGGCAGCGCGCTGTGGGCGGTCACCGTCATCGGCTACCGTGCCCGCAACGGCCGGCCGGCCCGGGCCGCCTGCACGGTCTTCGACCACTTCGTCACCGACGGCCACAGCATGCACCTGCTTCAGAAGGAGCTCAGTCAAGCTCCCACGGCTCGCCCGCGACACGCGGACAGCCGGTACCGGGACTGGGTCGACTGGCAGCGGACGCGGTTCCCCGTTCCGGATACCCGGCCCAGCAGCCACGACCGGGACTTCTGGCACCTGCACCTGGCCGGCACCGGCGCCGACCGCCCCACCCGACTGCCGTTCGCCACCCTCCCCGAACCGGGGGCGCCGGGTGAGATCACCTCGATGAACCTCGCGCTGCCGGTCACGGCGGCCGGGCTGAGGGCCCGTGCCCAGATGCTCGGCATCAGCCCGTTCCTGGTGGTGCTGGCCAGTTTCGCCGCGACGGTGTCCGGGCTTTCCGGGGCCACCGACCTCACCTTCCGGGTGATCGTCGGCGGCCGACCGACAGACCACCTCAACCGGCTCGGCTGGTTCGCCGACTCGGTACCGCTGCGGCTCGCCCATCCCGAACTCGCCGATCCGCTGCGTTCGGTGGCCGAGGTGAACGCGCGCTGGAGCGAGGTCCTGGCCCACCAGACCACCCCGCTCGACTACATCCGCGCCGCCTGCCCACCCAGCCCGGAGCACGAGATCGACCCCGCCCGTCGCCGGATGCAGCTGGTGCTGAACTTCGTGCCGCAGGACCTCGGCGGAATGTACTCCGAGGAGGTCCCGGAGCTGACGGTACCGGGCGACATCGACGGCTTGCACCTCACCCTGCTCCCCGGCCCCGACCAGCGGCTGCGGCTGGGAGCCATGTTCAACCCCGGCGCCTTCCCGAAGCAGGCCACCCACGACTTTCTCCAACACGCCATCGACGACCTCGCCGAGCTGGTCAAGCACCCCCGGTGAGCAACCCAGCTGCCCCGCAGCAGAGAGACCGTGATCCAGCATGCTGATACTGGCGCTCAAGCCCGGCCACGACGGCGCGATCGCCGCGATCCGCGACGGCAGACTGCTGTTCTCCATCGAGGCGGAGAAGGACTCCTACCGGCGCTACACCGACCTGACCGCCGCGACCGTGCTGGCCGCGGCCGAACTGTGCGACCAGATTCCGGACGTGGTGGCCCTCGGCGGCTGGTACCGGCGAGGAGCCATCGACCAGCGGATCGGCGCCGGCTACGAGGGGTTCGAGATCCACCGGGAACTGCGCACGCTGTTCGGCAAGAAGGTCCGCTACTTCTCCTCCAGCCATGAGCGTTCGCACCTGATGATGGCGCTCGGCATGGCCCCCGAGACCGACGCCGAGCTGCGCACGGTGCTGGTCTGGGAGGGCTACACCGGCGCCTTCTACCTGGTGGACCGTCAGATGCGGGTGGTGGAGAAGATCCCGGTGCTCAGCCAGCCCGGCGTCCGTTATGCCTCGCTCTTCTCAATCGCCGACCCGGGCTACCCGGACGAGGCGACCAACCAGCGTTTCGAGGACAGCGGGAAGCTGATGGCGCTGGCAGCCTTCGCCCGCCCTCAGGACGCGGACCAGCAGGCCGCCGAAGTCGTTGACCGGCTGTTGCGGCCGGACGCGGTGCTGCCGCTTCCCAAGTCCGACTTCCGGAGCAGTCCGCTGCACAATGCCGGTGTCACCAGCCCGGTGGCCAAGAGCGCGGCCGCTCTGCTCAGCCACCGTATCTTCGAGACCTTCCGGGAGGCCGCCGGGCTCCGGCTCCCGGCCGGCACGCCGCTGCACATCTCCGGCGGTTGCGGGCTCAACTGCGACTGGAACGGCCTGTGGCGCCAGTGCGCACACTTCTCCTCGGTCTTCGTGCCGCCCTGCACCAACGACTCGGGCTCGGCGATCGGCACCGCCATCGACGCGATGTTCCACGAGACCGGCCGCCAGACCCTCGACTGGGACGTCTACAGCGGCCTTCCGTTCGAGATGGACACGGCGCCCGACCCGGCCGGCTGGTCCGCCCAGCGATTCGATCCGCACAGGCTCGGTGAAGCGCTCTCAGCCGGACGGGTGGTCGCCTGGGTCCAGGGCAAGTGGGAGATCGGTCCCCGGGCGCTGGGCCACCGCTCGCTCCTGGCCGAGCCGTTCGATCCGCGCACCAAGGACCGGCTCAACGCCATCAAGGCCCGCGAGGACTACCGGCCGATCGCTCCGGTCTGCCGCGCCGAGGATGTCGCCGCGCTGTTCGACACCGACTTCCCCGACCCGCACATGCTGTACTTCCGCCGGGTTCGCGACGCGGGCCTCGGCGCGGTCACCCATGTGGACGGCACCGCCCGGGTCCAGACGGTCACCCGGGACGAGGAGCCGGTGCTGCACTCCCTGCTCACCAGCTTCGCGGAGCAGCGCGGCGCCGGGATCCTCTGCAACACCTCGCTCAACTTCAACGGGCGGGGCTTCATCAATCGGATGTCGGACCTGGTGGACTACTGCGAGGCCCGCGGCGTCGACGACATGGTGGTCGACGACGTCTGGTACTCGAAGACCGACAGCCGGTGAGCCGCCGATGCTGAGCCGCTTCCAGCGGGCCCGGGCGGACCAGGAAAGTCCACTGCGGCTGCGGTCCTTCCGCATGCTGCTGCTCGGCCGCAGTATCGCCTCGCTGAGCGATGGGTTGATGCCGGTCGCGCTGAGCCTCGCGGTGATCCAGCTCACCGACTCGGCCGGGACCCTGGCCGCCGTGCTCTCCTGTGCGGTCGGCAGCCGCCTGGTGCTCCTACCGCTGGCGGGAGTGCTGGTGGACCGGTGCAGCCTCCGTTGGGCCGGGCTCGCGGCCGACCTCGTACGGTGCGCCGTTCAGGCGCTGGTCGGAGTCGAACTGCTGTCCCGATCACCGGACATGACCACCATCGCGATCGCCGAGCTGTTCGCCGGCGCGGCCTCGGCAGTGTCGCTCTGCAGCATGTCGCCACTGGTCGCCGGAGTGGTCGAGAGAGCCGAGGCCCGCCAGCGCGCCAACGCCCTGATGGGTGTGGGCCGCAGCCTCACCCTGATTCTTGGACCGCTGCTGGCGGGCCTGCTGGTGGTGGCGGTCGGCGCAGGGTGGGTCTTCCTGGTCGACGCGGCGGCCTTCGCCGTCAGCGGGTCCACCTTCCTCGCGATCAGGGTCGGCCGACCGGCGCCCTCGCGCCGCTCGCTGCGGGCCGACCTGGTGGCCGGCTGGGGCGAGGTCAGGTCGCGGGACTGGTTCTGGAGCAGCTTGATCGCCCATGCCAGCGTCACCTTCGCGGACATGGTGCTGGTCACCCTCGGCCCGCTGGTGGCGCTGGGGCACCCAGGTGGCCGGGCGGTGTGGATCGCGGCCGTGCAGGCGGGCGGGATAGGCCTGCTGCTGGGCTCGCTGCTGGCAGGCCGGTACCGGCCCAGCCGGCCGATCCTGGTGGGCAACCTGGTGCTGGCCGGCTGCGCGGTGCCACAGCTGATGTTCGCCGGCTGGCTGCCGGCTCCGCTGATCGTCGCCGGGTACGGCGTCTCCTGGGCGGCGATGGGGTTCCTGAACCCGGTCTGGGACTCGACAGTGCAGGCCGCAGTGCCCGCAGAACAGTTGGCGAAGGTCACCTCCTACGAGTGGCTGGCCTCGCTCGCCTCCCAGCCACTCGCGCTGCTGTTCGCCCCGCTGACCGCCGCCGCTTGGGGGGCCGGGAGGGCCATGGCCGCGACGGCTGCGCTGGTCGCGGTGGCCTGTCTCAGCACCGCTGCTGTGCCGGGCGTGCGGCGGCTGCGGATGGTGGCGGGAGAGGTGGTCGGAGACAGCTGCCAGCCGGTGTCGGCCGAGCTCACCGGCCTGCCACAGTGACAGGTCGCGCTGCCCGCCGCTGGGCGGTCACCGGGGTTGGACTGGGTGCATTCTGTGTCCAGTTGGACTCCTTCGCACTCAACCTGGCACTGCCGCGGATCGGCCGCGACCTCGGCGCCTCGGGCGGACACCTCGGTTGGGTTGTCAGTGCCTACCTGCTCGCCTGCGGCACGCTGATGCTGGGCGCCGGCCGGCTCGGCGACCGGATCGGTCATCGCCGGCTGCTGGCCTGGTCCCTGATCTCGTTCGCCCTGGCCTCCGTGCTCTGTGCGCTCGCTCCCCGGCTGGCGCTGCTGGTGGCGGCCCGGGCGGTGCAGGGCGCGGTCGGTGCGCCGATCATGCCGGCCGGCCTGGCACTGCTGACCAACACCTTCCCGCCGGGGCCCCGGCAGCGGGCCATCGGGCTGGCGCTGGGCATCGGCGGGATCGGCACCGCCTGCGGACCACTGGTCGGTGGCGCACTGGTACAGGCCCTGTCCTGGCAGGCCGTCTTCTGGCTGAATGTCCCCTGCGCGCTGCTCGCCGCCTGGTGCCTCACCCGGGCCAGGGAATCCAGGAGTACGAGCAGCGGCTCGACGGACCTGCCGGGCCTGGCCGCTGCCGGCGTCCTGGTGGCCTCGCTGGCGCTGCTCAGCGATCGCATCCCGATCTGGGGCCGGCACTCCGTCCGAGTCGCCGCAGCCCTTGGTGTCGCGCTGGCGGTTCTCGTGGCGGTGGAGCGCCGCACCGCCGAGCCGCTGGTCCGACCCGCGCTGCTGCGCGACGGGCGGTTCATGGCGCTGACGGCGGCCGGCGCCGTCGCCAACGCGGCGACCGTGGTGGTCCTGCTGGTCGTGCCGTGGGCCCTGCAGGACACCTGGGGGCTGGACCCGCTGCCGGCCGCGGTCGCCTTCCTGGCACCGGCCGCCGCGCTGGCGGCGGCCGGCCCCGCAGCCGGACGGGTCGGCGCCACGGCGGCGGTGACGGCGGCCACGCTCTGCCTGCTCGGCGCGGCCGCCCTGCTGTACGCCACCGGCACGGCGGCCACGCTTGTCGGCTACCTGTCGGCCGCCGCAGGCAGTGCGGCATTGCTGGGCATCGCCAACGCGCTTGCCATGACCGCCACCCAGGAGCTGGTCCGCCCCGAGATCGCGGGCGAGGCTGCCGGCCTGACGAAGACCGTGCTCACCCTGGCGGCGGGGCTGGGCGTGCTGTTGATCGGTCCGAGCGGCGGTCCTGGCGGCCGGCTGACCCGGCCGGCGGCCGAGCACGCGCTGACCGCCGCGGCCATCGCATGCCTGGCGGCGGCGTTGCTGCTCGCATGCCGGGTGTGGCGGCGAAGACGCTCCTCACCCACCACCCACTGATGACGCGCTGCCCCACCCCGGGCGCCACCCAGCCGGAAGGACTGCCATGACGGACCGGACGCCACTCGCCCGCTTCGAGGAACACGCCCGTCGATCCCCGGACCGGATTGCCGTCCGCGGCCCCGACGAAACCCTGAGCTACCGTGAACTCGACCTGTTGGCAGGCCGGTTCGCCACGGTCCTGGAATCCTCCGGGCTGCGACCGGGCGACCGAGTGGGCCTGCGGCCGACTCGCGGCGCCCGGCTCGCCGTTGCCGTGCTCGGCTGCGCCAAGGCAGGCCTGCCGTACGTCCCGCTCGACCCTGCCTACCCGTCGGAGCGCACCGCGCTGATCGCGGACCGGGCGAACCTGACCCTGACCGTAGGCGACCAGGACTTCGACGGCATGACCCTCCTCCCGCCGCAGCCCAGCCCCGCCGACCGCTCGCCGACTCCGGGACTGGCCTACGTGATCTTCACCTCGGGGTCCACCGGCGTGCCCAAGGGCGTCCCGGTGACCACAGCCTCGCTGACCGCGCTGTTCGCAGCCACCGACCGGCTCTTCGACTTCGGGCCGCAGGACGTCTGGCCGCTGATGCACTCCTACAACTTCGACTTCTCCGTCTGGGAGATGTGGGGAGCCTGGCGCTCAGGAGCAGAGCTCGCGGTACCCGACCAGCCCACCCTGCGCTCCCCGGCCCGCACCGTCCACTGGCTCGCCGAGACCGGCGCAACCGTGCTGAACCAGGTGCCGACCGTATTCGGCTACCTTGTCGCGGCGCTGGAGGAGCAACGCACGATTCTCCCGACGGTTCGTCATGTGATTTTCGGAGGAGAGGAGTTCGCGTCGGCCCCGCTGCGACGATGGCGCGGACTCGGGCACCGCGCCGCCGTGACCAACATGTACGGAATCACCGAGGCCACGGTGCACGCCACCTTCCGTCGACTGGCGCCGGGCGAGGAGCCCCCCACGCACCCCACCCCGATCGGGTGGCCGCTGCCCGGCATCGCGCACCGGGTCGTGGATCCCGACCTGCGCCCGGTCCGCCCCGGACACAGCGGCCAACTGCTGCTCAGCGGAGCACAGCTGCTGACCGGCTACCTCGGTGACGAGCACCTCACCGCAGAGCGACTGGTCCAGCTCCCCGACACCGGAGACCTGCGCTGGTACACCACCGGCGACCTGGTGACCGAGGACGCCGACGGCGAACTGCACTACCTCGGCCGCGCCGACCGGCAGGTGCAACTGCGGGGCTACCGAATCGAACTGGGCGAGGTCGAGGCGGTCCTGCTGCGCACCGGCATGGTGCGCGCGGCAGCCGTCTCCGTGGCGGCCACCCCGCGCGGCGACCAGCAACTGGTCGCCCACGTCGTGCCGGCCGCAGCCGCGAGCACGTCCGCCGAACTGCGCCGGGCCCTCGCGGCACTGCTACCCGAGCACATGGTCCCGAGCCGGTTCGTCCAGGTGGCGGAACTGGCCACCACCGCCTCCGGGAAGCTCGACCGGAGCCCCACCGCGCCCCACCATCCACTGATCTGACCCCGCACCCGACCGGCAGAGAGGCTTACCGCCATGACCATCGACATCCGCGCCGAGCTCGCCGACCAGTGGGAGGAGCTGCTGTTCGTCACTCCGGGCCCGGACTCCGACTTCTTCGAGGACGGCGGCCACTCGCTGCTGGCCGCAGCGTTGTTCGCCCGACTCTCGCAGACCATCGGCACCGAGCTCGACCCGGCTCTGCTCTTCACCACACCCACCTTCAACGCCCTCGCCGACGCTCTCGCTGCCCAGCTCACGGAGGCCGGTCGGTGACCGAGCGCCAGCACCACCGACCGCGGCTACTGGTCGTGTACGAGGAGGGCGCGGCCGGCGCAGGCGAGCTGCTGCGCTCACTCGGCGCCCGCTACGAACTCTGCTTTCTGGCGGCTGACACCGCACACACCGCCCGGCTGTCGGGCATCATGCGGGCCGCCGGCACCGTGCGGCAACTGAGCCACTGGCGCCGGCAGCTGGCGGAACTGAGGGCCTGGAAGCCAGCTGGTATCACCACCTTCAGCGAGCTGATCCCGCAGACCGCGGCGATCGCGGAGGCTCTCGGCCTGCCGTACCACTCGCCGACCACCGCTCAGCTGCTGACCGACAAGCGGGCCCAGCGGGCCAGGCTGAGCGAGGCCGGCCTGGACAGCACCCGGTCGGCGCCGGTGCTCGATCCGGTCGAGCTGACGGATGCGGTCGAGCAGGTCGGCCTGCCGGCCGTTCTGAAGCCGGTAGTCGGCCGCGGCAGCATGGATACCCATCTGCTGACCACGCCTGCAGACGTGGACAGGTGCGCCGCCGAACTGTCGAGCGGGCGAGCTTATGTGCTGGAGGAGTACCTGCGAGGTGAGGGACGCCCTGGGCTGGGCGACTACGTCAGCGTCGAAACGGTACTCGGGCCGCAGGGACCGCGGCACCTCGCGGTCACCGGGAAATTCCCCCAGGCGGCGCCGTTCCGCGAATGCGGGCAGTTCTGGCCGTCCGGGCTGACGCCGGATCAGAACCGCAGGATCGTTGGGCTCACCAGCCGGATCCTGGCCGCCTTGGGTGTGCGGCACGGAATCACCCATACCGAGTTCAAGCTCACCGCCGATGGGCCACGGTTGATCGAGGTGAACGGCCGCCTCGGCGGCTGGATCGCCGAACTCACCCAGCGAGCTACCGGCGCGGACCTGCTGTCCGTGGCCGCCGACCTCGCCTGCGGCGGCGAGGGCGCGGAGGCGGTCGAGTACCGCGATCCGCGGGTCTGCTTCCAGTTCTGGAACCAGCCCCCACTGAACGCCACAGAACTGCGGTCGGTCACCGGAGTACGTGAGGTCCGGTCGACTCCTGGCGTGCAGCGTTACCTCAACCTGGTCCCACCCGGGCCGCTGGAACCCGGAGTGCTCACTCAGCGACTCGACCTGACGGCAGGCTGGGTGAAATCGCACCACGCAATGCATCAACTATTGGCTGCTGCCCTGGAACCACTCTCCTACACGTTCGCCGACGCCGACGGCTGCGCAATGACCCTGGCAGCGAGCGAACTGCCCTCCAGTCCACGTGGTTCCGGGGAGTCATGAGCAAACCCATCAACCCGAGCGCGGGGTCGTCCCTTGGCGTGGTGTAGTGGTCGTGTGCCAACGGTCATGCGGTAGAAGGAAGTTCGTCGCGGGTGCGCTCGCCGGGGTAGATCTGGTCCATGCTGCCCTCGGGCAGGTAGATCGCAAAGGTGTTGCGCAGGAAGTGAACGCGACAGCACTGGTAGGCGGCACCAAGCATGACCTTGCGGATCGCCTTGACCAGGCCGCTGTGGTGGTCGCCGATGACCAGGCGGACCCCGGTCGGTCCGCGCTCGCGCAGGGAGCGCGGGAACTCGGCCCAGAACACCTCGGTCTCGCTGTCGCCGACCATCAGCCCCAGCACTTCGCGGCCGCCGTCCTCGGTGATCCCGGTGGCGACGACCACGGCCCGGGAGACGATCTGGTGGTTCACCCGTGCCTTGCAGTACGTGGCGTCGAGGTAGATGTACGGAAGCGGGTGTGCTCGCCGGGCTCGGCGCCGATCCGGGCGGTGGCCTCGGCCTCGATCAGCTCTTGCAGGATCCGCTGAGCGAGGGTCCTGATCAACTCGATTCCGTCGGCCGTACGCAGTGATTCCATGAGGCGGAGTAAGTCAGACCGGGACAAGGCCATCGCGTACTCCCTGGTGAACTCGCCGTTCTACTCGGAGAGTTGCGCGATGGCCGCCCCATGACCAGGGGTTACTCCAAGATCCCCGCTACACCACTCCATGGGACGCCATCCTCGACTTTCCGTCAACTTCTGTTGATGGAAGCCTCGGTGGGGGAGTGCCGGGTCATCGGGACGGTGGATGCGCGCGGGGGCGAATTTGTTCGAACTTGTTGACTCTTGCTTATTTGGCCTTCATATTGAGCAAGTCTGAACCCAATCCCCCACCCTTACCCCTGGAGTCCCCCCATGGGTCGCAGCGCCATGCCTCCAAGATTCCGTACCGCCTTCGGCGCAGCCCTGCTCCTCCTCGGCTGCACCGCCTTCGGCACACCGGCTGCCGCCGAAGCCGCCCCCGTACCCGCCGCGGCCACTCCTGCTCCTGCCATAGCTGTGGCGCTCAGTGGCCTCAAGCCCGGCCTGACCTTCGACGGTGTCGGGGCCATCTCCGGCGGCGGCGGCAACTCCCGTCTGCTGGTCGACTATCCGGAGCCGCAGCGCAGCCAGCTGCTCGACTACCTCTTCAAGCCCGGTTACGGCGCTTCGCTGCAGGTCCTGAAACTGGAGATCGGCGGTGACGCCAACTCGACCGACGGCGCCGAGCCGAGTATCGAACACGCCAAGGGCACCGTCGACTGCAACCAGGGCTACGAGTGGTGGCTCGCCGAGCAGGCCAAGGCCCGCAACCCGAACATCAAGTTCTACGGCCTGTCCTGGGGTGCGCCGGGCTGGATCGGCGGCGGCAACTTCTGGTCGCAGGACAGCATCGACTACCTGATGTCCTGGACGGGCTGCGCCGCGCAGCACCACCTGCCCGTCTCCTACCTGGGCGGCTGGAACGAACGCGGCTACGACAAGACCTGGTACGAGAACCTCAAGTCGGCGCTCACCACGCATGGTTACTCCGGAACCAAGGTGGTCGCCGCGGACAGCGACTGGTCGGTGGCGGACGACATGGCCACGGACCCGGCGTTCAAGAACGCCGTGGACATCGTCGGTGTCCACTACCCCTGCGGCTACCTCGGCGCCTTCACCTCCTGCCCGAGCACCGCGAACGCGCAGTCGCTCGGCAAGCCGCTGTGGGCCAGTGAGAACGGCTCCGAGGACGCCACTGCGGGCGCCCCGGCGGTGGCCCGGGCCATCAACCGCGACTACCTCGACGGCAGGATGACCTCGTTCATCAACTGGCCGGTCATCGCCGCGCTCTACCCCAACCTGTACTTCTCCACCGACGGCATGTCGATCGCCGACCAGCCCTGGTCCGGCAACTACGACATCGGCACGACCACCTGGGTCACCGCGCACACCACCCAGTTCGCCCAGCCCGGCTGGCGCTACATCGACTCGGCCAGCGGCTACCTCGGCGGCAACCGCGGCAACGGCAGCTACGTGACGCTCAAGTCGCCCACCGCCAAGGACTACAGCACGATCATCGAGACGATGGACGCCACCGCCGCGCAGACCGCGAACTTCACCGTCTCCGGCGGCTTGTCCACCGGCAAGGTCCACGTCTGGGCCACCAACCTCAACTCCACCCACCCCGCCGCCTGGTTCGTCCACCAGCAGGACGTCACCCCCAGCGGCGGCAAGTACACGCTCACCCTCCAGCCCGGCTACGTGTACACCGTGACCACCACGACCGGCCAGGGCAAGGGCACCGCAACCCCACCGGCCCCCGCCCCGCTCAAGCTGCCCTACGCGGACGGCTTCGAGACAGCGGTCACCACCACCTCTCCGAAGTACTTCACCGACATGAACGGCGCCTTCCAGACCGTCGCCTGCGGCGGCGGCCGCACCGGCAGCTGCCTGCGCCAGATGACCCCGAGCACGCCGATCCGCTGGACCGACGAGCCCTACGACGCCCCGTACACCATCATGGGCGACGGCAGTTGGAGCAACTACACGGTCACTGCCGACACCATGTTCGAGCAGCCGGGCACCACCGAACTGCTCGGACGGGTCAACCAGCAGGGCCGCAACAACAACGGCCTGAACGCCTACCACCTGCGCGTCAGCGACACCGGCGCCTGGTCCATCGACAAGAGCGACACCAGCTGGAACTTCACCACCCTCGCCACTGGTACCACCAAGGCGCTGGGAAGCGGAAGTTGGCACACCGTTAGCCTCACCATGCAGGGCAGCGCGCTGACCGCGACCGTCGACGGTGCCGCGGTGGGCAGCGCCACCGACACCAGCTTCACCAACGGCCAGGCCGGCCTCGGCGTGACCGGCTACCAGACCGAGCAGTTCGACAACTTCGCCCTCACCCCCGGCACGCCCGGCACCCAGACCGGCACGGTCGCCTCCGCCCTGCCCGGCAAGTGCCTGGACGACAACGGCGATTCCACCGTCAACGGCACCCCCGTGCAGCTCTGGGACTGCAACGGCGGCGCCTCGCAGGTGTGGACCTGGTCGAACGGTGCCCTGACCCACGACGGCAAGTGCCTCGACGCCACCGGTCAGGGCACCGTCAACGGGACGCTGATGGAGATCTGGGACTGCAACGGCGGCGCCAACCAGCAGTGGACGCCGCAGAGCGACGGCACCATGAAGGGCACCCAGTCCGGCCGCTGCCTGGACGATCCGGCCGCTTCCCTCACCAACGGCACCCGGCTGGAGCTCTGGGACTGCAACGGTGGCAGCAACCAGCGCTGGACGCTGCCGTAACCACGCCCTGCGGGCCGGGCGGGCTCGGCCACTCGCCCGGCCCGCATCCCTCACGGCGCGGCAACCTTCCCCCACCCCCGTCGATTTGGAGTACCTCCGTGCGTAGACCTCACCTCGCACCGCGAAGCGGGATCCTGCTCGCGGCGCTGGCCCTGGGCCTCGCCACCGCCTTCACCGCCACCCCGGCGCCGGCGGCCCCGAGTGTCGTCGTCGCGAATACCGTCGCCCCCGCGACCGCGCAGAGCATCACGATCGACGGTACCTCGACCGGCCGGACCTTCGACGGTCTCGGGGCGATCAGTGGCGGCGGGGCGACCTCGCGGCTGCTGGTCGACTACCCCGAGCCACAGCGCAGCCAGATCCTGGACTACCTCTTCAAGCCCGGCTACGGAGCCTCGCTGCAGATGCTGAAGGTGGAGATCGGCGGCGACGCCAACTCCAGCGACGGCCCCGAGCCCAGCCACATGCGCACCCCCACCGAGGTCGACTGCAACCGCGGCTACGAGTGGTGGCTCATGGCGCAGGCCAAGGCCCGCAACCCCGGCATCAAGTTCTACGGCCTGGAGTGGGCCGCCCCTGGCTGGCTGAACGGCGGCATCTGGTCCCAGGACAACATCACCTACATCCAGTCCTGGATGGGCTGCGCCAAGAGCCACGGTCTGAACATCGGCTACCTGGGCGGCTGGAACGAGAGCGGCTACAACAAGACCTGGTACGAGAACCTGCGCACCTCCCTCGACAGCCACGGCTACACCGGCACCACGCTGGTGGCCTCCGACAACGACGACGCCAACTGGTCGGTCGCCTCCGACCTGGCCACCGACAGCGCTTTCAACAAGGCCGTCGGTGTCGTCGGCCTGCACGGCACCTGCTGGCACTCGACCCCGGCCTACACCGGCTGCCCGGGCAACACCACCGCGATTGGGCTCGGCAAGCCGCTGTGGGCCTCCGAGGACGACAACGACAGCTACGGCTCCGACCCCTCGGCGCTCTCCCGCAACGTCAACCGCGAGTACATCGACGCCCGGATGACCGCGGACATCAAGTGGGCGCTGGTCAGCTCCTGGCCCTCGAACCTGCCCTTCGCGGGCGCCGGCCTGATGGCCGCCGACCAGCCCTGGTCGGGGAACTACCAGGTGGGCCGCGACATCTGGGTGATGGCCCACACCGAGCAGTTCGCCAAGCCGGGCTGGAAGTACCTGGACGGCGCCACCGGCTACCTGCCCGGCACCGGCCTGGGCGGCGATCCGCACAGCGGCAGCTACGTCACCCTCAAGTCCGGTAAGGACTACAGCACCGTCTTCGAGACCACCGACGCCTCCGCCGTGACCACCGTCAACGTCAAGGTCGCCGGCGGTCTTTCGACCGGTGCGGTGCACGTCTGGGCCACCAATATGAACAGCAACGACTCGGCCCAGTGGTTCGTCCACACCCAGGACGTCACCCCGCAGCGCGGCTCGTACTCGCTGACCCTGCAGCCGGGCTACCTCTACACCGTGACCACCACCACCGGCCAGGGCAAGGGCACCGCCACCGGACCCGCCGGGCAGACCTTCCCGCTGCCGTACCAGGCCGACCTGAGCGGCTACCAGAGCGGCGCGACCGCAAAGTACTTCCACGACTGGGCCGGCGCGTTCGAGACCGCACCCTGCCCGGCCGGGGCCGGCACCCCGACGTGCCTGCGCCAGGTCATCACCCAGGCCCCGCTGCCCTGGCACTCGGACATGAACTACACCCCGGCCACCCTGCTGGGCGACCCGAGGTGGAACAACTACCAGGCCAGTACGGACGTGA
The DNA here is from genome assembly GCF_029894335.1 of Kitasatospora sp. MAP5-34. Taxonomy (GTDB): domain Bacteria; phylum Actinomycetota; class Actinomycetes; order Streptomycetales; family Streptomycetaceae; genus Kitasatospora. The sequence continues at coordinate 204,496 of NZ_JARXZC010000003.1, read as the reverse complement.
ACCTCGAACAGTCCGGCAGCTCCGCCGAACTGCTCGGCCGGATCGACCACGTCGACCACGACCGGTCCGCCTACCACCTGAAGATCGATGACACCGGCGCCTGGACACTGTTCACCGAGGACCGTTCCAGCACCGACACCGTCCTGGCCAGCGGGAGCTACTCCGGAGCCGGTGCCGGGACCTGGCACAACCTCACGCTCGCGATGACCGGCGATTCGATCACCGCGTCCGTCGACCACCTGCAGGTCGCTTCGGTCGTCGACAGCAGCCACCTGACCGGCCAGATCGGCCTGGGCGTCGGCGGCTTCCAGCACGCCGACTTCGCCAACGTCGCCATCACCCCGCTCGCCGGCCCGACGACCACCACCGTCACCAACGTCAACAGCGGCAAGTGCCTGGACGTGACCGGTGCCTCGACCACCGACGGCGCGCAGGTGCTCCAGTGGACCTGCGGCGCCGGCAAGGCGAACCAGCAGTGGCTGCTCCAGCCGGTCGCCGGGTCCAGCGCGGTGCAGGTGGTGTCCGTCAACAGCGGCAAGTGCCTGGACGTGACCGGTGCCTCGACCACCGACGGTGCTCTGGCCGTGCAGTGGACCTGCGGCGCCGGCAAGACCAACCAGCAGTGGACCACCCAGTGATCCAACCCAGCTCTCCAACCGCGCCCCGGTGATGATTTCGGAGGTGGGCGGCCGTACCTGACCATGCCGAGCCACCGCGGAAGGCGGGTCAGGTCCGCACTCGACAGGCGGCCACAGCGCGTCCCGGTACCAGGTGAAGAAGTTTCACCCGGTACCGGGACCGGCCTGCCGTTCGGCCGAGAAAGCCGGTCGGACAATCAGTGGAGCATGGATTTCCCGAGGCCTGGTCCGCCAGGCGATGAGCGAGTATTTACAGCATTGCCGATCCGCGAGGAGATACGGCTTCAGTGCGTCTCCAAACAGGCGGATCGGGGTGGCTCAAGGTTTCCTCTGAGCTATCGGAATTAATGGTCCAGAAATTCCTGATCAGTTCTCCGTGAGTTCATCCGGAGGGAATTCCCGGAAAAACAGGAGCGAACATAGGCTGTCCGTCAGCCGCCCCGAACAGAGCCTTTTTCAAGGTTTCTTCTCCGGAATTCGGCGGGGCGGATCTCCCCGACCTCCCACTCAGGAGACAACTGTGCGCATCCCACGGCCGATCGTCGGCCTCGCCGGCGCGACAGCGCTGCTCTGCGGCCTCACCGTGACCGCGGCGGCTCCGGCCTCCGCGGCTGCCGCCGCCTCCGTACTGCCCAAGCCGGACCACGTGGTCATCGTGATGATGGAGAACGAGGACAACAGCAGCATCATCGGCAACACGAGCCAGGCGCCGTACATCAACTCGCTGGCCCAGCAGGGCGCGTCGTTCAGCGACGCGCACGGCGAGTGGCACCCGAGCCTGCCCAACTACTACGCGCTGCTGTCGGGTTCGACCCAGGGCCTGACCGACAGCACGCCGCCGCCGGTCGGTTCTGTCAACTCCGACAACCTGCCCAACGAACTCGCGCGGAACGGATACTCGTTCGGCGACTACTCGGACGAGGCGACCCCTGCCGCCTGGCTGCGCTTCGCCGACCTGCCCGGCACCGTCACAGCCCCGAACCCGGTCGACAAGTGGCTGACCTGTCAGGGCTCGGTGCCCGGCCAGGGCTGCGGCTTTCCCACCGACGCCGCCGGCTACGCCGCGCTGCCGACCGTCACGTTCGTACACGGCGACGCCTCGCAGTCCATGCACGACGACAACATCCTCGAAGGTGACACCTGGGTCAAGAACACCCTGGGTGGCTACGCCAGTTGGGCCAAGACCCACAACAGCGACCTGATCGTCACCTGGGACGAGGACAACTTCACCCCCGCCAACAACATGCCGACCGTCTTCTACGGCGCGAACGTCAAGCCGGGCAGCTACGGCGAGACCATCAACCACTACAGCATGCTCCGCACCGTCGAGGACATGTACGGACTGCCGGAGCTCGGCAACTCCGCCACCACCGCCCCGATCACCGACGTGTGGGGCTCGACCACCTTCGGCACCGGCAGCGGCCCCGGCCCGGTCACCGGCTACAGAAACTGGTGCCTGGACGACCGCGCCGGCAGCACCGCCGACTTCAACCCGCTGGAGCTCTACGGCTGCACCGGCAACGCCAACCAGCAGTGGAGCCTGCCCGGTGACGGCACGGTCCAGATCTTCGGCAAGTGCATGGACGTGCTGCACAGCGGCACGACCGACGGCACCGTCGTCCAGCTCTACCACTGCCACGGCGGCGGCGCCCAGCAGTGGGTCGCGCAGGCTGACGGCAGTCTGATGAACCCGCAGTCCGGCAAGTGCCTCGACGACCCTGGGTACAGCCTCGGCAGCCCCCAGCTGGAGATCTGGGACTGCCACAGCGGCGCAAACCAGACCTGGAACCTCCCGGCCTGACAGCCCCCGGAACAAGCGGCCAGGTGCGGGCGCCGGTGGCTTCCCGGTCCCGCGCCCAGCCGCGACAGGTGATGTCCGATGGCGCGCCTGCTGCACCGGCGGCTGGTGTGCGACTATGAGACGCTGCCGGCCAGCGCGGAGTCGATGATCTATTGGTCGATGGGCGACAACATGACCCACCGCCTGACCGACACCAGGGCACTGACCTGGCACGATCCACCGCGCGCGGGCGGAAGCACATAGTGGGAGGCACGCGATAGGTCACTGCCGGCACGGCTGGCCGAGCGCGAGCGCGCCGCTCGCGACCAGGTCGAGCGGCTGCGCGAGCAGATCGGCGTACTGACAGGACAGTTGACCGAAGCCGAGGACGTCCTGCCACGTCTGGAGATCACTCGCGAGACCCTGCTCGCTCTGGCCGCGGAGGACGAAGCGGAACACGCCGCAGACCCGGTCCTTTCCTCACCGGCCTACCGGCAGATCCTGGCCGCCTTCGAGTACGCCGAGGACGGGCTCCGCACCAAGCACCTCTGCCAGGCTCTCGATGCCGGGCTGGAGCCCAAAGCAGGTCGAAGGCATGCGCGCGAAGCTCAAGCGCCTGGTCGGCCGAAGCATCCTGACCGAGCCCGAGCCCGAGCCCGGCCTGTTCACCCTGCCCCACCCGAAATCCCATACGTAGCCGCCTTCCCACGGCGTCGCAAAGAGAATTCGGGGGAAGGCGATCAGGGGGTGATGGAAAGGGCGAAGAGGTGAATCGCCGGCTGGTTCGGCAGCGTGACGCTCTTCACCGTCTTGCCTGCGGTAAGCGGGACGGTGTTGGAGAACACGCGGTAGCTGATGCCATAGTTGGCGGGTCCGCTCGGGGTGTTGCGGTGGTCCGTGGTGATCACGGTCTGTGCGCCGTACGCGGTGACGGGGGTGCAGCACCAGTTGGGGAAGCCGAGCTGGCCGGTGCTGGTGGTTCCGTCGGTGTAGGTCACGGTGACAGGGGCGGAGGTTGTGCCGGTCTCCGAGCCGAGGAAGGCGAGCGATGTGCCCTGACCGGCGAGCGTGATCGCCTCGCCCGAGGCGGCCACGTTGTCCGGGGTGCCGGCGGCCACGGAGGGCCAGGTGAAGCTCAGGGCCCCCGCGCTGACCGTCGAGCCGGGGGTGGCGCCGGCTTTCGCCAGAGCGTCGGCGGAATAGCTGTCGCCGGTGGAGTCGAAGCCGCCGGGGGCGGGGTTGCTCTCCTGGGTGATGCCGACGTTGTTGAAGGCGTCCGCGAGGGTCGGGTAGGGGACCACGGAGGTGACCGTCTGCTGGCCGCTGACCGAGCCGGATCCGGCGGCGCCGGCGCGATAGTCGGCGGTGGCGGTGATCGCGGAGATGGTGGTGCCCGGGGCAGCCTCGGGCGCTGTGAGGGTGACCGTGGCCGTGGCTGTTCCTCCCGGCTGCACGTGGTCCAGCCGTGTTGTCGCGGGCGATACCGTCCAGCCCTGGGGCGCCGTCACGGACAGGCGGGTGTCGGAGAGTCCGTCGGAGCCGTGGTCGGTGAGGCTGACCTGGTAGGTGTTGTGCGCACCGGCGGTGCTCACGTCATGCCAGGTGATCGCGGTGGCGGGCTGTACCTTGTGGCCACGGCCCGCGCTGACCCGGTACAGCACTGTGGCGTGTGGCGGGACGTCTGCCGAGATGGTTCCGGTGGTCTGTGTGACGGTCTTGGTGGTCAGGTCCTTGAGGAGGACTGAGGAGCCGGGGGCCAGACCTGCGGCGGCTGCCGTGGTGGTGATCGTCTGGGCGGAGTCGGAGGAGTTGAACAGCGCCACGGCGCGGTCGCCGTTTGCCAGCGGCTTGGAAAGGACGTCGTAGCCGCTGCCCTGCTGGACGATGCGGCCCTGCAGGCCGAGGGCGTCCTGGTCAACGGCGATGACGTCCTCGTTGCCGAGCACGGAGAGGGCGTCGTCGGACAGGTGGCCGACGTCGGTGCTGGAGATCAGCGGTGCTGCCATGACCGCCCACAGCGACATCTGGCTCTGGATCTCGTCGTGGGTGAGGCCGGAGTCGCCGGCGAGCAGGAAGTCGGGGTCGTTCCAGCGCCCGGGGCTCTGCAGGTCGGCGAGACCGCTGTTGTAACCGTAGTTGTACGTGATCGCGTTCCACTTGGCCGCTGCGCTCTCCTGGCCGAGCGCGGTGTCGGCGCCTTCCCGCCACAGGTTGCCGACCTGGGCCGACCAGCCGATGACGGTGTGCCAGGCGGGCTGGTCCTGGAAGTATGCCGGGGCGGAGACCGAATAGACCATCGGTCGGCCGGTGTTGAGCATGGCCTGGCCCATCGCGGCGTAGGCCTCGTGGTAGCTCTGCTCGTCGCTCTTTCCAGCGGCCGTCGGCACGTTGCAGCCGTCGAGCTTCACGTAGTCGACGCCCCAGGCGGCGAACAGGTCGGTGTCCTGCTGCCAGTGGTTCATCGACCCGGGGTAACCGCCGCAGGTGTAGGTGCCGGCGTCCTCGTAGATTCCGAACTTCAGCCCGAGGGCGTGGATCTTGGCTCCGACGTAGTCCATGCCGTGCGGGAACTTGACCGGGTCGGCGACCAGTCTGCCCGAGCTGTCGCGGCTTTGGGACATCCAGCAGTCGTCGGTGGTGACGGTGTTGTAGCCCTTGGCGGCCAGGCCGCTGCTGACCAGGGCTCGGGCGTTGGAGAGGATCACCTGTTCATTGATGCCGCACTGGTAGTAGGACCAGTCGTTCCAGCCCATCGGCGGAGTCGGAGCGTAGTTCGGGTATTGGGCGGCCGAGCCGGCCGCACCCGTCGGGACCGTGCCGAGCGGAGCTGCGGCCCCGGCGGGGGTGGCGAGCATCAGTCCGGCGGACGCGGTGGCGAGCGCACAACAACTGGCGAGAGTCGCACGAAATCGCTGTACAAGGGGGGAAGTCACGGGGCAACCTCACGGGTCGGTCTGGCCTCGGATGATCCGGAACAGCTGAGAGAGATTTACGCACAGATGCTCATACGTGACAAGTAGTCTGCCAATACGCGCATGAATAGACACTGCTGATCAAAATTCTGCTCGGAGAGTGGGCCGGCTTGGGAGTTCGACCCTGCCCGGCGGCGGACGAAGGGTCGCCTGGTGCGGGCCGAGCGCAAGACTCTGCCGGTGATCCTGAGAGGGCGGTATGAGTCGTCCACCGTCAGGTCGACCTGACCGTGCTCCGGGTGCATCGCGCTCAGCGGCGCACCTGGGACCCTGTCCCCCCCCCCCCCGCATTCGACGGCCATCCCAGCGGACCACCAGCGCGCGGGCGCACCACAGGGGAGCACGTACCGGCCGGTCACCAGCGCGAACGGACAGTCGAAGGCGGACTCGAACTCGTCGATGTCTTCCTGACCCAGCGAGATCAGCCAGAATTCCGACGGGGTGTGGCCGCCGTCGCCGGCGTGCCGGGTCAGGCGGTCGAGCGCCACCCGCCAGTGGTCGGCGAGGTCGCCGAGTTCCGCCTCTGGGAGCAGGCATGTGGGCGATTCGAGGACGAAGCGCAGTTCGGGGCCCTCGGGCAGGTCCCGCGCTGAGCCGTTGATCTCCAGCACGTGCCGCAGCGGTATCGACGTGTCGACGCGGCGGGATGTGGGTGACGGTATCCATGGAGGCAGGCCGACGCGGCCGGGCTTCGCGTGCTCCGGGCCGTCCGCAGCCGAAGGCGGAGCGGGCACCCCGGGTGGCGGCCCGTCGGGGCCTTCGGCGCTCGGCTCCGCGAGGCTCTCCAGCACCGGGCGCGTGCTGGGGTCCGTGCACCTGAGCAGGCCGTAACCGAGATCGCTCCCGGCAGCCGTACCGTCGTCGCCGACCACCCGGTCCTGCGCCCGGACCAGGGCTGACGGGGCCAGCAGGCCGCCCCGCCAATGCCCCGCCAACGCCCCGCCATCGTCCCGGCGGCGGCCGGAGCAGGTCGGCTAGGGTGCGTGGTGGAAGTTGCCGTTCGGGGTCGTCGGCCGTGAGCGGCACAGCTGCCTCGTACACACTCGTACACACTCGTACACAGGAGATCGCGCACGTTGTCTGAGAACCAAGGCCAGGTACAGCCCGCCGCCGACGCGGACCGAAGTGGCCTGCGGGCGGACTGCGAGAGCTGCTTCGCGCTCTGCTGTGTGGCACCGGCGTTCTCGGCCTCGACGGACTTCGCGATCAACAAGCCCGCCGGCCAGGCGTGCCAGAACCTGAAGGCCGACTTCCGTTGCGGGATTCACACCAAGCTGCGCGAGAAGGGCTTCCGGGGCTGCACCGTCTACGACTGCTTCGGCGCCGGGCAGAAGGTCTCCCAGGTCACCTACGCCGGGCAGGACTGGCGGCAGGCCCCGAAGAGCGCGCGGCAGATGTTCGCGGTGTTCCCGGTTGTCCGGGACTTGCAGGAGCTGCTCTGGTACCTGACCGAGGCGCTGTCGCTGCCGGCGGCCGGCCCGGTCCACGCCGAGCTGCGGCTGATGCTGGCCGAGACCGAGCGCCTCAGCCTCGACACGGCCGAAGCCCTGCTGGAGCTGGACGTCGCGGCCCACCGGCGCGAGGTCAACGAGGTGCTGCTGCGGACCAGCGAGCTGGTGCGGGCCGAGGTCCGGCAGAAGAAGCGGGAGCACCGGGGCGCCGACCTGATCGGGGCCAAGCTCAAGGGCGCCGACCTGCGCGGGGCCAACCTGCGGGGCGCGTACCTGATCGGGGCCGACCTGCGGGGCGCGGACCTGCGGAAGGCCGACCTGATCGGGGCCGACTTCCGTGGGGCCGACGTCGGCGGGGCGGACCTCACCGACAGCATCTTCCTGATCCAGTCCCAGCTGGACGCGGCCAAGGGCGATGCCGCCACCAGGCTGCCGGCCTCGCTCACCCGGCCCGCGCACTGGACCGAGTAGACAACCCGGTCAGGCGGGGTAGGCATGCGTCTGGGCGGCCTTGACGGTGGCCCAGACGGTGCTGCCGGGGGCGAGGTCGAGGTCGGCGGCGGCCGCCGGGGTCAGGTCGGCGGCGAGCGGGAGTTCGCCGGTGAGGTCGACCCGGACCTGGTCGCCGTGCAGGTCGAGGCCGGAGACCTTGAGCTCCCAGACGTTGCGGGCGCTGGAGTCCGGGCGGCTGCGGTGCAGCGTCACGGCCGACGGCGGGAAGGCGACGAACACGGGCCCGGTGAGGCCGTCCGTGGTGGCCAGCGAGGGCCCGTCCGACAGCGTGACGGTGAGCCCGTCCGCCAGGCCCTGGTAGAGGTTGAGGCCGACCAGGCGGGCGATGTAGTCGGTGCGCGGGTGCCGGGCGATCTCGGCGGGCGTGCCGGACTGCACCTGCTGCCCGTCCTCGATCACCACCAGCCGGTCGGCCAGCACCATCGCGTCGAGCGGGTCGTGGGTGACCAGTACCGCCACCGCCTCGAACTCGGCCAGGTGGCGGCGCAGTTGTGCCCGTACGTCCAGCCGGGTGCGGGCGTCCAGTGCGGCGAGCGGCTCGTCGAGCAGCAGCAGCCGGGGGCGGACGGCGAGCGCGCGGGCCAGGGCCACCCGTTGGGCCTGGCCGCCGGAGAGCGCGCCGGGCTTGGTGTGGGCGTGGTCGGCGAGCCCCATCCGTTCCAGCCAGGGCAGTGCCTCGGCCCGGGACGGCTTTCGGCCGAGACCCCGGCAGCGCAGGCCGAAGGCGACGTTGTCCAGGGCGCTCAGGTGCGGGAAGAGCAGGTAGTCCTGGAAGACCACGCCGACCGGGCGGTTCTCGGCGGGGGTGTGCAGCCCGGCTGCCGGGTCCTCCAAGGTGGTGCCGTCGAGCCGGAGATGACCGGTGGTCAGCGGGAGCAGCCCGGCGAGCGCGCGCAGCGCGGTGGACTTGCCCGCGCCGTTCGGCCCGAGCAGTGCGATGACCTCGCCGGGGGCGGCCGTCAGCGCCAGGTCGAGCCGGAAGGCGGGCCGGTCGACCCGGAGCAGGGCGTCGAGCGCGTGGGGTGTCATGGGGTTACCCGGGCCTCTGAGTAAAGGATGCGGGCGGGGCAGGAGATCTCCCCTGCGGATCTCCTGCCCGGCCCCACCGACTGATGGTGCCTCACGGCGCTGACATCCACCGCTCGCGCAGCCCCGCCAGCACCGCGACGGAGACCGCGAGCAGCACCAGGCTGAGCGCGATCGCCGCCTCCGGATCCGTCTCCATGGCGAGGTAGACCGCGAGCGGCATGGTCTGGGTCTGGCCGGGGAAGTTCCCGGCGAAGGTGATGGTGGCGCCGAACTCACCGAGCGCCCGGGCCCAGGCCAGTACGGCGCCGGCCCCGATGCCGGGGGCGATCAGCGGGAGGGTGACCCGGCGGAAGGCGGTCAGCCGGGACGCGCCCAGGGTGGCGGCGGCCTCCTCGTAGCGGGGGTCGGCGGCGCGCAGCGCGCCCTCGACGCTGATCACCAGGAACGGCATCGCGACGAACGCCTCGGCGATCACCACCCCCGAGGTGTGGAACGGCAGGGTGATGCCGAAGGCGGCGTCGAGCCAGCGCCCGACGATGCCGTTGCGGCCGAGGACCAGCAGCAGCGCCACGCCGCCGACCACCGGCGGCAGTACCAGCGGCAGGGTGACCAGGGCCCGGACGATCCGGCGGCCGGGGAACTCCGTCCGGGCCAGCAGCCAGGCCAGCGGTACCCCGAGCAGCAGCGACAGCCCGGTGGCCGCCGTCGCGCAGACCAGTGAGAGCCGCAGCGCGTCCCACACCTGGGAGCTGGAGAGCTGCTGGGACAGCGTGCTCCACGGCGCCCGGATCAGCAGCCCGGCCAGCGGCAGCACCAGGAAGGTCAGCCCCAGCAGGGCCGGCAGCAGCAGTGCGTAGGGGACGCGCTGCGCGCGCCGCCGGGCCCGACCCCGGAGCCGCAGAGCGGTGGGCGCGGGCCCGGCGGGCGGCTGCGGCTGGGTCACGGTGCCTGGAAGCCCGCTGCGGTGAGCACCTGCCGGCCCTCGGGCGACAGGATGTACGCGGTGAAGGCGGCGGCGCCCGCCGAGTTCGGCGCCTTGGTGAGGGCGGCGATCGGGTAGTCGTTCACGGCCTTGGCGGCCTCGGGGAAGTCCACACCGGAGATCTTCGCAGCATCGGCCTGCACATCGGTCTTGTAGACGAGCGAGGCGTCGACCTCACCGAGTTCGACCTTGGTGAGCGCGCTCTTGACGTCCTGCTCCAGGGTGACGGGGGTGAGCTTGACCCCGGCCGCGTTCAGCGCGGTCACGGCGGCGGCGCCGCACGGGACCTCCTTCGCGCACAGGGCGACCTTGAGACCGGCACCGGCCAGGTCCTTGAGCACGGCGATGTGCTTGGGGTTTCCCTTGGGCACCGCGATCTCGAGGGTGTTGCGGACGAACACCGTGGAGGTGGTCGCGCCCTTGGCGTCCGTGACGGTCTTCATGGTGGCCGGGCTGGCGGCGGCGAAGACGTCGGCGGGGGCGCCGGAGTTGATGCTCTGGGCCAGCGCGGAGCTGCCGCCGAAGTTGAAGGTGACCTTCACGCCCGGGTTGGCGGCCTCGAACTTCTTGCCGAGGGCGGTGAAGGTCCCCTGCAGCGAGGAGGCCGCGAAGACCGTCACGGTGCCGGTGACCTTCGAGGAGGCGGCGGCCGAGACCGAGCTGCCGCTCGCTGCGGGGGTGGAGCTGCTGCTGCAGGCGGCGAGCCCGCCGGCGAGGGCGAGCGCGGCGGCGGCAGCGACGGCGGTGCGGCGTGCGGTGGTGGTCATGAGGTGCTCTCCTCCTGCCGCGCCGGGCTAGGCGCGGGGCTGCGATGCTGAAGTGATCATAGTGCCGCAGATGCGAGCGGAATGTCCGCTGTCGCATTGCACAGGCCATGGTGTCGGCCCCGCACTTCCCGCATGTGCGAACCATTAAACCGGCGCGTAGCCGAATAAACCGGTAGTCAATCGCCCCGGCTGCCGGAGTTGCTCCGGCAGGAACCAGCGGGGGAGAAGTACCTATGTCGACATTGTGGGCCCGCGCCGCCCGGCTCGGGGCTGTGCGGCCCCGGGCCGTGCGGTCGGCGTGCCACCGTGCGGCTGTCGGCCCTGGGGAGGTCAGACCTCCAGGTCGGCTTCGATCCGGGCGAGTTGGTGCCGGGCCATGGCCAGGTTGGCGCGGTTCTTGTCGAGGGCCAGGTACAGGAACAGTCCCTTGCCGCTGCGGCTGGTGAGCGGCCGGATCAGGTGGTACTGGCTGGTCAGCGTGATGAGGATGTCCTCGATGCCGTCCTTGAGGCCGAGCATCTCCATCGTGCGCATCTTCGCGCGCACGACGTCGGTGTTGCCTGCCGCTGCCACACTCAGGTCCAGCCCGCCGGGGCCGTCGACGGTGCCGAGGGCCATGCCGCTGTTGTAGTCCACGAGCGCGGCTCCGAGCGCTCCCTCGATCGTGGTCATCGTCTGTCGGAGCGTGCTGTCCACGTCAGTCATGTCGGTTCCCGGTTCCTTCGAGTCGAGTTGAGTCTTGGTGATGGTGGGTCGGTAGTGCGGTGCGGTCAGGGGGCGGGTGCTACTCCACCTCCTTCGGCCCGAGGGTGCCGTCCAGCAGGGCGCCGATGCGGGTCGCCGAGCGGCGCCCTTCCAGGTTCAGGCGGCCCACGTTGACGGCCGGGTAGGAGAGCACGGTCAGTACGCACACGGTCCCCGCCGCGTATGTCGCCACGTAGCCGTGCTCGCCCCGGACCAGCGACTCCTTGAACTCGCCCTGCCCGGTGGCGTCGGCTAGCCGCTGGGCCACACCGAGCGCCGCCGCCGTCAGCGCGGCGAGGCTGGACGGCTCGGCGTCGTGGGTGTCGTGTGCGATCAGCAGGCCGTCCACGCCGGCCACCAGGCCGCCCGCTAGGTGCGGCACCCGGTGGCGCAGGGCGCGGAGTTCGGCCAGCAGGTCGGCCTCCAGCGAGATGAGCTGCCTCCTTCCGATGCGCTGCTTCAGCGCCCGCCTCATGACCACGAGAGCGGGGCTGCGGGCGGAGAGGGGGTCAAAGTCGGTCCTCCAGTGCGGTGAGGACCCGGGTCAGCGGTGCGACATCCGGGTCGTGGACGGACAGCGGGTGAACCGCCACGGGCCGGCCCGTCGACAGGCTCGCCGGGCGCTCCCACCGTGACGGTCATCCCAGGACCAGCTCCTCGGCGAGCGCCTGGAGCCGGAACCGCGCGGAGGCCAGGTTCCCCTCCGTGCGGTCGAGCCAGAGGTGCAGGAGCAGCCTGCTGTCGAAGACGGTGTCGACGAAGCACAGCAGGTGGTAGCTCCGGTTCGCGGTGACGATCAGGTCCTGCAGTGGTGTCCGGGGGTCGGCCGGGTCGGCGAAGGTGGGGCTCTCGGCGGCGGCGCGGGCCAGGTCGGTCACCTCGGCCGCGGCCGCCTCGTGATCGCCGCTCGGACTGTCGCCGATGTTCCCGAGCGAGAGCCCGCTGCTCCAGTCGATGAGGCTCACGCCGCGAGCTCCGGCGATCGCCATCGCCTCGGACAGGCAGTCATCGATGCCTGGCACACGGGCTCCTTCGGGACGGGAGTCTGGCTACGTCGAGTGGCTTATTCGACACGGAAGGCTACTGGCGCCGGGCGGTGTGATGAAAATGTCGTAGGCATATTCTGCTGCGCCGCGACGGTTTCCGGCCAGACGGGAGGCGCCAAGACTGGCCGGGTGGTGAGCATATGACCTGTCGTCTCGTCAATTCTGGTTGGCTGAACCCCTGTTGGGACGTTGACCGGAATACGTACCGTGCCATTTGCGCCACAGGGGTGGCTCGGTCGTATCCGGACGACCGCCCCCGGTGCGCCCTTATGTACTGATGATCTGTCAGCTACCTTGGCGCTGAAGTAATCCGTTCCCCAGCTCAGGAGGGATGCCATGCCGTCCACCCGGATACCCGGTCCGCCCGGACTGCCACTGATCGGCTCCATGTTCGACCTCACCCGTGACCCCCTGCGGGCCTGTCTGGACGCGCAGCGCGAGTACGGCGACGTAGTGCGGTTCACCGCTGGGCCGCCCGGGCTGCGGGCCGAGTTCTACATGGTGTTCTCCCCGGACGGGGTGCAGCAGGTGCTGGCCGGGCAGGCGGCCAACTTCCGCAAGGAGAACGCGATTTACGAGGAGGTCAGAATCAGCCTCGGCAACGGGCTGCTGACCGCGCAGGACGGCGACTACCAACGCCAACGGCGCCTGATCCAGCCACTGTTCACCCGTAAGCGGGTGGACGGCTACGCCGATGCGATCGGCATCGAGTCCCAGGCGCTGGTGGAGCGTTGGGCGGCGGTGCCGGACGGCGTGGTGGACACGGTCGGCGAGCTGTCGCGGTTCGCGCTGCGTACCGTCGCCCGGATCCTGTTCGGCACCGACGTGGAGGCCGCGATCGAGGTGGTCCGGACCAGCTTCCCGGCGCTGGGGGAGTACATCATGGACCGGGGCTTCGCGCCGGTGCGCATCCCGCGCCAGTGGCCGACTCCCGGCAACCGCAAGGCACTTACGGCGCAGACCGAGCTCTACCGGATCTGTGACGAGATCATCGCCAGGCGGCGCTCGCAGGGGCAGGCCGACGAGGCCGAGGACCTGCTCGGTCTGCTGGCGGCGGCTCGCGGCGAGGGCGGCGAACAACTGGACGCGTCCGAACTCCGGGACCAGGTACTGGTGTTCCTGCTCGCCGGGCACGAGACCACCGCGACCTCGCTCACCTTCGCGCTGCACCTGCTGGCCCTGCACCCCGAGCAGCGCAAGCGCGCCCAGCAGGAGGTGGACGGGGTGCTCGCCGACGGCAGGCGTCCGGTCGCGGCGGACCTGGAGGCGCTGCCGTACCTGACCAGGGTGCTCAAGGAGGCGATGCGGCTCTATCCGGCAGCCGGGCTGGTCGGGCGGCGCGCGGTCGCCGAGTGCGAGATCGACGGTCAGCGCATCCCCGCCGGGGCGGACGTGATCGTCTCGCCGTGGGTCACCCACCGGCACCCGGACCACTGGGAGAACCCGGCCGTCTTCGACCCCGAACGATTCACCCCCGAGCGGGAGGCGGCCCGGCACCGGTACGCCTGGTACCCGTTCGGCGGCGGGCCGCGGGCGTGCATCGGGCAGCACTTCTCGATGCTGGAGTCGGTGCTCACCCTGGCCGCGCTGCTGCGGGCGTTTGACCTGGAGGCGATCGACACCGTGGTACCGGTCGGGCAGACCCTCACCCTGCAGGCCGAGGGGCCGGTCCGGGTCCGGCTGGCGGCCCGTTAGGCCCTGTCTGACAGGGCTCGGGCCCAGGTGGCGGATGGTGCTGTGTCGGTTCGGTGACGAATATCTGACGCAGCGTCATCTTCCCGACCGCCGCTGTTGCCTCCCCGGACGTCTGTACTCCATCCACCGGACCGCCCGCTGTTACCCGGTCGTCCTCCTGCCGTTCGCATTTCGTCTCTCTGGCCTTGCGCTGGGGCGGATTTGCTGGGCGCCGAGCGGGCGCGCGATCACGGCCAGGCTCGGTTCGCGCGTCACCAGGAGTCCAGAGAAGGGCATTCGAGATGACCAGCCGGAGCGTACCGTCCGAAATCCGGAGACCGGGTACGGGGAGCAGGGCGGGCGTCGCGGCTGCGGCCCTGGCGCTGCTTCCCGCTCTGCTGGCCGTCTCCGCCTGCGGAAGTTCGACGGGCCCGGCCGACCAGAGCGCCGCCGCCGGCGACTACGCGGTGATGACCTGGGCCCCCTCCGGCACCGGCAGTGACGACCGGCCCGGGGTGACCGTGCTCGCCGACGCGATCGGCCGCGACACCAACACCAAGGGCGGCATACACGGCGGGAAACTGCGGGTCATCACCTGCAACGAGCACAACACCGCCGACGGCGCGACGGCCTGTGTGCGGCAGGCGGTCGATGCCAGGGTGGTCGCGGTGGTCGGCTCCTACAGCCAGTACGCCGACACCTTCATGCCGCTGCTGGAGGCGGCCGGCATCCCCTACATCGGCGGGTACGGCCTCTCCGGGCCCGAGTTCAGCAGCCCGTTCTCCTACCCGGTCGCGGGCGGCACGCCCGCGCTGATCGCGGGCAGCGGACGCCAGTTGGCGGCTGCGGGCTGTCGCAGCGTGGCCGTGGTCCGCCCCGACAACCCGGCCGGGGACACGCTGACCACCTACCTCGGCGGCGCCCTGCAGCCGGACGGGGTCGCGCTGGTCGACGTCAAGGTGCCGGAGAAGGCGGCCGACTTCGGTGACACCGTCCGCAAGGCGGTCAACGGCGACCAGCGGGGCGGCTGCGTGACCAACGCGCTCGGCCCCGAGCAGACCCTGAAGCTGATCGACGCGTACAAGCAGCTCGACCCCAGGCACACCCTGTTCTCCTCGGTGATCGGCAGCGTCCAGCAGTCCGTGATCGACTCCACCGGCGGCGCCAACGGTCCGCTGAACGGCACCTACGCGACGGGCTGGTACCCGCCGGAGTCGTCCCACGTCTGGGACACGCTGCGCTCCGAGGCGGGCGGCGACACCCGGATCGTCACCTCGGACCTGGCGGTGCAGACCACCTGGGTCGCGTACCAGGTGCTCCTGCAGGCGGCCGACCGGCTCAACTCGGCCGGTACGCCGCTCACCGCCAAGAACCTGCGCGGGCAGCTGGACAGCGGGGACACCCTCGACACCGGCGGGGTCACGCCCGCGCTGAGCTGGGGCCAGACCGACATGCTGCCCAGCGCGGAGTCACCCCGGCTGGTCAACACCTGGGTGACCTTCCAGCAGGTTCAGGACGGCAAGCTGGCCCCGCAGCAGAACGGTTTCGTGGACGTCCGCTGGGTGCTCACGGGTGGCAAGCCGCCGCAGTAGGGCAGCCGCCACGCGCGGGCCGACGCGCGGGACCGACGCCGCACCGGCTGATGGCGCGTCAGGAGTCGTACGCTGAAAATGTGATCACCTACGAGGACCGCAAGCTGCGGACACTGGCCGACCAGGGACGCTGGGTGGAGCTGCTCGGGCTCTACCGGCGGGCCCGGGCCGCCGCTGTCGCCCTGGGGGGCGAGGTGCGGGGCGCGGCCGAGGCGGCGCCGCTCGGCCACCTCATCGCGTACGGCGCGCCGCCCGAGCTGGCGGCCCGGCTCTTCGACCCGGACGGCGGGCCCGGCTCGGCGGCCGGTACGGGCGACCACGACGCCGGGCCGCTCTGGGAGGTGCTGGCGACCCGGCACTCCTGGCGGCGGCTGGCACCCCTGCTCGGCCCGGCGCCCGTCCGGCGGCTGGTCGCGCACACCCGCGCGCTGCTCGGCGAGGACCTGCGGCACGGTGCCGAGCCGGACGAGGAGGCCGTCCCGCTGGCGCTGGAGCCGTGGGAGGTGGCGGGCTGGGACGAGCGCAGCCGGGTCCGCGAGTACCTGCGCACCGGCGGCGCGCGCCGGGCCCTGCTGGCGCTGCCCGCCGGCCGGGAGGGGCTCGGGCCGGTGGAACTGCCCGCGCCCGGGAGGGTGGTCCCGTCGGCCTCGACCGGACCGGGCAGCCAGGTGCCGGGACTGGCGGCGACCCGGCTGCTCGGCGGCTTCTCGGCGTGGGCGGAGGCGGTCTGCGTATGCGGCACCGCGCCCGACGCCGCCGCCCAACTGGCGTCGGGCCGGCAGGTGACGGGCGGCTTCGTCCCGTTCGCCCAGGCGTACCCGGCGCTCGTCCAGGCGGCCTCGGACGGCCCGGCGGCCGGCTCCGCGCAGGGGCGGCTCGCGCTCTGGCGGGTGCTGGTGGCGATGACGGGCGAGTCCCGGGTGGTGGCCCGGGAGATCGAGGGGTTGATCTCCCGGGTGCGCTGCTTCACCTGGTGCGATCCGGCCGACGAGCTGCGCTATCTGCACCTCGCGGTCGAGGACCCGGCGTCCGGCCTGGCCTGGGGACTCAGCGGGGGTACCTACGAACCTGCGTACGACTAGGACTTCAGAGAGTCGGCCAGCCCGGGGGCCTCGGGCTGGGCGGGCAGCCCGGCCGTCGTCCCCGGCTCCGCCAGTGAGGTCTCGTCGAACGGGGCCTGGCCGGAAAGGACTTGGTGCAGTCGCTGGTGGTCCAGCTCGCTCGTCCAGTGGCCGATCAGGACGGTGGCCACCGCGTTGCCCGCGAAGTTGGTCAGCGCGCGGGCCTCCGACATGAAACGGTCGATGCCGACGATCAGGCCGACCCCGTCGACCAGTTCGGGCCGGTGCGACTGCAGGCCGCCGGCCAGGGTGGCCAGGCCCGCCCCGGTGACTCCGGCGGCGCCCTTGCTGGCGATCACCATGAAGACCAGCAGGGAGAGTTGCTGGCCGAGCGACATCGGTCGGTCCATCGCCTGTGAGATGAAGATCGAGGACATCGTCAGGTAGATGGCCGTGCCGTCGAGGTTGAAGCTGTAGCCGGTCGGGACGGTGATGCCGACCACCGGGCGGCTCACGCCCAGGTGCTCCATCTTGGCGATCAGGCGCGGCAGCGCGCTCTCCGAGGACGAGGTGGAGAGGATCAGCAGGAACTCCCGCCCGAGGTAGCGCAGCAGCGCGAACACGTTCACCCCGGCCACCAGGCGCAGCAGCGTCCCGAGCACCACCACGACGAACAGGGCACAGGTCAGGTAGAAGCCGAGCATGATGACGGCGAGGCTCTTCAACGCGGCCGTCCCGGTCGCTCCGACCACCGCCGCCATCGCGCCGAAGGCGCCGATCGGCGCCACCCACATGATCATCGACATGATCCGGAAGACCAGCCGCTGCAGGTGCTCGACACCGCGCAGGACCGGCGCGCCGACCGGGCCCATCGCCTGCAGCGCGAAGCCGGTGAGCAGCGCGACCAGCAGGGTCTGCAGCACCTTGCCGTCGGTGAGCGACGAGAACATGGTGGTGGGGATGGTGCCGAGCAGGAAGTCCGCCGTGCCCTGCGAGCCACCGGCCACCTGGGCGTGGCCGGTCCTGGCGAGCGCCTGGGTGAGGTGCAGGCCGGAGCCCGGCTCGATCAGGTTGCCGACCGCCAGGCCGAGGCCGAGCGCGACGGTGGACATCAGCAGGAAGTAGCCGAGCGCCAGCCCGCCGACCCGGCCGACCTTGGCGGCCTTGCTGACGGACCCGATCCCGAGCACGATGGTGCAGAAGATCACCGGGCTGATCATCATCTTGATGAGGTTGACGAAGCCCGTCCCGACCGGCTTCAACTCCACCGCGAAGCCCGGCGCGGCCAGGCCGACCACGATCCCGGCGACGACCGCCGCGAGCACGGCGAGGTAGAGGTGGCACGTGCGGTCCGGTCTCTTCCGGTCGGCTCCTGCGGTCGTCGTCATGCTGCGGCTCCTTCGGCTCCTGGCGGCCCCGGGGGGAGGGCCGATCCGACTATGGGCCGCAGCGTGACCGCCGTCACGTTTGCGTTCATAGAGTTCACGCGGCAGGCTCCGACGCCCGCCGATGGCAAGGCACACTGTCTGGCATGACCGCCCGCCCCCACCTCCCGCCGCGCCGCCGCCTGCACAGCCTCGCGGGCCGGCTGTTCGCGGTGCAGGTCGTGATCGTGGCGGCCGTGGTCGCCGGCGGCGCCGTGCTCGCGTACCTGTTCGCCGCCGACCGGGCCCAGGACGCCGCCGTCCGGCAGGTCACCGCCACCGCCCGGGCCGTCGCCGACTCGCCGACCGTCCGGGACGCCGCCGCCGGGCCCGATCCGTCGGCGGTGCTCGAGCCGTACGCGGAGCAGGTGCGCCAGGACACCCGGGTGGACTTCGTCACGGTGATGGACACCCACGGGGTGCGGTGGACGCACCCCGACCCGGCGCAGATCGGCAGACCGTTCCTCGGGCACATCGACCGGGCGCTCGCCGGGGAGACCTTCTCGGAGACGTACGCCGGTACCCTCGGCCCGTCCGTCCGGGTGGTCACGCCCGTGCTCGACGGGCAGCGGCACGTGGTCGCGCTGGTCAGTGCGGGGATCAAGGTGGAGTCGATCAGCGCCGGGCTGCGGCTCCGGCTGCTCGAACTGGTCGGCGTCGCGCTCGCCGCGCTGGCACTGGGCGGGCTCGGCAGCTACCTGGTGGGCGCCCGGCTGCGGCGGCACACCCACGGCATGGGCGCGGCCGAGCTGAGTCACCTGTACGACTACCACCAGGCGACTCTGCACTCGGTGCGCGAGGGGCTGGTGCTGCTCGACCAGCTGCAGCGGGTGGTGCTCTGCAACGATGCGGCCCGCGAACTGCTCGGACTGACCGGCGAGTTGGACGGACTCCCGATAGCCGGGCTGGGCCTGCCCGAGGCGCTCGTACGGGCGCTCGAGAGCCCGTCGCCGGTGCGCGACGAGGTCCATCTCACCGCCGAGCGGGTGGTGGTGCTCAACACCTCGGCTGTCGGCGCGGGCCTCGGTACCGTGGTGACCCTTCGGGATCACACCGAACTCCAGTCGCTGACCGGCGAGTTGGACTCCGTACGCGGCTTCGCCGACGCGCTCGGCGCGCAGGCGCACGAGGCCGCGAACCGGCTGCACGCGGTGGTCTCGCTGATCGAACTCGGCCGCCACCACGAGGCGGTGGAGTTCGCCACCGCCGAACTCGCCCTCGCCCAGCAGCTCACCGACCGGGTGGTGGCGGCCGTCAGCGAGCCGGTGCTCGCCGCCCTGCTGCTCGGCAAGGCCGCCCAGGCGGCGGAGCGCGGCGTCGACCTCACCCTGACCGAGGACAGCCGGATCGACGACGGCGTCCTGCCACCCGGACTCACCCCGCGCGACCTGGTCACCGTGCTCGGCAACCTGGTCGACAACGCGGTGGACGCCGCCATCGAGGGCGCCGCCGCCCGGCCAGGACCGCCCGAAGTGACCGTCACCGCCCGGGTGGACGGCGGCGAACTGCTGCTGCGGGTCGCCGACACCGGCCCCGGCATCGACCCGCAGGCCGTGACCGAGGTCTTCACCCGGGGGTGGACCACCAAGAGCAGCGGCCGTGGTCTCGGCCTCGCGCTCGTCGCCCAGACCGCCCGCCGCAACGGTGGGACCGTCGAGGTCGGCCGCGAGCGCGGCGCGGTGCTGACCGTACGGCTGCCGCTGCGACAGGAGGCCGTCCGGTGATCGAGGTTCCCGTGGTCGAGGTTCCGGCGACAGACGTTCCGGTGATCGAGGTGCTGGTGGTCGAGGACGACCCGGTGGCGGCGGCCGCCCACGCCCTGTACGTCGAGCGCACCCCGGGCTTCCGGGTGGCCGGCACGGCGCACAGTTGCGCCGACGCGCTGCGCCTGCTGGAGTGCGCCCGAGCGGCCGGCCGGCCGGTCGACCTCACCCTGCTGGACCTCTACCTCCCCGACGGCCACGGTCTGCAGCTCTGCCGCACGCTGCGCGCGGCCGGCCACGGCACCGACATCATCGCCGTCACCTCGGCCCGCGACCTGGCAATGGTCCGGCAGGCGGTCTCGGCGGGCGTGGTCCAGTACCTGCTGAAGCCCTTCAGCAGTGCCTCCCTGCGGGACCGCCTCGAACGCTACGCCCGCTACCGCGACAGCCTCGCCCGCTCCGGCGAGGCCACCGGTCAGGACGAGGTGGACCAGGCGTTCGCCGTCCTGCGCACCCCCGACCGCACCGCCCTCCCGAAGGGCCTCAGCGCGGCCACCCTGGAGACGGTCGCCACCGTCCTGCGGGGCGCCGCCGAGGGCCTCTCCTCCGCTGCCGCCGGCACCGCCGCCGGGGTCTCCCGGATCACCGCCCGCCGCTATCTGGAACACCTGGTCGACACCGGCCTCGCCGTCCGTGAACCCCAGTACGGCCAGGTCGGCCGCCCGGAGCTGTGCTACCGCTGGCGATCGTCAGGCAGTCGCCAGCCCCGACGCCTTGACGCGCGCGCGCCTTGACGCTCGCACGCGAACCTGCGCGGGACCGGACTGGTCCGTTGCGGGCTCGGTCAGGATCAGCCCGGCTCGGCCAGGACCAGAGCGAGGAGACCGGGGAACCGCCGGTCGAATTCGGGGCGGCGGAGCCGGTTGAGCCGACGTGCTCCCTCGTCGCGTTGCTCGACGAGGCCGGCCGCACGCAGCACGGCGAAGTGGTGACTGCGCGTCGCCTTGGTTACCGGAAGGTCGAACGTGCCGCAGGCGCGGGTCCAGTCGGGGGTGCCGGCCAACTCCCTGAGGATGGCGCGTCGCACCGGATCGCCGACCGCGTCGAGCGCGTCCTGGAGCGACACCTCGGTCGGATGGGCGTGGGTGAGGCTGCGGGTGCGGGCGGACATGGATCGATCCTCTGCAGGGTGTTCGATGATCGTCATACACTGATATGGTCGATGTTCATCGAACAATGTAGCTGTGCCTTCGTAGCTGGGCCTTCCGGAAAGCGAGCGTTCTCTTGCCTCTGGTCCGCATCGACCTGTCTGCCACCCGGCCGCCCGCTCTCCGACGGGCCATCGCCGACGGCGTGCATCAGGCCCTCGTCGACGCCGTCGGCATCCCGGCCGGTGACCGCTTCCAGATCGTCAACCCGCACGATCCGGACGAGCTGATCTTCGACCCCGACTACCTCGACGTGGCCCGCCGGGACGTCGTCTGCATCCAGATCACCCTGGTGGCGGGTCGGCCGCGGGAGCTCAAACTCGACCTGTACCGGCAGATCGCCGCCAACCTGACCGACGTCGGCGTGCGGCCCGAGGACGTGTTCGTCACGCTCGTCGAGAACGCCCTCGACAACTGGTCGGTGGGCAACGGCAGGGCACAACTGGTCGACCTGGGTGCCGTGGCGGGAGCGCCCGTCGAGCCGTGATTCGTCACACCACGCCTGTTGCCACCAGGGGACCAGGGGTGGTAACTATTCCGCTACCCGCACCGCCACCGCCAGGAAGCGCTCGGCCGTGTCCTCGTAGCTCGTGAGCCGCCAGCCCATGGCGGTCAGCAGGGGGCGGAGGTTGGGTTCGGCGCGGAGGTCGTCCGGGGTGAGGTCGCGGCCGTGGCGGGCGGCGAGGGTGGATCGGCCGATGGGGTGGAAGAGGGCGAGCAGGCCGCCGGGGCGGGTGGCGCGGGCGAGTTCGCGGAGGTTGGCGGGCGGGGTGGGGAGGTGGGAGATCAGGCCGGCGCCGAAGACCGCGTCCAGTACGGAGTCGCGCAGCGGGAGGTGGCCGACGTCGGCGGTGACCAGGTGGGCGTCGGTGCGGTGGGCGGTGGCCTGCCGGATCATCTCGGGGGTCAGGTCCAGCCCGAGTACCGTCCCGTCCGGCCCGACGGCCGCCCGGAGGTAGGGCAGCGCCCGTCCCGTTCCGCAGCCCGCGTCCAGTACGAACTGTCCGGCGCCCAGGACGAGTTCGGTGATGGCGGCGGCGTAACGCGGGCCGTCGTCCGGGTACTTGGTGTCCCAGCCGGCCGCCCGGGCGGCGAAGAACTCCCGGGTGCGGGCGAGTTCGCTCTCGTACGTCATCTGCCGCAGCGTACGTGACCTCAGGCCCGGTCGGGTCGTTGGGTGGGGTGGCGGGGTGTCACCCGGTCGAGTGGACTTGGGGGTGGCGGGCGGTCAGGGCGACTTCGGTGAGTAAAGTAAGGCTAACCTAACAAAAAGGGAGCCCGCCTTGTCTCTCACCGTTGACACCGCCGCCGCCCCTGCAGCCGGTGAGGCGATCCTGCGTCGCCAGCGCACCCGCGAGTCGGCCGCCCGGACCTACGCGCGGTCCTTCCCGATCGTGCCGGTGCGCGCCAACGGGATGACCGTGGAGGGGGCCGACGGCCGCCGCTACCTCGACTGCCTCGCCGGCGCGGGCACCCTGGCGCTGGGCCACAACCACCCCGTGGTGCTGGAGGCGATCCGCCGCACGCTGGACAGCGGCGCGCCGCTGCACCTGCTCGACCTCGCCACGGCCGAGAAGGACGACTTCACCACCACCCTGCTCGCCAGCCTCCCGGCCGCCGTCGCCGACCGCTCCCGGGTGCACTTCTGCGGCCCGGCCGGGACGGACGCCGTCGAGGCCGCGCTCAAGCTGATGCAGACCGCCACCGGACGGCGCGGCGCGCTCGCCTTCACCGGCGCGTACCACGGCATGACGGCGGGCGCGCTGGCCGTTACCGGCAACGTGGGCGTCAAGGCCCCGCTGCCCAGCGGCGGAGAGGTCACCCGGCTGCCGTACCCGCACGCCTACCGCTGCCCGTTCGGGGTGGGCGCGAAGGGGGCCGAGCTGTCCGCGACCTACGTCGAGCGGCTGCTTGACGATCCGTCAGGTGGCGTGGTGCCGCCCGCCGCGATGATCCTCGAGGTGGTCCAGGGTGAGGGTGGGGTGGTCCCCGCGCCGGACGGCTGGCTGCGCGAGATGCGCCGGATCACCGCCGAGCGCGGCATCCCGCTGATCGTGGACGAGGTGCAGAGCGGCGTCGGCCGTACCGGCGCGATGTGGGCGGTCGAGCACAGCGGCATCGTCCCGGACGCCATGGTGCTGTCCAAGGCGATCGGTGGCAGCCTGCCGCTCGCGGTCGTCGTCTACCGCGAGGAGTACGACGGCTGGCGGCCCGGTGCCCACGCCGGCACCTTCCGGGGCAACACCCTCGCCATGGCGGCCGGCGCCGCGACCCTGCGGTACGTCGCCGCGAACGGTCTGGCCGAGCGGGCCGCCCTGCTGGGCACCCGGATCATCGATCGGCTCAACGGCCTGAAGGAGCGGCTGCCGGTGATCGGCGACGTCCGGGGACGCGGTCTGATGCTCGGCGTCGAGCTGGTCGACCCGTCGGGCGAGCCCGACAGCTGCGGCGCCCACCCGGCCGATCCGCAGCTCGCCGTCCGGGTCCGGGCGGCCTGCCTGCAGCGCGGCCTGATCGTCGAACTCGGCGGTCGGCACGACGCGGTGCTCCGGCTGCTGCCGCCGCTCACCATCACCGACGAGCAGGTCGAGGCGGTGCTGGACCGGCTCGCCGACGCGATCGAGGCCTCCGCGTGAGCCTCCCGCCGAGCGCTCCGCTGTCCGGCGGCACGGGCGGCCCCGACGCGCTGCGCCCGCTGCTGGAGCAGGTGCTGACCGGCCTGCGGGCGGGCGCCGAGGGCCGGGCCGGGCCGATCCCGGCCGGCCGGCCCGAGCAGCTCGCCGACCAGGCCCGTGCCGCGTTCGGCCTCGGGCTCGGGCCGGACGACGATGCGCTGCCGCGCCTGACCGAGTTCCTCGCGTACGGCAGCGCCGACCCCGCCGACCCGGCCTGCGCCGCCCACCTGCACTGCCCGCCGCTGGCCGTGGCCGCCGCCGCCGACCTCGCGGTGAGCGCGCTCAACCCGTCCCTGGACTCCTGGGACCAGGCGCCCGTCGCGACCGCCCTGGAGACCGCGCTGCTGGCCGAACTCGCGGGGCTGGTCGGTTACCACCCCGGCGCGGCGGCCGGTGTGCTGACCTCGGGCGGGACGGAGTCCAACCTGATGGGGCTGATGCTGGCCCGCGATCAGATCCTGGCCGCCGACGTCGAACTGGACGGCCTGCCCGCCGGGGTCCGTCCGACGATCGTCGCCTCCCGGGCCGCCCACTTCTCGGTCCAGCGCGCCGCCGCCCTGCTCGGACTCGGCGAGCGCGCGGTGCGGGTCGTCCCGGTCGACCGCGAGCTGCGGATGGACCCGGCCGGGCTCGCCGAGGTGCTGGCCGACACCGTCCGGGCGGGTGCCACGCCGATCGCGGTGGTCGCCACGGCCGGGAACACCGACACCGGCGCGGTCGACCCGCTGCACCGGGCGGCCGACCTCGCCGCCGAGTACGGCGCCTGGCTGCACGTGGACGCCGCGTACGGCGGCGGCGCCCTGCTCTCCGACCGGCTGGCGCCGCTGCTGGACGGCCTCGCCCGCGCCGACTCGGTCTCGCTCGACTGGCACAAGCTCGGCTGGCAGCCCACCGCCGCCGGGGTCTTCCTGGTCCGCCGAGCCCAGACGTACGCCTCACTCGCCCGCCGCGCCGTCTACCTCAACCCCGACGACGACGAACGCGCGGGCTATCCGAGCCTGCTCGGGCTGTCGCTGCGCACCACCCGCCGGGCCGACGCCTTCAAGATCGCGGTCACCCTGCGGACCCTGGGACGGGCCGGCCTGGGCCGACTTGTCGACACCTGCCACGACCTCGCGCTCGTCGCGGCCGAGACCGTACGGGCCGAACCCGTGCTGGAACTGCACTGCGAGCCGATCCTCACCACCGTGGTCTTTCGCTACCTGCCGGACTCCCGCGATCCGGCGGAGGTGGACCGGTGCAATGCCGAGCTGCGCCGCGCCCTGCTGCGCGCGGGCCGGGCGGTGGTGGGCCGGACGGAGCTGCCCGGCGAGGGGCCGGGCCGGGTCCGGCTCAAACTGACGCTGCTGAACCCGCACACCTCCGGGGCGCAGGTGGCCGCGCTGCTGGCCGAAGTCGTCCGGGCCGGCCGGTCCGTGGAGCGGGGAGCGGCGAGCGGCGGGTCGGAGAGCGGCGGGTCGGTCTAAAGCCAGCGGCCTTTCAGCTCCTCGGATTTGGAGGAAGGCACACTGGCGTTCGCCGCCATCGGGCCAGGTCAGCGCCGGTGGGCCGCTGTTCGGTCGGCGCAAGAGAGAGTCTGTGTACGTACCGTCCCCCGGTCTGTCCAGCCGATTTCAGCCGTACTGCCGATCGAATCTCGCCAACCACATGATCGGGCTTGCGTACTGACCGAACAACGGCGGTAACTTCTAGTAGCCGCCGCCACACCAGGAGCACACGGCCCCATGGGACTCGCGGCGCAAGGGGGATCCGCCATGCGCGACCGCGATCTCGCGGTTACTGCGGCATGTCGTTTCGAGACGCCCGCGTCGGCCGCAGCTGCGCTGCCGGCCCGGCCGCAACCAGCCTGGTAGTACCCCCGGCCATCTCCTGAAGCCCGTCCGGCGCGGCACCCTGCCCCGGCGCGGCTCGTACCCCCGCCTGTGTGGAACCGCCTCGACCCGGTGGTCCGCCATGCGCGGCGGCGCCCCCGCGCCGCAGCCGCACCCTTCAGCCCAGCCCAGCCCAGCCCAACCAGCCCAGCCCAGCCCAGCTCACTTCACCTCACCCTTGCGCCACACCACTTCAGTGCATTCAGTCCTGCGACGCGGAGGCCGCGCGGTATGAGCGACATGCTCCTGAGCACCACAGCCACCACCCCCCTCGACGCACGTCCCCGGTTCGAGGCGCTGCCCTACTCCGACCGCTGCCGCCAGGTCTGGCGGCGCGGCGACCACCTGCTGATCGGCGTCAGCCCTGGCAACAGCTACTTCAGCCATCAGCGGATCGCTCAACTCCTGCTCTGGGGTGCCGAGTTCTTCCGATCCATCGACATCGTCTACGCCGATCTGCACGTCGACACCCAGTTCGCGGCCTTCGGCTACTCGCCGGACCGCGCGCTGCGGCGCGCCACCAAGGAGATCAAGACCACCCACCGGCGCATTCAGCGCGGGGTGGAGGAGGCCGGCACGGCCGGGGTCCGGGTCCGCGCGCTCTCCGAGTTCCAACCGGATCCGGTGTACCAGGGCCTGCACCGCAGCGTGTTGGAGGCGCTGGGCACCGACCGGATCTTCCGCGACGCCACCGAGGGGATGGCCCGCGCCTTCCTGGGGGCCAGGCTGACCGAGGGCGGCGACGTCTCACCCGCCCAACTCGCGGCCGGGGTCGCGTACATAGCCGCCGAGCTGCCGTTCTTCCTGGACACCCCGCGCCTGCTCGGCGTGCCCACCTCCGTCTCCTGCTACCACGTCCAACTCCCGCTCACCCCGGTCCTGTTCGGCCGGAACGAGGGGCTCAGGGCGGTGCCGGAGCAGGGCTACGCCGTGATCCGCCCGCTGCCCGAGCAGCACACCGCCGCAGCCTGACCCCGGGCGCCGACCGAAGTACCGAACCGTCAACTGCAGTCAGTACCAAGAGGAGCAGCCTCGATGACCACGAGCGCACAGTGCGACTTCACCTTCCCGCTCTCCCGGCGCGGCGACGTCCTGCCGGAGGAGGCCGACCTGCTGCGGGACAAGCACCCGGTGGCCAAGGTCCGTACCCTGACCGGCGACGAAGCCTGGCTGGTCAGCAGCTACGCGCTGGCCAAGCAGGTACTGGAGGACGAACGCTTCAGCCTCAAGGACACCGCCAACCCGGGCGTGCCGCGCCAGTACGCGCTGACCATCCCGCCGGAGGTGGTCAACAACATGGGCAACATCAACAGCGCCGGGCTGCGCAACGCCGTCATGAAGACCCTCTCGCCGCGCGCGGACAAGGAGTTGGGCGGCTGGCTGGAGGCCGAAGCACACCGCTTGATCGACCGGCTGGTCGACCAGGGACCGCCGGCCGACCTGCGGGACGGCTTCACCGAGCCCTACTCCGCCGCACTGCACTGCAGGCTGCTCGGGATACCCACCGACGACTGGCGCCGGCTGATGTCCGGGATCGACCTGGCCTTCGTCACCAGCCCGGCGGTCTTCGAGGGCTCCACGCCGAACTGGTACAAGGATCTCGGCTACATGCTGGACCGGCTGCGCGCCGACCCGGCGCCCACCGAGGGGCTGCTCGGCCGCTTCGCCGAGCTCCGCCGCTCCCCGGACGTCTTGGAGCAGGATGGCCTGGATCAGGTCGGCTCGGGGCAGGTCAGCGACGACCTGCTGGCCACCGTCGCGCTCTCGCTGTTCGGCGCGGGCGCGGTCTCCACCTCCGCCTTCCTACTGCACGCGATCATCGCGCTGGTCCAGCAGCCCGAGCTGGCCGAACGGCTCCGCCGGGAGCCCGCCGTGATCGGCCGGGCGGTGGACGAGCTGCTCCGCTACAACCTGTCGATCGGCGACGCGCTGCCCCGGTTGGCGCTGGCCGATGTCCAGGTCGGCGAGGTGCTGGTCAGGCAGGGCGAACTGGTACTGGTACTGATCGAGGGCGCCAACTACGACCCGGAGGTCTTCCCGCACCCCGAGAAGATCGACTTCGACCGCGAGACCAACCCGCACCTCGCCTTCGGCGCCGGGCAGCACTTCTGCCCGGCCTCCGCCCTCGGCCGCACCCACGCCGAGATCGCCCTCCAGGCCCTGGTCGAGCGGCTGCCGGCCCTGCGGCTCGCACTGCCGGTGGAGCAGCTGGCCTGGCGCCCCGGCTTCATCAAGCGGCTCCCGGAGCGGTTGCCACTGCTCTGGTGAGCTGGTTACCAGGCGCGGCGTGGGAGCGGGCCTCAGGGCCGCTGGAGGCCGAGGAGGATGTCCCTGGTCCGTTCCCAGGTCGCCGGGTCGCAGGCCACCAGCAGCCCGTCCTGGCCGCCCGGCGGCTCGGGGTGGTAGGCGCTGCCGTCCAGCCGGGCGCTGACGCCGCCGGACTCGGTGACCAGGAGGGAGCCGGGGGAGTGGTCCCACGGGAGGGTGCGCCAGTAGAGGATGAAGTCCTGGTCGCCGTCGGCGATCTGCGGGTACTCCATGCCGGCCGCGCGCAGGCCCTCGGTGAGATGGCCGAAGGCCCGGGCGTTGGTCTGCAGCCGGTGGTGCTCGGCGGGGTCCAGGAAGCGGCTCTTCAGGACTCCGCGCCATTTCTCCGGCGCGTCACCGGCGGGCGTCCGGGTCAGCTGGTGCTCGTTGCGCCAGGCGCCGGAGCCCAGTTCGGCGGCGTAGGCCGTCCTGGTGACCGGCTGCCAGATCCAGGCGGCCACGGTCTGCCCGCTGCGGACCAGCGAGGCCATCACGGCGAAGTCCGGGCGGCCCGCGATGAAGTTCGAGGTGCCGTCCACCGGGTCGACCAGCCAGACGGCGGGTTCGGAGAGCAGCGCCCGGGCGAGGGCCGGGTCGGCGGAGACGGCCTCCTCTCCCACCACGGGCACGGGCAGCAGCTCACGCAGGCGGCGAGTGATGATCTCCTCGGCCTCCCGGTCCGCGATGGTGACCACCTCGCCGGGAGCCTTCTCCATCACCTCACCGGCCGCCAGTGCCCGGAAGCGCGGCTCGACCACCTCGGCAGACGCCTCCGCGAGGATCTCGGCCACCTTCTCCATCAGCACGTGCGCGCTCCCTTCGCTGGGTACCACTCTCGCACGGCCGTGCGGGTGTGACCTGCGGCGGGGCCCCGCCGGGGCCCGACCCGACACAGGCCCTGTCTGACAGTTCCCGTCGTGCGCCGCGAATTGTCAGACAGGGCCTGGGCCCACCGGGATGGTCGCGACGCCCGCTCCCCGGTCAGCCCCGGTGTTTGAGTACCGCGTCGTACTCGGCGTGGACCCGCCGGTCCATGGCGAGGGCGAACTGGGCGTCCGCGACGGTGCGGGCGAGCGGGCGGACGCGCTGGATCTGGCCGGTCAGGCGGGCGGCCTCGGCGGGGGTCACGTCCTCGACGTGGGCGAGTGCGCCGAGCAGTTGGTCGCGTATCAGGGCGGTGAAGACCTCGGCGACGGCGTCCGCGTAGTCCTGGGCCTTGCGGCTGGCGGCCAGCACGGCGGAGAGCGGCACGCCCTCGGCGACCAGGGAGGTGGTGGCGTCCATCAGGCGGCGGCTGACGTGGGTGATGCCGTCCTCCTGGACGGTGATGTAGCCCTGGCCGATGGACTCCGCCGTGTTGGCCTCGGTCAGTTGGTCGCCGAACGCCTCGGCCAGCTCGGCCCAGCTGAGGTGGACGGGGGTCTCGTCCGACCAGGGGGCGGTGATCGCCGCCTGCAGGCCGATCAGCTCGGCGACGTCCCGGCCGCTCTCGCCCGCGCCGATCAGCTCGGCGATGCCGCCGAGGGTGTGGCCGCGCTCCAGCAGCTCGCCGATCACCCGGAGCCGGCTCAGGTGTTCCTCGCCGTACCAGGCGATCCGGCCCTCCTTGCGCGGCGGCTGGAGCAACTTGCGCTCGCGGTAGAAGCGCAGCGTGCGGGTGGTGATGCCGGCCGCCTGCGCGAGCTCCTCGACCCGGTACTCGCGCGGTGCGCCGTCACTGCCGTCCCCGGCTCTCCTGATCGTCTCCACGCCGCCCAGCATAGGGCCGGCCGACGCGGGTGGAACGGGGTGAAACCGGTACTGCCGGGCTCCTTCCGCGAAGCTCCCGCAGCGGCTACCCTGCCAATCGTGCCAGTGATTACTGGCGCGGTTCTAATGGACCTGGGCACCCCCACCCATCCCCCTCAGGAGGCCGCTCCGATGGCATCCAGTCCCAAGCGCACCAAGCAGTCCGAGGCGATCCCCCACGTACGGGTGGCGGTGGTCGGCTCCGGCTTCGGCGGTCTGGGCGCCGGCGTCCGGCTGCGCCGGGCCGGGATCACCGACTTCGTGATCCTGGAGCGCGCCGACTCGGTCGGCGGCACCTGGCGCGACAACAGCTACCCCGGCTGTGCCTGCGACGTGCCCTCGCACCTGTACTCCTTCTCGTTCGCCCCCAACCCCGAGTGGCCGCGCAGCTTCTCCCGGCAGCCGGACATC
Organism: Kitasatospora sp. MAP5-34; assembly: GCF_029894335.1. Taxonomy (GTDB): domain Bacteria; phylum Actinomycetota; class Actinomycetes; order Streptomycetales; family Streptomycetaceae; genus Kitasatospora. The sequence continues at coordinate 174,860 of NZ_JARXZC010000003.1, read as the reverse complement.
CGCGCCTACCTGGAGCGGGTTGCCGACACCTTCGGCCTCCGCCCGCACCTGCGCTTCAACGCCGAGGTCACCGAGCTGCGTTGGGACCAGGAACGGACCCGCTGGCGGGTCACCACCTCGGCGGGCAGCTGGACGGCCGACGCGGTGGTCTCGGCCGCCGGGCCGCTGGCGGACCCGCAGATCCCGGACATCCCCGGGCTGGCCGACTTCCCGGGCAAGGTGTTCCACTCCTCGCGCTGGGACCACGACTTCGACCTCACCGGCAAGCGGGTCGCGATGGTCGGCACCGGTGCCTCGGCGGCCCAGATCGTCCCGTCGATCCAGCCGAAGGTGGGGCGGCTGACGGTCTTCCAGCGCACCCCGGCCTGGGTCCTGCCCCGGGCCGACCGGGAGATCTCGGCCACCGAGAAGTGGCTGCACGCCGCGATCCCCTCCACCGGCAAGCTGCGCCGCGCCACCCTGTTCGCCCTGCGCGAGCTCCAGGTGGACGCCTTCGTCCGCCGCCCCGGCGCGCTCAAGCTGGTCCAGCGACTCGCCGTCCGCAACCTCGAACAGGCCATCAGCGACCCGCAGTTGCGTGCCAAGCTGACGCCGGACTACCGGATCGGCTGCAAGCGCATCCTGCTCAGCAACGCCTACTACCCGGCGCTCGCCGCCCCCAATGCCGAGGTGGTCCCGGCCGGTCTCGCCGAGGTGCGCGGTTCCACCCTGGTCGACGCGGACGGCGGCGAGCACGAGGCGGACGCGATCGTCTTCGGCACCGGCTTCCACGTCACCGACATGCCCATCGGAGAACGGGTGTTCGGCATCGACGGGCGGAGTCTGGCCGAGGAGTGGAAGGGTGGCATGGAGGCGCTGCGCGGCTCGACCGTGCACGGCTTCCCCAACCTGTTCTTCGTGATCGGCCCCAACACCGGCCTCGGCAACAACTCGATGATCCTGATGATCGAGTCCCAACTGAACTACCTGGTCGACGCGTTGACGACGCTGAAAGCGGTCGGCGCGGCGGCGATGCAGCCCACCGCCCGGGCCCAGCGGCACTGGAACCTCGAACTCCAGCAGAGGATGTCCCGCACGGTCTGGACGACCGGCGGCTGCAAGAGCTGGTACCTGGACGAGGACGGCAGGAACACCGTGCTCTGGCCCGGCTCCACCACCAGCTTCCGCCGGGCCACCCGCCGGGTGGACCTCGCCGAGTACGAGCTGATCAGGCACCCCGCCCGAGCCGGTGCCGGCCCGGTCGACAACGTCTCCCAGGAGGTACCCGCGTGAAGTTCGTCAGCGAGTCGGCAGCGGACTGCGTCCTGCCCGCACCCGACGAGGAGCACCGCATCCGCTCGGCCGACGGCCACTGGGTGCACGCCGAGGCGTACGGCCCGGTCGGCGCGCCCATGGTGGTGCTCTCGCACGGCTGGACCTGCTCGATCGCGTTCTGGGCCCCGGTGATCCACCAACTCGCCGCCGACTACCGGGTGGTGGCCTACGACCAGCGCGGGCACGGGCGCAGCGACATTCCGCCGACGGCCGCCGGTTACTCCACCGCGAAGCTGGCGGACGACCTGGAGGCCGTCCTCGCCCACGTCGTCCCGGCGGGGGAGCGGGTGGTGCTGGCCGGGCACAGCATGGGCGGCATGACCATCATGGCCGCCGCCGACCGGGGCGAGGTCGCGGCCCGGACGGCCGCTGCGGTCCTGGTCAGCACCGGGGCCGGTGACCTGGTCGCCGAGCTCGACGTCGTCCCCGGCTTCGTGCCCGGGTTCCGGCGGCTGCTGCACCGGATGATCCTGAACTCCCGGCTGCCGCTGGGCCGGCCGAACGGCGTCAGCAGCGCGCTGCTGAAGTACGCCACGATGGGCCCGGACACCCCCGCACCCCGGGTCGCGGCCACCGCCCGGGTGGTGCACGCCTGCCCGACCCAGGTCAGGTACCGCTGGGCCCAGGTGCTCGGCACACTGGACGAGTACCACCAGCTGCCCAGGCTCGCCGCACCGACCTCGGTGGTCGTCGGCACCGTCGACCGGCTCACCCCGCCCGTGCACTCGCAGCGGATAGTGGCCGCGCTGCCCGACTCGCAGGGGCTGCTCCAGCTGGCGGGCGCCGGGCACATGGCACCCGTCGAACGGCCGGTCGAGGTGGCCGCCGAGATCCGCCGCCTGGCGAAGATCGGCGCCGTCGCCGGGACGGCCGTGAACCAGAGGAGTGTGACCGAATGAGTGCCATCCCACCGCTCTCCGCACAGGTCGTGGTCGTCACCGGCGCCGCCCGTGGGGTCGGCGCGATGACGGCCCGCAAGCTCGCCCAGCGCGGCGCCAAGGTGGCGCTGGTTGGCCTGGAACCCGAGGAGTTGAAGGCCGCCGCCGCGCAGTGCGGGCCGGAGGCCACGTACTGGGAGGCCGACGTCACCGACGTCGAGGCGCTGACCGCGACGGCCCGGGCCGTCCAGGACCGCTACGGCCGGATCGACACCGTCGTCGCCAACGCCGGGATCGCGATCGGCGGCCCGCTGCTGGACAGCGACCACCGCGCCTTCAGCCGGGTGATCGAGGTCAACCTGCTGGGCAGCGTGGCGACCGCGCGGGCCTTCCTGCCGGCCCTCGCCGAGAGCGGCGGCTACCTGCTGCAGATCGCCTCGCTGGCCGCGATCACCCCCGCGCCGCTGATGGCGGCGTACTGCGCGAGCAAGGCGGGCGTCGAGGCGTTCGCCCACTCGCTGCGCGCCGAGGTCGCCTACCAGGGCGTCAAGGTCGGCGTCGGATACCTGAGTTGGACCGACACCGACATGGTGCGCGGCGCCGACCAGGACGCCGTACTGCGGCAGATGCGGGCCCGGCTGCCCTGGCCCGCCAACAAGACCTACCCGCTCGGCCCGGCCGTCGACCGCTTGGTCGCCGGGATCGCCCGCCGCTCGGCACACGTCTACGCCCAGGCGTGGCTGCGCGGCATGCAGCCCGTCCGCTCGCTGCTGCCCACCCTGATCGCGGCCGTCGGCTCACGCGATGTCGCCCGCCTGGCACCGGAGTTGCGGGCCACTGCGGCGAGCCGCCTCCGCCCGGTGGGCGCGGGCGGCGAGGCGGACTCGGCGGCCCGAGACGCCTGAGCAACCCCTCCGGGGGCGCGGGGAACTGTGCGACCAGGGCGCTACGAAGGTGCATGGTTGTGCGCGCAGTTCCCCGCGCCCCTGTGGTGGTTGACCATGTGCGTACGGTTCCCTGTAACGCCCGTCCAGGCGTTACGGTCAGGCTCATGACCACAGCCCTCATCACCGGCGCCACCGCCGGCATCGGTGCCGCCTTCGCCCGTCGTCTCGCCAAGGACGGGCGGGATCTCGTCCTGGTGGCCCGTGACTCCGAGCGGTTGGCCGCCTCGGCCGCCGAACTCGGCAAGAAGTACGGCGTGCAGGTGGAGACCCTGTCCGCCGACCTGGCCACGGACGCCGGGATCACCGCCGTCGAGGACCGGCTGCGCGACGACGCCCGTCCGGTCGACATCCTGATCAACAACGCCGGGTTCGGGAACAAGGGCGCCTTCCTGACCGTGCCGCTGGACCAGGAGCTCGACATGCTCAAGGTGCATGTCGAGGCGGTCCTGCGGACCACCACCGCCGCGCTGCCGGGCATGCGTGAGCGGGGCTTCGGCGACATCGTCAACGTCGCCTCGGTCGCCGCCTTCCTGCCGCGCGGCACCTACGGGGCGACCAAGGCGTGGGTGGTCAGCTTCACCCAGGGCATCGCCCGCGACCTCGGTGGCAGCGGGGTCCGTCTGCTGGCGCTCTGCCCGGGCTTCACCCGTACCGAGTTCCACGAGCGGGCGGGCATGGGCACCTCCAACGTTCCGGCCTGGGGCTGGCTCTCCGCCGAGCGGGTGGTCGACGAGGCGCTGTGCGACCTGGCGCGCGGCCGTTCGCTGTCCGTCCCGGGAAAGCGGTACAAGGCGATCGTCGCCGTCAGCAGGCTGCTGCCGTCCGGCAAGCTCGGCGGGGTCTCCTCGAAGGCGGCGCGGACGTACCGCACCGACTGATCAGGCAGAAGCGGGCAGGCCGCCGACCAGGGAATAGGACCTACCTCAATATTAGCTTTGCTAACAATGAGCTATTCTCTATATGCTGGCAGCCTGCTCGCATCCGCACTATCAGGAGGCCGCCCTTGAGGCCCGAAGGCATCACCTGGACCCCGTCCGAGAGCGCCGGTGACGAACCGCGTCCACCGGCCGAGCTGAGACGCATCCTCGCCCTGTTCCGCCCGTACGCCGGCCGGCTCGGCGTCGTCGGGCTGCTGGTGGCCGCCTCGGCGGTCGTCTCGGTCGTCACGCCGTTCCTGCTGCGCGCCGTGCTCGACACCGCCATCCCGCAGGGCCGGACCGGGCTGCTCAGCCTGCTCGCGCTCGGCATGATCGCGGCGGCGGTGGTCAACAGCGTCTTCAACGTGCTGCAGACCCTGATCTCCACCACCGTCGGCCAGCGCGTCATGCACGACCTGCGCACCGCCGTGTACACCCACCTGCAGCGGATGTCGCTGGCGTTCTTCACCCGTACCCGCACCGGCGAGGTGCAGTCCCGGATCGCCAACGACATCGGCGGCATGCAGTCGACCGTCACCTCCACCGCGACCTCGCTGGTCTCCAACCTGACCAGCGTCGTCGCCACCGTGGTCGCGATGGTCGCGCTGGACTGGCGGCTCACCGTCGTCTCGCTGCTGCTGCTCCCGCTGTTCGTCTGGATCAGCCGCCGGGTCGGCAGCGAGCGCAAGCGGATCACCACCGAGCGGCAGAAGCAGCTCGCCCTGATGAGCACCGCCGTGCAGGAGTCGCTCTCGGTGAGCGGCATCCTGCTCGGGCGCACGATGGGCCGCTCCGACTCGCTCTCCCGGGAGTTCACCGAGCAGTCCGACGAGCTGGCCGACCTGCAGATCCGGTCCAGCATGGCCGGGCGCTGGCGGATGTCGACCATCGGCATCGTGATGGCCGCGATGCCCGCCGCGATCTACTGGGCCGCCGGGCTGGCCTCCACCGAGGGCGCGCCGATCGTCTCGATCGGCACCCTGGTCGCCTTCGTCTCGCTGCAGCAGGGCCTCTTCCGCCCGACCGTCAGCCTGCTCTCGACCGGCGTGGACGTGCAGACCTCGCTCGCCCTGTTCCAGCGGATCTTCGAGTACCTCGACCTGCCGATCGAGATCGCCGAACCCGCCGAGCCGGTCAGCGTCCGCCGGGAGGACATCCGGGGGGACGTCACCTTCGAGGGCGTCCAGTTCGCGTACCACCCCGAGCAGGACCGGCCCACCCTGGCCGGTATCGACCTCAAGATCCCGGCGGGCAGCTCACTCGCCGTGGTCGGCGAGACCGGCTCGGGCAAGACCACGCTCAGCTACCTCGTGCCCAGGCTCTACGACGTGACGGCCGGCCGGGTCACCATCGACGGCACGGACGTCCGCGAACTCTCCTTCGCCACCCTGGCCGAGGCCACCGGCGTGGTCTCCCAGGAGACCTACCTGTTCCACGCCTCGATCGCCGACAACCTGCGCTTCGCCAAGCCCGACGCCACCGACGCCGAGCTGGTCGCCGCCGCCGAGGCCGCCCAGATCCACCAGGTGATCGCCGGGCTGCCGGACGGCTACGACACCGTGGTCGGCGAGCGCGGCTACCGCTTCTCGGGCGGTGAGAAGCAGCGTCTGGCGATAGCCCGGACCGTCCTGCGCAACCCGCCCGTACTGATCCTCGACGAGGCCACCAGCGCGCTGGACAACCAGACCGAGCGCGCCGTCCAGCAGGCCATCGACGCGCTCGCCGAGGGCCGTACCACGATCACCATCGCGCACCGGCTCTCCACCGTCCGGGGCGCCGACCAGATCGCCGTGCTCGACGCCGGCCGGGTCGCCGAACTCGGGACGCACGAGGAACTGCTGGCGCTCGGCGGCCGCTACGCCGCGCTGCTGCGGCGCGAGCAGCCGGCCAAGGACACTCGCCCCGGCGCCACGAGCCCCCGGGCCGGCCGGCCGTCCGGCCGGTTGACGGCTCAGGCCGCCATCGGGCGCTCGTTGTAGACCTCGGCGAACTCCTGGCCGGAGAGCTGCTGGATGGCCGTCATCACCTCGTCCGTCACCTGACGGCGGGCCTGGGCGGAGCGGGCCTGGCCGTGCAGGGCGGAGAAGTCCAGCGGTTCGCCGAAACGGACCGTCACCTGGCGCAGCCGGGGGATGCGCTTGCCGACCGGGAGGATCTCGGCCGGGCCCTCGAGCGCCACCGGCACCACCGGCACCCCGGCGGTCAGCGCCAGCCAGGCGACCCCGGTCTTGCCCCGGTACAGCCGCCCGTCCAGCGAGCGGGTGCCCTCCGGGTAGATGCCGAACGCCTTGCCGGCGCGCAGGATCTCCAGGGCGGACTCCAGCGAGGCCTGCGCCGATCGGTAGGTGCCGCGCTCGACGGGCACGGCGTTGATCGCGCCGAAGAACGCCCGGGAGAGCGCGCCCTTGACCCCGGTGCCGGTGAAGTACTCGGCCTTGGCCAGGAAGTACACCTGACGCGGCGCCGTCAGCGGGATCACCACGCTGTCGATGAACGACAGGTGATTGCTGGCCAGGATCACCCCGCCGCCGCGCGGCACGTTCTCCAGGCCCTCGATGACGGGTCGGTAGACCGCTCTCGCCAGCGGCTTGAGCACGAGTTTCGTGATGAGGTTGATCATGGACCCTCCCTGGCCGGCTGACGTCCCCGGACTCACAACGGGGCCGAGGTCAGACCGCAGAGTACGACATCCACCCGGCGGCCCGTCCACCGCGACCGCCGGGCGACGGCTGCGGGCCTCGTCACGCCATGCGTATGGTTGCACGCGGAACCGTTTCGCCGACGGGCCGGGGTGACACTTCGTCGGCACGCGAACCGTACCCAATCGGCACACAACCGGCGGGAAACCGCCGGATCGTCGACGCGCGCCGGGCGCGGAGGCGCCTACGACCCGAGATCGGAGGCCCGCGAGAGTGAGTGGCGTCACGACCGTCCTGCTGCTGGTGGTGCTGGCCGCCGCGGTCGCCACGGGCGCACGGCGGTGGAGCGTTCCCGCGCCGTCGCTGCTCGTGGTGGCCGGGGTGCTGGTCGGGATACTCCCGTTCGTCCCGAGGGTCGAGGTGCCGCCCGAGGCGATCAGCCTGGCCGTGCTGCCACCGCTGCTGTACGCCTCGGCCGAGGAGATCTCCTGGCGCGAGCTGCGCGCGGTCTGGCGGCCTGTCACCGTCCTGGCGCTGGGCCTGGTGCTGGCCTCCGCGTTCGCCGTCGGCGCGATCGCGACCGCCGTCACCCCGCTGCCCCCGGCGATGGCCTTCGTGCTCGGCGCCGTCCTGGCCAGCACCGATCCGGTCGCCGTCACCGCGCTCGGGCGCAGGCTGGCGCTGCCGCCCCGGATCCAGACCCTGGTGCAGTCCGAGAGCCTCTTCAACGACGCGACCAGCCTGGTGCTGTTCAAGATCGCGGTGACCGGCGCGGTGACAGCCGGTTCGGTCTCGGCCCCGGCCGCCGCCGGGCAGTTCGTCGTACTGGCCGGTGGCGGCGCGCTGGTCGGCGGGGCGGTGGCGACCGTGGTCGCGTTCATCCGCAGACGTACCGAGGACCCGGTACTCGAGACCGTCACCGCCCTGGTGACCCCGTACGCCGCCTACGTCGTCGCCGAGGACCTGCACACCTCCGGCGTCACCGCCGTGGTGGTCGCCGGGGTCGCGCTCGGCGCCCAGAGCCACCGGCTGACCAACGCCAGGATCAGGCTCCAGGTGCACGCCGTCTACGGCACGGTGGTGTTCATGCTGGAGAGCGTGGTCTTCGCGCTCATCGGCCTCGAACTTCCCGGCATGATCCGCGATCTGCCGGGCGAGCACTGGGGCTGGCTGTGGCCGGCGATGCTGCTCGCGCTCGCGCTGATCGTGCTCCGGCTGCTCTGGGTCGGCCCGACCTCCTGGTTCATGCACCGGCAGCGCGCGCAGCAGCACCCCGGGCAGCCCCCGCTCTCCTGGCGGGTGCCCGCCGTGATGACGTGGGCCGGCACCCGAGGGGTGATGCCGCTCGCCGCCGCACTCACCGTCCCGCTCACCGGCGGCGACGGACTGCCGCTCCCGTACCGGGAGTTGGTGCTGGTGCTGACCACCTCCGTGGTCGCCTTCACCCTGATCGTCCAGGGCTTCAGCCTGGCCTCGGTGGTACGGGCCTCCGGCATCGCGCTGGAGCCCGAGGACACCGCCCGGGAGGAGGCCGACGCCGCCGACCACATCCTGAACGCCGCGCTGGCCCGGCTGGAGGAGATGGAGGAGACCGAGGCGGTGTCACCCGTGGTCGCGGACCGGATGCGACGCGACCTGCGCGCCCGGATCGACCAGGCCCGCCTCTCCGGCCGACCGGAGACCGACGCCGACCAGGCGACCCTCGCCTCCTACCGCAGGCTGCGCCGCGACCTGATCACGGTGGAGACCACCGCCCTCCAGCGCCTCTACGCCGAGCACCGGGTCAGCGCCGCCGTACGCGGCAACCTGCAACGGGCCCTGGATCTGGAGGAGGCCGGGCTCGGCGAGTGCTGAGGCGGGCCCCCGTGCTGGCTCAGGTCGCCGCCTGCACGGGGGTGGCAGGTGACGGCGCGGCCGGGCCGCCGTGGACGGGGAAGACCCGGCGGACGACGCGTTCGGCGGCCCGGCCGTCGTCCCAAGGGCAGAAGCGCTCACGGAAGGCCGCCCGGGCGGCGGGCTCCGGGTCGCCGGCGAGCAGGGCCTCGGCCAGCCCGCCGACGTCGGTGGTGACCGCGCCCGGGGGCATCGCCATCAGGTCGAAGTAGACGCCGCGCACTCGGCAGTACTCGGCCCAGTCCGGGGCGAAGATCACCACCGGGCGGTCCAGCACGGCGTAGTCGAACATCATCGAGGAGTAGTCCGTGACCAGCACGTCGGCGGCGAGGTAGAGGTCCTCGACGGTCGGGTGCGCGGAGACGTCCACGATCGCGGCGGCGCCCTCACCGGCCGTCAGATCGCCGGGCCCGCCGGTGTGGAAGTAGTGGGTGCGGACGAGCAACGTGAAGCCTGGGCCGAGCCGTTCGGCCAGCTCGCGGATGTCCACCAGCGGTACGTACCCGCCCTGCCCCTCGCGGTGGGTGGGCGCGAACAGGACGGTCCGCTGCCCGGCCGGGAGCCCGAGCCGCTCCCGCACGTCGGCCGTCCCGGCGGGGGTGGCGACGGCCAGCCGGTCGTTGCGCGGGTAGCCGGTCTCCAGCATCTCGTAGCGGCCGGGGAAGGCCCGGCTGAAGTGCTCGCTGGTGTGCGGATTGGGGGAGACCAGGTAGTCCCAGCGGTCGACGGCCTCGCGCAGGCGGTCGAAGTCCATGCCGTCGGCGGCGTCGGGGTGGTCCCGCAGGTCCATGCCCATCGTCTTGAGCGGCGTGCCGTGCTGGGTCTGCACGTGCACCGTGCCCGGGCGCTTGACCATGGTGTGCGGGAAGTTGACGTTGTTGACGAAGTACTTCGCGGTCGCCATCGCCCGCAGGTAGCCGGGGGTGTTGACGATCACGTACGGCACACCGGCCGGGAGCGTGGCCGCCTGCGCGGCGGTCTCCACCACCCACACCCCGCGCACCTCGGGCGCGAGTTCGCGGGCCTTCTCGTAGATCGCCGCCGGGTTGCAGGCGTAACCCCGGTGCCAGTACGCCGCGTAGACGGCCAGGTGCTCGTCCAGCGGCAGCTGCCGGAACGCGTTGTACGCCGTGAACCGTGCCCCGCCCCGGACGCCCCGCCGGACGGCGGGCGCGACGGCCTTCACCCGCCGCCGCAGGCCGCGCGGGATCCGTCCGGTGCGCCGCAGCTCGTCGTACGCGCGCCGGGAGCCCAGCGCGACCAGCCGGTACTGGATACCGCGCAGGCCGGCCGGGAAGGAGTAGCCGGCCGGGCGGTGCCGGGCGAAGTGCGCGGTGATCTGCGCGAAGAACTCCGGGCGGAGGCTGGTCGGGACGAGCCCGGGGGTGTCGTAGACGGTCAGGGCCTGCTTGACGGTGCGGTCGAAGACCAGGCTCCTGGTGTCCAGGCCGTTCCCGCTCAGGTCGTGCTTGTCCAGGCTGTGCTTGTCCAAAAACGCGAAGATCGCGTCGTACTGGGCGAAGACGTCCGCGTGCTTCGGCGAGGCCGTGTTGGTGATCGCGCCGGGGCGGCCGCGCCGGTAGTTGTAGCAGGACCGGTCGAGGTAGCGCAGCCGGCCGGCGGCCAGCAGGGCCGGGTAGGTGACCGAGATGTCCTCGTAGAAGCCGCGCCCGAAGGAGACGTCGAGGCCCGCCAGGAACTCGCGTCGGAAGATCTTGTTCCAGACGGCCATCACGGTCTGCATCAGTGCCGGGTGGTCGGCGGCCGTGCAGCCGTCGACGAGGGGCGAGCCGCGCAGCAGGTGGCGCCACGGGTTGGGCTCGGTGCTGCCGTCCGGGTAGACGTGGCTGAAGTCGGTGAGCAGCACGTCCGAGGGGGTGTCGGCGGACTCCTCGCGGCGCAGCTCGGCCGTCAGGGCGGCCAGCGTGCCTTCGGGCAGCCAGTCGTCGCTGTCGACGAACCAGACGTACCTGCCGCGCGCCTCGGCCAGGCCGACGGTACGGGCGCCGCCGAGGCCCTGGTTCTCGGTGAGGTGCAGGACGCGCAACCGGGGGTCGCGGGCGGCGTACTCGTCCAGGATGGCGCCGCAGCCGTCCGGGGAGAGGTCGTCGACCGCGATGATCTCGATCTCGGCGTCGACCCCGCTCCCGATCTCGTCGGCGGACGCGGGCGAGGGGCCCGGGCCGAGCGAATCGAGGCAGCGCGGCAGGAAGCGCTCCACCCCGTGGACTGGCAGCACAATGCTGAGGAGGGGACTCACGCTCGTTCACTCCGCGGAGGGGGGCTGGGCTTCGGCGGGGTCGCCCGGTACCCATACTCTACCGACCCTGGATGAGAGGACTGCCGGAGCGGGTGGTGCCGAGGCCGGTCGTGACCTTGCCGGTGGCTCCGGAAAAGGTGACCGCCGGTGCCGCGCCGTGCGAGCGGCGGCACCGGCAGTCTGGTTCGGCAGCCGGACCGACCCTCAACGGTCGGCCGCCGGTCCGTACACCAGGGGGAGCCGGGTCGTCGCGACATCGGGACGACCGGACAGTGACTCGCTTCTGGTGTCGGAAGTTCTGTTCATCTGTCGAAAACATCGGACGGGATGAGTCCGGAAGCTGTCGGATTCGCCCGTCGTTAGAGATATTGCTTGTAGGTTTCGGTGGCGTCAATCCCCCGTATGTGTTCAATTCCTGAATCATGTCGCTGAGGTTGCCCCTGGGGTCGGGCTGTGTTGGCGATGTTGCTCAGCGTCACGACCGTCGTCGTGGTCGCAGCCGTCGGGTGGCTCGGCAGTGCGCCCGGCGCGTGCGGCTTGATCAACGCGCCTCCCCGAGTGCTGCACAACCTTTCGGCCTGCTCGTTTCGCCACCGTTCCGACACCGTCGATGCGCAGTCGTGACCGAGGCCACGGGATTCTGGTGAAGCGTCAGTTCGCTTCGCACGATACGGTGGCAGAACACCAGGACGGTTGCGCGAAGGCCGTCTCTCACGGATAGTCTTCGCCTCACGGCCCTGGCGCCTCGTAGGGGTGGGAAAAACTGATGGAACACATGCAAGTGCGGAGTCGGCCCCGGGTGCCGGCGATCCAGTGCGGTATCGGCGCGACCGGCCGTCGGATCGATCGTCACCTGTCAGTGCTGGGTGCACCGGCTCTCTCGGTGGGTGACACCGCCGAGGCACTGGGCCTGATAAGGGAGCTGACGCCACGTGGCGTCAGTACCCCGGCCGCCCCGCGCCGTATGGCGCGGGTGTCGTTGCTGGCGCCCCTGCGGCGGCTGCGGCGGAGCCTGTTCGGCGGGCGTGGCTGAGGTCTCCGACCAAGGCCCGCCCCACCGGCCCGATGGACCGTCAGGTCCATCGGGTCAGCGGCATGTCCGCAGCCGGTTCAAGGCCGGGGCCACGGCTGCTCAAGGCCCGGGCCACGGCCATCGGCCTGCCGCTGCGGATCTCGCGGTACGGATGTCGCACGCGTTGTGCGTCGGCCCTGGGTGAGGATGGCACCATGGCGGACACCTTTCACTCCATCACCTTCGACCTCACCACCGGCACCGGCGAGGTCGCCCTCGACATCACCGATCGCTGCGCCACGTTCCTCGACAGTGCGGCGGCGGGGCGGGACGGGTTGCTGAACGTCTTCGTGCCGCACGCCACGGCGGGCATCGCCGTGATCGAGACCGGCGCCGGGAGCGACGAGGACCTGCTCGACATCCTGCGCGAGCTGCTGCCGGCCGACAGCAGGTGGCGGCACCGGCACGGCACCCCCGGGCACGGCCGCGACCACGTCCTCCCCGGGCTGGTCGCCCCGCACGCCACCCTGCCGGTGATCGGCGGGAAGCTGGCGCTGGGCGTCTGGCAGTCGGTGGTCCTGGTGGACACCAACGGGGACAACCCCAGGCGGACGGTACGGCTCTCCTTCCTGGGATGAGGAGGTTGCGGCCTGGGCGCGGGAACTGTTCGTACTCCGAGCAACACCATCAGGGGCGCGGGGCTCGGCTGGATCAACTGCGTGCGCGCGTGCACGTACGTTGTGCCTGGTCGCGCAGTCCCCCGCGCCCCTGCGGTGGTCAGCCATGTGCGTACGGTTACCTGCGCCGTCAGGCGCTCTCGCGGTCGGCGAGGCGGAGGGTGGAGCCGTGGCGGCCCTTCTTGACCAGGAGCTGGGCCGGGATGCGGGAGCGCAGGTCGGGGACGTGGCTGACGATGCCGACGGCGCGGTCCCGTTCGCGCAGGCCGTCGAGTACGTCCATCACCTCCTCCAGGGTCTGTTCGTCCAGGCTGCCGAAGCCCTCGTCGATGAAGAGGGTGTCCAGCGGCATCCCGCCGGCCTCGTCGGTGACCACGTCCGCCAGGCCGAGGGCCAGTGCCAGCGAGGCGAAGAAGCTCTCACCGCCCGAGAGGGTGGCTGTGTCGCGGTCGATGCCCGTCCAGGCGTCGACCACCCGCAGGGCCAGGCCGGACCGGCGGTTGCCGGACACCCGGTCGTCGCTGTGGACCAGCGTGTAGCGGCCGCCGGACATCCGGACCAGCCGGTCGCTGGCCGCCGCCGCGACCTGTTCCAGGCGGGCCGCCAGCACGTACGACTCCAGCCGCATCCGCAGCACGTTCTCGCCCGAGGTGCCGGCGGCGAGCCCGGCGAGGCGGTTGATCCGTCCGAACCGCTCCAGTGCCGGGGCCAGCTCGGCGGCGAGGATGGTGAGTTCCCGGCCGATCCTGGCCAGGGCGGCGAGGCGCTCCCGGGCCGTGTTCTCCTCGGCCGAGGCCGTCCGCAGCCGGGTCGTGGCGGCCTGCAACTCCGCCTGGACCATCGGCAGATCGACGGCCGGCAGTGCGGCGGCGGCCACCAGCTCCGGCTCGGCGAGCCTGGCCTCGGCCGCGTCCCGGGCCGCGCGTCGGCTCTCCAGCCGGGTCTTCAGCGCCGACAGCTCGGTGCTGGACAGCAGCGCGGCGCGGGCCGCCTCCGGATCGGCGAAACCCGCCGCCCGCGCGGCCTGGCGCAGCTCGTGCTCCGCCCCGCCCAGCCGGGCCGCCGTCTCGGCGCCGGTCCGGGCCGCGCCCGCTGCGGCGGCCAGCGCGTCGGCGAGGGACGTCAGTGCGACCGACCGCGCGGCGACCGACGGGGCGTCACCGCGCGCGGCGGCGACCCGCAGGCCCAGCTCCGCCCGCTCGGCGGCCAGCGTCTGCACCTTGGCGGCCAGCGCGGCGCTGTGCTCCCCGGCCTGGCGGAGCTCGGACTGCTGCTTGTGCTGTTCCGCCGTCAACTCGGCGATCCGCTGGGTCGTCAGACCGAGGCCGTCGGCGGCCCGCAGCGCCTCCCGCCGATGCTGCTCGACGGAGCCGAGCGCCTCGCGAAGCTCCGCGACACTCTGCGTACCGGCGGCGCCCGCAGCCGACGCCTCGTCGACCCGGAGCGCCGTCAGGGCGGACTCGGCGTCGCCGGCCTCCTGTTCGGCGCGCAGCTGGACCGCGCGCGCCCGTTCCTCGTCCTCGGCGCTCACCTGGGCGCCGCTGGGCCGCGCGGGGGCCGGGTGGACGGCCGATCCGCAGACCCGGCAGGGCTCGCCGTCGGCCAGCTGCCCGGCCAGCTCGGCGGCCATCCCGGTGAGCCGTCGTTCGCGCAGGTCCTGGCTGTGGCCGCGGGCGTCCAAGGCCCGTTCGCGCAGGGTCAGCAGCTCGCCCTCGGCCTGGGTGATCCGGCCGCGCAGCGCGTCCCGGCGGGCGGCGGCGTCGAGCCGGCCGGCCAGCTCGGTGCGGCGGGTGTCCAGCTGTTCGACCCGGGCCTCGGCGGCGCGGGCCTCGGTCTGGTCGTCCTGCAGGGTCTTCAGCCGGGCGTCGAACCCGACCAGCCACTCCTGGGCGTCCTCGGCGGCCTCCTCGGCCCGGCCGCGCTCGTGGGTGAGCTGCTCCTGCTCGCGGCCGAGCTCGGCGTGACGCTGTTCGTCGGACCTGGCCGCCGCCAGCCGCCCGAGCTGCTCCCGCAGCTGCCGTTCGGTGGCGGCCAGCCCGTCGGCGTCCACCGCCGGGTCGGCGCCGGCCTCGGCCCGGCGCTCGCGCTCCGTCCGCTCGGCGGACCGGTGGGCGGTGGCGGCGCCGTCGCGCAGACGCAGCAGGGACTCGACCCCGACGGCGGCCTGAGCGGCCGTCAGCCGCTGCTGGTCGCGGGCGAGGTCTGCCGAGGAGTCGGCCAGCCGGGCCGCCTCCAGGACGGCCGCCCGGTGGCGGCGCTGGCGGTCGGCCAGCTCCCCGGCCCGTTCGTGGTGCCGCTGGGCGGCCTCCTGCGCGGACTCCGCGGCGGCCAGCGCGGAGTGCGCGACCGCGAGCTGTTCGGCGGCGCCGCCGCGCAGGATCGCCGCCCAGGCCAGCAGCCCGTCGGCGAGCTCGGCCGGAGGGCCGTCCTCGCCGGGCACCCAGCCCCCGGCGGGCTCCGCCGCCGGGCCCGCTACCTCGTGCGCCCGGCCGGCCAGGTCGCGCAGCCCCCGGAGCCCGGCCTGGACCTTCGCCTCGTGCCCGCGCCGCTGCTCACCGAGCCACCGTTCGACCTGGTCGAAGCGGCCGGTGTCGAAGAGCTGGCGGAGCAGCGCGGCCCGGTCGTTCGCGTCGGCGCGCAGGAAGCGGGCGAAGTCGCCCTGGGGGAGCAGCACCACCTGGCAGAACTGGTCCCGGCTCATCCCGATCAGCCGGCGGATCTCCTCGCCCGCCTCCTGGTGCGACTTGCTGACGGCCCGCCAGCCGGCGCTGCCGTCGGCCAGCTCCGCGCACCACTCGCGCAGCAGGGTCTGCGGCTTCTCGGTGGTCAGACCGGTGCCGCGCCGTTTGGGGCGCTTCTGCTCGGGGCTGCGGGTGATCTCCAGCCGCCGCCCGCCGAGGGTGACGTCCAGCCGCACCTCGGTGAGCAGCAGGGGGTCGGCGTGGTCGCTGCGCAGCGGGTTGCCCTTCCGGGCGCCGGGCACCTCGCCGTAGAGGGCGAAGCAGACCGCGTCCAGCACGCTGCTCTTGCCCGCGCCGGTGGCGCCGCGCAGCAGGAACAGGCCCGCCGAGGCGAGCTGGTCGAAGTCGACCCGCTCCGTCCCGGCGAACGGGCCGAAGGCCGTGACGGTCAGCTGGTGCAGCCTCATCGGACCGCCTCCTGTCCCGGTAGCGCTCGCCCTGGCAGCTCTGGCCCGGTTAGCTCCCCGGCGCGGTCGCTGCCCTGCCGGACGTGCTCGAACGCCTCCCGCAGCCAGCCGCGCTCCAGCTCGTCCACCTCACTGCCCGGGCGGACGTGCCGTACGAAGCCCTCGGCGACCTCCAGATCGGGGCGGCCGCTGACCCGGGCCGCGTACGAGGGGTGTGCCTCGCCCGGGGTGTGTTCGGGGTCGAAGAGCAGCTGGAGGGTGTGCGGGAAGCGTTTGCGCAGCTCGTCCATCGGGTTGGCGGGGCGGGCCGCGTCGGTGAGGGTGGCCTGGACCCAGGACTCCTCGTGCTGCGCGTACTCCGGACGGGCGAGCAGGCCGGCGAGCGGCCCGCGCAGCCGGGCCAGTGGGCGGGGCACCGGGCAGTACACGCGCTCGGCGTCGACCGAGCCGTCACCGGCGAGGTCGACCAGCCACATGCTCTTGCGGTGGTGCACCTCGGAGAAGGAGTACGCGAGCGGTGAGCCGCTGTAGCGCAGGTGCGGGGCGAGCGTCTGGCAGCCGTGCAGGTGGCCCAGGGCGGCGTAGTGCACGCCGTCGAAGACGGTGGTGGGGACGGCCGCCACGCCGCCGACCGTGATGTCGCGCTCACTGTCGCTCGGCTCGCCGCCCGTCACGAAGGCGTGTGCCAGCACCACCGCCCGTGTCCCGGCGGGCCGCGCGGCGAGGTCCGCCCGGACCTGCTCCATCGCGGCGCCGAGCACCTGGTCGTGGCCGCCGCGCTCCAGCCCGAAGCGCTCCCTGGTCAGCGCGGGCTCCAGGTACGGCAGGCCGTAGACGGCGACCGGGCCGTGCTCGTCGGCGAGCATGACGGGCACGGCGCAGCCGTCCGGGTCCGTCCGCAGGTGGATGCCGGCCCGGCCGATCAGCCCGGCGCCGACCCCGAGGCGGCGGGCCGAGTCATGGTTGCCGCTGATGAAGACCGTCGGCACCCCGAGATCGCCGAGCCGGTGAAGTACGTCGTCGAAGAGCGCGACCGCGTCCAGCCCGGGCAGGGCACGGTCGTAGACGTCCCCCGCGACCAGCACGGCATCGACGCCCCGCTCCCGGACCACCGTCACCAGATGGTCGAGGAACGCGCGCTGGGCGTCGTGCAGGCTCTCCCGGTGGAAGGAGCGCCCGAGATGCCAGTCGGAGGTATGCAGGAGTCGCATGGTCCCCGACCCTAGCGGCAGGCACCGACAACGCGGGCGGTGCCGGTGGTCGCCCGGTCGCAGCGAGTGGATTGTCGGTGACGGTGTGTATGTTCGGCCGCAATCGGTGACCCGACTGCAGCGGGTGCTCCGACGGTTGTTC
Source organism: Kitasatospora sp. MAP5-34 (assembly GCF_029894335.1). GTDB lineage: Bacteria > Actinomycetota > Actinomycetes > Streptomycetales > Streptomycetaceae > Kitasatospora. The sequence goes on along the minus strand of NZ_JARXZC010000003.1, from coordinate 157,822 downwards.
CCGAAGGAGGGTTTATGTCGAAGAAGCACGCCTCCGAGAGCCGTCCGAACCGCGAATCCCGGCCGAACCGCGAGTCCACCCGTCCGCCCGGTTTCGGCCGCCGGGGCCGTTCCCGGGCGGCGCCGCCCGCGCAGCCGGTGGCGCTCGCGGTGGCGGCCGACGCCGCCGACTTCGCGGGCCTGGAGCGGTACGGGCTGTTCGGCGGGGCCGACTACGCGTCCTACCTGCGGTGGACGGAGGGCCGGCTGCGGGTGCTGCACGGGCAGGGGCTGGACGTCCACCTGCGGGTCCTCGAACCGGCCGACTTCGAGGAGTTCTGCGAGGAGCACCTGCTCGACCCGGGCGACCCGGTGGCCCGGGTCGCGTACGCCGCCGACCCGGAGCTCGCCGGGGAGCCGTTCCGCTACACCGGGCAGCGGCTGGCCGAGCTGCTGCCCGCCCTGCGCGAGGACCACCTGGCCAGGGTCCGGATCTCGATCGGCTGCGCGGCGCTGCTGGCGGCGATCGGCTGGGACGACCGGCCCGAGGCGCGGCTGACCGCCGTGCTGCAGTACGTCTCCGAGGTCTGCCTCGCGCTCGCCGCCGGCGCGGGGGACGGGTGCCACGGGCTCACGCTGCGTTCGGTCGGCCTGGCCGAGGGCGAGGAGCTGGCGGCCGCCACCGACCTCTGCGTGGGGTCCGGGCAGCTGTCGGCCGGCGGGCGCGGGATGGAGGCGTTCTGCGTCACGCTGGCGGCGGCCGTCGCCGGGTACGGGACGGGGGAGCTGCTGCTGCGGCGCGACGGGGAGGCGCACGGCTGGGCCCTGGTGGACGGGTGGCTGTGCCCGATGTCGGCGCTGGAGACCGAGGCGGTGCTGGCGGCCGTCCCGCCGGACGAGCGCGGGGACGCGGTGGCCCGGCCGGGCTTCCCGCTGCCGCTCCAGGAGGGGGAGGGCTGACGGGGGAGAGCTGACGAGTCGCCGACCGAGCACGTCCGGGGCAGGGCCGGGGCAGGGCCGCGACCGGGCCGGGATACGGCCGCCCGGGGCGTGCCGGTCCGGCATGCCCCGGGCGGCGGTCAGGGCTGTTCATCGACCGGATGTTCGGGGAAGATCAACAGGCAGGGCGCGCGGCGGTACAGTCGCGCCCCCGGCACCGGACCACGGCGCAGGTTCACGGGGCACGCGCCGAGACCACTGCACACACCGAGACCACTGCACACCGAGATCACCGCACGCCTTGACGGCCGGACACCGGAGGGGGACGAATGAGCCGCATCGAGTACAGCGCGGAGATTGCCGAGCTGCTCGGCCGCGTTCGGCGGCGGCCCATCGCCGGGTGGCCGTGGCGTCCCGGTGAGACGGTGCCCGGTGACCTGCCGGTCAAGCAGTCCTGGGGGTGGCTCTTCGTGCCGGACGGGCGGGTGCTGACGCTGGTGAACCCCAAGGACGGCGTGGTCAGCCTGCCGGGCGGCTCGCTGGAGCCGGAGGACGACGGCGACCCGGGGGCCGCGCTCGCCCGCGAGGCGGCGGAGGAGGCCCAGGCGCTGATCGGTCGGCCGTACTACCTCGGCTACCTCTACGACCGGGTCGGTTCCGCGAACGGCGGGCACGAGTGTGCGCGGGTCCGGATGGCGGCCCCGCTGCGCGCGGTGGGGCCGACCGCTCCCGACCCGGCCTCGGGCCGTCACTACCGGCGGCTGCTGGTCGCCCCCGGGCTCGCGGTCGAGTTGCTCGGTTGGGGCGCTCCAGGTCTGCGGCAGGCGCGGGTAGCCGTCAGCGCCGCCGTCCTCGAGCTCGGGGTACCGGCCGCCGCCAACGAGACGATCGAGGAACTGCCGCACACCGGGATGACCTTCTTCCACTGATGTCGGGTGTCGGACAACGGGACAACCTGCTTGTCCGACAGTCAACTTGACACATTTCAGGTCTGACGCGGCGATAAAAGCAGCGCTCCGCAACAACTTTGGCATGGGCACTATCGCGGGTAGCTACTGACTGGTACAAAAATGTGACCCGCATCACTCCATGGAGGTGCCCGTGCGCTCAGCCCGTGTTGTGTTCGCCGCCAGCCTGGCAGCCCTGCTCTCCCTCTCCACCATCGCCGCCGCGACCACCGCGAACGCCGCGTCGGTTCACTACGCCGCACTGGGGGACTCCTACTCCTCCGGCGTCGGAGCCGGCAACTACACCAGCGAGAGTGGTAGCTGTAAGCGGAGTTACAACTCCTACCCCTACCTCTGGAAGAACGCCAACAGCCCGTCGGCCTTCGCCTTCGTCGCCTGTTCGGGGGCCGTCACCGGCGACGTGCTGAACAGCCAGATCTCCGCCCTCGACTCCTCCACCACCCTGGTGAGCCTCACCATCGGCGGCAACGACGCCGGGTTCGCCAGCACGATGGAGACCTGTGTGCTGAGTTCCGACAGCTCCTGCCTCAACGCCGTCAGCAACGCCGAGGCGTACGCGACCAACACCCTGCCCGGCAAGCTCGACCAGGTCTACTCGGCGATCCACAGCGCGGCCCCCAACGCGCACGTGGTGGTGCTCGGTTACCCGCACCTCTACCAGGTCCCCGGTAACTGCTGGTTCGGCATCAGCGACACCAAGCGGAACGCGATCAACGGCGCGGCGGACACCCTCGACGGCGTGATCGCCAAGAGAGTCGCCAACGCGGGCTTCACCTTCGAGGACGTCCGCGGCCTGTTCGCGAGCCACGAGATCTGCGGCGACAGCAGCACCTGGCTGAACAGCACCACCTTCCCGATCGACGAGAGCTACCACCCCAACGCCTCCGGCCAGGCGGGCGGCTACCTGCCCGCCATGACTGCCGGAGCCTGACGCCCCACCGTCAGGAACGGTCGGCCGCACCCCGCCAGGGGTGCGGCCGACTCGCTGTCAGTACCTACCCGCGCTGCTCAGCAGGGACCGTCGTCGGCCCAGACGCCCCACTGGCCGCTCGCGCTCGGGTTCTCGTTCAGGGTCCACCACTTGGCGTGCCACTGGTGGCCGCCGTAGGAGACCGTGTTGCCCGCCGTGTAGACCTTGGTGCTGTCCCACGGCGCCGCCGTGCAGCTGCCCGAGGACGACGGTGACGGCGAGGACGAGGTCGGGGGCGGGCTGGTCGGAGGCGCGGTGGTGGGCGGGGTGGCCCCGGCGAAGCGGACGGTGTACTTGGTGAAGTCCCAGTCGCTCTGCGCCACGCTGGAGCAGGAGCCGGAGAGCCCCGGGTCCACCGCGCCCGTGCACTGCCGGTCCCGGTTGACGGACCAGAAGGTGTAGCGGGCCAGCCCGTGGGCGGTGGCGAAGTCCAGCACGGTCTGGAAGTCGGCCTGCCGGAAGTACTCGGCGGAGTCGGTGCGCCCGTTCATCATCGAGACGCCCTCGTGGGCGTACGCGGTGGCCTCGTTCCAGCCGAAGGTGGACTGGAGCAGCGCGTTGAACTTGACGAGCGCGTCGGTCTGCGCGGCCCCGCCGCTGAAGCCACCGTCGAAGGGCATGATCGAGTAGTTGTTCGGCGTGAAGCCCTGCGACTTGGCCTCGTCCAGCATCTGCTGCCCGAACCAGCCGGTGCCCGAGGTGGTGCCCGCCGTGGTGATCGAGACGTACAGGCCGGGGTTGTTCTGCTGGAGCAGCCGGGCCGCGCCGATCTCGTTGTGGATGGCGGCCGTGTTCTCGTACTCGGGCTCCTCCAGATCGAAGTCGACCGCCTTCAACTGGTACTTGTCGACGACCTTCTGGTACCCGGCGGCGGTGGCCTCCGGGGTGCCGCAGGTCTGGCCCAGCTTGGTGCCGCCGTATCCGCCGAAGGAGACCGAGACGTCGCCGCCCTTGCTCCGGATGGTCTGGATCACGGCGGGCATGGTGGTGTCGGTGGTGATGGCGGACGTACCGCCCCAGGCGGGCCGGCAGCTGCCGCCGTCCAGGATGAAGGCCAGCTGGAACGCCTTCTGGCCGGTGGCGTCCATGACGGCCGCAGCATCCGGCGGGCTGTTGTCCTCGGGCATCAGGTAGGGGGCGCTGGCGTACCAGTTGCTGCCGAGAGCAGTACCGGCAGCCGTGGTGGCGGCGGTTGCGCTGCTGCCGAGCGTGAGTGCGGTGAGGCTGCCGCCGGCCAGCAGGCCGAGCCCGAGCAGGGCGGCGAGCGGTCCCCGGGCGCGCGGCCGGCGCCTGCTGGGGGTGGGTGGGGTGATGCGGGCACGTTCCATGACGGAATCTCCAGGGTGTGGGGGAAGGCTGGAGTGCTCCCGGAGGGACGGGAGGAGTCAGCCTGCCGCACGCAGGCCGAGCCACACAATGGACTGGACCAAGCGGCCCGTCAAGAGGTCTGGACCAGATGGGCGGCACCGGATGAACGGCAGGGGTCAGGTCGCGTAGAGCTCGGCGATGTCGTCCGCGTACCGCTCGACGATCGCCTGCCGGCGCAGCTTCAAAGAAGGGGTCAGCAGCCCCTGTTCGAGGCTGAACTCCTTCGGCAGCAGGCGGAAGGCGCGGATCGACTCGGCCCGGGAGACGGTGGTGTTGGCCGCCGCCACCGCCCGCTGGACCTCGGCGTGCAGCTCCACGTCCGCCAACGCCCCCCAGGGGTCCAGCTGTTCGCGACCCCGGGCCTTCAGCCAGTGCGCCAGGGCCTGCGCGTCCAGGGTGATCAGCGCGGCCACGTACGGGCGGTCGTCCCCGACCACCAGGCACTGGGCGACCAGCGGATGGGCCCGGACCCGGTCCTCCAGGGCGGCCGGGGCCAGGTTCTTGCCGCTGCTGGTGACGATCAGCTCCTTCTTGCGGCCGGTGATGGTGAGGTAGCCGTCCTCGTCCAGCGCGCCGAGGTCGCCGGTGGCGAACCAGCCGTCGTACCGGCTCTCCTCGGTCTCGCGCGGGTTGTTGAGGTAGCCGGTGAAGATGGTGGGACCGCTGACCCAGACCTCGCCGTCGTCGCCGATCGTCACCGAGGCGCCGGGGACGGGCAGGCCGACCGTGCCGAACTTGGGCTTGCCGGGCGGGTTGGCGGTGACGGCGGCGGTGGTCTCGGTCAGCCCGTACCCCTCGTACACCGTCATGCCCGCGCCGGCGAAGAACAGGCCGAGTTCGCGGGTGAGGGTGGAGCCGCCGCACATCACGTTGCGCACCCGGCCGCCGAACACCGCGCGCAGCCGTTGGTAGACCACGCGGTCGTACGCGCGGTGCCGCAGGCGCAGCGCCGGGCCGGGGCCGGGGCCGTGGCCGAAGGCGCGCTGCTCGCGTGCGGCGGCCCACTCCACGGCCGTCTCGGCGGCCTGGGTGAAGAGTTCGCCGCGCCCGGCCTGCTCGGCGGCCTCCCGGGCGCGCTGGTGGATCTTCTCGAGGATGTACGGCACCACGTGCAGGAAGGTGGGCCGGTACGAGGCGAGGGCGGGCAGCAGCGAGTCGGTGGTGAGCTGTCCGTGGTGGCCCAGCCGGACGCCGCCGCGTACCGCCGCGATCTGCACCACCCGCCCGTAGACATGGGCCAGCGGCAGGAACATCAGGGTGGCGGGCGGTACCGGGCCGCTGTCCCGGAAGACCGGCCCCCACTGGGCGAGCAGCGCGTCCGCCTCGGCGGCGAAGTTGCCGTGGGTCAGCAGGCAGCCCTTGGGGCGGCCGGTGGTGCCCGAGGTGTAGATGACGGTGGCGACGGAGTCCGGGGTGACGCCGAGGCGCTGGCGGTGCACCAGGCTGTCGGGCACGCCGTGGCCGTCCTCGGTGAGGGTGGCCACGCAGCCCCGGTCGAGCTGCCAGATACCGGTCAGGTCGGGGAGCGCGTCGCAGACGGCACCGACCGTCATCGCGTGGTCCTCGTGCTCGACCACGCAGGCCATCGCCTGGGTCTCGGCCAGGATCCAACGCACCTGCTCGGCCGAGGAGGTGGGGTAGACGGGGACGGGGATCGCGCCGATCGACCAGAGCGCGTAGTCGAAGAGCGTCCACTCGTATCGGGTGCCCGACATCACCGCGACCCGGTCGCCGTACCGCACGCCCCGGACGAGCAGGCCCTTGGCCAACGCCATGACCTCGTCCCTGAACTGACGGGCCGTCACATCCAGCCACCGGTCACCCCGGCGGCGGGAGAGCTGGACCAGGGCCGGTTCGCGTTCGGCGGTGTCGTACACCGAGTCGGCCAGGCCGCCGACCGCCCGGGCGGGCAGGGCGGGGCTGCTGGACTCGCGCACACCGCCCCCGATCCTCTCGTGACCCCGGGCCGCTCACCGGTCCGGGCACCGGCCGGGTGAGGGACTGCTGCGAAGCTACCGGATCACCGCACCGCTGCCCAGGGGCTGCCGGTGCGTTCCGCCCGATCGGCACGTGCCAAGTCTCCCGATGTCACCGATCGACCAGGGGGCATTACCCGCTTTACGGACAAATGACTATGATCATGACGTGCGGTCCAGGTCCGGCTCGGAACAATGAGTTCGACCCTTCGAACGAGTGGTCAGGGAGTAGTAAGCTCGCGCAGATCCACCGGCCGGGTCGTCATCGCTCCGGCCGGTTCCGGCTGCCCAGGGCAGCGCCCCACGACCGCACCCCCGTCCGCGCCTGGCCCTTCCCCACCGAGGACTCCATGCGTCTGCGCAGCCGCTCGATCCGCGCGAAGATCATCGCGCTGCTGATGGTGCCCATCGTCGCGCTCACCGGCCTCTGGGTCTACGCGACCCTCGTGACCACCGGCGACGCCTGGACCCAACTGGACGTCAGCGCGGCCTACCGCAGCTTCAGCGCGCCCACCGACGAATACGCCCGGGACCTCCAGGACGAACGCCGGGCGGCCGTCCTCACGCTCGCCGACCCCGCCTCCCAGCCGGCCAAGGACACCTACCTGCAGGCGCAGGCGGTCACCGACCGTGACCTCCAGCTGCTGCGCTACCAGGCGAGCGGCTCGGCGGACTCGAAGCTCGACCGGAGCCAGCGGGCCAGGTTCCAGAGCATCCTGAACGCCGCCGACCAGCTGGCCGCCCTCCGGGGCCAGGTCAACCGGGCGGCCAACAGCTGGGGCTACGTGATCGGCCAGTACGGCGACCTGATCGAGCCCGTGTTCGGCTTCCGCTCCTCGTTCGTCAGCAGGCAGAGCGGTCAGCTGCCCCGGCAGGGCATGATCCTGATCGAGCTGATGCGGGCCCGCGAGTACCTCTCCCAGGAGGACGCCGCGATCGAGGGCCTGCGGGTGACCGGCTCGCCGGACGAGCGGATGGTCCAGGCGGCCCTGGACGGGCTGCACAACCAGCGCGCGCTGTTCGCCATCTACATCAGCGAACTCGACCCGCAGGACCAGGCCGACTACCGGGACCTGCAGATCAGCAGCAACTGGACCTACCTGTCCAATGACGAGGCGTTCTTCGAGGCTTCCGGCGACCGGGCCCAGGCCGCCAAGGACCCGTCCCAGACCAGCTACCACGACCTCGCCTCCTCGGCCCTGCACGACCTCGCCGACCTGAACACCCGGCTGGGCGACACCATCGCGGCCCGGGCGACGGCGTACACGGACAACGCGCTGGTCCGCGGTGGCGTCGCCGGTCTGGTCGGGCTGATCGGGGTGGTGCTCTCGATCGTCGTCTCGTACCGGATCGGCCGTGGCCTGGCCCGCGAACTGATCGGGCTGCGGAACGCCGCGCTGGAGATCTCCGGCACCCGGCTGCCCGCCGTGATGCTCAGGCTGCGCCGGGGCGAGGCCGTGGACGTCGAGGCCGAAGCGCCCGCCCTGGAATTCGGCGGGGCCGAGATCGGGCAGGTCGGGCAGGCCTTCAACGAGGTGCAGCGGGCCGCCTTCCAGGCGGCCGTGGAGCAGGCCGAGCTCCGCCGGGGCGTGTCGGCGGTCTTCGTCAACCTCGCGCGGCGCAGCCAGGTGCTGCTGCACCGCCAGCTGACCCTGCTCGACACCATGGAGCGACGCACCGAGAACGCGACCGAGCTGGAGGACCTGTTCCGGCTGGACCACCTGACCACCCGGATGCGCAGGCACGCCGAGGGCCTGATCATCCTGTCCGGCGGATCGCCGGGCCGGGCCTGGCGCAAGCCCGTCCGGATGGTCGACGTGGTCCGCGCCGCCGTCGGCGAGGTCGAGGACTACGCCCGGGTGATCGTCCGTCCGTTCCCCGGCACCGGGCTGATGGGCAGCGCGGTCGCCGACGTGACCCACCTGATCGCCGAGCTGGTCGAGAACGCCGCCGTCTACTCCCCGCCGCAGACCCAGGTGACCGTGCAGGGCGAGGTGGTCGCGCACGGCTTCTGCCTGGAGATCGACGACCGGGGGCTCGGGCTCAGCGAGCAGGCGCTCGCCGAGATCAACCAACGGCTCGCGGTGGAGCAGGAGTTCGACCTCGCGGACACCGACCGGCTGGGCCTCTTCGTGGTCAGCCGGCTGGCCCGCCGGCACGGCATCAGGGTGCACCTGCGGCCCTCGCCGTACGGCGGTACGGCCGCCGTGGTGCTGATCCCGCGCGAACTCCTCGCCGAGGCCGTCGACCAGGGCCTCGACCCGTCGGCGGCGGCCGCGCCGCCCGTCCCGGCGGCGGGTGCGAAGCCCGCCGTGCGGCGCGGCCGCCGCGAGCTGGTCGCCGTACCGGCGCTGGCCGAGGACAGCGGGCACCGGCACAGCGCCGGGGCGCCCGTCACGGCCGACGAGCCGGTACGGTCCTCCCCGCGCCCGATCGGCGGACCACGCCCGGCGGTCGCCGAGCCGGCCCGTACGCCGGGCGGCCTGCCCCGCCGCCGCGCCTCCTCCGGTGGCACCGGGCGCCACCGCCGGGCGGGCGAGGAGGCCGCCGCCGAGCCCCAGGGCCAGGCCGGTCCGGCCCCGGCCGCCCCGGCCCCCGCGCACGCCGCGCCGATCCCGGCGGGCGGGCTGCTGCCCCGCCGGGTACGGCAGGCCAACCTCGCTCCCCAGCTCAAGGCGGCCACCCCGGAGGAGTCTGCGGACCCCGGCCGGGAGCGGTCGCCCGAGGAGGCCAGGTCGACCTTCGCCTCCTTCCAGCGCGGCTACAAGCGCGGCCGGGGCGACCGGCTGCAGCCCGCCTCGCTCACCGTCGTCCCGGACAGCCCGGACAGCCCGGACAGCCCGGCCGCCACCCCGGCGGCTCCGGCAGTTCCGACAGCTCCGGTGGCTCCGGCGGTTCAGCCGACGCCCGAGCCGCCCCGGCCGCGTGCCGCGCTGACGCCGTCCCCCGTGCCGCAGGCGCTCGCCGCAGCCCCGGCTCAGCACGCGCTGCCCGCAGCACCAGTACCAAAAGCTCAGCCTGTTTCAGCGGAAGGAACCGAATCATGACCGCAACGACGCAGCCGTCCGGAGACCTCAACTGGCTCCTGGACGACTTGGTGGGACGCGTCGCGGCCCTGAGGCACGCGGTGATCCTGTCCAGCGACGGCCTGGCCACCGGCACGTCCAGCGGTCTCGCCCGCGAGGACGCCGAACACCTGGCGGCGGTCGCGGCCGGCTTCCACAGCCTGGCCAAGGGCGCCGGCCGGCACTTCCAGGTTGGCGGGGTCCGGCAGACGATGGTCGAGCTGGACGAGGCATTTCTCTTCATCACCGCAGCTGGGGACGGCAGTTGCCTCGCGGTGCTCAGCGAGGCCGAGTCGGACGTGGGCCAGATCGCCTACGAGATGGCACTGTTGGTCAAGCGGGTCGGTGAGCACCTGTCCGCCGAGCCGCGCACCGAGTCCACACCGCCGCCGGGGAGATGAGTGAGGCGATGAGTACCGAGGAAGCCGCGTCCGGGACCGACCTGTTCGCGCCGCGCACACCCGTGGACGACCGTTGGTTCGACGACGACGCGGGCCCGGTGGTTCGGCTGTTCTCGATGACCAGGGGGCGGGCCAGGCCGTCCGACGACGGCCTGTTCGACCTGATCTCACTGATCATCGCCGTCGACCGGACCGGCCCGGAGGGCCTGGGGGAAGAAGCGGACGGTGGACCGGCCGAACAGGCCGTCACGCTGCCCACGCAGGCCCAACGGGACGGCGCGCTGCCCGCGTTGGACCACGAACACCACGCCATCCTGGCGCTCTGCCGGCACGAGCCGCTGAGCGTCGCCGAGCTCGGCTCCTACACCGACCTGCCGGTCAGTGTGGTGCGCGTCCTCCTCGGCGATCTGCACGACGCCGAGCTGATCAGCGTCACCCGACCCGTTGCGCTCGCCCAACTTCCGGACGAGCGCCTGCTACGAGACGTGATCAATGGCCTCCGTGCGCTCTGACCTCACCCCCTCGCCCTGGGGCGTGACCGCGATCAAGATCCTGGTGGCCGGCGGCTTCGGCGCCGGCAAGACCACCCTGGTCGGTGCCGTCAGCGAGATCCGGCCGCTGCGCACCGAGGAGCAACTCAGCGAGCTCGGTCGCCCGGTGGACGACATCGCCGGCGTGGAGGGCAAGCGCACCACCACCGTGGCGATGGACTTCGGCCGGATCGACCTCCGGCCGGGCCTCGCGCTCTACCTGTTCGGCACCCCGGGCCAGGACCGGTTCTGGTTCGTCTGGGACGAGTTGGCCCAAGGCTCGCTCGGCGCCCTGGTGCTCGCCGACACCCGGCGGCTGGCGGACTGCTTCCCCTCGGTGGACTTCTTCGAGCAGCGCGGCATCCCGTTCGTCGTCGCGGTGAACTGCTTCGAGGGCACCGAGGTGTTCGCCCCCGACGACGTCCGGGCGGCGCTGGACCTCGACCGGACGGTGCCGGTGCTGCTCTGCGACGCCCGCCGCCGCGAGGACGGCAAGGAACTGCTGATCCGGCTGGTGGAGCACGCGGCAGCCACCCGCCGTGCGGCGAACCGGGCAGCCGCCAACTGAGCTGGACCGGCAATCGGTGGACGGATGAGGCGCGGCCACCCGTTCATCTGGTTCAATGAGCGCATGAACAACGTCGCGGACAGCGCCCAGGGTCGATTCGACCTTGAGCCTTTCTGGCCGTCCCGACAGCCGCACCTGTTCGACCAGACGTGTCCGGGTTCGCCCAGCGCGTCCCGGCTCTCCGCCCGCTGACCTCAGGTCAGCCCCGGCAGCTCGGCCCGGTCGACGCGCAGACGAATCCACACTCCGTCACGCGCGAAAGAGCGGCACCATGTCTTCCTCCACGGCCACCCTTGCCCTGCCCTCCGCGACCCCGCACCTGCGCGCGGTCCGGTCGGTCCCTTCGACCGCCGAGCGATGGCACTCCGGCGGTGCCCAGCATCCAGTGCCGGCCCAGGCCCAGCCCGCTCAGCTCCCCACCACGCTGCCGCTGACGCAGTCCCAGTCGCAGTCCTATCCGCAGGCCGTTCCGGCCGCACTGCTCACCGCACTGCCCGCAGGTGCCACCGTCGTCGCCACGCTTCCGCAAGCTGCCATCCCACAGGGGCTGTTGGCGCAGTACGGTGACCAGTTCGGCGCGTCCGCCGCAGCGGGCCAGCCGCTGGTCGGGTACCTGATCCTCCTCCCGGCCGAGGCGCCGGCCCCCGGTGCCCGCAGCGTCCCGGCCCAGTTCCCGGCCCAGCCCCAGGCTCAGTTCCCGGCCGCGCGATCCGGACAGTCGCCCGCACAGCCCTCCGGGCAGCCGTCCGCGCGTGGCATCAGCATCGACCTGGAGCGCCGAAACGCCTGGGTGGACGGCGAGTTGCTCGACCTGACCTACCTGGAGTTCGAGCTGCTCGCCCACCTCACCGGGCACCCGCAGCGGGTGCACACCCGTGACCACCTGGTCTCCGCCGTCTGGGGCTACGGTCACATCGGCGACGGTCGCACCGTGGACGTGCACGTGGCGCGACTGCGCCGCAAGCTCGGCAGCACCTATCGGAACACCATCGTGACGGTCCGTCGGGTGGGCTACAAGTACACCCCTGCTGCCTAGTTGACGTCGTTCGGGCCGCTCCAGCCATGTGCTGGAGCGGCCCGCACGAGCGCCGGTTCAGCGGCTGAGGCGGTCGATCTCGGCCAGCTCGAGGGTCGTCAGCGGCGCGCCGTTCAGCGCGTCGAGGTTCTGGTCGAGCTGCGCGACGCTGCTGGCGCCGATGATGACCGAGACCACCCGCGAGTCCCGCAGCACCCAGGAGAGCGCCAGCTGCGCGAGGCTCTGCCCGCGCTGCTCGGCGACCTTGGCCAGCGCTCGCAGCTGCTCGAGCTTCGCCCCGGTGAGCGCCTCCTCCTTGAGGAAGTGGCCGACCGACATCCGCGAACCCGCCGGGACCTCACCACTCAGGTAACGATCCGTCAGCAACCCCTGGGCCAGCGGGGAGTAGGCGATCAGGCTGGTCTGCGTCTCGCCGACCGCCTCCAGCACGCCGTCCTCCTCCACCCTCCGGTCCAGGATCGAGTACCGCGCCTGGTTCAGCAGCACAGGCGTGCCCAACTCGCGAAGCAGCGCCACGGCCTCCCGGTGCTGCTCTGCCGGGTAGTTGGAGATGCCCGCGTACAGCGCCTTGCCCGACCGGACGGCCGAGGCCAGGGCGCCGACGGTCTCCTCCAGCGGGGTGTCCGGGTCGTAGCGGTGCGAGTAGAAGACGTCGACGTAGTCCAGGCCCATCCGGCCGAGCGACTGGTCCAGGCTGGCCAGCAGGTACTTGCGCGAGCCGCCGTCCCCGTACGGGCCGGGCCACATGTCGTAGCCGGCCTTGGAGGCGATGAACAGCTCGTCCCGGTAGGGGCGGAAATCCTGGGCGAACAGGGTGCCGAAGTTCTTCTCGGCACTGCCGTACGGCGGGCCGTAGTTGTTGGCCAGGTCGAAGTGGGTGACGCCCCGGTCGAAGGCCCGGCGCAGCACTGCGCGCTGCACCTCCAACGGCTGGGTGTCACCGAAGTTGTGCCACAGCCCGAGCGAGACGGCGGGCAACTGCACGCCGCTGCGGCCGGCGCGGCGGAAGGTCATCGAGGAGTAGCGGTCATCGGCGGCGAGGTACGTCATGGCCAGTATCCTGTCAGCTCATCGCCCGTCCGAGGGCCGGGGTCAGGGGTGATTCACCCGGTCGCGACGCCGGGGTGCGTCCGTGGCGTCGGCATCCTCTGGCCCGCCATACCTACCGCTAGGTACAGTGGCCGTATGGCGACCCAGGACAGGCTGATCGAGACCATGCAGGAACTCCTCCGGGAGCGCGGCTACACGGGTACCAGCCCGAAGGCCGTCCAGCAGCGCGCCGGGGTCGGCCAGGGGAGCATGTACCACCACTTCACCGGCAAGCCCGACCTCGCCGCCGCCGCGCTGCGCCGCAGCGCGGAGCAGCTGCGCACCCGGGCCGAGCAGCGGATGGCCGGCCCCGGCACGGCGTACGAGCGGATCGAGGGGTACCTGCTGGCCGAGCGCGAGTCGCTGCGCGGCTGCCCGGTCGGCCGGATGGCGCAGGACGCCGAGGTGATCGCCGACCCGGAGCTGCGGGCCCCGGTCCACGAGACTTTCGAGTGGCTGTGCGGCAGGCTCGCCGAGATCGTCGCCGAGGGCCGGGCCGCCGGTGAGTTCCCGGCGGACACCGATCCGGCGGACCTCGCGGCTGCGGTCGCCGCCGTCGTCCAGGGCGGCTACGTGCTGGCCCGGGCCGCCGACTCGCCGGAGCCGTTCCAGCGGGCCGTCCACGGCGTCCTGGCCATGCTCCGGGCCTGCTCTGCGACCAAGGGGTAGTGCCGGGCGGTAGTGCTACGAGGTAGCGCTACGAGGTGGTGCTACGAGGTAGCGCTACGGGGTGGTGAAGGTGGTCAGCGGCGGATCGGCCTCGGTGGGGCGGAAGCCGGTGCCGTCGCAGGTGCGGCAGATCTCCTCCCGGAGGAGGGTTTTGTTGCCGATGGCGTCGACGCTGTAGCGCTTGTACATGCCGGTGCCGTCGCAGAGCCCGCAGTTGCCGTGCGAATCGACGGTGCGGGTCCCGATGCCGCCGCACAGCGTGCACTGGAGCCCGCCCTTGAGGGCGCCCTGCAAGCCGCCGAGGCGGCCCGTACCGGCGCAGATCTGGCATACAACCGTACTCAAGTCAGCTCCTATGCCGATCTGCCGCCGCAAGTGACGCACTCGTTCGGTGACGCACAGCTGGTGGTGCACCTCTGCTCACCATAGTCGTGCTCCGGCCCCGGCCAGGAGAATTTGGCCACCCCGGCCGGCGTCCGACCCACGGCCCGACCCACGGCCCGACCCACCGCCCGGCCGCCGTCCGGCCCCCGGAGGGGCATGCTGGTGAGGAGGGCCTTGCCGTGTGACGGGCCGGACGGCCGGAGCGTACCGAGCCGGACCGGACCGGGCCGATCCGTGCGGCGGGCATCGAGCGCTTCGGGAGTTGATCATGATCGGTAGATCCCCCGCAGGCGTGGTGGCCGGGGTGGACGGTTCGCCGCACGCGGCGATCGCCGCCGACTGGGCCGCCCGCGAGGCGGAGCGGCGGGACTGCGCGCTGCACCTGGTCCACGCGGTCAACACCGGTACTGTCACGCTCTCCCCACGGGCCAGCGCCGCAGTCACCGACCTGATCCTGCAGAACGCGCAGGCCGTCCTGGACGAGGCGCTCGGCAAGCTGCAGGCCGCCCACCCCACGGTGCGCCTGACCGGGGACGTCGTCCCCAGGGACGCCGCAGCGGCCGTCCTCAACGCCGCCGAGCACGCCGAACTGGCCGTCGTCGGCACCCGGGGGCACGGCGGATTCGCCTCCCTGCTGCTCGGCTCGGTCAGCCTGACCGTCGTGGCGCACTCGCTCTGCCCGGCGGTCGTGGTGCGGCCCGCGCCGGAGTCCGGCGGCCACATCCTGGTCGCGATCCGCGACGAGCGGGACGGCGTCATCCTGCGGTTCGCGCTCCGCGAGGCCGAACTGCTCGGCCTCCCCGTGCACGCCGTCCACACCTGGTCCACGATCGTGCCGGGTCTCAGCCACCTGGCCCCGGGGGCCGACGATCGCGGCGAGGAGGCCCTGCTGCACGAGCAGTTGCTGCGCCGGGTCGTCGACGCCGTTCAGCCGGAGTTCCCGGACGTCATCGTGGAGGCCAGGCAGCTCACCGGTGCCACGGCGGCCGTCCTGGTCGAGGAGTCGAAGGAGGCCGCCCTCCTGGTGATGGCCCGGCATGAGCCGACTCAGCACTTCGGCCTGCGCCTTGGCACCGCCGTGCACGCCGTCCTGCACCACGCCCACTGCCCGGTGGCGGTCGTACCGCTCTGACGGTCCGGCGCGGGGGCTTCGTACGCGCGGACCGCAGGGGCCTCGTACGCGTGGACAAGAAGACCCGACGGGCGGTCCGCCCGTCGGGTCGATGTCGTGCCCGAACGGGGGTCAGGCGCGGCAGCGCAGCATCGTCAGCGGGGGGTTCGCGGCGTAGTCGTCCCAGAAGTCCTTGCCGTACTCGCGCACGCCGGCGGCGGAGACCTCCAGGGGCACCCAGGTGACCTCGTTGAATCCGGCCGCCCGCAGGCACTTCTCGAAGACCTCGCGGCTGGGCGGGTTCGCGACGAACGAGATCGGCGGGTCGAGGAGCGCGGTGATCCGCACGCGCGGCCCGATCTCGGTCTCCTCGCCGAGCAATTCGCACAGGAAGCCGTACTTGGCCAGGGACGGCCCGTCGAAACGGAGATCGGGGCTCTGCGTGAAGACGAAGAACTCGGCCCCGTCCACGAGGCTGCGGTGGATGTTGCGGCACATCCGTTCGATGGTGGCGACGTCCTCGGCGTAGTTGAACAGCTGGACCGCGACCGCGATATCGAAGCGTTGGTCGAAGGTGCGCAGCTCGCCGACGTCGCCGACCTCGTAGTGCACGCCTGGCCCGTCGCTGTCCTCCAGGGCCCGGGCCGCGTCGACCATCGCGGGGGAGATGTCGACGCCGAGGACATGGGATGCGCCGCAGCGCTTGAACTCCCGGCTGTAAAACCCGGTTCCGGAGGCCAGGTCGAGGATCGACCTGCCGTTCACGTCGCCGACGAGGGCGAGGAAGCCGGGCACCTCCGCGTAGCGCGCGAGAGGGAGGGTCTTGAAGCCCTCGAACGCCTCGCCGATCTCGTCGTACACCTGACCGCTCATCGTGCTGTTCCCCCTCTGTCCTTGGCGTCGGCCTTCGGGACAGGCCGCAGCCCCTGGCGGGAAGTCTTCCTCTCGTCGGCCGGGGCCTCGTACTGGCGGAAGCCACAAATATGCCGTGGCTGCCTGCCGTGCGGTCTTGGTGTTCGTATCGGACGACGCTCGATCACCACTGACGTCCGATCGCCGCTGACGCCCGATCACCACCGACGCCCGGGCAGACCCGGCGCAGAACGCCGGCGGCCGGCAGAACCGACCAGCGCTGCCCGGGCCGCCACCGGGCGGGTCACCCCGGTACCTGTCCGCCCGTGGAGCCCCTGGCGGGTACGTACGCCGGACGGGTGAGTGTCGGCCGTCGCCCGGGGCGGCCCGCCGGTCGGCACGGGTGGGCCGCATGATGATGAGCGTCAGGAATGATCATCTGACGGTACGGAGGCACGGTCGATGCGAGACCGCGTGGTGGACGTCCTGCGCCTGGCTCTCGGTCTGCTCGCGGCGGTGGCCGTGGGCGTGCAGGCGTACCACACGAGCACCCAGGGTGCCTCGCTGGTCAACTTCTTCAGTTACTTCACCATCCTCAGCAACCTCGCGGGCATCGTGGTGCTGCTGGCCGGGGGAGCGCTCGGGTTGCTCGGGCGTCCGGGGGTGCCGGACGGCCTCCGGGGCGCGGTGGTGCTCTACCTGGCCATCACCGGGCTGGTCTACGTCCTGCTGCTCTCCAGCGAGGACGTGCCGCTGCAGATCCCGTGGGTGAACGCCGTGGTCCACGGGATCATGCCGCTGGTGTTCGTCCTGGACTGGCTGGTCGACCCGCCGCTGCGGCCGGTCTCCTACCGCACGGCCCTGGGCTGGTTGGCCTTCCCGCTGCTCTACCTGGTGTACAGCCTGAGCCGGGGCGCGGCCGTCGACTGGTACCCGTACCCCTTCCTCGATCCGAGGATCCCCGGCGGCTACGGCCGGGTCTCGGGAGCCTGCACCTTGATCGCCGGTGCCTTCGTGCTGATCGGTGCCGTGATCCGGTGGACGGGCAATCAGCTGGGCAGCCGGCTGGGCAGCCGCCCGAGCGGCCACCTGGGGGATCGGCGGGCAAGCGGGGGCGTGCATACTTGACCCCCGGTGGGTGCGAGCTGGGAGCCCCCTGGGCGTCGATCCGAGGTTCAGTGCAACCAGGCGCCCTGTTCCCGGCGTTCGTACCTGTGAGCGACCCGGGGTGTCCCGTCGGTCGGAGGGACGGGCCCGGGGCCCGGTCGAGTACGGGAGCTACGGGTACATGGGCCTGACGAGCCACAAGGTGCTGGCACTGGCAGTGCTGGCCGCCGTCCTGGTGATGGCGGCGACGGTCTGGGTGTGGCCACGGCTGGCGGGGAACAACTGGCGTGCGGTGCTCGGCCGGATCGGCACGCTGCTGGGTACCCAGCTCGCCGTGATCTGCGCGCTGGGCCTGGTCGCCAACAACTACTTCGCCTTCTACAGCAGCTGGGACGACCTGCTCGGCACGGGCAACCCCGGCACGGTCACCGTCAAGACCAAGAACCTGGGCAAGGGCGCGGCGGGCGAGCCGAAGGCCCGGATCGCCACCGTGCAGAACCTCGGCAAGGTGGCCGTCCAGGGCGGTGGCGCGATCGGCCGGGATCCGAAGCAGGCCGGCGAGATCCACCAGGTCCGGATCGCGGGCCCGACGACCGGGCTCAGCACCGACGCCTACGTCTACCTGCCCCCGCAGTACTTCCAGCGCGAGTTCGCGAACCGTCAGTTCCCCGCCGCAGTAGTGATGACCGGCTTCCCCGGTGACGCCAAGAACCTGGTCACCAGGCTCAACTACCCCGGTACGGCACTCCAGTTGCTGCAGACCGGCCAGATGCAGCCCACCGTCCTGGTCCTGATGCGCCCCTCCCCGGCGATGCCGGCGGACAGTGAGTGCGAGGACATCCCGGGCGGCACGCAGGCCGACTCGTACTTCACCAAGGACGTCCCCCCGGTGATCGAGGCGTCCTACCGGGTCTCCGCCGACCCGCACGCCTGGGGCGTGGTCGGCGACTCCACCGGCGGCTACTGCGCACTGAAGCTGGCGATGCGCCACCCCGACGTCTTCCGGAGCGCCGTCTCGATCTCCGGCTACTACAAGGCCGCCGAGGACGAGACCACCGGCGACCTCTTCAAGGGCAGTCAGCAGCGCCGTAACGAAGCCGATCTGACGTGGCGGCTGAAGAACCTGCCCCAGCCCGGGATCTCGGTGATGCTGGCCGGCAGCGAGGAGGGCGACGGCGACTACAAGAAGGAGACCGACGCTTTCGAGGCCGTCATCCAGAAGCCGATGAACGTCAGCACCGCCACCGTCCCGACCGGCGGCCACAACTTCCAGACCTGGAACCGCCTACTGCCCCCGTCGCTGGAGTGGCTCTCCCAGCACCTGACCGTCCCGGCCGGCCCGGCTGCCCCGGCGGGCGCGTAGCGGCGGCTCCGCCGGGTCGTCACCTGCGGTCTCAGGCCACGGGCTGCAGCTTGCCGGTGTGGAGCTCGCCGACCCGGCCGCCTTCGCCCTCGTAGGTCCAGAAGACGCGGACGGTCAGGTTGGCCAGGTCCATCACGTGGCTGACGGTGATGCCGCTCGCCTCCGTCCAGCTGACGAAGTAGAGCTCCGGGCCCACGTGGGCGACGTGCAGCGAGACGTCCTCCCACTGGCCGGCCGACTCGCCGAGGCCCTCCCAGCGCAGCCGCGTCCCGTCGGCGGAGTAGGCGTTGCGGAAGGCCGCGCCGTTGTCGACCTGGAACAGGTAGGTGCGGCCGGCGAAACCTGGCAGGGGCGCGGTCATCTTCGGGGCTTCCTCGTCTGGCTCGTCCGGCCCGTCCGGGGTATGCGGCGGGAGCGGCCGGAGCTTCCGGCCACGGCCACCAACCTATCCGAACGTCGTGCCGCCGACCCGCTCCTTTCGGGCGGCGGCCCCCGTGCCGCCCGGCCCGGGTTGGCCTCCCGAAAAGCCGAGCCGCCCGCACCCCGGGGAAGTCGGGTGCGGGCGACTCGGGGTGACTGGTCGGCAGGTCAGCCGGTCGGCCGGTCGGCAGGTCGACTTGTCAGCGGGTCAGCAGGTGAAGTCGATGCTGTAGAACGTCGCGTAGTGGTCGGAGGTGTAGTAGTCCTCCTGGGGCGTGTCACCGGTGATGATCCGTCGGGCGCCGCGCGTCGGCGAGCCCGGGGTGACGACGGTGTACTCGTGGTAGTAGCCGTAGCTCTGCGAGGGCAGTACGCCCTCCCGGTTCTGGAAGACGACGCCGTCCTGCGAGTACGGGAACGGGCCGCCGTTGTCGATCAGGCTCAGGGTGTCGTCCGCCTGGCTCGGCAGGGCGGTCTGGCAGATGCTGCCGCTCACGTCTGCGTGGGCGTCGGCAGCGAACACGACGGTGGGGGCCAGCGTGAGCAGGCCGACGACTGCAACAGAGGCAGCGCGGGTCTTCAACGCGCGTAGAGTGTTTCGCATGGCAACAGTCTGAGGGTGCGTCAGGGCGTTACGGAAGCGTTGAGAAAACACTTCATGTACACGTAACTGCGACGTTGATCAGGTGCCTCGTGCCGTACGAGCGATCCGCCCGATTCGGTCATTCCGGGAGCTCCGACGGCTGCTGACCGGGCGCGGCCGCCCCACTCCGGAGGGTGTGTGGGCGCTGTCCGTGTGAGGGACATCTCGTTGTTTGATCGTGGTCGGGCTGTCTAGCCTGCACGAGATGTCCGTTTTGTGCGGACCCCGCCGTCGGGACGCCGAGTCCTGTCCACCCGCCGGCGGGCACTCGAGACCGAAATCGGACAGGAGCGGGGGAACCAGGTCAGTTGCCGCGGCCCCCATGTCCGCTCGCCGGGCGTGGGGGCCACGGCTTGGGGTGAAGCCGCTCTCCGGCCGGCCGGGCTTCCTCAGAGCCTGTGTCTGAACCTGCGCCGGATCAGCGCGGGTCGTCTGGTGCGTGCGATCGCAAGGCGCCGGGGCGCCCTCGTAGCGGAGCTACTTGGGCGTTTCGGCAACACAGCGAGCGTGCGTGCCAGGCGGGCCGCGCCCGGCGCAGGTTCAGACACAGGTTCTCAGGGCCCGAACCCGACAGCTCACCTCGTAGGCGTCGCAGAGGACCTCCATGCGCATTCCTGCCTCCCCTGCTCGCCTCAGTGCGATAGCCGGCGTCGCCGCCCTGGTCACCGTCCCGCTGGTCGGCCAGGCGCAGGCCGCCACCGGCGTCACCGAGGACCGCCTGACCCCGGCCTCGATGACCGCGGGTGCCGCCACCACGGCGGGTCTCACCGTGCACTCGACCTCCTGCTTCACCGCCAAGACGCTCGGCGTCGGCATCCGGGACGCGGCGGGTCACAACCTCGACTTCCCGGGCAGCCACTCCAACGTCCGGATCTGCCCGACCGGCGTCTCGATCACCACCGGCGCCCGCGCCCTCCCGGCCGGGACGTACACCCAGTTCGGCTTCTGGCAGGACACGGCGGGCCACTGGCACAACCTCGCCGCCCGCCAGCTGACGGTCTCCGGCACCCCGGCCCCGGCCCCCGCGCCGAAGCCGACGCCCACCCCGGCCCCCGCGCCGAAGCCCACCCCGACGCCCGGCCCCGCCCCGGCACCGACCCCGACCCCCGCTCCGGCGCCCGCGCCCGGCCCGACCACCGGCTCGCCCGTCCCGGGCAAGTCGCTGACCTGGTCCGACGAGTTCAGCAGCGGCATCAACTGGGGCGACCGCTGGGTCGGCGACCAGAGCACGGCGTACAAGTACGGGAACCACAACCCGGACGACAACAAGCTCGACTGGCTCAACAAGAACAACGTGACCGTCGCCAATGGCGTGGCCACCTTCACCGCGACGCCGTCCAGCCACACCCTGGAGAACGGCAAGCAGGCCTGGGACACCGGCTTCCTCACCACCGAGGGCTCCAAGGAGGGCTTCCAGGTGAAGACCGGCGACTACGCCGAGACCCGGGTCAAGCTGCCCGCCGGCTCCGGCGCCTGGCCCGCGCTGTGGACCTGGAAGAACGGCAACGGGGAGATCGACTCCTTCGAGTACCACCCCGACAACCCGAACCTCCTCGAGCTGACCAACCACGTCACCTCCGGCTCGAACTACTACACCAACGCGAGCGCCGTCGCTCCCGACCAGTGGGTGACCATCGGCACGTACTACGGCGCCAACTCGGTCGACTGGTACGTCAACGGCGCCAAGGTGTACTCGGACGGCCACGGCGTCGGCGCCAACTGGTCCGCGTACCTGATCCTCAACCTGTCCGTGGGCGCGGGCCAGTACCACCCGGGCCCGGCCGGCAATGCCCCGATCACCATGCAGGCCGACTACGTGCGGGTCTACCGCTGATCCGCCCTTCTGATCCTCACTTCGCGCTCACGGCGAGCGTGATCGGCGTGCTGTCGTTCTCCGGGTGACGGTCGTCGAGCCCGAACACCCTGACGTGCCCCTCGGCCTTCGTGCCGGGGGGCACGTCGCGTCCCACCAGCACGGGCGCGAGCACGGCGGCCGACCGCAGCGGCGGCAGCCCGGCGGGGAAGGTGCAGTGCACCAGATGGCCGCCGCCCGAGGCGGTGCAGCCGGTGGGGAAGTACGGGCCCTGGAAGGTGAACCCGGCGGGGAGCTCGATCAGCACCGTGAACGGCGAGGCCGTCCGGTCGGGGCCGAGATTGGCGACGAAACCGTGCACGGTGGTGGTGCCGCCTGGCGCGGCCGGGGCCGGATCCAGCCGGACCACCGCCAGATCCGAGTCGGACGGCACCTTCGCCGGTGCGGCGCCCAGCGTGGCGCCCACTGCCAGAACCACGGCGATCGTCACTCGGAGCAATGTCCTCACCCTCCACGTTCGGTACTGGTGCGAATACCCAATGTAGCGGCGTAGCCTGGAATCTCGGAGGTGAGGACGATGTCCGGACAGGTGTTGAGCGAGGTCAGTGCGGTGGTGGCGGCCGAACGTCAGGCCGAGTTGGTGACGTCCTACCGGGAGCTGGTGGCAGGTCCGCTGCCCGACGGGCTGATCAGGACGGAGCTGCTCAGAGGCCCCGGCGGGCGCTGGCGGGTGCAGAGCCTGTGGCGGGACCGGGCCGCCCTGGAGGCAGTCAGGGCGGACCCGAAGCTGACCGCCGCGCCCCGGCTGTTCCGGGATGTGGGCGCGGAGCCCGAGCTCACGGTCTTCCAGGTGACGGCCGCGCAGGTCGGCGCACTGGCGCTCGGCTGACGGCACCGGCCACACGCGGGGGTGCGCGAAGCGGAAGAGTGCGGGTCGTCGTCTTGCGGTTTCGCGCACGCAGTTGATCAAGCAGAGCCCCGCGCCCCTGTCTGTGGCTGAGCGAGTGCGCTTACGGCGCCAGGACCTGGCCGAGGCGGGCGGAGATGTTCCGCATCACCGGTACCAGGCCCGCGCTGCCGGCCTGCTCCTCCAGCGCCCGGATCCGGGCCTCGGGGCCGGAGACCGAGAGGGCGGTCGGGGTCGGGGCGCCCGGCACGGCGACGGCGATGCAGCGTACGCCGATCTCCTGCTCCTGGTCGTCCACCACGTAACCGGATTCGCGGGCCTGGGCCAGCTGGGTGAACAGCCGGCCCAGGTCGGTGACGGTGTGCGGGGTGTGCGCCTGCAGCGGCTGGTTGCCGAGCACCGCGCGGGCCTCGTCCTCCGGCAGCTGCGCGAGCAGGGCCTTGCCGACGCCGGTGCAGTGCGGCTGGACCCGGCGGCCCACCTCGGTGAACATCCGCATCGAGCGTCGCGACTGGACCTGCCCGACGTACACCACCTCGCCGCCCTCCAGGACGGCCAGGTTGGCGGTCTCGCCGGTGGCCTCCATCAGCTCGGCGAGGAAGGGGCGGGCCCAGCTGCCGAGCAGGCGCCCCGAGGTCTCGCCGAGGCGGATCAGGCGGGGGCCCAGGGTGTAGCGGCGGGCGGTGTCCTGGCGGACATACCCCTGCTGTACGAGGGTACGAATCAGGCGGTGGATGGTCGGCATGGGCAGGCCCGAGGTGCCGGAGAGCTCGCTCAGGGTCGCCACGCCGCCGGAGTCGGCCAGCGCCTCCAGGAGCTGGAAGGCGCGTTCGACGGACTGCACGCCGCCGGTGGCACGGTCGGTCCCGGTGGGTGCTGTGTCGGGGGTGCTGGCCACCGGCGTTCCCTTCGCTGTCGGGGGAGGAGTAGAGTCCCAGCGATCTATCTCAACAAAGCGTTGAAATTCTGTATCGCGGAAACTAGTCTCCACCTTACAGAACTAAACCCACCGGTAGGTGGGTTTCAGATCAAGGAAGTTCCCACCGGAGCTTCCTTTGCTGGCTCAACCGTGCAAGGAGTGTCCTGCCCATGGCTGCAGATCAGGGACCCGTCGGCGCTACTCCCGCCGCTCCGGTCGTCACTGTCGCCGGTCCGCGCGTCGCCCGAGCCGAGGAGGTGCTCACGCCGGCGGCGGTTGCCTTCGTCGTCGCTCTCCACCGCGCATTCGAAGGTCGACGCCAGGAGCTCCTGACCCGACGAAAGTCCCGCCGCGCGGAGGTCGCCGCGGCCGGCACCCTGGACTTCCTCCCGGAGACCGCCGACGTGCGCGCCGGCGACTGGAAGGTCGCCGGGGCTCCCCGTGCCCTGCAGGACCGCCGGGTCGAGATCACCGGTCCCACCGACCGCAAGATGGTCATCAACGCCCTCAACTCCGGCGCGAAGATCTGGCTCGCCGACTTCGAGGACGCCACCTCGCCGACCTGGGAGAACGTGGTCAGCGGCCAGGTCAACCTGATCGACGCCTTCGAGGGCCGGATCGACTTCAGCACCCCGGCCGGCAAGGCGTACGAACTCAAGCCCGCCGCCGAACTCGCGACCGTCGTGGTCCGCCCGCGCGGTTGGCACCTGGACGAGAACCACCTACTGGTGGACGGCACCCCCGTCGCCGGCGCGCTGTTCGACTTCGGCCTGTACTTCTTCCACAACGCCGCCCGGCTCATCGCCAAGGGCGCCGAGGACCCGAACTCGGGCCCGTACTTCTACCTCCCGAAGACCGAGAGCCACCTCGAGGCCCGGCTCTGGAACGACATCTTCACGCACGCGCAGGCCGCCCTCGGCATCCCGCACGGCACCATCCGCGCCACGGTGCTGATCGAGACCATCACCGCCGCCTTCGAGATGGACGAGATCCTCTACGAGCTGCGCGACCACGCCGCCGGCCTCAATGCGGGCCGCTGGGACTACCTGTTCTCGATCGTCAAGAACTTCCGCGACGCCGGCGAGCACTACATCCTGCCGGACCGCAACAGCGTCGGCATGACCTCGCCGTTCATGGCCGCGTACGCCACCCTGCTGGTGCAGACCTGCCACAAGCGCGGCGCCCACGCCATCGGCGGCATGGCCGCCTTCATCCCGTCCCGCCGCGACGCCGCCGTCAACGCCGCCGCGCTGGAGAAGGTCAAGGCCGACAAGGACCGCGAGGCCGCGCGCGGCTTCGACGGCTCCTGGGTCGCCCACCCGGACCTCGTCCCGGTGGCCCGGGCCTCCTTCGACGCGGTGCTCGGCGACCGCCCGAACCAGAAGGAGAACCCCGGTTCCCCCGAGGTCGTGACGCCCGCGCAGCTGCTCGACATCGCGGGTTCCGGCGGCACCTGCACCGAGGCGGGCCTGCACAACGCCGTCCAGGTCGGCATCCGCTACATCGAGGCATGGCTGCGTGGTCTGGGTGCCGTCGGTATCTTCAACATGATGGAGGACGCCGCCACCGCCGAGATCTCGCGCTCGCAGATCTGGCAGTGGATCCACAACGACGTGGTCCTCTCCGACACCGGCGAGAAGGCCACCGCCGAGCTGGCCCACCGGCTCGTGACCGAGGAACTCGCCGAGCTGCGCACCGAGTTGGGCGACGATGTCTACGCCGGTGGGCGCTGGACGGAGGCCGCCGAGCTGTTCGAGCAGGTCGCGCTCGCCGAGGACTTCGCGGACTTCCTCACCCTGCCCGCGCTGCCCCTGCTGGGCTGATCCCAATCTATCCACCGGCAATCGGCCTGCCGCCTGCCAGGCTGTAGCACTGGCCGGACCGATTGCTCCGATCCGTACGGCTGTGGCCGGGGACTTCTGCCCCCGGCCACAGCCACATCCCGAGGAGATCCATCCGATGGCACGCATCTTCTTCAACGGCCAGGCCATGGTCGGCGGCCCGTTCCACCACTCGGTCGCCGAGATGCTGATCGGCCCCGTCCGCACCGCGCCCGGCTACCGCTTCTTCTCCATCGGCGACGTCTGCCCGGGGCTGCTCCCCGACCCGGGCGTGGACACCGCCATCGAGGGCGAGCTCTACGAGGTCGGCCTGGAGCACCTGCGCGACGTCATCCTGCCCGGTGAGCCGCGCGAGTTGGAGCTCGGCATCATCGAACTGGCCGACGGCAGCGCCTGCTTCTCCATGCTGCTCGCCCGGGGCGAGCTGGAGCGCGGTGTGCACAAGGAGATCACCGAGTTCGGCGGC
Organism: Kitasatospora sp. MAP5-34; assembly: GCF_029894335.1. Taxonomy (GTDB): domain Bacteria; phylum Actinomycetota; class Actinomycetes; order Streptomycetales; family Streptomycetaceae; genus Kitasatospora. The sequence continues at coordinate 132,439 of NZ_JARXZC010000003.1, read as the reverse complement.
TGGCGCAGCTACCTGGCCACCCTCGGCCGCACGGCCTGAGGCAACCGATCAGTCACAGACAGGGGCAAGGTCGAGGTCGGGGCCGGCGCTGGAGCCGGCCGCTTCCTTGACGGCCGGAGGAGGGCGGTGACGCGCTCCGCCCTCCTCCCGGGCCGGTGGGTCAGGCCGCTTCGGTGGCCAGGGCGGGGGTCGCGTCCGGGGCGGTCGCCGTGCGGGTGCGGCGGCGGCTGACGATCGCTGCGGCGGTGAGCACGACCGCAGCCGCGACCAGGGAGAGGATCATCTGGATGCGTCCGTCGTGGTCGGTGAACATGTAGGCGACGACGAAGCCGATCAGGCCGATGGTGGCCCAGGTGAGGTAGGGGTAGAGCCACATCCGGACGGTGAGGCGCTCGGGGGACTCGCGTTCGATGATCTTGCGCATCCGCAGCTGCGAGAAGCAGATCACCAGCCAGACGAAGAGCGCCACCGCGCCGGAGGAGTTCAGCAGGAACTGGAAGACGGTGTCCGGCGAGGTGTAGTTGAAGAAGACCGCGACGAAGCCGAAGACCACGGAGACCAGGATCGCCGTCCGGGGCACGCCGCGTCCGCTCACCTTGGCGAAGGCGCGGGGCGCGTCGCCGCGCTGCCCGAGCGAGAACGCCATCCGGGAGGCCGTGTAGAGGCCGGAGTTGAGGCAGGACAGCACCGCCGTCAGCACGATCACGTTCATGACCTGGGCGGCGCCCGGGATGCCGACGTGCTCCAGTACGGCGACGTACGGGCTGCCCTTGACCGAAGCCGAGTTCCACGGGAGCAGCGTCACCACGATCGCGATCGAGCCCAGGTAGAAGATGCCGATCCGCCAGATCACGCTGTTGGTGGCCTTGCTGACGGCCTTCTCCGGGTCGGCCGACTCGCCGGCCGCGAGGGTCACGATCTCGCTGCCCATGAAGGCGAAGACGACCGTGAGCATGCCGGTGAACACCGCGCCGACGCCGTGCGGCAGGAAGCCGCCGTTGCCCGTCAGGTTGGCGGCGCCGACGGCGTGGGTGCCCGGCAGGACGCCGAGAACGGCCAGCACGCCGATCACGATGAAGGCGGCGATGGCCACCACCTTGATCCCGGCGAACCAGAACTCGAACTCGCCGTAGGAGGCGACCGAGAACAGGTTGGTCGCCGTCAGTACGGCCATCACGATCAGCGCGAAGGCCCACTGCGGCACGCCGGGGATCCAGTTGTTGAGGATCTTCGCACCGGCGGTGGCCTCGACTGCCAGCACGACCACCCAGAAGAACCAGTAAAGCCACCCGATGGTGAAGCCGGCCCACTTGCCGAGCGCGCGGTCGGCGTAGGCGGAGAAGGACCCGCTCTGCGGATCGGCGGCGGCCATCTCGCCGAGCATCCGCATCACCATCACGACCAGTACCCCGGCCAGGGCGTACGAGAGCAGAATGCCGGGGCCGGTCGCCGCGATCCCGGCGCCGGAGCCGACGAAGAGCCCGGCGCCGATCACGCCACCGATGGCGATCATCGAGAGGTGGCGGTTCTTCAGACCTGCTTGGAGTTGCCCGCTGGGGGGCGTGGTGTCGGTATTCATTGGGGGAACTTAACCCCGCTATTCGGGCCCGGGTAACCCCGGAATGAATGTCTACCGTTTTTCTGTCACTTAATTTGAGGATTATTTGAGGGTTACTCGTGCGTTTCCCTGCAATACGCCGAAAAGGTGACAGCCCCGGACTCTCGCCGTGAGTCCGGGGCTGCTCTCCGCTCCCCCGCGAGGGGGTGGAGTCCGGGTGGCGCGCCGTCCCTGGCGCGTCACCCGGAGTTCGAGGGGGTGTCAGCCGCGTGCGGCGAGCACCTTGGCGGCCCGGGCGCAGTCCTGGGCGATCTTGTCCTCGTTGACGGTGGTCAGGTGACCCTGCTCGACCACGGCGTTGCCGTTGACGAGCAGCAGGGCCAGCGGCGGGAGCGCGCCGAGGGTGAGGGCGGCGACCGGGTCGGCGATCGAGGAGTGCATGATGCCGTCGATCTTCCAGAGCGCCAGGTCGGCGAGCTTGCCGACCTCGATCGAGCCGATCTCGTTGTGCCGGCCGAGCACCCGGGCGCCGCCCATGGTGCCCAGGCGCAGCGACGAACGGGCCGTCAGCGCCTTGGGGCTGCCGTGCAGCCGGTTGATCAGCAGTGCGTTGCGCAGCTCGGTGCCCAGCTCGCCCGACTCGTTCGAGGCGGTGCCGTCGACGCCGAGGCCGACCGGGACACCCGCCCTCAGCATGTCGGGGACCCGCGCGATCCCGGCCGCCAGGCGGGCGTTGGAGGACGGGCAGTGCGCGACACCGGTGCCGGTCTCGGCGAACTTGGCGATGTCCGAGTCGTTCATGTGGACGCAGTGCGCCATCCAGACGTCCTCGCCCAGCCAGCCGGTCGACTCGAAGTAGTCCGTCGGGCCCATGCCGAACAGCTCCTTGCAGAACTGCTCCTCCTCGGCCGTCTCCGAGCCGTGGGTGTGCAGCCGGACGCCCTTGCGGCGGGCGAGCAGCGCGGCCTCGCGCATCAGCTCGGTGGAGACCGAGAAGGGGGAGCAGGGCGCGATGGCGATCTGCAGCATCGAGTCGAAGGAGGCGTCGTGGTACTTGTCCACGGCGGCCTCGGAGGCGATCAGGATGTCCTCGGTCTTCTCGACCGCGTGGTCCGGCGGCAGGCCGCCGTCCTTCTTGCTGCGGTCCATCGAGCCGCGCAGCGCGGTGAAGCGCATGCCGAGCTCCTGGACGGCCTCGATCTCGGCGCCGAGGATGTCGCCGCCGTCCTTCGGGAAGACGTAGTGGTGGTCGCTTGCGGTCGTACAACCCGACTTGAGCAGCGCGGCGGTCGAGCCCTGGGCGGCGGCGTGCACCAGCTTGTCGTCGATCCGGGCCCAGGTCGGGTAGAGCGCGACCAGCCAGTCGAACAGGATGTTGTCCTGGGCCAGGCCCCGGGTGATCCACTGGTAGAAGTGGTGGTGGGTGTTGACCAGGCCCGGGGTGATCAGATGGCCCTCGCCGTTGATGCGGCGCACCACGTTGTCCAGCCACTGCGGGGCGGGGCCGTTGCCGACCGACTCGATCTTGTTGCCGAGGACGACCACGTGACCACGGGCGTACTCGGTGTCGTTGGCGTCGACCGTCGCGATCGCGACGTTCTCGATGACGATCCGCTGGTCGGCGGGCGGGGGCTGGACTGCCATGGTGGTTCTCCTATGGGGGGAGGGCGGGGGGATGTACGTGAGCGGTGTACACCCCCCCGGCCGGTCAGGACGGTGTCGCCGTTGACACCGTCGCGCCGGGTGTCTCGCCGGCCTGGGACCGGCGGCCGACACCGACGTGGTGGAAGAGCAGGTTGAGCAGGACGGCCATCACGCAGCCGGCCGAGATCCCGGAGTGCAGCAGGGTGCGGACGGCCTCCGGGAAGGCGTCGTAGAAGTCGGGCGCGGCGATCGGGACGATGCCGACCCCGAGCGCGACGGACACCAGGATGGTGTTGCCGCCCGACTCCAGGCCGGCCTCCGCGAGGGTGCGGATGCCGCTCGCCGCGACCGTGCCGAAGAGCACGATCCCGGCGCCGCCGAGGACGGGCTGCGGCACCAGCGAGACCAACGAGCCGAGCACCGGGAAGAGACCCAGCAGGATCAGGATTCCGCCGCCCGCCGCGACCACGAACCGGCTGCGGATCTTCGTCAGCGCCACCAGCCCGATGTTCTGGGCGAAGGCGCTGCAGGCGAACCCGTTGAAGACCGGGCTGAGCGCGGTGGCCAGCCCGTCGGCCCGCAGACCGGCGGTCAGCGTCCGCTCGTCCGCCTCGCGTTCGACGATCCGACCCAGCGCCAGCATGTCGGCGGTGGACTCGGTCATCGAGACCACCATGACGATGCAGAACGAGACGATCGCCGCCGCGTCGAAGGCCGGCGCGCCGAAGTGGAACGGGGACGGCAGCGCGAAGATCTTCGCCTGCCGGACCGCGCCGAAGTCGGCGAGCCCGAGCGGGAAGGCCAGCAGGGTGCCTGCGGCCAGGCCGACGAGCAGCGAGAGTTGCTGCCAGAAGCCTCGGAGCAGCTTGTTGCAGAGGACCACCGCGGCGAGGGTGAACGCGGCGAGTCCGATGGCCCGCATGGAGCCGTAACCGGGGGCGCCGGGCGAGCCGCCACGGGCCCAGTCGACCGCGACCGGTAGCAGGGACACCCCGATGAGGGTGATCACGGTGCCCTGGACGACCGGCGGGAAGAACCGGATGAGCTTGGAGAAGTACGGTGCCGCGAGGAAGCACAGGACCCCCGCGACGATCACCGCTCCGAAGATCACCGGTAGGGCGCCCTTCGGGCCGTGCTCCTTGGCGATGGCGAGCATGGGCGCCACGCCGGCGAACGAGACGCCGTTCACGAACGGCAGCCGTGCGCCGACCCGCCAACTTTCAATGCGCCATACTCCGAGGGTCTGGAGCAGGGTGGCCAGACCTGCGGTGAACAGGCTGGCCGAGATGAGGAGGGCGAGCTCGGCGGGGGAGAGGCCCACGCCGGCGCCGACGATGAGCGGGGGCGCCACGACGCCCGCGTACATCGCGGCGACATGCTGCAGACCGGTGCTGATGAGCTTGACCGGAGGCAGCAGCTCGTCCACGGGGTGGACGACGGCTTCGCTTCCGGACGGTGTATCGGGCGAACCTGGTGACACACCGTCCGGTCGCGAAGGACCGTCAGGAGTGGAACCGCCGTCAGTGGTTCGGGTGGAACGGAGTGCCATGTCGAGCCCCTCTTGCGCTCGTGGCTCCCGGCGCGCCCGTGGCGCTGGAGAGTGGCTGAACTCGCCTTGGCCGAGGGCGGGACGGCGGTGCAGGAATCCCTCGGCCGGCTTCTCCGGTGCCCCGGGCCGGCCGCCGTGAGGCGAGCACGATCTCCGGTTGGTGGGGGAGGAGAAACAGGTGGTGCAGGAGCGGGTGGTGCAGAGGCCCGTCCGGTACCGTCCGGCCTGGCGAAGCCGGTTGGTGCGGTGGTACTGGACGGGGTTCACGGTGGTGCCGCGCTGTCAGGCGACCGGGATGACCGGGACGACGCCCTCGCGGTGCACGGTGCCCTCGATCAGGCCGTACATCCGGTCGGCGGCGAAGTACACCTCGTTGTCGTTCTTGAGGCCGAACGGCTCCAGGTCGACCAGGAAGTGGTGCTTGTTCGGCAGCTCCAGGCGGACTTCGTCCACCTCGGCCCGGTTGTTGAGCACCCGGGTGCCCATCGCGTGCAGGGTCTGCTGCAGCGAGTAGGAGTAGGTCTCGGCGAACGCCTCCAGCATGTGCCGGCGGACGTGCGCGTAGGACCGGTTCCAGTTCGGCTGGGCCTCGCCCTCCTGGCCGCGATACGAGTACTTCCAACGAGCCGTCACCTGGGTGGCCAGGATGCGGTCGTAGGCCTCCTTCAGGGTGGTGTACTGGTCCTTGATGTAGCCCCAGAACTCCGAGTTGGTCGTGTTCATCACGACCAGGTCCTTCAGGCCCGAGATCACCTGGACGGTGGTGCCGTCGTACGTGATCTCGGTGGTGCGTACCTCACTGCCGTTGCGCGAGAAGGAGTGGCCGACCTCCTCCGAGCCGATGAAGCGGGAGGAGTTGTCCGGGGTCTTGATCCGGTCCCAGGTGTACTCCTCGATCCGGATCCGGGCGCGGTGGATCGGCTCGTTGTTGTCCACGAAGTGCTTCGCCAGCGTGATGCCGAAGGCCTCCGCCGACTCGATCCCGTACTCCTTCGCGAAGGCGTACACGGTGTTCTTCGTGGTGTCGGTGGGCAGGCAGTTGGCGTTGGAGCCGGTGAGGTGGACGTCGTCGAGGTCGCCGGAGAGGGCGACCGAGACGTTCAGGTCCTTGATCTCGTGACGGGTGCTGTCACGGTAGACGCGGACGATGCGGTTCTCCGCCTTGCCGTACTGGTTCTGTCCGAGCACGTGGGCCATGGCGTGGCTCCTAAGCAATCAAGCGGTCTGGCGGTCTAGCTTCCGCGGTAGACCGAGTATCCGAACGGGTTGAGCAGCAACGGCACGTGGTAGTGGTGCTGCGCGGGCGCGACCGTGAAGACGATCGAGACCTCGGGGAAGAACGGCGTCTCGTCCGACTTCTTCGCGAAGTACGAGTCGGTGTCGAACAGGAGCCGGACGACCGAGCCCGCCTCCACGGCCGGCAGGTCCTTGGCCCGGCCGTCGGAGTCCGTGGCGGAGGTGCCGAGCACCTGCCAACCACCCTCGGTGTGCAGTGCGAGCTCGACCGGGACACCCTCGGCCGGGCGGCCGAGGCTGGTGTCGAGCACGTGCGTGGAGATGCCAGTCATGGGTTGAGTGACCTTACTGATGGCAGGATGTGACGCTCTGTCAGAAGCCTTGTCAGGGGGACCTGTCGGGGAGCCCGGTTCAGAAGCTCAGGCTTCGTCCAGGAGGCGGTTGATGCGGATGTCGTTGATCTTGCGCAGCTCGCCCCGGACGATCTCCGCCTCGGTGGCGGCGTCATGGGGGAAGCGTTCTCGGAGCGACGCGAGCATGGTGTCCGCAGTGCGGCCCGTCGCGCAGATCAGGAACACGTGGCCGAACTTCGCCTCGTAGGCGGCGTTCGCCTCGTGCAGTTCATCGAGGAGAGCGGAGTCCACTCCCTGGATGCCGGCCTGCTCGCGCTCGGAGGTGGCGTCGCCCGACTTGGGCTTGCCGATCCGGGCGTGGCCGGCCATCGCGTCGGCCAGGTCGCCGGTGGTGAGCGCGGCCATCGCGGCCGCGTTGGCAGCCAGCAGCGCGTCGCGGTCGGCCCAGGGCCGGGTGGCCGCGACGGCGGCGGCCCAGCTGGGGCTGGAGCAGATCTCCAGCAGGGTCTCCGTCAGCTCGGCGGCGGGAGCCGCCGCCAGCGCCTTGAGTGCGCCGGCCGCGTCAGGAGACGGTTGGGGGTGGTTGGTCACGGGTGGACCTCCTGAAGAGTGGTGCCACCCGCAAAAGCTAGATCCACCACCCCCGGTCGTCAACACTTTGTTGAACGGTTGGTGGTTACGTTTTGAGACAGGGCCGGTAACCAGCGCTTTTCGTGTGCGATTCGCCAAGTGTGCCCGATGTGTCCGGTGGGACAGACTGGCCTCGTCGGCACGGGACGCGACCGGTCGGCCGGCGCACCCGACCCCGGTTGTCAGCTGGTCGAACCGTCAGCCGGTCTTCGTACCGTCCTGGCGGTTCAGATAGTTGTACACCGTGAACCGGCTCACGCCGAGCGCCGACGCGACCGTCTCCACCCCGTGGCGGACGGTGAAGGCACCGCGTTCCTCCAGCAGGGCGACCACGCGCTGCTTCTCCCAGCGGTCCAGCTCGGCCAGCGGGCGTCCGTCGAACTGGCGGGTCATTTCTGCCAGCAGGCGGTCCAGCGCACTGCTGAGGTGCGGCAGGCGTACGGCGATCGCCGGAGCGCCGTCCCACTCCAGGACCACGTCCTCGGGGCGGGCCTCGGCCACCGCGACCGGTGTCGCGCCCACTGCGTCGAGCAGCGGCTTTATCGCTGTGGCGAGCGGGTGTTCCAGGGCGTCGCTCACTGCGTACCCACTCCTTCCGGGTTCTTGTTCTGGTTCTCGTCCTCGCCGAGGACGCTGACCTGGACCGAGATCCGGGTCGCCCCGGCGGCCAGCGTCTCGCGCAGCAGCTTGCTCACCGCGTCGAGGATCTGGTCGGCCTCGCCCTCGGCGCCGGTCCCGAACGGGCCGACGGCGACGGCCAGGCCGGCCTCGTCGACGACCCGCTGTGCGGCCGCCGCATGCTCGGGGAACGTGTCCAGCTCGAACGGTTCTGTCGTGAACTCCACCATCAATCGCACCCGCTCACTTTAGCGAGCAGGTCGGGGGAGGGAAGGGCTCGGCGGATCGGGATCTTCAACAAAATGTTGCGGCGGGGTTGACACCCTGCGGACTCCCGAGCATGCTTCCACCAAGCAGAATCCTTCTTCCGGATTGTGGAAGTTGAGGCTCTTTAAAGTGTGACCTCAGAGTGTGAAAGGTGATTGACGTGACTGCCGCTTCCAAGCAGAGCTACACGGTCAACCTGTCGATCCTGTTCGGCGAGCTCCCGCTCCTGGAGCGCCCCGCCGCCGCAGCGGCCGCCGGCTTCACCGCCGCCGAGCTGTGGTGGCCCTTCGGCGAGAACCCCAGCCCCTCGCAGGCCGAGCAGGACGAGCTCCGCAAGGCCTTCACCGACGCGGGTGTGCAGCTCACCGGCCTCAACTTCCTGGACGACCTCACCAAGGGCGCCCGTGGCACCGTCTCCGTACCGGCCGAGAAGGACCGCTTCCGCGAGAACATCGCGGTGACGGCCGGACTCGCCGAGTCGCTCGGGACGAAGGCGCTCAACGCGCTCTACGGCAACCGCGTCGAGGGCGTGGACCCGGCCGAGCAGGACGCGCTGGCGCTGGAGAACCTCGTACTGGCCGCCAAGGCCGCCCACGAGATCGGCGCCGTCCTGCTGATCGAGGCCCTGAACAAGCCCGAGTCGCCGGACTACCCGCTGGTCACCGCCGCCACCGCCGTCGAGATCGTCGACAAGGTGAACGCCGCGACCGGCCTCGGCAACGCGAAGTTCCTCTGCGACCTCTACCACCTGGCGATGAACGGCGAGGACCTGGCCGCCGTCATCGACACGTACGCCGACAAGTTCGGCCACGTGCAGATCGCCGACAACCCGGGCCGCAACGAGCCCGGCACCGGCAGCCTCGACTTCGAGGACCTGTTCGCCCGACTGACCGCCGCCGGCTACCAGGGCCGGATCGGCCTGGAGTACCGCCCGGCCAAGGGCGTCAGCGCCGACAGCTTCGAGTGGCTCCCGCGCGAGCTGCGTTCCGCCGACTGAGCACGCCGCGAAGTAGTCACCACTCCCACCCTTTCCCCCGTACGAAGGAACTCGACGCGATGAGCGCCTCCCGCAAGATCGCCTTTATCGGCCTCGGCATCATGGGCAGCCCGATGGCCGCCAACCTGGTCAAGGCCGGGCACACCGTCACCGGTTTCAACCTGGAGCAGTCCGCGATCGACGCCCTGGTGGCGGCCGGTGGCAAGGGCGCGACCAGCATCGCCGACGCGGTGAAGGACGCCGAGGTCGTCATCACGATGGTCCCCGCCGACCCGCACGTGCTGCAGGTCATCCTCGGTGAGGGCGGTGTGCTGGAGAACGTGCAGCCCGGCACCCTCGTGATCGACATGTCCAGCATCACCCCGCAGACCTCGATCAAGGTCGCGGCCGCCGCGAAGGAGAAGGGCGTCCGCACCCTGGACGCCCCGGTCTCCGGTGGCGAGGCCGGTGCCGTCGAGGCCGTCCTCTCGATCATGGTCGGTGGCGACGACGCCGCTGACTTCGCCGAGGCCAAGCCGCTCTTCGACGCGCTGGGCACCACGGTCGTCCACGTCGGCCCGGCCGGTGCCGGCCAGACCGTGAAGGCCGCCAACCAGCTCATCGTGGCCGTCAACATCCAGGTCCTCGCCGAGGCCGTGGTCTTCCTCGAGAACGCGGGCGTCGACCTCGCCGCCGCGCTGGACGTACTCGGCGGCGGCCTGGCCGGCTCGACCGTGCTGAACCGCAAGAAGGCCAACATGCTGAACCGCGAGTTCGCCCCCGGCTTCCGCATCGACCTGCACCACAAGGACATGGGCATCGTCACCGACGCCGCCCGTGCTGTCGGAGCCGCTCTCCCGGTCGGCGCGGTCGTCGCCCAGCTGGTCGCCTCGGCCCGTGCCAACGGTGACGGCTCGCTGGACCACTCCGCGCTGCTGCGCGGCGTCGAGCGCCTCTCCGGCCGCCCGGTCGCCTGACCACCCAATAGACCCCTCCTGGTGGCGTGTACCTGTCCGGTCGTGCCCGCGTCACCAGGAGGTCAGATTCGACCGGCAGATGGGTTTGGTGCTCATCCGCCCATCTGCTGGTCGTTCCAAGCCGGCGACGCGCGCGCCATGCCTCCCGGGGACACTTCGGTCGTGTCCGTGCGCGCATCGCCCGGCCCCCTCCCTCGCCGAGGGGAGCCTCTCGTACGTCGGAAGCGGGACGAGAGGAACGGCGGGGAGGGGGTCGCACCCCTTTTGCAGAATCGGTTACCCGTAGGGGCGCGGGGCCCTGCTCAATCAACTGCGTGCGCTGCCAACCCACCATGAAGGTGCACGGTTGTGCACACAGACCCCCAAGCCCAGTTCGTAAGCCCGTCCCGGAAGTGAGGCCCACGCCATGCCCGCCACCCCCGCTCAGGGTCATGTCGTCGTCGCCCCCGACAAGTTCAAGGGCACGCTGGAGGGCGCCGAGGTCGCCGCCCACCTCGCAGCCGGCATCCGCCGCGCAGCTCCCGGCGTCGAGATCCGCGAGCTGCCGGTCGCCGACGGTGGCGAAGGCACCCTGGCCGCCGCGCTCGCGGCCGGCTTCACCCGCGTCGCCGCCAAGGTGGCCGGTCCGACCGGCCTCCCGGTGGACGCCGCGATCGCGTTGCGGGGTGACATCGCCGTGGTCGAGCTGGCGCAGTCCTCCGGGCTGGCCCGGCTCCCCGGCGGCCGTACCGCGCCGCTCGGGGCCGGTTCCTACGGGGTCGGCCAGCTGATCGCGCGGGCGGCCGGGTTGGGCGCCAAGCGGATCGTGCTCGGTCTCGGCGGCAGCGCCTGCACCGACGGCGGCGCGGGCATGGTCCAGGCGCTGGGCGTCGGCCTGTACGACGCCGACGGCACCGAGCTGCCGCCGGGCGGCGCCGCGCTGCGCAGGCTGGACCGGATCGACCTCGGTTCGCTCGCCGACGGTCTGGCCGGGGTGGAGGTCGTGGTCGCCTGCGACGTCGACAACCCGCTGCTGGGCGCGCGCGGCGCGACGGCCGTCTACGGCCCGCAGAAGGGCGCGGACGCCGACGACCTGGTGATTCTGGAGGAGGGCCTGACCCGGTTCGCGGACGTCGTCCGCGAGGCGACCGGCCAGGACTTCCGGGACGCCCCCGGCGCCGGGGCAGCGGGCGGAGTGGGCTTCGCGGCCCTCGCCCTGCTCGGCGCCACCATGCGACCCGGCATCGAGCTGCTGCTCGAACTGCTGGGCTTCGACGAGGCCGTGCGTGGGGCACGCCTCGTCGTGACCGGCGAGGGCTGCCTGGATGCACAGACGCTCCATGGCAAGGCCCCCGCCGGTGTTGCCGCGGCGGCTACCCGGGCGGGGGTTCGGGTAGCCGCAGTGGCAGGCCGCTTGGAGCTGTCGGAGGATCAGTGGCGGGCGGCGGGCTTCGTGGCCGCGTACGCGCTCACCGATCTGGCCGAGGAGCCCGGCGACAGCATGACCAAGGCGGCGGAGCTGGCCGAGGTCGCGGGGGAGCGGCTGGCGGCCGAGCTGCTGGCGGGCTGACCGAGGCGAGCTGACCGACTCGTACGTTCCTACATTGACGTTTTGTTGAAGGCGGGCCTAGGCTCCGAGCATTCGCAGCCGAGGTCTGATGATCGGATCTTCCAACTGCCGTCTCGGCACTGCCTACCCGCCTTCAGCGACCCCCATCCGTAATTCACCTCGGAGGTCCCAGATGCCCCTCAGCGAGACGCCTTCCGGCCCGGTGGTGATCCGCTCCCGTCGCGTGGTCCTGCCGGACGGCGAGCGCCCCGCTGACGTACTGGTCCGGGACGGCAGGATCGCCGCCGTCGCCGAGCACGGTTCGCTCACCGCCGAGACCGTCACCGACCTCGGAGAGATCGCCCTGCTGCCCGGCCTGGTCGACACCCACGTGCACGTGAACGAGCCCGGCCGCACCGAGTGGGAGGGCTTCGCCACCGCGACCCGCGCCGCCGCCGCCGGCGGTGTCACCACCGTCATCGACATGCCGCTCAACTCCATACCCCCGACCACCACGGTCGACGGGCTGGACGCCAAGCGCAAGATCGCCGAGGGGCAGGCCTGGGTCGACCTCGGCTTCTGGGGCGGTGCGATCCCCGGCAACGCCGCCGACCTCGAACCGCTGCACGACGCCGGCGTCTTCGGCTTCAAGAGCTTCCTCGCCCCCTCCGGCGTGGACGAGTTTCCGCACGTCGAACAGGCCGACCTGGAGACCGCCCTCGCCGAGCAGGCCCGGATCGGCGCGCTGGCGATCATCCACGCCGAGGACCCGGCCGTGCTGGAGGCCGCTCCGCAGCAGCCCGGTGTGCACTACCGCGACTTCCTCGCCTCCCGCCCCGACGACGCCGAGGCCGCCGCAGTCGCCCGGCTGCTGGACACCGCCCGCCGGACGGGCGCCCGCGTCCACATCCTGCACGTCTCCTCCGCCGCCGTGCTGCCGCTGCTGCGGCAGGCCCGCGCGGACGGCGTCCGGGTGACGGCCGAGACCTGCCCGCACTACCTGACCCTCGCGGCCGAGGAGGTGCCGGACGGCGACACCGCCTTCAAGTGCTGCCCGCCGATCCGCGACGAGTCCAACCGCGACCAGCTCTGGGCGGCGCTCGCGAACGGCGAGTTCATCGCCGTCGTCTCCGACCACTCGCCGTCCACCCTGGACCTGAAGCTGCTCGCGAAGTACGGCGGCAGCGGTGACTTCGCCGCCGCCTGGGGCGGCATCGCCTCGCTGCAGCTCGGCCTGCCGGCCATCTGGACGGAGGCCCGCAGGCGCGGCCACAGCCTGTCCGACGTGGTCCGCTGGATGTCGAGCGGCCCCGCCTCGCTGGTCGGCCTGACCGGCACCAAGGGCGCCATCGCCGTCGGGCACGATGCCGACCTGGTCGCCTTCGACGCGGACGGCACCTTCGCCGTGATCGCCGAGGAGCTGCACCACCGCAACCCCGTCACCCCGTACGCGGGCAAGACGCTGACCGGTGCCGTCCGGACCACCTGGCTGCGCGGCCGGGTCGTCGACGTGACCGCCGAGCCGTTCGGTCGTCAGATCGCCCGTCCGACCACTCGATAAATTGGAGACTCAAAAAGTGAGTACCAGTCAGACCCCGAGCACTCCCTTCACCGAGCTGGTCAACCTGGCGTCCCGGTTGCTCGGCGCCGGTGTGGTGGCCACCAACGAGGACACCTTCGCCGAGGCGGAGAACCTGCTGGTGACCAAGCCCGCCGAGTTCCGCGCGCACACCTTCGGCCACAAGGGCCAGATCATGGACGGCTGGGAGAGCAAGCGCCGGCGCGGGGTCTCCGCCGAGCAGCCGCACCCGACCGACGAGGACCACGACTGGACGATCGTCCGCCTCGGTGCCGCCGGCCTGATCCGTGGCGTGATCGTGGACACCGCCCACTTCACCGGCAACTACCCGGAGTCGGGTTCCGTCCAGGCCGCGTCCGTCCCGGGCATCCCCTCGGTCGAGGAGCTCGAGGCCGCCGAGTGGGTCGACCTGGTACCGCGCACCGCGCTCCAGGGCGACACCGCCCACGAGTTCGCGGTCTCGGACGACACCCGCTACACCCACGTCCGCCTCAACATCTGGCCGGACGGCGGCGTGGCCCGCCTGCGCGTGTACGGCGAGGTGCTGCCCGACCCGCGCGACCTCGACGGTCTGACCTTCGACCTCGCCGCGCAGGAGTTCGGCGGCGTCGCCGAGGCTGCCTCCGACCGCTACTTCTCCTCCCCGCACAACCTGAACTCTCCCGGCCGAGCCACCGTCATGGGCGAGGGCTGGGAGACCCGGCGTCGGCGCGACAAGGCCAACGACTGGGTACAGATCGCCCTGGCCGGGGGCGGCGAGGTCCTGGCCGCCGAGGTGGACACCACCCACTTCGTCGCCAACGCCCCCGGCTGGGCCGACCTGGTGGGTTACGACGCCTCGAACGGTGGCAACCCGTCGGACGATGCTGACGGCTGGTTCGAGATCCTTCCCCGTACGCGGCTGCAGCCCGACACCCGCCACCGCCTCCGGCTGCCCGGCGGGCGGGCCGTCACCCACGTCCGGATCAACGTCTACCCGGACGGCGGCCTGGCCCGCCTGCGGCTCACCGGCAAGCTCACCGAGGCCGGCCGCGCCGCCCTCGCGCTCCGCTGGTTCAACGCCCTCCCGGCCGCCGAGGCCGAGACCGCGCTCACCGAGGCCGGCCTGAACCCGGCGGAGGCCACCGGCCTCACCGCCGCCCGCCCGCTCGCGGACGCCGCCGCGACCACCGCCGCAGTCGCTGCCCTGCAGCCGGCCGACGGCCCCGACGGCGAGCAGTCCTCCCGCCGCCGCTCGGCGATCTGGCGCCTGCTGGGCGTCTGAGAGCGACCGGCAATCGGGGGGCGGCGTCGCGACGCCCGGACTCTCGCCTGGACGGCTTCTCCTCAGTCGCCGATGCTCCGCATGGACTCTCCCCCAGCCTTCGGCCGGGAGGTGCCCCCATCGTCGGCACCGCCCAGACTCGGCCCGGACGCCGCTCCTTCATCCGCCCCCCGATTGCCGGTCGCTCTGAACCACTTCTCCCGCACCGATCCAAGAAGGACCCCCAATGTCCAAGATCCTGACCACGGAGTCCGGCGCCCCGATCGCCGACAACCAGAACTCGGCCTCGGCCGGCGAGTACGGTCCGCTGCTCATCCAGGACCAGCAGCTCCTCGAGAAGCTCGCCCGCTTCAACCGCGAGCGCATCCCGGAGCGCGTCGTGCACGCCCGTGGCTCCGGCGCGTACGGCTACTTCGAGGTCACCGACGAGGTCTCGCAGTTCAGCCGGGCCGACTTCCTGTCCTCCGTGGGCAAGCGGACCGAGGTCTTCCTCCGCTTCTCGACTGTGGCGGGCAACCTGGGCTCGAGCGACGCGGTGCGTGACCCCCGCGGCTTCGCGCTGAAGTTCTACACCGAAGAGGGCAACTACGACCTCGTCGGCAACAACACCCCGGTGTTCTTCATCAAGGACCCGATCAAGTTCCCCGACTTCATCCACTCGCAGAAGCGCGACCCGTACACCGGCATCCAGGAAGCCGACAACGTGTGGGACTTCTGGGCGCACTCGCCCGCGTCGACCCACCAGATCACCTGGCTGTTCGGCGACCGTGGCATCCCGGCCTCGTACCGGCACATGAACGGCTACGGCTCGCACACCTACCAGTGGGTCAACGAGTCCGGCGACGCGTTCTGGGTGAAGTACCACTTCAAGACCAACCAGGGCATCCGCTCGCTCGACGGCGACCAGGCCGCCGAGGTGGTCGGCGGCGACGCCGACAGCCACCAGCGTGACCTGCACCAGGCCATCGAGCGGGGGGTGTTCCCGTCCTGGACGCTGTACGTCCAGCTGATGCCGGTCGCCGAGGCGGCGGACTACCGCTTCAACCCGTTCGACCTCACCAAGGTGTGGCCGCACGCGGACTACCCGCTGCAGAAGGTCGGCCGCCTGGTTCTGAACAAGAACCCGGAGAACGTCTTCGCCGAGGTCGAGCAGTCCGCCTTCTCGCCGAACAACTTCGTGCCCGGCATCGGCCCGTCCCCGGACAAGATGCTCCAGGGCCGCCTGTTCGCCTACGCGGACGCCCAGCGCTACCGCCTCGGTGTCAACCACACCCTGCTCGCCGTCAACGCCCCCAAGGCGACCGAGGCGAACAACTACGGCCGCGACGGCCTCTCGGCGATCAACAAGTCCGGCCGTGGCAAGAACTACGAGCCCAACTCGTACGACGGCCCCGCCCAGACCGACAGCGCCCTGGCCGCGCCGGTGGCCCTGAACGGCCACACCGGCACGTACACCACCCCGGCCCACACCAAGGACGACGATTTCTTCCAGGCGGGCGAGCTGTTCCGCCTGATGTCGGCCGGTGAGCAGGAGCGCCTGATCAACAACATCGCGGGCTTCCTCGCCCAGGTCACCCGCGACGACATCGTCGAGAAGAACCTCGCCCACTTCCACGCGGCCGACGAGAACTACGGCGCCCGTCTGGAAGCCGCCGTCGCCAAGCTCCGTGCCGGCGACGAGGGCTGAGACCGAACCACCTGACCAACCCTCACCGATCTCCCCGGCCCACCCCCGGGGTGACCGGTCCGGGCCTCTCCCCCCAGGGCAGCGGGGGGAGAGGCCCGTTCGTTTCACGATCACCGGGCGAGATCGTCGACCCGAACGAACTCAGCTCGGCTTGGCCTGGGCCTCCTTGGCGGACGCCTCCAGCCTGTTCCAGTACTCCTGGTACCAGGCCTCGTCGCCGCCATCCATGTTGCTGTTGGTCTCCCGCATGCCGGCCTTGCCGTCGATCAGCTCGCGGACGATGTCGGCGTGGCCGGCGTGACGGTTCGTCTCGGCCGTCACATGCAGCATGATCCGCTGAAGCGTCACGCCGCCGTTGTCGCCCCACCACGCGACGTGGCCCATCGCATCGAGCGGCAGCGCCTCGATCGTCGCGTCCGCGTGCGCCCAGGCGCGGTAGTAGAGGCCGAGGATGTCCTCGCGCGACTCGTCGGCGGGTGCCCACATGTCCGAGTTGGGCTCGGAGTCCTCCTCGTGCCAGGGGAGGGATTCGTTGTGCGGGCGGCCGAAAGTCGGGCCGAAGTACCCGAGCTCGACGCTGGCGAGGTGCTTGACGAGGCCGAGGAGGTTGGTGCCGGTCGGCGTCAGGGGGCGGCGGCTGTCGTACTCGGACAATCCGTCCAGCTTCCAGACGATGGCTTCGCGGGCCGCCTTGAGGTAGCGGTGCAGGTCGTCCTTAGGATCATTGGGCTTCATGGGGCCGAGTCTCGCATCGCCTGCCGACAGCGGTCGCGTGGGTTTCCCGGTGGCTCAGAAGGCATCAGTCGGCGACTGGGCCGTCCACGCCGCGAAGCGGCGGGGCTTGCCGAGTGATCAGTACCTGGACACGATCACCAGAGCGGTCCGGCCCCAGGCCGAGGGAGCTGTGGCCGACCGCCCTGCCGGCCGAGGCCGCGCCCATCGCGTTCGTCGGAGTCGGGACGTACGAGGAGACTGCGGCGCAGCCCGACGAGTGGCGGACCCTGCCGGTCGGTCTTACTTGGATTCGACCCGTCCGAGCGGGTCGGGTCCGGCCGTCAGCGCGTCACATGCCGCCTGCCAGGCGGGATCCCCGGGGTAGAGCTCGGTGCGGAGGTAGGCCCAGGTGAGCCGCTGGACCGCCGCGACCCGCTCGGGGTTCTCGTCCGTGGTCTCGGCGACGTCGTAGCCGGAGATGCCGCCGAGCCCGTGTTCCGCGTCGAACAGGGTGAGCAGCGACTTGGGGCCCGGGGAGAGGACGTACGGATCGGCGTGCCAGTCCGTGCCACGGACCGTCAGGTGGGTGGAGGCGTCCTTGTCACCGGCGACCACGAGCGTGGGCGTCGTCATCCCGGAGAAGTCCGTGGTCCGGAGGAAGGGGAGACTCTCGGCCACGGACTCGGTGAGGGCGTCGCCGCCTCGGCCGGGCGCGGCGAGCAGTACACCCGCCTTGATCCGGGGATCGGCCAGGTTCACCTCCGTTCCGTCGTGCGGATCGGTGAGCCGGGCGCCCAGCAGCAGGCTCGCGGTGTGCCCGCCCATCGAGTGCCCGGCTACGGCGACCCGGCTTCGGTCCAGGCGCCCGAGGAGCTGCGGGACGGCGGCCTCGATCGCGTCGAACCGGTCGAGGATGCGCAGTATGTCCTCGGCTCGCGATCGCCAGTACAGCGGCGCCCCAGGGGTGTTGGGATCCAGGCTCAGCGTCCTCGAGCTCAGGTGAGTGGGCTGGATCACGACGAAGCCGTGCGCTGCCCAGAAGTTGGCGAGGGGGGCGTAGCCGTTCAGCGAGGAGAGGTTGTTCGAGTAGCCCTGGCCGTGCGAGAGCAGGATGACCGGCAGGTCGCTCCCGGTCACGGGCGCGGAGACCCGCACCTCCAGGTCCACGGCTCGGCCCGGAGCCGGCAGCACCACCGGACTGACCGAGAGGACGGGGGTGGGCGGGCCGAAGGTGCCGGCTCGGTAGGTCGATTCACTCATGATGCGGATGTCCCTTCAACGGCCTCTGCTGCCGGTCTCATTCGGCCGGCGGCGGGCGAGGGGTCAGGAGTGTCCGTTTCAGCTAAGCTGCAAGCGGAGCGTCGTTCCGATTAATATACGGAGCGCTGTTCCGCTTTGTCAACGGCCGTCGGAAGGAGAGCGTGGTGCCCACTGCAAGCCCCTCCGGGGAGGTGCCGGCCCGGAGCAAGCGGGCTGACGCGTTGCGCAACCAGCAGACGCTGCTCGACGCGGCCGCCGCAGTGTTCGTCACCTCCGGCGTCGACGCGCCGATCCGTGAGATCGCGGCCAGGGCGGGCGTAGGGATGGGGACGATCTACCGCCACTTCCCGACTCGGGCGGATCTCGTCGTCGCCGTCTACCGCCACCAGGTCGAGGCCTGCGCCGAGGCCGGCCCGAGCCTGCTGGCCGGCGCCGGCTCTCCGTTCGCGGCGCTCCGTCAGTGGGCCGACCTCTTCGTCGATTTCCTGGTCACCAAGCACGGGCTCGCCAACGCGATGCAGTCGGACAGCAGCGGGTTCGAGGCGCTGCACACCTACTTCCTCGACCGCCTGGTGCCCGTCTGCGCGCAGTTGCTCGACGCCGCAGTCGACGCCGGTGAGATCAGGCCCGGCACGCAGGCGTACGAGCTGATGCGCGGCATCGGCAACCTCTGCGTCGGACGTGACGGCGACCCGCGCTACGACCCCCGCCGACTGGTCGAAGTGCTCCTTCGGGGACTACGGGGACCGCAGTCGTCCTGATGCCGACGACGGGCGACGGCAGGCGGGTTCGGATCCTTGCGCCTCCGACGGGACGGCTGCCGTGGGCCCGTGCGCGTCGGCACCTGGCCCGGGGTGCGCGTCAGGTGCTTGGAGTGACCTGCCCCCTATGTGGCATATGCCAACCGAGCAGTACTCACCACCTGCGGCAATATCCTGCGAGCGGGGCGTGCTTGGGCCGTACGGTGGATACTCTGAGGGTTGTCACAGCCTCGCCCACGGGCCGGGACACTACGGAAGGGGTCGCCATGTCGGCACAGAGCCGGGACCGTCAGGCCATGCTCGCCGAGGGTGGTCGGGGCCCGTTCGCGACCTTGCAGCGAGCACTCCGGGTGCTGGAGGCGGTGGACCGCCACCCCGCCGGGGCGAACCTGGCCGGTCTGTCGCGTGAGCTGTCGCTCCCGCTGGCCGCCGTGCAGTCGCTGGTCGAGGCGCTGGAGACCGAGGGTTACCTGCTCTGCCAGGATGGCGACTGGGTGCTCGGCGGCGCCTTCTCCCTGCTCGGCCAGCGCAACCGTGAGCAGCTGCTGCGGGCCAGGCTGGACCAGCAGTTGATCGAACTGCGCGACGAACTCGGCGCCGCCGTCTACTTCAGCCGCTACCACGACGGCGAACTCTCGGTGGAGGCGGTCGCGTCGGCGGAGCACGCCCCGGCGGTGGAGGAGTGGGTCGACTTCCGGGCCACGGCGCACGCCAGCGCGATCGGCAAGTGCCTGCTCAGCCAGCTCGACCACGACGGCCGCCGCGACCACCTCTCCCGGCACCCGATAGCCCGCCTCACCTCACGGACCATCACCGACCCCGAGCAGCTGATGCACCGCCTGGAGCGCCAGCCCGCCACCGTTCCCGTCCTGGACATCCAGGAGTACGCCCTCGGTACGGTCTGCGCCGCCGTCCCGGTCACGGCGGGCCGCACGGTCGGTTGCCTGGCCGCCTCGATGCCCGTCGACAACGTGCACCGCCTCCGCGCCGCCGCCGAACTCCTCGCCGAGCGGGCGGCCCCGCTGATGCTCGCGATGGCTGTCTGACCGGGTACCCGGGCTTCTCCGCCGGGTCACGGGCGGTCAGACTGGCGCGGACAGTCGGTCGAGCGAGTGGTAGGACCAGCCCGTGGCCCGGATCAGCAGTAGCAGCAGTATCAGCAGCAGTGGTTCGACCGGTGCCCGCGAGCCGGGCCCGAGCGTGCGGAGCCGCCCGGCTCGGTGGGTCACCGCACTGACCGCGACCGGCGCCCCGCTCGTGTTGGCCGGGCTGTCGGTGCTGGCTACCAACCCGGACTACCAGGCCCTCGGGCTGATCCTCGGGGTGCTGGTGCTGATCGCAGCGCTGGTGGCGGTGCTCATGTGGTGCCGGACGTGGTGGCTGTTGATGCCGGCCGTCGTCACCGGGATCGCGGTGCTGGTCATCGCCGGGCCGACCTTCCAGACCCAGGTGATGGCCCACAGCGGCGTGCGGACCGAAGCGGTGGTCACTGCTGTCCACAGCGTCAAGGGCAAGAAGGGGAACCTGATCTGGACCTGCGACATCCGCCGGTACGACGGTAGGCCACTGCCGCACGCCGAGCTGACCGGCGGTGATTGCTGGGGGCCGACGCAGGTCGGCGACCGGGAGACCGTCGTGGTGGACCCGTCCGGCTGGCTGCCGCCGGTGTCGAGCGACTGGGACTTCTCCGGTGCCGGTGTCGAGACCACGATCGCGGGCGTCCTGACCGCCCTGTTCGCCCTGTGTATCGCCGCAGCCGGCCGGCGAGGGGTCCGCGAGGCGCGGAAGCCCGCGTAGTCGGAAGCCCGCGTAGTCGTGGGCGCGAGGAGTCAGCAGGGGCGCGCGTAGTCGGCGGGGGCGCGAGGAGCGGTCAGGGGGTGTGAGGCTCCGCCTGATCATCTGTGTGCGCGCAGCGGGAGGCTGCTGACGGACCGCTTATTAGACTCGATGTTGATAAGAACGGTCGAAACCCTTGTCGTGCGCACTACCCACGAGTAGGTTGCGGTTGTCACGCCGCCACCAGCAGGTCAGGAGGCTCCCCATGCCCCGCGCCACCGAGCCCACCAGCGTCCACGACAGCCTTGTGCTGGAGCCCCGGGACGTCCGTTTCGACTGGTCGCGGCTGCCGCTGCACTGGATTCCCGACGAGCCGATGGCCACCCACACCATCAACGTGCTGCACCTGCTGCTGCCCGAGGGGGAGCGCTGGTTCGTCCGCCTCTTCAAGGAGGCGCTGCCGATGATCACGGACGAGCAGCTCCGCGAGGAGGTGCTCGGCTTCATCGGGCAGGAGGCCATCCACGCCGAGGCCCACCAGGAGGTGCTGGAGCACCTGCTCGCCCAGGGCCTCGACCCGCGCCCGTACGTCCGGCAGACCAGCTGGCTGTTCCAGCGGGTCCTCGGCGACAAGCCGAACCTGACACCGGCGCAGCGGCGCGAGCACATCATCGAGCGGGTGGCCTCCGTCGCGGCCGTCGAGCACTTCACCGCGTTCCTCGGCGACTGGGCGCTCAACTCCCCGGGCCTGGACCGGGCCAAGGCCGACCCGACGATGCTCGACCTGCTCCGCTGGCACGGCGCCGAGGAGGTCGAACATCGCAGCGTGGCCTACGACTTGATGGTCCACCTCGACCCCGGGTACCTCCGCCGGGTGCGGGGCATGGCGGTCGCCGGGCCGCTGCTGGTCCACCTCTGGGTACGCGGGGTCCGCTTCCTGCTGGCCGCCGACCCCACCCTGGAAGGGCGGGTCAAGCCCACCTGGCGGGAGGCCCAACTGATCGGCCGCCGTGGGTTGCTGCCGCAGCCCGGCCGGATGGCCCGCTCGGCGGCCCGCTACTTCCGTCCCGGGTACCACCCGACCCAGGAGGGCTCGTCCAGCCAGGCTCTCAGCTACCTCGCCACCTCCCCGGCTGCCCGCGCCGCCACCACCACGTCGCACTGATCCGGAGCCGTACGGATGGACCTCACCACCCCACCCCCCGACCTCTACGGGCGCCCCGGCCCCGACCCGTTCATGCGGCGGGTCACGGCCTTCGGGGACTGGTACCCCAAGGTCATGGGCAGACCGCTGCTGCGCCGCCGCCCGGGCCTGCCCGCACCGCGCCCGACCCCGCCACTCCAACTCGCCGTCAGCGGCCACCGTTTGATCGCCACCGACGTGGTCGAGCTGCGCCTCGCCGCCCCCTCCGGCGGCCCGCTGCCCGCCTGGCAGCCCGGTGCCCGGCTGCTGCTGACCCTCCCCTCCGGCCGCGAGCGGCACTACTCGCTCTGCGGCGACCCCGCCGACCCCGCCGGCGCCGACACGTACCGGATCGCGGTCCGGCGGATCGCGGACGGCGGGGGAGGCTCGCGCGAGATCCACGACGACCTGCACGTCGGCGCCCGGCTCACCGCCCGCCGCCCGCGCAACGGCTTCGCCTTCTGCGGCGAACCGGCCGTCCTGCTGCTGGCCGGCGGCATCGGCATCACCCCGCTGCTCCCGATGGCCCGCGAGGCTCAACGCCGGGGCCTCGACTGGCACTTGATACATGCCGGGCGCAGCGCCGACTCGATGCCCTTCGGCGATGAGCTGCGCGCCCTGGACCCGAAGCGGGTGACCTTCCTGACCGGCGTGCCGAGCGCCGCCGACCTGCTCGCCCGCGCCCCCAAGGGCGCCGCCGTCTACTGCTGCGGCCCGGCCCCGATGCTCGCCGTCGTGCAGTCCGCGTTCGACGCCTCGCCGGCCAGGGCGCTGCACTTCGAACGCTTCGGCGCCGCACCGATCCTGGGCGGCAGGCCCTTCGCCGTCCAGCTCGGCGCGGACGGGCCCCGGCTCGAAGTCCCCGCCGAACGCTCCGCGTTGGACGTGCTGCGCGAGGCGCGTCCCGAACTGCCGTACTCCTGCCACCAGGGCTTCTGCGGCACCTGCCGGGTGCAGCTGCGCTCCGGCACCCCCGAGCACCGCGACCGCCGTCTCACCGAGGAGGAACGCGCCGCCGGAGCTCTGCTGCCCTGCGTCTCGCGCGCCCCTGAGGGCGAGACACTGGTCCTCGACCTGTGAGGAGCCCCGCCGTGACGCCCGAGTTCGGTTACACCCCGCACGACCTCGACCGCTTCCGGGAGACCCAGCAGCTCGCGTACGCCTGCGCCGAACAGGTGGCCGCCTGGATCGAACCGGGGGTGACGGAGCGTCAGGCCACTGCCAAGCTGCGCCGCTGCCTGGTCGCGGCGGGCGTGCAGGACTTCTTCCATGTCCCGTTCGCCTGGTTCGGCGACCGGACGGCCTTCCGGCACTTCCACACCCCGCTGCAGTTCTTCGCGGGCGGCCGGAAGCTCGAAGAGGGTATGCCGTACGTCCTGGACTGCGCGCCCGTCGTCGACGGCTACACCGCCGACATCGGGTACGGCGGCAAGGTCGGCGACAACCCGGTCTGGGACCGGCTCGCCGCCGATCTGCAGGTGTACCGCGAGCTGATCCTCCGTGAGGTGCGGGCCCGGAAGCCGCTGAACGAGGTGTACGCCGCCGTCGACGCCCAGATCGCCGCGCACGGCTACGACAACCGCCACCAGGTCTACCCGGGCCGGGTGATCGGCCACCAGGTGACCAGGACGACCGCGCGCGGCCCGGCCGGGGTCAACCTGTTCGGCTTCGGCGTCCGTACGCTGCAGACCCTCGGCCGCGAGCTGATCAGCGAGCGGTTGCACGGCCGCTCGCCGCTCTGGGCGGACGGGCGCTCGTCCCACCACGCGCCGACGCCCGGGCTGTGGGCGGTCGAGCCGCACATCGGCTTCCGGGACGTGGGTATCAAGTTCGAGGAGCTGTTGGTGGTCACCGACGACGATGCCTACTGGCTCGACGACGACCTGCCGCACGTACGCCGCTGGAGCACCCTGGAGGAAGCCCGATGACGATCCGCCGCAGTACCGTTCACTCCGGCGGGTTGCCGCTCGCGGTGTTCGAAGAGGGCGACCCGGCCAACCCGACCGTCCTACTGGTGCACGGCTACCCGGACACCCACGTGGTCTGGGACGACGTCGCCGCCGAGCTCGCGGTCGACCACCACGTGGTTCGGTACGACGTCCGGGGCGCGGGCGCGTCCGGTGTGCCGGCCACCCGCGACGGGTACCGGCTGGAGCTGCTGGGGGCCGACCTGTTCGCCGTCGCGGACGCCGTCAGCCCGGGCCGGCCGGTGCACGTGGTGGCGCACGACTGGGGTTCGGTGCAGTCCTGGGAGGCCGTCACCGAGCCCGGCGCGGAGCGACGGCTCGCCTCGTTCACGTCCATGTCCGGGCCCTCGCTGGACCACCTCGGCTTCTGGCTGCGGCACCGGCTGCGCCGGCCGACGCCCAAGCACCTGAAGCAACTCGCCGTCCAGGGCGCCCACTCCTGGTACATCACCGCCTTCCACCTGCCTGTGCTCGCCCCCGCGACCTGGCGCCTCTGGCTGGCCCGCGCCTGGCCGCGCGTGCTGCGCGACCTGGAGGGCGTCAACCCGCGCCCCGGCCACCCGCAGCCGACTCTGAAGCAGGACGCGGTACGCGGCATCGAGCTGTACCGGGCCAACATGCGGCCGACCGTGCGGCACCCGCGCGAGCGGCCGACCGAGGTGCCCGTCCAGCTGATCACGCTCGCCCACGACCACTACGTCAACGAGTTCCTCTCCGACGGCCTGGAACGCTGGGTGCCCAGGCTCACCCGGCGCACGCTCAATGCCACCCACTGGTCCGCGCTACTGGAGAAGGGGCCCGTGGTGGCCGAGCTGGTCCGCGAATTCACCTCCCGCGTCGACGCCGGGCAGCCCCAATCCCCGCCGGACTCCGGCCAGTTGGTGGTCATCACCGGTGCCGGCAGCGGTATCGGCCGGGCCACCGCGCTCGCCTTCGCCGAACAGGGCGCCCGGGTCGTCATCGGCGACCGCGACCTCCCGGCCGCCGAGCGCACCGCCGAACTCTGCACCCTGGTCGGCGGACGGGCGTACGCGTACGCGCTGGACGTCAGCGACGGCGCCGCGTTCGACGCCTTCGCCCAGCAGGTCGCTGCCGAGCACGGCGTCCCGGACGTCCTGGTCAACAACGCGGGGGTCGGCCATTCCGGAACGTTCCTGCAGACCACCGAGAAGGAGTGGCAGCGCGTCCTGGACGTCAACCTCTGGGGCGTCATCCATGGCTGTCGGGCCTTCGGCACCATGATGGCCGAACGCGGCGAGGGCGGACACATCGTCAACCTCGCCTCGGCCGCCGCCTACCTGCCGTCCAAGCTGCTCGCCGCGTACGCGACCAGCAAGGCCGCCGTCCTGATGCTCTCCGACTGCCTGCGCGCCGAACTGGCCCCGACCGGCATCGGCGTCTCGGCGATCTGCCCCGGCATCGTCAACACCAACATCACCCGCACCACCACCTTCTCCGGCCTCACCGCAGCCCAGCAGTCGGCCAAACAGAAGAAGGTCTCCAAGCTCTACGCCCGTCGAGGCTTCCCACCCGAGAAGGTCGCCACCGAAATCCTCCGCGCCGTCCGCACCGGCAAACCGTTCGTCCCCGTCACCTTCGAGGCCAAGGCCGCCCGCCTCCTCGGCCGCCTCTCCCCGGCCCTCCTCCGCCTCGCCGCCCGCCTCGACGTGGGGTGAGGCAGCGGTCCCGACCGGGCCTGCGATATCGGATACGTTCGACTCCGACGTCGCAGGCCCGTAGTGATCGGGAGGCTCCGAGACGGCTTCTACCGTAAGGTCCGGCGTCGGTGCGTACCGAGTCGGGCTTACTGGCCTGTCGTGCCCAGCTTCATGAGTGGGCGGAGCAGGTCGAGGACGTGGGTCCAGTTGTAGTTGTCACGGCCTCCGCCGGCCTTGGGTTTGTGGGGTACGTAGTCGCCGATCAGGACGCCCATCGAGCGGAGCCGCGCCAGGCTCTCGTTGTACGCCGGGTGCGCCGCCTGGGCTGGATTTGACGTACGGCTGGACGGCGGTCGGGATGCCGAGTCCGTACGCCTCGCAGAGGATGCCGGGTTAGGGCACCACAGTCACCGGCCAGCGCCCCGCGCGCACCAGCCGCACCGCCAGTGAGCCCACCAGCCGGTGCCCCAGGTGCTCGGAGGCGCCGACCACCAGGGCGTCCGCCCGAACCTCCTCGGCGAATCTGGTGATCTCGGTGTACGGGTCGCCGGTGCGGGTGGTCAAGGTGAGCTCCACCCCGCGCTGCCGCGCCAGCTCGACCAGCCGGCGTAGATCCTCGGCGGTCGCCTCCGTAGCCTCCCGCGACGCCACGACGCCCGCCGCGCTGACGCCAGCCAGCGTGCCGACGCTCTCCACATAGATCGCCAGCAGCCGACTGCCCTGGCGCCGGGCCAACCCACCCGCGTAGGCGGCGGCACGCAGCGAGGTCAGCGATCCATCGATGGCGGCCACGATGGTCGCCGGGCCGTCCGTACCGAGTTCGAAAGGGTTCTCAGAAGCCGACATAAGCCCTATTCTCCAGCCCCCGCGACGGGTTCACCAGGCGATCCGCCCCGCGCCGGCCTGAGCCGCTCGGCCATCAGCCGCCCCATCCGCGCGAAGCCGGGCCGGCCGGGTGGGCGTTGTCGAGGGCGGCGAGCAGCCCGGAGGTATCGGCGGCCGCGATTATCACTCGTGGGCGTCGGTCTTGCTCCGGGAATCTCCCTGGGCGGGGTAGGTGGTGCTGAAGAAGGGTTCGTCCCAGGTCCGGTTGGCCATAGCGGCCAGGTGGATGGCCTCACGGATGATCTCGGCCTCCGTGATGCCTCGCCGCGCGGCGGCTTCCTTGATGACGGCGAGATCCTCGGACTCGGCGTAGACCGTGGTGCGCTTCAGAACCACGTGTGTATGGTGCCGCACGCCTACCTGGTTGGCGTGTCGGAGCGTGGTGGTCGTCGGCTTCGGGGTGAAGCTCGCGCTCGCCGACTGACCGTCAGCTACCGCCCCAACCGGGCGAGGCCGGCGCGGAGTTCGTCGGCGTTCATGCAGGGAGTCATCGTCACGTCGGCGTTGAGGGCCAGCCAGGCCGGTTCGGCGGTGGGGACGATCGCCGCCTCGTCGGGCAGGTCCACCACCAGGAGGGCGCAGCGGCGGCCCATCCGGGGGAAGAAGTAGGCGGCCTCGGGCTTGAGCGCCTCCAGCATCTTGCCCATGCTGGTTTCGAGCGTGCCGTCGGTGATGGCCTGGTTCGCGGTCGCGGTGTCCAGCTCGATCTCGATCAGGGTGCGCATGGTCGTCGCACCACCTTTCCGGGGAGCGTACAGGGGCCGTTCCGGTCCCTTTACCCCAGCCTCCCGCCGCCCGCCACCGCCCGCAATCCGGTCAGGCGGCGTGCGACTTCGCCACAGGAGCCTCCGGCGTCGCGGGCTCGTCCACCCGGCTGAGGTCGTGGTGGATCGGGCCCTGGCCGGCCGACAGCGGGAGGCAGCTGCCGCCCCGGCGGTGGGCGACGATCTCGGCGGCGACGGAGACTGCGGTCTCCTCGGGGGTGCGGGCGCCGATGTCCAGGCCGATGGGGGAGCGCAGCCGGGAGATCTCGGCGTCGGTGAGGCCGACCTCGCGCAGGCGGGCGTTGCGGTCGCGGTGGGTGCGGCGGGAGCCCATCGCGCCGACGTAGCCGACCGGGAGGCGCAGGGCGCGCTCCAGCAGCGGGATGTCGAACTTGGCGTCGTGGGTGAGCACGCACAGCACCGTCCGGCCGTCGATCCCGGCTTTCCCGTCCGGCAGCGCCAGCTGGGAGTCCAGGTACCGGTGCGGCCAGTCGACCACGACCTCGTCGGCGTCCGGGAAGCGCCGTGCGGTGGCGAAGACCGGGCGGGCGTCGCAGACGGTGACGCGGTAGCCGAGGAACTTGCCGATCCGGACCACGGCGGCGGCGAAGTCGATCGCACCGAAGACGATCATGCGGGGCGCGGGGACGTACGACTCGACGAAGAAGGTGACGGTGCCCTGGCCGGCCTCGTCGCAGGGCCGCCCGTCCAGGCCGAGGACGAGTCGGCCGGTGCGGCCGGCGTCCAGCAAGGCCCGGGCCTCGGCGACGGCGGCGCGCTCCAGGGCGCCCGTCGTCGTGGGAGCGGGGGAGAGCGAGCCGTGGTGGCTGTCGGCGGTGACGGCGACGGTGGCCCCGAGCAGTCCGGCGCGGCCGTCGATGACCCGGGCGAGGGCGACGGGGGTGCCGGAGGCGATGTAGGTGATCCCGGCGTCGAGCGCGGGGTCGGCGCCCGGGGTGATCGGCTGGACGAAGACGTCGAGGATGCCGCCGCAGGTCAGACCCACCGCGAAGGCGTCCTCGTCGCTGTAGCCGAAACGTTCCAGCACCGACTGCCCGGAGCTGATGGCCTCCTGGCACAGCTCGTACACCGCGCCCTCGACGCACCCGCCGGACACCGAGCCGATCGCCTCGCCGGCCGAGTCCACGGCGAGTGCGGCCCCCGGGTCGCGTGGTGCGCTGCCGGAGACGCCGACGACAGTCGCGACCGCGAAGGAGCGCCCGGACGAGTGCCAGGCGTGAAGCTGCTCGGCGATGTCCTGCATTGTCGGGTGCTCCTTACGGGCTTGTGTAGGGGGTGTACCCCGGTGCGGCCAGGCCGCACCGGGGTGGGTGGCGTCAGTGGACGCCGAGCAGTTCCTTGACCGGCGTGAGCGCGAAGTAGACCACGAAGACCACGCTCAGGATCCACATCAGCGGGCCGGGCTCGCGCCACTTTCCGGTGCCCGCCTTGATGACGGTGTAGGAGAGGACACCGGCCGCGACACCGGCGGTGATGCTGTAGGTGAACGGCATCAGGACGCAGGTGAGGAAGGCCGGGATGGCGACCTCGCGGTCCGACCAGTCGATGTGCCGGGCCTGGGCCATCATCATCGAGCCGATCACGACCAGGGCGGCGGACGCCACCTCGACCGGGACGAGTCCGGCGATCGGGGAGAAGAACAGCATCAGGGTGAAGATGCTGCCGGTGACCACCGAGGCGAGGCCGGTCCGGGCGCCGTCGCCGACACCGGTCGCGGACTCGACGAAGACCGTCTGGCCGGAGGCACCGGCCAGGCCGCCGATCGCGCCGCCGGCGCCGTCGACCAGCAGTGCCTTGCTCAGGCCGGGCATCCGGCCCTGCTTGTCGGCGAGACCAGCCTCGGTGCCGACGCCGATGATGGTGGCCATCGCGTCGAAGAAGCCGGCCAGTACCAGGGTGAAGACGGCGACCGAGGCGCTGATGGCGCCCATGCCCTTGCCGCCGAAGGCGCCGAGGATGTCGACGTGGCCGAAGAGGCCGAAGTCGGGGGTGGCGACGGGGCTGCCCGGCCACTTCGGGACGGAGCTGCTCCAGGTGTGTGCGGGCAGGTTGCCCACCGCCTGGACGATGAAGGCGACGACCGTACCGCCGGTGATGCCGAGCAGGATCGCGCCACGGACGTTGCGGGCGAGCAGCACGAAGATCGTCAGCAGCGTCAGGCAGAAGATCAGGACGGGCCAGCCGGCCAGGTTGCCGTCGGGGCCCAGCGATACGGGCGGGCCGAACGGGTCCGAGCCGTGGTGCACGAAGCCGGCCTTGAAAAGGCCGATCAGCGCGATGAAGAGGCCGATGCCGATGGTGATCGCGTGCTTGATCGGCAGCGGTATGCCGTTCATGATCTTCTCGCGGAGACCGGAGACCACCAGCAGCACGATCAGCAGACCGTAGATCACACAGAGACCCATGGCCTGGGCCCAGGTGGTGTGCGGCACGACGATCGCGGACACCGCGCCGGACACCCCGAGCCCTGCGGCGGCGGCCAGCGGCACGTTGCCGACGACGCCGAGCAGGATGGTGGTGACTGCGGCGGCCAGCGCCGTCGCGGTGGTCAGCTCGCCGTGGCTGAGCTTGGCACCGGTGACGTCCGCGCCGTTCAGGATGATCGGGTTGAGCAGGATGATGTACGCCATCGCCATGAAGGTCGTGACGCCACCACGCAGCTCGTTGGCGAAGGTGGAACCGCGCGCAGAGATCTTGAAGTAGGCGTCCAGCGCGTTCTTCGGCTGTACTGCCGCCGTCGGCGTGGGGGCGCCTTCGGTGACGGGTCTGTCGTCTTCAGTGGTGCCGGTCTCCGTAGAAATCCGGGTCATGTCCACTCCCAAGGTTCACAGGGGGTTGGGGTGGGCGAGCCGACCTGATTTGCCGACAAGAGTGGGCACAGGGGGACGAAATCGACTCACGAGGTGCACTCAGAGGTGCCTGCGGTGCGGGCCCCAGCCGGAGGCCGGGGGAGGGTGGTGCGCACCGCTGCAGAGCCCCGGCGTGGGAGAGGCAGCGGGCCTGGTGCACTTGTTTCGCTGTTTGCACTTTTTTGCTGCCCCGGGGCGGCGGGGAAGACGGTCGCCGCCCCGGGGAGGTCTGGCGGGTTCGGCTAGAGCGTCCCGGTGAGGTGCTCGGGCCGGACGGGGATGCGGTTGAGCGCGATCCCGGTCGCCTGCCGGATGGCCGCGACGATCGAGGGGGTGGCGGACACCGTCGGAGCCTCGCCGACACCGCGCAGCCCGTACGGGGCGTGCGGGTCGGGCAGCTCCAGCATGTCCACCGGGATCGGCGGGACGTCCAGGATGGTGGGGATCAGGTAGTCGGTGAAGGACGCGTTGCGCACCTTCCCGTCCTTGACGATGATCTCCTCCATCACGGCCAGGCCGAGCGCCTGCGTGCAGCCGCCCTGGATCTGGCCGATCACCGAGAGCGGGTTGAGCGCCTTGCCGACGTCCTGAGCGGCCGTCAGCTCGACCACCTTGACCAGGCCCAGCTCGATGTCCACGTCGACCACCGCGCGGTTGGCGCAGAAGGTGTACTGGACGTGGCCGAAGCCCTGCCCGGTCTCCTTGTCGAAGGGGACGGTCGGGCGGTGGTGGTGCTCGCGGGTGAGGTCGATCGCCTCGTCGCCCAGCAGGTCGACGATGGAGACCAGCGGGCCGCCCGCCTCCGAGATGACCTTCCCGCCGAGCAGGATGATGTCGGTCTGGGTCCAGCCGTAGCGACGGCGGCCCTTCTCGATCAGCGCGGCCTTCACGGCCTCGGCGGCGTACTTCACCGCGCCACCCGTCATGTACGTCTGACGCGAGGCGGAGGTGGAACCGGCCGAGCCGACCTCGGTGTTGGCCGGGTGGATGGTGACCTGCTCGACGCCGAGCTCGGTGCGGGCGATCTGGGCGTGCACGGTGATGCCGCCCTGGCCGACCTCGGCCATCGCGGTGTGCACCATGGCGACCGGCTCGCCGCCGATGACCTCCAGGCGGACCCGGGCGGTGGAGTAGTCGTCGAAGCCCTCGGAGAAGCCGACGTTCTTGATGCCGACCGAGTAGCCGACGCCGCGCACGATGCCCTCGCCGTGCGAGGTGTTGGACAGCGCGCCGGGCAGCGTGCGGACGTCCAGGTTGTCCAGGTCCAGCGGCGGCGGGAGCGGCCGGTCCTTGACGATCTGCAGCAGCTGGGCGACGGGGGCCGGCGAGTCGATGACCTGGCCGGTGGGCATCGGGTCGCCCTCCGACATGGCGTTCAGCTGGCGGAGCTCCACCGGGTCCATGCCCAGTTCGGCGGCGAGCTTGTCCATCTGGGTCTCGTACCCGAAGCAGGCCTGCACCGCGCCGAAGCCGCGCATCGCGCCGCAGGACGGGTTGTTGCTGTAGAGGGCGATGGCCTCCATCCGCACGTTCGGGATGTTGTACGGGCCGTGGCCCAGCGAGGCCGCGTTGCCGACCACGGCGGGGGAGGCGGAGGCGTACGCGCCGCCGTCCAGGACGATCCGGGCGTCGGCGTAGACCAGCTTGCCGTCGCGGGTGGCGCCGTGCTCGTAGTACATCTTGGCCGGGTGGCGGTGCACGTGGCCGAAGAAGGACTCGTCGCGGGCGTAGACGATCTTGACGGGCTTGCCGGTGCGCTGGGCGAGCAGACAGGCGTGGATCTGCATCGACAGGTCCTCGCGGCCGCCGAAGGCGCCGCCGACACCGGCGAGGGTCAGCCGGAGCTTCTCCTCCGGGATGCCGAGCACGGGGGCGACCTGCTGGCGGTCCACGTGCAGCCACTGGGTGGCGACGTAGAGGTCCATGCCGCCGTCCTCGGCGGGCACGGCGAGACCGGACTCCGGGCCCAGGAAGGCCTGGTCCTGCATGCCGACCTCGTAGTGGCCGCTGACCACCACGTCCGCGAGGGCGCGGATCTCGTCCGTCACGCCGCCGCCGTGCACCAGCTTCTGGCTGTGGCAGATGTTGCCGTGCCCGTGCGACTTGAACTCGTGCGGCTCGTGGACGTAGCCGTACGTCTCGGGGTCGAGGCACTGCTCCTCGGTGACGATCGGGGTGAGTACCTCGTACTCGACCTTGATCTTCTTCACCGCGCGGCGGGCCGTCTCCGGGTGGTCGGCCGCGACGATCGCGATGGCCTCACCGTGGTAGCGGACCTTGTCGATGGCCAGGGCCGGCTGGTCCTGGATCTCCAGGCCGTAGAACTTCGAGCCCGGGATGTCGTCGTGGGTCAGCACCGCGTAGACGCCGGGCAGCTTGACCGCCTCGGAGATGTCCACGGAGAGGATGTTGGCGCGCGGGTGCGGCGAGCGCAGCGCCATGCCCCAGAGCATGTCCTCGTGCCACAGGTCGGAGGAGTACGCGAACTCGCCCTTGACCTTCAGCGTGCCGTCCGGGCGCAGTGGCGAGCCGCCGATGCCGTCCTTGCTCGCCTGGTTGATGTCCTGCAGGTTCTTCTGACCCTGGATGGTGCGCGTGCTCATTCGGAGGCACCTGCCTTCTCGCACTTGCGGGCGGAAGCGAGCCGCACCGCGTCCATGATCTTCTCGTAGCCGGTACAGCGGCACAGGTTGCCCGAGAGCGCCTCACGGATGTCCGTGTCGCTCGGCTGCGGCTGGCGGTCCAGCAGGTCGTGGGTCTGGACCAGCAGGCCCGGGGTGCAGAAACCGCACTGCACGGCGCCGGCGTCGATGAACGCCTGCTGGACCGGATCCAGGCCGCTCTCGTCGGCCAGGCCCTCGACGGTACGGACCTCGCGGCCCTGCACCTGCCCGGCCGCGACCAGACACGAACAGACCGGGGTGCCGTCGAGGTAGACCGTGCAGGAGCCGCACTCGCCCTGCTCGCACGCGTTCTTGGAGCCCGGCAGGCCCACCCGCTCGCGAAGCACGTACAGGAGGCTCTCGCCCTCCCAGACGTCGTCCGCCTCCACGGGCTTGCCGTTGGCGGTGAATGTGACCCTCATGCCGCGCTCCTGATCTGCTTGCTGTAGTCGTTCCACGTCCAGGTGAGCGTGCGGCGGGCCATCACGGCCAGTGAGTGCCGCCGGTACTCGGCGGTGCCACGGACGTCGTCGATCGGGGAGGCGGCGGCCTTCACCAGCTCGCCGAACCGCTGGATCACCTCGGTGCCCAGCAGGTCACCCGACTGCCACAGGCCGCGCTCGGCGAGCACGCCCGCGAGGTACTCCTCCGCCTCGACGGCCCGGCGCGGCGTGGGAGCGGCCGAACCGATGCCGGTGCCGACGGTGCCGTTCTTGGGGTGCAGCGCGAAGCCGAAGGCGCAGACCGCGATGACCATCGCGTTGCGGGTGCCGATCTTCGAGAACTGCTGCGGGCCGTCCGCGACGGGGATGTGGACGCGGCGGATCAGCTCGTCCTTCTCCATCGAGTTCCGCTTCACGCCGACGTAGAAGTCGTCGATCGCGATCAGCCGGGTGCCACGGGCCTGGGAGGCGACCTCGACGAAGACGTCCCGGCCGGCCGCAAGCAGCGCCGGGTGGGCGTCACCGGCGGGGGAGGCCCCGCCGAGGTTGCCGCCCACGCCGCCACGGTTACGGATCTGCGGCGAACCCACCGTGTGGGCCGCGAGCGCCAGGCCCGGCAGCGGTCCGGACAGCTCGTTGATGATCCGGGTGTACGGCACCGAGGCACCGAGCTGCACCACATCGTCGGCGATCTGCCACTCGGACAGCTCAGTGATGCGGTTCAGGTCGAGAATCGCGGATGGCCTGTGCACGTCGAAGTTCATCTCGACCATGACGTCCGTACCGCCCGAGATGGGCAGCGCGGTCGGGTACTCAGCCTTCGCCGCGAGTGCCTCGTCCCAGGTAGCGGGCCGAAGGAACTCCATGCGGGTGTCTCCTCAAGTCGTCGTTTGTCGCCCGGAACCCTGCGGGGCCCGCTCCAGCGGGAGCGCTGCGCCAGGGTCCAAACACTCGGTGTCTCGGACTTTCTCGCCCGTTCGTTGCCCGGGCGTTGAGTCCTGGTCACCGGGGTGTGTCCGGCGGCGTGTGGCCAGTGAACCGCTGTGACCCCGCCCACTGGCAGTCACCGATGGCATGAAGCCCTCGCCTCGCTCCCGCCCGGCATCCTGTACGTTCCTCTAAGGCGGACAATTGCCCTGTACAGCGGTTCGTGAACCGCTACCTACGACCGTAATCCGGCCGTGATTCCCGAGCGATGAGCCCGTGACCCGGGAGCGTGTTGATACGTAACACCCAGCGGTCGGCGTCGGGCACACTGTGACCCCCCGGCCCACTGGGACCCCTCTTAAACCCACTGGGACCCTCTGAGGCGCCCCCTCACCCCCCACTCAGACGAAGGAGTCTGCGGATGCGTGTCCGTGACCTGCTCGCCCCCGGTGCCCCGCGGCTGCGGCTGCTCGCCGCCGAGGACGAGCTCGACCGGCAGGTCAGTGGTGTCATGACGACCGACCTGCAGGAGCCCGGCCGGTACCTGCACGGCGGTGAGCTGGTGCTCACCGGAATGCTGTGGCGGACCGCGCCGGCCGACTCCGAGCGGTTCGTCCGCACCCTGGTGGCGGGCGGCGCCGTGGCCCTGGCGGCGGGCGAGGCCGAGGTCGGCCCGGTCCCCGAGGACCTGATCGACGCCTGCCGCCGGCACCGGCTGCCGCTGCTCGCCGTGCCCGACGACATCGCCTTCAGCTCGCTCACCGAGTTCATCGGCCGCCAGGTCTCCGCCGACCGGGCCGCCGACCTCGCCGCGCTGGTCGACCGGCACCGGCTGCTGGTCTCGGCAGCGGGCGGCGGCGGCCTGGACGCGGTGCTCGACCTGCTCGGCGGCGACCTGGACCTGGACTGCTGGGTGCTGACCTCGACCGGCCGGGTGATCGCCGGCCCCGCCGACCGGCTCTCCGCCGAGGACCGCGACCAGCTGGTCCGTGCCCACCTCGCCGCACAGCGCCAACGCCGCCGGCCCCCGCACCGGGCCCGGCTGGCCTCCGGCTCGTACTCGCTGCTGCCCGCCCCGGCCTCGACCGAGGCCGAAGCCTCGCTGGCCGACTGGGTGCTCGCCGTCGCCGGGGACGTCACCGAGTGGACGGGCAAGCGCCAGCAGCTCGCCGAGAACCTGGCCCGCCTGGTCGCCGCCGAGCGCGTCCGCCGGGACGAGGGCCGCCGGCTGCGCCGCCGGATCGCCGACGAGGTCCTGACGCTGCTTCAGCGGGACGCCGACCCGGCGGAGATCAGCCGCGCGCTGTACGCCTCCTCGGCGATGGCGGCCCGCTACGAGGGCGCCGAGCCGAAACCGATGGAGACGGACGGCAGCTGGCTGGTGCTCAGCGCCGAGGGGACGGGCCTGCCCGACGGCGCGGTCCGGCTGATCCTGGAGGAAGCTCTCACCGACACCGCCGACCGCGCGCTGGTGGCCGGCGTCGGCACCGGCGCGGTGGTGGTGCTGCCCGCACCCGACAGCGCCGTCCCCGCCGACGCGCTGCGCGACCTGCTCGCCCCGCTGGAGGCCGGTCTCGGCTCCGAGGGCCGGATCACCCTCGGCGTCTCCGCCCCCGCCCTGGAGGCCGGCGGCCTGCGCGGCGCCCTCGAGGAGGCCCGGCACGCCCGCCGGATCGCCGCCGCCCGGGTCGGCCGGGTCTGCGTGGCCGGCCCCGAGGAGCTGGCCTCGCACGTCCTGCTGCTGGCCGCCGTCCCGGACGAGGTCCGCCGGGCCTTCCGCAGCCGGCTGCTGGACCGGGTCATCGCGTACGACATCGAGCACCAGGCCGACCTGGTCCGCACCCTGGAGGCGTTCCTCCGCTCGGACGGCTCCTGGACGCGCTGCGCGGCCCAGCTGCACGTGCACGTGAACACCCTGCGGTACCGGATCGGCCGGATCGAGGAACTGACCGGGCGTGACCTCTCCCGGCTGGAGGACCGGGTGGACTTCTACCTGGCGCTGGAGCTGGCCTGACGTCATCCGGTCCTGCGGCCGGTTGGCCCTGACATCAGTTGACGTGTACATCTGGTGGCCTGACACAGGGCCATCTGATGGCCATTTCTACATGTCCTGCACGATTGCGTTGCTCACTTGTTAGCTGCGTGAGGTTTCGGTGGCGGGTCGGTTTCGCTAAGTTAATCGGATAAGACCAATGTCACGGCTTTTGGCCCTGACGTGTCCGGTATCTGGCGGAGCCCTACCCTGTGAACACGCTGCACCAAGTTCCGCCGCAACGCCCCGCGGCGAACTCCGGGGGGCGCCGCCGAGCGCCTCGCAAGCCGATGGCCGCCCCCCGCCGGAGCGGCCTGCTCCCGGCACCTCCCGACGACCGGGAGAAGTACTCGTACGTCAAGCGCTACAGCTGGGTACTGACGCTCTCCTCGCTGGTCGGCTTCGGCTTCGTCTTCTACAGCCAGCTGGACACCGCGCGGCACAGCATGTGGATCTGGCTGTTCTCCCCGGTGCTGCTGCTCTCCGTCGTCGGCTTCCTGATCGGCCTCCGTCTGGAGGCGTTCACCCCCAGCTTCGACCTCAAGACGCACCGCCGGCTGGTCCGCGCCTGGAACCCCGGGCGCCACCCGTCGGTGGACGTCTTCCTGCCGGTCTGCGGCGAGCCCGTCGAGGTGCTGCACAACACCTGGACGTACGTGCAGCTGATGGCCGACGCCTACCAGGGGCCGGTCACCGCGATCGTCCTGGACGACTCGGACAGCCCCGAACTGGCCGCGATGGCAGCCGACTTCGGGTTCCGCTACCTGGTCCGCCCGAATCGGGGCTGGTTCAAGAAGGCCGGCAACCTCCGCCACGGCTTCGAGAACTCCGACAGCGACGTCGTCCTCATCCTCGACGCCGACTTCGCCCCCAGGCACGACCTGCTGGACGAGCTGCTGCCCTACCTCGACGACGACCCGCGCACCGCGATCGTCCAGTCACCCCAGTACTTCCGGGTGCTCGACCAGCAGAACTGGATCGAGCGCGGCGCCGGCGCCGTCCAGGAGCTCTTCTACCGCTCCGTCCAGGTCTCCCGGCAGCGCAGCGACGGCTCGATCTGCGTCGGCTCCTGCGCGATCTACCGGCGCACCGCACTGGCCGAGATCGGCGGCACCAGCCTGATCGAGCACTCCGAGGACATGCACACCGGCTTCGACCTGCGGGCCCGGGGCTGGGACCTGCGGTACGTCCCGCTCGCGCTGTCCACCGGCGTCTGCCCGGACACCATCGGCGCCTACTACAACCAGCAGTACCGCTGGTGCATGGCCTCGATGAGCATGCTCGGCAGCATGAAGGACTTCTGGCGCGTCCCGATGCGGTTCGTCAGCCGGCTCTGCTACATGTCCGGCTTCGTCTACTACATCGAGACGGCGCTGCTCACCTTCACCGGCCCGCTGATCGCACTGGCCCTGCTGCTCTTCTTCCCGGAGCAGCTGCAGGCCACCAACATGTGGTACGTGCTGCCCAGCGTGGTCTACCTGACCGTGGTCTACCCGCTCTGGCACCGCAACCCCTACCGCCTGGAGGCCTGGGCCACCCGGGTGATGTACGGCTGGGCGCACACCTTCGCCATCTGGGACCTGCTGCGCCGCCGCCCGATGGGCTGGCAGCCCTCCGGCTCCTCCAACGCCAAGAACAACAAGACCCGCCGGTTCTGGATCGGCATGTGGGCCTGGAGCATGCCGACCGCCGTGCTCTGGATCGGGGCGGCGGTGTGGCGGATGTCCACCATGGTCCCGGAGAACTTCGCCCTGATGCTCGGCTCCGGCGTGTTCTACGCCGTCTCGGTCGGCCGAGTCCTGGTCGAGCCGCGCACCGAGGGCATGAACGCCGAGGAGCCGACCGAGACCAGCGTGTACGTCGAGACCGCCAACTCGCTGGCCCCGCACGTCGCGGGTCCCTACCTCGGCAGCCCCTACCTCGCGATCCCGGGCATCCCCGACCCGAGCAGCGAGCCGCACCGGGTCGAGTCGTACCGCGCTGAGCCGTACCGCACTGAGCCTTACCGGGTCGAGCCTTACCGGGCCGAGTCGTACAACAGTGAGCCTTACCCCGGCGAGTCGTACCGCACCGAGCCGTACCGCACCGAGTCGTACCGCCGCGAGCGCCACCCCACCCAGAACGAGGAGGCGGGCGCGTGAGCCGGCCCGAGATCAGTCGGCGTTCCGCGCTGCTCGGCGCACTCGGGGCCCTGGCCTTCGGGAGCACGACGGCCGCCTGCGCGCCCAGTACCACCGCGCCGATCGGCGCCGGGGGCAACGGCGCGGCGCCGGCCGTGGCCGGTGGCGGCAGCGCCTCCGCCTCGCCCGCGGCCCCGCGCCTGCCGTACGACATCACCTCGATGCTGATGCCCAAGAAGAAGTTCCTGGGCGCGACCTTCGACGGCGTGCCGCAGTCCCTGACCGCCGTGGACGCCTTCCGGACGACCGTCGGCAAGGCGCCCAACCTGCTGGTCTACTACCTCGGCTGGGGCGACGAGTTCCAGACCGACCAGACGGACGCCGTCTGGCGGCACGGCATGCTCCCGTACATAGCCTGGGAGCCGTTCAAGAAGACCCTGGCCCAGATCGGCGCGGGCGGCGAGGACGACTACATCCGCCGCACCGCGATCGCGATCCGGGACCTCAACGTGCCGGTGGCGATCAGCTTCGGGCACGAGATGAACGGCGGCTGGTACCCCTGGGGTACCAAGGACAGCAACGCCGACGACTTCGTCAAGGCCTGGCGGCGCGTCCACGACCGCTTCCAGGACGTCGGCTGCTCCAACGTCATCTGGGTGTGGAGCCCCAACGTCATCAACCCGGTGCCGTCGGTACGGCTCAAGCCGTACTACCCGGGCGACGGCTACGTCGACTGGCTCGGCGTGGTCGGCTACTACGCCAGGACCGGGCCGCACACCTTTGCCACGCTCTTCGGGCCGACGCTCAAGGAGATCCGGGCGTTCAGCACCAAGCCCGTCCTGCTGGCCGAGACCGCCTCCGAACCGACCCCGCGCAAGCCCGTCGACATCGCCGACCTGTTCGCGGGTGTGCTCGCCGACCCCGCCATCCTCGGGTTCGTCTGGTTCAACCTGCGCAAGGAGACGGACTGGCGGGTCGACAGCGCCCCGGACGCCCTGGCAGCCTTCCGCAGCGCGGCCGCCGACCCGCGCATCGGTTTCGACGTGGAGCACCCCTGATGGACACCCGCCCCCCCGCGACGGAACCCACCCCGGGCTCGTGGTTCCCCCAACCGCAGCACGCTCAGCAGCAGCATGACCCTGGCCAGCAGCAGCAGCAGCAGCAGCAGCAGCCGCCGCAGCCGCCGCGTCAGGCACAGCACCGGCGTCCCGCCGAGCCGACGGCTCCGGCAGCTCCGCCGGAGCCGCCACCGGGGTACGACAACGAGCAGACGATGCAGCTGCGGGCTCTGCCCGAGCCCGAGTCGGAGCCCGACCCGGGCTACGCCTTCGCCGAGCCCGTCCGCCCCGGCTGGACGCTGCCGCCCGTACCGGACGTCGCCTGGTCGGCCCGGGCGAGTCGGCGCCGTACCTGGATCAGCCGGGGACTGCTGCTCGCGCTGCTGATCGTCCAGTCCGTGCTGACCCTGCGGCTGCGGAACTCGGCCTTCGAGGACGAGGCGCTCTACCTGTACGCCGGGCACGCCGAGATCGCCCAGCTCTTCCACGGCGCCCCGGACTACGGTGGCTTCGCCGGCTACTTCTCCGGCGCGCCCACGCTCTACCCCGTCCTGGCGGCCGCCGTCGACTCGCTCTGGGGCCTGACCGGCGTCCGGGCGATGAGCCTGCTCTTCATGCTCGGGGCCAACAGCCTGCTCTACTCCTTCACCCGACGGCTCTTCAACGAGCGGGCCGGGCTCTGCGCCGCCGTACTCTTCGCGTTCGCCCAGTCCACGCTGTTCCTGGGCAACCTCGCGACCTACGACGCCGCCGCCGTACTGCTGCTCGCGGCCGCCACCTGGATCGTGGTCCGGGTCGGTCACGGTCACTGGTCGCTCCCGCTGCTCGCGGCCCCGGTCGCGGCGCTGGCGGTCGGCGTCAAGTACGCCTCGGCGCTCTACCTGCCGACCATCGCGCTGCTGCTCCTGCTGGTCGCCTACCAGCGGCACGGCGTCCTGCGGGCGGTGCTGCGCACGGCGCTCTTCACCGCCGGTACGGGCGGCCTGCTCGGCGTGGGTCTGACCGTCTCCGGCTACATGACGGCGATCAGCGGCACCACCACCGCCCGCGCCCACGGCGACACCCCGACCATGGCGATGATCCAGGACAGTGCGCGCTGGGGCGGCCTGCTCTTCCTGGTCGCCTGCGTCGGCACCACGCTCTACGCCCGCCGTGCCCGGCTCAGCGAGATGCCCGGCTGGCGGCAGGCCGTGCCCGGCGCGCGCTGGCGCCTCGCGCTCGGCGTGCTGCTCACCTCGACCGCGCTGCTCGCCCCGATCTACCAGATCCACCTGTCGACCAGCACCTCGCTGCAGAAGCACGTCGGCTTCGGCCTGCTCTTCGCCGCCCCGATGGCCGGGGTCGGGACGGCCCGGCTGATGGGCGCCCACTTCAAGTTCCCGCAGCTGGCCATCGCCATCAGCGTGATCGCGCTGACCATGGGCATGTCCCAGTCGGCGAAGAACTTCGGCATCTGGCCCGACACCACGTACCTGATCAAGGACCTCTCGAGCAAGGTCCAGCCGGGCCAGCGCTGGCTCGGCGAGCCGCACGAGGGCCCGGTCTACTACCTCACCGACCTGCACCGGACCAAGTACCAGTACTGGACCTCGGTCTTCTACATCGACTACACCGGTCGCAAGGGGCAGCACCTCTCCGGCGTGGCCGGTTACCGGGCCGCCATCCAGGACGGCTGGTTCGACGGCGTGGTGCTCGACGTCTCCGACGGCTCGGGCGAGGTCTCCCGCGCCGTCCGCGAGGAGATGCGGACCGGTGGCAAGTACCGCCTCTCCAGCGCCCTCCCGTACCGCACCTCGGCCGGCACCGGCCACTTCGAGGTCTGGCTCCGCAGCGCGGTGGCCCCGGTCGCGATTTCTTCCCAGGGCTAGCAGCGTGGCCGCCTGAATCACCGAACAGACGACTTCGCCCCGCAGGGTGGGAACCCTGCGGGGCGAAGTGCTGCCACGGTGTCGGTCAGTGCTGGGGCGGGATGATGCCGGTCAGCCACTTGAAGATCTCGGGGACCATCGGCCCCCAGATGTCGCTGCTGTGGGAGCCGGTGGTCTCCTGGACGGTGACGGTGGTCGGAGCCTTCGCCGCCGCCTTCATCGCCATCGCGCTCTCGTAGCCGTCGCCCTTGTTGCCGCTCATGAAGAGGGCGACGTTCGGCGGGGTCTGAGCGGCCTTCAGGATGTTGAGCGGGTTGGAGATCTCCCGCAGGTGCGGGTCCTTCGCGGTGAGCGCGGCCGACTCCGCAGCCGGGTCGTTGTAGCCGGACATGCTGATTCCGGCGCGGTAGCGGTTGGGGTGCTCGACGGCGAGCTTCTCCGCGCAGTGGGCGCCGGCCGAGTAGCCGGCCACGGCCCAGCGGTCGGCGGAGGGGTCGACCCGGAAGTTGTCGAGCATCATCTGCGGTACGTCGCGGGACAGCCAGGTGTCGGCGTTGACCTTGCCGGGGACGTCCGCGCAGCCGGTGTCCGTGCTGTTGCCGAGCAGCAGTGTGCGCGGCGAGATCAGGATGAACGGGGTGACCGTGCCGTTCTTCATCAGCGGCGCGAGCTGCGTGGACACCTTCAGGGTGCCGTACCAGGTGCTGGACGAGCCGGGGAAGCCGGGGAGCAGCTCGACCACCGGGAAGGTCTTGTCCTTGTACGCGGGGTCGTTGTACTGCGGCGGCAGCCAGACCAGAACCTCACCGTCGACGCCGGACAGCCGCCCCTTCAGGTCGGTCCGCTGGACGTCCTTGGGGACCTTCGGGTCGTCCACCGGGGTGAAGGACTGGAGCACCTTGGGCTCGGTCCTGGCGTCGTTGCTGCCCTTGCCGGCCGTGCCGAGGTCGGCCGGCACCTGAGGTACGGCCCGGACGTGGTTGCCGGTGCCCAGCAGGTCGTCCCAGTTGCCGTAGATCAGGTTGGCGTTGTTGACCATGACGAAGACCATCACCACGGCGGTGATCTGGGCGAAGAGAATCATGACGAGCCTGGCCAGGAACTGCAGCGGCTTGGGCCCGCGCACCCGCCCCCACAGCAGCAGTGCCACTGCGATCGAGACGGGCACGAGGATCACCGTGCAGATGAGGAATGGGGTGCCTGTCAGTTGCATCAAGTTCTCGTATCCGGGTAGCAAGCCGCCCGGGCCCCGCTTGCCCGGTACGCGTTCCAATGGGATCAGACGGTGTCGAACGGGAGATCAGTTGCTCTCGACGCTGGGAAGAAGCTGAGAGGAACATCACACTTTTGTGAGAATCGGCTGTAATGTCGGGTCCAGTCTGCCACCCGTCTGGGGGTATCCGTGGAAGGGGTCCAGGATTCTCCCAGAGAGTCGGCGAACGGACTCTGTGGTTCCGTTCACACCTGTCGGTCCGTCAACTCCTTCTCGGACCGACCGGCGATTGGTGGGCGGTCTCGCGGCGGCGGCCCGGCGGCGGCCCGGCTTCCGGCAGCCGACACTGGAACCACCGAGCCGGTGGACCAGGACGACAGGCCGAGGACATGAGACCTACCGCACCTCTGCTGCACCCGGAACCCGCGGCACGCGTATCCGGCCGGAGACCACTTCAACCCGCTCGAACGAGGGAGGATGTCGGGTACCGATCCGGGCGGGCCCGTACCGACTCGGGCGACGCCCGTACCGACCCGAAGGAGCGTCCGAGCCAGTGACCAGCCCCAACCCCGCGACCCGGCCCACCGCCCGGCCGGCCACCCGGCCCGTGACCCTGCCCACCCTGCTCGGCATCGGCCCACGCGCGGAGCGCCGCCGCCGCACCCTGCCTGTCGGCCTGCTGCGGCTGCCGACGGTCGGGATCGACATCGGCGGCACCAAGGTAGTCGCGGGTGTGGTGGACGGCGAGGGCAAGGTGCTGGAGAAGCTCCGGACGGAGACCCCGCACAAGAGCAAGAGTCCCAAAGTGGTGGAGGACATCATCGTCGAGCTGGTCCTCCAGCTCGCCGACCGCCACGACGTGCACGCCGTCGGCATCGGCGCGGCCGGCTGGGTGGACGCCGAACGCTCCCGGGTGCTCTTCTCCCCGCACCTGAACTGGCGCAACGAGCCGTTGCAGGAGGCGCTCAGCGCGCGGCTGCGCTTCCCGGTCGTGGTCGAGAACGATGCCAACGCCGCCGCCTGGGCGGAGTGGCGGTTCGGCGCCGGGCGCGGCGAGGACCACATGGTGATGCTCACCCTCGGCACCGGCATCGGCGGCGCGGTGGTCCGGGACGGCTACGTCGACCGGGGCAAGTACGGCCTGGCGGGCGAGTTCGGCCACATGCAGGTGGTGCCCGGCGGGCACCGCTGCCCGTGCGGCAACCGGGGGTGCTGGGAGCAGTACTCCTCCGGCAACGCGCTGGTCCGCGAGGCCCGCAGCCTGGTGGCCGAGGAGTCCCCGGTGGTCGAACCGCTGCTCGCCCGCGCGGGCGGCACCCCGGACGGCCTCACCGGCCCGCTGGTCACCGAGGCCGCCCGGGCGGGCGACCCCGTCGCCGTCGAGCTGCTCTACGACATCGGCACCTGGCTGGGCGTCGGCATCGCCAACCTCGCCGCCGCCCTCGACCCCGGACGCTTCGTCATCGGCGGTGGCGTCTCCGAGGCGGGCGACCTCCTCATCGTCCCCGCCCAGGACGCCTTCCGACGCACCCTCAGCGGCCGCGGCTTCCGCCCCGAGGCCCAGATCGTCCACGCCGCCCTCGGCAACGACGCGGGCCTGGTCGGCGCCGCCGACCTGGCCCGCCAGGTGGCCCGTCGCTTCCGCACCATCAAGCGCCACCGGGTGGAGCGGGCGGCGCTGGGTTGAGGGGGCGGGCGGGCGTGGCTGACCCCCGCTCGCGCGGGGCGGACCACCTGAACCCGCTCGGGTCGTACACCAGCGCCGGCTGACCCCCGCTCGCGCGGGGCGGACGGGAACACCAGGTGCTGCCGACCGCAGGGCAACGGCTGACCCCCGCTCGCGCGGGGCGGACAGCCCGGAATCAGTGACGGTCCGTCAGCTACCGGCTGACCCCCGCTCGCGCGGGGCGGACCTCACTGGCCTCCGGGTTGATCACCACGACCTCGGCTGACCCCCGCTCGCGCGGGGCGGACTCCGGACCCACCACACCGTCCATCCGAAGCCCCGGCTGACCCCCGCTCGCGCGGGGCGGACAATCGTACGCAGTTGGGTCCGTGGGTTCTATGCGGCTGACCCCCGCTCGAGCGGGGCGGACCACTACACCAAGGTCATCGAGCCCTCACTGACCGGCTGACCCCCGCTCGCGCGGGGCGGACGCTGCTAATTCCGTGAAGAGCCTGCAAGCACTC
The DNA here is from genome assembly GCF_029894335.1 of Kitasatospora sp. MAP5-34. Classification (GTDB taxonomy): domain Bacteria; phylum Actinomycetota; class Actinomycetes; order Streptomycetales; family Streptomycetaceae; genus Kitasatospora. The sequence goes on along the minus strand of NZ_JARXZC010000003.1, from coordinate 88,221 downwards.
GGCTGACCCCCGCTCGCGCGGGGCGGACTGTGGGTCGTGATGCGTAGGAGTGGAAGGTCGCGGCTGACCCCCGCTCGCGCGGGGCGGACGTGGTGACCTGGATGCCCATGGCGGTCAGCGCCGGCTGACCCCCGCTCGCGCGGGGCGGACCTGCGGGCCCACCCTGGTCCACGCGGCCTCGGCGGCTGACCCCCGCTCGCGCGGGGCGGACGCGGTAACGGCTGGCACAGCCACCTGCACGTCCGGCTGACCCCCGCTCGCGCGGGGCGGACCGACTCGATCATTGCATTCGAAGCCCCCGAAGCGGCTGACCCCCGCTCGCGCGGGGCGGACGATGGCCTCCGGCGACATGTGGACGGTCCCGTCGGCTGACCCCCGCTCGCGCGGGGCGGACAACGCAAGCCCCCGAGGAAAATTCCTCGGGGGCGGCTGACCCCCGCTCGCGCGGGGCGGACGCCTTGCGGCCGATCCGCCCCAGCCTGATCACCGGCTGACCCCCGCTCGCGCGGGGCGGACAACGCAAGCCCCCGAGGAAAATTCCTCGGGGGCGGCTGACCCCCGCTCGCGCGGGGCGGACGCCTGATCGGCACCACGTCCGAGTGGCAGATCCGGCTGACCCCCGCTCGCGCGGGGCGGACGTCCGGATTCCCGCAGGGGAACCCACCGACTACGGCTGACCCCCGCTCGCGCGGGGCGGACGGTGCCCTCGAGGCGCGCCGCGTCGACCGTCACGGCTGACCCCCGCTCGCGCGGGGCGGACGTCGGCCCCCCTGGGGCAGCCCTACGCGATAGCGGCTGACCCCCGCTCGCGCGGGGCGGACTATGCGGGCAACACGACCAGCCAGCAGGAGTACGGCTGACCCCCGCTCGCGCGGGGCGGACTACAGCTCATCCGCAAAAACTGTCCAGCCACCTGGCTGACCCCCGCTCGCGCGGGGCGGACGATCGGCCCTGTGTCCAGATGGTCTCCAGCAGCGGCTGACCCCCGCTCGCGCGGGGCGGACAACGCAAGCCCCCGAGGAAAATTCCTCGGGGGCGGCTGACCCCCGCTCGCGCGGGGCGGACCATGACAGTACATAAGCCTGTCTTAAAAACTACGGCTGACCCCCGCTCGCGCGGGGCGGACTGCGACACCCGCGACATCACCGAGAACACCAACGGCTGACCCCCGCTCGCGCGGGGCGGACTCATGGGTCCATCCTCTCGGATCGGGGTCAGGCGGCTGACCCCCGCTCGCGCGGGGCGGACTTTACGCCGCGCTCTCCGCTCTCTCCAACCGCCGGCTGACCCCCGCTCGCGCGGGGCGGACACTTTCTGACCTGCGCTGTTAGGTGGACTTTGCCAATTCTTTGCAGATCCCGCTGGGTGGCTCTGAAGCATCGTGCCAGGTCTCGGTGTTGATGGTGCGCGTTTCTGCGACCCACCGTACAGCTCGACCTGTTGGTCGATCAGCTGGCCTTTTGGGTGATTCGCGGTCCTGGCGGAACGAAGCTGTCGGGCGGTGGCTGGGTTCGGAGGCCGGATTGTCAGTGGTGGCTGATAGCTCTTCAGGCATGACTGAGGATGATGGAGTGATCACTGAAGGTGCCGATCCTGGCGTAGATGTCCGGTTCTGGGGCAAGCGTGACGGTCTGACGCAGCCGTACCCGGTGATCTGCCACCTGCTCGACACGGCCGCTGTCGCGGGGGTGCTGTGGGACGAGATGCTCAGTGCGCAGACCCGCGCGCGCATCTGTGAGGAACTGGGCATGTCCGACGGCGACGCACGGCAGGTGGTCTGTCTGTGGGCTGGGCTGCACGATGTCGGGAAGGTCTCGCCGCCCTTCCAGGTGAAGGTTCCGGAGTTGTTCGCGGCGGTCGCCGCCGATCCGGCGTACGCGGACGGCGCGGGGGCGGCGGCGGGGGAGCGTGGGCTGCAGCACGAGAGGGCGACGCACTGGGCGTTGGTGGAGTTCTTCGCCCAGAGCGGCTATCCCGAGCAGGCGCTGATCGGTCGCTCGGTCGGTCATCAGATCGCGCAGCTTCTGGGTGGGCATCACGGGTGCTTCGGTGACGTCCTCCTGAAGAAGGAGCTTCGGAACGCCACCGCGTATGAGCCGGGCCTCGGTGGGGAGGGGTGGCGAGCGCAGCGCCTCGCGCATGCCGCTGCGGTCCGCAGGATGACCGGTGCGGCGCGAGTGCCGAAGAAGGTTCTGTCAGGGCCGACGGCGGCAGTGGTTACCGGGCTGGTGGTCGTCGCCGACTGGCTCGCGAGCCAGGCTGACGCGATCGAGCCTCGGTTGCCCGGCCCCGGTTGGAAGGGGGCCTGGGGTGATCTCGAGGCGCACTGGCAAGGTGCGCTCGCGATATCGCCTGCGCTGGTGCGCGATGCGGGACTTGGCCGGGCGGTCTTCCCGCCTCAGCCGTTCGCGGAGCAGTTCCCGTTCAAGCCGAACAGGCTGCAGGCCGACATCGCCGAGCGGCTGCCCGCCCTGCTGGCTGGGCCGGGCCTGCTGCTCGTCACCGCTCCGACCGGGGACGGTAAGACCGAGGCCGCGCTCCACGCGGCCTCGCTGATGGCACGGGCCTCCGGCGCGAGCGGCCTGTACTTCGCGCTGCCGACGATGGCCACCGCCGACGCGATGTTCAAGCGCGTGAAGCGATTTGCGGAGCACAGCGTCGAGGGCGGCCGAGCCCTCACCCTCCTGCACAGCATGGCCTGGCTCAGCCCGGCCTACGCCGAATCCGAGGAGCAGGAAGGGGGTTCGCCGGTTCTGTCGGACGCCCGGAGCGGGATCGAGGCGGGCCTGTGGCTGCGTACGGCCCGCCGGGGTCTGCTGGCTCCGCTGAGCAACGGCACCATCGACCAGGCGCTCACCGCTGTTCTCCCGGTGCGTTACAACGTGCTTCGTCTGCTCGGCCTTTCGGGCAAGGTCTTCGTCGTGGACGAGGCTCATGCCTACGACGCCTGGATGCACAGCCTGCTCGTTCGGCTGCTGGAGTGGTTGGGCGCTCTGCGCGCGCCGGTGGTCCTGCTGTCCGCCACCCTCACCGGCCGGGCCGCGTCGTCGCTGGTCGAGGCGTACCGCCGGGGTGCCGGCTGCCCGGAGTCGACGCAGGTGGAGCCGTGCTACCCAGGCTGGCTGTACGTCGATGCCGCCTCGGGTGATGTCTCGAAGCCGCGCCGGCTGGACAGCGAACGCAAGCGTGACCTGCAGGTGGAGACCCGTCAGGTCCGTTGGGACGTGAAGGAGCCGCCCGAGGAGATCCCGCTCCCCGGTACGCGCCGCGAGGCACTGCGGACCCTGCTCGCCCCGGTGACCGAACAGGGCGGCTGCGTCCTGGTCTGCTGCACGACGGTCGAGGAGTCGCAGCGTACCTACCGCGACCTGCAACAGGCGTTCCCCGAACTCGCGTCCCGAGAAGGCGGCCTGCGGCTGCTGCACTCCCGCTACCCGGCGCACGAGCGGCAGCGGATCACCGCCGAATGCGAGACCGCCTTCGGGAAGCCGGCCAACGACCAGGCGGCGGCGGCCGTGCGAGCGCCGGCCATCCTGGTTGCGACCCAGATCGTCGAGCAGTCCCTTGACCTGGACTTCGACCTGGTCGTCAGCGACCTCGCCCCGCTCGCCCAACTCCTCCAGCGGGCCGGGCGCGGCAAGCGCCACCACCGCCCCACCAGGCCCGCCTGGACCGGCGACCCGGCAAGCCCCCGCCTGGTCGTGCTGGAACCCCTCGGCGAGGACGGAACGGTGGCCGCGCCGAAAACCTGGGGCACGGTGTACGACGCGGCTCTGCTGCGCCGCACCAGCGTCCTGCTGGGCAAGCAAGAGGGGAAGGCCATCGCCGTCCCCGGTGATGTCCAGGCGCTCGTGGACGATGTGTACACGGACGACTTTGGCGAGCATCTGAAGGACGCCGCTGAGCGCGTTGCCCTGGCGCGCATGGATGCCGCCCGGATCGCCACGGCAGCGGCGCAGGGCCAGTTGGCGGACATGGTGACCATCCCGGCACCCCAGGACGTCAGGGGCGACCTGTCCGTGCTGAGCTCCTCGGACCCGGGAATCACGGAGGAGTTGCTGACGACGCGGCTGGGCGCTGACACCGGCCGTGCGGTCTGCGTGTACGTCCACGCGGACGGCTCCCGCACCCTCGACCCCGAAGGAACGGTCGACCTACCGGACACCAGAGGCAGGAACTTGAGGCAGTACCAGATTGCTCTGGTGATGCGTCACGCCGTTCCATTGCCCGGACGGTGGGCCGCGGGGCGAAGCGCCGAGCACGACGTCCCCCAGTCCTGGGCGAGCCGCCCGGTCCTCGCGGACCTGCTCCTGCTGCCGATGCGCAAAGGCCTCGACGGCCGCTGGACGTGCCTGCTCGGCACGCGGGAGATCGAGATCTCCGACATCGGGATTTCCGTGAACTGACCTTCTGAACTCCATACTTGTGTGTAGCGTAAGAGGTGTCGTCCCGGCGCGTGCATGCCTCGCCGGGACGACACCGGCCCCCGCTCACGCGGGGAGGAGTGACCGCCGTGGGCGGTTTTCTGAACCCCATAGGGCCCACCCCCGCTCGGGTGCGAGGATCTCCCGCCCGAGAGCCTACCCAGCCGTAACCCGCCAGTCCTCGACCGGAGGCAGGATGCCGCCCAGTACCCCCAGCTACAACCTGTTCGACGAACCCTGGATTCCTGTCCGTTGGAACGCCGACGCCCACGCGCCACTGCCCGATGCGGTCGGCCTGCGCGAACTCCTGCTCCGCAGCCACGAGATCACCCACATCGCCGTCGCCCTGCCACCTGCGCTCTCCGGCCTCTACCGCATCCTGTACGCCATCACCGCCCGCATCACCGGGCTCGACGAGCAGGGGCCCGGTGACTGGGCCGAGCGTCGCTACGACCTCGTCGAGCAACGGCAGTTGGACACCGGCACGATCGAGGATTTCGTCCAGGCCAACCACCGTCGGTTCGACCTCTTCGACCCCGAGCACCCCTTCCTCCAGGACCCGCGCCTCGCCCGCCAGTGCGACCCCCAGAACACCGCCGGGGTCAACAAGCTGGTCACCACCCGCCCCTCCGGCAACAACCACGCGTGGTTCCGCCACGTCTCCGACCCCAACCCCGACCTGCCGACCACGCGCGAGGCCGTCCTGCACCTGCTGGTCTGGCACTACTACGGACCCTCAGGGCGCTGCTCCAGCCGCACCATCGGCACCACGAAGGCCGCCAACGCCCTCGCCGGACCGCTGCGCAGCACGCTCTCCTACCACCCCGAAGGGGACTCCCTCTTCGAAACCCTGCTCGCGGGACTTCCCGAGCCGGCCAGCACCGTCCGTCCCAAGCAGGACCTGTGTCCGTGGGAACGGGACGAACCGCCGGACCCTCTCGAAGCGCCACCCCCGTTGGGCGGCATGTGCTCCGACCTGACGGCCCGCTCCCAGCACGCACTGCTCCTCGTCCCCGACGCCACCGGCGAGCACGTCCGCGACGCCTTCATCACCTGGGCCTACCGGAACAAGAACTCCCGCGCGGGAGACGCCTATCTGATCTGGCAGACCAGCAAAGAGGGCAACCCCTATCCGCGCCCGGCGGACTCCCACCGCGCACTGTGGCGCGACCTGGATGCCCTGCTGCTGAAGAAACCGAGCGGCACAGCCCTACCGCAACGGCCGAAGGTGTTCTCCACCGCACACCAGGTCTCCGAAGACCTGCGGGTCCGCGCGCTCGGCTTCGAGCAGGACGGGCAGGCCAAGGACACCCAGTTCGTCGACGCCTCCACTCCACCCGTCATCGGCCTCGCCGAGGACCGCCAGCCCCGCATCGCCCGCGAGATCGGCAAGTTGCGCATCCTCGGCGAGACGTACGGAGCCCGACTGGACCGCGCCGTCAAGAAGGCCTGGGCCGTCTACACCGACGCGCCGAAGAGCGGCGACTGCACCTGGTCCGCCGACGCGGCGGCACGCTACTGGCCCGCAGCGGAGGCGGAGTTCTGGCACCGCCTGGAGAACACCGACTTCGCGACGGCCGCCGCGTCCTTCCGCGCACTCGCCGAACAGGTCTACGACGACGTCACCGCCAAAGCCCTCGGCACCCTGCGCGGTGCCAAAGCCTGCTCGCAGGCCCGCACCGAACTGTACGGGGGCCCGGCGAAAGCCCCCGCCAAGGTCGGCGGCACCCGCCGCGCCACCACCCCGGAGGACACGTGAGCGACACCGTAACCGCTTCCCGGCCCGACAGCAGCCAGTCTCCCGCCGACGACCGGACGGGCTCACCGATCGGGCACGCCAGGGCCTTCGTCCGGTGGATCGACCAGCGGTGCTACGCCGACCCAGGTGTACGTGCGGCCCTCAGGCGCGGCGTTGGCAGGTCCTTGGACGACGTCCCGTACATGCACAGGTTCGTGGCGAACTGGCTGACCGCCGAGCACCTGCGCGATCTGGACACCCAACGCGCGTACTACACCGTCGCGTCGCTCGTCGCGGCTCAACGCCGCGACCAGTACGCCGCGGCCAGCACCAAGCAGGACAGCGGAAATCCGGCCCCGGAGCGCCCCTACGGCACCAGCCTGGGTGCGGCATTCGCGACAGGCGTCGCGAAGGGAACAGAGGCCGGGATCCGCGAGAGCTCCGCCGAGACCCGGCTCAACCTCCTGACCCGCCAGAGCGTCAACGGCCTGCACCGCCACCTGCCGGGCTCCGTCCGCCAGTTGCGCGACAAGAACGTGGAAGTCGACTGGGCGCAGCTCCTCGTGGACCTGAGCCGGTGGCGCCGCCACTCCGGCAGCATCAAGCGCCGCTGGCTACAGGACTTTTACCGCGCCCGTCGCACGACCGAGTACGACCAGGCCCGCCGCGCCGACCCCGCAGCCCCAACCGACTGAGCCTCCGCCCCGCCTTTCAACGACCTTCCCCGCCATAGGAAAAGAGCAACTTGTGACATCCGCAGCCGCTTACACCTCCGCCCGGTTCATCGACATCCACGTCGTCCAGAGCGTGCCGTTCGCCAACCTGAACCGCGACGACAACAACTCCGTCAAGACCGTCCGGTACGGCGACACCGACCGTACCCGGGTCAGCAGCCAGTCCTGGAAGCGCGCCGTGCGCCAGTACTTCCAGCACAGCATCGGCGAACACGCCCTGCGAACCCGCCGAGTCGGCGCACGCGTCGCGCACCTGCTGGAGAACGAGCGCGGGTGGCCCACCGGCCTCGCGCAGCGCGCCGGCCAGCACGCGGCGGCCGGCAGCAGCATCAAGTTCGAGATCGGCAAGAACGAACCCGTGGTCCTCACCAACGCCATGGTCTACGTCCCCGGTACAGCCGTCACCGAACTCGCCGACCTGGCAGAGGAGTTCCGCGCCGCGCTCGATGGCGCGAAGGACATCAAGAAGAGCACCGACAAGAGCGTCCTCCCGCAGGACCGCATCGACACGATCCTGCGCTCCCGCAACGGTGTCATCAACCTGTTCGGCCGGATGCTCGCCGAGGTCGACGACGCGGGTGTGGACGGCGCCGTGCAGGTCGCCCACGCGCTCACCACCCATGGCACCGACGTCGAACTCGACTACTTCTCCGCCGTCGACGACGTCACCTCCACCTGGGGCGACACCACCGGCAGCGCCCACATGGGCCACGCCGAGTTCAGTGCCGGAGTGTTCTACCGCTACGCCACCGTCGACATCTCCGACCTCCTGACCAACCTCGGCGGAGACCGCCCGGCCGCGAAGGAGCTGACCGAGGCGTTCATCGAGGCATTCATCCTCTCGCTGCCGCAGGCGAAGAAGACCGCCACCGCCCCCCACACCATCCCCGACCTCGTCCACCTGTCCGTCCGCTCGGACCGTCCGCTGTCCTATGCCGCCGCGTTCGAGAAGCCCGTCCGCTCCCACCACGACGGCGGCTACGCGGGCCCGTCCCGCGCGGCCCTCGACGCGTACGCCACCGCCGCGCACAAGCTCCTCGGCCGGCGCGGCGTCCTCGCCTCGGGCTGGGCCAGCCTGGACGACAAGGACCTCAACGGACTCGGCACCCGCACCGAGTCCTTCCCCGAACTCATCGACCTCGCCGTTACCGCCGCCCTCGGCCCGGCCGATGCCGAGGTCCACGCGTGAGCACCCCCGACGACCCGGCCACGCCCGGACTCCTGCTGCACCTGGCCGGCCCGCTCCAATCCTGGGGCGAGCACAGCCAGTTCAACGAACGGGACACCGCCCGCTTCCCCACCCGCTCGGGCATCACCGGCCTCCTCGCCTCCGCCCTCGGCCGAACCCGCGACCAGCCGATCGGCGACCTCGCCACCCTCTCCCTCACCGTCCGCACCGACCGCCCGGGCGTACTCCTGCGCGATCTGCACACCGTCGGCGGCGGCCTGCGCGGCCGTGACACCGTCACCACCGCCGACGGCAAGAAACGCAGCGGCGCGACCGCCACCCTCCTCTCGCACCGCTACTACCTCGCCGACGCGGCGTTCACCGCAGTCGTAACCGGCGACCCGGCACTACTGGCGCAATGCGCGGATGCCCTGCGGGCACCGAAGTGGCCGCCCTATCTCGGCCGCCGCTCCTGCCCACCAGAAGGACCGCTGCTGCTCGGCCTCGTCGACCAACCCCTGCACCACCTGGTCCACCTGCCGCTCGCCGCCCGGGCACGCAGCAGTGACAACGGCTCGGTCCGCATCGTCTTCCACGGCGACCGGCCACTGGACCGGCTCCTCACCGCCGACCCGGGAACCGGCGAAGGCGCCATCCCCGCAGGACAGGTCAACGACGACCCGCTGAACTTCCACCCCCGCAAGCGCGCCTACCGGGCCCGAGCCCGCTACCAACGCACCCTCACCCTGCCAACCACCCAGTGCGCCGGCCTTGGCATCGCCTACCTCACCGCCCTCGGCACCTACCTCGACCAGCACACCCGCCTCCCCGAAAGGGGCCACGCATGACCCTGTGGCTCACCCGAATCCAGCCCGACCCGAGAAGCCGCGAAGCCCGCAGAGACCTCACCGGCGCAGTCGACATGCACCACCGCCTCATGGCCCTCTTCCCCGACCACCTCGGCGACCAGGCACGCAGCCACCTCGGCGTCCTCTTCCGCATCGAGGACGGCCCCACCGGCACCCACGTCCTACTCCAGAGCGCACAGCAACCCGATACCACCCGCCTCCCCGCCGGATACGGAACCGCCCAGTCCAAGCCACTCACCCCGCTGCTGGACGCCCTGCGCCCCGACCTGACGGTCCGTTACCGAATCGCGGCTAATGCCATCCGCAAACCCGGCCGCACCACCCGCGAGCTCTACAACCTCAGCTCTGTCATTCCCCTCAACGGCCAAGCCGCCGAAGACTGGTGGACCCGCCAAGCAGAGTCAGCTGGGCTCAAGGTCATCACCGTCCATTCCACTCCCCTCGACGCGGCCCGAGGCACCCGCCGCCAAGACCAACGCACCATCAAACACGCCCGTACCCAGTTCGAAGGCACCGCCCTCATCACCGAACCCGACCACCTGCGCGCCTGCGTGACCGCCGGCATCGGCAAGGGCAAGGCCTACGGCTGTGGCCTCCTAAGCCTCGCACCGGTCCGGTAGCGCCCATGAACAACGCCCGCCCCACGAACAGCTCGGCGGCCCGCCGAAAGCTGGCCGCCCCGACGGTGGCGATGCTGCCGCGCGTCGCCGACTCCCTGTCCTTCCTCTACTTGGACATCGTCCGCATCGTCCAGGACGACACCGGTGTCTGCGCGGAAGTCAACAGCCCTCAGCACGGCACCGAAACGCTCTACCTACCGACCGCCGCCCTCAGCTGCATCCTGCTCGGCCCAGGTACCTCCATCACCGCCCGGGCCCTCGCCACGCTCGCCCGCCACGGCACCACCGTTGTCATCACAGGCTCAGGCGGCGTGCGCTGCTACGCCAGCGCCGTCCCCGACTCCCTCAGCACCAACTGGCTGGAACGCCAGGCCCGCGCCTGGGCCGACGACCACCAACGCCTCGCCATTGCCACCGCCATGTACGAACAGCGATTCGGTGCCGGAGTCGTGCCACCCGGCACAACACTCGCCCAACTCCGTGGAATGGAGGGCCAACGAGTCAAAGCCCACTACCGCCTCCTGGCCCAGCAACACCGCATCGGCCGATTCCGCCGCGCCTACGACCCGTCCTCCTGGGACACCCAGGACCCCGTCAACCTCGCACTCTCGTCCGCCAACACATGCCTGTACGGCATCGTCCACGCGGCCGTCGTCGCCCTGGGCTGCTCACCCGCTCTCGGGTTCGTCCACAGCGGAAACCAGCAAGCCTTCGTCTACGACATCGCGGACCTCTACAAGGCGAAACTCACCATTCCGCTCGCCTTCTCCCTCCACAACTCACCAAACCCCGAGCAAGACGCCCGCCGGAGCTTCCGCGACGGGCTGCGCCTCTTCCAGCTCCTGCCCCGCATCGTCACCGACATCCAACGCCTCCTCGCCCCCGAAGCGGACATTGCCGCCCCCGACCTGGACGAACAGCTGGTCGACCTGTGGGACCCCGTGTCCGGCATCATCCCCGGCGGTGTCAACTACGCTGCCACGGAGACGCCATGACCACGATCGGCGGCTTCGGCCAACGGAGGCAGTCATGGCCTCGATGATCGCGCTCTCCGTCACCGCCGTCCCCGACCACCTGCGCGGCGCACTCACCCGCTGGCTTCTCGAGGTCACACCCCACCTCTACGTCGGAACGGTCTCGGCCAAGGTCCGGGACGAACTCTGGTCCGCCGCCAGTGGATGCGCGGGAGACGGCGTAGCCGTCCTGGTCTACCCGGCCGCCAACGAGCAGGGCTTCGAGCTCCGAACAGCCGGCGAACAACGCCGCCGCCCGGTGGACTTCGACGGTCTGACGCTGCTGGCGTTCGGAAAAGCCAACGTGAATGAGGTTAAAGAAACAGCAAACCCGTAGCTGCGTCGCAGGTCAGGAAGTGTCCGCCCCGCGCGAGCGGGGGTCAGCCGTACCGGGAGCGGGAGCGCGGTGTCTACAAGGTGTCCGCCCCGCGCGAGCGGGGGTCAGCCGTCGCAGGTGCGGCAGGCGCACATCCCCAGCCGGTCCGCCCCGCGCGAGCGGGGGTCAGCCGAACCACCCCGCACGCGGCCTGAGCCCCCCTCTGTCCGCCCCGCGCGAGCGGGGGTCAGCCGCTGGCCGAGGACTACGGCGTCAGCCAGCAGACGTCCGCCCCGCGCGAGCGGGGGTCAGCCACGACCAAAGTGGTCCTGCCCACCGGTGCCGAGGTCCGCCCCGCGCGAGCGGGGGTCAGCCGTGGCAGTGCCCGGTGTCCAGGCCCCGCAGGGCGTCCGCCCCGCGCGAGCGGGGGTCAGCCGTGGGGCGAGCTCGCGGCGCAGATCCAGAAGGAGTCCGCCCCGCGCGAGCGGGGGTCAGCCGAGGAACGGCAGGTCGTCGCCGACGCGCTTGGCGTCCGCCCCGCGCGAGCGGGGGTCAGCCGCCCAGCAGCAGCCCGCAGCCACCGGCCGCAGGGTCCGCCCCGCGCGAGCGGGGGTCAGCCGGTGCAGCGCTCGGCCTCGGGGACTGCCGCTGTGTCCGCCCCGCGCGAGCGGGGGTCAGCCGACCACCGAGGTGATGCTGCCGCGCATCGACCTGTCCGCCCCGCGCGAGCGGGGGTCAGCCGCGATCCGTCCCCGGATCGCCCGCGGGCGCAGCGTCCGCCCCGCGCGAGCGGGGGTCAGCCGATCACCCTTCGTCCCCCTGGAAAAGGTGTAGGGTCCGCCCCGCGCGAGCGGGGGTCAGCCGCGGTCGGCGGTCGTCTCGGTGGGGGCGGTGGTGTCCGCCCCGCGCGAGCGGGGGTCAGCCGCCGAGGAACATCCCCTTCCTGGTCGTGATCAAGTCCGCCCCGCGCGAGCGGGGGTCAGCCGTACAACCGGAGGGCCTGACCATGTGGGATTCGGTCCGCCCCGCGCGAGCGGGGGTCAGCCGGTCGACCGGGAGATGCTGAAACGCAGCGGGGCGTCCGCCCCGCGCGAGCGGGGGTCAGCCGGAGACCCGCGTCGCGCTGCTGGTGGTGATGCTGTCCGCCCCGCGCGAGCGGGGGTCAGCCAGCCGGATGTGGTTGAGCTGGCCGTCCTCGTCCCGTCCGCCCCGCGCGAGCGGGGGTCAGCCGGTTGGTCATGGCGCTCCCGCCTCAGTAGGAGAGTCCGCCCCGCGCGAGCGGGGGTCAGCCGGACCCGCTGGTAGAGGATCGAGTCGCCCATGTGTCCGCCCCGCGCGAGCGGGGGTCAGCCGGGCGGCGCCACCAAGGGCAACGCCCAACTCCCGTCCGCCCCGCGCGAGCGGGGGTCAGCCGATCCCACCGGCATACCTGGCGGGACGTGTCAGGTCCGCCCCGCGCGAGCGGGGGTCAGCCGACCGACTGCCGGAGCATCGCCGCCGCATACCTGTCCGCCCCGCGCGAGCGGGGGTCAGCCGCCGAGTGGCAGCGCACCGGCCGTATCCGCTGCGTCCGCCCCGCGCGAGCGGGGGTCAGCCGGCCGCCGCACCATCGCCGTGGACCGTCCCAGGGTCCGCCCCGCGCGAGCGGGGGTCAGCCGCCGAGTGGCAGCGCACCGGCCGTATCCGCTGCGTCCGCCCCGCGCGAGTGGGGGTCAGCCGTGGGACGAGGAGCAGGCCCACGGCGCCGCCTAGTCCGCCCCGCGCGAGCGGGGGTCAGCCGGTCACCCACAGCCACTCCCGTGACGACTTCGCGTCTGCCCCACGCGAGCGGGGGTCAGCCGTACGACCCGGCGGCCCGGGCGGTGGTGAACGCTTCCGCCCCGCTCGAGCGGGGTCAGCTGCAGCTGGACTCCCTGAACAACTCGAGCGAACCTACCCGCGAGTAGTGGCGCAAAGCTGACTGGGGAAGCGGTTGTGGCGTGCGAAGAGCTGTGAAAGAAAAGGGAGTTGACGCCACTGCAGGAGGAGAATGATGCGACCGCTGACTCGTCTCACCCCGTCGCTCGTGTTGGCCACCGCGCTGGTCTGTGTCTGTGCCGCTGTTGCGCCCGCGCAGGCGGAAGGTGCGTCGTCCCCGCCGTCCAAGGTGCCCGAGGCGGTCGGGTACGGCGGGGCGGTTGCCAGCGTCAGTGCTGAGGCGACTGCTGCTGGGATCGAGGTGTTGCGTAAGGGCGGGAATGCGGTGGATGCGGCGGTTGCCACGGCGGCGGCGTTGGGGGTGACTGAGCCGTATTCGGCCGGGATCGGCGGGGGTGGGTACCTCGTCTACTACAACGCCCGGACCGGCAAGGTCTCCACCCTGGACGGTCGGGAGACCGCCTCCCATACCGCCGATCAGTCGCTGTTCCTGGAGAACGGCAAGCCGCTGGCCTTCGCCGATGCCGTCACCAGCGGGCTCTCGGTCGGGGTGCCCGGCACTGCCGCCACCTGGGACAAGGCGCTGAAGCTCTGGGGTACCACTTCTCTGGGGCAGGCGCTCGGGCCGGCCGAGCGGATCGCCGACCGGGGATTCACCGTCGACCAGACCTTCCAGGATCAGACGGCGCTCAACCAGGCCCGTTTCCAGGATTTCCCGGCCACCCGGGCGCTCTTCCTGCCGGGTGGTCAGCTGCCGGTGGTCGGCAGTACGTTCCGCAATCCCGACCTCGCGAAGACGTACCGCGAGCTGGGCCGTGACGGCATCCGCGCGCTCTATCAGGGCGATCTGGGCGCTGACATCGTCCGTACCCTCCAGAACCCGCCCGTCGATCCCGCCTCCGGCTGGAACGCCCGGCCCGGCAAGGTGGACACCACGGACCTGGCGGCCTACCAGGTCCGTCAGCAGCAGCCCACCAAGGTGGACTACCGGGGCTACGACGTCTACGGGGTTGCCCCCTCCTCCTCCGGCGGGACTACCGTCGGCGAGGCGCTGGGCATCCTGAACCACAGCGACCTGAGCGGGTTGAGCAGCACGCAGTACTACCAGCACTTCCTGGAGGCGAGCCGGCTCGCGTTCGCCGACCGCAACCGCTGGGTGGGCGACCCGAGTGCGGTGGACGTCCCGACCAGGCAGCTGCTCTCGCCGGCCTTCACCGCCGCCCGGGCCTGCCTGCTCAACCCGGACCACGCCCTGACCAGCCCGCTCGCCCCCGGCGACCCGTACCACCCCACGGCCTGCGGGACGACCGGGCCGGCCGTCACCGAGACGTACGAGGGCCCCAGCACCACCAACCTCACCGTGGCCGACCGCTGGGGCAACGTGGTCGTCTACACCCTGACGATCGAGCAGACCGGCGGCAGCGGCATCACCGTCCCCGGGCGGGGCTTCCTGCTCAACAACGAGCTGACGGACTTCTCCTTCGTCCCCAACACGCCCGGCGTGCCGGACCCGAACCTGCCGGGGCCGGGCAAGCGTCCGCGTTCGTCGATCTCGCCGACCATGGTGCTGCGTGACGGCAAGCCGTTCTTCGCGACGGGCTCGCCCGGCGGCGCGACCATCATCACCACCGTCCTCCAGGTGCTGCTCGGCCGGATCGACCGGGGCCTGACGCTGGAACAGGCCATCGCCGCCCCGCGCGCCAGCCAGCGCAACGCCACCACCACGGCCGCCGAGCCGGCCTTCCTCGCGCTGCCCGAGCTGTCCGGACTGGAGGCGCTCGGCCAGTCCTTCGTGAACGGCGGCGAGATCGGGGCCGCCACCGGCGTCGAGCGACTGCCGGACGGCCGCTGGATCGCGGCGGCCGAGCCCGTCCGGCGCGGCGGCGGTTCGGCGGCGGTGGTCCGTACGCGGCGCTGAGTCCCGCGCGGGACTGCGGGGAGCGGGAGGCTGCAGGTCGGTGTCTTCCGGTTTCGCGCAGTTCCCCGCGCCCCTGGGGTTGCCCGAACCTGTCAGTGCCGGGCGGTATGTTCGGGGTGGAAGCCTTTCGGGGCTTCCACCCCTCGTCCGTACCACCCGGGAAGGCCGCCAGCCGTGACAGTCCGCATCGCCACCTGGAACATCAACTCCGTCACCGCTCGGCTGCCCAAACTCCTGGAGTGGCTGGAGAGCGCCAAGCCCGACGTGCTCTGCCTCCAGGAGCTCAAGTGCGCCACGGACGCCTTCCCGTACGAGGAGGTCCGCGCGCTCGGCTACGAGACCGCCGCGCACGGTACCGGCCGGTGGAACGGTGTCGCCATCGTCTCCCGGATCGGTCTGGACGAGGTCGTGCGCGGACTCCCCAACCAGCCCGGCTTCCTCGCCGACGACGCGCTGCTGCCCGAGGTCGAGCCCCGCGCCATCGCCGCGACCTGCGGGCCCGTCCGGGTCTGGTCGGTGTACGTGCCCAACGGGCGCGAGGTCGACCACGCGCACTACCGCTACAAGCTGGAGTGGCTGGAGGCGCTGCGTACGGACGTCCTGGCGGACGCGGCCGGTGACCGCCCGTTCGCCGTGCTCGGCGACTTCAACATCGCCCCCACCGACGACGACGTCTTCGACCCGGCCGCCTTCGCGGGCCTGACGCACGTGACCCCGGTCGAGCGGGCCGCGCTCGCGGGCCTGCGGGAGGCCGGCCTGCAGGACGTCGTCCCGCGCCCGCTGAAGTACGACCACCCCTACACCTACTGGGACTACCGGCAGCTGGCCTTCCCCAAGAACCGGGGCATGCGGATCGACCTGACGTACGGGAACAAGCCGTTCGCGGACGCCGTCACCGACAGTTACGTGGACCGTGAGGCGCGCAAGGGCAAGGGCACCTCGGACCACGCGCCGGTCGTGGTCGACCTGGCGCTCTGAGGCGCTGTCCGGAGGTTCTCAGCGCCCCGTGGAGGCCGCCGGGGCGCTGAGCCGTGTCGACGGGGTCCGGGCCACGTCCTGGTGGGCCTTCACCGTGCCGCTGGCCAGCAGGTACTGGGCCACGACGTAGGTCGCCATGATCCAGAACTCGTGGCCGGGCAGCTCGCGCCAGTCGGCCAGCTGAGTGGCGATCAGGGTGTCCGAGAGCAGGAACAGCGCTCCGCCCAGGCCCGTCCGCCAGCCGAGCCGGGCCGAGGTGACAGCGGTCGAGGCGAGCAGCAGGCTGTAGACGGCCACCGGGATCTTCAGCTCGCCCAGCCCCGGCCAGAGCTGGCTGATCATCGCCGCCCAGGCCGCCGCGTACGCCGCCGCGACCACGGCGGTGCGCCGCCGGTCGTCGAGGGCGCCGCGCTTGACGAACATCGTCACGTAGCAGACGTGCGCCGCCGCGAAGGAGCCCATGCCGGCCAGGAAGGCGGCCTCGCCGCCGACCTGCAGCAGGACGTCGCCACCGGCGCTGAGCAGCAGCGCGGGAGTGAGCAGCTTGGGGCCCTTCTCGGCGGTCGCGAGGGTGTGCGCGGCCAGCAGCGGCATCAGCGCGGGCTTGGTGACGTGCTGGAGTGCGGTGGTACCGGTGACGATCGCCCCGAGATGGGCGGCCGAGGTCGCGGCGTAGGTGGAGAGCAGGCCGCGGGCGGCGCGCAGGCGTCGGGTGATGGTCATGCGGGGGTGCCCTCCGGGCGGTCGGTGGTGCCCGGCTGCCAGCCCGGGCCCTTGGTGAGGTGGTGCAGGCGGTCCCGCCAGGTGGTGGCCCTGGCGATGTCCCGGGCGATCGAGGCGTACTCGTGGGTGGCGACCTTCAGGGGGTTGAAGGTGTCCAGATTCTTCGTCAGCCCGTACACCGGCTTGGTGGTCTCGGGGGTGAACGAGCCGAACATCCGGTCGAAGACGATCAGGATGCCACCGAAGTTGCGGTCCAGGTAACCGCCCTGCGAGGCGTGGTGGACCCGATGGTGGGACGGGGTGTTGAAGACGTACTCGAGCGGGCGGGGCAGCCGGTCGATCCGCTCGGTGTGGATCCAGAACTGGTACACCAGGTTGGCCGAGGAGCAGAACGCCAGCGCGGCCGGGTGGACGCCCGCCAGGATCATCGGTACGTAGAACACCCAGGTGGTGGCGCTCGTCCAGGGCTGGCGCAGGGCGGTGGAGAGGTTGTAGTTCTTGCTGGAGTGGTGCACCACGTGGCAGGCCCAGAGGACGCGGATCACGTGGTGGCCCCGGTGCGACCAGTAGTAGCAGAAGTCCTGCGCCAGCAGCATCAGCGGCACCGTCCACCACAGGACGGGTATGCGCAGCGGCGTCAGCTCGTACAGCGCGGAGTAGATCGCGAGGATCGGGATCTTCCAGCCGGCGTCGAAGAGCAGGCTGCCGATGCCCATGGAGAGGCTGGTCGCGGTGTCCTTGCCGGAGTACCCCTGCTCGTCGTCGTCCGGGTGGAAGCGGTAGGAGACGATCTCCAGGACGGTGAGCAGCACAAAGGCGGGTATCGACCAGAGGACGACGTTGGGCAGGTTCGGCATGACCGTGACGATAGGCGACAGCAGGCGGGGTGCGGAAGGGGTTGTTACTCGCGCGTAGGTCATGCGTAGGTCATTTCTCATGACGGTTCGCGCGGCCCGCTGCCGGACGGTGCCACGACCGGTGCGCCCACCGTCTAGTCTGGTGGACGACATGGAGCAGCACGAGTACGCGACCGGCCCCGGGGAGGGTCCCGGTGGCGCGGCAGGCGGGCGCGGGGTGGGAGCAGGGCAGCTCACCGCCTACGCGTGTGCCGACGTGCACCCCGAACTGCCGTCCGGCCGAACGCCGGAGCCGCGTACCGGTCCGCGAGCGGAGCCACGCACCGGTCCGAGCATCGAGCCGCATGCCGGTCCGCGAACCGAGGCGTGTACCGGTCCGAGCACCGAGCCACCCACCGGGCCGCGTACCGCCGTCCGCGCCGAGCCGGCCGCCGAGGTCCCGCCCGCGCAGCCGGGCCTGGCGCAGCGGCTCGCGGAGGCCGATCCGGCGGCGGCCCATGACCTCTTCACCGCCGCCTTCGGCCTGTACGGCGCCCGGCACTTCGGTGGCGCGCTGAGCCCGGAGCACGCCGTCCCGGCCGGGACGAGCTGGTGGCACGGGCCGACGGTGCACCTGTCGGCGGCGCTGCGGCTGCGGGAGTGCCGACCGGTCCGGGGGCTGCGCCGGGCTCCCCGGGTGGAGCCGGGGCCGCCGGTGGGCGGCGCACCCCGGGGGCGGCACCGCAAGCCCGAGCGCTCGCCCGGCAGCACCCCGCACGAGATCGCGGTCGAACGCCGCACCGCCGCCCGGCTGCTGGCGGCCCATCCGCTGGTCACCGCCGCCGGGCCGCACGGCGCCGGGTTCCCGCTGATCAGGCGGCACGCCGACTGGCTCGCCGAGCGGTTCCTGACCCTGCTCGGCTACCCGCTCACCATCGGCCACTCGTACGCCCGCCTGCACAAGGCCGGGCTCCCGGCCCGGGGGCTGGCGGGCTTCACCCCCGCCGCGTACGCCTGTCTGGTGCGCGCGCTGCCCGCGCTCGCGGACGGGCGGGAGGCGGAGCTCGATGAGCCCGGGGTCCGTCAGCTGCTGGTGGACTGGCAGGTGCTGACGCCCGGTGGGCACGGCGCGCCGTCGGTGGAGCGGGAAGTGGAGCGGGAAGTGGACCGGGAGCTGGCCCGGGCGCTGGGCCCGCTCGCCGCGCCGCCCGCCACCACGCCGGAGCTGGCCGTACGGCGGCGCCTCGCCGAGACGCCGGTGGTGCTGCTGGACGAGCTCACCGCCCCCGAGCGCCGCTGGCTGCTCGACCACCAGCAGGCGGAGGCGGAGCTGTTCGCCGACTTCCTGGGCCTGGAGGCGGAGATCAGGGCCGAGGGGATGGCCCTGCTGGACCCGGCCGACGAACTCACCGACCTGGCCCTGCCCGGCTCCGGGACGCTGGCCCAGGCGGCGCTGCTACTGGTCGAACGGCTGGTGGAGGAGCTGCGCCCGCTGCCCGAGGCGGCGGCTCCCCCTGCCGTACCGCCGGCAGTGCTGATCTCGGACGCGCTGATAGACGGCGCGCTCGGTGACATCACCGACGAGTACGGCCTCAAGGCCGGTTGGAGCCGGGACTACCTGGCCGACCTGACGGCCTTCCGCCGCGACGCGCTCGACCTGCTCCACCGGATGCAGCTGATCGCCCCGGCCGGCCGGGCCTGGGTGCTCCGGGCACCGGCCGCGCGGTACGCCCCGGAGGCCGAGCTGCACCCCGCCCCCGGCTCGGGGCGGCACTCCCGGCCGACGACCGGTTACCGGGCGGCGGCGCCCACCGCGACGGTGTTGTTCTGACCGACGGTGTTGCTCTGACCGACGGTCTCGACGGTGGCGGCGACCCCGAGGCTGCCGAGGGCGACCGAGGCGGCGACGGCGGCGCAGGCGAGGAAGCGGCGGTGCCGTTGGGGGAGCGGGAAGCGCTCCGGCTGCGGGGCCTGCGGGCCCGTGCTGGGTAGGGCGTTCATGGCAGAGAGCTTTCCAGGGTGTCGTTAAACGATGACTACGCGTGGGTGAAGTCTGGGCGGGGGCTGGGCATCGGGACATCGCCGCAGGTCGTCGCGGCCGTCCGGCCGGTCCGCGCCCGCCGGGCCGTCCGCGCGCGTTGGGCGGTCCGGACCGTCCGGGGGAGCAGCAGCGGGGGGACGCAGGCGGCCAGCAGCTGCTGCGCCATCCCGTAGAAGAAGATCGGCAGCAGCACGGCGGGGTGGGCGCTGAACTGACTGCCCGCGAGTGCGGCCGCCGCACTGGTGTTGTTCATCCCGGTGGCGAGCGTGAGGGTGGCGGTCTCGCCGCGCCCGCTGTGCGCCCGGCGGGCGGTCAGCCAGCCCGCCAGGAACGGCAGTGCGCAGACCGCCGCGCCCGCGACGAGGGCGAGCCCGACCAGTCTCGGGTCGGGGTGCTGCGCGATCTCGCCGAAGACCCCGGCGGCGTTCAGGTATGTCAGCCCGAGGGCGTTCACCAGCCCGAGCAGCCGCAGCCAGGGCAGCGCGGTGGCCCGGGCCCGCCCGCCCGCGATCCCCCGGGTGAACCGGCGGGCGGCGAGCCCGGCCAGGCAGGGCAGGGCGACCCAGAGGGCCATGAAGCCGAAGGTGCTGTCGGCCCGCGCCAGGCCGTCGAGCACCCGGCGCGGACCGGCGCTCTCCGGCTCCTCCGCCAGTACCAGCCCGAGCGGCACGGTCAGCGGGCTGGCCAGCGTGGTGGCGAGCACCAGTCCGAGGGCGAGCGGCGCGTCGGCGTGGGCCTTGGCGCCCCAGGTCTGCGCGGCGCCGGCCACCGGCATGGTCGCGGTCACCGAGAGCCCGACCACCAGCCAGAGCGCCTCCCGCTGGTCCGGCCAGCAGCCGGCCGCCCGTTCGGCGCCGAGCAGCATCACCATCCGCAGCAGCAGCGCCACGCCTAGCCCGGTGAGCAGCAGCCCCGGCCGGAGCAGCACCCTGGCGACCTCCGCCGCACGGACCTCGAACCCGCCGACGAACATCGCGGTGAGCAGCATCAGCATCGGCGGAGTCACCCCGGGTGCGGGGTGGCAGTGCCGGACCACGGCGGCGGCTCCCGGGACCGCGCAGCCGAACGCGCAGGCCACCAGGGTGGCGAGAGCGAGGTGGGAACGGACCGTCCGGTCGGTGGTGAGGGCCGCGTACCCGGCGGGGTGGGGCGCCGCGTGCCGCGCCGAGCGCGGGAGGCAGGACGCTCGTACGGACATCGGCGCGGGCTTTCTCGACGGGTCGGGGATGTGGGCCCGGCCAGGGCGGCGGCGCTGGTCAGGCGAGTGGTGCGCCTGCCAGCATGCCACTGATCTGACTGTCTGTAATGCTGGGTTGCGTTGGGTGACAAGGTTGGGAGGGGGTGTGCCGGGGGTGCTCGGCCAAGCCGGGTACGGGGTCCGCCGTGCTCGCGGGAGCCGGTGGGGGCGGCCGCGATTCACTCGGACGGGGGAGGCGCGGCCGCCGGTGCCGCCCGGCCGGGCGCACCGAGCGGTATCCCCCGGGGATCGCCTACGGCTTCTCGCGGAGCAGCGCCTCCTGGACGGCGGAGGCGACCAGTTCGCCGTCCCGGTTGTAGAACTCGCCGAGTGCCAGGCCGCGTCCGTCCCCGGCGGACGGGCTGCGCTGGGCGAACAGCAGCCAGTCGTCCGCGCGGAAGGGACGGTGGAACCACATCGCGTGGTCCAGCGAGGCCAGTTGGACCTGGGGCGGGAGGGTCCGCTGCACCCGGTTCGGCTGGAGGTGGAGTGCGGTGGTCGAGGCGAGCGTCAGGTCGGAGAGGTAGGTCAGCGCGCAGACCTGCAGCAGCGGGTCGTCCTGCGGCAGCGGGGTGCTCGTCCGCAGCCAGACGAACTGCTGTGGTACGCCCGGGAGTTCGGCCGGTATGCCGGGCGCGTCGGCGGGGATGAAGCGCATGTCCAGGGTGCGGAAGGCGATGGCCCGCTCGTAGTCCGCCGGGTTGGCCCGCTGCCAGGCCAGGAACGGGTCCGGCAACTCCTCGGGCCCGGGCACCGGCGGCATGTCGCGCTGCCGCTGCGGCGACTTCTCGGGCACCTTGAAGGAGGCCGAGAGCGTGAAGATCACCTCGTCCCGCTGAACCGCCGTCACCCGCCGGGTGGCGTACGAGAACCCGTCGCGGACCGGGTCCACCTGGTAGGTGATCGGCCGGCTCGGGTCGCCGGGGCGCAGGAAGTAGCTGTGCAGCGAGTGCACCAGCCGCCCGGGTGTCATGGTCCGTCCGGCGGCGGTGAGGGCCTGGGCGGCGACCTGGCCGCCGAAGGTGCGCATTGGTGCCCCGGCGTGGCAGCTGCCACGGAACACGTTCTTGTCCAGCTCCTCGATCCGGAGCAGGTCGACGAACGATTCGGCCCCGGGCCGGCGGGGAGTGTCCTGTCTGATGGCGTCGTTCACCTGCCCATAGTCGCAGATGGCGTGTGATCAACGGTGTGATGTGGGTTACGGGCGGGATGTGGAACAGGTTTCAGAAGTCACACTCTGTCAGTGTGCTCACCTAACGTTCTCGGCATGACGCAGGCCGTACAGACGTACGCATATCTCCGCCCGTCCGCCGTGCTCGACAACGCGAGCAGCACCGGCGGCCGCAGCCTCGCCCTGGCGACCTCGGGCGGCGCCACCCCGGCCGGGCCGGCTGCCAACCCGCGCTTCTTCAGCGGGTTCCTGACCGCCCCCGCGATCGCCGCCGCCGCGCTGCTCGCCGTCGCCGACGTGGCCGCCACCCGGTACTACCAGCCCCTGCGGCCCGCCTCGCTCGACCCGGTGGTCACCGCCAACGGCGACCGGCTGCGCTTCGAGTCGTTCTCCGGCTGCTGCGGCGTCTACGCCCGCCTCGACGTGCTCGCCGGCGGCCTGGACGGCGACGAGATCGGCCACGGCACCACCAACGTCGACGTCAACAACCCGCTCCGCGACGCGCTCGCCCGGATCGGCGCCGCCGAGCCGCTGCACCTCGCGGTCGGCCCCCAGACGCTGGAGGTGACCACCCTCGACGGCCCGGTGCTGGAGAAGAAGGTCCCGCTGCCGGACCGCTGGCTGCGCGGGTTCGCCGAAACCCAGGTGCTGGCAGCCGGGTTCGACCTGCGCGCCGAGGTGCCGGCCGCCGAGGCCGTCCGCTTCCTGCGCTCGCTCCCGCGCGGCACCGGCCGCGCGGGAGCCCGTACCACGCAGTGGGTGGTGCCGGCCGGCCGTACGCTGCGCCCGACCAGCAGGCCCGTCCCCGGCGCGGTCTGCCTGCCGGGGCCGGAGCGGCTGGCCGCGCTCCAGCGGGTGCTGCGGCACGCGCTGGCCCTGCGGGTGTACGGGCCGCCGGCCGGCCCGTCGGCCCTGGCGGCCGCGTGGGAGGTGGTGCTGCCGGGCATGCGGCTGACGCTCACGCTGTCGCCGGACGCCTCGCGCGGCTTCTCCGGCGAGGGCGGGGTGCTGGACGCGCTCGCCACCCCGGACGCGGCGGCCGACGCCGAACTGGTCTCGGTGCTGCTCGCCTGGGAGCCCCGGGTCGACCCGGCCGAGCTCGCCGAGCAGTCCGGGCTGACCGTCCAGCGGGTCCGGGCGGCGCTGACCAGGCTCGGGACGGCCGGGCAGATCGGCTACGACCCGGCCGAGGCCGCGTACTTCCACCGTCAGCTGCCGTACGACTCCGGCCGCGCCGACTCGCAGAACCCGCGCCTGCGGGCGGCCCGCGCGCTGGTCGCGGCCGGTGCGGTCCGGCCCGAGGCCGGTGGCGGCGCGCTGGTGACGGTGGACGACCACGTCCAGCGGGTGCGGGCCGGGGCGGACGGGCGGCTGAGCTGCACCTGCCTGTGGTGGGCCAAGTACCGGGGCGGGCGCGGGCCGTGCAAGCATGCGCTGGCGGTGGGCCTGGCGCGGGACGAGAACCGGGACGAGAACCGGGACGAGAACCGGGAGGGGGCGCGATGAACCTGATCGAGCTGGTACGGGCGGAGGACATCGACGGGATCGTCCGGGAGCTGGCCGGGCTGACGCCGGATCAGCGACGTGCTTTCCTGCCGGAGTTGAAGGTGATCCGGAAGGAGATCCGCGACGCCGAGTGGCCGGCGCCCGATGCCAAGCCGGTGCTGATCGCCGGGCTCGGGTGCCACACCTCGCCCTCGGGTGCGGCGGACTGGATCGGCGGCCCCGGCCTGGGCTGGAGCGAGGTCTCGCGCCACCCCGCCCTGCTGGCCGTCATCGAGAGCCAGCCGCTGGAGTGGCAGCACGACGTCGTCGCCCGGCTCGCCGAGCGGCGGCCCGGGCGCTGGTGGGGGGAGTACCGGCTGCTGGAGCACCTTGTGCGCACAACCGGGTGTCCGGTGCCGACCTCCGACCAGTTCGTCCTGAGCTGGGTGCACGAGCGGTCGGCCAAGCACTACGACCTACCCGCCCACCTGACCGGCAGGATGCCCGGTGACAACCTGTGGGACCGGCTGTCCGGTGACTCCTTCGTCCCGCTGCTGGTGCCCCGGCTGTTCGAGATCGCCGACATCGGGACCAGCCTCGACCGCTCCTGGTACGTGACCGAGCCCGGCGGCGGGTGGCCGGTCTGCCTGGCGCGGCTGACCGGGCGGGGCGTCCTGGACCGCGCCGAGATGCTCGACGGCTGCCTGGCCCGCCTGGTGCGGGGAGGCAGGGTGGGCGATCAGCGGGTCTTCCTGAAGGTGCTTCAGTCCCTCGCGCCGTCCACGGAGGAGAACGCGGCCCGCGTCAGGAGCTATCTCGCGCTGCTCGACGCCGTGTCCACCGTCGCGGTCCATGCCCAACAGGTGCTCGGCGAGCTGGACGACGCCGGGCTGCTGGCGGCCGACCTGCTCGTCGAAGCGTCCGGGACGGTGCTGTTCCGGACCGAGAAGAAGCTCGTCCGCACTCAGTTGGCCCGGCTGGACAAGGCCGCCGGCCGTGACCCGGCGTTGGCCGGACAGGTGGTGCTGGCGGCCTCGGACGCCTTCGGGCACCCCGATCCGGAGGTGCAGGAGCACACGCTCAAGCTGATCGCCCGTCATCTGGCGGCGGCGGGCGAGGGGGTGCTGCCACAGCTGCGGGCGGCCGCCGAAGCGCTCCACCCGGCGCACACGGCGTCGGCCGGTGAGCTGCTCGGAGCCCAGCTGCCCAGCGGCACGTACGAGGAGCTGCTGCCGCCCGTACCGCAACCCGCGCTGGTCCCCGGACCACTGGGCAGCCCGGCCGAGGTGGCCGAGGAGCTCAGCGCGATCCTCCTGGGCGACCCGGACGTGGTCGCCTTCGAACGGGCCCTGGACGGGCTGGTACGGCAGGCCCACCTGAGTCGGCCGGCACTCACCGAGGCGCTGCTGCCGGTACTCGCGGGCCACAACCACGCCCGACGCGACTGGGAGGACTGCACCGCCCGCGACCTGCTCCACGTCGCCAGGGCGGCGACCTCCGGGTACGCGCCGACCGGTGCCCTGCGCAGCCGCGACCACACCTCGCCGTTCGGCCACCAGCTCGCGGGCCGCCTGGAGGAGGCGGCTCGGCTGATCATCGCCCGCCGGACCCCGTACCTGCTGGCCACGCCGACCTCGGGCACGGGCGCGCTGGACGCGGCCGTCCTGGTGGAGCGGCTGGCCGGGTACGAGGCGGTGGACGCCAAGGGCGGGGACGCCGATCTCTCGCAGGCGCTGCTCCGTGTCGTGCCGACCGACGACCCCGACGTCCTGGCCGCCGCCGAGCGCCTCACCTCCGCTGCCGGGCAGCGGACGGCACGCTGGCTCAAGGCCGGTGGCCTGCCGGCCCGACTGTCCGGGCCCGGCTATCTCGGGACGGCAGCGGAGCCCGGACTCGCGCCGTGGGAGGTGATCCGGCGGCTGGATGCCGTGTCGCAGCAGGTCGAACAGTCCCTGGCTGTTCCCGACGAGCCTCTCGCGGCCGACTGCCGGTGGCTGCTTCAGCCGCAGGCCCCCGCTGCTCGGATGTACGTGAGCCGCTCGCCCGAGTCGGCCCACTGGCTCTCGGTGTTCCCCAACCACCGGGAGCTGCTGGCCGCGAAGATGCTGACCTGGTCCGGTGGCGTCGCCAACCCGGAGGTCAAGGGGTGCACGCGGTTGCTGCCACACCTCGCCGAGGCGGCCGGACCCGCCGGGCCGGCCGTGCATCTCGCGGTTGGGTACGGGCTGGGTGCCCGGCTTCCCGAGGACCGGCTGGCCGCCGTGGACGGCCTGCTGGTGCTCGCGGCCCGGGGCGATCTGGACGGCGCGCTGCTCGGGGGAATGCTGGCCGACATGGCGTCATGCGGGTTGGCCGAGCCCGCCCGGCTCGCCAAGTCCTTCCGCACGGCAGCCGACACCGGGGCGTACGGGACGGTGTGGTCGGTGTTGGCGGGGGCGTTGCCCGGCCTGCTCTCGCGTACGTCGGCGCGGGGGCTCGGCGAGCTGCTGGGGGTGGCAGCGGACTGCGCGCAGCGCAGCGGGGCGCGGGGCGCGATCGCGAAGGTCTCTCAGGCCGCCGGGCGCGGCGGGGCGAGTCAGGTGGTGAAGCAGGCGAAGGTGCTGCGGGAAGTGCTCGCGACGGGTGACTGAGGGGCCCGCCATGCCCGGGGTGCGCCCGGGCCGTGGGTCAGACCGTGACGTCGTCGTCCTCTTCCGCCCGGCGTCCGCCGACCGGGGGCAGGTAGTCCGGGACGAGCAGCTCGGCGCCCTTGGGCAGGGCCGCCGCCGCACGCCACCAGAGCTGGAGCGCCGGCGGGTCGGCCGGCTCGAACGGCTCGCCGGGCCGGGGTACGGCGAGCACGGCGTCGAGCGCCTGGGCGGCCGCGACCGAGCGCTCGGCGGGCTCCTCCCACGGGTGCGGGGCGAGGTTGAAGGTGCACCAGTGGATCGGGAGGAGCACCTCGCCGCCGAGGTCGAGGTGGGCCCGTACGCCCTCCTCGGGCGTCATGTGCACCTCGGGCCAGAAGTCGCTGTACGCGCCGATCTGCATCATCGTCGCGTCGAACGGCCCGAACCGCCGCCCGATCTCGGCGAAGCCCGGGAAGTAGCCGGTGTCGCCGCTGTGGAAGACCCGGTGCTCGGGCCCGGCCACCACCCAGGAGGCCCAGAGCAGGTGGGTGCTGGTGCGCGGGCCCCGGCTGCAGTAGTGCCGGGCGGGTGTGGCCGTCAGGGTGAGGCCGGCCACCACGCCCGACTCCCACCAGTCCAGTTCGACGATCCGCTCGGCGGGCACACCCCAGTGCTCGAGGTGCGCGCCGACGCCCAGCGGCACGGCGAACACCGCGCCGGTACCGAGCAGCGTCCGTACGGTCGGCATGTCGAGGTGGTCGTAGTGGTCGTGCGAGATCACCACCACGTCCACCGGGCCGAGCTCCTCGAGCGGTACCGGTACCGGGTGCAGCCGCTTGGGGCCCGTCCAGGCGAACGGCGAGCAGCGTTCGCTCCAGACCGGGTCGAACAGCACCCGGCGGCCGTCCAGCTCGGCGAGCACGGTGGCGTGGCCGAGCCAGGTCAGCCGCAGGCCGGAGGCGGGCGGCTCGGCCAGCTCGATCGGCTGCAGGCGGTGCAGCGGCACGGGGGCGGCGGGGAGCCGACGGGTGCGGTTGGCGGTCAGCTGGGCCCGGGTGATCTCCAGCGGGGACCGCTCGTAGACCAGGCGGCGGGTCGGTACGGGGTTCTGGAAGGCACCGTCGGCGAAGTTCGGCGAGCGTTCGATCCGGGCCAGCCGCTCACCGGCGGGCTCGGCGCCGAAGGCGTCCGCCCGGGCACGGCGCCAGGCGGTGCCGGTGGCACAGCCGAGCTGGTCGGTCAGCGAGGTGACCCGAGAGCTCCAGGGGACTGGACTGGGCACGGAACCTCCATCGTCGGGACTGTCCGTACGGCGGGGTCGCCGCGGTCGACGGGCGTGTCCTTCCCAGCGGCAATCATCTCAACGGGACACTACCGGCCCCGGCCCGTCCGGACCTGGCGGCGAGCGCCGTTCGGCGTACGGGATCGGGCGTATTCGGTTTGGGGGCGCGAGGCTCTGCTTGATCAACTGCGTGCGCGAAATCGGAAGGCAACGGTCCGCACTCTCCCGCTTCGCGTAGCCCCCCGCGCCCCCGGTCCACCTCCCGCCGGGCGCTTATGCCGCGTAGAAGCGGGTGATCGTCTCGGCCACGCAGTGCGGCTTGGTGCCGGCCTCGCTGGTGATCGTGAAGCGGACCACGGCCTGGACCCCGCCGGGGACCTCGGCTGCCGAGACCAGTTCGGCCCGCGCGCGGACGGCGGTGCCGACCGGGACGGGGGCGGGGAAGCGGACCTTCTCGGAGCCGTAGTTGAGGGCCATCCGGACGCCCTCCACGCTGTAGCACTCCTTGGCCAGCACCGGGATCAGCGAGAGCGTCAGGTAGCCGTGCGCGATGGTGCCGCCGAACTGGCTCTCCTTGGCGCGCTCCGGGTCCACGTGGATCCACTGGTGGTCACCGGTGGCCTCGGCGAACAGGTTCACCCGCTCCTGGTCTATGGTGTGCCACTCGCTGGTGCCCAGCTCGGTGCCGACGGCTGCGGTCAGGTCGGCGAGGGAGGCGAAGGTCGTCACAACGTGCTCCTGGGGGGATGCGCCTGGCAGGACTCCGGAGAGTATGCCTACTCGCGGGTCAGCTGTCAGCGGGGGCACCCCGCGCCGGAGTGCGCCCCTTGCGGCGACGAGCGCAGCCGACGGCCGCTGACCAGCTCCGGAGTGAGCAGTACGAAGATCTGCCGATCGCCGTCGATCCAGGGGCGCGGGCCGGTGAGCAGCAGGTGCTCGTGCAGTACGGGGTCGCGGACCACCTCCGCGCGGCCGTGCACCAGCACGCTCCAGCCCGTCCGGGTGGCTGGGTCCAGTTGGTCGGCCTGGAAGGCGGCCACCGTGCCGTCGAGTGCGCGGACCGCGCCGTCGCCCGCCCGGAGCGCGAGCGCCAACCGCCCGTCGGCCCCGACCTCGAAGGCCACCGGGAGTACGGCCGGCAGCGCGTGTTCGGTGTACACCACGCGCCCGACGGGCACAGTGCCGAGCAGCCGCAGGCACTCCGCCTCGCCCAGGCTCTGCAAACGGTCGTCACGGTCCATGCCTCCGATGATGCGGCCCCCGCCCCGGTGCCACCAGGGTCCATGGTCCCTGACCTGGCCCGATTCGGACGGTCCCGCAGCAGCGATAGCTTGTCCGGCGTACGGGGCACACCGGACCCTGTGGAGCAAGGGAGGGGACGGTGCGGATGAGCGGCGGTATCGAACTGGTGGTGATCGGTGCGGACGGCGGCCCGGAGCGCGCCCACGCCGGGTCGGCCAGGGCGGCGGAGGGCGCGCGGCTGCTCGCGGACGCGCTGCCGGGCCGGTCCTTCGACGCGGGCACCCGGGGCTGCCGGGTGACGCTGGTGCCGCCGGAGGCGGACGCCAACGCCATGCTCACCGCGCTGCGCGCGGCGTCCCAGCGGCCGGCCCGCTGGCTGGTGGTCTGCCTGCTCGGTCAGGTCGCGGCCGACCCGCGCGGTAGACGGTTGGCGCTGGTGACGGGCGGGAGCACGCCGGACAACGCGTACCGGCGCGGGCTGGCCTGGGACTGGGTGGTCAGCACGATGGTCCACGGCGACCAGGAGGAGACCCTGCTGCTGGTCGACGCCGTCGCCGACCGGGCGGCGTGGGCGGCGCTGGAGCGCGGCGGCGAGGACGGGGCGGGGGAGCTGCTGGCGCACTCGCGGGTGCCGCTCTGGGGCCGGGTCGGGCTGTTCGCCGGACGGCGGGGCCAGGCGGTCCGCCGGGGCCGGGAGGCCGTACTGCCGGGCGGCGAGGGGTCGTTCAGCTGGGCGCTGGGGCGGGTGCTGGAGCAGGGCGTCCCCGGGGCGCCGGCCGCCGTCGGCCCGGAGGAGCTGCAGCCCGCCGTGGCGGCGGAGTTGCAGCAGGTCGGGCTGGACGGCGCGCGGCTGCTGGTGCCCGTACCCGGCGGCGGTGGCCGGTTGCTGATGCGCAATCGGGCCTCGGTGCGGGGCGCATTGGCCGGATTGTCGCTTTCCGACGAACTGTTGGCAGTTCTGTGGCGCGAAAGTGCCCCAACCGATCCGCCTTCCGCGTAAGGTCAAGTGGCCCGAGGTGTTGCCCGGGCGGGGCTGGTTGGCGAAGAATCGATGCCCCCGAAGGGCACCCGGCGGGACGGCGGTTTTTCTTCTGGCGACCACGGCCACTGACCGGGTCGGTCGCGATGAGGTGGGGCGATGCGGCAGCGCGGAATCATGATGCGCTCTGGGGTGGTTGGCGTTGGCGGGGTGTTTCTGCTGACGTTCTTGACCGCCTGCGGCGGCGACCCTTCGGCCGGTTCCGCCGACCGTCTCGCGACGCCCGGGGCCGGTCTCGGCCAGGCAGCTCCGGTAACTCCTTCGAGTGGTTCGGGCCCGGGTGCGATCGCCCCGACCGAGGGTCCGGTGGGGGCGATGGGGCGGGTGGTGCTGATGGCGTATCAGAGCTGGTGGGACGCTCAGACTGCGGCTTTCGGTCAATCGGATTCCGACGGTTCCCAGCTTCGGGCGCTCTCCACCGGATTGGCTCTGAGTCAGACGCTGGCCAGCCTGCACCAACTGCACGAAGCCAAGCTGGTGATGATTGGTGCACCACGTAACGCCCCGGTGGTCAAGACCCTCGATCTCACAACCGATCCGCAGACTTCGGTGATCGAGGACTGCCTCGATGTGACGGACTGGCACCAGGCCGATGCCGTGACCAAGACGCCGAAGGATCCGCCGCAGCGCCTCACCCGTTACACCGCCACTGTTTCGCTCCGTAAATCGGATGGCCGCTGGATGATCGTCGACTTCAAACGCGAGGTGGGCCGAACATGCTGAAGTCTGGTTGGCGAATGATGATTCGCGCCACCGTGCTGCTCGGAATGATCGCCGCCACGATCACCCCTGCGGTCGCCGCCGATCCGACGGGTGGTGTGAATCCGTGTGCGGTGAACGAAATCTGCATCGGTATCACCGAACCCGGCGGGAATCCGAGCCCCGGGAGTACCAGCCCCGGCGGGTCGGGGGGAGGCGGCGGAGGGGTGCAGATGTGCAGTTGGAACGGGCAGCAGTGGCCCTGTTGGGACAACGATCTCGGGTGGTTCAACACCTCCGACGGCTGCTACTACCACCGGTCGGATCCGCAGCCGCCGGCCGGTGACCCGGAGTGGGGCGGGAACGACCCGGCCAAGGGCGCGATGTACGAGGTCAACTGCCGTCAGGTCGGCGGCGGGCTGTCGCCCAAGCCACCGGAGTTCTTCGCCGCGCCGCCCGGTGGGGCGCCCCCGCCCGACAATCCGGTCGACCTCGGGTGGCAGGCCGCCGGGATGATCCAGTTGGCGGCGCCGAAGCTGCACGCCGCCCCGGCCGGTACCGCCCTGGTCGGCGCCCCGGTCTGGCTCTGGTACGAGCGGACGGCCGCCAGCGCCGGTCCGGAGTCCGCCACGGTGCCCGGCCGGCAGATCAGTGTCACGGCCACCGCCGTGGTCAAGAGCGTGCACTGGGACACCGGCGACGGCTCGCCGGGCCTCGACTGCACCACCCCCGGCACCCCGTACACCCCGGGCGCGCCCGCCGACGCGACCGACTGCGCCTACGTCTACAAGACCGGCTCGGCGCTCAAGGCGGACCACAACTTCTATCTGACCGCCGTGGTGACCTGGCACGTCACGGCCACGGTGGTGAGCACGCAGAAACAGGTCCTGGATTTTGACTACCAGGTCCCCGCCGACCAGCCGTTGCCGCTCCGCGTCGGCGAGATGCAGGTCCTCAACAACTGACCGTCAGCAACTGTCCCGCCCTCGTACGAAAGGCCGAAGCCCGGTGGAGAACCGAACCTTCCCGTCGCCGAGCCCCGGCACCGCCACCCTCGCCCCGGAGCCGGCGCGGGCGGCGCCGCACACGCCCCCGCGCACCCTGCGCGCCCGCCGCCGTAGGCCCGCCGTGCTCGCCATGGCGGTGGCGCTGATCGCGGCGGGCGGGCTCGGCGGCGCGGTGCTCTACAACAGCACCGGGCAGCGGATCGCCGTGCTGGCGGTGGCCCGTGACGTGCCGATGGGGCAGACGCTGACCGCCGACGACCTGGTGGTGGCCCGGATCGCCGGGGACCCGGCGCTGCGCCCGCTGGACGCCAGGGACCTCGGCCGGACGGTCGGTCTGCGCGCCACCACCGACCTGCGGCGCGGGGCCCTGCTGCTCAACGCGGACGTCACCGCCGCGCCGGTCGTCACGGCCGGTCAGGTGATCGTCGGCCTGGCGGCCAAGCACACCCAACTCCCGGCCACCAGGCTGCAACCCGGCCTGCGGGTGATCGTGGTCTCCACCCCCGACGCGTCCGGCTCCGCCGGCCAGGGCGGCACCACCCGGACCCCCGAGACGCTGCCGGCCACCGTGGTCACCGTCGGCAAGGTCGACACCGACGGCGGCCAGGTGGTCGACGTCGCGGTCGGTCTCGCCGACGGCTCGCGGCTCGCGCTCTGGGTGGCCGCCGGCAAGTTCCAGGTCATCCTGGCCGCCCACGCGGGTGACGCCGCGCCCTCCCAGCCCTCGTCGCCGTCGACCTCCCAGCCCTCCCAGCCCTCGCCGAGCGGCTCCGCCGGGAGTGGTAACTGATGGCGGTCGTCGCGGTGGTCGGCGGCCCCGGCGCGCCAGGTGCCACCACCTCGGCGCTGGCCCTGCTGCTCGCCTGGCCGCTGCAGCCCGGCCGCCGGATCCTGCTGGTCGAGTGCGACCCGGACGGCGGCGCGGTGCTCGCTGGTGCGCTGGAGGGCCGGGTCGAGGCGGTGTACGGGCTGCGCAACCTGGCCGTCGCGGACCGTCGCGGGCTGCTCGCGCAGACCCTCTGGGAGCAGCTGATCGACCTCTCCCCGGAGGGCAACGGCGAGCGGCTGCTACTGCCCGGGCTGACCGACCCCGCTCAGGCGCCCGGCCTCGCGTACACCTGGGAGCCGCTGATGGAGGCCCTGCACGGACTCGAACCGCAGGGCTACGACGTCATCCTGGACCTCGGGCGGTCCGGCGCGTCCGGCCCCGGCGCGGTGCTCGCCCGGCGGGCCGACGTGGTCGCCGTCGTGCTGCGCAGCACGCTGCGCGGGCTGAGCGCCGTCCGGCCCAGGCTCGCCTCGCTGCGGGAGGACCTGGACACCTCGGGCACCGGCGCGGACGCGCTGGGGCTGCTGCTGATCGCCGAGGGGCCGTACCCGGTCGTGGAGGTGTCCCGGCAGTTCGGGGTGCCGGCGCTCGGGCTGCTGCCGTACGCTCCCCGGATCGCGCGGGTGCTCTCCGACGGCGGGGACACCACCGACCGGCGGTTCGTCCGTTCGGAGTTGATGCGGACCGCCCGCTCGGCGGCCGACCAGATCCAGCTGCTGATCCGGCGCCGCCGCCAGCGCCTCGCTCCGGCCGCCGTCGCCGCCGAGCAGGTCCCGCCGGTGGCGATACCGGGCGGGCAGAGCGGGCCGGAAGCCCCCGAGTCGCACCCGCTGGCCTACCCCCAGCACCCGTATCCGCAGTACGCGTACCCCCAACCCCCGTACCCCGAGCCGCAGTATCCGGCGCCGCAGGTGCCCCAGCCGGCTGCCCCGGCGCCCTTCCCCGCCCAGCCGCCGCACCCGCAGCAGATCACCTACGGGGAGGTGCTCCGTGCGCGGTAGTCCGCTGCACCAGGGCCCGGTCCCCGCGCAGCCCGGTGGTCCGGCCGCGCTGCCCTGGGCCGTCACCGCGCCGCCGGCGCAGGTCGCCAGAGCGTCGACCACTGCCGCGCCGGTCGGCCAGTTCACGTCGGGCCAGTACACAGCAGGCCAGTTCGCGCCCGGCCCGGTCCGGGCGGTACCCGCGCTGCAGCCCGTCGGGGTGCAGCCGTCCGGGGTGCGGGCCGCCGTGGACCAGCAGGTCGCGCGGGAGCTGAAGCGGCAGGTGGCGGCCGAACTCCACCAGCAGCTCTCCCGGTTGGCCGACGGCTCCGGCCTGGAGGCCGACCGGGCGACCCGCCGCCAGCGCGGGCGGGCGCTGATCGAGGAGGCCGTCGCCCGCTGGTCCGACGCGTACGCGCAGACCCACGGCATCCCGCCCACCCGCGAGCAGGACCGGGCGCTCTCCGAGGTGGTCTACGACCTGCTGTTCCGGGCCGGCCGCCTCCAGCCCTACCTGGACGACCCGGAGATCGAGAACATCCTGATCAACGGCTGCGACGACGTCTGGATCTCCCGCGTCCACCAACCGCTGCGCCAGGTGCCGCCGGTGGCCGACACGGACGAGGAACTCATCGAACTGCTACAGGACTTGGCCCGCCAGCACGGCGGTGGCGAACGCAGTCTCTCCACCGCCAGCCCGACTCTCGCGCTGCGCCTGGAGGGTGGCATGCGCCTGCAGGCCCTCACCGAGGTGACACCCCGCCCGTACGTGGCGATCCGCCGCCACCGGGTCGCCTCGGCGACCCTGCCGGACCTGGTCGAACTCGGCACCCTGGATTCGACCTTGGCGGCCTTCCTGGCGGCGGCGATCCGGGCCAGGAAGAACGTGATGATCACCGGGACGCAGGGCGTCGGCAAGACCAGCCTGCTCCGCGCGATGGCCGGCGAGATCCCGCCGGACGAGCGGATCGGCACCCT
Source organism: Kitasatospora sp. MAP5-34 (assembly GCF_029894335.1). Classification (GTDB taxonomy): domain Bacteria; phylum Actinomycetota; class Actinomycetes; order Streptomycetales; family Streptomycetaceae; genus Kitasatospora. The sequence goes on along the minus strand of NZ_JARXZC010000003.1, from coordinate 54,368 downwards.
GGAGTCCGAGTTCGAGCTCTGGCTGCACACCCTGGGACACCTGAAGCAGGTCGTCCCGATGGAGGCCCGTGAGGGCAACGGCGAGCGGGTGGACGGCCGTTCGGCGGGCGAGCTGACGATCGGCGAGCTCATCCCGGCGGCACTGCGGATGACCCTCTCCCGGATCATCGTCGGCGAGGTCCGCTCCGCCGAGGTCGTCCCGATGCTGCGGGTGATGACCAACGGCGAGGGCGGCTCGATGTGCACCCTGCACGCGCGCGCCCCGCACATGGTGGTCGACCGGATCGCCGAACTCTGCCTGGAGTACGGCGCCCACATGACCGACAGCCTCGCGTACCGGCTCACCGCCAACGCCGTCGACCTCATCGTGCACGTCGCGATGGTCGACGAGACGGCGGTCGGCGGACGCCGCCACCGCTTCGTCTCGCACGTCCTGGAGATCACTGGACTCGGTGAGAGCGGCCGCCCGGCGATGAACACCGTCTTCGGCCCGCGCCCGGACCTGGGCGAACCGCGTGCCGTCCCGCACACCCCGCCGCAGTGCCTGGACGACCTCCGGCGGACGGGCTTCGACGCGGGGCTGCTCCAGTCCCCGTACGGGAGTTGGAGCGCGCCGCTGGCGCTGCGGATCGGTGGGGTGCGCTGATGCTGCTCTTCGTACTGTGCGGCCTGCTGGTCACCGGAGGCGCCGTCGCGCTGGTGGCCGGACTGGTCGGCACGAGCAACCCCGCCGGGGCGGACCGCAGTCCGCTGGCCGGCCGGGCTCACACCTTCTGGTACGGCGCACCCGGCACGGCCTCCCCGCAGGTCGCCCGACTGCGCCGGATCCAGACGGCGTTGGCGCTGGTGGGCGCGCCGCTCGGCTGGCTGTTCACCCGGATCCCGCTCACCGCCGTGCTGGTCCCGCTCGCCGTCTTCGGCCTGCCCTGGCTCTTCGACGCCACCCGCTCCGACACCCGCCGGATCGAGCGGCTGGAGGCCCTCGCCGAGTGGACCCAGCGGCTCGCCGACGTACTGCTGCTCGGCGTCGGCCTCAACCAGGCGATCCTGACCAGCCGTCGGACCGCACCGCCCGCCCTGGACGCCGAGATCGCCGAACTCGCCGCCCGGCTCCAGTCCCGCTGGCGCCCCGAGGACGCGCTGCGGGCGTTCGCCGACGGGTTGGCCGACCCGACGGCCGACAAGGTGCTCGCCGCGCTGGTGCTGCGGGCCGGTGACAGCGGCCCGGGCCTGGCCCGGGCGCTCGCCGACCTGGCGGACTCCGTCCGGGAGGAGGTCCGCCAGCGCCGCACGATCGAGGCGGACCGGGCCAAGCACCGCACCACCATCCGCTGGCTGGTCACCATCATCCTGCTGGTCGTCACGGCCGGTTCGTTCAACGATCGCTACACCGCGCCGTACAGCACCTTCGTGGGCCAGGTGGTGCTCGGCGTGGTGGCGGTGGCCTTCGTCCTGGTGATCGGCTGGATGCGCTCGCTGGCCAGCCACACCCCGCCGCCGCGCCTGCTGGAGCCGGACCGCCGCAGCAAGGCCGGTCCGCTCCCCAGCGGTCCGCTGCCGGGTGATCCGGCGGCGGGCGAGCCGCTGCCGGGCGGCTCACTTTCGAGCTACCAACCTGTCGACGAGAGCGGCCCGTTGCTCAAGGAGACCCGATGATCTCCCCCTGGGCCGTACTGGCGGGCGCCGCCGTCGCCGGCGGGGTCGCCGTGCTCGCCGCCGAACTCCGCCCGGCACCACCCGACTTGGGGCAGGCGCTGGACCGGCTGCACCGTGCGCCGGCCGACCGCACCGACGACCTGGAACAGCGCCTGCCCTGGTACGACCGGCTCGGCGCCGGCTCGCTCCGGCTGCCCGGAGCCCGGATCCCGCACCAGCAACTGGCGTTGATCGGGCGCACTCCGGCCCGGTTCATGGCGCACAAGCTGCTCTTCGCCCTGATCGGGCTGCTGCTGCCCGGCTACGCCTCGGCGATGGCCGTCCTCACCGGGGCCGCGTTGCCGGTCGCGGTGCCGCTGGCGGCGGGCCCGGCGCTGGCGGTGCTCGGCTGGCTCGTACCCGACGCCATCGTCAGCGGCGAGGCCAAGGAGGCGAAGGCGGAGTACCTGCACGGCATCGCCGCGTACCTCGAACTCGTCGCCCTGGAGCGCGCCGCCGACCTCGGCCCGGCGGAGGCGCTGCGCCGGGCCGCCGCCGTCGGCCGGGGGACGGTCTTCCGCCGGATCCGGGACGCCCTCGAACGGGCCGCCACCGACCGGCTGCCGCCCTGGGACGGGTTGGACGCGCTCGCCGAGGAGCTCGGGCTGACCCCGTTGCAGGACGTCGCGGACATCATGCGGATCTCCGGCACCGACGGCGCCGCCGTGTACGACACGCTCCGGGCGAGGGCCAAGGGCCTGCGCGGCGAACTGCTCGCCGCCGACCTGGCCCGGGCCAACACCGACAGCGAGCGGATGGTCGCGCCCGGCTCCCTGCTCACCCTGCTGATGACCGCACTGATCGTCTTTCCCGCGCTGTACCAGATGCTCAACGTCGCCTGACCACAGAGAAATCCCCTTCCCCCGGAGGAACCGACATGACCCGCTCGCGGAACCTGATCGCCGCCCTGCTGCTGCCGCTGCTCCTGCCCGTACAGCTCGGCCTGGTCGCCCTGCGCTACCGGACCGGCCGCGTCCGCGCCGCCCGCGCGGTCGGGGACCGGGGTGCGATCAGCATCGAACTCGCCCTTGCCGTCGTCGCGTTGGTGACCATCGCGATCGGGGTCGTGGTGGCGCTGAACGCACTGGCCGGCAAGGTCAAGACCCAGGTCTCGACCGTCCCGGTCGCTCCATGATCCGAACGACCCGACGCTGCCGCCGACTCCCGGGCCGAGGGGCACCGGACGAGCGGGTATCGGATGGGCGGAGGCTGGAGGGGCGGGTGCCGGACCAGCGGGTACCTGACCGGCGGAGGCCGGACCGGGGAGCGATGACGATCAGTCTGGCGATCGTCTTCCCGGCGGTGCTGACCATCGTCCTGCTCGTGGTGCAGGCCGCCCTCTGGTGGTACGCCAGCGAGGTCGCGCTCACGGCTGCCCGGGAGGGCGCGGACGCGGGCCGGATCATGGGAGGCACCCAGGCGGCCGCCGATCAGCGGGTCACGGACTTCCTGGGACGGTTCGGCAGCCTCGCCCGACCGGCCGGGACGGACATGGGCGGCACGGACGGCACCACCTTCCATATCAGCGTCACCGTAAAGCCGTTGAACGTCCTGCCGATGCTGACCATGCCGGATGTCACCCGGTACGTGGATGCGCCCCGGGAGAAGTTCGTCCCGCAGGGAGGGCAGCCGTGATGAGCGCAGCTGTAGCCAGGGCAGCCGGGGTCAGGGCGGTCACGACCAGGGCGGGAGCGGTGCGACGGCCGCCGGATTCGGGCAGCGTCGCGGTCGAGGCGGCGATCCTCGTACCGGCGGTAGTCGCGCTGGTACTGATCGTTGCGGGAGTCGGGCGTATTCAGACCACCGGCGGGGTAGTTGATGCGGCAGCCCGTGCAGGTGCCCGGGCCGCCTCGCTGGCGCGTACCCCGGAGGGCGCTCAGCAGGCGGCCGAGGATGCCGCGCGGGACGTGTTCGACAAGCAGCACGTACCGTGTACCGACCTCCAGATCTCTCAACCCCCTTCCGACCCGGTGACGATAGGGACCGAGGTGCTGCAGACCGTGGATGTCAGGGTGACCTGCAATGTCCCGCTCGGGTACCTGGTGGTGGACGGTACGCCGGGCAGCAAGACGCTGAAGGGCGAGTTCGTTTCGGTGGTCGACCGCTACCGGAGTGCAGGGTGAACGACCGGCTGGGGGAGGGGAATTGATGCTACGCCGACGCGCACCACTAGGCCCGGTCCGGGGAGCGCCGGACGCGGGGGCCGTCTCGATCTTCGTGGCGGTGACCGTCGCGGGCCTGATGCTGGTCTCCGCCGTCGTGCTGGACAGCTGCGGCCGCCTGCGGGACATGGAGTACGCCGATGCCATCGCCCAGGAGGGGGCCCGGGTCGCCGGGCAGCAGCTCGACGAGTCCGCGCTGCTCCAGGGCGACTACCAGGTCCAGGAGCGGGGCACCATCGCCCAGGACGCCGCGAACGCCTACCTGATGCAGAAGTACGGCCTTTCCTGCCAGGTGAGTTTCAAGGACGCCCACACCGTCGAAGTCAGCATCAGCAAGAGCTACCACACCGTCCTGCTCGGACAGGACTTTCCCGTGTCCGGGCACGGGACGGCCACCCTGGTACACGGAGTCACGAAAGCGGAGAACGGCTGATGGCCGCGCCACGAGCGAAAGACCACGCCCACAGCGCCCACAAGGGTGCTCAGGTCCCACCTGTCCCACCCGGGCGCAGGCCCGTTCCGCTGCGGCCGCACCGCCGCCGCCGGCGGCCGGCCGGTTTGGTGGCCGCCGCACTCGGCTCCCTACTGGTGCTGGCCGGGTTGCTGGTCGGCCTGCCGGCGCTGCTGCTGTACGGGACCACCGCTGTCGCCGGGATGGGCGGCGCGACCGGTGGCGGGTTCGTGGAGCTGCTCACCAGCCCGGATGACGGGCGGCTCTTCCTGTGGGCCCTGGTGGTGGTCGGCTGGGTGGCCTGGTTCTGCTTCGCCGCCGCCGTACTGCTGGAGATCCCGGCCCAGTTGCGCGGCCGGATCGCCCGGCGGATCCCAGCCTTCGGCTGGAGTCAGCGGCTGGCCGCCGGGCTGGTCGGCTCGGTCATCGCGCTGCTGCCGGTGGCCGGTTCGGCGTTCGCCGCCGTACCGGAACGGGCCCCCGCCGTCTCCGCGCCCGCCCAGTTAACCGCGAGCCCGCAGTATGCGGCGCTCCCCGCCGGCTCGGCGGTGCCCGCACCGGCGCCCGCCGCCGCGCAGCAGCCGACCTACACCGTCCGCGACACCCGCCCTGCCGACAGTCTCTGGTCCATCGCCGAGCGCCAACTCGGCTCCGGTGAGCGGTGGGTGGAGATCGCCAAGCTCAACAACGGTCGGCAGATGGATGATTCGGGAGACCGCTTCGACGCGGACCGGTCCATCCAGCCGGGTTGGCAACTGCTCATGCCGTCCGACGCCAAGGCCGATCAGTCGGCGCCCGCAAGCCCGCAGCCGGTGGCCGCCCCGGCCGCCGGCAGTGGGGAGCACCAGGCCACCGTACGCTCCGGCGACACCCTGTCGGCCATCGCGCAGCGGGAGATGGGCAGTTCACAGGACTGGCCGAAGCTGTTCGAGGCCAACAAGGGGGCCAAGGCACCGGACGGCGAGCAGCTGACCAACCCGGACATGCTGGTCCCGGGCACGGTCCTCACTGTCCCCGGCACCGCACCGGCGCCCCAGCCCGTGACCCCTGCCCGGCCCGTGACGCCCCCGGTCACGCCCCCGGTCACGCCCCCGGTCACGTCGTCGGTGAGCCCGCTGGTCACGCCTCCCGTCACCCCGCCGGTCACCCCCGCGCCGACCGGCAAGCCCCCTGCGTCCAAGCCGTCCGCGCCCGCCAGGACGACCACTCCCGTCAAGGCGTCCACGCCCACCGCACCCACTGCGGCCACCGCGCCGAGCGGCGACTACACGGTCTCGCTCGCCGCGTCGACGGTCGGCGTCCTGCTGGCCGCCATCATGATCGGCGCGGTGTCGCGCCGGCGTGGCGACCAGCAGCGCGCCCGCCGCCCCCGGCACCGGATCGCGCTGCCGCCCCAGCCGGCCGCCGCCTTCGAAGCAGAACTGAAGGTTCGTCAGAGTGCCTCCGGCATCGACCTGTTGGACCGCGCACTGCGTACGCTGGCGCGCAACACCGTACGCTCCGGCAAGCGCCTCCCCGCGCTGGTCGCGGTCCGGGTCACCCCGGGCCGGACCATCGAGCTGCACCTCGCCGCGCCCGCCGCCCCCGTCGCTCCCTTCCGTGCCGCGCATGCCCCGAACGTCTGGTGGTGCCCGGAGGACTCGTCCGAGCTGCTCTCCGCCTCGCAGGCGGCCAAGAGTTCGGCGCCGTACCCGGCCCTGGTCACCCTCGGCGGCGCGCCGGACGGCTCGGTGGTGCTCGCGGACCTGGAGACCGTACGGCTGATGCACCTCTCCGGGCATCCGGACGACGCCCGCGACGTACTGCGCACGCTGGCCGTCGAGTTGGCCCACAGCCCGCTCGCCGACCGGCTCCACCTGCACCTGGTCGGTATCCCGGACGACCCGGCGATCAGCGGACCGGCCGCCGAACGCGTGCACCGGTACGACACTCTCCAGGAGGCCCTCACCGCCCTCGGGCCGCGTACCGCACGCGCCCGCGCCACCCTGGTCGCGGCGGAGGCGACCAGCCCGCGCGAGGCGCGCAGCCGGGGTGACGCGGACGAGTCCTGGGTGCCGGAGATCGTGCTCTCCGTACAGCCCCCGAGCGGCACCCTCCCCGCCGAACTCGGCCGGCTGCTGGACGGCACGCCGCGCACCTGCCTGGCCGTGATCGCCCGGGCCCCCGAGCGCGGCAGCGGACCGGTGGCCCGGTGGACCCTGCCCAGCACCGGCATGGCCACCATCCCCGGCCTGCACCTCGGCGTCGAACTCCAGCGCCTCAGCCAGGAGCAGTACGACCAGTGGGGCGATCTGCTGCGCAGCTCCGGCGACAGCACCCAGCACCCGGCGCCCGACTGGACGCTGGACGGTCCGGGCGTCGACTCGAACTCGGACTCGGACTTCGAGCCGGCCGAACTCCCTCTCCCGGCACCGGTCCTGGTCTCGATCGGCGCGCGTTCGGAGGAGCCGGTGGTCCAGGTGGTCCAGCAGGTGACGGCCAGGGTGATCGGTACCGGCGCCAGCCCGTTCGCGGGCATCAGCCCGGTGGCGACGCCTCCTGCGCAGCGCTCGTACCGGAAGAACGCCAACAGCCTCGGGCTGCACGCGGCCAGAACCCCGGAGGCGCCAGAAGTCCCGCCTGTTCCGGACGCCCCGGACGCTCCGGACGCTCCTGAGGCGCTGGAGCCCCCCTCGCCCCCGGCTGCCCCCGCTCCGGCGCCGACGCCCGCGCCGGTCGAGCCCAACCCCACCCACGACCCGGCACCCGCCCCCGACGCCCCGGGTGCCCCGGCGGCGCAGACCCGGCCGGTGGAGAACCTTCCGGTCACCCCGCCCGTCCCGACCACCCCCGCGTCCGTGCGGACGGACTGCGACGACCTGATCGCGATCCTCCGCTCCCCGGAGGCCCACACCGTCCGGACCGCACCCCGGATCCGGCTGCTCGGCCCGGTGGACATCCTGGGCGCCTCCGGGGCGGCCAACCCGGAGGCCGTACCCCGGCTCACCGAGCTTGCTGCCCTGCTCGCCCTGCGTCCGGGCGTCGAGCGGGACGTACTCGACCGTGCCCTGCACCCGGGGGCGGCCCACCTCGACCCACGCCTGACGGCCGACCGCCCCCCGACCCCGCTGCCGGGCCGGATCGCCGAACTGGCCTCCTGGTTCGGCAACTCCACCGACGGCCGGGCCTTCCTGCTCGCCGAATCCGCAGACGCACCGGACGGCTACTCCTTCGCGCCGACCGTCACCTGCGACTGGGACGAGTTCCGCAGCCTCTACCGGCGCGGCATGCGCAGCACCAGCAGCACCGCCGACGCCGCCCTCGCCCACGCCCTCGCCCTGGTCCGTGGCGCACCCTTCGCCGAGGCCCCGGCCGACGCGTACGCCTGGGCCGAGCCCGAACGGCAGGACATGCTCGCCGCGATCGTCGACACCGCCCACGAACTGGCCGCCCGCAGACTCCAGTACGGCGACCACCGCAGCGCCGAGGCCGCCATCTTCCGGGGCCTCGCCGTCGCCCCGGACGTCGAACTCCTGCACCGCGACCTCTTCTACGCCTACGCCTCCGCCGGCGCCCGCGATCAACTCGTCCGAGCCGTCAACCGCCTGGACGCCCTCAGCCGCCGCACCGGCCGCGACCTCGACCCCGACACCGTGGCCCTGCTCCGCGACCTGCTCTCGGGAGGGTGATCACGGCGCAGATTCTGGGATCCGCCGTTTCGTGAGCACTGTCGGCAAACCGGTTGCAAGCGCAGCCCGGCGCCTGAGACCGTGCGGGTTCCCGCAACTGCCACGAGGCTCGGATGACGATCTACTTCTACGGCGCCGACGAAGTCCCCTACGGCTGCTTCTCCAACTTCTCTGCGCACAGCCTGGACCTCGACGGACATCTGTGGCCGACCTCGGAGCATTACTTCCAGGCCCAGAAGTTCATCGGCACCCGCCATGCCGATCTCATCCGTCGGGCTCGCACGCCCTTGCGTGCCGCCGAGTTTGGCCGTGACCCGTCCAAACCGTTGCGGCGGGACTGGGACCGTGTCAAGGACGACGTGATGCGTCGTGCCGTGGCGACCAAGTTCCGAGCGCATGCGGACATCCGCGACATCCTGTTGTCCACCGCCGACGAAGAGATCGTCGAGGACACCACCACCGACCACTACTGGGGCCGAGGCAGGACTGGTACCGGCAAGAACATGCTCGGCCGGATCCTGATGCGCACCCGAAACCAACTCCGAGCAGAGGTCGGCGGAAGTGACGATCACTCCGGGTAATGCTCCGTGAAGGGATCGCCCATGGCGTGGCCAGGAGGGCCAGCGGGCTGGTCAGGCTGTGGAGGCCCTTCTCGCTGCGGATGCAGGCTCGCTCGCGGTGTTGGGCGGCCAGGACGTCGGGGTAGCGGGCGTTGGCGTTGCGCCAGCGCAGGTAGGCGTGCAGCGCGCGGGTCTGAACCGGGTAGTTGGGGTGGTTGATCCCCCGTCATGTCTGCGTGCTAGACAGAGGCGGCGATGGTTGGATCCGGAGCGCGCGATATTGTCCGCCAGAGGTACCTCGGGCCGGAGTGCTGGTGGCCTCGGTCGGCGATCGGGTCGTGCCGGTGTGCCTGGTTGACCCGGCCGGCTGCGAGGTGGTGGCGCCGGCTCCGGGGAATCCGGTCGAACCCACACGAGGAGTGAGTCAGCCTTGAACAGTCAGGAACCCGTCAACACCGGGATCGTCGACCCGGCCCGCCTCCCGTTCGCGTACGAGGACGCGCTCAACGCAGGGGACGCCGACGCCGTCCTCGCGCTGTTCCACCAGGACGCGACGATGCGCACCTTCACCGGCGAAGTCCTCACCGACCGGGAGGCGCTGCGCGCTGAGACGGTCCGGACGATCGCGGCTCAGGCGCGTCTGACCAACAAGCCCAAGGTCACCCTGATCGGGGGCGACACGGCCCTGATCATCGTCGATTGGAACCTCGAGGCGACGTCGCCGGACGGCACCCGGATCTCGCCGACCGGAACGACGACGGCCGTCGCCCGCCGGTCGGCCGACGGGTCGTGGCAGTTCGCCGTCCTCAACTGTCAGGGGACAGTTGGATCTCCCCAGTGGCAGACAACAGAGCTCCCCGCTGGTGGACGGTAAGAGTCCCCAGGCGGTCAGCAGTTCTCCCCAGTGGTCGGGGTCAGTTCAGGGGGACGACCCCTCGTCCGGTAGTGGCTTCGGCAAGCCGGTGGCTGGAGTGGTCAGTGCGTGGTGGAGCGCGCGAGGCGGAAGCCGACGTCGTCGACCTGGTAGGAGGGGTGGCTGCGGCGGCGGGCGGAGGCACGGCAGCTCCAGTGTTCGTCGAACCAGCCGCCGCCGCGCAGGACCCGGTAGGTGCCGTAGACCTCGGCGTCGTAGACGTCCCAGCACCAGTCCCAGACGTTGCCGAGCAGGTCGTGGAAGCCCCACGGGTTGGGCTGCTTGGCGCCCACCTCGTGGATTCGCTCCTGCGAGTTGCCCCGGTACCAGGCGATCTCGTCGAGTGGCCCGTAGTGCGGTCCGGTCGTACCGGCGCGGCAGGCGTGTTCCCACTCGGCTTCGGTGGGCAGGCGGTACCCGTCGGCGGAGGCGTCCCACTCGATGCCTTCGCCGTCGGGGTGGAGGTGGTAGGCGGGCGCGAACCCGTCGCGCTCGGACAGGGTGTTGCAGAACCGGACCGCGTCCCACCAGGAGACGCCTTCGACGGGCAGCCGGTCCCCTTGGGCCGTGCTCGGCCGCTGACCGGTGACCTGTGCGTACAGCGCCTGGGTGACCGGGAACGCCGCCAGCTCGTAGGGCGCGAGCTCGACCGGCCAACTGCGCTGCGTCCGCCGGTCCGACAGCGTCACCTGCCCCGGCGGGACGGTGATCATCTCGATTCCTGCGCTCGCGTCCATTGGCAGGTGATCCTACTGGTACCGATCGCGGGTGTGCTGCGCGGCCGGGCCAGGGGATGTTACGAAGAGCTCATCGGGATATGCCATCCTGTCCGCCATGACGACAGGTTCGACAAGCCAACTCCAGCAGGACAGAGCGCAGGCCCCCGTGCGGCACGCGCTGAGCAAGGTCCCGGAGGTGACAGCCCTCTTCTGGATCATCAAGGTGCTGACCACCGGCATGGGGGAGACGACCTCGGACTACCTGGCGAACCAGCTGCTCGGCCCGCCGGTCGCCGTCTGCCTGGCGGGTGTCGCGCTGGTGGCCGCGCTCGGGCTGCAGTTCTACGTCCGCCGGTACGTGGCCTGGATCTACTGGCTGGCCATCGTCATGGTCAGCGTCTTCGGCACGATGGCCGCCGACGTGCTGCACGTCGGGCTCGGTGTCCCCTATATCGCGTCGACGACGTTCTTCGTGCTCGCGCTCGCCGCTGTCCTCGGGCTCTGGTACACGACCGAGAAGACCCTCTCCATCCACAGCATCCACACCCGCCGTCGCGAGATGTTCTACTGGGCCACCGTCATGACGACCTTCGCGCTCGGTACCGCCGCCGGGGACCTGACCGCGGTGCCCTTGCACCTCGGGTACTTCTCCTCGGGCGTGATGTTCGCCGTCCTGTTCGCCGTCCCGGCGCTCGGTTTCTGGCTGTTCCGGCTGAACGCCATCGTGGCCTTCTGGTTCGCCTACATCGTGACCCGCCCGTTCGGCGCCTCGTTCGCGGACTGGGCCGGCGTGCCGCACAGCCGGGGCGGCCTGGCCCTCGGCACCGGCCCGGTCAGCCTGGCCGTGGCGGTCGTCATCCTCGGCCTGGTCGGCTACCTGGCGGTCAGCCGCAAGGACATCGCCACCGGTGGCCCGCAGCACTCCCGCCAGTAGCGCGGAGCGCGGCGGATACCGCGATCGGCAGGCTCCCGCGCGTTCGCCGCGCAGCGGAGCCTGCCGATCGCGGTATCCGCTGATCATCCGGTCCCCACCAAAATCGCTGGGGATCGGATGATCAGCCCTCGTAGGATTTCCGGCATGACACAGCCTGCCTACCCGGCCAAGCCCAGCCCCGGTGACCGCGTCGCCGTCGTCTCGCCCGCCGCCGGGTTGCCCGAGGTGCTGCCCCTGCCGTTCGACCTCGGCCTGCGCCGCTTGGTGGAGGAGTACGGCCTGGAGCCGGTGGAGTACCCGACCACTCGCCGACTCGGTGCGACCGCTCGCGAGCGGGCCGCCGACCTGCACGCGGCCTTCGCCGACCCGGAGATCAAGGCCATCGTCGCCAGCATCGGCGGCGACGACCAGATCACCGTACTGCCGTACCTGGACGCTGAGTTGATCCGGGCCAACCCCAAGCCGTTCTTCGGTTTCAGCGACAACACCAACCTGCTGATGTACCTGGGCAACCTCGGCATCGTCGGCTACCACGGCGCCGCCGTGATGACGCAGTTCGGCCGGGCCGGTGCGATGCACCCGCTGACCGACGCCTCCGTCCGCGCCGCGCTCTTCACCTCCGGCGAGTACGAGCTGACGCCTTCCCCGGACACCAACGACGTCGAACGCCCCTGGGAGGACCCGCGGACCTTCGACTCCGAGCCTGTGATGGAGCCCGCCGACGGCTGGTACTGGCACAAGGCCGACCGGGTGGTCGAAGGCGCGGCCTGGGGCGGCTGCGTCGAGGTGCTGGCCCAACTGCTGATGGCGGACCGGGAGATCCGTCCGGTGGCCGAGTACCAGGGCGGGGTGCTCTTCCTGGAGACCTCGGAGCTGCTCCCGAGCGCGGACGAGGTGTACCGGATCCTGCGGAGCATGGGTGAGCGCGGGCTGCTGCGGCAGTTCCCGGCCCTCCTGATGGGACGCGCCCGGGCCTGGTCCTTCGCCCAGCCGAACGACGCCGCCGGACGCGAGCGCTACCGGGCCGAGCAGCGGGCGGTCGTGCTGCGGGCGCTCGCCGAGTACGCGCCGGACACCATGGCGGTCTTCGACGTCGACCTCGGCCACACCGACCCCCAGGTGGTGATCCCGTACGGCGGCCTGGTCCGGGTCGACGGCCCGGCCCGGCGGATCGTCGTCACCTACTGATCCGCTCCGGATCCCTGCCTGATCCCCCCCAGATCTTCTCCTGATCTCCTCCTGATCCGCTGCTGATCAGCACCGGTCGGCCTCAGGTCACATGATCCAGCCCCGGCCTGGATCGGCCGAGGGAATACCCCGTAAGGTGGCGAGAGCGGGCGTGGTGGCCGACACCACTGCGGACAGGTGTACGTCGCGAGAGCGGCGGGGCGGGGTGGTGACCGGCGGTGGCTGACGTGACATCGACCTCCGGGGGCGCTGAGTGGTACTCGGCGGCGGCGGAGGAGACCACTGTGCTGCCTCCGTACGAGGAGACCCTGCCGGCGGTGGAGCGCACGGCCGTCATGCCGCGCATCACCGATGCCTTCGAGCCGCCGGTCGTCGCACCGGCACCGGCACCGGTGCCGCCGCCGCCCGTCGGCTGGGCGCCCGCGATGCCACCCGTACCCGTGAAACCGCCGGTACCGCCGGCGATGCCGCTCACCAAACCCGTGGCCGCCCCCATGGCTACTCCCATGACCGCTCCCGTGGCGCCCGCCGCCCAGGCTCCGATGGGTCTGGGCGGTGGACCGCGTGGCCGGATCCTGCTCGTCGAGGGCGGCTACGGCGGTCCCGGCCGTCGGCCCTGGGGGCGGGCGGGGTCGGCGCAGGCGCCGATACTGTCCGCGATGCTGGCGGCCGTCTCGCCGCAGATCCTGCTCGCCGCCGACGCGGTGGACGCCGTCCATCTCCCGGGCGCCGCCGACCCGCAGAGCGTGCTCGCCCACCTGCGGGCAGCCGCCCGGCACCCCGGACCGATCCTGATCCACCTGGGCGGCCACCTGGTGACCGACCGGCGCGGCGAGCAGCTGTACCTGACGCTGCGTGACTCCAAGGCCGGTTCGCTGCGCCAGGACGCGCTGCCCTGGCAGGTGATCGCCGAGGAACTGCGGCACCGTCCGGCGGAGTGGGGCACCCTGGTGATCGCCGACCTGAGTGCTGATCAGGCCGCCTGGCCGCAGCTGCAGAGCTCGATCTCACCGCTGAAGGACGGCCTCCCGCTCTGGGCGGTGGTCAGTCCGGACCCGGACCGGATCGGCACCTTCACCCGGGCCCTGATCGAGGCGCTGCACGGCGGGCGTCCGGGCGCGGGGCCCGTACTGTCGCCGGAGCAGCTGCGCGGGCAGGTGCACTCGGTGCTGCGCCCCGATGTGATCATCTTTTCCTCGTACCCGGCCGACCGGCCGGTGTTCCGCAACACCGCCCGGGTACTGGGCGACGGCAAGCCCGAGCCCAAGCCGTGGGACGGGCCGCGTCCGGCGGCCGTCATGCCCAAGCCGGCCAACCGGACGGCGCGTCAGCGTCCGGCGGCGGGGAAGCGCGTGACGCTGGCCAAGGCCCTGGTCCCGTCGTCCCCCGAGGCGCAGACCAGGCTGTCGGGTGGGCCGGTGTCGCTGCTCAAGGCAGGTGTGCCGCCGACCCCGCCCCGCCCGCCCAGGCCGGTGTCGCTGCTGAAGTCGACCGGCCGTGCGGCGGAGCGGTCCGTGCCCACGGCGGTTCCGCCGGTCAGTCTCGTCAAGCCTGGGGCGGCCTACGTGCCGGTGCCCCGGCCCGGCGCGAGCCTGGGGGTCAGCCTCGTCAAGCAGCGGCCTGCCCTCCTTGAGCAGCCCGAGCCTGAGCGTCCCGTCACTCAGCCCGCTGCCGAACCCGAGCTCGAGCTCCCCACCACGCAGCCTGAACCCGAGCCCGAGCCCGAGCCCGAGCCCGAGCCCGAGCCCGAGCCCGAGCCCGAGCCCGAGCCCGAGCCCGAGCCCGAGCCCGAGCCCGAGCCCGAGCCGGAACCCGTGCCCGTGCCTGAAGCCGAGCCCGACCCGGCACAGCCCGAACCCGCCCGAGCCGAGCAGCCCGCCGCCGAGCAGGTCGACTACCGCGAGGCGATCGGCCGGATCGTCCGCAGCGCCGAAGCGGGCGAGCACGACACGGCCACCCAACTCGCCCTGGAGCTGGAGCAGTCGGCCGTGAGCGCGCACGGTCCGCTCGCTCCCGAGGTGCTCCAGGTGCGGCAGGTCCGTGCGCACGTCTCGCGGCTCGCCGGTCTGCCCGCAGTCGCTGCCGACCTCTACCGTGAGGTCGCGCTGACGCTGCTCCGCTCCGAGGGCCCGGAGCACCCGGACACCCAGCGGGCGGCGACCAACGCCGAGGCGTGCTGGCGGGCTGTCCCCGACCGGGCCGAGGCGATCCGGCTGGCTCCGGAGATCATCGAACTCCGTGCCCACCTGCCCGGTCCGGACGGTCGCAAACTCCGCGCGGCGGAGCGGTACCTCAAGCAGCTCGTCGCCGCCCAGCCGGCGGAGTAGTCCGGAACAGTCGGCAAGGTAGTCGGCGCAGCGCGTACGCAGCGACGCACACAGAACAGGTGCCCGGCCCCACCTCCGGGGGGAAGGCGGGACCGGGCACCCGGTTCGTTCGTAACTCAGTCAGCAACTACCGGCCAGCAACTGCCTGCTGCCGTCTGCCAGTTGTCGACTACCGACCGGCGATCGCGTGCACGAAGCGCGCGCCGTCGATCGTGCCGAGGCCCGACGCGAGGTCGTAGCCCTTGGCGGCCTGGTAGCCCGTCACGCCGTTCCAGCCGTTGTCACCGGTGGTGACGTCGGTGATGCCGCTCCACTGCGAGGGCAGCGCGCTGAGGCCGTACATCCGCCAGTTGAGCTGGCCGAGACGGTAGCCGGCCAGCTGGTCGGCGAGCGCGACGACGCCGGAGAAGATCGGCGTGGCCTCGCTGGTGCCGCCGGTCAGCGACCAGCCGGTGGCCTTCGGGTCGTACGACTGGTACGTCCAGGCCGCGCCGTCGACGGCGGCGCTCATGCTGATGTCGGGGGTGCCGCGGTGGTTGCCGGTGACCCCGGCCACGCCCCACTGGTACCACGGACGCTCGAAGACGCCGGAGACGCCACCGCCACCGGCGCCGTAGGCGTCGTGCCACACCTTGTCGGGTGCGGTGCGGTTGCCGTTGTTGTCCAGGGTCAGCTGGGTGCCGCCGACCGAGGTGACCAGCGGGTCCGAGGACGGCCAGGAGTTGACCTTGTACGGGTACAGGTCGCTGCCGGACGTGGAGTCCGTCGCACCGTTGTCACCCGAGGCGCCGAGCACGGTGACGTTGTGGGCCGCCGCCTCCTTGAAGGCGTACCGGAGGTCGGTGAGCGACTTGAAGTCGCCCTTGTCGAAGCCCGGGAAGGTGTTCTCGGTGGCGCCGAAGCTCTGCGAGATCACGTCGCCCTGACCCGACTTGATCATCGACTGCTCGGCGTCCATCATCTCGGGCAGGCCGGTGACGCCCTCGGTCTCGGCGACGCCGGTCTCCATCAGGACGATGTGCGCGTCCGGGGCGATGGCGTGCGCGTACTCGACGTCGAGCGTGGTCTCACCGGCCCAGCCGGTGTGGTCCGGGTTGTTCGGGTTGAAGGGCGGGACGTTGCCCCACTGCTTGACCTCGACGTTGGTGTCGGGGATGCCCCACTGCTTGTCGAAGACCTCGAGGTCGTGCTGGATCGTCGGCGAGCCGAAGGAGTCGACGATGACGATCGTCCGACCCTTGCCCGTGACGCCCTGCTGGTAGAGCGGGGCGAGGTTGTAGGCCGTGCGGTACTGCAGCGGCGAGTAGCAGTGGATGCCGATCTGGGTGACACAGTCGGAGGTCGATATCGGCGCCGGCCGTGAGGTGGCGAAGATGTGCCCGCTGGACGCCGGACGCACATGAACGGTCGGGACACCGATCTGGTGGCCCGCCAGTGCCGTGGCCTGGGTGGTGACACTCGCGGCGGTCAGGGCGGTGGCCCCGACGGCGAGCAGCGCCAGTGCGCGGGTGGTCGTGGAGCGTCGGGGGCCCGCGGTGACGGGGGTGCGACCCATGGAACTCCTTCGGAAGGCCTGAACCGACCAGACGGTCGGCCCCGCAATCCCATCGGCCGCAGCACGATCATTCCATAGTCACATAGGAGCACCAGGGCGTAGTCCATATTAACTATGCGAACAGGTAATGGTCACCCCAGCGTTGAGTAATATCTACACTAGGGTGACCATATGACTGTACGTCACATTCGCTCGAACGGTACGGTCAGCGCGCCCCTCCGTTCACGTACAGAGTCTGCCCGCTCACGTACGACGCGTCCTCGCTCACCAGGAAGGCCACCACGGCCGCGATCTCCTCCGGCTGCCCGACCCGGCGCAGCGGGGTGCGCTCCGCGACCTGGGTCTGGTGCTCCTCCGGTGTGGCGCCGACCCGTTCGGCCGTGCCGGCGGTCATCGCGGTGGCGATGTAGCCGGGGGCGACGGCGTTGACGTTGATGTTGTACGGGCCGAGCTCGATCGCCAGGGTGGCGGTCAGGCCCTGGATGCCGGCCTTGGCGGCGGCGTAGTTGGCCTGGCCCCGGTTGCCGAGCGCGGAGCGCGAGCTGAGTGAGACGATCTTGCCGTACTTCTGCTTGACCATGTAACTCTGCGCCACATGGCTGCAGTTGTAGGCGCTGGTCAGGTTGACGGTCAGGACGGTGTCCCAGTCCGCCTTCGGCATCTTGAAGAACAGGTTGTCCCGGGTGATCCCGGCGTTGTTGACCAGGATGTGGAGTGCTCCCAACTCCTCGGCCACGGTGGCGAACACCGCCGCCACCGCGTCGTAGTCGGCCACGTCGCAGCCGTACGCCCGCGCCGTGCCGCCCTTGGCGGTGATCGCGTCCACGGTACCCTGCGCCCGCTCGGCGGTGAGGTCGACCACCGCGACCACCGCGCCCTCCTCGGCCAGCCGGAGCGCGGTCGCGGCACCGATACCTTGCGCGGCGCCGGTGACGACGGCGACCTTGCCTGCGAAACGAGTCATGTCTCTCTGCTCCCTCGGACGTTCAGTTGTGCTCGGACGTCAGCTGTTCAGCTGTTCAGCTGTTCTCGACGATGACGGCGGCGCCCTGGCCGACGCCCACGCACATGGTGGCCAGGCCGCGCTGCGCGCCGGTGCGGCGCATCCGGTGCAGCAGGGTGGTGATGATCCGGGCGCCGGAGCTGCCGAGCGGGTGGCCCAGCGCGACGGCGCCGCCGGAGGGGTTCACCAACTCCGGGTCGAGGCCCAGCTCGTCGATGCAGGCGAGGGCCTGCGCGGCGAACGCCTCGTTCAGCTCGGCCTCCTGGAGGGAGTCGATCCGCAGGCCCAGCCGGTCGAGCAGCTTGCGGGTGGCGGGCACCGGGCCGATGCCCATGACGTCCGGGTGCACCGCCGCCGCCGCGCCGCCGACGTACCGGCCGAGCGGCTCCAACTCCAGCTCCCGCAGCGCCGCTTCGCTCACCAGCAGCAGCCCGGCCGCGCCGTCGTTCATCGGCGAGGCGTTCCCGGCGGTGACCGTCCCGCCGGCCCGGAAGACCGGCTTGAGCTGGGCGAGCCGCTCCAGCGTGGTGTCCTCGCGGATCGCCTCGTCCCGGTCGACCGTCACCCCGTCCGGGCGGACCACCGGCAGCAGTTCGGCGTCGAAGTGTCCGTCCTTGCGGGCCGCCGCCGCGCGCTGGTGGCTGCGCAGGGCGAACTCGTCCTGCCGCTCGCGGCTGATCCCGTACCGGGCGGCGACCTCCTCGGCGGTCTCGCCCATGGTGAGCACGCCGTGCAGGTCCTTCATCCGGGGGTGGGTGAGCCGCCAGCCGAGCCGGGTGTCGTACGTCTCCATCCGGTGCGGCAGGGCCTCGTCGGGGCGGGGCAGTACGAACGGCGCTCGGCTCATCGACTCGCAGCCGCCCGCGATCACCACCTCCGCCTCGCCCGAGCCGATCGCCCGGGCGGCGCTGGTGACGGCGTCCATCCCGGAGGCGCACAGCCGGTTGACGGTGACGCCGGGGACGGTCTCGGGCAGCCCGGCGAGCAGCACGGCCATCCGGGCGATGTTCCGGTTGTCCTCGCCCGCCTGGTTGGCCGCACCCCAGTAGACGTCGTCGATCCGGGCCGGGTCCAGCTGCGGCACCTGGTCGAGCAGGCCACGCAGCACGGCAGCCGACAGGTCGTCGGGCCGTACGGTGGACAGCGCGCCGCGCAGCCGCCCGATCGGGGTGCGGCGGGCGGCGGCGAAGTAGACGGGACGCACTTCGTTGGGCTCCTCTACGTCAGTGGAGTACGGGAGTGGGAGTACGGGAGTGGGAGTGGGAGTGGGAGTACGGGAGTGGAGTACGGGACTAGAACGCGTTGACGCCGGTCAGGGCTCGCCCGATCAGCAGCTTCTGGATCTGGCTGGTGCCCTCGTACAGGGTCATCACCCGGGCGTCGCGCAGGTACTTGCCGACGGGGTACTCGTCGATGAAGCCGTACCCGCCGAACACCTGCAGCGCGTTGTTGGCGGCCCGGACGGCGGCCTCGCTCGCGAAGAGCTTGGCGACGGAGGACTCGGTGGCGAACGGCAGTCCGCGCTCGATCAGGTCGGCCACCCGCCAGGTGAGCAGCCGGGCGGCCTCGACGTCGACCGCGATGTCCGAGAGCAGCTCCTGCACCAGCTGGTACGAGGCGATCGGCTTCCCGAACTGCTCGCGCTCCTTGGCGTACCCGACGGCCGCCTCCAGGCAGGCCCGGGCGATGCCGACGCAGCCGGCCGCGACCGACATCCGGCCCTTGGCGAGCGCGGCCATCGCCACCGTGAAGCCCTTGCCCTCGGGGCCGAGCCGGGCGCTGTCCGGCACCCGGACGTTGTCGAACACCAGCTCCGCCGTCGCCTGGCCGCGCAGCCCGAGCTTGCCGTGGATCTCGCGCCGCCCGAAGCCAGGTGAGTCGGTCGGGACCAGGAACGCCGTCACGCCCTTGTGACCGGCCTCTCCGGTACGGGCGAAGACCAGCGCGACGTCGGCCCAAGTCCCGTTGGTGATGAACATCTTGGCGCCGCTGATCAGCCAGTGGTCGCCCTCGCGCACCGCCCGGGTGGTGAGGTTGGCGGCGTCCGAGCCGGTGCCCGGCTCGGTGAGGGCGAAGCAGGCGAGCGCCTCGCCGGAGGTGAGCCGGGGCAGCCAGTGCTGCTTCTGCTCCTCGGTGCCGTACGAGTTGACCGACTTGGCGACCAGGCCGAGCGAGACCGAGACGATGCCGCGCACCGAGGAGTCGCCCCGGCCGAGCTCCTCCAGGACCAGGCAGTACGCCAGGTGGTCCCCGCCGCTGCCGCCGTACTCCTCGGGGATGGTCAGCCCGAGGAACCCGAGCTTGCCGAGCTTGCCGATCACCGAGCGGTCCACCGACTCGGCGCGGTCCCACTCGGCGGCGAACGGCACGATCTCGCGGTCGGTGAACTCGGCGGCCAGCGCACGTACGGCGGTCTGCTCCTCGGAGAGCTCCAGGTTCATGGGTGGCCGGCCTCACTTAAACTAGCGGTGCAAGTTTTATTGGACTGTAGCCCGACCCACGTCATCTGTGAAGAGCCACCTGCCAGAATGCACGGATACCCACCCGACCGGAGGAAACGACGATGGCGCGCCCGCGCACACCCCTGCTGAGCCGTGAGCGCATCGTGGTCACCGCGCTCGCGCTCGTCGACGGCGACGGCCTGGACGCGCTCTCCACCCGGCGGCTGGCCGCCGAGCTCTCCGTCAGCGGCCCCTCGCTCTACAACCACTTCGCCACCAAGGACGAACTGCTCGACGCTGTGGTCGACAGCGTGATGGGAGAGGTCGACCTGTCGATGTTCGCCGCCGGGGCCGACTGGCGCACCGCGCTCCGCGACTGGGCCCGCTCCTACCGGGCGGCCCTCGCCGCGCATCCCAACATCGTGCCGGTGCTCGCCCAGGGGCCCGGGCGGCGCCCGAACGCGCTGCGCCTCGCCGACGCCGTCTTCGGCTGTCTGGTCGCCGCCGGCTGGCCACGCGGCCAGGCCACTCGGATCGGCGCGCTGATGCGCTACTTCATCACCGGCTCCGCCCTCGGCTCGTTCGCCGCCGGCTTCCCCGAGGACGCCGAGCTCTACGCCGCCGAGTACCCCCACCTCACCGAGGCCCACCTGCTCGCGGAGCACCGCCGCAGCATCGACGAGGGCGCGTTCGAGATGGGCCTGGAAGCCCTGCTGGACGGTCTCACCCTGCGCTACCGCCGGCCGGCCGGCTGACGGGTGGGCGACCGAGAGGAAGCCACTGCCAGGGTTCGCGCGCCACGAAGGCGGGCCGCGTCCGCAGGTCCACCGGGTCGTAGTAGCGGTGGTACACCGGCGTCAGCCCGCCCGAGACCGGCGGGACGATCCAGCTCCAGTCGGCGGGCGTCGGGCGGCCGAGCCGCTTCTCCTGGGCGATGTGCCTCAGGAAGCGTTCCGATTCGGTGTGGTGGTCGGCCATCGTGACGCCCGCCTCCTGGAAGGAGTGCAGGACGGCCACGTTGAGTTCGACCAGCGCGCGGTCCCGCCAGAGCGTCCGCTCGGAGGAGGTGTCGAGCCCGAGCCGTTCCGCGACCACGCCCAGCAGGTTGTACCGGTCGGCGTCGGCCAGGTTGCGGGCGCCGATCTCGGTGCCCATGTACCAGCCGTTGAACGGCGCGGCGGGGTAGTGGACGCCGCCGATCTCGAGCGTCATGTCGCTGATCGCCGGTACCGCGTACCAGCGCAGCCCGAGTTCGGCGAACCAGCCGTGGTCGGGGTGGAGCAGCGGTACCTCCAGGGCGGCGTCCTGTGGCACCTCGTACCACTGCGGCTCGGATCCCGGCCGCTCCTGGACGAGCAACGGCAGTACCTCGAACGGCTCCTGGCCGCCCTTCCACCCCAACGTCCGGGCCCGTTCGGCCAGTTCGGCTCCGGCTGGATCGCCGATCCAGCCGCCGTCCGGCTGTGCGTGGCCCGCGTACCGGACCAGCTGCTGGTTGGCGATCCGGGGCGCCGGCTGTCCGGGCCGGTCGGGGGCGAAGACCGTGACCACCGGCCGGATCCGACCCCCGTTGGTGGCGATGCGCAGGTGCTCGAAGCACTCCTCGGCGATCGCGTCGGCCGAGGAGACCTGCCGCAGATCGCGCACCACCAGGCTCCGCCAGTACAGCCGCCCGATGCACCGCGCCGCGTTCCGCCAGGCGACCCGCGCACCGAAGGCGAGTTCGGCGCTGGTGTGCTCGTACGTGCCGGTACGTTCGATCTCGGCCAGCACCTGACGGACCCTCGGCGCCGGATCGCCCTCACCCGGCCGCTCCTGGTGGAACTGCCGGACGAACGCCACGGCTTGGCCTATGGCTGACGCTTCGTCAGAAATCTCGGTGGGAACGGGCGACGGCGGCCCGGCCATGGACTCCCGTGCGTGCGGGCAGGCCGCCGCCTGCGTTCTGGTGGTACCCCTGGTGCGAATCCGACTGAAGATCAAGGACACATCCCTCCCAGCACCCATGGGTACCGGAGGTGAGTGCCCGCGTGCGCGGACTGGGTGATTCGGCCCCGGCACAGCACGATCGGCGCTATCGTGCGGTGCCGGAGCCTTCCGTCGCGTCGGACCGGGCCTACGCCGGGACGGCGAGGGAGAGGCCGAACCGGCCGGCCTCGTCCGTCCACCACTCCGCCAACCGCAGCCCTGCGGCCGCAAGTTCGTCGGCGATCCGGGTGTGGCGGAACTTGGCCGAGACCTCCGTCCGGAGTTCCTCGCCCTCGTCGAAGTGGACCGGCAGGTCGAGTTCGCGGATCTTCACGGTCTGGGCCCGGCGGGAGCGCAGCCGCATCTCGATCCACTCCTGCTTCGCGTCCCAGAGGGCGACGTGGTCGAACTGCTCCGGGTCGAAGTCGGCGCCGAGCTCGCGGTTGAGCACGTCGAGCACGTTCTTGTTGAACGCCGCCGTGACGCCGGCGGCGTCGTCGTACGCGGCGACGAGGACCTTCGGCTCCTTCACCAGGTCGGTGCCGAGCAGGACGAAGTCGCCCGGATCGAGCCCGGCCCGCAGGGAGGTGAGGAAGGCGGCCCGCTCGTCGGGCAGCAGGTTGCCGAGCGTGCCGCCGAGGAAGGCGACCAGCCGGGGGCCGCCGGCGCCGTCGGAGAGGCCGAGCCCGTGGGTGAAGTCCGACACCACGGCCCGCACCGCCAGTCTCGGGTACTCGACGGCCAGGGACTTGCCCGCCGCCTCCAGCGCGCTCTCGCTGACGTCCACCGGGACGTACTCCGCCAGCGTCCCCAGCTCGCTCAGCGCGTCCAGCAGCAGCCGGGTCTTCTCCGAGGAGCCCGAGCCCAGTTCGACCAGGGTCCGGGCCTTGGTGATCGCCGCGATCTCGCGGGCCCGGGAGGTGAGGATCTCCCGTTCGGCGCGGGTCGGGTAGTACTCCGGCAGCCGGGTGATCTCCTCGAACAGCTCGCTGCCCCGGGCGTCGTAGAACCACTTCGGGGGCAGCCACTTGGGATGCGCGGTCATCCCGTTCTTCACGTCGTGCCGTAGCGCCTGGCCGAAGTGGTCGGCGGGCAGCAGGCGGGTGAGATCGAAGGTGCTCACGGCGGGTCGTCCTCTCAAGGGTTCAGGGTCTGTACGGTCGTGCTCTCGGCGGTCGCCAGCAGCAGACTTCGGTCGGGCAGGCGGATCCAGTCGGGGTCGTCGTCGCCGGGTTCCGAGGCGACCAGCACGCCGGTTCCGGGTACGGCCCGGTAGCAGAGGGTGTCGCCCCAGGTGGTGGCGGCGATCGAAGTCCCGTCGGTCAGCAGCAGGTTGAGCCGGGCGTCGCTGTGCTCGGCGATCGTCCGGACGGTGTCGGCCAGCGCCTCGCCGGGGGGGCGGCCGGCCCGCAGCCGGTGCAGTACCAGCGCCCAGACCAGCGCCGAGTCACTGCGGGCCTCCAGTCCGAGCAGCTCCTCCGGCGGCAACAGGGCGGCCAGCTTGGCGAGTTGGCCGGGCCAGCCGGGCAGTACGCCGTTGTGGCTGAACAGCCACCGGTCGGCGCCGAACGGAGCCGCCGCAGCCTCCCCGGCCGCGCACCCCTCGGTCGCGGAGCGGACGGCGGCCAGCAGGGCCCGGGTGCGCACCACCCGCGCGAGGTCGGCGAAGCCGCCGTCCGCCCAGATCGGCCCGGCCCGCCGGTAGCGGGCGGGCACCGGGTCGCCGTCCGCGTACCAGCCGACCCCGAACCCGTCGGCGTTCATCGTCCCGTACTGCTGCGCCCGCGGCGCCCAGGACTGCCGGTGCAGACCGAACGGCGGGTCGAGCACCAGCCGCCCGATCGCCAACGGTTCACCCAGATAGGCGAGATGACGGCACATCAGTCCACGTCCACGGTGCGCGCGGTGCGGAAGCCCGCGAAGATCTGCCGTCGGATCGGGTAGTCCCAGTTCCGGAAGGTGCCCCGGCAGGCGACGGGGGCGACGGCGAAGCAGCCGCCGCGCAGGACCTTGTACTCCGGCCCGAAGAAGACCTCCGAGTACTCCCGGTACGGCCAGGCCCGGAAGCCGGGGTAGGGGCGGAAGTCGCTCGCCGTCCACTCCCACACGTCACCCATCAACTGCCGTACCCCGTACGGCGACCCGCCCGCCGGGTAGCTCCCGACGGGGGCCGGCTGGAGGTGGCGTTGGCCCAGGTTGGCGTGCTCGGGGCCCGGCTCGGCGTCGCCCCAGGGGTAGCGGCGGGAGCGGCCGGTGGCGGGGTCGTGCCGGGCGGCCTTCTCCCACTCGGCCTCGGTCGGCAGCCGCCGCCCGGCCCAGCGGGCGTAGGCGTCCGCCTCGTACCAGCTGACGTGCAGCACCGGCTCCTCGCCGGGCACCGGCTCGACCGTCCCGAACCGGCGGCGCAGCCACTGGCCGCCGTCCCGGCTCCAGAACAGCGGCGCCGTCAACTCGGCCCGGCACCTGTGCTCCCAGCCCTCCGGCGTCCACCAACGGCTGTCCTGGTAGCCGCCGTCGGCGATGAACCGCTGGTAGGCGGCGTTGCTCACCGGAGTGGTGTCGAGCCGGAACGCCGGGACGTCCACCTGGTGTGCCGGGCGTTCGTTGTCCAGCGCCCACGGCTCGGTGTCGGTGCCCATGGTGAACGGGCCACCGGGGATCAGCACCTCGGCCGGCAGTTCCGCCGTGCACGGATCAGGAGCCGGTGCGACCAACGCGGCCGCACCCCGGCGGAGTTGGTGGGTGATCAGCATGGTCTCGTCGTGCTGCTGCTCGTGCTGCGCGATCAGGCCGAAGGCGAAGCCGTCCCGCAGCAGCGGCGTCCCCTCGAGCGGGCTGGCGGCGAGCAGGTCGAGGACCCGGCCGCGTACCTCGTACGCGTAAGCGCGGGCCTGGTCCGGCGGGAGCAGCGGCAGGCTGGGCCGCTCGGATCTCGGGTGCTCGAAGGCGTCGTAGAGCGGGTCGATCTCGGGGTGCATCGGGTCGCGCCCACCGACGTTGCGCAGCAGCCAGAGCTCCTCCTGGTTGCCGATGTGGGCGAGGTCCCAGACCAGCGGGGACATCAGGGGGGAGTGCTGGGCGGTCAGTTCGTGGTCCGCGACGCAGTCGGTCAGACCGGCGGTGCGGTCCCGGGCGGTGAGCAGCTCGGTGGCGATCCGCTCCCGCAGGGCTTCCGCAGAAGGGAGTTCGGTGTGCGTCATCGTGCGGCCTCCGAAGAGACGGGGTCGGCGCCGGAGCGCAGCGCGTCCAGTTGGTCGTCGGCGGGGCAGCGGCCGCGCGCCGGGTAGCGATCGGCGAAGTCGGCGAGCGCGCCGCGCAGCCGGTGCGAGCCGGGCCGGCGGGCGAGGGCCTGGTCGGCGGCTCCGAAGCAGGCGAGGGCGGCCCGGCGCAGCTGCGGGTCGCCGAGGGCGAGGGTGGCGGCCCGGTGCCAGAGCTCGGCCCGGGGCGGGCGGAGCCCGTCCGCAGGGGTGAGCGGCTCCAGGGCGGCCCGGGCGAGGTCGGCGGCCGCCGGATCGTCCAGCAGCGCGGTGACCAGGGCCAGCGGCGCCAGCCAGCCGTCGCCGGGCTGCGCGTCGATCATGCGCAGCTCCAGGTGGCCGCGCGGACGGACCGGGGGGAAGAGCGTGGTGCGGTGGTAGTCCAGGTCGGCGAGCGACGGCGGGCGCTCGCCCGCGCCGCGCAGCCAGCCCCGGAAGGTCAGCCCGGCCGGGGCCGTCCAGGGGCTGCCGTTCGGGCGGCGGACGCAGAGCAGCTCGGCGTCCAGCACGTAGCGGGCCCAGTCCTCACGCGGGTCGGTGGCCGCCGCGCCCGGGGCGGCCGGTGCGAGCGTACGGCTCGGGTCCATCCGGGACCAGACCAGCTGACGGGTGGACCGGTAGCCGGTCGGCTTGCCGTCCAGCAGCGGGGAGTTGGCGAACGCGGCGACCAGCACCGGTCCGAGCAGGTGCGTCAGCCGCCAGCGGTCGGCCAGCGTGTGCGGGCCGCTGTCGGCACCGGCGTCCACGTTGACCTGGACTGACGCGGTACCGGTCATCATGATCCGGCCCCACGGCCCGGCGCGGTCGAAGAACTGCTCCATCGCCAGATAGCGCGGATGGTCCAGCTGCATCCGGCGTTCGCGGGGGAGCGGGTCGGTGCCCGAGCCGGTGAGGCGCAGGCCCTGGGCGGCGAGTGCGGCGCGCAGCTCGGCCTGGTCGCGAAGGAGGTCCTCGGCGCAGGCGGCGGGGTGTTCGGCGGGCGGGGAGCTGAGCTCTACCTGCCCGCCGGGTTCACGGGTGAGCCGGGCACCCGCCGGGAGGAGCGGCGGCTCGGGCTGCTCGCCGCCGGAGTGGGCGGGGTCCGGGTGGACCGGCTCCGCAGCGGTCGGCAGCTGCGCCAGCGCGGCGGCGACCCGGTGCGGTTCCACCGGTGCCTGGGGACATCGGGAGTCATGGACGAACCACTCGGCCTCCACACCGACCAGCCGAGGCGGGCCGATCTTGAAACAGATGCCGAGGAGATGGTCCTCGGCGGTCGATTCGGTCAGCGGCGTCACGCTCGGTGGTGTCGAGCGGGGTGCCTGCTGAGGAGCGGGTGTCTGATTCGGGCGAACGGGTATCACCGGACTCACCATCCTCGGTTCGCGAATTGCGGCCCGGTCTTCCTGCCTCAGTCTGCTACGAACCAAACATGTGCGCCGCTCGCGGGAGATCTGCGCAGGTCAGGCGGCATTAACAGCGCGTCAATCGGGTGAGCGCGGTCCGCAGCGACGATTCGGGGAGGGCGTAGTTGAGCCGGAGGCAGCCCGTCCACTCCGCCCCGCAGTCGGTACCGGCGGACAGCTCCACGTCACGCTGCGCGAGCAGGATCTCGCGGGCCCCGACGGCGGGCAACCCGAGCGCGACGGCGTCCAGCCAGACCAGGTAGGACGCCTCCGGGCGGGACAGCACCGCCCCCGGCAGTGCACCGAGGACCAGCTCACGGTTGGCCGCCAGCCGGTCCAGCAGGGCGTCCAGCCAGGGTCCGCCGTGCCGCAGCGCGGCCCGCTGGACGACCTGCTCCAGCAGTCCGCCCTCCCACAGGCCGTACTCCGCCATCCGGGTGGTCAGCCGCTCGCGCAGGCCGGGGTCGGGGACGAGCGCGAAGCAGCTCGGGATGCCGGAGGTGTTGAAGGTCTTGCCGACCGAGTTCAGCGTCACGGTGTGCCGGGCGAGCTCTCCGGCGACGCTCACGGCGACGGGGTGGCGCAGCGTCGGGTGGGGGTGCGCCAGGTCGCTGTGCACCTCGTCCGAGACCAGCAGCCCGCCGGCCTCGGCCACGCCCTCCGCGAGCCCCCGGATCTCGTCCCGGGTCCAGACCCGCCCGGAGGGGTTGTGCGGGCTGCTCAGCAGGACGAGGTCCGCCCCGGCGAAAGCCCCGACGGGCAGCCGGTAGCCGTCGGCGTCCCGCGCCAGACCCACCGCCCGGTACGGCAGCCCCGCCGCCCGGCAGAGCTGCTCGAACCCGCCCCACTCGGGCGTCGGGAAGAGCACCGGCCACCGGGGCCCGACCACCGACAGCAGCAGCCGCAGCGCGGTACGCGGCCCGAACGGCAGCAGCAGCACCCACTCCGGGTCGACCAACACCCCGTGCCGCTCGCGGTACCAGCCGGCCACCAGCGCCCGCCCGCCCGGATCGCAGACGGTGTACCCGTACGCGCTGTGCCGGGCCCGCTCGGCGAGCGCCGCACCGATCTCCGGCAGCCCGGGCAGGTCCATGTCGGCCAGCCCCAGCGCGATCCGCCCATCCCCGGCCCGGGCCCACTTGCTGCTGCCGGTGCCCGTGCGGTCGATCCCTTGCATTTTGTAACTCCCCAGCGTTCAGTTGCATTGCCCAGGGGCGCGAGGAACTGCGCGAATCGGAAGGCTACGGTCCGCAGCCGCACGTTGTCGCTCACTTGCACGGGCTACCCCGTTCAGCCGGAGAGGCATCGCTCGAGCGGCGTGCGAAAACGTGGGGTGACCCGGATCGGGCCGAGCCAGGACCGTAGCCGGGCGACTTCGGCCTCGACCGCCGCCGTCGCGTCGCTGCCGAGGCGTTCCAGGGGCCGCCAGACGAGCTCACCGTCCGGCCGCTGCGCCCAGCCGCCGATGATCCGGCCGTTCCACCAGACGGTCGGGCCGATGTTGCCCGAGCGGTCGAACAGGTCGGTCCGGTGCTCGGTGGGCAGGTACCAGTCGCGTTGCTGCCAGCCCATCGGGGTGGGGTCCAGGCCGGGCAGCAGGGCCGCCCAGGGGTCGGGCGCGGCGACCGGCCCGGTGTCGTCGGGCAGGACGAAGCCCTCGCCGGCGGTGAGATCGACCGGTACGGCTCCGCAGGCGGCCAGGGCCGCCCGCACCTCGCGCAGCCCCCAGCCCGTCCACCACCGAACGTCCTCGACGGTGGCCGGGCCGTAGGACGCCAGCCAGCGTGCCGCCAGCTCGGACTGCGCCTGGGCGACGGGCAGTTCGGGCAGGGCCGGCCGAAGTTCCCAGCGGTACTGGCCGCTGGTCCAGCTCCCCACCGGACGGCCGCGCACGATCGACCCCTCCATCCCCAGCACCCGCAGCAGCCGGACCCCGATGGTCTGCTTCGCCTCGTACGGCTTCCCGGTGGCCACCGTCATCGACTCGCGTAACTCGGGTACCTTGGCTCCCAGTTGGGCGCCACTGGCCTGCCCGGCGGCGTCCAGCGCGGCGAGCGTGAGCTGTTCGACCCGGGCCAGCCAGGCCTCGTCGAAGCCGACCTCGGCGGCGAAGGCGACCAGGCCGCGACGCTCCCGCTCGGCGACCTTGCGGGTGGTGGAGGACTGGACCAGGGGCGCGAGATCGTCGGGCACGACGAACAGGGTGCGCCGCATGCCGTGCATCCGGACGAGCGAGCGGTCCTCGTAGAGCGCCTGGTCCAGCGCGTCGCTGCCGGGCCGGTCGAGGCGGGCGGCGGTGGACAGGAAGACCGTCGCGGGGTCGGAGGCGTGCAGGGCGAGTACCGCCTCGGCGACCTGCTCGGGGGCGCCGGCCCGGTGGGCGGGGGCGAGCAGGTGGCGCCGGCCGAGGCGGGCCCGGCGCTGCTCGTCGTCGATCTTCGGGCGGGCGCTCATGCTGGACCTCCGGTCGGCTCGCTGCCGAGATTACGTGCCGTCAGGCCCCGCGCCCAGGCCGAAGGCCGTGTTGACCAGGGCGACGTGGGTGAACGCCTGCGGGGTGTTGCCCAACTGGCGCCGGGTGATCGGATCCCACTCCTCGGAGAGCAGCCCGAGGTCGTTGCCGAGCGCCACCACCCGCCCGAACAGCTCCCGGGCCTCGCCCGTCCGCCCGGTGAGCGCGAGGGCGTCGGCGAGCCAGAACGAGCAGGCCAGGAAGGCCCCTTCGGACCCGGGCAATCCGTCGGCGCCGCGCTGTCCGTCGGAGTCCGGCGATCCACCTCGGCCCAGCCCGGGGGCGTAGCGCCGGACGAAGCCGCCGTGGTCCAGCTCGGTGCGGACGGCGTCGATGGTGCGGATCACCCGTGGGTCGTCCGGCGGGAGGAAGCCGGTCTTCGCGACGAACAGCGTCGCGGCGTCCAACTCCCGTCCGCCGTAGTGCTGGACGAACACCCCACGGTCCGGGTCGTAGCCGTTGGCACAGACGTCGGCGTGCACCGCGTCGCGCATGGCCCGCCAGCGTTCCAGCGGTGCGGGCAGGCCGGTGGTCTCGGCCATCCGGACGGCCCGGTCGGCGGCGACCCAGGTCATGATCTTGGAGTGGACGAAGTGCCGCCGCTCGCCCCGGAACTCCCAGAGCCCCTCGTCGGGCTGCCGCCAGTGCTCCTCGAGGAAGGCCATCAGGGTGCGCAGCAGCCGCCAGACCTTGCGCTCCATCGGCAGACCGGCCAGCAGCGCCAGCTCCAGGGTGTCCACCACCTCGCCGTAGACGTCGAGTTGGAGCTGCCGGACGGCGGCGTTGCCGAGTCGGACGGGTGCCGAGCCCTGGTAGCCGGGCAGCCAGGAGGCCTGGGTCTCGGGCAGGCCGCGCTCGCCCGCGACCCCGTACACCGCCTGGAGGTCGGCCGGGTCACCGGCGATGGCCCGCAGCAGCCAGGTGTACCAGGCGGCCGCCTCCTCGCGGTAGCCGCTCCGCAGCAGGGCGGCGAGCGTCATGCTGGAGTCCCGCAGCCAGCAGAACCGGTAGTCCCAGTTGCGCATCCCGCCGAGCCGCTCGGGCAGCGAGGTGGTGGGGGCCGCGACGATGCCCCCGGTGGGGGCGTAGGTCAGCGCCTTGAGGGTGATCAGGGAGCGCAGCACCTGCGGCCGCCACTCGCCCTGGTACCGGCAGCCGGCCGCCCAGCGCTCCCAGTCGTCGACCGTCCGCTGCAGCGCCCGGTCGGTGTCGGTACGGGGTGCGGTGGAGAGGTGGGAGGGCTGCCAGGTGAGGACGAACGGCACCCGTTCGCCCGCCCGGACGGTGAAGTCCGAGCTGGTGGCGCCGTCGTCGCCGTACGTGTGTACCCCGGGCGGGACGCGCAGCCAGGCGGAGTCGGGGCCCGCGACGGCGATCCGGTGGTGGTCGGTGCGGCGCACCCAGGGCGCGATCCGGCCGTGGTTGAACCGCAGCCGCAGGTCGCCGCGCATCGGTACCTCGCCGCGCAGCCCCTCGACGATCCGGATCAGCTGCGGGGAGTGTTCACGGCGTGGCATGAAGTCGGTGATCCGGACGTCCCCGCCGACGGTCTCCCAGACCGAATCCAGGACGAGGGTGTCGCCCCGGTACCGCCGCCCGGTGCACAGGCCGCCACCGGCGGGGGCGAGCCGCCAGCCGCCGTGCCGGTCGTCACCGAGCAGTCCGGCGAAGCAGCTGGGGGAGTCGAACCGGGGCAGGCAGAGCCAGTCGACCGAGCCGTCCCGTCCGACCAGGGCGGCCGTCTGCAGGTCGCCGATCAGGGCGTAGTCCTCGATCAGTAGTCCGGTCATCGCCCTTCATTCTGCGCCGGGTACCGTAACCGGGCACGTCACGGCAGGCGGATGAGCTCCGGTTGCGGGTAGGGTCCGTTGGTAGGAAGATCTTTATCGCCTGTTGTCTGACGCAGATCCGACTGGTGTCTGCTACCGAGCTTGTCTTCTCACAGACTTTCTACCGAGCTCGTCCGACACAGAGCTGATGTCCGCCACAGATCCGGAAGGGGTGCCGTGATGAAGCGGCCGAACTGGGTACCCGCCGGAACCGACCTGGACAAGCCCAACGCCGCCCGGGTGTACGACTACTACCTCGGCGGCTCCCACAACTTCGAGGCCGACCGGCAGATGGCCCGCCGGGCGATGGAGCTCTGGCCCGACCTGCCGGCCATCATGCGGTCGAACCGGGCGTTCCTGCGCCGCGCGGTGCAGTTCCTCGCCGAGCGGGGGATCACCCGGTTCCTGGACATCGGCTCGGGCATCCCGACCTTCGGCGCCGTCCACGAGGTCGCTCGGACGATCCGGCCCGAGGCCCGGGTGGTCTACGTCGACCGGGACCCGGTCGCGGTGGCGCACAGCCGGCTGCTGCTCAAGGACGACCCGCTGAGCCAGGTGGTCGAGGCCGATCTGCGTTCGGTACAGGACCTGCTGGCCCGTCCCGAGGTGGCCGGCCTGCTGGGCGCGGGCGAGCCCGTCGCCCTGATGCTGGTCGCCGTCCTGCATTTCGTGACCGACGAGGAGGAGCCCGGCAAGCTGGTCGCGACGCTGCGCGACGCCCTGCCGCCGGGCAGCGCGCTGGCGCTCTGCCACGCCTCGACGGAGGGCCGCCCGGACCAGGCCGGCCCGCACCAGGACCTCTACCGGCTCACCCCGACCCCGCTCACCATGCGCACGCCGCAGCAGATCACCGGCTTCTTCGACGGCTTCGAGCTGGTCGAGCCCGGTGTGGTCTACCTGCCCGAGTGGCGCCCGGAGAACCCACTGGCCGTCGGTCCGCACCCCGAGCGGATGACCGGCCTGGTGGGCGTCGGATTCCGCTCGTGAACACGGGGGCACCGAACACGGGGGCACCGGTGGGGGACAGCGCCGCTGCCAGCTTCCACGACGAGTGGGCCCGGTTGCTGGAGGCCGGGCACGGCGTCGCCGTGCACCCCGGCATCCTGGGCCGGCTGGTCTCCCGGACGGCGGCCCTGCTGCACCGGGCCCAGCAGGAGGACCCGTTCGAGTCCGCGCTCGCCGCCGAGGCCGGCGCGCTGCTGGTGGACGCCCACTTCACCGACCCGGTGGTGCTGGCCCAGGCGGTCGAGCTGCTGCACGAGCACCCGGTGGCGGACGAGCGCGGCCCGGCGCTCTGCGGCGCCTTCGCGGCGGGCTGGGCCGCCGCGCTGCGCGAGCGCACGCTGCGCGAGCAGGAGGCGATCCGGCTTGCGGCGGACACCGCGCGGCAGGAGGTGGAGCGGGCGCTCCGGGCCTCGGAGACCCGTTTTCGCGCGCTGTTCGAGAGCGCGGCGATCGGGATCGGCATCGGCGACGTCGAGGGCAACATCCTGGCGGTCAACCGCGCCCTGCAGGAGATCTTCGGCGCCCGCCCTGAGGACCTCCAGGGCCACAAGGTCAACGAGCTGGTCCACCCCGAGGACACCCCGGGCGTCTGGGAGGCGTACGAGGAACTGATCACCGGTAAGCGCGACTACCTCCAGTTCGACAAGCCCTACTACCGCCGCGACGGCGAGGTGGTCTGGACGCACCTGACCGTCTCGCTGATCCGTGACGACGAGGGCAGGCCGCAGTACCAGGTGGCGATGCTGGAGGACATCACCGACCGTTACCGCCTGCAGGAGCGGCTGCGCCACCAGGCGACCCACGACCCGCTGACCGGCCTGCCGAACCGGGTGGCCTTCTTCGAGCGCCTGGAGAAGCTGTTCGAGGAGCCGGAGCCGGGTGCCCGGTTCGGGCTCTGCTACGTGGACCTGGACGGGTTCAAGGTGGTCAACGACTCGCTGGGCCACGAGACCGGCGACCTGCTGCTGGCGGCGGTGGCCGCCCGGCTGGAGTCCGTGCTGACACCGCTCGGGCACATGGTGGCGCGCCTGGGCGGCGACGAGTTCGTCGTGCTGCTGGAGAACTGCCGGGGCGAGCAGGAGGCGGTGGCCGCCGCGAAGACGGTGCTGGCCGCGCTCGCCAAGCCGGTGCTGATCGGGGACCACCGGCTGGCGGTCGGGGCCAGCATCGGCGTACTGGAGCGCCGGGTGGCGACCACCACCCCGAGCGCCGCCGTCCGGGCCGCCGACCTCACGCTCTACCGCGCCAAGGAGGCCGGGCGCGGGCGCTGGACGCTGTTCGACCCGAAGGAGAACGCGCGAGCGGTGAGCCGGTACGCGGTGTCGGTGCGGATGCCCGCCGCGCTGGACCGGGGCGAGTTCTTCATCGACTACCAGCCGCTCTGCTCGCTGGAGGACAACTCGCTGGTCGCGGTCGAGGCGCTGGTGCGCTGGCGGCACCCGCAGCTGGGTGTGCTGGGCCCGGAGGAGTTCATCGCCACCGCCGAGGAGACCGGTCTGATCATGCCGCTCGGGCGCTGGGTGCTGGAGCAGGCGTGCGGTCAGGCGGCCGACTGGGTACGGCGGTTCGGCTCCGCGGCCCCGCAGCTGAATGTCAATCTGGCGGTCCGTCAGGCCCGGAATGCCGGCCTGGTCGGCGACATCGACCGGATTCTGCGCTCCACCGGCCTGGACCCCGCCAAGCTGCAGCTGGAGATCACCGAGAGCACCGTGGTCGGCCCGGAGGACGAGGCGCTGAAGGCGCTGCACGCGGTGGTCGACATGGGCGTCTCGCTCGCCGTCGACGACTTCGGCACCGGCTGGTCCAACCTCGCCTACCTGCGTGACCTGCCGGTCTCCGGGCTGAAGATCGCCGGCTCCTTCGTCGGCGACCTCCACGACCCCACCAAGGACACCCACCTGGGCTGGCGGATCGTCAGCGGACTGGTCTCGCTGGCGCACACCCTCGGACTGACCGTCACCGCCGAGGGTGTGGAGAGCGGCGCGGACGCCGACCGGCTGCGGCTGATGGGCTGCGACTGGGCCCAGGGCTGGCACTTCGGCCGCCCGGCGCGGCCCGCCGAGATCGCCCGGCGGATCTCCGAGGCCGGGCTCTCGAAGTAGCTCGGCCCGGGAAAATGGAAATATGGGACATTTCCCGACAAACCTCTTGACTTGGCGTGAGAGCGCGTTCGATGATGAGGCCCTGGCACCGCTTGCGAAGGCATCGCTTTCCAGCGGTGGGGGTATTTCCGCCAGTTGTTGTTCATGTCGGGCGCTTCGGCGCACCGCGGGGCTTCGGGGGAGTAGTCGAGAAGCCCTCCGTGTCGAGGATCGCTCACATTTCTCCGGGGCCGCGCCCCGCGCCTCACCGCGCATGGGCCCGCCGCCCTGTCACCCGGGGTACGCCCGTGGGTACCGGTCTGTCGGTACCGGCGTGCCGCCGCCTCCCGAGAGGCCGCCCGATGAGCACCACTCTGCCTCCCCACGTCCTCCCCTACGCCGTCCGCGACGGCCGTCCGATGCGCCGGGCCACCGACCACCTCGATCCGCGGCCGCCGATGCGCCGCGCGACCGACGGCTACGCCACCACGCACTCCGTCAGCCTGATCGTCCCGGCCCGCAACGAGGCGCAGAACATCCCCTGGGTGTTCGAGCAGATCCCGCGCTGCGTGAACGAGGTCATCCTGGTGGACGGTTCCTCCACCGACGCCACGCTGACGATGGCCGAGCACTGCCTGCCCACCGTCCGCAGCGTGCAGCAGAGCGGCGGCCCGGGCAAGGGGAACGCGCTGCGCACCGGCTTCGAGGCCGCTACCGGCGAGTACATCGTGATGATGGACGCCGACGGGTCGATGTGGCCCGGCGAGATCCCGCACTATCTGCACTTCCTGGACAACGGCTACGACTTCGTCAAGGGCTCGCGCTGCATCGCCGGCGGCGGCTCGCTCGACTTCACCCGGATCCGCGCGCTCGGGAACCGGGCGCTGCTCACGGTGGTCAACCGGCTCTATCACGCCAAGCTGACCGATCTCTGCTACGGCTTCTGCGCCTTCCGGCGCAGCTTCCTGAATGAACTGGACCTGCGCTCCTCGGGCTTCGAGATCGAGGCCGAGATGATCGCGCACGCCCTCCGCTCGGGCCTTCGGATCGCCGAGGTGCCGAGCCTCGAACTTCCCCGCCGCAGTGGCCGCTCGCACCTCCACGCCGTCTCCGACGGCCGTCGGGTGCTGCGGACCTTGCTCGCCGAGCGCCCCGGCGCCCGGTCCGCGGCGCTCCACGCCGTGGGGGAGCGATGATGAATGGCTCCGACCGGCGCACCGCAGCAGCCTGCCCCTGCCCCGTCGCCCGCGACTCGCTCTACACCCCCGTCCGGGTGGCCGAACTGGACTTGGACGAGCCGAGTGAGTTGCGCTCACCCGGCGGTCTCGGACCGGTCGACCCGGACGGACGCGTGTTGGCGTTGGTGCGACTGCACGGACACCCGCTCGGACTGGTCAAGGCCACCGGAGCACCCGGCGACACCGCCGGACTGCGCCGGGCGCTGGTCGATGCCGCACATCGCGAGCTGTACATACCGTCCAAGTCCTCCGCGGCGCCCGGTGCGCTTCCCGGTCGGGTCGGCAGCGGCCGGGCGTCGGCGGAACCCCCAACGGTGAGTGTGATCGTCTGCACTCGTAACCGGGAGGGGATGCTGCGACAGTGCCTCGACTCCCTGCTGCGGACCGGCTATCCGCATGTCGAGGTCCTCGTCGTGGACAACGCGCCCTCGGACGACGCCACCGAGGCGTTGGTCCGGGCGCGTTATCTGGACCAGGTCCGCTACCTGCGCGAGCCGGTGGCGGGCCTGGCCCGGGCTCGCAACGCCGGGCTGGCCGCGGCGCGTGGCGAGATCTGCGCCTTCACCGATGACGACGCCCTTGTCGACGCCGGCTGGGTGTCCGCCCTGGTGGACGCTTTCCAGGCGGACGGCCGGGTGGGCTGTGTCACCGGGCTGGTCCTGCCCGCCGAGCTGGACACCGAGGCACAGGCCGGGTTCGAACAGTACGGTGGTTACTCGAAGGGTTTCACCGCCCGGAGCTGGTCGCTCAGCGACCGCGCCGACGACCCGCTCCTACCGTTCTCTGTCGGCAAGTTCGGCACGGGTGCCAGCATGGCCTTCCGGACCGAGCTGCTCCGCAGCCTCGGCGGCTTCGACACCGCGACCGGCGCCGGCACCCGCTCGCGCGGCGGCGAGGATCTGCTGGCCTTCTTCCAGGTCCTGACCGGCGGGCACACCGTGGCGTACCAGCCGGAGGCGATCGCCTGGCACCGCCACCGGCGCACCATGGACGCCCTGACCGCCCAGATCTACGGCTTCGGCGTCGGCTTCGGCGCCTACTTGGCCGCCGCCGTCACCCACGAGCCCGCCCAGCTGGCCGGGCTGGTCCGGCGGCTGCCTCGTGGCCTCTGGCAGTGGCAGACCGTCCGCCGGGGACGTGCCCACGTCGCCTGCGACGGCGGGAACTCCCAACTGCGCCTCGGCCGGAAAGAATTCCAGGGCCTGCTGTATGGCCCGTTCATCTATCTGTTCAGCGTCTGGCAGCAGCGGAATGCCCAGGCAGAGAGTAGGCCGTGATGTCCTCCGATCTCGCCGTCCGTCCGGTCGGCCCCGCCCGGGTCGTCGAACTGGACCTGGACAGGCCGGGTGAGCTGCGCTCGCCCGGCGGCCTGCAGGAGACCAGCCCGACCGGCCGCGCGCTTGCCCTGGTCCGGCTGCGCGGGCACCCGCTCGGACTGGTTGAGGCTACCGCTGCACCCGGAGACTCCGCAGGGCTGCGCCGGGCACTCGTCGAGGCAGCCCACCGGGAGCTCGGCACTCCCGCGCCGATCACCGCGAGACGCGCGGCGCCGCACGACCAACCGACGGTCAGCGTGGTCATTTGCACGCACAACCGCCAGCGGATGCTGCGGCAGTGCCTCGACTCGTTGCTGCGGACCGGCTATCCGTACGTCGAGGTCATCGTGGTGGACAACGCACCGTCGAGCGACGCGACCGAGGAGTTGATCCGGACACGCTACCCGGATCAGGTCCGGTACGTGCGAGAGCCGGTAGCGGGCTCCTCGCGGGCCCGCAACCGCGGGCTGGCCGCGGCACGCGGTGAGATCTGCGCCTTCGCGGACGACGATGTCATCATCGACGCCGACTGGGTCTCCTCGCTGGTGGACGCTTTCCAGGCGGACGGCCGGGTGGGCTGTGTCACCGGGCTGGTCCTGCCCGCCGAGCTGGACACCGAGGCTCAGGTGGCGGTGGAGCAGTACGGCGGATACGCGAAGGGCTTCACCGCCCGGAGCTGGTCGCTCCGCGAGCGCCCGGACGACCCGCTGCTGCCGTTCAAGGTCTGTATGTTCGGCTCCGGTGCCAACATGGCGTTCCGCACCGAACTCTTCCGCCGCCTCGACGGCTTCGACCCGGCGATCGGCATCGGCACCCCCGCGCGCGGGGGTGAGGACCTGCTGGCCTTCTTCCGAGTCCTGGTGGACGGGTACACCGTGGCCTACCAGCCGGACGCGATCGTCTGGCACCGCCACCGGCGCACCATGGACGCCCTCACCACCTCGATCTTCAACTTCGGCGTCGGCTTCGGCGCCGTCCTGGCCGCCGCCGTCGTCCACGAGCCCGGGCTGCTGGCGGTCCTGCTCCGGGGGCTGCCCCGGGGCGCCCGGCAGTGGTGGGCCGGCCGGGCCCGCGACCAGGCCGCCCTCAACGGCGCGAACTCTCCGCGCCACCTCGGCCGGAAGGAACTCCACGGGCTGCTGTACGGCCCGTTCACCTACCTGTTCAGCCTCTGGCAGCAACGATCAGCGTCAGACAGAGGCACAGTGACCAGCTCGGGGGGTAGACCCTGATGGCCGACCTCGCCTCCCGCCCAGCCGTACGCACTCGGCCCTGCTCCTGCCCGGAGCCGCTGCCTTGCGAGTGCTCCTACGTCACGCTGCTCCGGGCCCGGGCCAGGGCGGCCGGCCGGTTCGCCGCAGGTGAGCCGCTGCTGCGCAACGGGCATCTGCTGGCGGCGAGTTCGGTGCTGGCGGCGGGGCTCGGTGCGGTCTTCTGGATCTTCGCCACCCGGTGGTACAGCGCCGACACCGTCGGCCGCAGTTCGGCCGCCCTGTCGGCCGTCGCACTGCTCTCCGTCATCGGCCAGTTCAACCTCGGTGACGTGCTGGTGCGGTTCGTGCCGGGCGCCGGCCGGCACACCCGGCGGCTGGTGCTGCGCTGTTATGCCGTCAGTGCCGTGGGCAGCGCGGTGGCGGCCATCGGGTTCCTGTTGCTGCTTCCATGGATCGCACCGAAGCTGGGGTATCTGCGCGGCCCGCTGGTGGCCGGCGCCTTCGTTGCGGCGACGGTCGGCTATTCGCTCTTCGTTCTCCAGGACTCGGCGCTCACCGGACTGCGCCGGGCCGGCTGGGTGCTCGGCGAGAACGCCCTGTTCGCCGTCGCGAAGGCCGCCGTGCTCGCGATCTGCGCGGCTCTGGCGGTGGGCGCGGGCATCCTGCTCTCCTGGTCCGTGGCGTTGGTCGTCTCGATC
This sequence comes from Kitasatospora sp. MAP5-34, assembly GCF_029894335.1. GTDB lineage: Bacteria > Actinomycetota > Actinomycetes > Streptomycetales > Streptomycetaceae > Kitasatospora. The sequence continues at coordinate 16,249 of NZ_JARXZC010000003.1, read as the reverse complement.
GCCGTGACCAGCGTGGTGCTGTTCCGCTGGGCGATACCGGCCCACCAGCGGGCCGACCGGGCCGGCGCACCGAGGCCGGACCGGGTGATGCGCTTCGCGGCTGCGGACTACCTGGGCATGCTCTTCAGTCTCGGTCCCTACACCGTGGTGTCGCTGCTCGTCCTCGACCGGCTGGGCGCCGCGCAGAACGCCTACTTCTCGCTGACCTGGCTGATCTCCTACCCCTGCTACCTGGCCGCGCTCGGCATGGGCAACTCGCTGGTCGTGGAGGCCGCCCACGCCCCCGAACGGCTAGCCGAGCACGGCCGCCGGGTGCTGCGCCACACAGCCTTCCTGGTGGCGGTCGCGACGGTGGTACTGGTGGTCGTCGCCCCGTGGGTGCTCAGCCTGTTCGGCGCCCAGTACGCCCAACACGGCACCACCGTGCTGCGCCTCATGGCGCTCGGCGCGCTGCCCAACGTCCTGCCGACCGTGGCCGTGGACGTGGCCCGGGCACGGCGGGCGCTGCCTTGGGTGATCGGGCTGCAGGTCGCCTACGCCGTTCTGGCCGTCGGCATGGTCGGTCTGTTCCTGCCACTGTTCGGCCTGACCGGGGTCGCTATGGCCATGCTGTTCGCTCACTGCGCCCTCGCGCTGCCACTGCTGCTCGCGCTGCCGCGCTGGCTGCCGAAACCCGCCAGGAGGCTGGGATGACCACCGTATGCCGTATGCCCGCCACTCTGTCGGTCGCCATCTGCGCCTACACGCTGGACCGTTGGGACGATCTGTGTGCCGCCGTCGAGTCCGTGCTGGCCCAGCGTCGGCCGCCCGACGAGCTCCTGCTGGTGGTCGACCACTGTCCCGAGCTGGCCCGACGCGCGGTCGAGTGCCTTCCGTCGACCGTACGGGTCGTTGACAACCGGCAGCAGCAAGGGCTATCCGGCGGGCGGAACACGGCCGTGGCGGTCGCGAACGGCGAGGTGATCGCCTTCCTTGACGACGACGCAGTGGCCGACGCGGACTGGACCACCCGCCTGCTGGCCGGATACCGCGGACCCGAGGTGCTCGGCGTCGGCGGCCTGGTCCGGGCATGGTGGGAGACGGGCCGACCCGGCTGGTTCCCGGCCGAGTTCGACTGGGTGGTCGGCTGCTCGTACACCGGGCTGCCGGAGAGCGGCAGCGCGGTACGGAACTTCATCGGCGCCAACATGTCCTTCCGGCGCGCCGAGGTGCTCGCCGCCGGTGGCTTCCGCCTCGACCTCGGCCGGGTCGGCACCCGTCCGTCCGGCTGCGAGGAGACCGAGCTGTGCATCCGGATCACCGCCCGCAACCCCGGCTCGGTGCTGCGCTACGAGCCGGGTGCCGCCGTCCGCCACCATGTCCCGCGACAGCGCACAACCTGGGCGTACTTCCGTTCCCGCTGCTACGCGGAGGGCGGATCCAAGGCAGTGGTGGCGCGGCACCGCGGCACCGGGCCGGCGCTTGCCAGCGAACGCCGCTATCTGTGGCGGGTGGTACCCGTCGCGCTCGCCCGCTCCCTGCTCCACGCCGAGCTGCGAACCGCGGCGGCGCTGTGCGCCGGCGTGGGCACCACCGTGGCAGGTTACGCCGTCGGTCGTGCGGGCGGACGGAGGCGCCGCCCGGCCGGGCCCAGCCGTCTCCTCAGCTTCCCTGCCGGATCGAGCGACCCGGCAGGGCGATCGGCTAGGAGCCGACCATGAAGGCCGTACCTGTCTTCCTCTACCACTCGGTGTCGGACGACCCGCCCTCGTGGATCGCGCCGTGGACGGTCTCTCCGAGCGTGTTCCGTCGGCAGATCGCCCAGATCGTCGACAGCGGCCTCACCGTGGTACCGCTGCGCAGACTGGTCTCCGCGATCCTGGGCGGCACGTCGCTGCCCCCCAGGGCGGCCGTACTGACCTTCGACGACGGTTTCGCCGACTTCTACTGGACGGTCGCGCCCCTGCTCTCCGACCACGGACTGCCGGCCACCCTCTATGTCACCGTGGGGGCGATGCATCCGCCCGGTGGGCGGCCGTCCGGAAGCCTGTTCCCGCCCGCCCAGATGCTGAACTGGCGTCAGGTGAGTAACTTGGACACTCTGGGCATCGAGATCGGTGGCCACTCGCAGACCCATGCCCAGCTCGACACGGTCTACGGCCGCCGTTGCCACGACGAGATCGCCGGATGCAAGCGACGACTGGAGGACGCGCTCGGGCACGAGGTCACGGCCTTCGCCTACCCGCACGGGTACTCCAGTCCGTCCGTCCGCCGCAAGGTGCGGCAGGCCGGCTGGGTCTCGGCGACCGCCGTCCAGGACAGGTTCAGTTCCGCCGCCGACAACCCGGTACGAATCTCCCGGCTGATGCTTCACAACGACACTCCGCCCGACCTCTTCGAAGCTTGGACCAGAGGCCGGGGTGCCCGGGTGGCGCCGTTGCCGGAGCGGCCCCACGACAAGGGCTACCGGGCCTATCGCCGGTTGCGGGCGGCGCTGGGCAGCCCGGTCGGCGGGCCGCCCGAGGCCCCTGAGTACCCGCCAGGAGCGAGATCATGAGAGATCCCCAGGCCGGGAAGGACATCTGATGTCCGGGCAACAGACCACCAACGCCCCGAGCCCCGGCACGGGAGGACCCGCCGCGGGGCCCGCCGAGCGGCGCGCGGGCCGGACCAGAGGGCTGACAGGCCGGGCACCGGGCGCCGACGGCTGGGCGGGCTGGGTGGTCCGGGCCGCGTTGCCCGTCGCCCTCGCGCTCTGGCTGCTCTCCCTACAGGGGGTGCGGCTCGGCGGGATGGGCGCCCTCGGGCTGCTCCAGGTGCTGCCCGTACTCTTCTTCGTCGCGCTGGCCGTCCTCACCATCGGCTTCGCCGTCGCACTCCGCGATCCGCGCGTCCCCAAGCGGTGGCCCGCCGCCTACACCTTGGGTCTGATCGCGGTCATCCATGCGACGCCGAGCCTGCTGTACCCCTCGCTTCGGTACGCGTGGGCCTGGAAGCACATCGCCGTCCTCGACGCGATGCTGCGGCACAACGGCAGTGTCCCGGGCGCCGGGAATCTGGACATCTACAACCAGTGGCCCGGATTCTTCCAGCTCAACGCGCTGCTGCTGCGGGCGACCGGCCTGCATTCGGCGCTGGGGTACGCGTCCTGGTACCCCGTGCTGGCCAACGTCCTGCTGCTCGGCCCGTTGCTGATGCTCTACCGGAGCTTCACCCGTGACCGCAGGCTGGTCTGGGGCGGGGTCTGGATCTACTACTCGGCCTCCTGGGTCGGCCAGGACTACTTCTCACCACAGGCCTTCGCCTTCCTGCTGTTCGTCACGTTGCTTGCGCTGGTCATGCGTCGGCTGTCCGTCGACCGAGCGGCCGAACCCGCCCCGGGCGGAGCCCATGCTTCCCGAGCGCTGTCCTGGCTCACCGACGTCCCGGCCCACGGCGGCTGGCGGCTCGCGCCATTCCTGGTGGTGCTGGTGCTGACGGCCGCCATCGTCTCCTCGCACCCGCTGACCCCGCTGATGCTGATCAGCGTCCTGGTCATGCTCTCGCTACCGCGCCGAAACCGCCGGGTGGTCCTGCCGGTCCTGGCCGGGGCGGTCGGTCTGACACTGCTCTGGGACTCCACCATCGCCCGCCCGTACATCTCGAAGAACATCGGCAACCTGATCGCCCAACTGACCGCACCGGACCAGAACGTACGGCCCGGAGTGTCCCAGCTGGGGACCATCGCCCCTAGCCAGGTCCTGGTGTCCTGGGTGGCGATGGGGATGAGTGCCGCCGTGATCCTGCTGGCGCTGACGGCCGTGGTCCGCCACCGGTGGGTGCGCAGGACCGGTCTCCCACTGGTCCTGCTCGCCCCGCTGCCGCTGCTGCTCAGCAACAACTACGGCGGCGAGATGATCCTCCGGGCCTATCTCTTCGCGCTTCCGGCTGCCGCCTTCCTGGCCGCCGTCACGCTGTTGCAGTCACGCCTGCGTCCGCGCGTACAGGTCATGGTCTCGACCGCCGTGATGCTCGCGCTCCTGACCGGCCTGTTCTCCGGCTACTACAGCAAGGAGAGCATGAACTACTTCACGCCCCAGGAGGTCGCCGCGGTCAGGTACATCACCCAGACTGCACCGGCGGGCTCGCGGATCGTGTCGGTCACCGGTGACCTGCCGGGCGGAGAGATGCGTTACGACAACCTCGAACGGCTCGTACTGGCCGAGGACGGCACGCCCGCCGAGCGGAGCCAGCTGCTGAGCGATCCGCTGGCGGTACTGCGCGCCACGATGGATGATCCGAATGTGCCTGGCCTCTCCTACGTCATCCTGACCAGGGCGCAGATCGCCGAGTGCGAACTGACCGGGTCGTTCCCGGTCGACACGGTCGACCGGGTGAGAGCGGTCGTGGCGGGTGCGCCGGACTTCCGACCGGTCTTCAGCAGCCGTGACGCCGTGGTCTACCGCTACCTGCTCCCGGCGGTCGCCCAAGGCACGGCCGGGGGGAGTCGATGACCGTGAGAACACCACCGCAAGTCGCCTGGCGCCTACTGCTCGCGCTCTCCGGCTGGGCTGCCCTGCTGTGCACCACTCTTCAACCGGCCAACCCGTTGCGGGTGGCCGTGACTGGGGCGTTCGTGCTCGGCTGCCCGGGAGCGGCGGCGATGCTGCTGGCCAGGCCAGCACCCACGGTGCTTGTTACGTGGCCCGACCGGTTAGCAGCGGTCGTCCTGGCCGTTGCGCTGAGCGCCGCGATCGCGGCGGTGACGGCCGAGGGGTTCTTCCTCCGGCACGTGTTCACCACCGGCCGCGCCCTGGTCGCACTCGCCTGTCTCACCACGGTGCTCGCCCTGCTCCCGCGACGCCTCCGAGCCGGCTCGCAACGATCAGTTCCTGCCAAGGTCCGCCCGCCCGCGTCCGCCGCCGGACCGCGCCGGGAACAATTCGACCGGCGGGTCGGCTACCTGACCGGAGCCGGCCTGCTGCTCTTCACGGCGGCCTGCAGCAGCGGCGTCACCGGCACCACGAATCCCGGACCGGGGACGGGCGTCCCACGCAGCGCCTCCCCGCCCCCGGAGCAGCCCGCCGCTCCGGGGCAGTGGCATTCGGTCTTCAGGGACGACTTCAACGGCACTGCTCTGAACACCCGGGACTGGGCGACCTGCTACGACTGGAACAACGGCGGCTGCACCAACTCCGGCAACGCCGAGAAAGAGTGGTATCAGCCGGGCCAGGTCCAGGTCACGGGCGGCGAGCTGGTCCTCACCGCCCAGCGCAGGACGACCCAGGGCCATGACGGCAGGACCTACCCCTGGACCTCCGGCATGGTCACTACCGGCCGCGACTCCTGGGAGGGCACCCCCCGCCATACCTTCACTTACGGCTACTACGCGGCGGCGATCCAGGTGCCGGCACGGGCCGAGGGCATGTTCCCGGCCTTCTGGCTGATCCCCGCCGAGTCCCGGAGCGCCCCGCCCGAGCTGGACGTGGCCGAGTTCATCAACTCCAACCAGATCGTGGACATGAACCTGCACTGGCCCACGGCCGGCGGCGACGACGCGCACGTCGGCCGGACGTACGGCCCGGCGGACTTCGCGACGGGCTATCACGTCTTCGGGTTGGACTGGGAACCGGACGCGGTCACCTGGTACGTCGACGGTGTACAGCGGTTCCAGGTGACCGACCCGTCTCGACTTCCGCACGTCGCCATGGAGCTGGTGATCAACCTTGCGGTGGGATTCCAGCACTCGCCGCCGTCCTCCGTCGACTCGGCCCAACTGCACGTCGACTGGGTGGGAGTATGGCAGCACTGACTCGTGGGAAGGAGCGTGGCCTCCATGGCACAGACCGGGCCCGCTCTGGACCGCGAGGTTCCGGTCCTGCTGGTGAAGGTCGGTCGCTACCCGCAGTCCCACAGCGCCGTCGGGGCGGTCCGCTCGATAGGCCAGCTCGGCGTCCCGGTCCACGCGATGGTCGAGGACCGGCTCACTCCGACCGCCGTCTCCCGCTACCTCACGGGAGCCTTCGTACGGCCCACCACCGGGCGCGAGTCACCCGAACGGCTGCTCGCCACCGTGGCGGCCGTGGGGCGGGCAATTGGCCGACGCAGCGTGGCGGTGCCCACCGATGACGAGGCAGCCGTCCTGCTGGCCGAACACGCCGAGGAGCTTTCTCCCTATTTCCTGCTCCCGCCGGTGCCACCGGAGCTGCCCCGGCGGCTGGCCAACAAGGGCGAGATGAAGGGGATCTGCCGGGCGAACGGTGTCTCGACGCCGCGCGCTTGCGCTCCGCGCAACCGGGAGGAGCTGGTGGCGACGGCGCGCAGCTGGGGCTACCCGCTGGTGTTGAAGAACCTGGAGGCGTTCACGCGGCTGCTCCACCCTGCGGTCTGCGCCACCACGGTGGTGCACGACGAGCGCGAACTGCTGGCTAGCTGCCCGCCTGACGGCCAGCTATCGGTGCTGGTCCAGGAGTATCTGCCGCCGCAGCACGCCGAGGACTGGATCACCCACCTGTCCTGCGGCCCTGGCGGCGAACCGCTGGCTGTCTTCACCGGCCTCAAACTGCGCTCCTGGCCCCCTGGGGCCGGGGTCACCACTCGGGCGTGCTCGCTGGCCAATCCGGAGTTGGCCGGGCTTGCCACGAGACTGTGCCGGCAGATCGGCTACAGCGGCACCGCCGACCTGGACTGGCGGCTGGACCTGCGTGACGGCCGGTACAACCTGGTCGACTTCAATCCCCGGGTCGGTGCGCAGTTCCGCCTGTTCGAGACCGTGGACGGGGTGGACGTGCTGCGCGCCCTGCACCTGTCGCTCACCGGCCGCGTGGTGCCGCAGGGCCCGCAGTTGCCCCGGAGCTTCGGGGTCGGACAGCTGGACCTGCAGTCCATCATGGCCACGGCCAGGAGGGAGCACCGCCTGCCGCGCGACATCCGGCCACACCGCGAGACCGAGCGCGCCTGGATCTGCGGCGACGATCTGGTGCCCGCTGCCGTCGAGGCGCTCAGGTTCGGTGCCACAGAGGCACTGCGGCTGGCCCGGGCGGTGCGCGCAAACCCGGTGGTCAGAGCCCTCCGGTCGCGACCGCGCGACTGATCCGGCGGGCCGCGAAAGCCGTGCCACACACGAATCGCATCACCGGACCGAAGGTGTCCACAGCGGCGAGCCCGGTCAGGTAGAGCCCCGGCACCGACGACTCGAAGGACTCGAAGAGCCGGGGCGCCCCTTCGCTGGTCCGCCGCAGCGCCCGGCGCAGCCCCTTGTCCAGCAGGTCGAGCCGCTCGACGTCCACCCGGTACCCGGTCGCGGCCAGCACGTGGTCGGCCTCCAGCACCTCGGTCGGCCCGCGCAGCCGCAGTCGGACGCACCCGCCGGCCTGCTCGGCCGACCACACTGTATGCCCGGTCAGCACGGGGAACCGGCCGCCCACCCGCTCCCGCAGCCACCACGCTCCGGCGGGACCGAGCACCGTCCGAACCCTGTATGCCCGCTGAGTGTCCGGCAGATGCCGGAAAGCCGCCGGCGCCCGGCTGTAGGCGAAGAGCTGCCAGCCCGGGCCGAGCGCCGACCCGGGTTCGGCGAGTCGGTGCGGCAGCGCGCGGTCACTGCTCTGGTCGTACTCGGGCGGGCTGCCGAACACCAGCCGTCGGGTCCTGGCGACCACGACCGGTTCGGCCCCGGCCTCGTGCAGCAGCGCTGCGCTCTCCAGCGCCGACTGCCCGGCGCCGATCACCGCGACCCGCTGCCCCGCGAACTTCGCCAGGTCCGCGTGGTCGGAGGAGTGCGAGGCCAGCCCCGCTCCCACCAGCGGGCCCAGCTCCGACGGTACCCTGGCGTACGAGGACAGCCCGGTGGCCAGCACGACCGCGCGGCTGGTGAACACCTCGCCGGTGTCCAGGCTCAGCCGGAAGCCGCCCGGCCCGTACTCGATCGCGACCACCGCCGCTCGCTGCACCTCGGGTACGCAGCGCTCCTGGAACCACTCGCCATAGCGGATGAACTCGGCGACCGGTACCGCGTACCGGTCGCCGACCCACGCCTGCCCCTGGTCGGCCCGGAAGTCCTCGAAGCGGTGGCGTGCGGCCGGATCCGAGATCGAGGAGGCGAAGGGGGTGGACTTGAGGAACATCCCGTCGGGCATCCGTGAGCGCCAGCTGTCCATCGGCTCGCCGAGTACCCGGACCGGCACGTTCCGCGCCTTCAGATGGGCGGCTGTGGAGAGCCCGTACGGCCCGGCGCCGACCACGGTCACTGGTACCTGGATGGGGGGCGTCACGGCCGCCGCCAAGCGCGTTCCACCAGCATCGGATGCCCTCCTCGGACCCGGTGTCCCCCGTCCAGAGTGCACCGCATGGCGAAGCCCAGCACCCGCAGTGGGCGGTGTGGGCTGGGTCTCCTGTGGGTGATGTCACAAGCGGTCGGGACAGGTGGGCCGCCACCCGTCCCCACCAGCGACTTTCCGTGTGTATGCGGCGCTTTCCGGGGGGCTCGGCGGCTGCGGACTGCTTGCCAAGAGCCCGACCTGTCGAGCAGGCTCCAACGCTGTGGGTCCCAGCCTCCCCTGCCGGAGCGGGGCCCGGTCCATTGAGGTTGAGGGGGGTAACGAAAGGTCCTCCCACGGCATGCCCAAACACCCGCAGCACCGCCGCAGCACGCCCGCAGCCAGGCGACGTTTCGCCGTAGCCGGGATCGCCCTCGCCGCCGTCGGTGTCGGTACCGCCGCCTGGGCCGCCCCGGCCCGCGCGGTCGAGCCGGTGGTCGTCGACTCGCTGGCCGTCACGCCTTCCGCGCCCTCCGCCGGCGCGCAGGCGACGGCGACCGCCAAGCTGCACTCCTTGCAGAAGGTCAAGGTCCAGGCCCTGGCTGTCGCTGTCCGTTCGGCGAGCGGTGCCAACTACGACTTCCCCGGTGCGATCCAGACCACGCTGACCTCGAAGCAGCAGACCTTCACCCCGCAGAGCCGTACCTTCCCGGCAGGCACCTACAAGTACTTCGTGTCGTACGAGGTCAACAACGTCTGGCACCCGCTCTCCCCGGTCGGCAGCTTCACCGCCGGTGCGACGGCTCCGGCGCCCACGCCCACGCCCACCCCTGTCCCCACGGCCACTCCGACGGTGACTCCCACTGCGACTCCCACCCCGGCGGCCACCGGCGGTCCGGTCGGGGTCGGCGGCAGTTGGAACCTCAAGTTCGCCGACGAGTTCAACGGCGGAGCCCTGGACTCCTCCAAGTGGACCCCCGGCTGGTACGGGGACGGCGGCTCGGTGCCCAGCAACTGGAACGGCGTCTCGGGCCCCGTGAACCCCTACGAGTCCCAGTGCTACAACGCCTCGCACGCAACCGTCTCGGGCGGTAGCCTGCACCTGACGGCCACTCAGGATGCGAGCACCTGTACCTCGAAGGGGACCACCGCGAGCCACCCGTACACCTCGGGCCTGATCTCCAGCAACCCCCATGATGGCCGGGCGAGCGGCGGCTACGAGTTCACCTATGGATACACCGAGAGCCGGATCTACCTGCCGCCCTCCGGCTCGCAGATCGCCAACTGGCCGGCCTTCTGGACCGACGGCCAGAGCTGGCCGACCAACGGTGAGCTGGACGTCATGGAGGGCCTGAGCGGTCAGGCCTGCTACCACTTCCACTCCCCGTCCGGCGGCCCCGGGGGCTGCGCCTCCGGCAACTTCAGCGGCTGGCACACGTACGGGGCCGACTGGGAGCCCGGCTCGGTCACGTACTACTACGACGGTGTGAAGGTGGGTCAGATCACCAGTGGCATCACCTCCGCGCCGCAGTTCCTGATTCTCAACAATGCGGTTGATACGGCCGGCAACCCGACCGTCGCCCCCGCCGACATGCAGGTCGACTACGTGCGGGTCTGGCAGCACTGACGTCGCCGTCGGCCACCTTCCCGCAGTTCACCGCCCCCGCCGGACTCGATCAACGAGCCTGGCGGGGGCGGTGTTCGTGTGCACCGACCAGCTGCCCGGCACACCCTCATGCGCGCCTGCGGCGCCTGACAGTCCTGATCAGAAGACCTGGCCGACCTGCCGTGCTCGATCACCCGCCCGCTGGTGATCCTCGGCGACCGCTGGACGCTGCTGATCCTCAAGGCGTCCTTCGCCGGTGTTGCGTCGGTTCAACGAGTTCCAGAGCGCGCTGGGCATCTCCCGGGTGTCGCGACGCCGCCCGCACTTGGGCCAGGTCGGCAACTCTCGACGGGGTACGTACCCGCCCGGCCACTGCGGCCGGGCAGGTACCGAACCGAGCCGAGACCGCCAGCCCCGCGCCGATGTCGGCGGGGTTGAACCTGACCACCGGCACATTCCGCCGGTTGAGTTCGGTGATCACCATGTCAGCGGTGACGTCATCCGCCTCGGTGGCCACCAGTACCGGCCTCTCCTCGGTCGCCGGCATCAGTCCTGGTTGCTGTCCTGGTCGTTCGCCGAGTCCGAGTCCGAGTCCGAATCCGAATTCGTGGTCGTGGAGGTCTCGGTCCCGGAGCTGGTGCCGTGCTTGCCCATCTCGACCACCTGGCCGGCACGGTCGCGGAACACGCCGAGCTGCGTGGCGGGGTCGACGGTGACCGTGGCGTGCGGGAGCTGAACAGTAGTCGGGTAGGGCGCGAGTCGGCTGATACCCCACGGGCGGGCGGCGGTGAGCTTCGCAGCGGTGGCGGTCACAGAGGCTCCTCGGAGTGGCTTGGTGTCGTCCGGCCGAGTGGCCGGGCGGGTGGTGCGCTTACCCGTCAACGGGACCTGACGGGAATCTTTGGGCGCGGCGTACGTGGCGGTGGGCTCCAGCGACACGCCCAGGTCCCCGGCCACGGCCATGGTCGCGTGGATGTGGACCGCGCCGTTCACGATCTCGCCCGTGCCGAGCATCTCGGCGGGCTGGCCGTAGTCGGTGACCACGTCGGCCGAGGCGTCGTCGGCAGGCATCGTGCTGACCGTGAAGGAGCCGGCCGCGCCGATCAGGGAGACGATCGCCCCGTCGGTGACCCCGGCTTCCTTGGCCTGCTGCGTGATGCTCTCGATCAACTCGGCGTTGTCCACCTGGAACACGTGCATGGGTCAACTCTCCCAACTGAGTAGCGGCGTGAGGTCTCGCAGCCGCCCACTCCGATGTGGTGCTGGCCATGCTCCACGAGGCCGTGGCCCGCCCCCCGTACGATGTCCCCTTGCCCAGTCCCGTTTTCACCGGAGTCCCGGCCCCCGGAACCCCGCTGTCTGATCGTCCGGAGGCTGCTGTCATGTCACGCGTGCACGAGGTCCCGATGTGCCGTCAACTCATCTCTCCAGACGGGTGGGAGGCGTACGGCGGCTCGGAGCTGGGAGACTGGATGGAGTGGTCCGACCGGGCGTGCGGCATGGCAGCGCTGCGGATGATCCTGCTGGCCTACGGGTACGAGGTCCCCGCGCTCACCGAGTTGGTAAAGCTCGGGGTGAAGGAAGGCGCGTTGACCGACCGTGGGTGGCTTCACGCGGGCATCGCCGACCGACCGTGGGTGGCTTCACGCGGGCATCGCCGACCTGGCGGGCGGCTTCGGCCTGCCGGGTCGTGCGATGCCTGTCCCGGCGGAAGAGCTGCCGCGCTACCTGGACGACGCACCGCTGATCATCTCGGTGACCGAGCAGCTCCCGGAGGACGGCCGAAAGGGCGGCCACCTGATCGTCGCGTACGGCTACGAGGGCGGCCCGGACCCCGTGATCCTCTTCCGCGACCCGTCGCGCTGGGGCCAGGAGAACCACCGGGTACCGCTCAGCCGGATCACCGCGTCGTACACAGGGCGGGCGATCGTCTTTCCGCCGCTCACCCCGGAAGGCCGGAGGATCGCCGTACTCGGCGAGATGCTGGAGCTGGGCGACGAAGCCGTGGAGGGGCACCGCTCGATCGGGCGGGAAGCGGGCGAGCTGGGCGTGGACCTGGTGGTGGCCGTAGGAGACAAACTCGCCAAGCAGCTCGCGTTGGCGGCCAAGGCGGCAGGCGTGCCCGAGGTCGCTATTTGCGGTGACAACGCCACCGCAGCCGCGTACGTGAAGTCTCTCGTGAAGCCGGGGGACGTGGTTCTCGTCAAGGGCTCGCGCAGCGGCATGCGGTGGCAGATCGCTCAAGAGATCCTCGGGCAGCCCGTCACGGGGATGGGTTCCTGTTGACCTGACCCCCACAGTCGGCCCTGCGGCTCACTGCGCCGCTTGGGTTCAGCCGACCAGGCGGGGGAGGGGGATGGAGTGGCCGGTGTGTTCGACCTTGGCGCGGAGGTAGCGCACGTTGGTGTCGGAGACGTGGATGCCGGTGGGGATGCGTTCGGTGATGTCGACGCCCAGGGTGGTGAGTTGGGCCGCCTTGTCGGGGTTGTTGCTGAGCAGGCGGATGGTGGTGGCGTCCAGGGTGCTGAGCATCTGGGCGGCGGCGGTGTAGTCGCGGCCGTCCTCGGGGAGGCCGAGGGCGGTGTTGGCCTGGTAGGTGTCGAGGCCGGAGTCCTGGAGGGCGTAGGCGTCGAGCTTGTTGTAGAGGCCGATGCCCCGGCCCTCCTGGCGGAGGTAGAGCAGGTAGCCGCCCGTCTCGGTGATCCGCTCGACGGCCTCGCGGAGCTGGGGGCCGCAGTCGCAGCGGGCCGAGCCGAAGACGTCCCCGGTGAGGCACTCGGAGTGCAGCCGGACCAGGGGGGCCTGGGCGGGGTCGGGCGTGCCGAGGGCGAGGGCGAGGTGTTCGGCTCCGTCGGTGAGGCCGTGGAAGGTGAAGACCTCCGCCTCGGTCCGGTAGCCGTCGGGGAAGGCCAGGGGGATGCGTACGCGTGAGCGAACGGTGGCAGGCGTCAGCCGCTGCTCGTTCTCGGTATTCGGCATGCCCAGCCTCCAGTGACCAGCGAATCTTCCGCAGGTGATTCGAATTTAAACCGTCTGACCGGTTAGACCGTACACCTTTGTTCCAATTTGAACAACAGCTTGGCGGGCCACCCCGACCCGTTCGGCGCAGCATCCCCGTCCGCCCCGGGCCGCCGGGGTGAATTCGGCCTACGAGCCGGATGATCCCGGGTCAGGCCGACCGCTGGCCGTGTACAGCGCCTGCTCCGCCCCGTACTCGGTGAACCGCTCGGTCTGGCTCATCCCGATGCGCTCCAGCAGGCGCCGCGAGCGGAGGTTCGCGACCTGGGTCACGGCCACCACCCGCTGCCCGGCCGGCGCTACGGACTGCGCCCACCGAATGGCTTCCGAGACCGCCTCGGCGGCGTAGCCCATCCCGTGATACCGGGGCAGGAACTCGTAGCTGACCTCGATCCGGTCTGCGGCGCGGTGGTCCGAGTCCACCGTGACCCGGCCGAGCACCGGTCCCTCAGCCGCCAGCTCCACGGTGAAGGCTCCGACCGCCCCTTCAGCCGTCTGCAGCCGCTCCGCGATGTGCTCCTCGGCCACCGGACCGCCCAAGAACAGCCGCACTGCTCGGCTACGCCACAACTCGGTCAGCATCGGGAGGTCCGCGGTCTCGACCGGGCGTAGCCGCAGGCGCTCGGTGCGCAGGGCGAGGGGCCAGACCGCATGCACCCATGACGGGGTGTCGGCCATACTCAGAAGTCCGTCCGCAGCAGGAGCAGGTCGAGTACCGGGCCGTCCGCTCCGGCGCGGTAGAGGCCGGCGTGGCGGTAGCCGAGGTGCTGGTAGAGCCGTTGGGCGGACTCGTTGTCGGGCATGGCCAGCAGCGACACCCACTGGGGGCGGAGAGCGTCGAGCAGTGCGGCGTGCAGGCGGGTGCCGACGCCTTCCCCCTGCCAGCCAGGCCGGACCGCGAGCTCGCAGATCCCCGCCAGCGAGTCGGTTATCCGTGCTTCCTCAGGAGTGATGGACGGCATCAACTCCTCGCCGTACCAGTAGGCGGGGGTGCAGCGGAAGCCGTAGCCGAAGCCGACGAGGTGGCCGCTGCAGTACGCGGTGATCAGAGTGAAGTCGTCCCGCCGGGCGTGGCCGGTGACCTGGCGGCGCAGGGTCTCGGAGGTGAACCCGGCCCGGGCGACATCGTCGTGTCCGGCGTGTGCCTCGGCCCACACATCGGTAAGGGTGTCCAGCAGCACGGCAGCGTCGCCGGGGCCATAGCGGCGCAGGGTCACGGGCGTAGCGGGGGCGCTCATGGATTCCTTCAGGCGGCGGGGACGGCGGCTCGGTAGGCGTCTAGGAAGTCGGCGACGTCCCGCACCTGGTCGTGGGCCTTCAGGGCGCCGGCGACATCGCGCAGGGACCGGATCAGGCGCTCGGAGCGTACGTCGGGCAAGTATGCGAGGGTCTGGCGGGCCGCGTCGGTGGCTGCGTCGAGGTCGGGGTTGGGCTTCCTCGCATGATGAAGTGCGATGTCGGCGGTGTACAGGGAGCGATTGCGGGTGTGGTCGTCGCCGAACAACATGACGGCCTGCTCCGCCCCGGCGCAGGCCCGTTCGTGCTGGCCGAGGTCGGCGCGGCACAGTGATTCCAGGCCGGCCAGCTCGGCGGGGACGTAGAACTCCAGCCAGTCCGGGTCGGCGTCGCTCGGGCCCTTGGCGTAGAGGGTGTGGGCCCTGACCACTGCGCCCTCGGTGAGCGCCCGGTCTCCCTGAAGGGCCCAGCCCCGGGCCTCCCGCATCGCCAGCAGGGACGACCAGCGGGCGGAACCGAGGTGGGCGGCGGCACGCTGGGCGACCTGGGCGGTGCCAACTGCCTCACGAGGGCGGCCGGTGGCGTGCGCGAGCTGGGAAAGGCAGGCGAAGGCGTGGGCCTCCAGCCCGGGATCGTCGGCCTGCCGAGCACTGGCCAGGGCTTCGGTGTAAAGGGACCGGGCGTCGTGGGTGCGGCCTGAGTCCAGCGCCAGCCAGCCGGCCGCGACCGACAGTGCGCCGGTGGCGGAGTGCAGGTGTCGGCCCATGTCCTCGCTGTAGCGGCCCTGACGCAGCCAGGTGTGCGCGGTGTGCAGGGCAGTGGTGGCCTGCCGACCCAGCTCGGCGGAGCCGTGCTCGCGGTCCTGTGCGTACAGGCCGCGCTCCGCGTTCAGCACGGCCTGCAGATGGTCGTCACCCAGCGGAGGGCTGGCGCTCGGGGTGTCCTGGGCCACTGCGGTCAGCAGAGCAGCTCCGGCGCCGAGGAGGAGGCTTCGTCGCCGCATGTCGTCCTCACCTTCCGTCATCTGACCAGCCGTCTGTGATCGGGTCGCGCGCGGTGCGCGCGGGGTGAATCCGAGTTGGGTGATGGTCCGTCCGGTGACCCGGTACAGCAGGCGCTGGTGTTTCGGCCGTGGGCAGGCCGTTGTGCCGTCCTCCCAGGTGACTATGGTCCTCGGGCCCAGCTCGATGGGCTCGCCGAACTCGATCGACTTCTTCACCAGGAACTCGGCGGCCTCGCGGCGGCCCATCTTCCACTCGTCTTCGCGCACCCGCCGGAACACGTTGTTCGGTTTTCCCATGGCCGGGCCCCCGAGCTGCTGCAGTACCGAACCGTCATCCCTGACAGTAGCGAAGCGGACACGCTGGGCAATAGGCCTTGAGGGTTGGAAATTACTGGCCAACTCGGCAATTTCATCCGAATTTCCAGCCTGTCTGACATCGCTTCAGCGCGCCGTGCGCCGCTTTCCTGAGGGTACGCACCAGGTGGGAACCGCCGGTGCCGGCTGCCCCGCCGCTCCAGCGGCGGGTGGCCACTTATATCGGAGCGCGATCCGCCTGCCGCTCGGCTGCCGTCGGGTGCCATTGCGGGCGGGTCGGCGAGAGTCCCTGGGGGATCCCAATGCACAAGCACGTCGTCATCACGGGAGCCGGGCCGGCCGGACTGGCCTGCGCCCGCGCCATCGCCTCTACGAATCCCGGCATGGACATCCTGCTCCTGGAGGCCGGCCGTCCCTACCGCCACCGTCCCTGCCCCGTCGACCGCGGTTTCAAATGCACCGGCTGCGGTGGGGTGTGCAACGTCGTCAGCGGCTTCGGCGGTTCCATGCACTACGGCGACGGCGCCAAGCTCAGCCTGCTGCCGTCGGGTCGTCGCCTCGTTCCGCACCTGGGCGTCGACCGCGCCCGGGAACTGTGCGACACCGCCTTCGCCTGGCTCATCGAATCGCTGCCCACCAAGCCCCCACTGCTGGGAGAACGCCTGACCGACAGGGCCATCGACGCCTTCTCCTCCCACCACCTGCGCATCCGCGAGTACCCTGTCGCAGTCCTCGGCGAGAGCGACCTGCGCACCCTCATTGAGCTAATTCCATCCTGAAATCTGCAGGTCACGGGGGCTGGTGTGGTGCGCGGTCGGGTACTCGGGCCGGGTGGCGGGCCTGATCGCGATCGGG
>NZ_JARXZC010000002.1 GCF_029894335.1 Kitasatospora sp. MAP5-34 | reverse complement strand
CGGCGACATCCACGCCCTGCGCGGCCCCGGCTTCGCCGGACTCCAGCTCCACCCCGAGTCGGTCCTCACCCACGACGGCATCGGCATCGTCGCCGACCTGCTGCGCACACCGAGCACCGTCGGCGGCTGAGGGAAACCGAAAGGGCGCGGGGAGCTGTTCACAGCTCCCCGCGCCCTGTTGTTCGTACCGAATTACTGCTACTTCTTCGCGGAGTCCGTGCCGTCGTCGCCGTCGTCGTCGGCTGAGGAGCCCGCCGCCTTCTCGGCCTCGGCCTGCTCAGCCGCCGCCTTCTCGGCTTCCTGCTGGGCCTTGAGCGCCTTCTGCTCGGCCTTCTGTTCGGCCTTGCGGTCGGCGTCCGCGCGCTTCTTGTCGTCGGCGAGTTGCCGCTTGGCGGCGGTCGCGTACACGTCCACGTACTCCTGGCCGGACAGCCGCATGATCTCGTACATCACCTCGTCCGTCACCGAACGGAGGATGAAACGGTCGTTCTCCATGCCCTGGTAACGGGAGAAGTCGAGCGGGCGGCCGATCCGGATGCCAGGACGGATGCCGAAGTTCGGGACGACCTGGCCGGGCGGCTGGACCTTCTCGGTGTCGATCATCGCGACCGGGATCACCGGCGCGCCGGTGGCCAGCGCGACGCGCGCCAGGCCACCGACCTTGCCCCGGTACAGCTTGCCGTCGGGCGAGCGGGTGCCCTCGGGGTAGACCCCGAATAGCTCACCACGCTCGATCACGGCGACAGCGCTGCGGATCGCGGCCTCGCCGGCTCCCCGGACACCCGAACGGTCCACCGGGAGCTGGCCGACGCCCTTGAAGAAGGCGGCGGTGAGTTTGCCCTTGAGACCGGGGGTGTTGAAGTACTCCGCCTTCGCGATGAAGGTGACCCGGCGCTTCATCAGCGCGGGCAGGAAGAAGGAGTCCGAGAAGGAGAGGTGATTGCTCGCGATGATCGCGGGCCCGTCATCGGGGATGTTCTCGGCACCCTCGATCCACGGCCGGAAGAAGATGCGCAACAGTGGTGCGACGATCATCTTCATCAGTCGGTAGAACAACCGGTGCCTCCTGTTATGCGGACCGGTCGATCCTAATGCTTGTCAGCTGCCGGACGTGCATCGGCGGTCCGGCCAGGGCTGTACGGCGGGGGCGGCCCGTGGGACGATTCGGCTCCAGCACCGGTGCTCGCGACCCTCGCACGTGCCGAAAGTCCTGCAAGTACCGAATACCGAGTCCCGCGCATAGGAGCCCGAAAATGTCGCTGCTGCCCGGCGCAGAACCGTTCCACCACCGGGGCGGGAAGGTCGGGGTGCTGCTCGTCCACGGGTTCACCGGCTCCCCGCAGTCGCTCCGACCGTGGGCCGACCGGCTGGTCGAGGCCGGGTACACCGTCTCTCTCCCGCTGCTGCCGGGCCACGGCACCCGCTGGCAGGACATGCAGGTGACCCGGTGGGAGGACTGGTACGCCGAGGTCGACCGCGAGCTGCGCGAGCTGACGGCGAGCTGCGAGCGGGTCTTCGTGTTCGCGCTCTCGATGGGCGGCTCGCTGGCGCTGCACCTGGCCGCCCAGCACGGCTCCGCCGTGTCCGGACTGGTGCTCGTCAACCCGTCCGTCCGCTCCGACAACCCCGCAAGTGTGCTGTTGCCGGTACTGCGGCACCTGGTGCCGAGCATGCCCGGCGTCGCCAACGACATCGCGCTCGAGGGATCGACCGAGGTCGGGTACGACCGGACCCCGCTGCACGCCGCCTGGTCGCTGACCCGGCTCTGGAGGACGGTGCAGGCCGAGCTGCCCGAAATAACGCAGCCGGTGCTGCTGTTGCACAGCCCGCAGGACCACGTGGTCTCGCCGGCCAACTCGGAGTTGGTGCTCGCCCGGATATCCTCGACCGATGTGACCGAGCTGCTCTGCGAGCGCAGCTACCACGTGGCGACGCTGGATCACGATGCCGAGCTGATCTTCGGGGCGAGCCTCGAGTTCATCCGGCGGCTGGCCCCGGCGCCTGCCGAAGATGTGAGTGCCGAGAACCACCAGGGCTGAAGGGCCGGCCGTGCGCGAGAGGCAGTGCTGATGAGCGGGGCGACAGGCGGCGACGACGAGCTTCCCACGGACGGCGCAGCGGTGGGTGGTGCCAAGGGCGAGCCCTCGGGCGAGCCCGTACGTCGTCCTGCGGCGGGCAGCCAGGCCGAGCAGGACGCGATCTTCGCGGCCCTGGTCGCCCAGTTCGACGACCCGGTGGATCTCAACGACCCGGAGTGGCCGGAGATCGAGAACCTCCGCTCGAAGAACGACCTCGTCGACCTGACTCCGCAGCCCCGCCCCCGCCCGGCCGGCCCGCCCACCCCGGGCCCGCGCGACTACCAGGCCGCCGAGGACCCGGACGAGGGTCACTTCGTCCCCCCGGAGCCCCCGCCACTGCCCCCGGCCGACACCACGGCCAAGTTCGCCTGGCTCGCCGTCCTCGGCGGCCCGGCCCTGCTGCTCTTCGACGCCCTCTTCTGGCGCGAGGTCTCCGGTTGGCCCGCCTGGGTCGGTGTGTCCGCCTTCCTCGGCGGGTTCGTCACCCTGGTCGTCCGGATGAAGGACCACGACGAGGACGAGCCCCCGGACCCCAACGGCGGCGCGGTCGTCTGACCGGGGCCTCTCGGCATCCGCGTCGTAGAGTCGGAGTGCGTCCGGGCGCGTGCCATTGCGCGCGGGCTCGCGGACTTGGCTCGCGGACCTTGGCTCGCGGACTTGAAGAGGTGACGCCATGGCCTCCCCCACTGCCGACCGTCCCTACATGCCCGGTTACGGCATCCTGCCCGCCGACCAGGGCACCGGCCTGCTGCCCTGGTCCTGGGCGCAGCAGCGGCTGGCCACTTCGCACGACTACTGGGTGTCCAGCGTGAAGCCGGACGGCCGCCCGCACGTGATGCCGGTATGGGGCGTCTGGCTCGACGACGCACTCTGGTTCAGCAGCAGCCTCGGCTCACGCAAGGTGCGCAATCTCGTCGCCCGCCCCGACTGCGTGGTGACCACCGACAACCCGCGCGATCCCGTCGTACTGGAGGGCTCCGCCGAGGTGATCAGGGATCAGGCGGGCATCAAGGCCTTCCTGGACGCGCT
This sequence comes from Kitasatospora sp. MAP5-34, assembly GCF_029894335.1. Lineage (GTDB taxonomy): Bacteria > Actinomycetota > Actinomycetes > Streptomycetales > Streptomycetaceae > Kitasatospora. The sequence continues at coordinate 374,674 of NZ_JARXZC010000002.1, read as the reverse complement.
CAACGCCAAGTACGCCACCCACTACCCGCTCGACTTCCTCGACCCGGCGGTCAACGCCTCGCTCCGGGTCCGGCCGGGCTGCGCCTTCGGCCTCGCCGAGGGCGACTTCACCGGTTCACCGACCCGCTGGTCCTTCACCTGACGCAGCATCTGACGCTGCGTCAGGCGGCGGCACCCGCAGGACGGCCAGGACCGGGAGGTGGTCGGTGCCAGTCACCAGGTCGGCCGGGGAGACGCCGGGTAGACCGTGCGGAACGCCGGAGGCGAGGACCCGCAGGCCCGGGGTGACGAAGAAGGCGTCGAGGCGCTGGTACGGGTCACCCGGCCGGGAGGTGTAGGTGCCGCCCCAGGGGGCGGTCACGTGAGCGTCCTGGAAGGTGGCGGCGAGCTGCCGCCAGCCCGGGTCCTCGGGGTGCTCGTTGAAGTCGCCGCCGATGACACCGTGCTCGCCCGGCTCGAACTGGCCCGGCAGCAGAGCGAACTGGCGCAGGCGCTCGTCGGCGTTCACGCTGAGATGACAGCTGGTCACGGCGAAGGACGCCGACCCGCCGACCCGGACCAGCGCGGTGGCGAAGCCGCGCGCGTGCAGGCCGCGCGTCTTGGGGAGCAACCGGTCGCGCGTCCCCAGGACGTCCACGCCGAGCGTGCCGAGCAGAAGCGGCCCGGCGGCGATCCGGCCGCCGCCGGAGAGGATGACCGTACCGGTCTCGTGGGCGAGCCAGGCCGCCTGACCCTCGGGCCGCCAGTAGCGCGGGGACTCCTGGATGCAGATCAGATCGGGTTCGCAGGCCCGGATCACCCGGACCAGGGCCCGCCGGTCGTCGCGCAGCGAACGGATGTTGTAGCTGAGCAGGCGCACCCGCCGCCCGCCGTCGGGATCGGCCCCGGAGGGCGGCAGTGCGGGAAGCTCGGTCTGCAGGCTCACCCGGAGAAGGCTAACGGCGAGCCGGGGGCGGATGCGCCCAACTCGCCGCTTTTCCTTGACCGGTCGTCAGACCGCTCGTCGGAGCAGTCTTCAGGCCGGTCGCCAGGCCGGTCGTCAGATGCGCGCCAGATCGCCCGCACCGACGATGCCCGCCGCCGAGCCCATGGAGGCCAGCACGACCTCCGCGCGCGGCCGGTGCACCCCGCCGGTCAGGTACTGCTCGTAGGCCTTGGCGACCGGGTCGAGCAGCAGGCGGCCCGAGTCGGAGACGCCACCGCCCAGGACGAAGACACCCGGGTCGAAGAGCGCGGCGAGGTCGGCCAGGCCACGGCCGAGCCAGTCGGCCAGCTCGTCGTAGCACTCGAGGGCGAGCGGGTCGCCGTCCTGGGCCGCCTCGGTGATGTGGATGCCCCGGATGGTCTCGGCCGCGCCGTCGTTGAGCTCCAGCATCCGCTTGCCGGCGATCGGGTCGGCGGCCGCCTTCTCCCGCCCGTAGCGGCGCAGCGCGCGACCGGAGCCGTACTGCTCCCAGCAGCCCTTGCCACCGCAGCCGCAGAGCAGGCCGTCCGGCACCATGTTGAGGTGGCCGATCTCGCCGGCCACCCCGAAGCGGCCCCGGTGCAGCCGCCCGTCCAGGACGATGCCGCCGCCGATGCCGGTGCCGACGGTGATCAGCACCATGTCCGAGTGCCCGGCCGCCGCGCCGAAGCGGAACTCCGCCCAGGCGGCGCAGTTGGCGTCGTTCTCGACCACCGTCACGAGGCCCGTGAGCTCCTCGATCCGGGTCTTGAGCGGCTCGTTCTCCCACGCGATGTTGGGAGCGAAGATCACCGTGGAACGCTCCCGGTCGACGAACCCGGGGGCTCCGACACCTACGCCGACCACGGCGGGGTACTGCTCCCGGAGCTCGCGTACCGCCTGCGCGATGGCGTCGACCGCCCACTGGGGGTCGGCCGGGGTGGGTACCCGAGTCCGCGCCAGGATCTCGCCGTTCTCGTCGACCACGCCTGCCGCGATCTTCGTCCCGCCGACATCGACGCCGATGGTCAGAGCCATGTGTCCCTCAGCTATTCACTCGTTCCCGCTGAGCGGAACGGTACCCGCTGAGCGGTGCTCCCGTACACACCGTCGCATACATTATTCGAAGACAATTTGGCCCAAAGTGAACCTTAGGGCTTCAAAAGTCGTACGTATTTCTTCATTGGGTGACGGTTCGGGACCGCTCTGCCACGGGTGCTGAGCTGCGGGTTCACTACTTGTCAGACGGCTCGTCAAGGTCGATGTGCTCGCCGTCGGCGTGTCCAGGGGCCGCCCAGCGGCGCTCCTGACCGGCGACCACGGCCCGGTAGGCGGCCAGCAACTCGCCTCCGGCGGCGGCGAGGTGGCCGTAGACCTCGGGGTTCTGTTCGCGCAGCCGACCGCCCACTTCCTGGGCCTTCTCCCCCACGGCCACCGCGAGCCGGCGGACCTCCTCGACCAGCGGGCCGAGCTCGGCGGCGAACGGCTGGTCGGGCTTCACGTCGTGATCGTCGCGACCGGCGTGGCCGTCGCGGTCGTTGTGACCGGCGTGACCGGCGTGACCGTCACGGTCGTCGCGGTCGTCACGGTCGTCGTGGTTGGGCTGGTCGTCGGCCATCGGGCGCCTCCCTCGGGGCGGCCGCCGTCGGCCACCGTGCTGTCCGCCGACGCTACCGGACCGGCCTGAGGCCCCGGGGCCGGACGGGAGCCGCACCGGGACGTGCACCGGGACGTGCACCGAGCGGCTCCGGGAGGGTCAGGCGCTGCCGCGCGGCCAGAGGGCCGGGTCCGGGGTGAACCGGACGGAGAGGAGGCCGTCCGACAGACCGGCGCCGCTCACCGTGCAGCGGCGCAGCGCGGCGGGCAGCGGCAGGACCCGGCGGTACGCGCCGATGCCGACGACCAGTTCGTCGCCGCGCCGTACGAGGTCGAGGTCGGCCCGGTCGGCGCCGGGCACGGCGAGGCGCCAGATCAGCAGCCCGTCCTCGGCGAGGTGGTCGTCGATCCGCCAGGGGGTCCCGTGGGGGGCCGGGCCGTCGCCGTCGCCGTACAGCTCGGTGCCGATGGCCTCCAGGGTCGCCTCCGGCTGGTGGCAGACCAGTACCGGTACGTCGAACTCCCCGGCCAGAGCGGCCAGCCGGTCGTGCTGGCGGGCGGCGAGGGCCGCGAGCCAGGGGTCGGGCGAGTCGAGGGCGACGGTGGGCAGTGCGCGGTGGGCGACCAGGGCGTCCAGCTGGTGCCCGTACAGGGCGAGCCCGGCCCGGATGCGGCGCAGTTCGTCGGGACTGTGGCTCTCGGCGTCGAGCACCAGGCGGACGGAGGTGCCGGGCGCCTCGATCACCGAGCGGGCCTCGGCGAGGGCCTGCGCGGCCCAGCCGCGCGCCTCGTACAGCCACTCGGCGGGCATCGGCACCCCGGCGAACGCGGCGAGCAGCGGGCGCAGGCCGCTGGCGGCCTGGCGCTGCTCGGGCAGCAGGCGGGCGAGGTAGCGGTCGAGCTGTTCGGGCAGGGCGAGCGCGGCGATCAGCTCGGCGGGCTGCGGCGCGGCCACCACCAGGACGTCGGCGTCGGCGGTGCGCAGTGCGCGGAGCAGGGCGAGGTGCCGCGTCCCGGGCAGCGGGGTCAGCTCCTCGGGGTCGAGCGGAGCCGCGCCGAGCAGGTCGAGCGCCGGGGCGAGCCGTGGGCCGAGGCCGCCGAGCGCGCTGCGGAAGGCGGCCTGCTCGTCGACCCGGGCCGCCGAGAGGTGCTCGGCGTACGGGACGGGGTGCTCGCCGAGCCGGGCGCCGAGGACGGTGTCCACGGTCCGGTGCGGGTCGTCGGCGGCGAGCAGCAGGGTGCGGTGGCCCTGCCGGGCGGAGTGCAGGGCGGTGGCGGCGGCGATCAGTGCCGAGCCGTCACCGCTGACCAGGATCGTCCGGCGGGTCACTGTCCCTCGACGCCCTGGGCGCCTTCGACACCCTGCGGGCTCTCGACGCGCTTCTTCAGTCCGGCGAGGGCGCGGTCGATGATGACCTTCTCGGCCTTGCGCTTGATCATGCCGAGCATCGGGATCTTCACGTCGACGGCGAGCTGGTACGTCACCTCGGTACCGCCGGCCACCGCCGCGAGGCTGTACGAGCCGTCCAGCGAGCGGAGCATCTGGCTCTTCACCAGCGTCCAGCCGACCTCGCGGTCGCCGTTCCAGGTGTAGCCGAGGACGTGCTCGTCGCGGATCGCGCCGGCGTCGAGCAGCAGGCGGACCTGGGTGGCCCGGCCGTCGGGGGCGGTCTCCAGCACCTCGATCTCCTTGACCTCGCCCGTCCACGCCGGGTACGCGGCGAAGTCGGCGATCACGGCCATGACCTCGGCCGGGGTCGCGGCGATGATGATGCTCGACCTGGTGTGTTCCGCCATGGAACGGCCCTCCGCGTCTTCTCGGGTGTGCGCCCAGGGCAGGTTATCGCGCCTGGAGAGGGGTTCAGCCCGGTGGGGCCGCCGGGGCCGTACCCACTACCGGCGAGTCACCTGCGGGCTGTCATATGGTGCGAGACGAAACCATCCGGCCTGGACCTGCGGTGTGACTCTTCGAACACCGGACCCGACTCCCCTGGTCGAATCCACCTACCGGGCAGTAACGTCCTGCCGTCCCGCAGCGTCGCAGACGAGGAGCAGCCTTGCTCGAGTTCAGCCTTCCGGCCCGCTACCAGGTTCCGAGCGGCGGTAACCTCTCCGACCTCGTCCACCAGAACGCCGAGCAGCACCCAGCGGTCGCGGTGCTCAGCCGCAAGGCGGACGGTGGCTGGACGGACCTGACGGCTGCGCAGTTCCTGGCGGAGGTGCACAGCGCCGCCAAGGGCCTGATCGCCTCCGGTGTCGCCCCCGGCGACCGGGTGGGCGTGATGTCGCGCACCCGCTACGAGTGGACGCTGCTCGACTTCGCGATCTGGTGCGCGGGCGCGGTCACCGTGCCGGTCTACGAGAGCTCCTCGGCCGAGCAGGTGCACTGGATCCTCAGCGACTCCGGCGCCGTCGCGGTGGTGACCGAGACCGACTCCCACGCCGCCGTGGTGGCCGGGCTCCGGGACCAGCTGCCCGAACTGAAGCACACCTGGCAGATCGAGAAGGGCGCGCTGGCCGCGCTCGCCGAGGCGGGGGCCAAGGTCCCCGACACCACGGTGACCGAGCGCCGCTCGATCCCGACCTCCGACTCGCTCGCCACCATCGTCTACACCTCCGGCACCACCGGGCGCCCCAAGGGCTGCCAGCTGACGCACGGCAACTTCATGGCCGAGCTGGGCAACGTGACGGCCCGGTTGGAGCCGCTCTTCCGGACCGGTGAGAGCTCCGTCCTGCTCTTCCTCCCGCTGGCGCACGTACTGGGCCGGATCGCCGAGATCGCGGCGGCCATAGCGCCGATCAAGCTGGGCCACGTCTCCGACATCAAGGACGTCACGGCCGAGCTCGCCTCCTTCCGGCCGACGCTGATCCTGGGCGTGCCCCGGGTGTTCGAGAAGGTCTACAACTCCGCCAGAGCCAAGGCGCAGGCCGACGGCAAGGGCAAGATCTTCGACCAGGCCGCCGACACCGCCATCGCGTACAGCCGCGCCCTGGACCAGGGCGGCGCCTCGCTGGTGCTCAAGTTCAAGCACAAGGTCTTCGACCGGCTGGTCTACAGCAAGCTGCGGGCGGCGCTGGGCGGCCGGGCCACCCACGCGATCTCCGGCGGCGCGCCGCTCGGCGAGCGGCTCGGCCACTTCTACCGGGGCATCGGCTTCACCGTGCTGGAGGGCTACGGCCTGACCGAGACCTGCGCGGCGACCGCCTTCAACCCGCACGACAAGCCGAAGATCGGCACCGTCGGCCAGCCGCTGCCGGGGTCCTCGGTACGGATCGCCGACGACGGCGAGGTGCTGCTCAAGGGCCCGCAGGTGTTCACCGGCTACTGGAACAACCCGGCGGCCACGGCGGAGGCACTGCGGGACGGCTGGTTCGCCACCGGCGACCTGGGCACCCTCGACGACGAGGGCTACCTGGTGATCACCGGCCGGAAGAAGGAGATCATCGTCACTGCGGGCGGCAAGAACGTCGCCCCCGCCGTGATCGAGGACCGCATCCGCGCGCACGCCCTGGTCGGCGAGGTGATGGTGGTCGGCGACCGCAGGCCGTTCATCGCCTGCCTGGTCACCGTGGACGAGGAGTTCTTCCCCCGCTGGAAGCAGGACAACGGCAAGCCCGTCGACGCCACCGTCGCCGACCTGACCCAGGACCCCGACCTGCTGGCCGCCATCCAGTCCGCCGTGGACGACGGCAACCTCGCGGTCTCGCACGCCGAGGCCGTGAAGAAGTTCCGCATCCTCGACACCTCGTTCTCCGAGGCCAGCGGCTACCTCACCCCGTCACTGAAGCTCAAGCGCAACCTGGTGATGAAGGACTACGCAGCCGAGATCGAGGGCCTCTACCAGCGCTGACGCCCAGCCCCCGCAGGGGTTTTTCAGAGGCGCGGGGCTCGGTTGATTCAACTGCGTGCGCGACCAACCACGCACGTACGTCGTGCCTGGTCGCACAGCTCCCCGCGCCTCGTCGGTACCAGCGTCAAGCAGCGAGCAGCGACGTCAGCCGCCCCGCGAGGGTGTCCCAGCGCCAGGAGCGCTCGACCCAGCGGCGGCCGGCCTCCCCCATCCGGGCGCGCAGCTGCTCGTCGTGGAGCAGCCGGACGATCCGCTCCGCCAGCGCAGCGGTGTCGCGGCCCGGGACGACGTACCCGGTCTCGCCCTCCAGGACGGCGTCCGGCGCCCCGCCGGAGTCCCCCGCCACCACCGGCAGGCCGGTCGCGGAGGCCTCCAGGTAGACGATGCCCAGGCCCTCCACGTCCAGGCCGCCCCGGCGGGTGCGGCAGGGCATCGCGAAGACGTCACCGGCGCCGTAGTGCGCGGGCAGCTCCGACCACGGCACCGCGCCGGTGAACCGGACCGAGGAGGCCACCCCGGTCGCCTCGGCGAGCTTCTCCAGGTCCGCCTGGTACGGGCCGCCACCGACGATCAGCAGTACGGCGTCGGGTACGTCCCGGAGGATCTGCGGCAGCGCGCGGATCAGCGTGTCCTGTCCCTTGCGCGGCACCAGCCGCGAGACGCAGACGATCACCGGACGGTCGGTGAGCCCGAGCCGGGCCCGCACCTCGGCACCGCCCGAGTCCGGGCGGAAGGTCTGCTCGTCCACGCCGGGCGGCAGCTGCACCATCCGCTTCGCCGCCTCGGGGCCGACGGCCGCCGCGATCCGGGAGCGGGTGTACTCGCCGAGGTAGGTGAGGGTGTCGGTGCCGGCGCCGATCCGGCGCAGCAGCTGCCGCGAGCCCGGCAGCTGGGCCCAGGCGGCCTCGTGGCCGTGGGTCATGCCGAGCAGCCGCCCGGCGCCCGCCCGGCGCAGCGCGGGGGCCATCAGGCCGAGCGGCGCGGCGGCGCCGAACCAGACCGAGTCGCAGCCCTCCGCCTTGAGGATCTCGGCGGCCCGCCGGGTGACCCGGGGGGTGGGCACCATCATCTTCGTCCGGTCCCGGATCACCGGGAAGGGCTGCTCGGCGTCGAACCGGGCCACCTCGGTGCCGTCCCGCCAGGTCGAGGCGTAGACCACGATGCTGCCGGCGGGCTGGCGGACGGCCATGTTGTGGACGAACGCCTGGATGCCGCCCGGGCGAGGCGGGAAGTCGTTGGTGACGATCAAGGTCTTGTGCATGCCACGGCTCGCTCGGTCGGGGGGTGCTCGGTGTACCGGTCGCTGATCCGTACCATAGGTCAACACCACCGCTCGTCGGGAACGCCGTCAGGCCACGCACCGTTCGAAAGAAGTCGCTCCGGTCGGTCATGGACCGAGGAGCGGCCGGGGGCAGCAAGCTCGCAACGCTTGTGGTGTGTGACGTCCAGACGAACGAGGGAGCGAAGTGGAGTTGGTTCCTGCCGGTGACCCCGGCGCCACCGGCAACAGCGGCAGCACCGCGCTGTCCGCAGCTCCTCCCGCGCAGGCCGGCGGGGCACTCTGGGGGCTGGGCGCGGGCTGGATCGTCAGCCGGGTGCTGATCGTCCTGATGGTGCTCGGCATCATCAGGATCTCCGGCGCCGACGTCACGGCCGACGTGTCGGTGATCTACCACGGCTGGTACGAGGTGCTGCAGACCGGCACCTTCCCGCTGGACGACGTGACCTGGCAGTACCCGCCCGGCGCGGCACTGGTGATCATGCTGCCGGGCCTGCTGCCCTGGTCGTACCAGGTCTCTTTCTACGTGCTCTGCGGGGTGTTCGACGCCCTCGCGATGGGCCTGCTGATGCGGGCCGGGACCAGGAAGGGCCGCAGCTTCACCGGCGCCTGGGTCTGGGTCGCGGGCGTGCCGCTGCTCGGGCCGACGATCTACTGCCGGTACGACATCATCGTCACCGCCCTCGCGGTCGCCGGGCTGCTGGCGGTGCTGCGGCGCCCGGCGCTCGGCGGAGTGCTGCTGGGCCTGGGCGGGCTGGTGAAGATCTGGCCGGTGCTGGCCCTCACGGGCACCCCGCGCGGCCGCCGGACCAAGCGCTCGTGGACGTCCGCGCTGGCCACCCTCGGTTCACTGGGCTTCCTGCTCGCGGCCGGGATGAACGGCGCCTTCGAGTTCCTGAAGTTCCAGGCCAACCGGGGCATCGAGGTCGAGTCGCTGAGCGCGCTGCCGCTGCACTTCGCCCGCCTGGCGGGTGGCTGGAACGGCAAGGTGTCGATGAACTACGGCTCGCTGGAGATGCTCGGCCCCTGGGTCTCGGTGATCTCCAAGGTCTCGGTGGCGGCCACCGCGCTCGGCTTCGGCTGGCTGCTGCTCTGGCGGCTGCGGGCCCAGCGCTGGCAGCCCTCCACCACGTACGACGCGGCGCTGGCCGCGCTGCTGGTGTTCACCATCACCAGCCGGGTGATCAGCCCGCAGTACCTGGTCTGGCTGGTCGGGATCGCCGCGGTCTGCCTGACCGTCCGGGGCACCAGCCAGAAGCCGGTCGCGGTACTGATCCTGATCGCGACGGCCGTCACCACGCTCGAGTTCCCGGTGCTCTTCGGCCAGGTGCACAACAGCCAGCCGCTGGGCGTGGCGGTGCTCACCGTACGGAACCTGCTGCTGCTCGCCGCCACCCTGCTCTCCTGCCGGCGCCTCTGGCGCTCGACCCGGGCCCCCGAACCGGCCCGCACGGTCGTCCTGCCCGCGCTCGAGGCCGCGCCCGCACCCGGCAGCTACCCGGTCCGCCCGGGCATCGCGTACGAGCAGCACCTCCTGGACGGCATCGACAGCGCCCAGCCGGCCGGCAAGTAGCTCGGCCCCTACCCCGGCGAGGCCCGGAGCGACTACCCCAGCGAGGTCCGGAGCGAGGCGATCCAGCGTTTGAGGAACTCGTCCAGCCCGAGGCCGAGTTGCGCGCGGAAGAGCCCGTCCAGCCACTGGTCCCGGTCCGCGCCCGGCGGCCGCGCGCCGACGGCGCGGTAGAGCTGGACGAGCCGCTGTTCGCTCCAGTCGGCGGCGATCAGACCGCAGGCCGCCCAGCCGAGTTCGTAGGCCTGGGCGATGCCGGTGGATCCGGCGGCGAAGTCCGCGTCGGCGGGCAGCGCCCTGGGCAGGCGGCCGGCCTGGATGTCCTTGGCGAGCTCAGGGGCCACCTGTCGCGGACTGCGACCGGTCCCCCGGTACCCGGTGTAGTCGGCGACGCCCTCGGAGAGCCAGAGGGGCGTCCAGGGCTTGGTGTCCGCCCGGGTCGCGACGTGGGTGGTCTCGTGGGTGGTGACGACCCGGCGGCCCAGGTCGCTGAGGATGGCGTACGCGTCCGGGTTGATCAGCACGCGGTCGGCGGCCGTGCGGTGCGGAGCACCGGCGGCGGCGGTGGTGACGGCGGCTATGCCCTGGTAGTCGTCGGCCCGGACGCCCAGCAGCTGGGCGAACTGCTGCTCGGAGCCCGGCAGCTCGGCCACCAGCCGCCCGGCCCACCCGCTGCCCCAGACCTCGCTGACCGCCGGCACCGCCCGGTCCAGCAGCTTCACCGTACGGGCGAGCGCGCTGTCGTCCGCCAGACCCAGGAGCAGGCTGTGCGCGCCCCGGGCCACCCGGACGGCACCCAGGTCCCAGAGCGCGGCGGCCCCGGCCGGCTCGTCGCCGGAGAGCAGCCAACCGCTGCCGGACCGGACGAAGGTCAGGGTCCGGGTGAACACCGCCGGGAAGTCGTCGTTGTCCCGCAGCCGGTAGCCGAGCTCGGCGGTGGCGGTGAGCTGCCACCCATGCCCCGGCTCCGACCCATGCTCCGGCTCCGGCTCGGTGAAGGCGGTGAGCCGGTAGTCGAGCGCCGCGAACGGCACCTGCGCCAGCCGGTCGTACGCCGCCTGCTGCGCGGGCCTGGCCGCCGGGGCGACGGTGGCGAGCAGCCCGGCCCGGTCCAGCCCGAGCAGGGCCTCGGCCCGCGCGTCGAGCAGCGCCTGGACGGCCGGGCGCTGCCCGACGCCCGCCGCGCCGGTCGGTGGCGCGGCGGTGGCCGCCGAGCGGCCCGGCGGCAGCGAGAGCTGGGCCAGCCCGCCGGCCGCGAGCAGCAGCGCCGCGCGCCGGGACAGCGGTGAGCGACCTGTCCCGGACTCCCGGGGCAGGTCGCTCACCAGCTGTTCGCCGTCGGTGCTCAGGGCCGCACGACCGCGCTGACCGGCATGTGGCTGACACTCTCGTAGCGGACCCGGGCGCCCGGGTAAGGGGCGTGCACGACCACACCGCCGCCGACGTACATGCCGACGTGGTGCGCGTCCTTGTAGAAGATCACCAGGTCTCCCGGTCTCGCCTCGGACAGGCTCACCCGCTGCCCCGCGTTGGCCTGCTCCTGCGAGGTGCGCGGCAGCGAGACACCCGCCTGCCGCCAGCTCCAGTACATCAGACCGGAGCAGTCGAACGAGCCCGGGCCGGTGGATCCGTAGACGTACGGCGAGCCGATCTTCCCGACGGCCGCCGCCAGCGCGGCGGCCGCGCGGTCGGAGGAGGCCGACTGGTTGCCGAGGTCGAGCCGGTCGGTGCCCCGGGTGGCGCGGTTCTCGGCGTCCTGGGCGTCCTGGGCGGCGAGCCGGGCCCGCTCCCCGGAGTCGAGGCTGTTCAGCAGTTGCCGGGCCTCGGAGAGCCGCTGCTGGACGTCCCGTTTGCTCTCCGCGAGGGAGCGGCGGACCTGCTCCAGCTCGGCGAGCTTGGCGGTGGCCTCCGACCGTCGCTGGTCCAGCCGGCGCTGACGGTCGACCAGTTCGTGCAGGGTGTCCCGCTGCCGCTCGGCGGCCTGGGCGAGGCTGCGGGCCCGGCTGAGGTAGGCGGCCGGGTCGGAGTCCAGCATCAGCTGGACCATCGGGTCGATACCCCCGGCCCGGTACTCGGCGGCGGCGACCGCGCCCAGGTCCGTGCGCAGCCGGTTGAGCTCCTCCTGACCGGCCGCCACCTGGCTCTGCAGGGCGCCGGTCTCGCCCTCGAGCCGCTTCTGGTACTCCTGGGCCGCGTTGAACTTCTCCGAGGCCTGCTCGGCCTCGTCGTAGAGCTGGTCGACCTGGGCCTTGACGTCCTTCTTGGACGGCGGCTCGGCAGGCGCCCCGGGGACGGCCTGGGCGGTGCCGCCACCGACCACCAGACCGAGCGCACTGGTCGCCGCCGCCGTGAGTACCAGCGCACGGGCCAGGCGGGTCGCGCCCGGCAGCGGGGAACGGCGGTTCATCGACATCCGGCGACGGCTCCATCCCTGCGGCAGGACCACCGCCGCCGCCCGGGCCGGGCGGTCGTCCTCACGGAGGTCCGGGGGCAGACGTTAGCGAGTCGCGGCGATCTAGTCCAAACGCTGACAAGCTCGAATATTTGCCCTCTAATCGGACATCAGATCCACTGCCAGGAAACGCCGCAGGCCCGGCGCCCCACCGGAGGGTGGGAGCGCCGGGCCTGTGCCTGGCCGGAGGCCCTGCGAGAAGAGCGTCAGATCCGGACGATGGCCGTGAGGTTCATGTACGCGACCTGCTCGTAGCGGACGTTCTCGCCGGCGCGCGGGGCGTGGATGAACGTGCCGTTGCCGATGTACAGGCCGACGTGGCCGCCGCCCTCGAAGATGAGCAGATCGCCGGGCTGGGCGACGGAGATGTCGGTGCCGAGGTCCTTACCGTAGGCCCACTGCTCCTCCGACGTACGCGGCAGCGAGATACCCGCCTGGGCGAACGACCACTGCATCAGACCCGAGCAGTCGAAGGAGTTCGGGCCGGTGTCACCGTAGTGGTACGGGTCACCGAGCCTGCTCTCGGCGGCGGCTATCGCGGCGGCGGCGTACGAGCCGGCCGGGGCGTTGCCCAGGACGGGGCGGGAGGAGCCGCGCGAGGCCCGGTCCGCCGAGGAGGACGAGGCCGTAACGGCCTTGGCGGCAGCCGCAGCGTCAGCGGCGGACTTGGCGTCGGCAGCGGCGAGGGCGTCGCGCTCCTGCTGGGTCAGCGTGTTCAGCAGCGCCTGGGCCTGGGCCAGCTTGGCCTGGATCTCTTCCTTGTCGGCCTTGAGGTTCTTGGTGGTCGCGTCGAGCTGGGCGAGCTTGTCCTGCGCCTCGGCCTTCTGCTGGTCCAGCTTGCTCTGCTCGGACTTGAGCTCCTTCAGCGCGTCGGCCTGCGAGGCGCTGAGCTGGCTCATCGAACCGGCCTGGGTCAGGAAGGAGTCCGGGGTGCTGGAGAGCATCAGCTGAACGGTGGGCGAGATACCGCCGTTGCGGTACTGGTCCGCAGCGATCTCACCCAGGCCGACCTGAATGGTGCTCACCTGGTCCTGCTGCCTGGCCACCTGGTCCTGCAGGGCGCTGACCTGCTTCTGCAGGGTCTGCTCCTGCTCGGTCGCCCCGTCGTACTTCTCGGTGGCGGCCTCGGCCTGCTGATTCAGCTGGTCGACCTGCGCCTTGACCTGGTCCTTGTTCGGCGCCGGGTCGGCGTGGGCGCCGGCCTGGGAGGAGAGGGCGACGGCGGTGGCCGCGGCCGCGGTCATGATCGAGACACGGGTGCGGCTGGCGGGCTTGGGACGACGATGGGACGCCACTAGGGCGGGCTCCTTCTTCCTACGGCCGCCTACCGGGTGAGCTGACGGGTTCGGGCTGGAAGAGATGCCCTACGACGCCTCACCGACGACCACCCAGTTGCGACGGTCACTCGACCTGGCGCCGATTCACCCCGAGGAACGTGGTTCCCCGGCTCCGATACACAGCACCCCGAAGGGCTTCCCCATCTGGCAGTTGACCTGCCGTGCTGCTTCTCGGACTCGGCGGTAACCCCCGCCCGCCACCCAGGTTGGGTGATCGACCACGCGGTGGTTCGAGGTATGACCTTAGTAACGGAACCGTGATCGGTTCAAATCCTTGTCAGAAAAAACTCTGAATATGAGCCAGTTTTAACGGCTCGCGGCACCGAGTGTGACGGTACTTGCACGGTGGGCCGATGAATCACCGGCCCGAGGTCGCAAAACAGGCCCGTCGAAGGTGTCCCGGATCACAGGACGACTTCGACGGGCCCGCACATGTCATCATGCGTCAGTTGTGCCGAACCATAGGCAAATGTCCGCTTTGAGCGGGAGCGCAGCCCAAGCCGATGCCGGATCCGGCGGGGTGGACCTCAGTGGTTCAGACCCGGCGGATGGTGCTGATCGGCAGCGTGTTCGCCGGCATCACCTTGACCACGTCGCCGGTCTTCGGCGCGTGCACCACCAGACCGTTGCCGATGTACATCCCGACGTGGTGCTGGTCGCCGAAGAAGATGACCAGGTCGCCCGGCTGGGCGAGGGAGATGTCGGTGCCGACGTTCGTGCCGACGGTCGCCTGCTCCTGCGAGGTACGCGGCAGCGAGACACCCGCCTGGGCGTACGCCCACTGCATCAGACCCGAACAGTCGAAGGTGCTCGGACCGATGGCGCCCCAGACGTAGGCGTCGCCGCGCCTGCTCATCGCGGCGGCGACGGCCGCCCCGGCGTAGCCACCGGGCTGCGGGAGGTTGGCCAGGTTGAAGCGGGCGTCGCTGCGCGAGGCCCGGTCCCCGACGACCGCCGCGCGGTCGGCGGCGCTGAGCTGGTTCAGCAGGTTCCGGGAGTCCTGGAGCTTCTGCTGGACGGTGGCCTTGGCCTCGTTCAGGGTCTGGGTGCTGCGGTCCAGCTGCGCGAGGATGTCCGCGGCTTCCTGCTTCTCCTGGTCGAGCCGTCGCTGCTGGTCCTTCAGCTGCTTCAGGGTCTCGGCCTCGGTCGCCGTGATCTGCTCGGCGCCGGACGCCTGCGCCAGGTAGTTCGCCGGGTCGGAGGAGAGCATCAGCTGCACCGACTGGTCGATGCCGCCGGAACGATACTGCTCGCCCGCGACAGCCGCGAGGCCGACCTCCAGCTGGGTCATCTGGTCCTGCCCCCGGGCGACCTGGTCCTGCAGCTGGGCGGCCTGCTGGCGCAGCTGGTCGGCCCGCTCCTTGGCGCCGTCGTAGGTCTCGGAGGCCACCTCCTGGTCCTGCGTCAGCTTGTCCACCTGGGCCTTGACCTCGTCCGTGGACGGTTTGGCCGGCGCTGCGGACGCGCTCACCTGGGCGGACAGAGCGACCGCGGTCGCTGCGGCAGCGGTCAGCACGACGACCCGTGCGCGGCTCGGCTGCTTCGGACGACGGTGGGAGGCCAAGGGACTTGCTCCTTCTTCCTGCTGGACCGACCCGTTAGGGCGAGTGTCCGGAAAATAGGTTTGACGCCAGACCCTAATGAAGATGGCAGGCTCGCGCCACTCCCCTGCTGCCACGAACCACCCGCCCGACCGGGCTTCACCGGACCGACACAGCAACCCCACAGCCGCCCCCTGAACGGCGGTCAGGACGCGCAGCCCGCGCTGTCAGGCCCGGGCCAGCCGGTTGAGCAGCAGGATCGACGCCACCGGACGGGCACCCGCCTTGCGCACGCCGTCGGCGACCTCCTTGTCGGTGGAGACCACCACCACCGGCCGCCCCTGCGGCTCGGCCCGGACCAGGCGGCGGATCAGCTCGTCCGCCGTCTCACCGGTCCGGCTGAACCGCACCCGCACCCCACGCGGCGGTGCCATGATGACCGGGACGTCCAGGTCCTGCCCGTCGAAGACGCAGGTGACCTCCGCCTGGGTGCGCTGGGCCAGCATCGCCAGGCCGCCGAGCAGCCGGATCCGCTGCTGCTCCAGCGGCAGCGCCGGATAGCCGGTCTTGGTGACGTTGTAGCCGTCCACCACCAGGTGCACCTGAGGGATCGCCAACAGCTGGTCCAGCAGCGCCGGGTCGTCCTCGGCGAGTGCCCGGCGGGCCACGTCGTGCGGCGAGGCGGAGCTCGGCACCACCGCCTCCACCAGATCGGCCGGGTGGATCTGGGAGACCGGCAGCGCCAACTCCCGTTGCAGGCCCTGCGCCGACTGCAGCACGGTGTCCAGCAGCAGCCGCAGCCGCATCTCCTCGACGGTCCGCCCTTCGCGGGCCGAACGACGGCCGGCCTCGAGGGCCGTCTCCAGCTCGGAGACCCGGTGCCGCAGCCGGCGCGCCTCGCTCTCGGCGGCGCTGCGCTCGGCAGCGGTCAGCGCCTTCGAGGCGTCCAGCTCGGACTGCAGCTTGCGGACCTCCGCCTGGGCCCGGCGGGTGTCGCTCTCCAGACTCCGGACCTTCTTGCGCAGCGAGTCGGCCTCCCGGCGCACGCCCTCGGCGTCGACCCGCTGGCGGTCCAGGTCCGCGCGGGCCTGGACCCGCAGCTCGGCGAGCTCCGCCTGCAACTTCTCCACCAGTCGGGTCGCCTCGGCGGCCATCCCCTCGGCCCCGGCCCGCTCGACCAGCTCGCCCGCCTCGGCGACCAGCCGGCTCCAGCCCGCAGGACGGATCAGGTACGCGGCGGCGGCCACATCCATCGGGTCGGCGGCGCCGGGGACGGTGCCCGCCTCCAGGGCCTTCACCAGGTCGGGCTGCCCCAGGCGCAGCCGCTCCGCTATCCGGACCCGGAACGCGGGCTCGGACTCCAGCGCGGCGGCCAGTGCGGTGCCCGCGTACTTGGCCCGGCGGGCGGGGGTGAACTTGGCGTACTGGCGCAGCGTGGCCGGCAGGTCCGCCGGGGTCAGACCACCCAGGGCGTCGGCGGCGATGCCGACGACCCGGCGGCGGACGCCCTCGGGCAACGGCCGGTCCAGTTGCTCGGCGACAACCTCCGAGGGGCTGTCCTCGGGAGCGGCCTCGGCTACGGTCTCGGAGGGTTCCCCGGGGGCGTCGCGGAGCACCGCCTCGGCCTCCGGCGCAGCAGGCGGCTGCCCCTGCGGCTCGGCTGGCCCCCTCGCTGCGTCCACCACGTCCTCGGCTCCGATCCTGCTCTGCGGGGTCCGTACGGCCGGTTGCCGCTGCCCTCAAACACACCGCTCTCTGCAATTGTCCCGGGTACCGTGCCCCACTCGGGACCACGCCACACTCCGGCTGCTACTCCTCGGCGCCCGGACGAGCCACCAGCTCGATCTGGTCCACCGCGTTGCACCAGCGGCAGCGCACCGACTCCACCGTCTCGGAGAGCACCTCGGTCTCCTCCACCTTGGACTCACCCGCGAGGTCGAAGTGCAGGAACTCGACCACCCGGGCAGACCTGGTCACGTCGAACCGGGTCAGGTTGCCGCAGAGCGTGCAGCGCCAGCGGGTCTCAGCGGTGGGGGCGGCGATGGTCATCGGGGGTCCTCTCGGCTGTCACCCAGGTCCGGACAGGTCTGGATGCGCAAAGCCTATTGCCTGCCGGTCCGTCGCCGTCCACCGGTCCTGGGCTCACCCGCGTTCACCCGCACGCAGTACAACGCGGTGTCAGGTCCGGCGGCCCGAGGAATGCTCGCAGCATGGTGACTCCCGTCCTCGACCAGCCCGCCACGCGGGACACCGGCCCACCCGGCCGGCCGGCGGTCGTCACCCTCACCCTCATCGCGGTCAGCGCACTCGTCCTGCTGACCGGCCCGAGCTTCGGGCTCAACCCCCGTTACGGCACCGGCCCGGCCCGGGTCTGCGCCGAGCAGCGGTACGAGCAGCGCTGGGGCGCCGTCCCCGCCGAACTGATCGGCGACCGGCCGCTGACCGCCGGTCAACTCGCCGACCTGCCGAAGGTGGTACCGGACTGCACGGTCTCCCCCGCACCCCACAAGATCCCGGTGCTGTCGGTGCTCAGCTCGCTCTTCGTGCACGCCGGGTGGTTGCACCTGCTGGGCAACGTGCTCTTCCTCTTCGTCTTCGGCCCCGGCGTCGAGGAACGCTTCGGGCGGGCCCGGTTCCTGCTCCTCTACCTCGCGGTGGGCTACCTCGCCACGTACGGCTACGCACTGGCCGAGGTGGGCTCCACCGACTCGGTACGCGCGCTGGTCGGCGCCTCGGGCGCGATCGCCGGGGTGCTCGGCGCGTACCTGCGGCTCTACCCGAGGGCCCGCGTGACGACGCTCGTCCCGCTGCTGTTCTTCCTGCCGCTGCGGTTCCCCGCCTGGCTGGTGCTGGGCCTGTGGTTCGGCCTCCAATGGTGGTCGGTGCACTCGGGCGGGACCGGGGTGGCGTACCTCGTCCATGTCATCGGCTTCACCGCCGGGTACCTGGCAGCCTGGGCCGCCACCGCCCGCCCGCTACGCTGGCGACGACCCCCATGGACAGGAGCCCCCGAGTGATCACCGCGATCGTTCTCATCAGGACCAGCGTCGACCGCATCCCCGAGATCGCCGAGGCGATCGCCGCCATCGAGGGCGTCAGCGAGGTCTACTCCGTGACCGGCGGCTACGACCTGGTCGCGATGGTCCGGGTACGGCAGCACGACGACCTCGCCGCAGTGATCCCCGGCCGGCTCAACAAGGTCCCCGGCGTCGAGCACACCGAGACCCAGATCGCCTTCCGCACCTACTCCCAACACGACCTCGAAGCCGCCTTCGCCCTCGGCCTCGAAGACTGAGGGGTACCCCCTCAGGGGCGCGGGGAACTGCGCGAAACCGGAAGGCAACATCCGACACCGCTTCGCCGACAGCAACCCGCACCCTGCTGCGCACTACTCAGCCCCGACGAGTGTCAGCGACACAGCGGCCGCCCTCACTGCGGTAGCTCCACCGCGCGCCGTCGGTGACCAACTCGCGGACGGCGGTCAGGAAGCGGTCCAGGTGCTCGTCCGGGGTGCCCGCGCCGAAACTGACCCGGATCGCGTTCAGGCTCCGCTCGCCCGGCAGCGAGGGCTCCGGCGCACCGCACTCGGACGGCGCGCCGTCCTCGCTGCCCAGCAGCGTCCGGACCAGCGGGTGCGCACAGAACAGGCCGTCCCGGACGCCGATGCCGTACTCGGCGGAGAGCGCGGCGGAGAAGTGCGAGCTGTTCCAACCCTGTACGACGAACGAGAGCACGCCGACCCGCGCGGCCTCCGGGCCGAACAGGCTGAGCACCCTGACCTCGGGGATCTCGGCCAGCCCGGCCGTCAGACGGGCGATCAGCTGCCCCTCGCGGGCCTCCAGCGCGTCGAACCCGGCCTCGGTGAGCGCCCGGCAGGCCGAGGCGACGGCGTAGGCGCCGATCACGTTCGGCGAGCCGGCCTCGTGCCGCGCCGGGCCGGTCTGCCACTCGACGGCGACCGAACCGTCCGCCTCCCGCGCCACGGTACGGCTGGCGCCGCCCCCGGCGAGGTACGGCTCGGCGGCGTCCAGCCAATCGCTGCGTCCGGCCAGCACGCCCGCGCCGAAGGGGGCGTACAGCTTGTGGCCGGAGAAGGCGATCCAGTCGACGCCCAACTCGCGGACGGAGACCCGGTGGTGCGGGGCGAGCTGCGCGGCGTCCAGGACGACCCGGGCGCCGTACCGGTGGGCGGTCTCGGTGAGCTCGGCGACGGGCCACAGCTCGCCGGTCACGTTCGAGGCGCCCGTGACACAGAACAGCTTGGGCCCCTCAGGCGCCGCCGCGAGCGCCTCCTCCAGCCGGGCGACGGCCTCGGCGTGCGAGCGCGGGGCGCGCAGGTAACCGACCGTCAGGCCCTCGCGGCGCCAGGGCAGCAGCGAGGCGTGGTGCTCGGTCTCGAACGCGAACACCCGCGTCCCGGCGGGGAGAACGCCCGCCAGCAGGTTCAGCGAGTCGGTGGTGGCCCGGGTGAAGACCACCTGGTCGTCCGCACGGAGGTCGAGGAACTCCTCCACGGTGCGGCGGCTCTGCTCGAACAGGTCGGTGGAGAGCTGCGAGAGGTACCCGGCCCCCCGGTGCACGCTGCCGTAGTAGGGGGCGTACGCGGCGACGTCGTCCCAGACCCGCTGCAACGCCGGGGAGCTGGCGGCGTAGTCGAGCGCGGCGTAGCCGACCTTCTCGCCGGAGACCAGGGGCACCTGGACGTCATGACCGAGGACGGCGAGCGGGGTACGGAGATCGGCGGCGACGGACATGGCTGTGCACTCCTCTGAGGTCAGGACCCCGGGAGTGCATGGATACACCGGTGGCCCGCGCTTGCCACGCGGACGGTCCGCCGCGAAGCCCGGTCCTCACCCAGGGCACCCCGCCACGGACGGAGGGTTGCCGGACAGCAAGCTGGGGCTTATCGCTGTCACTCATGACCTGCCGTGGACTCTATGCGGCGACCAATCGATGGTCAAACACCCATCCACCATCCGGACGGGCCAACCACAGGGGCGCGGGGAACTGCGCGAAACGGAAGGCTCAGACCTCAACTGGACCCACTCGAGCACCCGGCAGTTCCCCGCGCCCCCAGTGGCTAGCGCCGCAGCGTCGCCTCCGCCCAGCGCTTGAGGGTCGCCTCCGCCGCACCGGAGTCGATCGCCGTGGCCGCCCGCGCCATGCCTGCGGCGAGCTGCTCGGGCAGCGGAGCGTCCGTCAGGTCGAGGGCGGCCAGGGCCGCCGCCGTGTTGAGCAGGACGGCGTCCCGGACCGGGCCGTGCTCGCCCGCGAACACGCGCCGGGCCACGGCCGCGTTGTACTCGGGGTCGGCGCCGCGCAGGGCTTCGATGCCGACCAGCTCGATGCCGACCTCGCGCGGGTCGAAGGCGGTCTCGGTGATCCCGCCGTCCTTGACGATCCAGACCCGGGAGGTGGTGGAGATGGTCAGTTCGTCCAGCCCGTCGTCGCCCCGGAAGACCAGGCCGGTGGCGCCGCGCGCGGCCAGTACGCCGGCGATCAGCCCGGCCAGCCGGGTGTCGAAGCAGCCGATCGCGTGCGCGCTGACGCGGGCCGGGTTGGTGAGCGGGCCGAGGATGTTGAAGGCGGTCGGCACCCCGAGGTCGCGCCGGGCCGGGGCCGCGTGCCGCATCGCGGGGTGGAACTTGGACGCGAAGCAGAAGGTGAGCCCGACCTCCTCGGCGATCTCGGCGACCCGCCGGACGGAGACGTCCGAGCTGATGCCGAGCTTCTCCAGTACGTCGGTGGCGCCGCTGGCGGAGGAGGCGGCCCGGTTGCCGTGCTTGACCACCTTGGCGCCGGCCGCCGCCGCGACGATCGCCGACATGGTGGAGATGTTGACCGTCTTGGCCCGGTCGCCGCCGGTACCGACGATGTCCACCGCCGGGCCGGGGATGTACAGCGGCTCGGCGTGCTCGTACATCGCCTCGACCAGACCGGAGATCTCCTCCACCGTCTCGCCCTTGGCCCGCAGCGCGACCATGAAACCCGCGACCTGCACCGGGCTGGCCTCGCCGCGCATGATGCGGTCCATCGCCCAGGCGGTGTCCCGCCGGGTCAGGTCGGTACCGGCCAGCAGTGCGCTGAGGAGATCCGGCCAGGAGCGGACCACCTGCGCGGGGTCGCTACCACCGTTCGCAGGCTGCACGTTCACCATGGCTGACTCCAGCTCTCATCGCTTCACGAACCAAAAGGGACGGAGCCAGCCTAGCGAGCGGTACCACGCCGGTGCCGCGATCTCCCGGTGCCTTCTCTCCTGCTGAGACGAGTAGGGCGAGTTGGAATGAGCACTGCCGAGCAGAGCCCTCCCGACGGGTCAGTGGCTCGCGGGTGTCCGCCCGGCGATCCGCGCCCGCAGCAGTGCGGCGGCCGCCCCGGACAGCGCGACCGGGTCGACCGGGTGCGAGATGGCGGCGTCCGCGCGGCTCCAGGCGGCCAGCCAGGAGTCCTGCGGGCGGCCGATCAGCACCAGGACGGGCGGGCAGCCGTAGATCTCGTCCTTGATCTGCCGGGCGACCCCGAGGCCACCCGCCGGGGTGGCCTCGCCGTCCAGGACGCAGAGGTCGACGCCGCCCTTCTCCAGCGCGCGCAGCACGGCCGGCAGCGTCGCGCACTCCAGGTAGCTCACCTCGGGGACGTCCGCGGCCGGGCGCCGGCCGAGCGCGAGCGACACCTGCTCACGGGTGTTGCGGTCATCGCTGTAGACAAGAACAGTGAGCGTCTCGTCGGTCGTGTGCGCCATGGGCCCTGCTCCCGGGTGCTCGTCCTCTTGGGTACGAAATCTTCAGATACGACAGCTGCAGCCACGACAGCTGTGCGGCTCGCTCCGACCCGGTGTGATCCGGGCCACTCTCACTTCCGGATGCTACTCCCGACCACCCCCCGTGGTGACCCCTTGACCCGATCTCCCTCAAGGCGCCGCGCCCAGGCGTCACCCAGTCGGAGGACGGACCGTCACCCTGAGCGGCTTACATCACCCGTACGGCTGATGCGCTAGCCCATCGCCGGGCCGCCAGGCGGCAGTGACACGCAGGGCAGAGGAGTGATCCGGGACTCCGGAGCCCCCCGAAGAACCGTCAGAAATCGGACACGGCCTCCTCAACCCCCTCACCGGACGCCCCGTCGGCCCTCAACGGGGCATACCGCACGCACCGGACACTCCGAGGTACACCCCCCGGCGTGAAGACGGAATAAGGGACCGACATAATGTCCGTCGTGGCGACAGCAACAGCAACAGAAACCGGACACGCGCACGGAGCGGTCAACAGGCCGAACCTGGTCAGCGTCGGAACCATTGTCTGGCTGAGCTCCGAGCTGATGTTCTTCGCGGCCCTCTTCGCGATGTACTTCACGCTCCGCTCGGTCAAGGGCCCAGCGTTCTGGGCGGAGAAGGCACACGCCCTCAACGTCCCCTTCTCGGCAGGAAACACCACGATCCTGGTGCTCTCCTCCGTCACCTGCCAGCTCGGCGTCTTCGCCGCCGAGCGCGGTGACGTGAAGAAGCTCCGTTCGTGGTTCATCTGCACTTTCGCGATGGGCGCGATCTTCATCGGCGGGCAGATCTTCGAGTACACCGAGCTGGTCAAGAAGGACGGCCTCTCGCTGTCCTCCGACCCGTACGGCACGGTGTTCTACCTGACCACCGGCTTTCACGGCATGCACGTGACGGGTGGTCTGATCGCCTTCCTGCTGGTCCTGGGACGGACGTACGCAGCCAAGCGGTTCACGCACGAGCAGGCCACCGCCGCGATCGTGGTGTCGTACTACTGGCACTTCGTCGACGTCGTGTGGATCGGCCTGTTCGCGACCATCTACCTGATCAAGTAACCAGCTGATCAGGTCGCTGGCTGCCGGCCGGACCACGCAGGCCCGTACCGACCGACCGCGCGCCCCCCGGGCCGGACCGACCGGGCCGACCTCCGGGCGCACCCCCAGCCGACCAGATCCTGACACCGGGGTTATTCCGTGAAAAAGCTCTCCGCACGACGGCGCCACCCACTGGCGGCGCTGGTCGTCCTACTCTTCGCCCTGGCGGTGACCGGGGGGCTGTACGCCGCGTTCGCGCCCGCCGAGAAGGCACAGGCCGACTCCTCGGCGCAGTCGCTCGCGATCGATGAGGGCAAGCGGCTCTTCGCCGTTGGCTGCTCCTCCTGCCACGGCCTCAACGGCCAGGGCAGCTCCACCGGTCCGAGCCTGGTCGGCGTCGGCTCCGCCGCGGTCGACTTCCAGGTCGGCACCGGCCGGATGCCCGCGCAGCAGCCCGGTGCCCAGATCCCGCGCAAGAAGGTCATCTACAGCCAGGCCGAGATCGACCAGCTGGCCGCGTTCGTGGCCTCGTTCGGCCCGGGCCCGGTGGTACCGACCAAGGACCAGTACACCTCCACCAGCCCGGACGACGTGGCCAAGGGTGGCGAGCTGTTCCGCACCAACTGCGCCCAGTGCCACAACTTCGCTGGCTCGGGTGGTGCCCTGACGCAGGGCAAGTACGCCCCGTCGCTCGACGGTGTCGACCCGAAGCACATCTACGAGGCCATGCAGACCGGCCCGCAGAACATGCCGTCGTTCCCCGACAGCACCATGCCGGAAGCGCAGAAGAAGCAGATCGTGGCGTTCGTCCGCCACACCACCAGCGAAGAGCCCAACCCCGGCGGTCTCGCCCTGGGCAGCCTCGGTCCGGTGACCGAGGGTCTGTTCGGCTGGATCTTCGGTCTCGGCGCTCTCATCGCGGTCGCGATCTGGGTCGCCGCCCACACCACCAAGGCCAAGAAGTCATGAGCCACGACAACATGCCAGAGAACAAGCTGCCGGAGGCGCACGACGCCTCCCACGGTCACGACGTCGCCCCGCACGGCGACCCGTTCGCCGACCCCGGCCTGCCGGTCCACCAGCCCCGTCGTACCGACATCGACGAGCGGGCCGCCAAGCGCGCCGAGCGCCAGGTCTCGCTCATGTTCATCGTGTCGATGCTGGCGACGGCCGGGTTCATCGCCTCGTACGTGATCTTCCCGATCGACAAGATCGTCTACATCTTCCCGCTGGGCCACGTCAGCGCGCTGAACTTCGCGCTCGGCCTGACCCTGGGTGTGGCGCTGTTCTGCATCGGCGCGGGCGCGGTCCACTGGGCCCGCACGCTGATGTCGGACCACGAGGTCCCGGCCGAGCGTCACCCGATCGAGGCTGACGACGAGGTCCGCGCGGACGTCATCGAGCAGTTCAAGACCGGTGCCGCCGAGTCCGGCTTCGGCCGCCGCAAGATGATCCGCAACACGATGATCGGCTCGATGGCCCTGGTGCCGCTCTCCGGTGTCGTGCTGCTGCGCGACCTGGGCCCGCTGCCCGAGACCAAGCTCGACCACACCGGTTGGCAGGAAGCCACCCCGGCGCAGCCCATTCAGCTGATCAACATGAACACCGATCTGCCGATGAAGGCCGAGGACATCCAGGTCGGCTCGCTGACCTTCGCCAAGCCCGAGGGCCTGACGGAGGACGACGAGCAGTTCCAGGAGAAGATCGCCAAGGACGCCCTGATGCTCGTCCGGATCGCTCCGGAGGACCTCAAGGACAGCGACTCGAGCGACCTGGGCTTCCAGGGCATCCTCGCCTACTCGAAGATCTGCACCCACGTCGGCTGCCCGATCAGCCTGTACGAGCAGCAGACCCACCACGCCCTGTGCCCCTGCCACCAGTCGACCTTCGACCTGGCGGACGGCGCCCGAGTGATCTTCGGCCCGGCCGGTCACCCGCTGCCGCAGCTCAAGATCACCACTGATGACAAGGGCTTCCTGATCGCCACTGGCGACTTCTCGAAGCCCGTCGGCCCGAGCTTCTGGGAGCGCTCCGCATGAGTTCCGCGAGCAGCGCCACCACTGGCGCTACCAAGCCGAGCAGCACCCGTGCCAAGCCCGCGAACAAGGGCGAGGCCGCTGCCGACTACCTGGACGGCCGGCTGGGGATCTACTCCCTCGCCAAGGCCAACCTGCGCAAGATCTTCCCGGACCACTGGTCCTTCATGCTCGGTGAGATCTGCCTCTACACCTTCGTCATCATCATCCTGACGGGTGTCTACCTCACGCTGTTCTTCACGCCCAGCATGGGCGAGGTCGTCTACCACGGCACCTACGCACCGCTGAACGGCATCAAGATGTCGGAGGCCTACGCCTCCACGATGAACATCAGCTTCGAGGTCCGCGGTGGCCTGCTGATCCGTCAGATCCACCACTGGGCGGCGATCGTCTTCATCGCCGCGATGTTCGTGCACATGATGCGCGTCTTCTTCACCGGTGCGTTCCGCAAGCCGCGCGAGATCAACTGGCTGTTCGGCTTCCTGCTGCTGTTCCTCGGCATGTTCGACGGCTTCATGGGCTACTCGCTCCCGGACGACCTGCTGTCCGGTACGGGTATCCGCTTCATGGAGGGCGCCGTCCTGGCCGTCCCGCTGGTGGGTACCTACCTCCAGATGTTCATGTTCGGCGGCGAGTTCCCCGGTAACGACATCATTCCGAGGCTCTTCACCGTCCACGTGCTGCTGATCCCCGGCATCATGGTGGGCCTGCTGGTGGCGCACCTGATCCTGGTCTTCTACCACAAGCACACCCAGTTCGCGGGCCCGGGCAAGACCGAGGAGAACGTCGTCGGCATGCCGCTGATGCCGGTCTACATGGCCAAGGCCGGTGGCTTCTTCTTCCTGGTGTTCGGCATCATCGCGGCCATGTCCGCGATCGCGACCGTCAACCCGATCTGGGCGTACGGCCCGTACCGCCCCGACCAGGTGTCCACCGACGCCCAGCCGGACTGGTACATGGGCTTCTCCGAGGGCCTGATCCGTGTCATGCCGGGCTGGGAGATCCACCTCTGGGGCCACACCCTGAACCTGGGTGTGTTCATCCCGCTGATGGTCTTCCCGATGGTGCTGGCCGTCATCGCGGTGTACCCGTTCCTCGAGTCGTGGATCACCGGCGACAAGCGCGAGCACCACATCCTCGACCGCCCGCGCAACGCCCCGGTCCGCACCGCGCTCGGTGTGGCCTGGATCAGCTGGTACCTGGTGATGCTGATCGGCGGTGGTAACGACCTGGTCGCCACCCACCTGCACCTGTCGCTCAACGACATCACGTACTTCGTCCGGACGAGCTTCTTCCTCGTGCCGATCATCGTCTTCTTCGTCACCAAGCGCTGGTGCCTCGGCCTGCAGCGCCGTGACAAGGAGAAGGTGCTGCACGGTCGTGAGACCGGCGTCATCAAGCGCCTGCCGCACGGTGAGTTCGTCGAGATCCACGCCCAGCTCCCGGCGGACAAGCTGCACAAGCTCACCGCTCACGAGCAGCTGCAGCCGATGGAGCTCCCGGCCGAGGTGGACGAGAACGGCGTCAAGCGCAAGATCGGGCGCCTCACCAAGCTCCGTGCCAAGATCTCGAAGGGCTACTTCGGCGAGTACAGCCAGATCGCCAAGCCCACCGCCGAGGAGCACCACGAGATCACCAGTGGCCACGGCCACCACTGATCCCCGCGTGACCTCGGTCTGATCGCCACCTGAGGCCCCCTCTCCCCCCGTGGGAGAGGGGGCCTCGGCCGTACCCGTACCCCCTCACCCGCCGTCAGGAGCCCACCGTGCAGCTGAGCATCGACCACGCCTCCGCCACTCCCCCGTACGAGCAGGTCCGGGCCCAGATCGCCGAACAGGCCCGCGAGGGCGTCCTGCCCACGGGCCTGAAGCTGCCCACCGTACGGGCCCTCGCCGAGGAACTCGGCCTGGCCGCCAACACGGTGGCCCGGGCCTACCGCGAGCTGGAGTCCGACGGCGTGGTCGAGACCCACGGCCGGCGCGGCACCCTGATCGCCGCCGCCGGCGACACCGCGCACCGGCTGGCCGCAGCGGCGGCGGCGGAGTACGCGGAGCGGGCGGTACGGCTCGGGGTGTCCCGGGAGGAGGCGCTGGCGGCCGTGGACGGCGCCTTGCGGCTCGCCTACGGCGGGTAGCCGGAACTGTGCGCTCAACGGCAACCAGAGCAGGGGCGCGGGGAACTGCGCAACCGTGCACGTACGTTGTGCCCTGGTCGCGCAGTTCCCCGCGCCCCTGCTGTGGTTGCTCAGAGTGCGCAGCGTCAGAGTTGCGGCAAGGGGCCGGTGTCCCGGGTGGTGGCCGGGTCGATGGGGCCCGCTGTGTTGACGGGCTTGCCGAGGGCGCTGTGCTTGAGCCAGTCGTCCCAGGTGACGTTCCAGTCGCCGAAGCCGTTGCCGAAGGGCTCCATCTCCGCGCCACGGCTGTTGATCACCTGGACGATGTCGCCGATCCGGGTCTGGTCGAAGAACCACTTGGCGTTGTCGGTGCTCATGCCCGTACAGCCGTGGCTGACGTTCTCGACGCCCTGCGAGCCGACCGACCAGGGCGCCGCGTGGACGTACTCGCCGCTCCACGTCACCCGGGTGGCCCAGTGGACCTGGAGGTCGTACGCCTCCCGGCTGCCCGCCCCGATGCCGATCGTCTCGCTGCTCATCCGGACCAGGGACTCCTGCCCGAGCACCACCTTGATGCCGTTACGGGTGGAGAAGCCGGGCTTGCCGGTGGTGACCGGGATGGTGTTGACCACCTCGCCGTTGCGCCGGTAGGTCAGTTCGTGGGAGCCCGCGTCGACCAGTGCCTCGACCCGGTCGCCCGTCCGGAACGACTTCGAGCTGCTCTCCCCCACGTACAGGCCGTCCGAGATCCTGGCGCCCGCAGCGTCGAAGCTGAGCCTGATCTTCGCGTTGGCCGGCCAGTACTCCTGCGGGCGGAAGTGCAGGTTCTGGTCGTCGACCCAGTACCAGGCACCCTCCACGGCGGGCTCGGAGACCACCTTCAGGCTGCGCTCGACCTCCTGACGGGCGGCAGGGTCCTTGACCGCCGCCGAGAGCTTCACGGTGAGCGGCTGGCCCACCCCGTAGATGCCGCTGCCGGAGGAGTCCGGTCCGAGCTCCGCCGTGAGCTGGTTCTTCGGGGCCACCGTGCTGAAGGTGCTGGCCGTCTCGCCCCGGCCGCCCTTGCCGTTGTCGGCGGCGATCCGGACGGCGTACTTGGCGCCCGCGCTCAGCCGGCCGGTGGTCTGCCAGCTGTGCTGGTCGGCGGCGAGCCGCCCGGCCACCAGGCGGCCGTCCGGGCCGCTGACCGTGACATCGGTGAGCCGGCTGCCGGGCACGGACGTGACGGTGAAGGGCTGGGCCGGGTCCAGGTCGGCGGTGCCCGAGGTGTGCACCAGCGGGCCGGCGTCCACCACGCCCGGTGCCGCCATCGCGCCGGCCGGACCGGCCCGCGTCGAACAGGCCGCCAGCGGGGCCAGGAGCAGGAGAGCGGCCGAGGCGGCCCACCAACGGGCGGGTCCACCGCTCGCGGCTCTGGGATTGGCGCTCATCGATGCCTCCTAAGGGTCCGATGATCTATCAGATCGTACGAACGGCCCCTGACAGGCGGCGACCGGGCGACACCGAACGGGTGATGCGGCGCCCCGGACAGCACCCCGCAGAACGCCACTGGGCCGGACACCCCCGAAGGGATGCCCGGCCCAGTGCCTGGAGAGAGGGGAACCTACTGGTTCTGGTCCTCGCCCCGGTAGAACTCGAAGACCCAGCCGTACAGGCCGATCAGGATGATCGGGATCGACCAGTACAGCAGCCACCAACCGAAGATGACGCCCAGAAAGGCGAGCGCACCACCGATCGCCAGCGAGAGCGGCTGCCAGCTGTGGGGGGCGAAGAAGCCCACCTCGCCGGCGTCGTCGGCGACCTCGGCCTCGGGGTTGTCACCCGCGCCGCTGTCCACCCGGCGGGCGGTGAAGGCGAGGTAGTACCCGATGAAGCCGCACAGACCGAAGGCCAGGAACAGCGCGGTGGTACCGGCCGCCTCCGTGCCGTGGTCGCTGTGCGTGGTCCAGATGCCGTAGGTGATCGCCATGATCAGGATGAAGACCGCGAAGCCCAGGAAGATCTTGCCCTGTTCCTTCATCAGGCGTCGCCTTCCTTCTTCTTGGCCCGGTCGAGCTTCGGGTTGTCGTACGAAGCGGGGGTCACCCCGGCGAAGTGCTTGGCCGGCTCACCGTTGTTCTCGAGGTAGTCCAGCGCCGCGATCTCGGGGTGGTGCAGGTCGAACGCCGGGGATTCCGAACGGATCCGGGGCAGGGTGAGGAAGTTGTGCCGCGGCGGCGGGCAGGAGGTCGCCCACTCCAGCGAACGGCCGTAACCCCACGGGTCGTCGACCTCGACCTTCTCGCCGTACTTGGCGGTCTTCCAGACGTTGTAGAGGAACGGCAGGATCGACAGACCGAGCAGGAACGAACCGATGGTCGAGACGGTGTTCAGCGTGGTGAAACCGTCCGAGGCCAGGTAGTCGGCGTAGCGGCGGGGCATGCCCTCCGCGCCGAGCCAGTGCTGCACCAGGAAGGTGGTGTGGAAGCCGATGAACAGCGTCCAGAAGGTGACCTTGCCCAGGCGGTCGTCGAGCATCTTGCCGGTCATCTTCGGCCACCAGAAGTGGAAGCCGGCGAACATCGCGAAGACGACGGTGCCGAAGACCACGTAGTGGAAGTGGGCGACGACGAAGTACGAGTCCGAGACGCCGAAGTCGATCGGCGGCGAGGCCAGCAGCACACCCGTCAGACCACCGAAGAGGAAGGTCACCAGGAAGCCGACCGTCCAGAGCATCGGGGACTCGAAGCTCAGCGAGCCCTTCCACATGGTGCCGACCCAGTTGAAGAACTTCACACCGGTCGGGACCGCGATCAGGAAGGTCATGAAGGAGAAGAACGGCAGCAGCACCTGGCCGGTGACGTACATGTGGTGGGCCCACACCGTCACGGACAGACCGGCGATCGCGATGGTGGCCGCGATCAGACCGGAGTAGCCGAACATCGGCTTACGGCTGAAGACCGGGATGATCTCCGAGATGATGCCGAAGAACGGCAGCGCGATGATGTACACCTCGGGGTGTCCGAAGAACCAGAAGAGGTGCTGCCAGAGCAGTGATCCACCGTTCGCCGGGTCGAAGACATGTGCCCCGAATTTCCGATCCGCCTCCAGCGCGAGCAGCGCGGCGGCCAGGACCGGGAAGGCCAGCAGGACGAGCACGGCGGTCAGCAGGACGTTCCACACGAAGATGGACATCCGGAACATCGTCATGCCGGGCGCGCGCATGCAGATGATGGTGGTGATGAAGTTGACCGCACCGAGGATCGTGCCGAAGCCGGAGAGGGCCAGACCCATGATCCACATGTCGGCGCCGACACCCGGCGAGCGGACGGCGTCCGACAGCGGGGAGTAGGCGAACCAGCCGAAGTCGGCCGCGCCCTGCGGGGTGAGGAAGCCACCGACCGCAATCGTCGAGCCGAACAGGTACAGCCAGTAGGCGAACATGTTCAGTCGCGG
Organism: Kitasatospora sp. MAP5-34; assembly: GCF_029894335.1. Lineage (GTDB taxonomy): Bacteria > Actinomycetota > Actinomycetes > Streptomycetales > Streptomycetaceae > Kitasatospora. The sequence goes on along the minus strand of NZ_JARXZC010000002.1, from coordinate 344,715 downwards.
GAACGCGACGTCGGGGGCGCCGATCTGCAGCGGCATGATCCAGTTCGCGAAACCCGCGAACAGCGGCGTCGCGAACATCAGCAGCATGATCGTGCCGTGCATCGTGAACGCCTGGTTGAACTGCTCGTTCGAGAGGATCTGCGTCCCCGGACGGGCCAGCTCGGCGCGCATGACCAGGGCGAGGATGCCGCCGATCAGGAAGAACGCGAACGAGGTACCGAGGTACATCGTGCCGATCGTCTTGTGGTCGGTGGTGGTCAGCCACTTGATGATCGTGGAACCCGGCTTGCGGGAGTACTGGCCCCCGCCGTCCGTGACCGTGGCCCCGGATGCCCCGCCGGCAGCGGCGGGCTCGTTGAGGATAGTCACTTCTCACTTCCCATGGTCGTGATGCCCGAGGGCACCGCGCCGGTCTGGCCCTTGGCCTGCAGCTCCTTGAGGTGCTGCTCGTACTCGTCGTGGGTCACGACCTTGACGTTGAACAACATCCGGGAGTGGTCCACACCGCAGAGCTCGGCGCACTTCCCACGGAAGGTACCGAAGGCGGTCGGGGTGACCTGGAACTTGTTCACCACGCCCGGCACGACGTCCATCTTCATCAGGAAGTTGACGGGCCAGAAGTCATGGATGACGTCCCGCGAGGTGAGGCGGAACTCCACCGACTCGTTGATCGGCAGGTAGAGCGTCGGCGGCAGCGCCGGGGTGCCCACGTCGTAGGCGGCGTCGGTGTTCGCCGGGTCAGGCTTCTCGGTGTTCTCGTAGTTGAACGCCCAGCTCCACTGGAAGCCCACCACGTTGACGTAGTGCTGCGGCTTCGCCGAGGTGGAGGTCAGGCGCGACTCGTCGCGGGCGACGAAGTAGAAGAGCACCGAGACGATGACGAGGGGGACCGCTGTGTACAGCGCCTCAATGGGCACGTTGTACCGGGTCTGAGCGGGGATCTCCACCTTGGAGCGGCTGCGCCGGTGGAAGATCACGCTCCAGATGATCAGACCCCACATCAGTGCGCCGACCACCAGTGCCGCGATCCAGGAGCCCTGCCACATCTGAAGGACCATGGGTCCTTCCTTGGTGACGGGGGTGGGGAGGCCAAGCCTGGGGAGGTCGTTGGCCGAGCAGCCGGTAGCGGTCGCGATGACGAGGCCCAGTGCCAGCGCCTGAGGCAGCTTCCGCCGCATCGTGCGCCGCGGCGAGCGGTCGGAGCCGTTGGGACTCACGTAGCGCCTTCCCGAAGTCTCGCCCGCGATCGCGTCGCCGCCGGGAGTGCTGTGCGCCTCCCCGGCGACCCGGCCACGGGCACGGTTTGAATGCTTATGCGGGCCAAACCCTACTCCAGGCTTATGCGCTCCTGACGGGCAGGTCCCAGTAACGCGCCGCCCGGGTACCCGATCAGCCCCCGCAGGGGTTGACTCGCAGGTCATGGCAGGCATTAGAGGCTCGCACACCCGATCGGGGGACACTGCTGCGACACACGGGTGACGGATCGTCGGACGCCCAGGAACCGGACAAATCGGCGTGCCGCGACGCGCACCCGGAGGCATGCCGGGCCCGCACAGCTGATGGACGGTGAGACGGGGATTACGGTGTGGTGCGTGTCCTACTTCGACGTCGCCTCGACCGCTCCGCTGCATCCCGTCGCCCGGCAGGCGCTGACCGCCGCGCTGGACGAAGGGTGGGCCGACCCGGCCCGGCTCTACCGCTCCGGACGGCAGGCCCGGATGCTGCTCGACGCGGCCCGCGAGACGGTGGCCGAGGTGCTCGGCGCGCGGGCGGACGAGATCTCGTTCACCGCCAGCGGCACCCAGGCGGTGCAGTTGGGCATGCTCGGCGCACTCAAGGGCAACCGGCGCAGGGGAAACCACCTGGTCCACTCCGCAGTCGAGCACTCCAGCGTGCTGCACGTCGCCGAGCAGCACCTCGCCGGCGGCGGCGAGGTGAGCGCCGTCCCGGTCGACCGCCTCGGCCGGGCCGACCCGGCGCAGTACCCGCTCCGTGAGAACACCGCGCTGGCCGTACTCCAGACGGCCAATCACGAGGTCGGCACCCTCCAGCCGGTCGAGGAGGTCGCCGCCCGGTGCGCGGCGGCCGGTGTCCCACTGCTGGTGGACGCCGCGCAGAGCGCCGGCCGGCTGCCCGTCCCGGCCGGCTGGTCGCTGCTGGCCGCCTCCGCGCACAAGTGGGGCGGCCCGGCGGGCGTCGGCGTGCTCGCCGTCCGCAAGGGCGTCCGCTACGCCTCGCCGCTGCCCGCCGACGAACGCGAGCGCGGCCGGGTCCCCGGCTACGTCAACGTGCCCGCGATCGTCGCGGCGGCGGCCTCACTGCGGGCCGTCCACGCCGAGGCCGAACGGGAGAACGCCCGGCTGCACGCGCTGGTCGAACGCATCCGCACCCAGGTCGCGCAGTTGGTTCCCGAGGTGGAGGTGGTCGGCGACCCGGTCAACCGGCTGCCGCACCTCGTCACCTTCTCCTGCCTGTACGTGGACGGCGAAGTACTGCTCGGCGAACTCGACCGGGCCGGCTTCGCGGTCTCCTCCGGCTCCTCCTGCACCTCCAGCACCCTGACGCCCAGCCACGTGCTGGCCGCGATGGGCGTGCTGACCGAGGGCAACGTCCGGGTCTCGCTCCCGTACGGCGTCGACGAGGCCGACGTGGACCGCTTCCTCGCCATCCTGCCCGGCCTGGTGGCCGACGTACGAGCCCCGCTCGGGCTCGACCTCCCGACCGCCCCCGCCCGGACCGACAGCCTGGTCATCGACGCACTGGGCAAACTCTGCCCGCTCCCGGTGATCGAGCTGGCCAAACGGATCGGCGAGGTCGCCCCGGGCGGGACGGTCGCCGTCCTGGCCGACGACGAGGCGGCCCGGCTGGACATCCCGGCCTGGTGCGGCATGCGTTCGCAGGAGTACCTGGGCGAGGCCCCGGCCGCCGACTACGGCGCGGACCGGGGCTTCGCCTACCTGGTGAAACGGATTTCCTGACTGGTCACAGCAACCGGAGCAGGGGCCCGAGGCCCCGCCCCTGCTCCGGTCAGCCCTTACTTGACGAGCTTGGCGCGGACCTCCGCTGCCGCGGCCTCGCCGTAGGCGGTGGCGAAGCGGTCGAGGAACTGGCCGTGGCGCAGCTCGTACTCCTGGGTGCCGACGGTCTCGATGACCAGGGTCGCGAGCATGCAGCCGAGCTGGGCCGAGCGCTCCAGGCCGAAGCCCCAGGACAGGCCCGCCAGGAAGCCGGCCCGGAAGCCGTCGCCGACGCCGGTCGGGTCGGCCTTCCGCTCCTCCGCCGGGCAGCCGACGGTGATCGCGGGCTCGCCCGCGCGCTCGATCCGCACGCCCTTGGGGCCGAGGGTGGTGATCCGGGTGCCGACCCGGCCGAGGATCTCCTCGGCGCTCCAGCCGGTCTTGGTCTCGATCAGCGCGGCCTCGTACTCGTTCGTGAACAGGTACGCGGCGCCGTCCACGATCTCGCGGATGTCGTCGCCCTCCAGGCGGGCCAGCTGCTGCGAGGGGTCGGCGGCGAAGGCGTAGCCACGGGTGCGGCACTCCTGGGTGTGCCGGACCATCGCCTGCGGGTCGTCGGCGCCGATCAGGACGAGGTCCAGGCCGCCGACGCGGTCGGCGACGGGCTTCAGCTCGATGTTGCGGGCCTCGGCCATCGCGCCCGTGTAGAAGGAGGCGATCTGGTTGTGGTCCTGGTCCGTGGTGCACATGAAGCGGGCGGTGTGCCGGGTCTCGGAGATGTGCACCGAGTCGGTGTCCACGTTGTTGCGGCCGAGCCAGCTGCGGTACTCCTCGAAGTCCGCGCCGGCCGCGCCGATCAGGATCGGGCGCAGGCCGAGCACGCCCATGCCGAACGCGATGTTCGGGGCGACCCCGCCACGGCGGATGTCGAGGGTGTCGACCAGGAAGGAGAGCGACACCGTGTGGAGCTGCTCGGCGACCAGCTGGTCGGCGAAACGCCCGGGGAAGGTCGTCAGGTGGTCGGTGGCGATCGAGCCGGCGACGGCGATACGCACGGGGTTCTCCTCAGGTGGCCCTAGGGCGGCGGCAACGGACTGAACCCCCACACGGTACCGGGCCGAGCCCGGGTGGCACACCCGACCCTCGAAGGTGTACTACCCCGCAGTAGCTCTGTTCCGGCGCGATGCGGCGGCCTAGGGTCGCAGACAAAGGGCCGAGACGGGCCCCCGGCCAGGCTCGTGGCGTCGCCGCCACGGCCGAGTGATCGGAGCGATGACCGATGATGTCCAGTCACCCCGCCCTACGGCCCTCCGGCAGCCGGCCGACCTCCGGCTCCCGCAAGGGTGACGCCGACACCGACACCCTTGACTCGCTGGTCAGCACCTCGCGCCGGATGGGCCGGTTCTGGCCGTCCTCCGCCGCGCACCAGGAGCCGGCCGCAGCCACCCCGGTCGGGGTGTCGGTCCCGACCCGCACCCAGCGGCTGGTCGCCGGGATGCCCGAGTACGGAGGCTGAGCCAGGGGTCGGCCCGGGTGGCGGGGCCGCGTGGCCGCCCTTACCGGTCTGGCAGGTCGGCCGAAATGTCGGCGGGAAAGTGTCGGCGGGAACCAGAATCCTCCGAGCCACGTCACACCCGCACAGCGCCGCTGTGGAGGCGGAGGCTGAACCCCCGGGAGGATGTCTCAGCATGAACCAGAAGACCGCAGTGGTAACAGTCAGGACCACGCGCAGGCGTCGGGTGACGGCACTGGCGGGGCTGCTGCTTGCCGCCGGAGCGGTCAGCGCGTGCGGATCGGGCACCAGCACGACGGCGGCGAGCGCCTCGATGACCACCCCGCCCGCTGCCTCACCCAGTACCTCCGCCAGCCCCAGCCCGTCCGTGGGCCCCTCCCAGTCGGCCGGTGGCGGTGCGACCAGCGCCCCCACTCCCGGGCCGCCCGTCTCGCCCAGCAGCCCGGGGGTCGCGAGCGGTGAGCCCGCCCCCGTCAAGCTCCCGGCCATCGGCTACCAGAGCCAGGGCAACACGCTCACCGTCTACTTCTACGGCGGCACCTGCGACACGTACGGCCTGAAGGCGGACGAGTCCAAGGCCGGCCAGGTGGGCGTCCGCGTGGTGATCACCCAGACCGCGCCGATCGGCCGGGAGTGCCCCGCCCTGGTCAAGAGGAACGCGGTGAGTGCCCAGCTCAGCCACCCCCTGGCGGGCCGCAAGGTGGTCGACCTGGCGACCGGCCAGGACGTCCCGAACGACCCGGGCCCCATCGGCGGCCCCCAGTAGTCCGTTCCGGACGAACGAAGCCCGGACGCACGAAGCCCGGACAGACGAAGGCGGCCCCCGGGATCACCCGGGGGCCGCCTTCGATGCGTCAGGCTCAGCTCTAGTTGAAGCTGTCGCCGCAGGCGCAGGAGCCGGTGGCGTTCGGGTTGTCGATCGTGAAGCCCTGCTTCTCGATGGTGTCGACGAAGTCGACCGACGCGCCGCCGAGGTAAGGGGCGCTCATCCGGTCGGTGACGACCTTCACACCGTTGAAGTCCTTGACCACGTCGCCGTCGAGCGAGCGCTCGTCGAAGAACAGCTGGTAGCGCAGGCCCGAGCAACCGCCCGGCTGAACCGCCACGCGCAGCGCGAGGTCGTCACGGCCTTCCTGCTCGAGCAGGCCCTTCACCTTGGCCGCAGCGGCATCGGTAAGGAGCAGACCACTCTCGACGGTGGTCTTCTCGTCCTGGACGGTCATCTGCTACTCCCGGTCTTTGACGACGATCTGCCGCCAGTCCCAACCAGCGGCCGCCCGGATTAATTTCCGAGCGGTGATTCTGGTGTCTCCGCAATAAGAGGCGCCGTTCAGCGCCCACTCCCCCACACACCCATGCTCGCACACCCACGGCCGCTGGTCACCGCCCGATCGGCCAAACCACCCACGGGTGCGGGTCCGGGACAGCAGGATGGGAGGCATGCTCATTCGCCAACTCCAGGACACCGCAGCGGATGCGGAAACGGTCCGGGCCATCTCCCGGAACACGTTCCGCGATCCCGCCGCTGTCACCCCCGGAGCCCCCGAGACCCCTGAGCCCCCGGAGTCGCCGGACGCCGCCGCCCGCATCCAGCAGCTCGCCTGGATACGGCACCTGGTACGGACCGACCCGGAGGGCTGCTGGATCGCCGAGCAGAACGGCAGCGCGATCGGAGCGGCGCTCTCGATCCGGCGCGAGGGGGTCTGGATCCTGGCGTTCTTCGCCGTACTGCCGAGCGCCCAGGGCAAGGGCGTCGGACGGCTGCTGCTGGAACGGGCGGCGGAGCACGGCCGGGGCTGCCTCCGCGGTCTGATCTGCGCCTCGCCCTCCCCCGCGGCCGCCCGGCGCTACCGGCAGGCCGGTTTCACGCTGCACCCCACCATGCGGCTGACGGGCAAGGTGGACCGCGCCGGGCTGCTGGACCCGGGCGACATCCCCGTACACCCCGGCAGCGCCGTCCACACCCACCTGCTGGACTCGGTGGACCGGCGCACCCGGGGCTCCGCGCACGGCCCCGACCACGCCTTCATGCTCGCCCACTACGACGAGCTGCTGATCGCCGACACCCTGGCCGGCAGCGGCTACTGCTACCGCGACGGCGGCACCGTGAAGCTGCTCGCCGCCACCTCCAAGCGGATCGCGACCCGCCTGCTCCGGGAGGCGTTGGCCCGGGTGCCGGACGGTGAGGAGGCCGTGGTGGGCTTCCTCACCGCCGAGCAGGAGTGGGCCGTGGACGTCGGCCTGGAGGTCGGCCTCAGCCTGGAGACCCGGGGCTACCTCGCGGTACGCGGCATGCGGCCGCCCACGCCGTACATCCCCAGCGGGGGCTTTCTCTGACCAGGGCGGCCAGACCGACCCGCAGGCCGGTCAGGCCATCGTGGCGAGGATCTCGCGGACCATGTCCATCGTGGTGCCCGGGTGCAGGAAGGCGAAGCGGGCGACGGTCTCGCCCTCCCAGCCGGTCGGGGTGACGAAGCCGATCTGGTCGGCGAGCAGTTGCTGGGACCAGCGGTAGTAGTCGTCGTTGGTCCAGCCGGTGCGGCGGAAGCAGACGGCGGAGAGCTGCGGGTCCATCAGCAGTTCGAGGTGCTCGGTCTCCTCGATGAGCTGCGCGGTCTCGCGGGCCAGGGTCAGGCCCTCCTCGATCGCGTCCGTGTACGCCTGGGTGCCGTGCACCGCGATCGAGAACCAGAGCGGCAGGCCACGGGCCCGGCGGGTGAGGTGGTAGGCGTAGTCGGTGGGGTTCCACTCGTCGCCCTCGGTGTGCAGCACGTCCAGGTACGAGGCGTCCTGGGTGTGCACGGACCGGGCCAGCTGCGGGTTGCGGTAGAGCAGCGCGGCGCAGTCGAACGGCGCGAACAGCCACTTGTGCGGGTCCACCACGAACGAGTCGGCGTGCTCGATGCCGTTGTAGCGCTCCCGGACGGAGGGGGCGAAGAGCCCGGCGCCGCCGTACGCGCCGTCCACGTGGAACCACATGCCGCGCTCGCGGGTGACCTCCGACAGACCCTGCAGGTCGTCGATGATGCCCTCGTTGGTGGTGCCGGCGGTGCCGACCACCGCGATCACGGTCTCGGGGTTCGGGTCGGCGGCCAGCGCGGCGCGCAGCGCCTCGCCGGTGAAGCGGCGGTCGACGGTCGGGACCTTGAACGCTTCGACGCCGATGATGTTGAAGGTGTTCTTGACGGACGAGTGCACCTGGTCCGCGACAGCCACCCGCAGCCGCGCCTCCGGACCCACGCCGAGCTTGCGGCGGGCGGTGTCCCGGGCGACGACCAGGGCGGAGAGATTGCCGGCCGAACCGCCGGAGACGAAGGTGCCGCCGGCCGACTCGGGCAGGCCCGCACGGTCGGCGATCAGGCGCAGCACCTGATTCTCGGCGGCGATCGCACCGGCCGCCTCCAGCCAGGAGATGCCCTGCAGCGAGGCGCAGGAGACCACCATGTCGAAGAGCAGCGCGGCCTTGGTCGGGGCGCACGGTATGAAGGACAGGTAGCGCGGGCTGTCGGCGGAGATCACCGCGCGGGAGAGCTCGTGGTCGTAGAGCTTGAGCACGTCGGCGGGGTTGTTGCCGTGCTCGTTCAGCAACCCGGCCAGGTGGGTGCGCAGGTGCTCGCCGTCGCCGGGGTGGTCGAGCGGCACGGGATCGTACTGGAGCCGCTCACGCATGTAGTCGAATACCAGGTCGACCAGCTCCGCGTCGGGCCGGTGCATGCGGTTGGGGGCTGCAGACACGAGGGTGCCTCTCGCTGTGGGGTGGCAGGGGGAGGCCCGGGGGCTGCCGAGGGACGCCTGCCGGACATGATCAGCGTAGGCAGCGCAGGCCCCCGGGCGCGCGTCGGAACCCGGCCGGTCGGGCAGTTTTCGAGCGCGTTCGAGAGGTGTCGCGCAGGATTCCTGCGTGGCGGCTGTTACAGCTGGCCGATCAGCTGCGAGAGCACCACTGAGCTGCGGCTTCGCTGTACGCCGGGCTCCTTGCGGATCCGCTCGATCACGGCTTCCAGGTGCCGGGTGTCGGAGGCCCGCAGGTGCACCAGGGCGTCCGGATCGCCGGTCACCGTCCAGGCGGCGACCACCTCGGGGAACTGGCGCAGGCTGGCGAGGATCTCCTCGGGCGCGGTGCGCTCGCGGCAGTAGACCTCGACGAACGCCTCGGTCTGCCAGCCGAGCAGCGCGGGGTCGAGGACGACCGTGAAGCCGCGTACCACGCCTCGTGAGCGCAGCCGGTCGATTCGGCGGCGGACGGCGGTGGCGGAGAGGTTGGCGAGCAGGCCGATCTCGGCGTACGAGGCCCGGCCGTCCCGGCTCAGGTGGGCGAGCAGCAGCCGGTCCGTGTCGTCCAGGGAGGCCCCGCCCAGCTCTGGCTCTCGATCCGGCGCTCGGTCCGGCGCTCTACTCGTGCTCATGGGTGCGGGGCTCCACTGGTGACAGGTACGTGGGGGAAGGCTGGACGTTCTTGCAGAAACGTCACGCCGCTCCCCATTCTGGCGAAGATTCCCGGTCAGTCCACCAACAGGACGATCTTTCCCCTGGTCCGGCCCTCGGCGTTCAGCGCCTGGGCACTGGCGGCCTGGGAGAGCGGGAAGATCGAGGCGACCGGCACTGTGAGCTTTCCCTCGTCGGCGAGCCGGCCGAGTTCGGTCAGGTCGGCGGCGTCCGGACGTACGAAGAGGTACTGCCCGCCGAGGGCGACCACTCCGTAGTCCGCGATCGAGGCGATCCGGTGCGGGTCGGCGACCAGCCCGGCCGAGAGACCGACCACGCCGCCGCCGATCACGTCGAAGACCGCGTCCACCCCGGCGGGTGCGAGCGCCCGGACACGGTCGGCCAGCCCGTCGCCGTACGTCACCGGCTCGGCGCCGAGTTCGCGCAGGAAGGCGTGGTTGCGCTCGCTTGCGGTGCCGATCACCCGGGCACCGAGCGCCTTGGCGATCTGGACGGCCAGGCTGCCGACGCCACCGGCGGCGGCGTGGATCAGTACCGTCTCCCCCGGCTGCACCCGCAGCTTCTTGACCAGCCCCTGATAGGCCGACAGCCCGGCCAGTGGCAGCCCGCCCGCCGCCGCCCAGTCCAGCGACGCGGGCTTGAACGCGAGCGTCCGCACGGGGGCGGAGACCAACTCGGCGTACGTGCCGAACTCGACGGAGTCCTTGCGGACGTAACCGACCACCTCGTCACCGGGCTTGAACTCGGTGACGGCCCCGCCGACTGCCTGGACCACGCCGGCCACGTCCCAGCCCATGATCAGGGGGAAGTGGACGTCCAGGATGCCGTCCAGGTGCCCGTCGCGGATCTTCCAGTCGACCGGGTTCACCCCGGCCGCCTTGACCCGGACCAGCACCGAGTCCGGTCCGACCTTGGGATCGGGGAGCTCGAGGTACTCGACGACCTCGGGACCGCCGTACTGCAGAATCGCGATTGCCTTCATGGGCCCAGCCAACACGGGCGGGCCCGGGCCGCAGCGCGACACGCCTGGGAAGACTCCGTCCCGGTGAGCGGTTCTGATCACATCGACAGGGTGGACATCGTCAGAGTGACGCGAACGGGTTATGATAGATAGCGTCAGATAGACGAAAAGGCTGCTCGACTCGGCCGGCCGTACAGGAGGGCACCCGCCCGTGACCACCACCACCGAGACCTACGGGATCGACCCCACTCCGACCCCGCTGGCTCTGCTGCTGCTCGGCCGCGAGGCCGACCCGAACAGCGAGCGCGGCGTCGAGTGCCCGGGCGATCTGCCCGCGGCGTCCGACCCCGACCTCGTCGAGCGCGCCCGCGCCGCCAAGGCGAAGCTGGGTGACCGGGTCTTCATCCTGGGTCACCACTACCAACGTGACGAGGTCATCGAGTTCGCCGACGTGACCGGCGACTCGTTCAAGCTGGCCCGCGACGCCGCCGCCCGCCCGGAGGCCGAGTTCATCGTCTTCTGCGGCGTGCACTTCATGGCGGAGTCCGCCGACATCCTCACCAGCAGCGCCCAGCAGGTCATCCTGCCGGACCTCGCGGCCGGCTGCTCGATGGCCGACATGGCCACCGCCGAGCAGGTCGCCGAGTGCTGGGACGTGCTCGCCGACGCGGGCATAGCCGACGTCACCGTCCCGGTCTCGTACATGAACTCCTCGGCCGACATCAAGGCGTTCACCGGCAAGCACGGCGGCAGCATCTGCACCTCCTCCAACGCCCAGCGGGCGCTGGAGTGGGCGTACGAGCAGGGCCAGAAGGTGCTCTTCCTGCCGGACCAGCACCTCGGTCGCAACACCGCCGTCCGCGACCTGGGCTTCTCGCTGGACGACTGCGTGCTCTACAACCCGCACAAGCCGAACGGCGGGCTGACCACCGAGCAGCTGCGGAACGCGAAGATCATCCTCTGGCGCGGGCACTGCTCGGTGCACGGCCGCTTCTCGGTCGACTCCGTCAACGACGTCCGCGCCCGGATCCCCGGCGTCAACGTGCTGGTGCACCCCGAGTGCAAGCACGAGGTGGTCTCGGCCGCCGACCTGGTCGGCTCGACCGAGTACATCATCAAGGCGCTGGACGCCGCCGAGCCCGGCTCCAAGTGGGCCATCGGCACCGAGCTCAACCTCGTCCGCCGGCTCGCCAAGGCGCACCCGGACAAGGAGGTCGTCTTCCTGGACCGGGCGGTCTGCTTCTGCTCGACCATGAACCGGATCGACCTCCCGCACCTGGTCTGGACGCTGGAGTCGCTGGTCGAGGGCCGGGTCCCGAACGTCATCACCGTGGACGCCGAGACCGAGAAGTACGCGAAGGCCGCGCTGGACCGGATGTTGGCGCTGCCGTAGGGCTCCGCCGATTCCGAGAAGGTTGAAGGGCGGGCACCCGGTGGGTGCCCGCCCTTCTCACGTACTACTCGCTCTCGCCTACTCGGCGAAGCCGGGGATGATGCCCTCGCCCTCGGAGAGCAGCATCTCCTTGACCTGGTCGATGGTCGCCTCGGCGTCCGGCAGGATCAGGTCCGACGGTTCGAGGGAGTCGTCGGGCAACGGGGTGCCGAACTCCTTCACCGCATCCAGCAGCTTGCCGAGCGCGGCTCGGAACTGGGGTTCGTCCCCCGCCTCCAGCGCGGTGAGCAGCTCGTCGTCGAGCTGGTTGAGCCGGTTCAGGTGGTCGTCGCCCACCCGGTACTGCCCCTCACCCATGACCCGCATGATCATGCCGGTGTCTCTCCCTGCTCTCGGAAGCGCCGCTTACTGAGTTGTGTCACTACTACTTGTTGTAGTTGATCGTCGGGGGCTTGTCCTGCTTGCCCTGCTCGATCGCCGGCTGGGCCGCCGGGCTGCCGCCGGTGAGCTCGGCCTTCATCCGGGCCAGCTCGAGCTCCACGTCGGAGCCGCCCGCCACCCGCTCCAGCTCGGCCTCGATGTCGTCCTTGCGGCCGAGCCCGCTGTTGTCGTCGAGCGCACCCGAGGCGAGCAGCTCGTCGATCGCACCGGCCCGCGCCTGCATCTGGGCGGTCTTGTCCTCGGCCCGCTGGATCGCCAGGCCCACGTCGCCCATCTCCTCCGAGATCCCGGAGAAGGACTCCGCGATCCGGGTCTGCGCCTGGGCGGCGGTGTACGTGGCCTTGATGGTCTCCTTCTTGGTACGGAAGGCGTCCACCTTGGCCTGCAGCCGCTGGGAGGCGAGCGTGAGCTTCTCCTCCTCGGCCTGCAGCTGCTGGTACTGCGTCTCCAGGTCGGTGATCTGGGACTGCATGTTGGCCTTGCGGGTCAGAGCCTCTCGGGCCAGATCCTCACGACCCAGCGAGAGTGCCTTGCGGCCCTGGTCCTCGTACTTGGCGGACTGCTGCTGCAGCTGGGTCAGCTGGAGCTCCAACCGCTTGCGCGAGGTGGCCACGTCGGCGACGCCCCTACGAACCTTCTGCAGCAGTTCGAGCTGCTTCTGGTAGGAGTAGTCGAGCGTCTCTCGCGGGTCCTCCGCACGGTCCAGGGCCTTGTTCGCCTTGGAGCGGAAGATCAGCCCCATACGCTTCATGATTCCGTCGCTCATGGGCCTCGGGTGCCCCCTTCTCGGGCCTGCGGTTCGTCTCGTACTGACATGACTGAGTGTATGTGCAGCGAGAGGCTCGCCGCAGTGCACCTGCCTGCAACAAGACTGCTACATCCACCGCCGCCCCGACATCGTCCCAAGGGTGGATACCCGGACCGACCATGATCCGTCAGAGGGAGGTCACGCCCGTAGGGGACACGCCGGGCGGACGCTCCTATCGATACCGCTTCGGTTTGGACGGCACGACGGGAACCGCGCACCCACCACGTACGCTGGGGGTGTGTTCCGACGCCGCTCAGATGATGCCTCCTCCGCCACCGCGCTGGCCGAGCAGGACGATACGACCCAGTCCCGCGACCCGCAGGCCCCCAAGGGCCGGCCCACGCCCAAGCGCAGTGAGGCCGAGGCCAACCGCCGTACCAAGGTGGCTGTCCCCAAGGACCGCAAGGAAGCCGCCAAGCAGTCCCGCGAGCGCATCCGCGCCAAGCGGGAGCAGGAGCGCACCGCCCTGATCGCGGGTGACGAGCGCTACCTTCCGGCCCGTGACAAGGGCCCGGTGCGCAGGTTCGCCCGTGACTACGTGGACTCCCGCTGGTCGCTGGCCGAGTTCTTCCTGCCGTACGCCGTGGTGGTGCTGGTCCTCAGCATCGTCAAGGTGCCCGCGCTTCAGCTGCTCTCCACGCTGCTCTTCCTGCTCTTCCTCGTCCTGGTGGTGCTGGACTTCCTCCGGCTGGGCCTCGGCCTGCGCAAGGCGCTGGCCGCCAGGTTCCCCGGCCAGAACACCCGTGGTGTGGTCCCCTACGCGCTGATGCGCCTCCTGCAGATGCGGCGGCTGCGGCTGCCGAAGCCGCAGGTGAAGCGGGGCGAGCGACCCTGACGGCCGAGCCGGTTCCGCCGCAGCCGTACTGGACCGTTCCGTCCTGGGCCACCCAGAGCGCACCGGAGGTGACCGGTCCGTACGCGCTGCCCGGGCAGGGGGCCGGTACGCACGACCGGCTGCCGGCCCGTGGCGGCTCGTACCCGGCCGGGTCCTGGCTGGAACGGCAGGGCGGGCTGCGCAACCTCGTCCGCCAGGAGCTGGTGGCCCGGCAGCTCGCCGAGCAGCTCGACGGGCGGACCGGCCTGCGGGTGCTCGACGTCGGCTGCGGCCAGGCCACCCAGGCGATCCGGCTGGCCCGGGCCGGCCACCTGGTCACCGGGCTCGACCCCGACCCGGTGATGCTCGGCGCCGCGCAGGCCGCGCTGGCGGCCGAGCCGTCCGAGGTGCGGGAGCAGGTCCGGCTGCTCAGCGGGGACGGGCACCAGTGCGGGCGCTGGTTCGGGCCGCGCAGCTTCGATGTGGTGCTCTGCCACGGTGTGCTGATGTACCTGCCCGACCCGGACCCGATGCTCGCCTCGCTGGCCCGGATGCTGGCACCCGGCGGCCTGCTCTCGCTGCTGGTGCGCAACGCCGACGCGCTCGCCATGCGGCCGGGCCTGACGGGTGACTGGCGGGCCGCGCTGGACGCCTTCGACCACTCCCGCTACACCAACCACCTCGGCCTGCCCGCCCGCGCCGACCGGCTCGAGGACCTGGCGACGACGTTGAGCGAGGTCTCCGTCCCGCTGCGGCACTGGTACGGGGTGCGGGTCTTCACCGACAGCACGCCGGAGAGCGCCGCGCCGGTGGACGGGCGCCAGCTCGCGCAGCTGCTGGACGCCGAGGAGCGCGCCGGGCAGCAGGACCCGTACCGGCAGGTGGCGGCGCTGCTGCACGTGTTCGGCGCGAAGTAAGCGTCAGGGACAAGGGCGCGAGGGACTTGCGCGATGCGGGAGGGTGCGGGTCTGTTGCCTTCCGTTTCGCGCAGCTCCCCGCGCCCCTGGCTGTGGCTGGGCGGTTGCCTTCAGCTCTCGTGCAGGCTCATGGAGTAGATGACGTTACCGTCCTCCAGCAGGACGGCCCGGTCGACGCCGCCGTCCAGGAGTTCCTTCCAGTTCTCGCCGATCCACGACTCGGCGTCGCCCTGGCCCGGGTACTCCTCCTGGTCGGGCAGGGTGACCAGGGAGCCGTCCGCCGTCTCGTACCGCCACGTCCACACCATGCCTGGCTCCTCCCGATGACCTCGCTGTCGTGCGAAGGGTAGCGTGCCCACCCCTGGCCGCCCCATGCCTGACCGGGACTGCCGGTCGGGCAGGATGGGCGGCATGGCACTCCCCCGCACCCTGATCCTCGGCGGCGCCCGCAGTGGCAAGTCCACCCACGCCGAGCAGCTGCTCGCCGGTCATGCCGACGTGCTGTACGTGGCCACCAGCGGCTCCCGCGAGGGTGACCCGGAGTGGGCGCAGCGCGTCGAGCTGCACCGGGAGCGCCGTCCGGTGAGCTGGCGGACGGCGGAGACCTGCGAGCTGACGGCGGTGCTGGCCGACCCGGCGGACCGGGCGCCCGTACTGATCGACTGTCTGGCGCTCTGGCTTACCGCCGTGCTGGACGAGTGCGACGCCTGGGACGACGCCGTCTGGGCGGCGGGCGGCGAGCGGGCGGTCCAGCGGCGCTGCGACGAGCTGGCCGACGCCTGGCGGCTGACCGGTCGTCAGGTGATCGCGGTGAGCAACGAGGTGGGCATGGGCGTCGTCCCGGCGACCGCCGCCGGCCGGAGGTTCAGGGACACCCTCGGGCGGCTGAACATGGCGGTGGCAGACGCCTCGGAGCGTGTACTTCTCGTCGTTGCCGGGCAGGTGCTGACCATCAAACCCCCTGCCGTGTAGCCTTCCCAGCGATGGACACCACCATGGATCTCGATACCTTCTCCTCACTCGTGGAGCGCCCCGACGAGAGCGCTCGCCGGGCCGCCGAGGAGCGCTGGCAGCAGCTGGACAAGCCGCCCGCCGGCCTTGGGCGGTTGGAGGAGCTCGGCAGCTGGCTGGCCTCCGTCCAGGGCGCCTCGCCGGTACGGCCGCTGACCGCCGCCAAGGTGCTGCTGTTCGCCGGCGACCACGGGGTGGCCGCGCTCGGGGTCTCCCGTCCCGCTCCCGCCGGGCGCACCGCGCAGCGGGTGCACGCCGTGCTCGACGGCACGGCTCCCGTCGCCGTGCTGGCCCGGCGCTACGGCGCCGAGGTGCGCGTGGTGGACCTCGCGGTGGACGCCGACGCCGGGGAGTTCCCGGCCGAGGTGGTGCAGCACCGCGTGCGGCGGGGCTCGGGCCGGATCGACATCGAGGACGCGCTCAGCCCCCAGGAGGCCGTCCGCGCCTTCCGCGCGGGCATGGCGGTCGCCGACGAGGAGGCCGACGCCGGGACGGACCTGGTGCTGCTCGGCGACCTGGGGGCCGGCTCGACCACCGTCGCCGCCGTACTGGTCGGCGCGCTCTGCGGCACCGACGCGGCGGCCGTCACCGGGCGCGGCTCGGGGATCGACGACCACGTGTGGATGGTCAAGTGCTCGACCGTCCGGGACGCGCTGCGCCGGGCCCGCCCGGTCCTCGGCGACCAGCTCGCGCTGCTCGCGACGGTCGGCGGCGCGGACTTCGCCGCGATCACCGGCTTTCTGCTGCAGGCCGCCGCGCGCAAGCTGCCGGTGGTGCTGGACGGCACGGTCTCCGCGGCCTGCGCCCTGGTCGCGCAGCGGATCGCCTTCCGGGCACCGGAGTGGTGGCGGGCCGGTCAGTCGAGCGGCGAGCCGGCCCAGGCGAAGGCGTACGACCGGCTGACGCTGACCCCGCTGCAGAGCCTGGACGTCTCGATGGGCGAGGGCGTGGGTGCGCTGCTGGCGCTGCCGCTGCTGCAGGCCGCCTCGGACACGCTCGCCGACCCCGCCGACACCCTGCTGGTGACCACGGCCACCCGCGCGCCGCAGGAGCCCCCGCGCCTGCCCAGCGCGGCGGAGCTGCTGGGCAGGCTCTGAGAACTTGGCTGTGAACCAGCCCGTGCGTGAGCCCGGGCCCGGGCTCACGCACGGGCTGCGCTTCGCGTTCGGCACGCTGTCCGTGTTGCGGGTGCGGGTGGAGCGGTGGGACCGCCCGACGGCGGGGCGGGCGATGCTCTGCGCGCCGCTGGTCGGGCTGGTGCTGGGCGGGCTCGCCGCCGGCGCCGGTGCGCTGGCCGCCTGGCGCGGCGGCGGACTGCTCGGAGCCGTCACGGCGGTGTCCGTACTGGCCGCGCTCACCCGTGGGCTGCACCTGGACGGGCTGGCGGACGTCGCGGACGGCCTGGGCAGCGGGAAGCCCGCCGAGGACGCGCTGCGGATCATGAAGCAGTCGGACATCGGCCCGTTCGGGGTGCTGACCCTGGTGCTGGTGCTGCTGGCACAGACCGCCGCACTCGCCGGTCAGTTCGAGGTCTCGGTGTGGCGCGGCACGCTCGCGGCGCTGACCGCCGCCGTGACGGCCCGCTGCGCGCTGGCCTGGGGCTGCCTGCGCTCCGTCCCCGCCGCCCGGCCCGGCGGGCTGGGGGCGATGGTGGCGGGCACCGTGTCCCCGATCGGGGCGCTGTCGGTGACGGCGGTGCCGGTGCTCGTTCTTGTCGGTACGTCAGATCCGCTCCTGCCGACCGCCGTTGTGGTCGGCGTCGGCTGCGCCTGGCTGCTGCTCCGCCGCTGCGTACGGCGGTTCGACGGCATCACCGGCGACGTCCTGGGCGCGATGGCCGAGACGGCGGCGACAGCGGCACTGGTCGTGCTCGCGGTCGGCTGACCGGACGGTGGGGGCGTCCGCCGGGGCTCCGGCCGACGCCGAGGCGCCCAGGCACTACGGCGTGATCCCACCATGCGGACTAACATGCGGTGAGCACCGTAGCCCTGCGACCCGTTCCGGCGGATCACGCCGGGGTTACGCCGATACGGCACCGTCGCCGTAACCGGCCGTGGACCGCGAAAGAACAGGACGCATTTACGTGACTGCATTGTCTGTGAGCACCTCCTCCGCCGCCTCGCTGCGCGCGGACGCGCTCGTGATCGGCGTCGCCAAGGGTCCCAAGGGCCTGCTGCTGGCTCCCGGCTCCGAGGCCGTGGCCGAGGCGTTCGAGGGCAAGCTGGCCGAGGTCCTCAGCACCCTGGGCGCGACGGGCGCCGAGGGCGAGGCCGTCAAGCTGCCTGCCGCCCCCAGCCTGAAGGCCGCACTCGTCCTCGCGGTCGGCCTCGGTGAGGCCGCCGAGGCGGGCTACTCCGCCGAGACGGTCCGCCACGCGGCGGGCGTCGCCGCCCGTACCCTGGCCGGCCTCAAGAAGGCCGCGCTGGCCCTGCCGGCCGACTCGGCCGAGCTGATCGAGGCCGTCGCCCTCGGCGGCCTGCTCGGGTCGTACTCGTACACCACGTACAAGGGCGAGAACGGCAAGTCGCCGGTCGGCGAGCTCGTCGTGCTGACGGACCGCAAGGGCAGCAAGGACGCCAAGGCCGCCGTCGAGCGCGCCACCGCGATGGGCGAGGAGATCAACCGCGCCCGCGACCTGGTCAACGCCGCCCCGAACGACCTCAACCCGAAGTCCTTCGCCGCGATCGCCCAGGCGGCCGGCAAGGAGCACGACCTCAAGGTCGAGGTGCTGGACGAGAAGGCGCTGACCAAGGGCGGCTTCGGCGGCATCCTGGGCGTCGGCACCGGTTCGGACAACCCGCCGCGCCTGGTCAAGGTGGCCTACACCCACCCGAAGGCCAAGCAGACCATCGCGCTCGTCGGCAAGGGCATCACCTACGACTCGGGCGGCATCTCGCTGAAGCCGGCCGGCCACAACGAGACCATGAAGTGCGACATGGCCGGTGCTGCCGCCGTGTTCGCCGCCGTGGTCGCCGTGAAGCGTCTCGGCCTGGCCGTCAACGTCACCGGCTGGCTGGCGCTGGCGGAGAACATGCCGTCCGGTACGGCCACCCGCCCGGGTGACGTCCTGCGGATGTACGGCGGCAAGACCGTCGAGGTGCTGAACACCGACGCCGAGGGCCGGCTGGTGCTGGCCGACGCGATCGTCCGGGCCGGCGAGGAGAACCCGGACGTCATCATCGACGTCGCCACCCTGACCGGCGCCATGGTGATGGCCCTGGGCAACCGCACCTTCGGTGTGATGTCCAACAACGACGAGCTGCGCACCCGCCTGCACACCACCGCCGTCTCGGTGGGCGAGCCGGCCTGGCCGATGCCGCTCCCGGCCGACCTGCGCAAGGGCATGACCGACTCGACCATCGCCGACCTCGCCAACATGGGCGACCGGATGGGCGGCGGCCTGGTGGCCGGTCTGTTCCTGAAGGAGTTCGTCGCCGAGGGCACCGACTGGGCGCACCTGGACATCGCGGGCCCGGCCTTCCACGAGGGCGCGCCGTTCGGCTACACCCCCAAGGGCGGCACCGGCAGCGCGATCCGCACCCTGGTCCGCTTCGCCGAGGAGACCGCGACGGGCGGCAAGGCCTGAGAACGGCTGACCCGGCCACCGTCCGGGCCTGACAGCGGCTGACGTGAGGAGGCCCGGTGCATCGCGCACCGGGCCTCCTTCCGCATTACCACTCAGTAATGCGACATTACCGGTCGGTAATATGACGGATGCTGAGATGTAAATCTGTTCGCCCGGGGCGAAACTTTGTTCCGCACGGTGGAAATCTACCCGGTCATGATCAGTACCGCCGCCCCCGGCCTCCGTCGGCGCGCGCCCGTGAGCTGCGGGTATACCCTTTCGCACAGGGCAAACAGCCCCTGGTGCCCACCCCCGGGCACCCCGCCGGGGCAGCCCGGGACATCGGGCGCCGCGAACAAGTGCGAAGATGTATTTCCGGCATGACTGGGCGCCTTACAAGGCTGCCCGACCCCACCGGACCGCGACCGGCCCGGCGATCCGCACCCCTTTGCATGGAGGACGTGACGTGGCGAACGACGCCAGCACCGTTTTCGACGTAGTCATTCTCGGAGGCGGAAGCGGCGGTTACGCCGCGGCGCTCCGCGCCGCTCAGCTGGGTCTGAGTGTGGCCCTGATCGAGAAGGGCGAACTGGGCGGTACCTGCCTGCACCGTGGTTGCATTCCGACCAAGGCCCTGCTGCACGCCGCCGAGGTTGCCGACGAGACCCGCGAGGCCGCCGAGTTCGGCGTCCTGGCGACCTTCCAGGGCATCGACATCAAGGGCGTCCACAAGTACAAGGACGACGTCGTCTCGGGCCTGTACAAGGGCCTGCAGGGCCTGGTGGCCTCCCGCAAGGTCCACTACATCACCGGCGAGGGCAAGCTCTCCTCGCAGACCTCGGTGGACGTGAACGGCCAGCGCATCGAGGGCCGCCACAT
Source organism: Kitasatospora sp. MAP5-34 (assembly GCF_029894335.1). Taxonomy (GTDB): domain Bacteria; phylum Actinomycetota; class Actinomycetes; order Streptomycetales; family Streptomycetaceae; genus Kitasatospora. Next base: position 325,010 of record NZ_JARXZC010000002.1, on the reverse strand, counting down.
CGTCCTGGCGACCGGCTCCGTGCCGAAGTCCCTGCCGGGTCTGACCATCGACGGCGACCGGGTGATCTCCTCGGACCACGCCCTCAAGCTCGACCGCATCCCGAAGTCGGCCGTCATCCTCGGCGGCGGCGTGATCGGTGTCGAGTTCGCGTCCGTCTGGAAGTCCTTCGGCGTCGATGTCACCATCGTCGAGGCCCTGCCGCACCTGGCCCCGCTGGAGGACGAGAACTCCTCCAAGCTGCTGGAGCGCGCCTTCCGCAAGCGCGGTATCAAGTTCGAGCTCAAGGCCCGCTTCTCCGGCGTCGAGTACACCGAGAACGGTGTGCGCGTCTCCACCGAGAACGGCAAGCAGATCGACGCCGACCTGCTGCTCGTCGCCATCGGCCGCGGCCCGGTCTCGGCCGGTCTCGGCTACGAGGAGAACGGCGTCGCGATGGACCGCGGCTACGTCCTCGTCGACGAGTACATGCGCACCAACGTGCCCACCATCTCGGCCGTCGGCGACCTCGTCCCGACCCTGCAGCTGGCGCACGTCGGCTTCGCCGAGGGCATCCTGGTCGCCGAGCGCCTGGCCGGCCTCAAGGCCGTGCCGATCGACTACGACGGCGTGCCGCGCGTGACGTACTGCAACCCCGAGGTCGCGTCGGTGGGCATCACCGAGGCCAAGGCCGTGGAGCTGTACGGCAAGGACAAGGTCGTCACCCTCAAGTACAACCTCGCGGGCAACGGCAAGAGCAAGATCCTCAAGACCGCCGGCGAGATCAAGCTCGTCCAGGTCAAGGACGGCGCCGTCGTCGGTGTCCACATGGTCGGCGCCCGCATGGGCGAGCAGGTCGGCGAAGCCCAGCTCATCTACAACTGGGAGGCGCTGCCCAGCGAGGTCGCGCAGCTCATCCACGCCCACCCCTCGCAGTCCGAGGCCCTGGGCGAGGCGCACCTGGCGCTGGCCGGCAAGCCGCTGCACGCGCACGACTGACCGTGCCGCTCACCTTCCCCCATTCCCGTACGCAAGACTTGAATAGGAGTCGCTGAAACCATGGCGGTCTCAGTAACACTGCCCGCACTGGGCGAGAGCGTTTCCGAGGGCACGGTCACCCGCTGGCTCAAGGCCGAGGGCGAGCGCGTGGAGATCGACGAGCCGCTGCTCGAGGTCTCGACCGACAAGGTCGACACCGAGATCCCCTCGCCGGTCTCCGGCATCCTGGCCTCCATCAAGGTCGCCGAGGACGAGACGGTCGAGGTCGGCACCGAGCTGGCCGTCATCGACGACGGCTCGGGCGCTCCGGTCGCCGCTGCCGCGCCGGTGGCCGCTCCGGCCGCTGTCGAGGCTCCGGCCGCGCCGGCGCCCGTGGCCGCGCCGGTCGCCGCCGCTCCGGCTCCGGTTGCCGAGGCCCCGGCCGCTGCTCCGGCTGCCGCTGCCGGCACCCCGGTCCTGCTGCCCGCACTGGGCGAGTCGGTCACCGAGGGCACCATCACCCGCTGGCTCAAGGCCGAAGGTGACACCGTCGAGGTCGACGAGCCGCTGCTCGAGGTCTCCACGGACAAGGTCGACACCGAGATCCCGTCGCCGGTCGCCGGTGTCCTGGTGAAGATCCTGGTCGCCGAGGACGAGGCCGCCGAGGTCGGCGCCCAGCTGGCGCTGATCGGCGTGGCGGGCGCGGTCGCCGCTGCCCCGGCCCCGGTTGCCGCTCCGGCTGCTGCTCCGGCTCCGGTCGCTGCTCCGGTTGCTCCGGTTGCTCCGGTCGTCGAGGCTCCGGCTCCCGTCGCCGCCCCCGCCCCGGTCGCTGCTCCGGTTGCCGCCCCGGCCCCCGTGGCCGCTCCGGCTCCGGTCGCCGCTGCTCCGGTCGCTGCCCCGGTCGCCGACAGCTCCGACGCGTACGTGACCCCGCTGGTCCGCAAGCTCGCGGCCGAGCAGGGCGTCGCGCTCTCCGCCGTCACCGGCACCGGTGTCGGCGGGCGCATCCGCAAGCAGGACGTGATCGCCGCCGCCGAGGCTGCCAAGGTCGTCCCGGCTGCCGCCGTTCCGGCCGCCGCCGCGAAGGCCCCGGCGACCATCGCCGAGGTCTCGCCGCTGCGTGGCACCACGGTGAAGATGTCCCGCCTGCGCACGGTGATCGCCAAGCGCATGGTGGAGTCCCTCCAGGTCTCCGCCCAGCTGACCACCGTGGTCGAGGTGGACATCACCAACATCATGCGGCTGCGCAACAAGGCGAAGGCCGGCTTCCAGGCCCGCGAGGGCGTCAAGCTCTCGCCGATGCCGTTCTTCGTCAAGGCCGCCATCGAGGCCCTCAAGGCCCACCCGGTGGTGAACTCGCAGATCAACGACGCCGAGGGCACCGTCACCTACCACGGTGCCGAGCACGTCGGCATCGCGGTGGACACCGAGCGCGGCCTGCTCGTCCCGGTCATCCACGACGCGGGCGACCTGAACATCGCCGGCATCGCCAAGAAGACCGCCGACCTGGCCGCTCGCACCCGCGACAACAAGGTCACCCCGGACGAGCTGGGTGGTGGCACCTTCACCATCACCAACACCGGCTCGCGCGGCGCCCTGTTCGACACCCCGATCATCAACCAGCCGCAGGTGGCCATCCTGGGCATCGGCGCCGCCGTCAAGCGCCCGGTGGTCATCAACCACCCGGACCTGGGCGAGACGATCGCGGTCCGCGACATGGTCTACCTGGCCCTGTCCTACGACCACCGGATCGTGGACGGCGCCGACGCCGCCCGCTTCCTGGGCACCGTCAAGGCCCGCCTCGAAGAGGGCGCCTTCGAGGGTGACCTCGGTCTGTAAGGCAACTGGCACCTGATCAGCGATCCCCCGCTCCGGCTCTGCCGGGACGGGGGATCGCTTTCGTTCCGGCCTGTCAGACCTGAACCACTCCCATGCTCCGGAGCTACTACCGCGAGTATCAATCCGGGGCGCCCCGGCGGCCAACGCCACCCGGTCCAGCGAGCGCGCGCCACTCCCGGGCGCGCCTATCACGTGCGTCGGCCCGGTCGACCAGCGATGCTGTAGCAGTGATGTACGAGACGGACTTCTGGCAGCTCATCGACGAGAGCAGGGACGCCGCCGACGGCGATCCCGAGGAGCAGGCGGATGCGCTGGTGGAGCGGCTCGCCCAGCTGACTCCGGACGATGTCATCGACTTCGCCCGGCTGTTCGAGGCGCGGTTCCAGCGCGCGTACCGGACGGACCTGTGGGGGGCGGCTTACCTGCTGCTGGACGGGGCCTCGGAGGACGCGTTCGACTTCTTCCGGTGCTGGCTGATCGGGCAGGGGCGGGAGGTCTTCGAGGGCGGGCTGCACCACCCCGACGACCTGGCGGATCTGCTGTCCGACTTCGACGACGAGGAGGACGGCGACGCCGAGGATCTCGGCTACGCCGCCGACGAGGCGCACGAGCAGCTCACCGGTCTGCCGCTGCCGGATCTGGGAATCAAGCAGCCGCGCGCACCCGAGGGCGAGCCGATCGACTTCGAGAACGCCGCCGTGATGGCGGAACGGTTCCCCAAGTTGTGGGAGCGGTACGGGGACTGAGGAGGCGTGGGTCAGTCGTTCAGGCGGCGGCTCATCCAGACGTCGTCCACGTACGCGCCGTTGATCCGGAACTCCTCCGGCGAGACGCCGTCCACCTGGAAGCCGCAGCGGCCGTAGAGCCGCCGGGCGGGGGCGTTGTGGGCGAGGACGCGCAGGGTCATCCGGCGGATGCCAGCCGCGCGGGCGCTCTCGCAGGCCGCCTCGACCAGGGCGCGGCCGATGCCCTGGCCGCGGGCCTCCGGAGAGACGGCGAGGCCGCGGATCTGGCGGACGTGGCTGTTGCTGGCGAGCGGGGTCGGCGGGGCCTGGCGGATGAAGCCGAGGATCCGGCCGTCCTGCGAGCCCGCAGCCTCCAGGTCCGCGGCCTCCGCGACCAGGAACTGCTCCGGCGGAAGGTGCACGTCGAAGACCTTGGCGTCCTCGGGGGGCTGCGGTATGACGTCGCTCAACCATGACCAGGCGGCCCGGTCGAGCAGCGCGAGGGCCCGCTCGTCCGTCGCCCGTGCGGTACGTATCGTCACAGTCTCGGCTCGCATGCCCGCCATGCTAACGACCCGTCGCCTGCGCCACCATGCGCATTCTCCGTAGCCCGGCGAGGTGGACCTGCGAGGATGGCCGCATGCGTATCGCGGTGACAGGTTCCACGGGTCTGATCGGCTCCGCCCTCGTCCGTTCGCTGCTGGCGGACCCGGCGGAGCGACACGAGGTGGTGCGGCTGGTCCGCCACCGGAGCAGGACGGGCAGGCAGCCGGACGGCACGGTCGGGGTCGGTTGGAACCCGCAGCTGTTGCAGGTGGACCGGCACGGCCTGGACGGCGTGGAGGCCGTCGTACACCTGGCCGGTGCCGGGGTCGGGAACCGGCGGTGGACGGACGCCTACAAGCGGGAGATCCGGGACAGCCGGGTGCTGGGTACCGAGACGATCGCCGCCGCGCTGGCCGAGGCGAAGGAGCCGCCCCGGGTGTTGGTGAGCGGCTCGGCGGTCGGCTACTACGGGCAGACGGCGGCCCGGGTGATCGACGAGAAGGCGCCCGCCGGGGACGATTTCCTGGCTCGGGTGTGCGTCGAGTGGGAGGGCGCGACCCGGCCCGCCGCCGACGCCGGGATCCGGGTCGCGTACGCCCGGACCGGGCTGGTGCTGGCCGCCTCGGGCGGGGCGGGGGCCCGGCTGTTCCCGCTGTTCAAGCTGGGGCTGGGCGGCCGGCTGGGGTCGGGCTACCAGTTCTGGAGCGTGATCTCGCTGGCGGACGAGGTCGCGGCGCTGCGCTTCCTGATCGACACCCCCGAACTCAGCGGCCCGTTCAACCTCACCGGCCCCGAACCGGTGACCAACCGGGAGCTGACCGAGGCGATGGGCCGGGTGCTCGGCCGTCCGACTCCGTTCCCCGTACCGGAGTTCGCACTCAAGGCGGCGCTCGGCGAGATGGCGGTGGAGGTGGCCGGCAGCCACCGGGTGGTGCCGCAGCGGCTGTTGGACGCCGGGTTCGTCTTCCAGCACCCGGACGTCGACTCGGCGGTCCGGGCTGCTCTCTGAGCGGGGGCTGCGGTGGGGCGCGGGGGGCGCACAGTTGCATACGCACGGCGCGTTGCACGCCCCCGGTGACCGTACGCGCCCGCTTGGGCGCTCCTTCGGCACCTCGTGAGCACAGTCCGTGACCGCGCTCCCGTCCCGTACCACCACGCCCCTCCCATCCCGGCGATTCGACCGAACACCGCTGCCTGATCGCGGCTTTGACTGGGCATCACTTGGGCGGACCGTGTCCCGGCGCCCTGCGACCCGCCTCGGTCGCACCCCGGGACCAGGGAGGGAGCACGCCCGTGCCCGCATATGACTTCACCCGCCGCACCCGCCGTCAGTCCGACCCGGACGTCGTCGTGGTGGGCGCCGGACTCGCGGGCCTGGCCGCCGCCCGCGCGCTGACCGGCCGCGGCCTCACCGTCCAGGTCCTGGAAGCGACAGAGCGTATCGGCGGCCGGATGGCCACCCGTGAGCTCGACGGCTTCCGGCTGGACAACGGCAGCCAGCTGCTGAACACCGACTTCCCCGAGCCCGCCCGCCGGCTCGACCTGGACCGCCTGGAGTTGCGCCCGCTCGCCCCCGGCGTCCTGGTGTACAGCGCGGGCCGCCGCTACCGGGTCGGCGATCCGCAGCAGACCCCCGCCCGGCAGGCCGCCGCGCGGGGCCCGCTGGGCAGCCCGCTCGACAAGGCCAGGCTCGGTACCGCGCTCGGCCGCCTCGCCGCGACGCCCGTCCAGCGGCTGCTGGCCAGGCCCGAGACCAGCGCCGCCCAGGCCCTGGCCGAACGCGGCCTGGCCCCAAGGACCTTGGACGGGCTGCTGCGCCCGCTGCTCGGCGCGCTGCTCAGCGACCCCGCGCTCGGCACCAGCAGCCGGGTGGCCGACCTGGTGCTGCGCTCGTACGCGCGGGGCCGGCTCTGCCTGCCCGCCGCCGGGATCGCGGCCGTGCCCGCCCAGCTCGCCGAAGGGCTGCCGCCGGGGACGGTCCGGCTCGGCGTACAGGTCACGTCGATCGCCGCCGACGGGGTCGACACGGCCGCGCACGGCCGGATCGCCGCCCGGGCCGTGGTGATCGCCACCGACGCCCGGTCGGCGGCCGTCCTGCTGCCGGGCCTGCGGCTGCCGGACTTCCACCCGGTGACGACGTACTTCCACGCGGCCGACCGGTCACCGCTGGGCGAGCCCGTCCTGCTGCTCGACGCCGACCGGCCGGGCGGCCCGGGGGGCCAGTCGGCCGTCTCGCACTCGCTGGTACTGAGCGAGGTGGACCCGTCGTACGCCCCGCCCGGGCGCGCGCTGATCGCCACCACCGTGCTCGGCCGGCGGACCTTCGACGGCGGCGGACCGGCCGGGCACGAGCCGGTGGTGCGGAAGCGGCTGGCGGAGCTGTACGGGACTGCGACCTCGGGCTGGGAGTTCCTGAGTGTGCGTCACATACCGGATGCCGTACCGGTGATGCCCGCGCCGCACAACTTCCGGCGGCCGGTACGGGTGCTGGCCGGGCTGTACGTCTGCGGCGACCACCGGGACACCAGCACCGCGCAGGGCGCACTGGTCTCCGGACGGCGCGCGGCGGACGCCGTGCTGCGGGATCTGCGCGTCGCGGTGCCGGAGCAGGCGGCCGAGGAGGCCGCCTGACGGCGCGCTGATGAGGGGCCGGGCGGCGGCCCGGCCCCTCATCAGTTCATCAGTTCATTGGTGGTGACGCGGTGCTGGATTCACCAGTGCTGGACTCAGCCGAGCTTGGCCTTCAGGAAGTTCGCGCCGTTGTAGGAGCCCCAGCCGGTGACCTTGTCGTAGCCGGTGCCCGCGCTGTAGGCGCCGTTGCTGCCGCTGGTCACGTCGTGGAAGGCCGTGCCGTAGGCGGCGGTGCCGGCCAGCACATAGACGGTCCCGTTGGCGAAGCCGAAGGACGGCTTGCCCTTGGCCTTGGCCTCGCTGTTGTACACGGCGGCGAAGGCCGCCCAGTTGGGCGCGGCGGCGCTGGTGCCGCCGTACTGCGCCCAGGCGCCCCCGGTGTAGACCGCCCAGCCGGTGGAGGGGTCGGCGTCGGCCGCGACGTCGGGGACGGAGCGGTTGGCGCCACTGTTGACCTTGGCCTGGTAGCTCGGCGTGGCGAAGACGGAGGAGACCCCACCGCCGCTGCCGGACCAGGCGGTCTCCTTGCTCCACGCGCCGGAGGAGGAGGTGCCGAGGGTGGTGCCGCCGGCGCCGGTCACCCACGGGTCGGCCGCCGGGAAGTCGACGGAGGTGCCGCCGTTGCCCTGGTCGTCCGAGCCGCTGTCACCGGAGGCCGCGAAGACCGACTGGCCCTGCGCAGCGGCCTCCTTGAGGTCGGTGTCGACGGCGACCCGGTTGCCCGGGGTCTCGCCGGCCTCGTAGGTGCCCCAACTGATCGAGACGACCGGGACGTTGTCGCTGACCAGCTTGGCGTAGACGGCCGTCTCGCCGGCGTCGCTGTTCGGCGCCTCGTAGACCTTGACCGCAGCTCCCGGCGCCAGCGCCTGGACGACCTCGATGTCAAGCTCGACCTCGCCCTGCCCGGACAGGTCGGTGGTGCCGCCGCCCGCGTTGACCACGGTCGGGGTGCTCGGGTGCAGCGCGAAGTACTTGTCGTAGGCCGCGATGTTCGACTGCTGGTAGGCGGAGAACTCGACCAGGCCGACCGTCGACCCCTTGCCGGTGTAGCCCGCGCCGATCGTCGAGGTCAGGTTGTACGCGGCGCGCGCCTTGGCCGGGGTCAGGCCGGTGACCTTCGGCGTGGCGGTCGGGGCGCCCTGCGGGGTGCTGAAGTGGGTGTACCTGGCGAAGTCGTTGAGGCCGGAGATGTCGCTGACCTCGGCGGCGATACCGGCCGGCAGGACGGGGGCGGCGGTGTTGGCGAAGAAGTCCCGGCCGGATTTGTTGTCGTGGAAGGTCGCCAGGCCGGTGCCGAAGGCCTTCCGTACCTGGGCGGCGCTGCCGGAGGCCTCGATGGTGAGCCGGTTGGCCGACGCCGCGCCGACCTGAAGACCCTGCGCCTTCAGGTAGGCCGTGACCTTGGCGACGGTCTCCTGGGTGGCACCGAAGCGGTCGGCGAACTGATCGACTGTCAGATAGTGCTGATACTGCGCCGAGTTGGGGTCGGTGACCTGGGCCAGGAAGGCGTCCAGCCCGGCGGCGTCGCGCTGCTTGAGGCTGACGGCCAGTGATATCCGGCGGTCGGCGGCTATCTCTCCGGTGCGGGTGGAGTGGCTCACGGCCTGGACGACGTCACCCCGCAGCGCCACCTGCTGGGCGTCTGGGGTGACCGCGAAGGCCGGGGACGCGGCGAGGGCCAGAATCGGGAGCGGCGCGGCGATCAGTCCGACGAGGGGCTTGAGGCGGGACTTCACTGGGGTCCTCCTGGGGACGGTGGGGTGTCGCACTGGAGCTGATGGGCCCAACGCTAGGGATGTCGAGCCACCGTCAAAAGCGGGGATACCCTTGCCTGTTCTGTGAACGATCCGTTTCCTGCGGTTACCTCCGGTGTCGACGGGCGGGGTGTCGGTCGGGCTCCGTCAGCGGGCGGCGAGCACGCGGGCCAGGGTCATCCGGGAGCTGACGCCGAGCTTGCGGTAGATCCGGGAGAGCGTGCCCTCCACCGTCTTCACGCTGACGAAGAGCGCGGCGGCCACCTCTCGGTTGGTCGCCCCCTCCGCCACCAGGTCGGCCACCCTGTGTTCACCGGCCGTCAGCTGTTGGGCCGTCAGTCGGACCGTCGCCACGCCGGACCGGTCGCCCGGACCGAGCCGCCGCAACTCGCGCTCGGCGCGCTCCCGCAGCGGGCGTGCCGCGAGCCCGAGGCAGAGCTCACGCGCCTCCACCAGCGCGGCCCGGGCCGCCGCCCGCCGCCTGGCCCGGCGCTCCACCGCGCCCAACGCGGTGAGGGTGGCGGCCAGTTCGAGCGGCAGCTCCAGCCCGCGCAGCCGTTCGGCCGCCCCCCGCAGCAGCGTCACGCCTTCGGCCGGACGGCCGAGCGCGGCCTGCCGCAGCCCGTCCGCCCGGTCCAGTGCGGCCACCGCGCTCCCGGCGGGCGCACGTCCCGCTTCGCGCCCGAGCAGCGCACGGCCCTCCGCCAGGACCTGCGCCGCCTCGCCGTGCTCCCCCAGGGCCACCAGGCCCTCGGCCAGCAGCGCCAGCCGGTGGACCGCCGCCGCGTCGGCCAGCTCCATGTCGGCGGCCGCCGCGCGGGCCGACTGCAGGGCCTCCACGGCCAGCGCGGTCGCGGCCGGTTCGCCGGTGAGGAGGCGGGTGTGGGCGAGCACCTCCGTCGAGCGGATCAGGAAGAGCTGGTCACCGTCCGAGCTCGCGGCCTCGACCGCCTCCGCCGCCAGTTCGGCCGCCCGCCGCAGCTCCCCGCCCGCGAGTTCGGCTAGCGCGGTGGCGTACGCCGCCGGGGCGGAGCGCACGCCGCTGTCGGCGAGCAGCCGGCGGCAGCGCTCCGCCGCGTCGAGGGCGGACCGGCAGCGGCCGGCCCGTACGTCGACCCGGACGGCCGCGACCAGGGTGGCGAGCGTCTCCTCCACCTCGGCGCCCTCCGACGGGAGGGCGCGCAGTTCGGCGATCCGCGCCCGGGCGGCGGTCACCCGGTCGGCGTCCAGTTCGACGAGCGCCTGACGGCGCAGCAGCCCGGACAGCACCGCGACCGGCAGCCCGCTCTCCGCCGCGAACACGCGGGCCCCGCGCAGGGTCCGCTCGGCCTCGGCGTACTCGCCGCGCATCGCGCGGACCGTCCCGAGCAGGCCGAGGGCGGCGGCCCGGGTGGCGGCCGCGCGGGGGTCGGTGGCGGCGGGTTCGGCCGCGCTGGGTTCGGCTGCGCTGGGTTCGGCTGCGAGTTCGGCGGCCCGCGCGGCGTACTCGGCGGCGGGGGCGGTCCGGCCGCCGAGGAGCTCCCGGACGGCCGCCCAGTGCCAGAGCGGGGCCGCCAGGCCGGGGTGTCCGGCGGTGTCGAGCAGGCCGTCGCGGATCACCTCGCCGCTGTCGTGCAGCGCCTGGCCGGCCGCGCGCAGCAGCGCCAGGCGGGCCCTGGTCCGCAGAGCCAGGTCGGGTGCCGGGGTGACGCCTGGCCGGTGGTCGAGGACCGGGCGGACGGCCCGGCGGGCCTCCTCCGGCAGCCCGCCGTCGGAGGCGTACCCGGCGGCGGCCAGCAGGCGGTCCCAGCGCGGCGCGGGCGTGCCCGCCGGGGTACGGGCGGCGGCCAGCGCGGCCAGCTCGTACGCGGTCCGGTGGGCGCCCCGGCGCCGGGCCGCCACGGCGGCGCCGGTCAGTTCGGCAGCGACCGGCTCGTTCTGCTCCGGACGGGACAGGGCCAGGTGCCGGGCCCGTTCGGCGGGCTCGGGGGCGACGGCCGCCAGCGCCTGGTGGGCCCGCTGCCGCGCCGCTCGTGGCGCGTCGGCGAGCAGGGCGGCGGGCAGCAGCGGGTGCCGGAACCGCGCGCTGCCGTCGGCCGCCAGGTCCAGGATCCCGAGGGCCGCCCCCAGGGCCAGCCCGGACGGGGCGTCAGCGGCGCCGGCGGCCGTCAGCAGGGCGGTGGTGGGCCGGGCCGCCGCCGCTGCCAGCAGCAGGACGTGACGGGCCTCGTCGGGGAGGTCGCGCAGGCGGTCCAGGAGCAGCACCCGCAGCCGCTTCGGTACCGGGAGGTCCTCGCCGGGTGCGTGCGGGCCGGTGGTGCGGGCCAGTTCCAGCGCGTAGTGCGGGTTGCCGGCTGCCGCCCGGCCGATCTCGCGCAGTTCGGGGGCCAGCTGCCGCGCGCCGGGGCGGGCGGCGAGCAGCTGGGCCAACGCGGCGGGCGGCAGCGGGGGTATTCGCAGTTCGGCGGTGCCGGGCGGGCAGGGTTCGGGGGTGCCGGGTGCGCGGTCGCCGGGCAGTTCGCCCTCCGGTACGCGTTCGGTGGCCAGGACGCGTACGCCGAGCCGGCCGGCCCGGCGGGCGACGAAGTCCAGCACCTCGGCGCTCGGGCGGTCGAGCCACTGGATGCCGTCCAGCACCAGCAGCACGGGGGCCAGCGCTCTCAGCAGCTCGGCCACGGCGACCGGTACGACGAGCCGGCCGAGGTCGCCGGCCGGGTACTCGGCGCGCAGCAGGGCCGTCCGGAGTGCGGTGCGCGGGCCCGGTGCGAGCGCGTCGATCCGGTCGTCGGGGACCCGGCGGAGCAGGTCGATCAGGCTGACGAAGGGCAGCTCGCGCTCCCGCTCCGCCGGGGCGCACCGCAGGACGGTCACCCCCGAGCGCCGGGCCTCGGCGGCGAGCGCGGCCGCGACCGTGCTCTTGCCGATGCCGAGCGGCCCGTACAGGAGTACTGCGGTGTGCTCGCGCAGCAGGTCACTGGCCGTGGCCAGCAGTTCGGCCCGGCCGATCGCCCGACTCGGCATCCGCCACCCCCTCAATCTTGCTGTCATCTTCTCGTCATGAACCTGGCAACCCTGTCACCCATCCCAGCCCAGGACCTGGCTGATCGTCAACAGTCGGGTACCGGCCGGGCCTCCTCCGAAACGAGATGTTCACGGCAGCTTGATCAGAAGCACCACGGGGGCGCGTGGGGGCACCTACCGGCCGAAGGCCGGGGGAGAACTGCGCGGAACCCGAAGGCGACGACCTGTACCCTCCCGCTTCGAGCAGCCCCCGCACCCCTGTCCGCGGCCGGCGCCTGCCTACGACGGAGCGTCAGATCACCCCCGCCTGCCGGGCGGCCTCGTCGAAGGCCCGGGCCGCCTGGCTGACCCGGTACGGGGTGAGGCGGCGGTGGAAGTCGCGCAGGTACTCGACCGTACGGGTGGAGCGCATCTCACCGGCGGCGCGCAGCGCCTCCGTCGCCATCGCGCAGGCGTCGTCCACGTCGCCCATGCCCAGCCGGGCGGTGGCCAGCACCATCCGGCAGAAGATCCGGCTGCGGGCGTAGGCGGGCGCGCGCAGCCGCAGGGACTTCTCCGCGTGCTGCGCGGCGGGCCGCCACTGCTGGAGATCCCGGTAGCAGTGCGCGAACTCGTCGGCGAGCTGGGCCTCGTCGAAGAAGCGGGCCCAGGACGGCACCTCGTCGCTCGGCCGCCCGGCCGCGAGCGCGCGTTCGCAGCGGACCAGCGCGGTGGTGCAGGAGCGTACGTCGCCCATCAGCGCGTGACCGCGCGCCTCGGCGGCGTGCATCAGCGACTGGACCACGGGCGCGGCGGCCGTACCGACGCCCTGCTGCGCCACCCGGGCGAGCTGGATCGCCTCCCGACCGTGCCCGAGGTGGACGGCCTGCTGGCTCATCGTGGTCAGGACGTACCCGCCGAGCACCCGGTCCCCCGCCGCCTGCGAGAGGCGCAGCGCCTGGACGAAGTACCGCTGGGCCAGCCCGTGCGCGGCGATGTCGAAGGATGTCCAACCGGCCAGCCTGGTCAGGTCGGCGACCGCCCCGAACAGGGCCCGGCCGATCTGCTCGCCGTACCGGCCGCGCAGCATCGGCTCGGCCTCGCTCTCCAGGTAGCGGACCAGCGCCTGCCGGGCGTGCCCGCCGCCGTACGCCTGGTCGAGGGCGCGGAAGAGGTCGCCGACCGCGCGGATGGCGGCGATGTCACCCCGGCCGACGCGCAGCGGCGGCCGCTGCTCGCGCCCGGGCTGCTCGGCGGGCTCGGTGCCCGGCGGGCGGCCGGGGGTGGTGCCCCGGCTCTGCGCCGGCACCCGGCCGAGGGCGGGCAGCGGCGGTCTGACGCCGGGGACGGCCGGGCGGGGTGCGGCGGCGTCGGCCAGGCCTGGCACCGAGCCGTCCCTGGCGACGCGTTCGTCGGTCCGCCCGATCAGCCAGTCCCGGCTGGGGACGACCAGCCCGGCCGGGGTGAAGGCGATCCGGCGCAGTTCGGACTGCGAGCCGCTGTCCTTGCGCCACATGCTGGCGACGATGTCGACGGCCTCCTGCGGGGTCTCGGCGAACTCCAGCCCGGCGTAGACGGGGGCGCAGGCGTCCAGGCCGATGTCCTGGGCGGTGAAGCGGCGGCCGAGCCGGCGGGTGAAGACCTCGGCGATCAGCGCGGGGGTGGCGCCGCGTGGCTGCTGGCCGCGCAGCCAGCGGGTGACCGAGGTCTTGTCGTAGCGCAGGTCGAGCCCGTGCTCCAGGCCCAGCTGGTCGACCCGGCGGGCCAGGCCGGCGTGCGAGAACCCGGCCTCCTCGATCAGCGCCGCCAGGCGTGGGTTCTGGGTCTTGGCGGCGGCCTGAGCTGAGGTCGGGGCAGGGCTCCGTCCGGTCGGGTGCGCGGTGGGGTGCGCGGTGGCCTGTGTCGTCGCGGTTGCCGTTGCGGTGGCGGTGGCGTGCGCCGGTGCGTGCGCTCCCTGGTGCGCTGTGGTCCGCGCGCTGGTCTCGGAGGCGCCGACCGGGTCGGATGCGGGTGGAACGACGGCCCCGGCCTGCCCAGCGCGCGTGCCGAGCGGGTCGAGCGGGTCGAGCGGTCCGTACGCCGGGCTGTCGGTTGCAGGCCGTTGGGGCATATCAGTCAACACCTCTCGAGCGCCTCACCGGTCCCCCCGGTACCCGGAGCGGCGCCCCCTGTCGGGAATCGGCGTGAATGTAGCGAGCATTCTGCCGCTATGGGTGGATCTGGGCAGGCAATCCTCCGAACGGGTGAAGCAACGGCGTCCGTTGTGGGGAAGGTACGGCCGAACGTGTTTGGGTGAGAGGGCTGTTGCTCCCGCTCCGGCCCCCTGGTGGACGACACCATGAGAGCGGCCGCGTCTGTGGTGGTTCGTCACATAGGAGCGCTGCCCCGGGGTTTCTACCGTTCTCGGTCATGGACACCACCTCACCCGGCCCGCTCAGCGGCCGTACGGCACTGGTCACGGGCGCCGCCTCCGGCATCGGCCGGGCCTGCGCCGAGGCGTTCGCCGAGGCCGGTGCGCGGGTCTACGTCGTCGACCTGGCGGACGGCCCGGCCCGGGAACTCGCGGAGCGGATCGGCGGCGTGGCGCACGTCGCGGACCTGGCCGACCCGGAGGCGGTGGAGGCGCTGCCGGACGACGCCGACATCGTCGTCAACAACGCGGGCCTCCAGCATGTCGCGCCCCTGCACGAGTTCCCACCCGAGCGGTTCACGCTGATCCAGCGGGTGATGGTGGAGGCGCCGTTCCGGATCCTGCGCCGCACCCTGCCGCACATGTACGGCCAGGGCTGGGGACGGATCGTCAACATCTCCTCCGTGCACGGCCTGCGGGCCAGCCCGTTCAAGTCCGCCTACGTCACCGCCAAACACGCCTTGGAGGGGCTGAGCAAGACGGCGGCCCTGGAGGGCGCCCCCTACGGCGTGACCAGCAACTGCATCAACCCCGCCTACGTCCGCACCCCGCTGGTCGAGCAGCAGATCGTCGCTCAGGCGGCCGCCCACGGCATCCGCGAGGACGAGGTGGTGGAGCGGATCATGCTCGACCGCACCGCCGTGAAGCGCCTGATCGAACCCGAGGAGATCGCCGGGCTCGCGCTCTGGCTCTGCTCGCCGCACGCCTCGTACCTCACCGGCGCCAGCCTCCCCGTGGACGGCGGCTGGACGGCCCGCTGACCCACCCATCCCCGGAACCGAAGGTGACCCATGTCCAGACCCGCTCTCTGGAAGGTGGTCGGTGCCAGTCTCATCGGTACGACCATCGAGTGGTACGACTACTTCTTGTACGGAACATCCGCCGCCCTCGTGTTCGGCAAGGTGTTCTTCCCGAACACCGACCCGCTGACCGGCACCCTGCTCTCCTTCCTCACCTACGCGATCGGCTTCGCGGCCCGCCCACTGGGCGCGCTGGTCTTCGGGCACTTCGGCGACCGGATCGGCCGCAAGCGGCTACTGGTGCTGAGCCTGCTGCTGATGGGCGGCGCGACCACGCTGATCGGCTGCCTGCCGACGTACCGTCAGATCGGCGTCGCCGCACCCGTCCTGCTCACCACCCTGCGGCTGGTGCAGGGCTTCGCGCTCGGCGGCGAGTGGGGTGGGGCGGTGCTGCTGGTCTCCGAGCACGGCGACGCGAAGCGGCGCGGCTTCTGGGCCTCCTGGCCGCAGGGCGGCGCCCCCGCCGGGAACCTGCTGGCGGCCGGCGTGCTCTCGGTGCTGACCGGCGTCCAGTCGGACGCGACCTTCCTCGCCTGGGGCTGGCGGGTGCCGTTCCTGCTATCGGCGCTGCTGGTGATGGCCGGCCTGTGGATCCGGCTCTCGGTGGACGAGTCCCCGCTGTTCCAGCAGGCGCTGGCGGCGCAGCAGACGCGCGGGAAGGCCGAACAGCCCCCGCTGGTGGCCGTGCTGCGCCACCACTGGCGCGAGGTGCTGGTGGCGATGGGCGCCCGGATGGCGGAGAACATCTCGTACTACGTGATGACCACGTTCGTGCTCGCGTACGCCGTGGAGCACGTCCACCTCCCCAAGCAGACCGCGCTGAACGCCGTACTGATCGCCTCCGCGATCCAGTTCGCCCTGATCCCGCTGTTCGGCGCGCTCTCCGACCGGGTCGGCCGCAAGCCGGTCTACCTGGTGGGCGCAGTGGGCGTCGGGGTGTGGGCGTTCGTGTTCTTCGGGCTGGTGGACACCAGGAGCTTCGGCTCGCTGCTGCTCGCCGTGACGGTCGGACTGGTCTTCCACAGTGCGATGTACGCGCCGCAGGCGGCGTTCTTCTCCGAGCTGTTCGCGACCCGGATGCGCTACTCGGGCGCCTCGATCGGCGCCCAGTTCGCCTCCGTCGCGGCGGGCGCGCCCGCGCCGCTGATCGCCACCGCGCTGCTCAAGGACTACGGCACCTCGACCCCGATCTCGGTGTACATCGCGATCGCCGCCGTGATCACCGTGCTGGCACTGCTCTGCGCCAAGGAGACCAGGGGGCGCGACCTCACCGACCTCACGCCGTCCGCCCCGGAGCCCGAGCCCCTCGGACGGGCGGTCACGGCGTAGCTCCCGGAACGGTCGGTGGCGTTCGAAGTTGCCGACCGTTCCCTCCGTCCCGCCAAACCTGGCACCATGCCATCACCATGGACGCCGCACCCGCCCTCCGTAAGCTGCTCGACCTGCTCGCCTCGGGCGCCGCCACCGAGGGCTTCGGCGAGGTGCTCGCCGAAGCCCGCCACCAGGGCGCCCCCGCCGCCGTGCTCGCCGAGATCGACGAAGCCACCTGGCTGGCCCTGCGGATCCACCGGACGATGCGTCAGCACCGGCGCCGCGAGGCCGAACTGACGGCACTGTTCGACACCGCCGGAGATCTCGCCGCCTCCCGCGACCTGGACACCGTGCTGCGGGCGATCGTCCGCCGGGCCCGGCTGCTGCTGGGTACCGACACCGCATACCTCACGCTCCCCGACCCCGCCGCCGGCGACACGTACATGCGGGTCACCGACGGCTCGGTCTCGGAGCTCTTCCAGAACCTCCGGCTCAGCCTCGGCGACGGCCTCGGCGGGCTGGTCGCGCAGACCGCCCGCCCGTACGCCACGCCCGACTACCGCACCGACGGGCGGTTCCGCCATACCGGCCGGATCGACGCCGGGGTGCTGGAGGAGGGCCTGGTGGCGATCATCGGGGTGCCGCTGCTGCTCGGCGGCCGGGTGATCGGGGTGCTGTTCGCCGCCGAGCGCTCACCACGCGCCTTCTCCCCCGACGAGGTCGCGCTGCTCTGCACCCTCGCCGCGCACGCCGCGATCGCCCTGGACACCGCGAACTCGCTCGCCGGGACCAGGGCCGCCCTCACCGAACTGAACGCCGCGAACGCCGTCATCCAGGCGCACTCCGCCGCCGTCCAGCGCGCTGAGCGGGCCCACGACCGGCTCACCGACCTGGTGCTGCGCGGCGCCGAGGTCGCGGACGTCGCCGACGAGCTCGGCGCGCTGCTCGGCGGCGAGACCGCCGTCCACGACGCCGAGGGCCGGGTGCTGGCCGGACGGCCCCCGGCCGGCGACGGCCTGGCCGAGGCGGTCGCCGCGTCCCGCGCGCAGGGGCGGGCCGTCCGGCACGACGGCGGCTGGGTCTGCGTGGTGCTCGCCGGGCAGGAGCCGCTCGGCAGTCTGCTGCTGCACGGCAGACCGGACCTGGACGACGCCGACCGCCGCCTGTTCGAACGGGCCGGCGTGGTCACGGCGTTGCTCCTGCTGCTGCGCCGCTCGGTGGCCGAGACCGAGAACCGGGTCCGGGGCGAACTCCTCACCGACCTGCTCACCGCCCCCGGCCGTGACCCGGCCGGCCTCACCGCGCGCGGCCGCCGCCTCGGCGTGGACCTGGGCCGCCCGCACGTCGTGCTGGCCGCCGAGACCGCCGGACCGGACCGGTCCCGGCTCGCCGGAGCGGCTGCCCGCCACCTCTTCGGCACCCGTGGCATCAGCGCCGAGCACGGCGAGGCGGTGGTCCTGCTGCTCCCCGCCGACGGCGCCCGCTCCCCCGGCCAGGCCGCCGAGCAGGCCGCCGACCGCCTCGCCTGCCTCACCGGCGCCCCCGTCACCGTCGGCGCGGGCCGGGTCGCCACCGGCCCCCTGGCGCTCGCCGCCGCCCACGCGGAGGCGCTGCGCTGCGTACGGGCCCTGCGGGTGCTCGGCCGGGACGGCGACGGCGCGTCGGCCGACGGCCTCGGCTTCCTGGGCGTACTGCTCGGCGACGGCCACGACGTGGCCGCGTTCGTCGGAACGGCCCTCGGCCCGCTGCTGGAGTACGACGCCAGACGCGGTACCGAGCTGGTCCGCACGCTGCGCGCGTACTTCGACTGCGGCGGCAGCCTGACCCGCGCCAAGGACGACCTGCACGTCCATGTGAACACCGTCGTCCAGCGCCTGGACCGGATCGAGACCCTGCTCGGCCCGGACTGGAACCACCCGGAACGCTCACTGGAACTCCAGCTGGCCCTGCGCCTCCAGCTGCTCTCGGACAGGTGAGCTCCTGCTCTCGGACTGGTGAGCTCCTGAGGGGCGCGGGAGGCTCCCCAGAGCTGCCCCCGGGCCGGGATCGCCGCAGGCGTACCCTGGCGAGGTTGGTCTCGAACGCCTGGCAAGGAGCAGCGGTGAGCGAGCACGTACGGTTCGTACGCATGGGCATAGGCGAGGAGTCGGTGCCGTACGAGGTGGCCTGGGCCGAGCAGCAGCGGCTGCACGCGCTGCGGGTCGCCGACGAGATCCCGGACACCGTGCTGCTGTTGGAGCATCCGCCGGTCTACACGGCCGGCCGCCGCACCAACCCGGAGGACTACCCGCTGGACGGCACCCCGGTGGTGCCGGTGAACCGGGGCGGCGAGATCACCTGGCACGGCCCCGGCCAGTTGGTCGGGTACCCGATCGTCAAGCTGCCGGACCCGATGGACGTGGTCGCGTACGTCCGTCGCCTGGAGGAGGCAGTGATCCGCTCCTGCGCGGAGATCGGCGTCGACACCACCCGGATCGAGGGCCGCAGCGGGGTGTGGGTGCTGGGCCAGGAGATCCCGGACGCGGTGGTGGACCCGTCGCAGGTGGTGGAGATCGGCAAGCTCACGCTGCGGATGGGCCTCCCGCTGGGCATCGACCCGCGCCTCGCGGGCCCGGAGTACGCGGCGTCGAACGCCGGGCAGCGCGGGGACGACCGCAAGCTGGCCGCGATCGGCGTCCGGGTCGCGAGGGGCGTGACGATGCACGGGTTCGCGCTCAACTGCGACCCCGACATGACCTGGTTCGACCGGATCGTGCCCTGCGGGATCCGGGACGCCGGTGTGGGTTCGCTCACCTCCGAGCTGGGCCGGGACCTCCCGGTCAGCGCCGCGCTGCCGGTGGTCGAGCGGCACCTCGCCGAGGTCTTTGCCGAGCTCGCGGAGCCCGCGCTCGCCCGCTGAACCCTGCCCGCAGCTCGGGAATCCACCGAGTTACCGGGCTGTTGCCCTACGAATGCCGGGCCCAGGCCCGGCACAAGCCGCACAAGCACAGGCGTACCCTGGGGGTACCCCGTCTAGTTCTAGGAGTCGCACGTGTCCGCTGTCGCACCTGACGGCAGGAAGCTCCTCCGTCTGGAGGTCCGCAACAGCGAGACCCCCATCGAGCGGAAGCCTGAGTGGATCAAGACCCGGGCGAAGATGGGCCCGGAGTACAACGCCCTTCACGCGCTCGTGAAGAAGGAGGGGCTGCACACCGTCTGCCAGGAGGCCGGCTGCCCCAACATCTTCGAGTGCTGGGAGGACCGCGAGGCGACCTTCCTCATCGGCGGTGACCAGTGCACCCGCCGCTGCGACTTCTGCCAGATCGACACCGGCAAGCCCGCCGACTTCGACCGGGACGAGCCCCGCCGCGTCGCCGAGTCCATCGTCACGATGGACCTCAACTACGCCACCATCACCGGCGTCGCCCGCGACGACCTGGAGGACGGCGGCTCCTGGCTCTACGCCGAGACCGTCCGCCAGGTGCACGCGCTGACCGCCGGCCGCGAGGCCGGACGGACGGGCGTCGAGCTGCTGATCCCCGACTTCAACGCCGAGCCGGACCAGCTGGCCGAGGTCTTCTCGTCCCGCCCCGAGGTGCTCGCGCACAATGTCGAGACCGTCCCGCGGATCTTCAAGCGGATCCGGCCGGGCTTCCGCTACGAGCGCTCGCTCGACGTCATCACGCAGGCCCGCGCGGCCGGCCTGGTGACGAAGTCGAACCTGATCCTCGGCATGGGCGAGACCCGCGAGGAGGTCAGCCAGGCGCTGGCCGACCTGGTCGGGGCCGGCTGCGAACTGATCACCATCACCCAGTACCTGCGGCCTTCGCTGCGCCACCACCCGGTCGAGCGCTGGGTGAAGCCGCACGAGTTCGTGGAGCTGCAGGAGGAGGCCGAGGAGCTCGGCTTCGCCGGTGTGATGTCCGGGCCGCTGGTCCGCTCCTCGTACCGCGCCGGACGGCTGTACCGCCAGGCGCTGGAGCACCGCGCCAAGGCTGCGGTCTGACCATACGGTCTGCTCGGCGGTTCAGCAGTTCATCTGTTCAGGAGTTCAGCAGTTCGGGAGCGGCGGGGTGGGCACGGTTGCCCGCCCCGCCGCTGCCGTTCGGAATCGGCTCGCGTCCGCTTCCGCCCGGCTCCACCCGGTTCCGCCTCGAGTACGTCAGGCTTTCATCAGGCTTTGACGACGGGGTCACCGACCGGTAACACCGCGCGGCCAAGATGAAAGAGTCCCGGTTCCGCAGGCATCGAGGGGAGTTGCTCGGCATGCAGGGTAGGCAGGTAGCAGGTGGTGCGGCACGGCGCGGATTCGCGCTGGGCCAGGTCCGCTCGGTCGGCGACGCCCTGCGGCTCGCCGAGAACGTACTGCTGGCCGGCGGTCAGCGGCAGGCCCAGCGGAACGCCTGGGCGTCCGTCTGCGAGAACCGCCGGTACGCGGCGGACCGGGAGCACGGCGCGGCCTGACCACCCGCACGGGGGCGAACTCGTCCGGTACGTCCCGGTGTGTCCTGGCCTGTCCTGGTAGGTGTCGGTGCGGCTCGGCCGGTCTCGGCAGGCCCGGCCGGTCTCGGTGAGGCTTCCGATCGGTTGCCCTTTCGACTGGTTGGGGGCGCCCTTGGATATCCCGCGGCCGGGCCACGTACCATGAGCGTTATGGCGAGGGAAACATCCGAGAACCCCGGGCGACTCAAGCAGATCCGCACGGCGTACCAAATGACCAAGAAGGTCGACACCAAGATCGGCCTGATCATCGCAGGCGTCGGCCTCATTGTCTTCGGCGTGTTCCTCGCCATCGGCTTTGCGATCGACCACCCCATCTACCTGGGCATCCTGGGCTTCATCGTGGCCGTCCTGGCCATGGCGATCGTCTTCGGACGGCGCGCCGAGCGCGCGGCCTTCGGTCAGATGGAGGGCCAGCCGGGCGCGGTTGCGGCGGTGCTGAGCAACATCAAGCGCGGCTGGAGCGCCAACCCGACCCCGGTCGCGGTCACCCGCAGCCAGGACGCGGTCTACCGCGCGGTGGGCCGTCCCGGGATCGCGCTGATCGGTGAGGGCAACCCGAACCGGGTCCGCCCGCTGCTGGCGGCCGAGAAGAAGAAGATGTCCCGGGTGGTCGGTGACATCCCGGTGCACGACATCATGGTCGGCGACAGCGAGGGGGCGATCCCGCTCAAGAAGCTGCAGATCACCCTGATGCGCCTGCCCCGCTCCATCACGCCGGCCCAGGTCACCGAGACCAACGACCGCCTGCGCGCCCTGGGCGACCTGCTCTCCAAGGCGCCGATCCCCAAGGGCCCGATGCCCAAGGGTGCCCGGATGCCCAAGGGCGGCCAGGCCCGCTGACCGCTCCCGCTCGACCCGGCACAACGGCCCCGCCGCGAATCCTCGCGGCGGGGCCGTTTCACGTCGGGGGCTCCGCCGGCGGGCAAACATGGACAGGGGGCGCGTGGGGGTACCTCCCGGCCGAAGGCTGGGGGAGAACTGCGCGAAATCGGAAGGCAACCACCTGTGCCCTACCGCTTCGTGCAGGTCCCCGCGCCCCCGTTGTGGTCGGCGGCCGGCCTAGACACGGACCTCGATCGTGCCGACGGCCTTGTCGTGCAGTCCACGGCTGTCGCGGTCCCAGACCAGGGCGGGCACCACCAGGCAGAGCAGCAGGGTCCGCAGCAGCACCTGCGGGATGGTGGCGCGGGCGCCGCCCAGCCGGACCACCCGCAGACCGAACAGCCGCTTGCCGACGGTCGTGCCGACGGTGGCGAGCAGCAGCACCGTCACCGCGTAGAACAGCGGTGTGGTCCACAGGTTGGCCACCGACTGGTTGCCGTGCGCGAGCAGGCCGTAGGCGACCAGGCTGCAGAGCCAGCCGTCGACGAACAGCGCGCCGATCCGGCGGCCGGGGCCGGCCAGCGAGCCGGGGCCCTCCTTGGGCAGGCCGAGGCGCTCGCCGCGGTAGCCGAAGTCGGCGCCCATCTTCTCGGCCGCGGCCTTCGGGCCGTCGATCCACGATCCCAACGCTTCTCTGGTGTCCACGAATCCACACTATCCGGGCAGCACGGGCGATCTTCGAGCACCTCCCCCCGCGCCACGCCCGTACCTTGCCCACGCCACGCCCGCACCAGACCCGAGCCATGCCCTACTGCCGGCCGGCCCGCTGCGTACTGCCCCCGTGCGGGTGAATCGTGCCGCGCCACCGGCAACCAGTGGTCCAGACCACTGGTCGGACAGCACCCCGACCGGCGAAGCGTTTTGCCCGGAAGCGCGGGCCTTTGGCACCTGCGTGGCAGGCTTGGTTAACATTCAGGAAACGGTGAGGTCACCGACCGGAAACGGCCGATTCCTATCGTGAGCCACCAAACCGCACGCTGAGGAGGATGGATGTTCAACAACGCCGCCGAAGTGAAGCAGTACATCGCCGACAACGACATCAAGTTCGTGGATGTCCGGTTCTGCGACCTGCCAGGCGTCATGCAGCACTTCTCCGTGCCGGCCGCGACCTTCGACCCGTCCGAGACCCTGATGTTCGACGGCTCCTCGATCCGTGGCTTCCAGGCCATCCACGAGTCCGACATGGCCCTCGTGCCGGACCTCTCCACGGCCCGCCTGGACCCGTTCCGCAAGGCGAAGCACCTCAACATCAACTTCTTCATCCAGGACCCGATCACGGGCGAGGCCTACAGCCGCGACCCGCGCAACGTGGCGAAGAAGGCCGAGGCGTACCTCGCCTCCTCCGGCATCGCCGACACCGCCTACTTCGGGCCCGAGGCCGAGTTCTACGTCTTCGACTCGGTGCGGTTCGAGACCACCGCCAACGCCTCGTACTACCACATCGACTCCGAGGCCGGGGCCTGGAACTCCGGCTCGACCGAGGGCGACGTACGCGGCTACAAGGTCAAGTACAAGGGCGGCTACTTCCCGATCCCGCCGGTCGACCACTTCGCCGACCTGCGCGCCGAGATGTCCCTCGAGCTGGCCGCATCCGGACTCGAGGTCGAGCGCCAGCACCACGAAGTCGGCACCGCCGGGCAGGCCGAGATCAACTACAAGTACAACACCCTGCTGCACGCGGCCGACGACCTGATGCTGTTCAAGTACATCATCAAGAACGTCGCCTGGCGGAACGGCAAGACGGCCACCTTCATGCCGAAGCCGATCTTCGGCGACAACGGCTCCGGCATGCACGTCCACCAGTCGCTCTGGACCGAGGGCACGCCGCTCTTCTATGACGAGCAGGGCTACGCGGGCCTGTCCGACACCGCCCGCTACTACATCGGCGGCCTGCTCAAGCACGCGCCGTCGCTGCTCGCCTTCACCAACCCCTCGGTGAACTCGTACCACCGTCTGGTCCCCGGCTTCGAGGCCCCGGTCAACCTGGTCTACTCCCAGCGCAACCGCTCAGCCGCGATCCGCATCCCGATCACCGGCTCCAACGCCAAGGCCAAGCGCATCGAGTTCCGCGCCCCGGACCCGTCCTCCAACCCCTACCTGGCCTTCTCCGCCATGCTGATGGCCGGCCTCGACGGCATCAAGAACAAGATCGAGCCCCTGGAGCCGGTCGACAAGGACCTGTACGAGCTGGCCCCCGACGAGCACGCCTCCGTCCCCCAGGTCCCCGCCTCCCTCCCAGCCGTCCTGGAAGCCCTGGAAGCCGACCACGAGTACCTCCTCGCCGGCGGGGTGTTCACCCCCGACCTGATCGAGACCTGGATCGACTTCAAGCGCACCAACGAGATCGCCCCGATCGCGCTGCGGCCGCACCCGCACGAGTTCGAGCTGTACTTCGATCTGTAGAGGTCGTTTGGCCTGCACAAACGCAAATATCCGATTCCGTCGCTGCAGCTCGGCAAGGCTCTGAGCTGCAGCGACGGTTTCGTGGGAGGCCCTGCAGTACGGGGCCGGGCTACCCCCGGCCGCCTACACCCGGGGGCAACTGCCGACCCGTCTCAAGGGCCACGCCGAGACCGGCGCGGCCCAGCCGCTGTTCACCGTCTGAGCAGTGGTCAGGTAGCGGAACGACTGTCGGGCGCGAGGTCCCGGCACCCGCTCTTCGGCGCGATGGTGAGGCGGGCGGCGATCTGCCGGTGTGCGGCGGTGCCCGCCCGCAGCCAGGTGTTGGGCCGGCGAAGCTCCCAACGTGAGCGGTCCGGGCCCTCATCTCCCTTACGATCTCCGCCAGTTGGCCGACCAGGCGCTGTTGAAAATCGGGAGACGTCGTTCCAGGCGCCGACTAACCTGGCGAGCTTGTTCTTCGCGCCTTCAGGAGGAGACCGTCATGTACCAACCGTCCCCACTGGCCGAACCGTACGCACGCGGCCTCCTCGACGTCGGCGACGGCAACCAGATCTACTGGGAAACGCACGGCAACCCCGACGGAAAGGCCGTACTTTCCGTACACGGCGGCCCCGGGGCAGGCGGGCGGCGCAGTGGCGGAGGGCGGCCCCGCAGGGGCGGGGTGTTCGATCCCGAGGTCTACCGGGTCGTCGAGTTCGACCAGCGTGGCTGCGGTGAGAGCCGGCCGCACGCCTCCGATCCGGCCGTCGGCCTCGAGCACAACACCACCGAACACCTCATCGCCGACATGGAACGGCTGCGCGAGCACCTGGGCATCGAGCGCTGGCTCCTCTACGGCGGCTCCTGGGGCTCGACCCTGATCCTCGCCTACGCCCAGCGCCACCCCGAGCGGGTCTCCGAGATCGTCGTCATCAGCGTCTTCACGGCTCGGCCGGAGGAGACCGACTGGCTCTACCACGGCGTCGGACGGCTGCTGCCCGGCCCGTGGGAGGCGTTCCGCGACGCACTGCCGGCCGCGGACCGGAACGGCAACCTCGTGGCAGCCTACGACCGGCTGCTCAACAGCCCGGACGAAGCCGTCCGGTTCAAAGCGGCGCGGGACTGGTGCACCTGGGAGGACGCCGTCATCGCCCACGAGGCACTCGGCAACCCGGGCTCCTACAGCGACCGGCCCGACGACGCGCTGCTGGCCTTCGTCCGGATCTGCGCACACTACTTCGCGAACAACGCCTGGCTCGAGGACGGACAACTACTCCGCGACGCACACCGGCTGGCCGGAATCCCGGGCGTACTGATCCACGGCCGGCTCGACCTCGGCTGCCCACTGAAAGCCCCCTGGGAGCTGGCCAAAGCCTGGCCGGACGCCGAGCTGAAGGTGATCGACGACTCGGGACACACCGGCAGCCCCGCCATGCGGCAAGCGACCCTGGAGGCGCTGGCACGGTTCGGCGGGAAGGAGTAGTGACTCACGGCAGGTTCTGACCAGCACGAAGCCCCCGACCCGGGCACTGTCACCCGGATCGGGGGCCACCGCGTGTTCGGGTGCTCAGGCTGGGGTGATGTTCTCCGCCTGCGGGCCCTTCGGGCCCTGGGTGATGTCGAAGTTGACCTTCTGGCCCTCCTGAAGCTCACGGAAGCCCTGAGCGGCGATGTTCGAGTAATGGGCGAAGACGTCCGGGCCGCCGCCGTCCTGCTCGATGAAGCCGAAGCCCTTTTCCGCGTTGAACCACTTCACTGTGCCCGAAGCCATGGTGTTGCCCCTTCAGCCTTTACGGACCGTACTCGGCCCATCGCGAGACAGCCATACCCCGGGGGCCACGAGCTGAACGCCGCCGAATGGGTGGCTCTCCGCGCAGCGCGACGCCCCGGCTTCGTCCTCGGGCTTCCGCGTACCGTCCTTCGCCCTGGAAACAGGGGCCCAGCCGGCCCCGAATCCCCCGGGGTCACAGCCCCGGCAGGGTCTCCTGGTCGCCCGGGACGGCGCGGGGTGCGGTGTCGGGGCCTCGGCACTCGGGGCCGAGGCGGAGGATGCGGGATTCGGGGTCGTGGAGGGGGCGGGCGCAGCGGCGGCAGCGGACGGTCTGCGGCAGCAGGGGCGGGATCGGGGGGATCAGAGCGGGCTCGGACATCCCCACAGTCTGCCCGGTGAGCCCCGTCAGCCCGTCCGTCAGCCCGTCAGCCGATCGGGCTGAGGGCGAGGACGGCGAGGTCGTCGGTAAGCGGGCTGGAGTGGCGGCGGACGTCCTGGTCGAGGAAGGCGACGACGTCCTCCGGGTCGGTGCCGCCCAGGGCGGTGAGGCGTTCGGTGAGCGGATAGAAGGCGCCGGCGGTGTCGCGGGCCTCACTGACGCCGTCGGTGTGCAGGAGGAGGGTGTGACCGGGCGGGAGGGGGATCGTGACGGGCCGGGCCGGCCGGTCGGAGCCGAGCTGTCCGAGGCCGAGCGGCAGGTATTCGGGGCACTCGACGGGCCGTACCCGGGTCGGGGTCAGCAGGACCGGGGCGAGGTGACCCCGGTTGACCACCTCACACTCGCCGGAGCCGGCCCGGTGCTGGAGCAGGACGGCCGTGACGAAGAGTTCGTCGTCGCCGCGCTCGCCGGCCTCGCGGAGCACCTGGCGGTCGAGAAGTTCGGCGAGGTCCGCCAGATCCGGCGTCTCGTGCGCGGTGGCGCGGAACGCGCCGAGCACGTCGGCCACCGTCCGGACCGCCTCCAGGCCCTTGCCCCGGACGTCGCCCAGCAGCACCCGGGTGCCGAAGCGGGTCTCGCAGACCTCGTACAGGTCACCGCCGATCGCGACGTCGGCCTGCGCCGGGCGGTACAGGCCGGCCGCCTGCAGGCCGCCGATGTGGGTGGGGACGGGCCGCAGCACCGTGCGCTGCAGGGTCTCGGCGACGGTCCGGACCCGGACCAGGTCGCGGTCCTGCCGGATGCGCTGCCAGGAGAGGACCGCGCCCATCAGTCCGGCCAGGGCCGTCGCGATGTAGATCCAGATGTGGTGCTGCTCGACGAGGTGGTCCGCCCGGGCGGCGAGCACGGCCTGCAGGCCGATCGCCACCAGGGTCGAGAAGCCGACGACGAGCGGACGCAGGCCGAAGGCCGCTATCACCGGGAGCACGGTGAGCAGGAAACCCGCCGCCACGGTGTGCGGCAGCACGATCTCCAGGCTGAGGTCCACGGCGATCAGCAGGAACGGCAGGGCGACCACCCAGCGCGGCGCGCGCCAGCTCTCGCCCACGATGACGTTCCCGCGCGCCGCGACGGTCGCGGGGCTGTGCCGGGGCGTGGCAGGAGTACGGGGTGCGGGCTGCCGACGTGCGGGCTGCTGGGGTGCGGCGGGCCGCGACTGGACGGGCGCGGACAAACTGACCTCCTCGGCCGGGCGGGACGATGTCCTGTCGGCGCCTTGCGCGGCGCGGGTCGGGCACGTCGAGCGCGCGGCGTGAACCTCCCCTCCATGGTCGCCAAGGCGGCGACCCCGGGGCGATGGCGAAAGTCCCGCCCGGACGGGACCAAAGACCCGGTTACGCCGCACCCCAACCTCAGAGCCTGGATGTGAACCTGGCGCTCAGCGCACGGCGACCGGCAGGCTCTGGTAGCCGCGCAGCACGAGGCGGTCCCGGCGGACGGGCGGTCCGGCCGGGGCCAGCCGCGGGAAGCGGGACAGCAGCGCCGGCAGCGCGACCGTGCCCTCCAGCCGGGCGAGCTGGGCGCCGAGGCAGAAGTGCGACCCGCCGCCGAAGCTGAGCGGGCGGCTGTCCCGGCGGGTGGGGTCGAAGCGGTCGGGGTGTTCGTAGCGGAGCGGGTCGCGGTTGGCCGCGCCGATCAGCAGGAGCGCCATGCAGCCGTACGGGACCTCGATCTCGCCGATGCGCAGGCCGTCGGCGAGCGAGATGCGGGAGGTGAGCTGGACGGGCGAGTCGAAGCGCAGCACCTCGTCGGTCAGGCCCGCCGCCGTCACGGTGCCGGACCGCAGCCCGGCCGCCGCCTCGGGATGGTCGAGCAGCAGGGCGAGGCCGTTGCCGAGCAGGTTGGTGGTGGTCTCGAAGCCGGCCACCAGCAACAGCACCAGGTTGGCGAGCAGTTCCTGCCCGGAGAGCCGGCCGGGGTCGGCGTCGGCGACCTGGACCAGCGCGCTGACCAGGTCGTCCTGCGGGTGGGCGCGGCGCCGGGCGGCCAGCGCGGTGAAGTAGCCGGCGAGTTCGTCGGCCGCGTCGTCGGCGGCGGCCAGCTCGGCTTCCTCGGCGATGATCTCCAGCGAGACCGTCAGGTCGGAGGCCAGGGTCCGGAACAGGTGGCGGTCGGCCTCCGGTACGCCGAGCAGCTCGCAGATGACGCCGACGGGGAGCCGGTAGGCGAAGGTGTCCATGAAGTCGACGGGCGTACCGTCGGCGCCCTGCTCGGCCATCTCGTCGAGCAGCCGGTGCACGGCCGCGACCACGGCGGGCTCCAGTGCGGCGACCCGGCGGGCGGTGAAGACCGAGGCGATCAGCGAGCGCATCCGGGAGTGGTCCGGCTCGTTCCGCTCCAGGATCGACCGACTGAACATGATCTTCGAGGAGTGGTCGGTGAAGCCCTCCTCCCACCGCGTTCGCACCTCCAGGTCCGGGACCTGGAAAGCCCCGTCGCGCAGCGCCTCGTTGACCTCCCGGTACCCGACCGCCATGACCA
Organism: Kitasatospora sp. MAP5-34; assembly: GCF_029894335.1. GTDB lineage: Bacteria > Actinomycetota > Actinomycetes > Streptomycetales > Streptomycetaceae > Kitasatospora. The sequence continues at coordinate 296,623 of NZ_JARXZC010000002.1, read as the reverse complement.
GGGCCTCGTCGGTGGTCGTCACGGGACCGAGTTGGCGGGCCTGTTCGTACAGCGGGTACGGGTCCCCCCGGCCTGCCACCGTCATCAGCTGTTCCAGGATCGCCGCGCCGTCCATCGCCACTCCTCCCCGGGATCCCTGAGATCCCGGAATCCCTGACATCACCGGGGCGCCTCGACCCCGGTTACTGTTCGGTAAACGCCGTGTGATCCAGCTGAGTTCCGGCCGGATCCCGGTACGGGAGCGGCCCTGGACCCGGTCGGACCGGGCCGGATCCGGCCGAGGCCGGCCGCAGCGGGCCTGCGGCCCGGGAGATGCTTGGGCCATGAGCAGCGAAAAGGCGCCGACCAGCGACGACGGGACGGGCGGCGAAAAGGCGATGACCGGCGAGGACGGGATGAGCGGTGACGGTGGGACGACCGGCCAGGACGGGACGACCGGCCAGGACGGGACCCGGCGACGGACGGGACGGCGGTGGATCGTCTGGCTGACCGCGCTGGCCGTACTGCTGAGCGGTGGGGTGGTCGTCGTGGTGCTGGTGGTGCGGGCGCACGAGAAGGTGACCGTGCCGACCGCGCTGGTGCCGCTGATCGACGCGGCGGCCAAGACCTGCCCGGCCGTCACGCCCTCGCTGCTCGCCGCCCAGCTCTACGCCGAGTCGCACTTCCGGGCGTCCGCCGTCTCCTCGGCCGGGGCCGAAGGCATCGCCCAGTTCACCCCGGAGACCTGGGCGGAGTGGGGTGTGGACGGGAACGGCGACGGCGTCAAGGACGTGTTCGACCCCGCCGACGCGATTCCCGCGCAGGCGAAGTACGACTGCTGGCTCGCCCGGCAGGTCGCCTCGGTGCCGGGCAACGCGACCGACAACATGCTCGCCGCCTACAACGCGGGCCCGGGCAAGGTCACCCAGCACCAGGGGGTGCCGCCGTACCCGGAGACGCGGGCGTACGTGAGCACGATCGTCAAGTACGCCGCGCAGTTCGGCTACCTCGACCGACCGGCAAAGTGACCGGGTGGCGTGACCTCGGGCCCCGGGCCCCGGGCGTGACCGGTCGGCTCGGGGGCGCCGATCTCCTACCCTGTGGGGATGGAGATCTGGATCAACCCGCGATGCGGGAAGTGCCGCAGCGCGCTCACCGAGTTGGACGCCGTCGGCGCCGAGTACACCGTCCGCCGCTACCTGGAGGACCCGCCGACCGCCGCCGAGCTAGAGCAGGTGCTGGAGCGGCTCCTGCTCGAGCCGTGGGACATCACCCGGCTGGACGAGCAGCCGGCCAAGGACCTGGGCATGAAGAAGTGGACGCGCACGAACACCGACCGCACACGCTGGATCGCCGCGCTGGCGGAGCACCCGATCCTGATCCAGCGCCCGATCATCACCGCCGATGACGGGCACGCCGTGGTGGCCCGGACGCCGGAGGTACTGAAGTCCGTACTGCCGAGCTGAGCCCTGCCATCGCACGCCCGCCCGCCCGTATGCCCGCCCGCCCGGCCGTCATGCGGGCGGGCGGTCAGCTGTGGGTGGGCCGGTCAGCTGCGGATGACGGACTTCACCGGCTCGCCCGGACGCCAGGAGCGGATCAGCAGGTGATCGTCCTCGACGGTCGTCAACACCACCTCCGTCAGGTCGAGTCGGAAAGCGTGGGACGGCTCCTGCGGCGGCTGCGGGAGATCCGACTCGTACGCGGAGATGTCGACCTCGTCGACGATCTCCACGGCGATGCCGGAGATCTTCGCGTCGCCGCTCACCATCGTCTCGTCGCCGGGATTGCTGTGCAGCGCGAAGCGTCCGTCCCGACGCAGGTCCAGTGCCTTCATCGCGCCGTACATCGAGCCGATCGTCAGATCGGCGCCGCTGATCCGGACCTCCGTACCGCTCACCCGGGGTGCGCCGCTCTTGCGCAGGGTGGCCAGCACATGGTGCCGGTGAGCCTCGAAGCGGGCCCGCACAGCGGGCTCCAAGTCCGGGGCCTCCTGCTCGAAATCCTGCCAACTGGTCATGCGGCCAGTCTGGCAGCGGGCACTGACAGATCCCGGGCAGCGCCGCAATGTGCCGACGCGCTGCCGCCCGGGTAGGCCAGACTGGCCCGATGGCAGACACCAGCTACATCGCGTTCCTGCGGGCGATCAACGTCGGCGGACGGACCGTGAAGATGGAGCGGCTGCGCGCGCTCTTCACCGAGCTGGGGCTCGGTGGGGTCCGCTCGTACATCCAGAGCGGCAATGTCTTCTTCACCACCGGCGAGGCAGACCGCGCGGCGCTGACCGCCCGGATCGAGCAGCACCTGGCGGCGGCTCTCGGCTACCCGGTGCCCGTCATGCTGCGGACGGTGGCGGAGGTCGAGGAGCTGGTCGCGGCCGACCCCTTCGCGGGCATCGAGGTGACGCCTGAGTTGCGGCTCTGCGTCGTCTTCCTCTCCGAACCGCTGCCGGACGACTACGAGTTCCCCGTCCACTCCCCCAAGGGCGACTGGGACATCCTCGGTGCTACCCCCGGCGCGGCGTTCATCGTGATGCACCTGCGGAACGGGCGGCTCGGCGCCAACCCCGCCGCGGCCTTCCCGAAGTCGTACGGGGGCCAGGGCACGGCCCGCTTCTTCCACACCACCGTCAAGATCCTCGCCGCCGCGAAGGGCTCCGGCGGTAGTTGATGGGTGCGCTCAGTGCGGGAACATCCTCGGTGGGCGCCGGGACGGGAGTTCGTCGCGGAACTCCTCCACCGCCGAGCTGATCTGGCGGGTCAGCCAGGTCTGTTCGATGCGGTCGAGGTAGAGGTGCCGGGCGGCCAGGGACTCGACGGTGACGGCGAAGTAGAGCGTCATCAACGGGTTGACGAAGAGCTCGCTGTTACTGGTGCGCTCGGTGAAGCGGACGTCGCCGAACTCGCCGCGCAGCGCCGCCGCGACCGAGCCCTGGACGATGCTGGGGTGTTCGGGGAAGGCGGCCCGGGCGTGGGCGACGGCGTCCAGGTAGAGGGCGCCCTCCCGGGTGTCGCGAGGGATGGAGAAGGCGCCGAGGTATCCGTCGGCCCGGTCGAGGGCGGCGAGGTTCTCCAGGACGAGCGAGTGGTTGACGCCGTGGTAGGCGTCGACGCCGAACCCGAGGCAGACGACCAGGCGTTCGGGGATCTCGGGCATGCCCGCCACCGCGCCCAGGCTCGCCATGTCCTCCTCCGGCGTGCCGAGGCCCGCCTCGTCACCGCGCATCAGGATGTCCGTACCGCCGTCCACCAGCACGATCGCGTCGATGCCGAGCCGGGCCGCCAGCGCCCGGTAGGCGGCGCGCAGCGGCTGGACCCCGACCGAGTCGAAGGCCCAAACGGTGTCGGGCATGCCGTGCAGGCGCAGCCAACGGGCGAGGGTGCGCTCGGGGAAGTACTGTTCGGCCGACCGCGTGTCGGGGCGGATCTCGGCGAGTCCGGGCTCCTGCCACACCTCGGCGTCCAGCCCGTACAGATGACTGAACGACAGGTTGGCGAGGTGCACCTGGTGGCCGGCGGCCCGCAGCGCCAGGGCGAGCGGCAGCCCGGCGTAGACGTCGAACCCGCCTCCCGCTCCGGCTATCAGGATGCGTTCGGCTCCTCGGAGCCTGGTCAGCAGCGGCGGTTCGAAGAGGGAGGACATCCGGGGACGCTACCAGGGGCGGAGGTTGTCCCCGGCAGATGGGAGGATGCCGTCATGACTGAGATCATTCTCGACCTCGACCCTGAGCTGGTACGCGACGCCGAGGAGCGGGCGCGGGAGTTGATCCGCTGCGGCTTTCTGGAGCAGGACGAACTCGCCGAGGTGCTGCTCGACTCGTTCGACGACGCCGGCCTGGACGTCGAGCACGCCGACGAGATAGTCGCGCCGCTCTGGGAAGCCCGGCTCGCCGAGCAGGAGAGCTGGCCCGAGGTCACCGACGTGGACCGGCTCGCCGAGGCGTTCGACGCGCTGGAGGCGCAGGGCATCGTCGCGGAGATGGACTTCACCTGCTGCGCCCGGTGCGGCTACGCCGAGATCGGCGCGGAGGGCGACGAGGACTCGCACGGGTTCGTGTTCTTTCACGAGCAGGACACCGAGCGCGCGGCGGCCGGCGAGGGCCTGACGCTCCGTTACGGCGCGTTCAAGGCCGAGGAGGGAGCGGACGAAACGGGCGCCTCCGACGAGGAGACGGCGGAGGAAACGGCGGCGATCGGGCGGGCCGTGGTGGCGGCGCTGGCCAAGGCCGGGCTGCGGACGCAGTGGGACGGTTCACCCGACGAGGTCATCGTCGTCACACCGCTGAACTGGCAGAACCGCCTGCCGGAGTAGGTTCCACGTAGGCCGGACACCAGTTCAGACGGGGGCGCGCGGGGGGCACCTCCCCCGCGCGCCCTCGTCGGTCACCCGATGCCGGTCACCCGATGCCGGTCACCCGATCCCGAGGCGCTTCCGGAACGGCGCGCTCCGCGCGTAGAACGCGGCGCCGGCGAAAGAGGCCGGCCATCAGATCTGCGAACCCCAGAGCAGGTCGGTGCAGCGCGCGTACGTGTCGCGCCAGTGCGGCCACTGACGGACCGTCGAATCGTCGCAGTCGGCGAGCAGCCGGTCGATCTGCCGGTCGTCCACGCCTTCGAGCAGCCAGACCAGGGCGTCGGAGGGGGCGGGGCCGTCCGCCGCCCGCAGCAGGTCCAGCAGCTCGGGCAGGGTGCCGATCCGCGAGCCCGCCGGGAAGATCCCGGTCATCCGGGGCAGCAGCTGGCGCTCCTCGATCCGCAGGTGGGTCTCCAGCCGCGCCGCCAGCTCCTCGACGGCGTACGCGACCGGCCAGCTGCTCGCCGGGTCCCGGGTGGCGATCCGGACCAGGGTGGTCACCCGGGTGAACGAGTGGTCGAGGTTGTGGTGGTCGGATTCGAGCCAGTTGAGCAGCAGCCGCAGCTCGGGCGCGAAGCGCCGCAGCAGTGGCCAGAGCCGGGTGTCCTGCTGCTCGTGGTGGCAGGTGAGCATGGCCGTCATGAAGTCCCAGTGCCGCTGCAGCGCCTCGGCCCCGGCGTGGTCGTCGAGCTGGAGCAGCCGCAGCGCGTTGGGCAGCCGGGCCAGGTCGCGGCGGAGTGCCGCGTGCACCAGCCGCAGACCGGCGAAAGGCATCGGGCCGACGACCGGCTGGACGTCGCGCTCCTTGCCCGACTGGGCGGGGATCTTCGGGGACTCGACGGGCAGCAGGTAGCTGGGCATCGCACTCTCTTCATGACTGGCTGAGACTGGGCCGGTTCGGACACTGCGACCGCAGCACCCCGACTCGGATCTCCAGGGTGGTGACAGCTCATCAGAGTCGAATCAATGTCCGATTGACGCGCAGGTCAGAGCCCTGCCGGGCTTCTCCTGAGCCGTTCGGCGGACTCTTGCTGTCAGAGCTCAGTTCTAGCCTGCCGGTATGACAGAGACCGCCGCCGTGCCGGTCCCGGCAGCCCCGAAAGCGCGGCGGCCGTAGGACCGGAAGGTCCTACGGCCGCCTGGGCGCAACGTTTCAGCCGGGTCGGTCGGTCTCTGAGTCGGTCTCCGGGTCAGTCGCTCTCGGGGCCGGTCAGGTTCTTGGTGAGCCACTCGAGGCAGTTGGGGATCATCTTCTTGAAGTCCGAGGTGAGGTGCTTGCCGCCCGGCTGCTCGTAGTACTCGACGGTGGTCGGGGCGACGGCCTTGGCGACCCACTTCTTCACCAGGTTGGTCTCGTACGGGGTCCCGCCTGCGGCGGTGGCGTACATCCGGACGTCGGCCTTGCTGGTGGCGATCAGGTTGTCGGGGCTGTTGGCGATGCGCTCGGCCTCGTGGCCCTTCCAGAGCAGGGAGTCCGGATTCCAGTAGCCGTCGATCGGCACCGCGGCCTTGTAGATGTCGGGGTGCTGCATCGCCAGTTTGGCGCTGCAGAACGCGCCGGTGGAGGCGCCCATCAGGCCCCAGCTGTCGCGGCCCTTCAGGGTGCGGAAGTTGGCGTGGATGAAGTCCGGGATGTCCTGGGACATCCAGGTGCCCATCTTCGGCTGGCCCGGGATGTCGCTGCAGTCGAAGGCCCGGTTCTCATCGCTCGTCAGGTTCTGCACCGGCATGATCATGATGAACGGGTGCGCCTTGCCCTGCTGGGACAGCTGCGCATCCTCCACCTGGATCGGCAGCTGGTTGTCCGTCCAGGTGTTGTAGCCGTTGCTCTGGCCGCCCGCGTAGAGGGTGAGGACGGGGAAGCCGTAGTTGGCGAACTTCGGGTCGTTGTACTGCGGCGGCAGCCAGACCCAGACCTTGCCGGAGACGCCGGACTTCGGGCCCGTCAGGGTGGTCACCAGGATCGGCCCGGCGGAGGTGTCGTGGGACTTGTCGAACTTGGTGGCCGGGCCGGTCGGCATCAGGACCTTGGACGGCTTCGGCGGGATGCTGGTCTGCGGGGAGACGGCGGAGTTGACGTCTGCGGCCGCCTTCCCGTCGACGGCGGGTGCGGTGCCACCGCCGCTGCTGCCGCAGGCAGCCAGGGCCCCGGCGAGGGCGAGCGTGATGGCTGCGACGAGGACTGCGCGAGTACGGGTGGGCTGCGACAGCGGCTGCACGGTGAGTCTCTCCGACCGATCTCACGCCCGGTCGACCGATCCGGGCGGTGGCCCCGAGTGGGGCGCATTGTGGGGTTTCGCGGGTGGGGCTCGCGGGGTTCTGGCCGACGCGGACTCCTGACCGCCGCTGACACCTGACTGCCGCGAACGTCCGGTCTGCCGACCCCGGTGACGGCGCGCCCGCTCCCTGCGGAACTGCGCGCCGTTCATGAATCCTATGACGTGCCTCGGCCCCCCACCGGTTGCCGTCAACCGCGCAAACCTCCGTATCCCCGCCGATCAGCGGGGGTTCACCCCCGCCGAAGGTCGGGTCCAGGTGGGCGAGTCACCGCCTGGGCGTCCATGATCACGTCCTGCGCACCGAAAACGCCCAGCCTGCTACCGAACCGGACACCTGACCGGCCGTCCCCGATGCCGCACCCGCCGATCGTCCGCCGGGCGCGAGCGTGACCAGACTCACACCACCGGGCGGGCCGGTCCGGGTGTCCCACCAGCTGGAGCTCTCGTTCCCGATCGATCGTTGGACGCTCTTACAGTGCCCCGGCGAGGGCCCTTGAGCGATCATGAGGGCGTCGTCATGCCTGAGGAACCCGAGGAGCGCGCCATGCCGGACCAGGTCGCCGTAGTCACCGGAGCGGGTACGGGCGTCGGGCGCGCCGTGGCGCTGGAGCTGGCGCCAGCCGGCTGGCACGTCGTGCTGGCCGGGCGCCGGGCCGAACCGCTGCGGGAGACCGCCGCACTCTCGGGGCGGGCCGCCGCCGTGGTGCCGACCGACGTCACCGACCCGGCCGCCGTGGACGCGCTCTTCGACGAGACGGCGGAGCGCTTCGGCCGGCTCGACCTGCTGTTCAACAACGCGGGGACGTTCGGCGCCCCGGTCCCGGTCGAGGAGCTGTCGTACGCGGACTGGCGAGCGGTGGTGGACCTCAACCTGACGGGCACCTTCCTCTGTGCGCAGGCCGCCTTCCGCCTGATGAAGACCCAGCACCCGCAGGGCGGACGGATCATCAACAACGGCTCGATCTCGGCCCACGCGCCGCGCCCGAACAGCATCGCGTACACCGCGACCAAGCACGCCGTCACCGGGCTCACCAAGTCGCTGTCGCTCGACGGCCGCCCGTACCGGATCGCCTGCGGCCAGATCGACATCGGCAACGCGGCGACCGACATGACGGCCGCGATGAGCGTCGGCGTCCGGCAGGCCGACGGCCGGATCGCCGCCGAGCCGACCATGGACGTGGCCGACGTCGCGCGCACCGTGCGGCACATGGCCGAGCTGCCGCTGGAGGCCAACATCCAGTTCGCGACCGTGCTGGCGACCACGATGCCGTACATCGGGCGCGGGTAGGGCCGTCGGCCTGGAGCACAGCAGGGGGCGCGGGGAGACTGCGCGATGCGGAAGGGTGCGGGCTGTGGCCTTCCGGATTCGCGCAGTTCCTCGCGCCCCTTGTTGTGGCTGAGCAACAGCGTCAGTTGCGCCAGGTGTCGTTCAGCGTGATCAGGCCGCTCGCCGGGACGGTGGCAGTCCGGTTCGCGCCAGACTCCCAGGTGACCGAGCCGTCGGCCGCCTTGCGGATGTACTTGTACTGGAAGGCGGTGCCCGCAGGCATCGTCACGTTCAGCTTCCAGACCGGGTAGCTCGCCGAGGAGAGCAGCAGGGCCTTGCTGGTGTCCCAGCCGCCGAGGGCGGCGTTGTCGCCGGCCACGTAGATGTTCTGGCCGGTCACCGTGGTGGCGTTGACGCCGAACGCCGCGCCGGCGGTGGCGGACGGCGAACCGGGGGCGCCGACGTACAGGGCGACGGAGTCGCCGGCGCCGACCGTCGCGGTGAACGTGCCGTCCGAGCCGACGGTGTAGCTGGTGCCGGTGCAGCCGCCGTTGACGGGGTCACCGTGCTCGACGTCGCAGTAGGTACCGGCCGGCAGCGAGGTCTGGAAGGTCTGGGTGATCGGGTAGCTCTCGTGGTTGATGGCCACGTAGCCCTTGCTGCCCCGGCCGAACCCGATCGCGTTGCCGCCGTCGGACCACCAGTTGGTCACGCCCGTGCCGGAGACCGCGTTGCGGAAGCCGACCATGTTGGCGACGGGCTGCCAGGCGTGGGTGCAGTTCCACCCGTCGCTGTAACAGGCGTTGACCGTACCGCCGTTCGGCGGGCCGTCGTCGTTGTTCGAGAAGGCGTAGCCGGAGTAGACGTTGGGCGAGCCGTACGGGAAGGCCAGCATGAAGACGTTGGCGAGGGTGTACGTGTTGCCGTACTTGTAGTTCAGGGTCGAGCCGTTGCGCTCGGTGTCCCAGTTGTCGACGAAGGTGCGGGCCTGGCTGCTCGGCAGCAGGCCCGAGCCCCAGTTGGACAGGCCGGCGATCTGCCCGCCGTCGAAGGCGCTCTTCAGCCAGGTGCCGGAGCGGAACTCGTCCACGTCACCGTTGCCGGTGTACTCGGAGGGCTGGATCGGCTCGCCCGCGCCGTAGATGACCTCCTGCACCCAGAAGGCGTTGGGGTTGCTCATCTTCGCCTTGATGGCGGCGAGTTCGGTGGCGGCGATGTGCTTGGCCGCGTCGATCCGGAAGCCGTCCACGCCGAGCGAGAGCAGGTCGCTCAGATAGTTGGCGATGGTCTGCTGGACGTACGCGCTGCCGGTGTCCAGGTCGGCGAGGTTGACCAGCTCGCAGTCCTGCACGTTGGTGCGGTCGTCGTAGTTGGTGATCGGCTGGCGGCAGGAGTGGAAGTCCTGGTCCTGGTAGGTGCCGGGGTAGTTGTACTTGGTGTAGTTGGTCCCGCCGGTGCCGGTGCCCGAGCCGGCCGTCATGTGGTTGATCACCGCATCGGCGATGACCTTGACGCCCGCCGCGTGGCAGGTGTTCACCATGTTCTGGAACGAGGTGCGGTCGCCGAGCCGCCCGGCGATCTGGTAGCTGACGGGCTGGTAGGAGGTCCACCACTGCGGGCCCTGGATGTGCTCCTCGGCCGGGGAGACCTCGACGTAGCCGTAGCCCTTCGGGCCCAGCGTGTCGGTGCAGGCCTTGGCGACGGAGTCGAACTTCCACTCGAACAGGGTGGCGGTGACGTCCTTGGTACCCGGCGGGGTGGCATGGGCGACGGTGGGGGCGAGCGTGAGGCCGGTGCCTATCGAGAGCACCAGAGCGGCGGAGGCGCTCAGCGCGCCCAGCGTGCGGGCACGCCGACGGGTGGGGGAGGTGGTGACCACATTGTCTCCAGGGGGGCTGGGGTGGCAGCCTGGTACGCCCGTGAACGTGGGGGCACGGGCGGTCAGAAATGACGGCGTTACACCTGAGTAGCTTGCTGCAAGAAGACTGAAACTTGCAGGAAACTTTCAGTGCGCTGAATTTATGGGCGCGTGAAGATCACGTCAAGGCTGCCGGATGCAACATTTCGATGTCGACAACAGGGGCCCCACCCGAAGGCGGAGCCCCTGCGTTCGCGCAGAAGGTGCGACGGTTACGTCAGTTCTGGACGAACACCGCCACGGTCCGGGCCGGCACCGTGAAACTCCCGGTGGCGGCGTCGAAGCCGGACTGCTTCACCACCTGGTCAGTGCCCTGCGCCTGCACCGGGTGCAGGCTCTCGCTGGTCCCGGCCAGGCCGGGAACGGTCTGGCGCTGGGCGGCCGGGGTGGCGTTGAAGACCACCGTGATGCCCTTCTCCGCGCCGGGCAGGCCCGTCCCGTCCAGGTGCAGCGTGATCACCCCGGGCGTCTCCCCCGCCGTGCCGGAGAGCGGATAGGAGAGCCGCTGCTGCACCTGGGCGGCGGTGCTCAGCGCGAACAGCGGCGAGGACTGCCTGATCCGCAGGAACTGCTGGTACTGCGCGGTGGTGGCCTCGGTCTGCGCGCAGCCCATGGCCAGGTTCGGGTCGGCCAGCAGCGGCTTCGCCGCCGCCCACATCGACTGGTTGTCCGCCGCCATCGGCAGGCCGTGGCCCCAGCCGGTGCCCTGGGTGCAGTCCCAGTGGATGGAGTTGAACCAGTCGCCGGAGTTGAAGGAGTTGGCGTCCAGCGACTTGGAGCGCAGCAGGTCACTGCCGGCCACCGCGAAGCCCGGTCCCTGGGCGAGCGCGGTGAGCGAGAGCCCGAGCGCCTGCATCCTGGCCCGGTCGGCGGGCGAGGTGCCGGTCGGCAGCTTGTAGGCGAGGGCGTCGAACAGGTCGGTGTTGTCGTGCGCGTCGACGTACTCGACCGCCTCGCCGGGGTTGGCCGCGTAGCCGGTGGGCGAGCCGTTGTAGTCGACTCCCGCGCCGGTGACGGCCTTTCCGGAGCTGTCGGTGAACGAGTACCCCGCCAGGTTGCCGGTCAGGCCGACCTCCAGCTGGTCCATCTGGTGCAGCAGCGCGGCCTTCTGCTGGTCCGGAGTGCCGTTCGCCGCCGAGCCGTTGGGGTCGGTGTAGAGGCCCGAGGCGAAGCCCTGCTGCGGCGCGGAGGAGAGCATGAAGTTCCCGCCGCGCGCCGCGTCCCGGACCCGGTCGTTGAAGGTCGCGATGCCGGTGCCCGCCATGTTCTGCTGAGTGGCCTGCACGAAGCGGGAGTTGTTGGCGACGACGCCGAAGTTCCAGCCCTCGCCGTAGAGGAAGACGCCCTTCCCGTCCACCCCGTCCTTGGCCTTGGTCAGCCCTCGCAGCGCCGACTGGACGTCCAGCATGGTCGACTTGGGGTCGATACCCATCAGGTCGAAGCGGAAGCCGTCCACCTTGTACTGCCGCGCCCAGGTGACGACGGAGTCCACCACCAGCTTGTTCATCATGGCGTGCTCGGGCGCGGTGTCCGCGCAGCAGCTGTCCGTGGTGACCTTGCCGTCGTCGGCGAGCCGCTGATAGTAGCCGGGGACGACCTTGTCGAGCACCGAGTGGTCGGCCTGCCCGGCGGCGGCGGTGTGGTTGTAGACCACGTCCAGCACCACCCGCAGCCCGGCCTCGTGCATGGCCTGCACCATCTGCCGGAACTGCACAGTACGTGCCGTCCCGTTCGGGTCGGTGGCGTACGCGCCCTCGGGCACGTTGTAGTGCAGCGGGTCGTAGCCCCAGTTGTACGCGTCGTCGGCCTGGACCGCCGCCACGCACTCCTGCTGCTTGTCGCTGTCCGGGGGCAGCGAGGCGAGGTCGCAGGCGGGCAGCTTCTGGTCGGCGCTCGGCGGGATCGAGGCGATGTCGAAGGTCGGCAGCAGGTGGATGGTGGTGATGCCGGCCTTGGCCAGCGCCCGCAGGTGCTGCATCCCGGCCGACTTGGACTCGGTGAAGGCCAGGTAGGTGCCGCGTTCGGCGGCGGGCACGGTGGTGTCGGCCGCCGAGAAGTCCCGGACGTGCAGCTCCTGGATCTGCTGCTTGACCGCCGGGATCGCCTGCGGGGTCTGCTGCTGGTCCCAGCCGCCCGGCTTGGTGGAGCGGTCCGCGAGGTCCGCCACCAGGCTCCGCTTCGAGTCGGGCGAGAGCGCGACCGAGTACGGGTCGGTGACCAGGTTGGTGACCTGCTGCTGGACGCTCGGCGCCCAGACCTTGACCTGGTACAGGTAGTACTTGCCGCTCAGTTGCCCGGCATCCCGGGTCAGCGACCAGACGCCGCTGGCGTCGTCGCGCCGCATCGGGACGGTCTTCGGGGTGCCGCCGGTCGCCTGGTCGAAGAGCTGGACGGAGACCTCGGTGGCCGTGGGCGCCCAGAGCGACAGGGTCACACAGTGGTTCTGGTAGACCGGGCCGAGCTTGGCCCCGGCCGCCTTGGCCGCGTAGAGGTCGTCCAGTACGCCGGGGAGCTGCACGCCGGTCGCCGCGAGCACCGCGCCGTTCGGCAGGTGCTCGCTGAAGACCGGTTCGCTGCGCAGTGCCTCGGTGATCCGCGCGGTGTCACGGGAGTCCACGGTGAAGGCCCGGTAGCCCGCGAGGTTCGGGTACTTGGCCTTCTGCGCGTCGGTCAGGGCACCGGGGTTGAGCCGGATCCAGTGCCCGGGCTTGCTGAGCGCGCCCTTGTCGACCGTGAGCCCGCCGGCGGGATCGTAGATCAGCTGCGCGCTGGTGCCGCCCGCCAGAGTGCCGTCGCCCGCACCGTAGTTGGCGGGGACGACCACCGTTCTGGCGTCGATCCACTGCGCCTTGGCGGTGGAGAGGTCGAGCTGCGAGGAGCTGCCGGACGGTTCGGGGAGGAGGTAGCTCTGCTGGCCGCCGATGATCCAGATCTCCCGGCCGCTGCTCGCGAAGTCGAGCGACTGGTCGTTCGGCAGGTCCTTGTCGTTGCCGTTGTGCAGGATGTAGCTGAGGCTGGTCGCCCCCGCCGCGAGCGGCACCTCGAAGACGTCCCCGAAGCCGTCCCGGCCGGCGGGCTGCAGCGGCTTGCTCCAGTCGGTGGGCGTCGCGGCGCCCGTCCAGTCGTGCAGGCCCCAGCCGTCGTAGTTGCCGTCCGCGCGGTGGTAGTGGATCACCGCCGTGCCGGCCGGGGCCGGAGCGGCCGGGTCGGGATCGGTGGTGTGGACGGTGGGATCGCCCTCCTTGACCCACACCTCGCCCGTGCTGCCGATGTCGATGTGCCGGTCGGTGGCGACGTCCTTGGTGCCGTTGTTCTCCACGATGAACCCGACGTCGGCGGCGCCGTCCTTCAACTTGACGTAGGCGAACGCCCCGTACGCGTCCCGGCCGGTGAACCCGTGCCCGGCGGGCCAGTTGGTCTGCTCGCCGTCGGCGAGGTCACCCCAGGCGTAGAGGTTCCAGCCGTCGTAGTTGCCGTCCTTGCGCTGGTAGTGCACCACCGCGTACGGGCGCGAGGTCCTGGTCGGGACCGGCTTCGGGTCCGGGGTGCCGGTGGTGAAGGAGCCGGTGGCGGACCGCAGTCGGCCACTGGAGTCCTGCACCACGGCCTTGTAGCGGACCACCGTCCCGGGCGCTGCGGCGCTCACGTCCTGCGTCACCTTGAAAGTGACTTGGCCGGCAGAGCCGGACGTTCCCTCGTCGGCCGTCCCCAGCGTCTGCCAGTGCCCGTTGCCGATCTGCGCGGCGAACGAGACCCGGTCGAAGCCGCCGCCCGGCACGTCCGCACCGATGGTGACCGTACCCGTCGCACCGTCCGCCGGTGCCTGGAGGGCGAGTTGCGGGGCCGCGTCCGTCTTCGCGAGCCTGCCGGCCGCCTTGAACACCACCGAGGAGAGCGGCGGCACGGTGACGGTCAGCTTCTTGTCCGCGCCGCTGGCGCCGGCCGAACCGGCCTGCGGGTACAGCTGGTTGAAGCTCATCCCGGCCGAGAAGGTGTCGAGTGCGACGGTCTTCGCGTCGGTGGAGTTGTTCACCGCGACCAGGTACTCGACCTGCTGCTTGGCGTCGATCCGGGAGAACGCGTACACACCCGGCCCGTCCGCCGCGTACCGCTCGATCTGCGCGCCGTCGGCGAGCGCCGGGTTGGCCTGCCGCAGCTTCGCCAGCGTCGATATGCCCTGGTAGAGCGCGCCGCTCTGGCCGTACCGGTCGGCGGAGCCCGGGGTGCCGCCGATCACGTTGTCGGTGTTGTACGAGGGCGTCCTGGAGGCGAACATGTCCTGCCGGGCGTCCTTGTCGCCGCCCGCGCCGGTGAAGCCCTGCTCGTCGCCGTAGTAGACCACGGGCTGACCACGCGTCAGGAACTGCAGCTCGTTGCCGAGTTGGTCCTTCTTCAGCAGCGTCGCCTGGTCGGCCCCCGGGTTGTCGCTCTGCAGGAAGCTGCCGAACCGGCCCATGTCGTGGTTGCCGAGGAAGGTCGGCAGCTCGTACGCGTTGCTGTCGGCGCTGGTGTATCGGTAGTCCTGCGAGTACACCGCCGAGAGGGCCTTGGCGGAGCCGTTCTGCGACACGAAGCTGCGGGCGCCCTGCTGGAACGGGAAGTCCAGGGTGGCCTGCAGCTTGCCCTGTGTCACGTACGGCGCGGTGACGGTCGGGTCGGCCGAGTAGACCTCGCCGAACATGAAGAAGTTCTTGTTGCCGTGCTGGGCCGCGAACTTCTTGAGCGAGGGCGCCCACTGCTGCCAGAAGGCCATGTCGACGTTCTTGACGGTGTCGATCCGGAAGCCGTCGACGCCTGTCTGCGCCACCCAGTCCTGGTAGACCTTCTCGAAGCCCTTGACCACCGCCGGGTTCTGGGTGTCCAGGTCGTCCAGGCCGGCGAAGTCACCCTCGGTGGCGGACTCGCCGGCGAAGGTCGAGTTCCCCCGGTTGTGGTAGAGCGAGGTGTCGTTGAGCCAGGCCGGGGACTTCACCGTGGCGTCGGCCGGAGTACGGAAGACCGGCGTGTACGGGAAGGAGTTCGAGGTGAGCTTCGGCCACTTGCCGCCCGCGTCGGCGATGGCGGTCTCGTCGACCGGGTTCCCGTCGGTGTCGAGCGTCGGGTAGGCGCCCGTCGAGCGGTAGTCGTAGCTCTGCTGGGCGTAGTCGATGACGTCGGCGGTGTGGTTGGTGATGACGTCGAAGAAGACCTTCATGCCCTTGCCGTGCGCCTTCGCGATCAGCTCCTTGAGCTGGGCGTTGGTGCCGAAGTGCGGGTCGACCTGGGTGAAGTCGGTGATCCAGTAGCCGTGGTAGCCGGCCGAGGCGGCGGCTCCGGTGCCCTGCACCGGCTTGTTCTTGAAGATCGGGGCCAGCCAGATGGCGGTGGTGCCCAGGCCCTGGATGTAGTCCAGCTTGTTGATCAGGCCCTGTAGGTCACCGCCGTGGTAGAAGCCCTTGTCGGTCGGGTCCAGGCCGTTGTCCATCCGCGAACCGGTGATGCCCCCGGTGTCGTTGCCGGGGTCGCCGTTGGCGAAGCGGTCCGGCAGGACGAAGTAGAACTGCTCGCGGGTGAGGTCGTGCCGGGCCGCCGAGGCGGCGAGGGCGGCGTCCGAGGGCGGGGGCGGCGGAGCGGCGGCGGCCGCGACGGGGGCCGAGCCGAGGGTGGCCGCGAGCAGAGTGGCGGCGAGCAGACCGGCCGCGCGGCCGGGTCTGCGGTAGGGGGTGGTGCTCCGTGGGTGGCGGGGCGGCACTTCGGCCACTGAGGGCTCCCTTTGGGCGGCTCGTCGACGTTTGAGTGGCGTGGACGCTAGCGGCTGCAAGATATTTCAGCAAGATGTTGAAAACGTTGCAATCAAGGTCTTCACCGAACCGTTGCGAAGCAGCCGGAGGCCGCCGGGAGCGAGGCGGGCCCCAGAGCCGGGACCCACGCCGGGGCCCAGCCGGAACCCAGTCGGGGCCCGGCCGGACAGGGCGGACGGGCCTCGGAGGGGGTCGGCTCGACCGGTGGTCTGCGAACGAGTCACAATGGACTTCATGCCCACCCCAGGTACCACGCCCCTCACGCTTTTGGGGGACAGCTGGTGACGAATCCCCTACCGCAGGATGAGCGGGCGGCCACAAGTCGTCTGGCAGACTTCTCGTCCATGGGGGAACCGACCGAGATCCGTAATGCGAGCGCAGACCGCGCCGACGCGGCTCGCGGGGCCGGTTCCGTCCCGGGCGAGGACCGTACGGTCCACCGACCGGACGGAGCCACCCGCGCCGCCCAGACGCCTGCCGCCGCGCTGCGCAGCCGTGTCCGCGATCAACGCCGGACACCTGCGAGACCTCGGCTCTGGTTCGAGCTGGCCCTGATCGGCTTCAGCTACCTGATCTACTCGCTGGTCCGCAACGCCGTCCCGACCCAGGCGACGGCGGCCCAGCACCACGCGAGCATGATCTGGCACTTCGAGCAGAGCCTCGGCATCGCGGTGGAACGCTCGGTGAACCACGGCGTCAACTCGGTCAGCTGGCTGATCGTGGGGATGAACTACTACTACGCCACGCTGCACTTCATCGTGACGATCGGCGTGCTCATCTGGCTCTACCGCTCGCACCCGGGCCGTTACGCCGCGGCACGGTCGGTGCTGTTCGTGACCACCGCGATCGCCCTGGTCGGGTTCTACTTCTTCCCGCTGGCGCCGCCCCGGCTGATGGACAACGGGCACTTCGTGGACACCGTGTCCGTCCACCACACCTGGGGTTCGATGGCCTCCGGGGCGGGCGCGCACGTCTCCAACCAGTTCGCCGCGATGCCGTCGATGCACATCGGCTGGTCGCTCTGGTGCGGCCTGACGATCTTCTTCCTGGCCCGCCGCCCATGGGTCCGTGCCCTCGGCCTGGCCTACCCGCTGGCGACGCTGGTCGTGATCATCTCGACCGCCAACCACTTCTGGATGGACGCACTGGGCGGCGAGGTCTGCCTGGCGGTCGGCTTCATGGCGTCCCGGGCGATCTACCACGTCTGGGTCTACCGGCTCCCCCGCCACCCGGGCGGATCCGACGCCGACCCACCGATCACCGTCCCCGAACAGTGGGCCACCCCGGTCGCAGCACAACGCTAGACGCTGAACCAAAGCAGGGGCGCGGGGAACTGCGCGAAACCGGAAGGCACCGACCTGTGCCCTCCCGCTTCGCGCAGTTCCCCGCGCCCCTGTCCGTGTTTCAGGCCTTCACACAGGGCGCGCCCCGGGGGAGGCCGTAGCGGCTGGCCACCTGGTAGGTGCCCGCGTGGGCGGCGTGCAGGACCGTCCAGTCGCTGCCGCCCTGGGTGAGGCAGCTGCCGGTGCCACCCGCGTCGCCGCCCAGGGAGAGCCAGGGGGACCACGGGATGCGCAGCAGTACCGAGCCCGGCTCCGGGACGTCGATGGTGACGGCGGCCGGCCCGGCGAGCTGTACGGTCGCGGGCGGGGCCACCAGCGGCAGTGCGTCCATCACGCGGTAGAGCTGCCAGTTCGCGTCCTTCCACACCGGGCTCAGCCAGTCGTGCGGCTCCTGGACGATCCGGGCCTCGTCGACCGCCGCGTCGTCCGGCGGTCCGGCGGGCAGCACCACGAAGCCGACGCCCCAGAACTGCAGCCAGGCGTGGTAGTCGTCCGGGCTGAGGGTGTCCTGGTAGAAGAGCGGGTTGCGCGCGACGTCGGCCTGCCGGTTCCAGCCCCGGGCCAGGTTGACGTACGGCGCGATGTCGGACGCCTCCCCGTGGGTCCGCAGCGGCACCACCTCGACCCGGCCCCGGTCGGCGCCGATCCGGCGGAGTTCGTCGATCAGCGGCTTCGGGTGCAGGGCCGTCGCCTGGGCCGGCACCGTGGCGACCAGGTCGCCGATCGGCTTGGTCACCTGCCAGACGGCACCGACGCACAGCAGCAGGGCGACCGCCACCCGGCGCCGCCGGGCCCGCAGCGGGTCCGCCGGGACGCCCGGCGGCCGGTGGAACAGGGCGGCGAGCAGCACGGTGGGCCCGAAGAGCAGCGGCAGGCGCTCGACGTTGCTGCCGACCGGTGACGGCACCACCCAGGTCAGCGCGGCCCCGAGGGCGTAGATCGCCGAGCCGGCCCGCAGGACACGCCATCCGCGCGGCAGTACGAGGGCGGCGCAGGCGGCGGTCACCGCCAGCGGCGCGGCCAGCCACCAGTCGAAGGGCTGCACCCCCTGGAAGGGGAAGAGCAGCGCCGTCCCGCCGATCACCAGGAAGGGTCCCGCCGCGACGGCGTAGGACTCCGGCCGGCGCCGGTCGAGGAAGAGCGCGGCCGCGACCACCTCCAGGAACAGCCCGGCCACCGGGCTGGCCATGGTGGCCAGTACGCCGAGGCCGAGGACGGCGGCGAGCCGGCGCCGGTCATGGCCGGCCGCCGGGAACAGCAGTGCCACCGCGCCGAGGGCGAAGAGGATCCCGAGCGCGAAGGTGACCCGGCCCGAGAAGAGGTCGGCGGAGAGCGCGAGGGCCGTCCAGAGCGCGAGCACCAGCGGCCGGCCGGCCCGGACCCGGGTCAGCAGCCGCGCGGCGACCGCTGCCGACGCCGTGGTGGCGAGGACCCCGGTGGTGCGCACGCCCAGCCAGCCCATCAGGTACGGGGACAGCAGGCTGTAGGACGCGGTGTGCATCCCGCCGTACCAGGAGAGGTTGTACGCCGAGTCGGGGTTCTGCCGGATGAACTCCGTCCACGCGTACTGCGCGGCCAGGTCCCCCGAGTCGTTGGCCAGGAACAGCGCCCACAGCACGTTCAGTACGGCGGCGAGCGCGGTGGCGGCGAGCAGCGGGTCGCGCAGACCCGGCAGGCCCAGTCCCAGCCGGGGCCGTCCGCCCACGGCGGACTTCGCCCATCCCCAGGTGGCCATACGGTCTCTCTCTGCCTGGAACGGGCTCGGAAGCACCCACCGGAGCGGTTGCCGGGGTCGGTGCGGGTCGTCCATGATCGACGGGACGGTTGTGAGCCTACCGGCCGATGGGACGTCAGACCGGAGTTTCGCACACCTGTCCTTCGCCCGCCCGCCCAGGTCGCCCGAGCCGTCCGGCAGCCCGTCCCGCTGCGGGCTCAAGGGCCATAATCCGGGCCGTGATCAGGGCCGTGATCCGGCGTGATCAGGGCCGTGATCCGGCGTGATCAGGGGCCGTAGAACAGCCGCTCCACCACCGCGCGGGCCCGGCGGGTGGTCCGGCGGTAGTCGTCCACCAGCTCGCCCGAGTGCCCGGCGCCGTAACCGAGGTAGCGCGCCACTCCGGCGAGTTCGCGGGCGTCGCCGGGGAAGCTGTCTCCCGGGCGGCCGCGCACCAGCATCACCGCGCTGCGCACCCGGGAGGCCAACTGCCAGGCCGCGTCCAGCACGGCCGCGTCCTCCGCCGTCACCAACCCGGCCTCGGTGGCGGCCGCCAGCGCGGCCCTGGTCCTGGTGGTGCGCAGCGCGGGCAGTTCGTGCCCGTGCTGGAGCTGGAGCAGCTGGACCGTCCACTCGATGTCGGCGAGGCCGCCCCGGCCGATCTTGGTGTGGGTGGTCGGGTCGGCCCCGCGCGGCAGCCGCTCCCTCTCGACCCGGGCCTTTATCCGGCGGATCTCGATCAGGTCCTTCTCGGGCACCCCGGTCCCCGGGTAGCGCAGCGGGTCGATCACGGCGCGGAACCGCTCGCCCAGCTCGGCGTCGCCCGCCACCGGCTCGGCGCGCAGCAGCGCCTGGCTCTCCCAGACGTGCGACCAGCGGCGGTAGTACGCCTGGTACGAGGCGAGGGTGCGCACCAGCGGGCCCTGCCTGCCCTCCGGGCGCAGGTCGGCGTCGATCAGCAGCGGCGGCTCGGGCGAGGGCGCGGAGAGCAGGGTGCGCAGCCGGTTGCAGACGGCCTGGGCGGCGCGGGCGGCGTCGTGTTCGAGCGAGCCGAGCACCGGCTCGTGGACGAAGAGCACGTCCGCGTCGGAGCCGTAGCAGAGCTCGCGGCCGCCGAACCGGCCCATCGCGATCACCGACAGCCGGGTGGGCAGCTCGCCGTGCTCGCTCTCCCAGGCGGCGACGCAGGCCCTCAGCGCGCCCTGCAGGGTGGCCGCGTTGAGGGCGGTCAGGGCCTCCCCCGCCGTGTCCAGGGCGGTGCCCGGGTCGTCCCCGAGCCGGCCGAGCACGTCGGCGGCGGCGGTCCGGAACAGCTCCCGGCGGCGTACCGAGCGGGCGGCGGCGACCCCGGCCTCGGCGGACCCGGCCCGGCCGACGGCGGACAGTATCTCCTGCTCCAGCGCGGCCCGCCCGCGCGGGACGAGGCCGTTCGGGTCGCCGAGCATGGCGACCGCCTCCGGCGCGCGGAGCAGCAGGTCGGGGGCGAGCCGCCCGGCGGAGAGCACCCGGGCGAGCTGTTCGGCGGCGGCGCTCTCGTCGCGCAGCAGCCGCAGGTACCAGGGGGTGCGGCCGAGCGCGTCGGAGACCTGGCGGAAGCCCAGCAGCCCGGCATCCGGGTCGGCCGAGTCGGCGAACCAGCCGAGCAGCACCGGCAGCAGGGTCCGCTGGATGGCGGCCTTGCGGCTGACGCCGGAGGCGAGCGCGGTCAGGTGGCGCAGGGCGTTGGCCGGGTCGGCGTAGCCGAGGGCCTCCAGGCGCGCCATGGCGGCCTGCGGGCTGAGCCTGGTGTCGGGCAGCGGCAGCTCGGCGACGGCGTCCAGCAGCGGGCGGTAGAACAGCTTCTCGTGCAGCCGCCGGACCTCGACGGCGTGCCGCTTCCACTCCCGTTGCAGCGCGGCCACCGGGTCGGCCCGGGTGTCGTCGTTGATCAGCTCGGTGAGGGAGCGGGCCAGCCGGCGCTGGTCGGCGTCCTCGCGGGGCATCAGGTGGGTGCGGCGCAGCCGGTGCAGCTGGATGCGGTGTTCCAGGCTGCGCAGGAAGCGGTAGGCGGCGTCGAGCGAGTTGGCGTCGGCGCGGCCGACGTAACCGCCGTCGCGGAGCGCGGCGAGCGCTTCGAGGGTGTTGCCGCTGCGCAGGCTGTCGTCGGTGCGGCCGTGCACCAGCTGGAGCATCTGGACGGCGAACTCGACGTCGCGCAGCCCGCCGGGCCCGAGTTTGAGCTGCCGGTCGAGCTCGGTGGCCGGGATGGCGTCGACCACCCGGCGGCGCATCTGCTGCACGTCGGTGACGAAGTTCTCCCGCTCGGCGGCCTGCCAGACCAGCGGCGCGGTGGCCTCGGTGTACGCGGCGCCGAGTTCGGCGTCGCCCGCCACCGGACGGGCCTTCAGCAGCGCCTGGA
The DNA here is from genome assembly GCF_029894335.1 of Kitasatospora sp. MAP5-34. GTDB lineage: Bacteria > Actinomycetota > Actinomycetes > Streptomycetales > Streptomycetaceae > Kitasatospora. The sequence goes on along the minus strand of NZ_JARXZC010000002.1, from coordinate 275,592 downwards.
ACTCCCAGGTCTTGGCCCAGCGCTGGTAGTACGCGAGGTGGCTGGCGAGGGTGCGGACCAGCGGCCCGTTCCGGCCCTCGGGGCGGAGGTTGGCGTCCACCGGCCAGATCGTGCCCTCGCCGGTGGTGTCGGAGCACAGCCGCATCATCCGGGCGGCGAGCCGGGTGGCGGCCTGCATCGCCCGGTGCTCCTCGACGCCCTCGCGGGCCTCGGCGACGAAGATCACGTCCACGTCGGAGACGTAGTTGAGCTCCCGTCCGCCGCACTTGCCCATGGCGATCACCGCCAACCGGCAGAGCCCGGCCGCCTCCGGGTCCTCGCCGGCGGCGAGGTCGAGGGCGGTCTGCAGGGTGGCGCCCGCCAGGTCGGCGAGCTCGGCGGCGGTCTGCGGCAGGTCGGTGGTGCCGCTGAGGTCGCGGGCGGCGATGGCCAGCAGGCAGCGCCGGTAGGCGACCCGCAGCGCGTCGGCCTTGTCCCCGCCGCCGTTCCCGCCGCCGTTCCCGCCGCCGTTCCCGCCGCCGTTCCCGCCGCCGTTCCGGAAGACCCGGTCGGAGAGCTGACGGCGGAAGTCCTCCGGGCCGGGGTGGATGTCACGCACCTCGAAGGTGACCAGGGCGTGCCAGTGCCTGGGGTACCGGGCGAGGTGGTCGCCGAGCGCGGCGGAGGCGCCGAGGACGCCGAGCAGGCGGTCACGGAGCGGTTTGGAGCTGGTCAGGGTGTCCCGCAGGGTGTGCCGCTCGGGCTCGTCGAGGGCCTCCAGCAGCCGGGCCAGGCCGAGCAGTGCGAGGTCGGGGTCGGCGGTGGCCCCGAGGGCGTCCAGCAGGACGGGGTCGGTGGCCAGCCCGTGCAGCCCGGGGCCGTCCAGCAGGCGTACGGCCGCCTCCGGGTCGGTGAAGCTGCGCCGGACGAGCCGTATCTCCAGCCGACTGGTCCGGTTACCGGTCCGTTCCTCCACTGCCATCGCCCCTCCGCCGGCCGAGAGCGCGTGTTCCGCCCTCTCAGCAGGTTACGTGCCCGGTCCATAGGGCGCCCTCAGGCCGCAGGCGGAACCAGGTCAGTACGGCTGCACCAGGACGTGCGCCGCACCCGGGATGCCGGTCCTGAGCAGCTCGTCGTCCTCGGGAGTGGTGGGCGTGCCCGTCTCCTGCTTGAGGACGGCCCGCGACATGCTCTGGACCCACATCGCGCGGGGGCGGCGGCGGGTCTCCCAGGCCGCCAGCGCGGCGGGCACGCTCGGCTCGGCGTCCAGGGTGAGCGCGAGGACGAGGGCGTCCTCGACCGCCATCGCGGCGCCCTGAGCGAGGTGCGGGGTGCTCGCATGGGCCGCGTCACCCGCCAGCACCACCCGCCCGACGTGCCAGGGCTCCTCGACGGTGACCTGGGAGATCCGCGAGTACACCACGGCCGCCGGATCGGTGACCTCGGTGAGCGCCTCGGCCACCGGACCGCCGAAGTCGGCCAGCCGCTCGGCCAGTTGCTCGTGCGCCCGCTCCGGATCCGGCCGGAAGTCCTCGGCCTCGGCGAAGACCGCGCCGAGGTACATCAACTCGTCGGTGATCGGGGTGAGCAGCGCCTTGGCCGCCCGGTTGCCCGCGCTCATCAGCACGCCGCCCACCTCGGGCGCACGCGGCACGGTGACCCGCCAGTTGGCGAATCCGGTGTACTCGGGGGCGTACCTGTCCCCGTACAGGCGGCGGCGCAGCGGCGAGCCGATGCCGTCGAAGCCGATCACCAGGTCCCAGCGGCCGGTGGAGCCGTCGGAGAGGGTGACCTCGACGCCCGCGCCGTCGTCCGTCAGCTCGGTGATCGTGCTGCCGAAGCGGATCACGGCCCCGGCCGCCGTGGCCGCCCGGGCGAGCAACTTGGCCAGGGCCGGGCGCGGTATCCCGTTGTTCGAGGGCACGTCACCCATCCGGGGCTGCGGGATCTTGGCGAGGACGGCCCCCGCCGGGTCGCAGATGGTCAGCGCGTCCCACACGAAACCGGCCGCCAGACAGTCGTCCAGGACACCGATCTCGCGCATGACGTGCAGCGCGTTGGAGGGCTGGATGATCCCGACACCGAGGGCGTCCAGCTCCTCGCACAGCTCGGCGACCTCGACCAGGTGACCGCGTCCGGCGAGGGCGGTCGCGAGAGTCAGGCCCCCGATGCCGCCGCCGTGGATCAGGGCGCGCAGAGGTGATGCCATGTCAGTTTCTCCTGGTCGTACGGGTGTTCAGCGCACTGGTGTTCAGCCGACTCGTGTTCAGCCGACGGGGACGGGCTGGAGAACCGGAAGGTTCATCAGGTGGTCGACCAGCGCGAGCAGTACGTCACGCCCGAACGGCCGCTCCCGTACGTCACCGACCAGCATCGGCACCTGCGGGTCGAGGTCGAGCGCGGCCCGGATCTCGGCCGGCGAGCGGGTGTTGATCCCGTGGAAGCAGTTGATCGCCACCACGAACGGGATGTCCCGGCTCTCGAAGAAGTCGATCGAGGCGAAGCTGCTCTCCAGCCGCCGGGTGTCGGCGATCACCACACCGCCGAGCGCGCCGTTCACCAGGTCGTTCCACATGAACCAGAATCGCTCCTGGCCCGGCGTGCCGAAGAGGTACACCACCAGCTCCGGACTGACCGTGATCCGGCCGAAGTCCAGGGCCACCGTGGTGGTGTCCTTCTCGTCCACCCCGGAGAGGTCGTCGACTCCGACGCTCGCCCTGGTCAGGTACTCCTCGGTACGCAGCGGCGTGACCTCGCTGACCGCGCCCACCAGGGTGGTCTTGCCGACACCGAAACCGCCGGCGATCAGGATCTTGACGGCGGCGGGGGCAGCGGCGGCCACCTGGCTGCCGGTCGTGGGCCTGTCTGTCATCGGACTGCTTGTCATCTGGCTCAGAGTCTCCGGAGTCCTTCGCGAACGGCCTTCAGCAGGCCGAGGTCTGCGCCACCGGCCGCGCGGGCCACCGACAGCGGGGCACGGGCGAGCAGCAGCCCCTGGGCCACCAGGTCGCCGAGCAGGATCTTGGTCACCGAGACCGGCAGGTCGAGGTCGGCGGCGATCTCGGCCACGGCGGCGGGCTGGCGGCAGCGGTCCAGGATGACGCGGTGCTCCGGCTGGAGCCCGCGCCCGCCCGGCCGGTAGGGCCTGCCGTACTCGTCCAGCTCCTGCTGGGTGGTCGTCAGCACGGTGATGAGGGTGAGGTCGTCCCGCTCCGGGGCGGTCCGGCCCCGGGTGATGGTGTACGGGCGGACCATCGTCCCGGCGCCGTCCGCGCCCTCGCCGTGCTCGTCCTCGTCCTCGTCGGCCCAGTACGGGGTCACCCGCGGCCGCCCCGGGCTGCGAAGGCGTCGAAGTCGCCACGGACCGGAGCGCTCAGCTTCTGGCCGACCTGCTGCACCAGGTTGTGCATCGCCAGCGACATCACCTCGGCGTCGACCTCCTGCGAGGCGACCACGGCCAGGTGCGTGCCCTGACCCGCCGAGGTGATGAAGAGCCAGAGCTCGGCCAGCTCGACGATCACCTGGTGCACCGAACCGCCGTCGAAGAGCTGTCCGACGCCGCGCGCCAGGCTCTGCTGTCCCGTGGCGATGGCGGCCAGCCGCTCGGCGTCGGAGCGTTCGATGGTGCGGTCGTGGCTGACCACGAGGCCGTCGTCGGAGAGCAGCACGGCGTGCTTGGTCCCGGCGACCGAGTCGACCAATCCGTCCAGCAGCCAGTCGAGGTCCTGGTGGGTGGCGGTTGTGCGCGTCATGACCGGTCTTCCGTCGAAGGGGTGGGGGGTCGGTCCGAGAACTCGTCAGCGGGGGACGGGCTCTGGGCGTCTGGTGGAGCGGGGAGGAACTCGTGCTGCTCGGGCAGGGCGGGGTTCGGCTCGGCCGTCTCCCTGGCCTCGCGTGACCGCCGTTGGAAGGCGCCGATCGCCGCTCCGGCCCGTCGGGGGGCGGGTCGCAGCAGCGGGTTGTCGTCCCAGCGGGGCGGCTTCGGGGCGGTGGTCTGCTCGCCCTCCGGGAGGCGCAGCTCGGCGACCAGGCTGGCCTGCCGGATCCGCTGCGGCAGCGGCGCGTCACCGGTCGGCGCTTCGGCCGACCGCTGCGGCGTGAGGTGCGGCGTGAGCTGGGCCGGGAGCTGGGCTGGGAGCTGGGCTGGGAGCTGGGCTGGGAGTTGTGGCGTGAAGTGTGCGGTGACGCCGGCAAGCGCGCGGCCGCGCGAGCGGGTCGGCAGGGTGCCGCCGAGTTCCAGCGGCTCGATCATCACCGGACGGTCCAGCGCCGGACGGTCCACCACCGGACGCTCCACCCGCTCGGTGGTGACCAGCTCGGCGGGAACGAACAGCACGGCACGGGTGCCGCCGAAGGCGGACGGCCGGAACTCGACCTGCAGGCCGTGGGTGACGGCGAGCCGGGCGATCACGTGGAAGCCGAGCCGGATGTCGTCGGTACGGGCAAGCGCGTCCATCCGGGGCGGACGGACCATCAGCTGGTTCGCCGCCAACAGCTGGTCCTCGTCCATCCCGAGGCCCCGGTCCTCGATCTCGATCGCCAGGCCACGGCCGACCTGCGCGGCCCGCACCTCGACCGGAGTCGGCGGCTTGGAGAAGCTGAGGGCGTTCTCGATCAGCTCGGCGAGCACGTGCGCGACCGGACCGACCACCCGCTCCGACAGCCACGGGCTGCCCTCGACGTCCAGCACGACGCGCCGGTAGTCCTGTACCTCGCCCTGGGCCGCGCGCAGCACGTCGAGCAGCGGGACGGGCTTGCGCCAGCGGCGGTGCGGAGTGCCGCCGGCCAGGATCACCAGGTTCTCCTCGTAGCGCCGCAGCCGGGCGGTGAGGTGGTCGAGGTCGAAGAGGCCGTCCAGCACCTCCGGATCCTCGAAGCGCCGCTCCAACTCGTCGAGCTTCTTGAGCTGCAGGCCGATCAGCAGCTGCGTCCGGCGGGCGATCCGCTGCAACAGCCGCTCGAAGCCACGGTGTTGGTCGGCCTGCCGGACGGCGGCCTGCAGGGCGCTGGTCCTGGCCAGGTTGAGTGCCGTACCGAGGTGGGTCAGTTCGTCGTCGCCGCCGTCATGGGTGCCACGGTCGATGGCACGGGCCTCGGCCTCGAGGTCGACCTGTTCGCCACGCGCGAGCCGCTCGACCACCTCGGGCAGGGCGTGTTCGAGGTCCTGCGCCTGGTCGTGCAGGCCGACGATCCGGCGGCGCAGCGAGCGGGTCAGCCGCCAGGTCGTCACGATCACGGCGATCACGGCGATCAGACCGATCGCACTGGTGAGCAGGATCCGGAGCAGCAGTGAGAGGACCATGCCCTTGCCGGTGGAGACCACTCCAGCGGTGCGGGTCTCGATCAGGCCGACCAGGGACGGGTTGACCTGGTCGACGGCCTGGCGCCACTGGTCTCGGTACGGTCCGAGCGGGACCGCGCCCGAGGCGTCCGGGAGCGCGGGCTGCAGCAGGCTCTGCTCCACGGCCGTCTTGGACTTCCAGGCCGGGCCGTCGGCGAGTTCCCGCCACTTCGCCGCCTCGGCGGGCGGCAGGTACGGGAGCAGCTTGGTGTCGATCAGGAACGACTGTGCGGCGATGGACTGCTGGACCTGCCGCAGGTCGTCGGAGCTCAGCTTCTGGTCGGGCCAGCCGCGCGCCAGCAGCGCGTCCGACCGGGCGATCATCTCCTTGGTCCAGAACAGGTCGACCAGCGGCCGCGAGACCCAGGTGACCTCCCCGTCGTCCACGTGGCTGAGCGCCGTGAACAGCCGCAGGTCCACCGCGATCAGGTCGGTGTAGTAGGTGTATACGGCCGCCTGCCGACTGCTGTCACCCTGGTCGACCTGGGTGCGTTCGGCCGGCAGCTCGGTCATCGCCCGCTGCGCCTCGGACACCGCGTCGCGCACCTCGGCGGGCGCGTGCGAGGCGGCGACCCGGGAGAGCTTCTGGAACCTGCTGATCGCCTGGTCCGTCAACTGCCGCTGATGCTCCAGCGCATCGGCGTCAGCGCTCCGGCCGGCGGTCCCCCTGGCCGCGAGCAGCTCGGCGCTGAGCCGGCGCTCCTCCTGGAGGTTGTAGTACACGATGTTGGACGGCTGACCGGCCTTCTGCGCCAGCAGCCCCTGGGCCGCCTGCCGCTGGAAGGAGTACAGGGTCTGACCAGTGGTCACCGTCCAGAGCACGGCGAGCGCGACACTGGGCACGACCGCGAGGACGACCAGAGCCGTCCGCAGGGTGATCCGGCTCCGCCTGTCCTTGCCCTTGGCCTTCCTGTCCTTGGCCTTCGTGCCGCTGTCTTTCGTACCGCTGTCCTTCGTGCTGCCGCTGTCCGATGCGATCCGCCGGTATCCACGCGTGCGCAGAGCATTCTCCCTGGAGACGGCGACAGTCGGTCATGACCGGCCAGATCTGATAGGAACTTTGACGCGTTGATATTAGTCACACCACACAACAAGCATGAAAACGCCGTCTGCTGTCACAGCGTCGACACCTTGCGGACAACCTGCCGTCAGGCCGTGAGCACCTCAGCTCCCGCCGCCGTCAGGACCCGCCGATGCCCGGCCACCTCCACAGCCGCCCGCCAGCACCCCTCCGCACCACGCCCACCAGCCGCTACCCGGCCTGCTCCGCCTCCTCCGCCTGCCCGGCGGCCACGACGAGCCGCAGCAGCTGCTCGATCCCGGCGGGCGTGGTGTGCGGATTGAGCAGGGTGAGCTTGAGCCGGATCCGGCCGGGGCCCTCCCCCGGCAGCTCGGTGCGGCCGATGACGGCCCGGCCCTCGCGCAGCAGGCGGCGGCGCAGCGCGGCGTTGACCACGTCGACCGCGCGGGGGTCGTCGCGCAGCCCGTCCCGCTGCGGCAGGTACCTGAAGACGGCGGTGGTGAGCACCGGCGCGGTGTGCAGCTCCAGCTGCGGATGAGCGGCGGCGGTGGCCGCCGCGTGCCGGGCGAGGTCGTGGCAGGTGTCCACGAGCCGACCGAGGCCGGACCGGCCCAGGGTGCGCAGGGTGACCGCGATCTTGAAGGCGTCGGCGCGGCGGGTGGTGCGCAGCGACAGCCCCAGCAGGCTGGGGTAGCCGGCCTCCTCGTCGTCGGCCGGGTTCAGGTAGACGGCCCGGCGGGCGAGCGGGGCGTACGTCTGCGCGTCGCGTACCAGGAAGACGCCGGCCGCCGCCGGTTGCCAGCCCAGCTTGTGCCAGTCCAGCGAGACCGAGTCCGCGCGGGCGATCCCGTCCAGCAGCGGGGCGAGCCGGTCGGAGAGCAGCGCCCCGCCGCCGTACGCCGCGTCCACGTGCAGCCAGGCGTGGTTCTCGGCGGCGAGGTCGGCGATCCGGGGCAGCGGGTCGATACCGCCGGTGTCGGTGGTGCCTGCCGTGGCCACCACCGCCACCGGGATCTCGCCCCGGCCGGCCGACTCCCGCAGGGCCACGGCCAGTGCCCCGGCGTCCATCCGCAGGTCGCGGTCGACCGGGACGGCGACCACGGCGTGCTCGCCGAGGCCGAGCAGGGCGGCGGCGCGCTGCACGGAGAAGTGCGCGGCGGCGGAGGCGAAGATCCGTGGCGTCAGGCCCGGTGGCAGGCCGTGCAGTTCGGTCGGACGCCCGCCGGCCCGGCCGAGCGCGTGGTCGCGGGCCAGCATCAGGCCCATCAGGTTGGACTCGGTACCGCCGGAGGTGAGCACCCCGGCCGAGGCCGCCGGGGCGTAGCCGACCAGCGCGGCGAGGTCCTGCAGCAGCAGGGTCTCCAACGCGGTGGCCGCAGGAGCCTGGTCCCAGGAGTCCTGGGAGGGGTTGAGGGCGCTGACCGCGAGGTCGGCGGCGACGGCGAGCGCGAGCGGCGGGCAGTGCAGGTGCGCGGCACAGGACGGGTCCGCCGGGTCGGCGCTGCCGTGGGCGAGCAGGGTGGTGAGCCGGTGCAGCGTCTCCGCACCGCCGCCGGCCGCATGCTCGAGGGTGGTCGCCACCAGGTCGGCGATCTCCTTGGGAGCCCCGGCGGGCAGCGGTCCGCCTCGGCGCGCGGCCCCTTCCGCAAGGCCGTCCAGGACGGTCTCGAGCAGCGGCCGCAGCGCGGCCGGTCCGCCGAGGCCGCCGGACAGCGCGGGAAGCCCGGGCTGGGTGTTCTCGGTCATGCCCGGCCGCCCGCCGTCTCCTTGCTCACCTCAGTGATGGCGTCCGCGAGGCGCTCCAACACCGACTCGACCTGCTCGTCCGTGATGACCAGCGGTGGCAGCAGCCGGACCACGGTGTCGTGGCGGCCGCCGAGTTCGAGGATCAGGCCGCGTTCGAAGCAGGCGGCCCGGACCCGGGCAGCGAACTGCGGAGCGGGCGGCAGCGACCCGCAGCGGTCCGGCTCGCCGGCCGGGTCGACCAGCTCGACGCCGATCATCAGACCCCGGCCCCGGACTTCGCCGATGGCGGGCAGTTCGCCGCGCAGCGCCTCCAGCCGGGCCATGATCCGGGCGCCCACCAGGGCGGCCCGCTCGGCCAGCCCCTCGGTCGCGACGAAGCGCAGGGTCGCGGCGCCGGCCGCCATGGCGAGGGTGTTGCCCCGGAAGGTGCCGGTGTGCGCGCCCGGCTGCCAACCGTCGTACTCGGCGCGGTAGACGACGACCGCGAGCGGCAGGCTGCCACCGATCGCCTTGGACAGCACCATGGCGTCCGGGACGATGCCGCTGTGCTCGACCGCCCACATCGCGCCGGTGCGGCCGACGCCGCTCTGCACCTCGTCCACGATCAGCGGGATGCCGCGCTCGGCGGTGATCCGGCGCATCTCGCGCAGCCAGCCGTCCGGCGCGGGGACGGCTCCGCCCTCGCCCTGTACGGCCTCCAGGATCATCGCGGCCGGTGGCACCACGCCACCTGACGGGTCGTCGAGCAGCCGCTCAGTGTAGGTGGCGGCGAGTCCGGCCCCGGCCTCGCCGCCGACGCCGAACGGGCAGCGGTAGCCGTACGGGTACGGCAGCCGGGTGACCCCGGCGACGGACGGCAGCGGAGCCTTGACGGCGACGTTGCCGGTGGCGGCCAGCGCGCCGGCCGTCATGCCGTGGTAGCCGCCGGTGAAGGCGAGTACGCCGTGGCGGCCGGTGGCGGTCTGCATCAGCTTCAGCGCCGCCTCGACGGCGTCCGTCCCGGCCGGGCCGCAGAAGTGGATCCGGGCGCCGTCCGCGAACTCCTTCGGCAGCGTGTCGAAGAGCGCGCTGGTGAAGTCGTCCTTCTCCGCCGTGGCCAGGTCCAGGACGTGCAGCGGGGCACCGCTGTCCAGGGTCCGCCGGATCGCCTCCAGCACCACGGGGTGGTTGTGGCCCAGCGCCAGCGTGCCCGCGCCGGAGAGGCAGTCCAGGTAGCGGCGGCCGTCGGCACCCTCCACGACCATGCCGTCGGCCCGGACCGGGACGATCGGGAAGGAGCGGGCGTAGGTGCGGGCCGAGGACTCGCGAGCGCGCTGACGGTGCAGGATCGCGTCACCGGGCGTCGCTGTGGCTGTGGCGGCCGTTGTCGCGGTCGCTGTGGCCGCCGTTGTCGCTGTGGCTGCCGCTGCCGTTGTCGCGACTGCGGTGTCGGGGGTGCTGCCGCTGGCAGAGGTCATGGCGAGACTCCGGTGTAGGTCCGGGTGAACAGAACTGGAGCACGGAACGGGAGCACCGCGCCCCCCGGCGGCCCAACGGGCCCGCCAGGGCGCGCGTCCGGGGTTGGCCGGGCGCGGCTAGCCGAGGCGCTGGTGCTCTCGCGCCGTGAGGTGTGCCGGGGCGGCGATGCCCTCGGCGAGCAGCGGGTCGGGCTCGAGGGCGCCCCAGGTGGCGTTCAGCGGGAGCACGCCGGCCCAGACGCCCAGCTCGGCGTCGGGCCCGTCGCCGTCCTCCGGCGGGCCGCTGCGCAGCTTCACCGACGCCTCGTCCAGGGACAGCGCGAGCAGGACGGTGGCCGCGAGTTCCTTGCGGTTGGGCCGGCGGGCGTAGTCCCACTGCCCGGGGGTGATGTGCTCGGTCAGGCTGCGCAGTCCGGCGAGCTTCTCGTCGGGGTCGGTGACGGCGCGCGGCACGCCGTAGACCATGGCGCTGCGGTAGTTGACCCCGTGCTCGAAGACCGAGCGGGACAGCACCAGGCCGTCGACGTGAGTGACCGTCAGACAGACCGTGGCCTGCGGTGATGCGACCAGACTGCGACTGGCGACCGACCCGTGGAAGTACAGCGTGTCCCCCTCGACGCCGTACACGGTCGGCACGACCATGGGGGTGCCGTCGACGACCACGCCGAGGTGGCAGAGGAAGCCGGCTTTCAGCACGGCGTCGAGGTCGGCCCGGCTCGAACTCCCCTGCTCGCTCAGGCGGCGATGGCGGGTGCGTTCCGTCTCGGGCAGGACGAGGCTCGGCGTCTGCTCGGTCATTATCGGTCTCTCTGTCAGTACGGCAGGGCGGGTCCGCTGCCGTGCTCTCGTGCTCTCGTGCACCCGGGGGTGCCGAAGGGGCCGGGAGGCGCCGGTAGGGCATCCACAGTCGCCCCGGCCGCCCACCCCACCCGTCGGTCGACGACGGTGGATGCGAGGTGGCGGTCAGATCCGACACTAGCGATCTTGTCACCTTGTGACCAGAGTTGCCTGTGAATCCGTTGCAAACTGACAGAACGTTAACGGATTACTTGCCAACCGGGCGTTGCGTGAGCAAGAGTGCTTGAACAGCGGCCGTCGATCGACAACCCGTCACCGGTGCTGGATCGGGGCCCCATCGGGAGCTACCCGGACGCTCTGGGCATCCACCTCCGTCCGGGACATCCGCCTCCACCTGCCCCGCCGGCCTTGCTGTCCACCTCGCAACCCGTACGGAGCGCGAGGGCCGACCCATGACTTCATATTCCGGCACGAAAGAGTGGGAATGACGAACGACATGCGCTCCATGGCGGAGCCCCTCGACCTCCTGGGCGTTGGCATCGGGCCGTTCAATCTCTCGCTGGCGGCGATGGCCGACCAAGTCCCTGGTCTGCGGGCGAACTTCTTCGAACGGACCCAGGAGTTTCGCTGGCACCCCGGGCTGATGATTGACGGCACCACCCTCCAGGTCCCGTTCCTCGCCGATCTCGTCAGCCTGGTCGACCCGTCCAGCCCGTGGTCGTTCCTCAGCTATCTCCGGGCCACCGAACGCCTCCTCCCGTTCTACTTCGCCGAGCAACTGCACATCCAGCGCACCGAGTACGACGCCTACTGCCGCTGGGTGAGCCGGGAGCTGCCGCAGTGCCGTTTCGGCCACCAGGTCGACTCGGTCACCTGGGACAAGACCCGGCAGGCCTTCGCCGTCGACTACACCTACGAGGACGCGACCGGCGACGAGGTGGTGGCCGGCCGCGACTACACCCGCAACGTGGTCCTCGGCATCGGGACCGAGCCCGCCGTACCGGCCCCGCTCCGCCATCTCGTCGCGGACAGCGGCACGTCGGCCTTCCACTCGGCCGACTACCTGGCCCGCCGGGAGGAGCTGCTCGCCAAGCCGCACGTCACCGTGATCGGATCGGGCCAGTCCGGCGCCGAGGTCTTCCTGGACCTGCTGCGCTCCCGGCCGGTCGGCGCCGAGGGCCTGCACTGGATCTCCCGCTCCCCCTCCTTCGCCCCCATGGAGTACTCCAAGCTGGGCCTGGAGCAGTTCACCCCGGACTACACCCGCTTCTTCCGCCAACTGCCCGAGCAGACCCGGGACGAGCTGCTGCCGCAGCAGTGGCAGCTGTACAAGGGGATCAGCGCCGAGACGATCGGCGCGATCCACGACGAGCTGTACCGCCGTACCGTGGGCGGCGGTTGGCCGGACGCCGTGCTGCGCCCGGCGACCGCGATCCGCACCGGACGGGCCCGCGACGGCCGGATCGACCTGGAGATCGAGCACGTCCAGCAGGGCGCCACCGAGACGCTGACCACCGACGCCGTCGTACTCGCCACCGGCTACACCGAGCGCCCGGCCGACAGCCTGCTGCACGGGCTCGCCCCGTACCTCGTCCGCGACCACGCGGGCCGGCCGCTGGTCGACGCCGAGTACCGGCTCGTGCTGGACGGACCGGTCAACGGGTCCGTCTTCGTCCAGAACGCCGAGCGGCACACGCACGGAGTCGGGGCGCCGGACCTCGGGCTGGCGGCGTGGCGGTCGGCCGTCATCCTCAACGCTCTGACGGGCCGTCAGATCCACCACCTGCCCGAGCGGACCGCCTTCACCACCTTCGGGGCGCGGACCGCCCCCGGGCCCGGAACCGCCGCAGCGGACGCGGCCCCGTCGGCCGCCCTGCGCTGACCACCTCCCCATCTACCTTACGGAGCAGGCATGTTGATCAGGAAGACGGGCGAGGACCAGCTGGTCGACGCCTACGGCATCCGCTTCCAGCAGATCTACCCGCACGGTGGCGAGGAGCTCGCCCCCTGGGGTGTCGGCCGGGCCGTCGTCGAGCCCGGTGGGGCCACCGAGCCGCACGACCACGAGGACCACGAGATGTTCGTGTTCCTGTCCGGCACGGGCATCCTGACGGTCGACGGCGAGGAGTCCGAGGTCGGCCCCCAGGTCACCGCCCTCCTCCCGGCGGGCAGCCGGCACCACGTGCGGAACGAGAGCGCCACCGAGCGGCTGGTGTTCCTCTCCGTCTACTGGCCGACCGAGCACGGCCCGATCGACCTCTGACCTCCCGCCCTCACATCTGTTCCTTTTTTGCGTTCGTCTGATCCGGAGCCTCGCCATGCCCTCTTTCACCCTGGTCACCGCCGCGCCGCCCACGCCCAACGGCGACCTCCACCTGGGCCACCTGTCCGGCCCGTACTCGGGCGCGGACATCCACATCCGCGCCCACCGGCTCCGGAACAACGGCGGGCTCTTCCTCACCGGTTCGGACGTCCACCAGAGCTACGTGCCCACCAAGGCGAGGCGGGACGGCGCCGACCCGCTGGAGATGGCCGCCGGCTTCGCGGACGAGATCGCCCGGATCTTCGCCTCGGCCGGCTTCGCCCCCGACTCCTACGTACGGCCGCAGCACTCCGAGCTGCACCGCACCATCGTCCGCGAGTTCTTCGGCCGGCTGCACGCCCGGGGCGCCCTCCGCGCCCGTACCGAGCCCGCGCTGTTCTGCGGTGACTGCGACCGCTACCTCTTCGAGGCCCATCTCACCGGGAAGTGCCCGCACTGCGGCGCCGCGAGCGACGGGAACTCCTGCGAGAACTGCGCCCTGCCCAACCAGTGCACCGACCTGGTCGACCCGCTCTGCAACGCCTGCGGCGGGACGCCGGTGGAACGCCCGGTCCAGCGGCTGGTCTTCCCGCTCAGCGAGTACGCCGACCAGCTGCGCGCCTTCCACGCCGCCACCGACATGAGCCCGCAACTCGAGGCCCTGTGCGCGGACATGATCGAACGCGGCCTGCCGGACATCCCGGTCAGCCACCCGACGGACTGGGGCATCGAGATGCCCGTCCCCGGCTTCGAGGACCAGCGGATCTACGTCTGGGCCGAGATGATGCCCGGTTACTTCGCGGAGTTGGCGGAGGCCCTGCACGGCGCCGGGCAGGCTCCGGAGAGCTGGCGCACGGTCTGGAACGACCCGGACACGGAGATCGTCCAGTTCTTCGGGTTCGACAACGGCTACTTCCACGCCCTGCTCCAGCCCGCCCTGTTGATGGCCTACGACCCGTCCTACCGGCTGCCCCGGGCGCTGGTGACCAACGAGTTCTACCAGTTGGGCACGTCCAAGTTCTCGACCAGCCGACGCCACGCCATCTGGGCCAACGACCTGCTGGCCGCTGTCCCGGCCGACGCCGCCCGCTTCGTCCTCTCCCACGACCGCCCCGAGAACGAGCGCACCTCGTTCAGTTGGGCCCGCTTCCACGAACTGGTCGACACCGAACTCGCGGGCACCTGGCAGCACTGGCTGACCGGCCTGTTCAGCCGGATCGAGGCGCAGGCCGACGGCCTGGTGCCGCAGGCATCCGAAGCGAGCCGGTCCCAGGCGCAGTTCCTCCGGCTCCTCGACCGGATCGCCGAGGACTGCCTCCTGGCCTACTCCGCAGCGAGCTTCTCCCCCCGCCGCGCCACCAGGATTCTCTGCGAACTGGTCCGCTGCGCCCAGGACTTCGCCGCCGGCCAGACCCGCACCCGGGAGGCCGGTTCGACCACCACCGCACTGGCCTACGAGGCGGCGGCGGCCCGCACCCTCGCCCAACTCGCTTACCCGGTCATGCCGGAGTTCGCCGAGCGACTGTGGACCTCCCTCGGCGAGGAGGGTTCCCCGCGCTGGGACGGAGTCCAACTCCCCACCCCTGGACGGCCCGTCGAGACCCGGACCCGGTTCTTCGAGGCCCTGCCCGCGAACATCGAGGAGCAGGTGATGCAGCCGTGAGTGGGTTCAGCACCCCCGGCTGCGTGAGCGCGGCCGCCGCCTGATGACCGGAACAGCCGTCGTGGTCGGGGCCGGTGTCTTCGGGCTGTCCGTCGGCCGGGAACTCGCGGGCCGGGGCTGGTCCGTACGGATCGTCGACCCCAACCCGCCGGGAACCCAGGGGCCTTCGGCGGCCGAGAGCCGGATCCTGCGGTTCTCGCACGGCCACGACAGCCGGTACCCGCGCATGGTCAGGCGGGCCCGGGCGATGTGGCGAGCCCTGGAGCTGGAGTCCGGCAGGCAGTTCGTGCTGCCTGTCGGCGTGCTCGTCCTGGGCCCGCCGCATCCCGACGACGGTGAGTGGGAGCACGCCAGTGCGGCCCGGCTCCGCCAACTCGACATCCCCGTCGAGACGGTGCCGGCCGAGGCCGTCGGCCGCCGCTTCCCCGGCTTCGACGGCCGGGGAAGCGGCACCGTCCTGTTCGAACCCGAAGGTGCCGTGCTCCGCGCCAAGGAGGCCGTCCTCGCGCTCGCGGAGTCCGCCGCCGACCGGGGCGCCGAGCTGCTCCAGGCCACCGCCCTCCCGGTGGCGGGTCGGGCCGTCGTCAACGGCGAGCCGCTGGCCGCCGACGTGACGGTGTGGGCGGTGGGTCCGGGCCTGCCCGGGCTCTTCCCCGGCCTGACCACGGTCCGCGCCGTGCGCCAGGACAGCTGGTACGTCCAGCCGACGGGCCCCTGGGCCGCGGCCACCGGCCAACCCGCCTGGCTGGACCGCGCCCACGGCTACTACGGCGTCCCGGCGGTCGGGTCGCTGGGCGTCAAGGTCGTTCCCGACGTCGAGACACCGCCGGACGCAGCCACCGAACTGCCCCCCGAGGGCCTGCCGGAGCCCGTCCGCGCCTACCTCGGCGCCCGGCTGCCCGATCTCGCCCACGCCCCGGCGCTGCGCCGCGAGTCGTGCAGCTACGCGCTCACCGACGACGAGCACTTCCTGCTCGCCCCGCACCCGCAGCACCCCGGCACCTGGTTCGTCGGCGGCGACTCCGGCCACGGCTTCAAGCACGGGCCCGCCTGGGGCGCGTACGCCTGCGACGTCATCGAGGGGCGGACCGGCGCCTCCCCTCGGCTCACCCTCAGGTGAGCATTCGTCAGGTGCCGCGCTCGACCTTGCCACCAGCCCTGTGGATCCTCGCCGTCGGGGCCTTCGCCATCGGCACCGACGCCTACGTGATCGCCGGTGTGCTGCCGGACCTCGCGCCCGGGCTGCACGTCCGGGCGAGTACGGCCGGCCAGTTGGTCACCGTCTTCGCCGCCGTGTACGCCGTCCTCGCCCCCGTCAGCGCCTCACTCACCGGCACTCTCTCCCGCCGGACGGTCCTGGTCGGCGCGCTGGCGACCTTCACGGCGGGGAACGCGCTCACCGCCACCGCGCACAGCTACCACCTGGTACTGATCGGCCGGATCGTCGCCGCCGCCGGAGCGGCTACCTTCACCCCGCAGGCCTCGGCCACCGCGTCGGCCCTCGTCCCACCGGAACTCCGCGCCAGAGCCCTGGCCGTCGTCATCGGCGGCCTGACCAGCGCCACCGCCCTGGGCGTCCCGCTCGGAACGTTGGTCTCCGGCGTACTCGGCTGGCGGGCCACACTCTGGGCGGTGGCCGGCCTCGGCGCGGCAGCGCTGGCAGGCACCGCAGCCTGGCTCCCCGACCTGCCCGCGCCGACCGGACACCCCTTCGCCGAACGGCTCTCGGGGCTCCGGGACCGGGCAGTCCTCGTCGTACTGACCGTCTCCCTGCTCACCGTCACCGCCGAGCAACTGGTCTACACCTACATCGGCCCCGCCCTGACCGGAGCCACCGCCGGACATGCGGGCCCCCTCGCCGGGCTCCTGCTCGTCTTCGGCGTGGGCGCGGTGGCCGGCAACGCCATCGCGGGCATCGCCACCGACCGCTTCGGCAGCCGCACCACCCTGCTGCTCGCCGTCGGCGGGATGACCACCGACCTCGCCCTGCTCCCGTGGTGGTCCCACGCCATGCCGTCCGCCACCGCCGCGATGTTCCTCTGGGGCCTGACCGGCTGGATGTACGTCGTCCCGCAGCAACACCGCCTGCTCGCCCTCTCCCGCCAGGGCGGCCAACTGGCCGTCGCGCTCAACAGCTCCGTCCTCTACCTGGGCATCGCCGTCGGCGGCCTCCTCGGCGGCGCGGTCCTGACCCTCGCGAGCCCACCCTGGCTCGCCGCCCCCGCCCTGCTCCTCGGCACCCTCGCGGTCGCGACCGCAACCGTCGGCTACCCGCGCACGGAGGCCGAAGCCTGAGCCGGACCGCTGGTCACCTGGGGGGGCGCAGCGGACGGGCCGACCGGGCGGGCCGGTGTGGACGGCGATGGTCCGCTGATGCCCGGGGTGCCGGCGGGCCGTGCCGGAGCCGGGTCCGGCGCGCTGCCGGGCAGCAGTACCAGCAGGCACACGGCCGCCACGGCGGCAGCCGCACCGAGCGCGGCGAAGGCAACCCGGCGCACCCGGCGCACTCCCCAACTGCGCCCCTGCGGGGGTACGTCGTGGCGCAGGTCGCGGTACGTGACGAGCACGGCGCGGGCGGCCAGCGCGGCGCGCAGCCGGTCCTCGGTCGCGGACCGGCGGTCTTCGGTACTCGGCCTCATCGGCCCGCCCCCAACTTCTTCTCCAGCACGTCCAGCGCGCGGCTCGCGGTGGACTTCACCGTGCCGCGCGACAGCCCGAGCGTCTGCGCGATCTGCGCCTCGGTCAACTCCGACCAGTAGCGCAGCACCAGCACCTCGCGTTGACGCTGCGTCAACTGTGCTAGTGCGTCCAGCACTTCACCGTGCTCCTCGGCGAGCAGCAGTCCCTCGTCGACAGGCGGCCCGTAACCTTGGTGGGGCGGCGTGTAGGCCCGGGCGGTACGACGTCTGCGCAACACCGAGCGGGCCGCGTTGACCACGGCGGTGTGCAGGTAGGCCCCGGGGTCCTGGAGCCCGTCCAGCGAGGTGCCGTGCGTACGGCAGACGGCGGCGAAGGCGTCCTGGACGACGTCCTCGGCCGTGTGCAGATCGTCCACCAGGAAGAGCGCGAGCCGCACCATGTCGAGCCGCCGCGCCCAGTACAGCTCGCTCAGCGTGGGCGGCGGCTCGTCGTCGCACGGCGTACCGAGCGCCCGGAGATGACGTCCCCGTACCGGCGCTTCCCCGGTCCGGGGCATGAGCGAGAGCAGCCGGGACCACCAGGACGGCGCTGCGGGAATGGCGTACTGCATGGGCCTCGATCCGTTCCGGGAGGGGCGGGCCGACCTGCGGACAGGCCGGTCCGCCCCGTGGTGCTGCCGCTGCCGCTACTTCTGGACGCCTACTTCTGGACGCCGCTACCCGGGTTGATCACCCGAGGCGCGTTCTCCGCCGGAGCGGGCGCGGCGGCGGGCTTGGCCACGGCGGCCGACTTGTCCGCCGACTTGTCGGCCGCGACGACCTTCGCGGCACCGGCGGGCGCCGAGACACCAGGCGCCGAGACACCAGGCTTCGAGACAGCGGGCGCCGAGACACCGGGCGCCGACGCGACCTGCGGGGTCGCGTCCCCGTCCGTGGTGACCGTCGGCGCGGCGGGGGCCGGCTTCACATCGGCGACGGCCTGCGCGGCGAAGCCACCGCCCAGCAGCAGCGCGACACCGGTGACGGTACCCAGAACCCGGAGGCGGGGACGGAAGTTCCGCTTGGCGTGCAAGGACATGAGACTCTCCCGAGGAAGTGACGGAAACACGGTCTGGAACAACAGCTGAAGGGCCCCTTCAACCCACCAGACGCGCGACATCCCCCGAGGTTGCGACCGCATCCGAAAAACTTCACGGCGGCCGCGTCACTGTCAGAGGTCAGCCGACTCCGACTCCGACTCCGTGGACCACAGTGACGGCCCAGCTATCGCTTCAGCGCCCTGTATCGCTTGAGCAGAGCGGTGAGCTTCTCGGGGTTCGCCTCACCGTTCAGTTCGCTGAGGAGATCATCAGGGCAGAACTCATAATGGTCACCCCACCACCGACGCACCGTGTTGTCCCAGATTCGGTAACCGCCCGGCACGCCCCTGGCCACGTACCGCCGCCTACCCACGATGCCCCCGATGCGACCGCTTCTGTCGCCCTTGCTCGACAAGATGGTCCGAGTGGAGTCTGGGCAACCTAGTCGGCAGCCGAGGCATAGCTCTCCCAGAAGTCGATGATCTGTTCACACTTGTCGTAGAAGTCGGGGTCAGGCCCGCGTCCCCAGTAGCTGTCCTGGAGCGGCGGCAGACGGAAGCTGCGTCCGCTGTCCGTCGTTACGTTGAGGATGGTGGCGGTCCCCAGGTGAGCCGAGTAGGTATCAATGGAGTCCACCTCGCTCCAGAGCACAGCCCGCCCCGGCAAAGCACCCCGGCGAACAACGATGCCCTCCGGCCCCAGCACGGTCACGCCCCCACCGCTGGTCCAGACGGCAAGTACAGCGGCCAGTGCAAGGGGGATGGCCAGGCCAACTGCCAGGACCAACGGGAGCCCCAGGCCGGCCGTGAGACCCTCGACGGCCGCTACGGCCACGACCGTAAAGACAATGACCAGGTTCCAACCCAGATCACGCCGCTGACGTCCGGACAGTTCGAAGATCAACGAGGGATCGTCCTGCTGAGGGAGTGGCATCAAATCATCCTGGTCACGGTCGTTCGACTGGCGAAAGGCAGCGTGATCATATGCCTGCCGGGCAGCGCTAGAGCTGGGAGACCCCTGGTCGCTCACGGATCTTGACGAGCGCCATGCCCTCGATCCACTCCATCGGCAGCCACAGGCGCTGGAAGGCACGGCCGGGACGCAACAGCGCGGCAGCCGGGCGGGCGGGACACACTGGCGACCCGGACAACCCAAAACGGGCCTGGGCCGACGACTCGCAGTCACCGGCCCAGGCCCGTCAACACAGCGGAAGCCCGCTGACCTGCTCCTACAGCACCTGCAGGTTCTTCCGCAGCTCAAATGGCGTGACCTCGGAGCGGTACTCCTCCCACTCCTGGCGCTTGTTGCGCAGGAAGAAGTCGAAGACGTGCTCGCCCAGGGTCTCGGCGACGAGTTCGCTGCGCTGCATGAGGTCGATGGCCTCGCCGAGGTTCTGGGGCATGGGCTGGATGCCCATCGCGCGGCGTTCGGCGTCGTTGAGGGCCCAGACGTCGTCGTCGGCGCCTGGGGGGAGTTCGTAGCCCTCCTCGATGCCCTTGAGGCCGGCGGCGAGGGTGACGGCGTAGGCGAGGTAGGGGTTGCAGCCGGTGTCGAGGGAGCGGACCTCGACGCGGGTGGAGCCCTGCTTGCCCGGCTTGTACATCGGGACGCGGATCAGGGCCGAGCGGTTGTTGTGGCCCCAGCAGATGTACGAGGGGGCTTCGCCGCCCGCGCCGGCGGTGCGCTGGGAGCCGCCCCAGATCCGCTTGTAGGAGTTGACCCACTGGTTGGTGACGGCGGCCGTCTCGGCGGCGTGCTTGAGCAGGCCGGCGATGAACGAGCGCCCCACCTTGGAGAGTTGGTACTCGGCGCCGGTCTCGTGGAAGGCGTTGCGGTCGCCCTCGAAGAGCGAGAGGTGGGTGTGCATGCCCGAGCCCGGGTGGTCGGAGAAGGGCTTCGGCATGAAGCTGGCGTGCACGCCCTGCTCCAGCGCGACCTCCTTCATGACCAGGCGGAAGGTCATGATGTTGTCGGCGGTGGAGAGCGCGTCGGCGTAGCGGAGGTCGATCTCCTGCTGGCCCGGGGCGCCCTCGTGGTGGGAGAACTCCACCGAGATGCCCATCGACTCGAGCATGGTGATCGCCTGGCGGCGGAAGTCGTGGCCGACGCCGCGCGGGGTGTGGTCGAAGTAGCCGGACTGGTCGGCCGGGATCGGCGGGGTGCCGTCGCCCGGGAGGTTCTTCAGGAGGAAGAACTCGATCTCCGGGTGGGTGTAGAAGGTGAAGCCGAGTGCGGAGGCCTTCTCCAGCGTGCGCTTGAGTACGAAGCGCGGGTCGGCGTACGAGGGTGAGCCGTCCGGCATCAGGATGTCGCAGAACATCCGCGCGGTACCCGGCGTCTCCGAGCGCCAGGGCAGTATTTGGAACGTCGTCGGGTCGGGCCGGGCGATCATGTCCGACTCGTAGACCCGGGCGAAGCCCTCGATCGCCGAGCCGTCGAACCCGATGCCCTCCTCGAAGGCCTGCTCCAGCTCCGCCGGGGCCACCGCCACCGACTTGAGGAACCCGAGCACGTCGGTGAACCACAACCGGACGAACCGAATGTCACGCTCTTCGAGCGTCCGAAGCACGAACTCCTGCTGCTTGCCCATGGGGACAGTCTCACCTCTGCTCTTTACGTTCGTGTTACGCCCGAGAGCTGCTCGGAAGCGCCCCGAAACCGGCCCGAAAGCGGCTGCTCCCATCATGGCTGATCTTCCGCTCCTTGCCGACACCCGAACCGTCACAGAGCTCCGGCCCGCCTCGCCCGCGTGGACGTCGACCCACCCTGCCCGAGACATAGCGTCAGTTAGACGATTACACTCGGGGGCATGCCCAATCTCCGTCTCGCCCTGAGCCAGATCGACCCCGCTGTCGGTGACCTCGCGCGCAACAGCGCGGAGGTGGTGCGCTGGACCAGGCAGGCCGCCGAGGCAGGCGCCCAGCTGGTGGCCTTCCCCGAGATGGTCCTGACCGGCTACCCGGTCGAGGACCTCGCCCTGCGCAGTTCGTTCGTCGAGGCCTCCCGGAGTGCCCTGGTCGAGCTGGCCGCCCGGCTGGCCGCCGAGGGCCTGGGCGAGCTGCCCGTCGTGGTCGGCTACCTCGGACGGTCCGAACTGGCGTCGGCCAAGCTCGGGCGGCCGGCCGGCTCGCCGCAGAACTGCGCCGCCGTGCTGCACCACGGCCAGGTGGTCACCCGGTTCGCCAAGCACCACCTGCCCAACTACGGCGTCTTCGACGAGTACCGCTACTTCGTCCCCGGTGACCAGCTCGCCGTGATCCGGCTGCACGGGGTGGACATCGCGCTGGCCGTCTGCGAGGACATCTGGCAGGACGGCGGCCGGGTCAGCGCCGCCCGCGAGGCCGAGGCCGGGCTGCTGCTGGTGATCAACGGATCGCCGTACGAGCGCAACAAGGACGACGTCCGGTTGGAGCTGGTCCGGCGCCGCGCCGCCGAGGCGGGCTGCACGCTGGCGTACCTGAACATGGTCGGTGCCCAGGACGAGCTGGTCTTCGACGGCGACTCGGTCGTCGTCTCCCCCGCCGGCGAAGTGGTCGCCCGGGCCCCGCAGTTCGAGGAGAGCCTGCTGCTGCTCGACCTGGAGCTGCCCGCCGCGACCGCCGACCACACCGACGGGCTGCTGCTCAGCGACGGGCTGCACCTGGTCCGCACCGAGCTGGGCGGCGAGCCGCAGTCGGGACCGGCCCAGCCGCTGACGGCCGGTGTCGCGCCCCGGCTGAGCGACGAGGCGGAGATCTACCAGGCACTAGTCGAGGGCACCCGGGCGTACGTCCGCAAGAACGGCTTCAAGTCGGTGCTGATCGGCCTCTCCGGCGGCATCGACTCGGCGCTGGTCGCCGCCATCGCGGTGGACGCCGTCGGCGCCGGGAACGTCCACTGCGTCTCGATGCCGAGCCAGTACTCCTCCCAGCACTCCCGCGACGACGCCGCCGAGCTGGCCCGCCGCACCGGGCTGCACTTCCGTACCGTGCCGATCGCGCCGATGTTCGACGCGTACATGGACGCGCTCGGGCTCACCGGCCTCGCCGAGGAGAACCTGCAGTCCCGGCTGCGCGGCACGCTGCTGATGGCGATCTCCAATCAGGAGGGGCACATCGTGCTCGCTCCGGGAAACAAGAGCGAACTCGCGGTCGGCTACTCCACGTTGTACGGCGACTCGGTCGGCGCGTACGGACCGATCAAGGACGTCTACAAGTCGCTGGTCTTCCGGCTGGCGCGCTGGCGCAACGAGCTGGCCGTCGAGCGCGGCGAGGTCGAGCCGATCCCGGAGAACACCATCACCAAACCGCCGTCCGCCGAGCTGCGGCCGGGCCAGGTCGACACCGACTCGCTGCCCGACTACGACCTGCTGGACACCGTCCTCGACCTCTACATCGAGGGCGACCAGGGCCGGGACGCGATCGTCGCGGCGGGCTTCGACCCGGCGGTCGTGGACCGGGTGGTCCGCCTGGTCGACGGCGCCGAGTACAAGCGCCGCCAGTACCCGCCGGGCCCGAAGATCTCCGCCAAGGGCTTCGGCCGCGACCGCCGTCTCCCGATCACCAACGGCTGGCGCCAGGGCTGACGGATCGTCAATCCCGGCTCCCCACCGGCGGGTTCGTACCCACGGGCGAGCCCGCCGGTCAGTACCGGTACTCGGCCGCGACGGCGCGGTGGTCGCTGCCGTCGGCAGGGAGGACCCAGGATCTGGTGGGCGTCAGGCCGCCCTTGCTGAGGATCTGGTCGATCCGGGCCATCGGGAAGGCCGACGGCCAGCTGAAGCCGAAGCCGTCGCCCGCCGCACCCTGGGCCGAGCGGAGCTGGGAGGTGATCGGGGCCAGGCTGCGGTCGTTCACCGTGCCGTTGAGGTCACCGAGCAGCAACACCTTCTTCAGCGGCTCAGCCTGCACCGCGTCGCCCAACGCCTGTGCGCTGACGTCCCGTTGGCCGGCCGTGAAGCCGCCGTCGAACTTCACCCGGACCGACGGCATGTGTGCCACGTAGACCGCGAGCGGGCCCTTGGGGGTGGCGACGGTGGCGCGGAAGGCCCTGGTCCAGCCGATCCTGATGTTCACCGGCGAGACGTCGGTGAGCGGGTACTTCGACCAGAGGCCGACGGTGCCCTCGACCGCGTGGTACGGATACGTCGCGGCGAGGCCCCTGGTGTACGTGGAGACGGCTCCGCCGGCGAGTTCCTCCAGCGCGACGATCTGCGCACCGGACCCGGTCATGAGTCTGACGGTACCGGCCGGATCCTTGTTGTCGGCGGCCACGTTGTGGGTGAGGACGGTGAAGTCGCCCTGGCCGGTGCTCTTGTCGGTGAGCAGCCCGCCGAACAGGTTGAGCCAGACGATGGCAGGCAGCAGCACCGCCGACAGCGCGGTGGCCGAGCGGCGGCAGAGCGCGAGCACCAGCAGCACCGGGACGGCCAGGCCGAGCCAGGGCAGGAAGGTCTCCAGCAGGCTGCCGAGGTTGCCGAACCCGTCGGGCAGCGAGGCGTGCAAGGCGAACAGCAGCGCGACGAGCACCGCGAGCGTCGCGAGGATCCAGCCGCGCCGCCAGTCGCGCCAGTCGGCGCGGGAGGCACGGGAGGCACGGGAGGCACGGGAGGCACGGGAGGCACGGGAGGCACGGGAGGAGGCCGGGAGCGGGGCGGAGGCGGAGGGTTCGGAGTCGCCACCGTCCGCCGGTGTCACTGTCCTGTCCTCAGCCTGCGTCATCCTGTGATCCTCCGAACTGTCCCGCTTCGCCTGACCAATCCCGGTTTAGTCGGATTCTCGGCTCAGCCTATGACGGGACAGACGCGGCAGGCGTACCCCGAGGTTGCGACGCGCCCCGATCAGTGAGATTGGCCACCGGACGGGCTCAGACTCAGACCCACCGAGCCCACACTCACCGCACTCGCGCTCATCCCGCTGAGCGCCGCGTCGACCATGCGCTCGGAGAGGCCGGGCTCCTCCAGGTCCACGTCGTCCCAGAGGACGGTACGGATCAGGATCGGGCCGAGCAGGAGCTCGACCAGCAGCTCGATGTCGAGATCGGACCGGAGCAGCCCCTGGTCGACCCCGCGCCGGACGAGTTGGTGAGCCCGCTCGCGGCGCGGCTTGAGCACCCGTTCCAGGTAGACGGCCTTCAGCTCCGGCCAGGTGTTCATCTGGCCGAGTGCCGCCTTCAGCACCCAGCGCGAGCGTTTGGCCAGCCCGCGCAGGCGCATGGACTCGACCAGCGCGATCAGGTCCTCGCGGACGTCGGTACTGGTGAGCTCCGGTTCGATCGGTTCGAGCCGGGCGACCAGGTCGACGAGCAGGGCCTCCTTGTTCGGCCACCGCCGGTAGATGGTGGCCTTGCCGACCCCGGCGGCGGCGGCGATCCCCTCGATCGAGAGGCTGCTGAGGGCCGCACCGTCGGTCATCAGCTGCTCGACGGCCGCGAAGATCGCCTGCTCGGCGGCCTCGCTGCGCGGTCGGCCCCGCCGGGGAGCACAGGGCTCCCCGGTGGGGCAGTCGCGGGCGGTTCCGGCCGCCGGAGCCGGGATCTCGGTCTGCATGTCCCTATTCTCCACTGATGTTCACGACAGCTGACGCGCCGCCCTGGAGCGACGCTGGAGCGGGCTCCCCGGTCACGCCTCGGCGGGCTGCGGCTCGCCGGCCGCCCGGTCCTGGACACCCGGCGCGGCGGGCGCGGCCGCCACGACCTTGCCCGGCAGCAGCACCAGGGCCAGCAGCACGCCGATCGCGGTGAACCCGGCGGAGAGCCCGGCCACCACGTGCATCGCGTGGACGAAGGCTTCCTTGGCGGGGTCGACCAGCCCGGCCTGGTGGGTGCCGCCGGCGATCGCGAGGGTGGCCTCCAGCGACTCCCCAGCCTTGTCGCGCAGGGCGGCCGGGAGCTGGGCGAGCTGACCGGAGATGCCGTTCCGGTAGACGCTGGAGAGCACGGCGCCGAGCACCGCGACCCCGAGCGAGCCGCCGACCTGACGGAATGTGTTGTTGATCGCGGACCCGGCGCCCGCCTTCTCGCGGGGCAGCGAGCCCATGATCGCGACGGTGACCGGGGGCATCACGTGCGCCATCCCGGCACCCATCAGGAAGCCGATCCCGACCAGCAGCCAGATCGAGGTGTGGACGCCGAGCAGCAGGTAGCCGAGGAAGGCCACCGAGATCAGCGCCATACCGCCGGCGCAGGTGGCCCGGACGCCGAAGCGGTCGACCACCAGCCGGGCCCGGGGGGCGAAGACCAGCTGTGCGGCGGCGAGCGGCAGCATCAGCACACCGGCCTGCAGGGCGCTGTAGCCGCGCACGCTCTGGGTGTAGAAGACACCGAAGAAGGAGACGCCCATCAGCGCGAAGAAGACCAGCCCGACGACGGCGACGGACCCGCTGAACTGCTTCTTCCGGAACCAGGTGACGTCCAGCGCCGGGTGCTCGGTACGCCGCTCGTGCAGGACGAACAGCACGAGTGCCACGACGCCGCCGAGCACCGGACCCCAGGCCGCGACGGCGGTGAAGTCCGCCAGTTCGCCGCCCTTGATGATGCCGTAGATCAGCGCGACCAGGCCGATGATCGAGAGCAGTACGCCGACCGGGTCCAGCTTGCCGGGCATCGGGTCCTTGGAGTCCGGGACGAGCAGCGTCATCGCGACCAGCGCGGCGATCACGATCGGTACGTTGACCAGGAAGACCGAGCCCCACCAGAAGTGTTCGATCAGCGCGCCGCCGGTGATCGGGCCGATCGCGATCGCCAGGCCCACCGCGCCAGCCCAGATGCCGATCGCCTTGGGCTGCTCGTGGCGCTCGAAGACGTTCATGATGATGGCCAGCGTGGCGGGCATCACGAAGGCGCCGCCGAGGCCCATCACCGCGCGGTAGGTGATCAGTTCACCGGGCGAGGAGGCCATCGCGGAGAGCAGCGAGCCGAGGCCGAAGACCACCATGCCGCCGAGCAGCGTCCACTTGCGGCCGATCCGGTCACCGAGCAGACCGGCGGTGAACAGCAGGCCCGCGAAGACCAGGGTGTAGGAGTTGATCGCCCATTCGAGGTCGCTCTGGCTGGCGCCGAGTCCGGTGGGGGCGGGCGAGGCGATGGTCTTCATCGCCACGTTGAGGATCGAGTTGTCGAGGACGACGACGAGCAGGGCGAGCACGAGGGTGCCCAGGATCGCCCAGCGCCGTCGGTGGATCGCCTCGGGTATCCGTGGTGCTGCGGGCGCGGCTGCGGTGGCCATTGGTGTGTTCCCGTCCGTACGTGATGGTGCGGACTTACGAGTCGGATGCGTCTCGTAACCCCTAGGACAGTAGGATAACCTCTTTTTCGATACGAGACGGGACCGTATCGTAAAGCCTGGGCAAAACGCCCGCCGGAGACCCGGCGAACGGCCCCCCGAAGGCTCAGCCGCGAGGATCTACGGGCACCGGCTCTTTTGCGACCGGCCGCGCGCGTGCAAGCATGGAGGAGATCCGGGGACGCCGTACGGCGCCACGAGACGACAACCCTTCAGGAGCCTGTTCCATGAACGCTTCTCCGCTTTCGCCTGCCCAGACGCCGGAGCCCGCCGCTACCCGGCCCGCCTCCGCCCAGCCCACCGCCACCCCGGCGGAGGCCACGCCGCGCACGGGCAGCACCCTCTACGGCGGTGTGACCAACCGCCGCGTCACCGTCCGCGACCTGGCCGCCGCCAAACAGCGCGGCGAGCGGTGGGCCATGCTCACCGCGTACGACGCCCTGACCGGCGGCGTGTTCGACGAGGCCGGCATCCCGGTGCTGCTCGTCGGGGACTCGGCCGGCAACTGCCACCTCGGCTACGAGACCACTGTGCCCGTGACCATGGACCAGATGGTGATGCTCTCCGCCGCCGTCGTCCGAGGCACCAAGCGCGCCATGGTCATCAGCGACATGCCGTTCGGCTCCTACCAGGAGTCCCCCGCCCAGGCCATGCACAACGCCGCCCGGCTGATGAAGGAGGCGGGCGTCGGCGCGGTCAAGCTGGAGGGCGGCGAGCGCAGTGCCCGCTCCATCGAGCTGCTGGTCGAGGCCGGCATCCCGGTGATGGCCCACATCGGGCTGACCCCGCAGTCGGTGCACGCCTACGGCGGGTACCCGGTGCAGGGACGCGGCGACGAGGCGGCCCACCAGCTGCTGCGCGACGCGAAGGCCGTCCAGCAGGCGGGCGCCTTCGCGGTGGTGCTGGAGGCGGTACCCGCCGAGCTGGCCGCCCAGGTCACCGAGCAGCTGGCGATCCCGACCGTCGGCATCGGCGCGGGTGTCGGCACCGACGCCCAGGTGCTGGTCTGGACGGACATGGCCGGTATGACGGCCGGTCACATGCCCAAGTTCGTCAAGCAGTACGCCAACCTGCGGGCCGTGCTCGGCGACGCGGCCCGCGAGTTCGCGGACGAGGTCGGGGCGGGGACCTTCCCGGCGGCTGAGCACAGCTTCAAGTGACCGGAGCGGGCGCGAGGAGCTGCGCGACCAACTGCTGGTCGCGCAGCTCCTCGCGCCCCTGGGGGTACCCCGCCCTGACAATGGGATGACAGTGGGATGACAGCGGAGTGACAGCAGTGTCAGCGGCCTGACAGCGGCGCCCGGCAGCCTGAGGGCATGACACGAATCGCGACAGAGAACGCCGTCGAGGTACGCGGCCTCGTCAAGCACTACGGGAACACCAAGGCGCTGGACGGCGTCGACCTGACCGTCCGGCAGGGCACCGTGCTCGGGGTGCTCGGCCCGAACGGGGCCGGGAAGACCACGCTGGTCCGCGTCCTCTCCACCCTGATCAAGCCGGACGCCGGGACGGCGTACGTCGGCGGGTTCGACGTACTGCGCCAGCCCAAGCAGCTGCGCCGCACCATCGGTCTGACCGGGCAGTACGCCTCCGTCGACGAACTGCTCTCCGGCTACGAGAACCTCTACCTGATCGGGCGGCTGCTCGACCTCCCCGGCAAGGCGGCCAAGGCCCGCGCCGGCGAACTGCTGGAGCGCTTCTCGCTCACCGAGGCCGCCAAACGCCCGGCCAAGACCTACTCGGGCGGTATGCGGCGCCGCCTCGACCTCGCCGCCAGCATGATCGGCCGTCCCAAGGTGCTCTACCTGGACGAGCCCACCACCGGTCTCGACCCGCGCACCCGCAACGAGGTCTGGGACGAGGTGCAACGGATGGTCGCCGAGGGCACCACCGTGCTGCTCACCACCCAGTACATGGAGGAGGCCGAGCAGCTCGCCCACGGGCTGACGGTCATCGACAAGGGCCGGGTGATCGCGTCGGGCGGCGTCCGGGAGCTGAAGGCGCAGGTCGGCGGCCGGACGGTGCAGGTACGGCCGGTGCACCCCGCCGAGCTGTCCGAGATGGCCCGCTGCCTGCACGACTGCGGCATCACCGCCGCCACCGTCTCCGAGGACACCGGCCTGCTCTCGGTGCAGATCACCGAGGACGAGGAACTCACCGCCGTGGTCGGCGTGCTGGGCACCCGGGGCTTCGGCATCGCGAGCATCGACACCAAGCTGCCCAGCCTGGACGAGGTCTTCCTCGCCATCACCACCAAGCCCGGCGCCACCCCCGCCACCACCACTCCGATGCTGAAGGAGGCCGTGGCATGAGCGCCGCGACCCTCAACCCCGCTCCCGCCACGATCGGCCACCTGGCGGACCCCCGGATCGGCCTGCGCGGCAACCTGCGCCACGTCGGCGCGCTGACCAGGCGGAACCTGATGCGGATCAAGGCCGACCCGGAGTCGATGCTCGACGCGTTGCTCGTGCCGATCATCTTCACCGTGCTGTTCGTCTACGTGTTCGGCGGCGCCGTGAAGGGCAGCCAGCAGGAGTACATCCAGTACATGATCCCGGGCCTGCTCGGCACCACCGGCCTCAACCTGGCGATGGCGGTCGGCACCGGCCTGAACAGCGACTTCCAGACCGGGGTGATGGACCGCTTCCGCACCCTGCCGATCGCACGGTCCGCCGTCCTGCTCTCCAAGCTGGCGGCGGAGGTCCTGCGCGGGCTGGTCTCCTTCACCATCCTGATCGGCTTCTCGACGATCCTCGGGCTGCAGATCAAGACCGACTTCCTGCACCTGCTGGCGGCGGTCGGGCTCTCCCTGCTCTTCGGGATGTCGATCGTCTGGATCTCGATGCTGCTCGGCATGTCGCTGCGCAGCGCCCAGGCCGTCCAAGGAGTGTCGATGGTGGTCATCATGCCGTTGCAGTTCGGTAGTTCGATCTTCGCGCCGACCAGCACCATGCCCGGCTGGCTGCAGACCTTCACCGAGTACAACCCGCTGTCGGCGCTGGCCGACGCCTGCCGCAACCTGATCAACGGCGGGGCGCTGACCCACTCGGTGCTGATCGTGCTGATCTGGTCGGTGACGATCACCGCCATCACCGCGCCGCTGGC
This sequence comes from Kitasatospora sp. MAP5-34, assembly GCF_029894335.1. Taxonomy (GTDB): domain Bacteria; phylum Actinomycetota; class Actinomycetes; order Streptomycetales; family Streptomycetaceae; genus Kitasatospora. The sequence continues at coordinate 246,202 of NZ_JARXZC010000002.1, read as the reverse complement.
GGTGGCGAGGTTCCGCAAGCGGACGTGAGCCGGAGCGGGCCCGAGCCGGACCCGGCTCAACCGTCAGAACGATCCCAGCTCGTCCAGCAGGGCGGCCGCCTCCGCGAGGGAGAGGCGGCCGCCCTCGGCGATCGCCTCCGCGAAGACCTCGTCACCCAGCACGGCGCGCAGGGCACGGTCGCCCGACTCCCGCTCCCGCCGCTCCAGGTACGAGCCCAGGTTCCCGTGCAGCTGGTAGTGCGCGCCGAGCAATACGGCGGCCCTCCGGGCCGGGCGCGGGTCGCCGTCGTGGTCCGCGAGCGCGAGCAGCACGCCGAGCGCGGGCAGGATCAGCATCACCGTCATGTGTTCGGCGAACACCGAGGCCGCGTCGTCCACCGAGCGGATCTGCCGACGCCCCTCGAGCATCAGTGCGAGCCCCCCGCCCGGATCGCCGCTCCGCGCCGTCACCCAGGCCCGGATGCAGGTCACGATGCCGCCGAAGACCTCCGGCACCACCGGCCCGAACGCCTGCTGGCTGAGCTCCAGTTGGTCCAGCTGGCCGAGCGCCTCGGGGTACTCGTCCCGCCCCATGTGGAGGCTGCAGAGCACCATCCGCCCGTACAGCGTCGCGCCGTCGGCGGAGTGGGTGCCCCAGACGACGCCGTCCAGCGCCGCCCGGACCAGCCGTTCGCCCTCGGCCGGATCGGTCTCGAACAGCGTCTCGCCGAGCCGCACCTGGAGCATCGGTACCTCGTGCGCGGCGCCCAGCTTCTCGGCGAGGTCGATCGCCTGCCGGTAGGACGCCGTCGCGAGCGCGTACTCGCCACGCTTCGCCGCGCTCTCCGCCTGGGTGGCGAGCGCCTCGGACATGCCCCAGCGGTCGCCGGCCCGGGTGAACAGCTCCAGCGCCTCGTCACCGTCCGCGATCGCCTGCTCCAGCCCGTCGGCCCAGTCGTTCAGCATCCGGGACCTTATCTGCAGGATGAAGGCGAGGTCGAGGTCACTGCCGTGCACCCGGCAGCCCGCCACCGTCTCGTCCGCCAGCGGCCGGAGCTGGTCCAGCTCCCCGGTCAGGAAGGCCGCGAAGACCCGCATCAGCACGGGGTACCGGTACGACTGCGGCAGGTCCGGGGTGTACGTCCGCAGCACCGAGTTGGCCAGGGCGGTGGCGTCGGCGTCCCCCAGCATCGCCATGTTGCCCGTGAACAGGCCCACCAGCTGGTGGATCCGGAGCTGCCGCCGGGCCTCCGCCAGCATCCCGGGGCGCATCGGGGGCGGCGCGGCCAACGGCCCGGCGAGCAGCGGGACGGGCGCCGGGGCGTCCTCGGCGAAGGCGTCCGGGCCGAGCGCGACGACCGCCTCGTACCAGCCGCTCGCCTCCCGGTGGTAGTCGCGCAGTGACCAGAACCAGCTCATCCCCAGCACGATGACCAGGGCCTCCTGCTCATCCCCGGCGCTCACCGCCCGGCGCAGCGCGGCCCGGATGTTGTCCTGCTCGCACTCCAACTCGGCCAGCTTGACCAGCTGTTCGGGCCCGCGCAGCAGCGGCTCGGCGGTCCGGACCAGCTCCCGGAAGCAGCTGATGTGGCGCCGCGCCGCGTCGTCACCGGGTGTCTCGGCGAGGCGCTCGGCGGCGTACTCGTGGATGGTCTCCAACATCCAGTACCGGGGCTGTGCCCCGAGCCCGGCGACCAGCAGGGACTTGTCGACCAGCGAGAGCAGCAGGTCGGCGACCTCCTCGCGCGGCACGTCCGTACCGCCCGCGCAGACCTGTTCGGCCGCCTCCAGCGTCCAGCCGCCGGCGAAGACGGAGAGCCTGCGCAGTACGGCGCGTTCGCGCTTGCCCAGCAGGTCCCAGCTCCAGTCGACCACGGCGCGCAGGGTCTGCTGGCGGGGCAGCAGGGTGCGGGCGCCGGCCGTGAGCAGGGTGAACCGGCCGTCCAGGCGGTCCGCGATCTGACGTGGCGTCAGACCGCGCAGCCGGGCGGCGGCCAGCTCGATGGCCAGCGGCAGGCCGTCCAGTCGGCGGCAGATCTCGGCGCAGGCCGCCGGGTCGTCGGCCGGGTCGAAGCCGGGACGGGCCGCCGCGCCGCGCTCGGCGAACAGCCGCAGGGCGGCCGGGTCGGGCAGCGGCTCGACCGGGACGACCATCTCTCCGGGTACGCCTAGCGGCTCCCTACTGGTCGCCAGCACGGTCAACCCCGGGCACTCGGCCAGGAGTTGGTCGGCCAGTTCGGCGGCGGCCTGGATCAGGTGCTCGCAGTTGTCCAGCACCAGCAGCAGTCGGCGGTGAGCGAAGTGCTCGACGATCCGCCGCACCGGGTCGTCCGAACGGGTCACGTCCGCCACCCCACTGGTGTGCAGGACGGTCTCGCGCAGCCCGAGGGTGGTGAGCAGCGCTCCCGGCACCGCGGCCGGGTCGTCCAGCGGTGCCAGCTCGGCGAGCCAGACGCCGTCCGGCCAGGCCCCGGCGGCCTGTTCGATCCGGCCGGCCTCGACGGAGAGCCGGGTCTTCCCGGAGCCGCCCGGGCCGGTCAGCGTGGTCAGCCGCCCGGCCGCCAGCGCGGTCTTGAGCGAGCGGAGATCGACGTCCCGGCCGACGAAACTGGTCAGCCTCGGCCGCAGGTTGCCGACCGCACGCGGGGCGGGCCGGACGGGGACGGGAGCGGGTACGGGTACGGGCGCGGGAGCAGTGGGAGCGGCGGCCGGCACGGTGTCGGCCGACTGCCGCAGCAACTCCTGGTGGACCGCCCGCAGTTCAGCCCCCGGATCGGCGCCAAGCTCCTCCGCCAGCGCCCGTCGGGCGGTGTCGAACTGCCGCAGCGCGTCGGCGGTACGTCCGCTGTCGCGCAGGGCCCGGATCAGCAGCACCTGCAACTGCTCGTCCAGCGGCCGCAGTTCGCACAGCTCGGCGAGTTCGGCGGTCAGCTCGGCGGCCCGGCCGAGGGCCAGTTCGGCATGGATCCGGTGCCGCCGGGTCTTCTCGCGCTGCGCCTCCAGCCGGGTGGCGGACCCGGTCCGGTCCGGCAGGTCGGCGAGCGCGGGGCCGCGCCAGAGCGCCAGCGCCGCGCCCAACCGCTCGGCGGCCCGGGCGTGGTCGGCGGCGTCCAGCGCCTGGCGTCCCTCGGAGCTCAGCCGCTGGAACTCCCCGAGGTCGGTGGTGTCGCCGGTCAGCCAGTAGCCCGCCGGGCCCGAACCGATCTCGTCCCGGCCGACCGTCCGACGCAGCCGCCCGACCAGCGTCTGCAGCGCGGCGGCGGGGTCCTGCGGCGGATCCGCGCCCCAGACCTCCTCCACCAGCAGTTCCGCCGGGACGGGCCGCCCCTGCCGCAGGACCAGTGCCGCCAGGAGCGCGCGCAGCCGCGCGCCACCCAGGGGTACCTGGGTGCCGTCGTCCTGCCGGGCCGTGGTGATGCCGAGGATGCCGTAGTACACCGCTCTATTGTGATCGATGCCTCAGCGCGGCTTCGCACGGGCATCCCGCCCGGGGCCCGCCGGAACCTACGCGGAACCCGGGTGGGCTACCACACGTTCACTGGGGACGGCTTGTCCGGGCCCACCCGGCCCGGCATGATCGGACCTTGTCCAAGTCCCGCCGCCCCCGACCGCTCGGAGCCCCACCGCCATGACCTTCGCCGATGCTCAGCGCTCGCGCAGCGAGGACCGCCGGATCAGCCCGGTCTTCTGGGTGCTGCTCGCGACCCTCGGTACCTCCGGCTGGGCGGTGTGGTCGGGCTACGGCAACGCCCGCTTCGGGGTGTTCCTCTTCGTGGTGGCGGGCTGGATGGTCTCGCTCTGCCTGCACGAGTACGCGCACGCCCGGACGGCGATGCACAGCGGCGACATCTCGATCGGCGGCAAGGGCTACCTGACCCTCAACCCGTTCAAGTACGCCAACTCCATCTACAGCTTCGTGCTGCCGGTGATCTTCATCGTCCTCGGCGGGATCGGCCTGCCCGGCGGCGCGGTCTACATCGAGCGGAGCCGGATCCAGGGCCGGCTGAAGCACAGCCTGATCTCGGCGGCGGGCCCGCTGGTCAACGTGGTCTGCGCGGTGCTGCTGCTGATCCCGATCGGCGCGGGCTGGCTGGACGATCCCGGTGTGCACACCTTCGTCCAGGACCAGGAGCTGAACGTCTCCCCACTCGCGGCCGCGCTCGGCTTCCTCGCCCTGCTCCAGATCAGCGCCGCACTGCTCAACCTGCTGCCCGTCCCGGGCCTGGACGGCTACGGCATCATCGAGCCGTGGCTCTCGCTGAAGACCCGGCGCGCGGTCGCACCGTTCGCGCCGTACGGGATGCTCACGGTGTTCATCGTGCTGTGGCAGTCGGCGGTCAACCAGTGGTTCTTCACCCTGGTCTACGACATCATGAGCCTCTTCGGCGTCGACGGCGCCTACGCACAGCTGGGCCACTACCTGTTCCAGTTCTGGCAGAACTGACGGCTGTGGCGGCGTCGGCAGGCCCGCCGCCCGATTCTGTCGCAATCCTGTGACGGACAACGCCCGCCGATCGGTCCGATTTCTCATTCTGCGTACTTACGCTCAGAGGCATGTCTTCGTCGCACTCTGGCTCCTTCGTACACAAGATCGGGCTCACCGCCAAGCTGATCGCCATCAGCACGGTGGCCGGCGTGATCACCGCCGGGCTGGCGCTGCCCGCCATAGGCAGTGTCGGGCTGGGCGCGAAGGACGCCGTCTCGGGCTTCAACAGCCTGCCGAGCGACTTCACGGCTCCCCCGCTCTCCCAGGCGACCACCGTCTACGACGCGGCCGGCGGCGTGATCGCCACCGTCTACAGCCGGGACCGTACGGTCGTGCCCAGCGACCAGATATCCCCGCTGATGAAGTCGGCCCTGGTGGACATCGAGGACAACCGCTTCTACCAGCACGGCGCGATCGACCTCAAGGGCGTGCTGCGGGCGATAAACAAGAACGCGGCGAGCGGCGGGGTCTCGCAGGGCGCCTCCACCCTCACCCAGCAGTACGTGAAGAACGTCTTCGTCGACGAGGCGGGTGACGACCAGCAGGCGGTGCTGGCCGCCCAGGCGCAGACGATCGGTCGCAAGCTCAAGGAGATGAAGTACGCGATCAAGCTGGAGGAGACCCTCACCAAGGACCAGATCCTCACCAACTACCTGAACATCACGTTCATGGGTGAGCAGGCGTACGGGGTCGAGGCGGCCGCCCAGCGGTACTTCAGCGTCCACGCGAAGGACCTCAGCCTCCCGCAGGCCGCCCTGCTGGCCGGTATCGTGCAGTCGCCCACCGGGTACGACCCGATCGTCAACCCCAAGCAGTCCAAGGACCGTCGGGACACGGTGCTGCGCAAGATGGCGCAGTACGGCACCATCACCCAGGCCCAGGCGGACCAGGCGATAGCCACCCCCATCACGCTCAACGTCAGCCGCCCGCAGCAGGGTTGCATCACGGCGGCGCAGGGCGAGGGCTTCTTCTGCGACTACGTGCACAAGATCGTCACCACCGACCCGGCCTTCGGCGCCAACTCGGCCGAACGACAGGCGCTGTGGAAGCGCGGCGGCCTGCAGATCCACACCACGATCGACCCCAAGGCGCAGCAGGCCCTGCAGCAGTCCGTCACCAGCCACGTCTACGCCTCGGACAAGGCCGCCACCGCGATGACGGTGGTGCAGCCGGGCACCGGGAAGATCATGGCGATGGGGCAGAGCCGCCCGTACGGGGTCCTGGACAACCAGACCACGATCAACCTGAACGTCACCAAGGCGATGGGCGGCGGCCTCGGCTTCCCGACCGGCTCGACCTTCAAGCCGATCGTGGCCGCCGCCGCGCTGGAGAACGGCATCACGCCCTCGCAGTCGTACCCGTCGCCGTACAGCATGCCGTGGCCGGCGATGAAGACCTGCGGCGGTGCCCCGCTCAAGGAGGGCGGCCAGGTGAGCAACGACTCGCACAGCCTGGTCGGGCCGTTCACCATGGCGCCGGCGATGGCCCAGTCGGTGAACACCTACTTCGCCGCACTGGAGGGCGACGCCGGGCTCTGCAACGTGGTGCAGATGGCCAACAAGCTCGGCATCACCCAGCAGGCGGGCGGCGAGACGCTGCAGCAGGTGCAGTCCATGACCCTCGGCAGCAACGACCTGACCCCGCTGGAGATGGCGAGCGTCTACGCCGCCTTCGCCTCGCACGGCACCTACTGCACCCCGACGGCGATCACCTCCGTCACCACCGCCGACGGCAAGTCGCTGAACATCCCGGCGTCCAACTGCACCAACGTGATGTCCGCCACCACCGCCGACTCCATCACCACCATGCTCAAGGGCGTCGTCCAGGACGGCACCGGCACCCAGGCCGGCCTGAGCGACCGCGACAGCGCGGGCAAGACGGGTACCACCAACAGCGGCAGGCAGGTCTGGTTCGTCGGCTACACGCCCGAGCTGTCGGGCGCCACGGTGGTCAGCGACACCGCCGCGCCGACCTCGCTGGACGGCCAGCGGATCGGCGGCCAGACGATCGACCAGGCGTTCGGTGGCACCCTGGCCGGCCCGATCTGGCGGGACGCGATGACCGGCGCACTCGACGGCACCACCCCGCAGTCGCTGACGACGGTCCCGCTGCAGTAGGCCCCCCGGGGGGACGACAGGGGCGCGGGGCTCTGCTTGATCAAGGCTTGATCAAGCAGAGCCCCGCGCCCCTGTTCCGGCCACCGGGTTCTGGCTACTGGTTGTCCGCCGCCTTCGCAAGGCGCTCACGCCGCAGGTGGAACCAGGCGATGTTGCTGGCGACGCCCGCGAGCAGGACCCAGATCACGCCGAACCAGTTGCCCTCGACGAACGAGACCACGGCTGCGGTCACCGCCAGCACGAAGACGATCGAGGCCATCAGGGCGTTGCGGGGCATGTCGGGGGCTCCTTGGTACGGGGGCGCGATCGGCACCCATTGTCACCGAAGGCCCCCCTTGATCGGGCAAGGGGGGCCTTCCGCATACGGTCGTACCAGCCTAGACGTCGGTGATGCGCAGGCCCGCGTGGGCCTTGTAGCGGCGGTTCACCGAGATCAGGTTGGCCACCAGCGACTCCACCTGGTGGGCGTTGCGCAGCCGCCCGGCGAAGACGCCACGCATGCCGGGGATGCGGGCGGCGAGCGCCTGCACGATGTCGGTGGCCTCGCGGTCCTCGCCGAGCACCATCACGTCGGTGTCGATCTCCGCGAGCGACTCGTCCTGCAGCAGCACCGCCGAGAGGTGGTGGAAGGCGGCCGTGACCCGCGAGTCCGGGAGCAGCGCGGCGGCCTGCTGGGCGGCGCTGCCCTCCTCCGGCTTCAGGGCGTACGCGCCCTGCTTGTCGAAGCCCAGCGGGTTGACGCAGTCGACGACGATCTTGCCCGCCAGCTCCTCGCGGAGCGCCGAGAGGGTGGCGGCGTGCCCGTCCCACGGCACGGCGACGATCACGATGTCACTCTCCCGGGCCGTGGTCGCGTTGTCCGCGCCACGTACGCCGAGGCCCAGCTCGGCGGCGGACGCCTCGGCCCGCTCGGCCGTACGGGAGCCGATGACGACCTGCTGGCCGGCCTTGGCCAGCCGGTAGGCCAGGCCCCGGCCCTGGTCGCCGGTGCCGCCCAGGACACCGACCACGAGCTGTGAGACGTCAGGAAGCTGGTGGGCCGGGTTGGTCACTGAATCGTGGGTACTCATGGGGAGATCCTGCCAAAGCGGGGGTGGCGGCTCCATCCTGATCGGCATGGACGCCGTGAGAGTTTCAGCACTACGCCAGTCCCTGACCGGCAGCGGCTGGCTGGAGTCGGCCGGGCTGTTCGCGGGCGCGCTGCGGCACGAGGTCAGCCGCCGCACCGCCGGCGGCCTGCTGCTGGTCGGCACCGAATCGTACGAGCCCTGGCACCTCGCCGCGCACCTGGACGACGAGGCGCTCTGGTCGGGAGTCCCCCGGCTGGCCCCCACCCTGTTGCGCCATCAGGTACCGGAGGGCGCCCCGGCGCACCTCTCGTACGGTCTCGGACGGCTGACGGAGGTCCGGCGCGGCGTGACCGTCCTGGTGGTGGCGCCAGCTGCCGCCGGGGCGCCGCTGCTGGAACGGGTGCACGACGCCCGCCGGGGCGGCGCCACCGTCCTCGCCCTCGACACCGGCGACCGGGAGTTGGCGGGCCTGGCCCACGAGCGGCTGGCGGTGCCGGGCGCCGGGGAGGAGCCCTTCGACCTGGTCCAGCACCTGGTCAGCACCGCCGCCGGGGCCACCCCGACCACCCGCTCCCGGCTGGCCCGCCTCGCCCAGCGGCTCGCCGCCCCGACGGCAGCCCGCTGGTAACCGCCTCCGTGCCTGACCTCGTAATTCGATTGCCCGGAACGGACACTCGGCGGAGGATTCCCTCCGATGACTTCCGAACCTCCTGATCCCGAGCGACAGCCACGACTGCGCGCGCTGTTCCGTCAGATCCGCCCCGATCTGACGCCCTGGCGCTCCTCGCGGGACTTCCGCCTGCTCTGGAGTTCGGGGTGCGTCTCCGCCTTCGGCAGCTTCCTGACGTATGTCGCGGTGCCGCTGCAGATCAAGCAGCTGACCGGCTCCTCGCTGGCCGTCGGCCTGGTCGGGGCGGTCGAGCTGCTCCCGCTGATCGTCTTCGGCCTGTGGGGCGGCGCGCTCGCCGACGCGCTGGACCGCCGGAAGCTGGTGCTGCTCTCGGAGGCCGGGCTCGGTCTGCTCTCCGGGCTGCTGCTGGTCAACGCGCTGCTGCCGACTCCACTGCTCTGGCCGATCTACCTGGTCGCGGGTCTGGTCGCCGCCGTCGACGGGCTCCAGCGCCCGGCGCTGGACTCGCTCACCCCACGGATCGTCGCGCACGATCAACTGACCGCCGCGTTCGCCCTCAACTCCCTCTACCGCAACGCCGCTTCGGTGGCCGGCCCGGCCCTCGCCGGTGTCATCGTGGCACTGGCGGGCGTCCGGACGGCGTACGCGCTGGACGTCACCACCTTCGCCGTCTCGCTGCTGCTGCTCGCCCGGATGCGCGCCGTGCCGCCGGCCACCGGCGCCGAGAAGCCCTCGCTACGGGCGATCGTCACCGGCGTGAAGTACGCCTGGAGCCGACGGGACCTGCTCGGCACGTACGCCATCGACACCTGCGCGATGCTCTTCGCGTTCCCGGTCGCGATCTTCCCGTTCCTGGCGAGCGACCTGCACGCCGACTGGGCGCTCGGCCTGATGTACGGGGCCTCGGCGGTCGGCGCGCTGGCGGTCTCGGCGACCAGCGGGTGGACGTCCCGGATCCACCGGCACGGCCGGATGCTGGTGGTCTCCGCACTCGGCTGGGGCGCGGCGATGGCGCTGGCCGGGCTGGCCGGCTCCATCTGGCCGGTGCTGCTCTGCCTCGCCCTGGCCGGGGGCGCCGACCAGATCAGCGGCATCGCCCGTTCCACCATGTGGAACCAGTCCATCCCGGACGAGCTGCGCGGCCGGCTGGCCGGCGTCGAGCTGCTCAGCTACTCGGTCGGCCCGCAGCTGGGCCAGGTCCGGGCCGGCGGCATGGCAGGCCTGATCGGTGTCCGGGGCTCGGTCTGGGCCGGCGGCCTGGCCTGCGTGGTCGGCGTGCTGGGCCTGACCGCCGCGCTCCCCCGGCTGCTGGCCTACGACGACCGCACCGACCCGAACGCCGCCGCCGTCCGCGCCGGCCGCGAGGCCACCGCCGCGCTGGCCGCCTGAGGCCTCGGAGCCCTGGGCTGACTCCAGGTCAGTCCTCCTGCTGGTCGGCCGCCTCGTCCTGCTTCTTCCACTCCCGGTTGCGCTCGGCGGCGATCTCCAGCGCGTGGCCGGCCTCCTCCCGGGTGGCGTACGGGCCGAGGCGGTCCTTGGCCGGGCACTCCGGGCCCTCCTCGACCTTGCCGTGCTTGATGCAGTAGAACCACTCGCCCGGCTGTCCGGTGGGCTTGCGGCCGAATCCCAGTGGCATGGCTGAGTCTCCTGTTCGTCCGGTTGCTTCGTCGAGGATCATTCCCGCCGACCCTCTCGCACACACAGCCGGGCCCGTGGCACCCGGCCGATAGACTCGCCGTCATGGCTCTCGTACCCGGCATCCAGTCCCCCATCCGCAAGGTCCCCGCGCACATCGCACGCCCGGAGTACGTCGGCAGGCCCGCGCCGACCCCGTACACCGGGCCCGAGGTGCAGACCACCGAGACGATCGAGAAGATGCGGATCGCCAGCCGGATCGCCGCGCAGGCGATGGCGGAGGCCGCGAAGCTGATCGCACCGGGGGTCACCACCGACGAACTCGACGTGGTCGCCCACGAGTACATGTGCGACCACGGCGCGTACCCGTCGGACCTCGGCTACCGGGGCTTCCCCAAGTCGATCTGCACCTCCGTCAACGAGGTGATCTGCCACGGCATCCCGGACTCGACGGTCCTTCAGGACGGCGACATCGTCAACATCGACGCGACCGCCTTCATCCACGGCGTGCACGGCGACCTGAACGCGACCTACCTGTGCGGCGACGTGGACGAGGAGTCCCGGCTGCTGGTCGAGCGGACGCGCGAGTCACTCAACCGGGCGATCAAGGCGGTCAAGCCGGGTCGGCAGATCAACGTGATCGGCCGGGTCATCGAGTCGTACGCCAAGCGCTTCGACTACGGCGTGGTCCGCGACTTCACCGGGCACGGGATCAACACGTCGTTCCACTCCGGTCTGATCATCCCGCACTACGACAGCGACCGGGCCACCGAAGTGATCAAGCCCGGGATGACCTTCACCATCGAGCCGATGCTCACCCTCGGCACGTACGACTACGAGATCTGGGCGGACGGCTGGACGGTCGTCACCAAGGACCGCAAGCGCACCGCCCAGTTCGAGCACACCCTCGTCGTCACGGCCGACGGCGCGGAGGTCCTCACGCTTCCCTGATCGGGGCAACCACAAGGGGCGCGGGGAACTGCGCGAAACCCGGAAGGCAACAGACCGTCACCTTCCGATCAAGCTCAGCTCCCCACGCCCCTGTTCCAGAAATCCGGGTACCTGTCGGCGAAGCCCTACCCGATGAGCCACTGCTCCTCAGCGACCGCGCCGGTCTCGGTGCACGCGTCCGTCAGGACATCCAGCACACGCAACGCGTCGGGCAACGGCTGCTCGGGCCCGCGCAGCCACCGCACCTCGGAGCCGTCCGGCAACGCGGCCGGCGGCACCAGGGTGTACGAGCCACGGCAGTGCCAACGCAGGCCGGGGTGCTCGGACATGGTGTCCGGGGTGCTGTCCAGCACGCTCGGCCACCACTCGTCCTCGTCGGCGGGGGTGCCCTTGGTGGCCGTGAAGAAGAGGTAGCGCTCCTCGCCGACGGCCGCGACCGGGCCGCCCACGCCGAGCAGGTCGAGCCGCTCCAGTGCCAGGCGTCCGGCCTCGGCGGGCACGTCGAGGACGTCGTGGGCCCGGCCGGTGGCGGTGACGAAGTTCGCCTGCGAGTCCCGCGAGAGCCAGTGGGCCAGCTGCTCGGGGTCGGTCGTCGCCTGGGACTGCCAGGCGAAGGAGACCGGATGCTGGGCGGGGGCCGGACAGCCGACCCGGTCGCAGGAACATCGGTGACCGGCCGGGTGCGCGGCGGGCGCCACGGGGAAGCCCGCCCTCACCGCGCCGAGCAGCAGATCCAGCCGGACGGCCGCGTCCGCACCGGTCGCGGGTCCGACCCGCCGCCGGTCACGCCGCTGCCACCAGGTCGTCCACCTACTGCTGGCTTCCATCGGGCCCCTTCCGCACCTGCTGTGACCTACCGTGCCCGGTACGGCACAGCAACCGACGCAACATCCGACGCAACGTCCTGGCCGGCCCGTTGCTTCCCGGGTCCGACTCGGTCCGACGCGTCCGCCACGGGCCGGAGCCGGGGTCGCCGGACGGCCGACGCCCGGGGTCACGTTACGGAGTACGAGAGTTGAAGCTCGGCGGGCGGGCGCACCGATGCGCGCCCAACCGGCCCGTACGGGGCCCGCTTGCCCGGGAGAACCCCGGGGGCGTACAGAGCAGGATAAGGGTGCGGACGGGGTCCTCTTGACCGGGGGCGGTGCTGCGCCGGTCACACCGCCTTCACACACCCCGCTCACCTCGCCGGTTCGCCATCGCCGCAGAGGTTTACGCTGGGCCGGTGAGAAGCGCAGAGACGGAATTCATCGGCGGCCCGCTGGACGGCAAGGTACTGCCCATCATGCTGAGCCCGTTCAACAGCGTGCCGAAGATCTACCGGGTGCCGGTCCCCGCCCACGGCGACGTGCCCAGCACCACACTGATCTACCGCCGGGCCAAGGAGTACGACGCCAAGGGCCGCTCGCGCTGGCGGTACGAGTACGACCAGGCCCTCTCCGACTGACCCGTCCCCCTGCCCGCGACGCGCGCGGTGCTCGACGGGTTCGGCCCGGTCGCATGGCACCTGCCGCCCGACGAGTTCGGCGCTTTCGACCGCGCCGTGACGGAGCTGGACGCGGAATACCGGGCGCTGCGGGACGAGCGGACCCCTGACCCGACACGACCCGCCGACACCGACGTCGAGCTGACCGGAGCGTTGCTGCGCCAACTCCTCGGTGCGCTGCTGATCCGCGTGGCGCGCCTCCCGGACCCGGCCGGCCGCCCCCGCCCCCGCCACGCCCGGCGCCCAGGTCCACCTCGCCTTCCGACGCGAGCTGGAACGCTCCTTCGCCACCACCCGCGCCATCGAGGACTACGCCGCGCGGCTCGGCTACTCCCCCCGAACCCTGACCCGCGCGTGCCTGGCCGCTACCGGCCGCAGCGCCAAGCAGCTCGCCGACGCCCGCGTCGCCCTGCAGGCGCAGCGGCTGCTTGCCCACACCGACCTGCCCGTGGCCGCGATCGGCCGCGCGCTCGGCTTCACCGAGGCCACCAACTTCGGCAAGTTCTTCGCCCGCGAGACCGGCCGCACCCCGGGCGGCTTCCGCCGCGCTCAGCGCTGAGCGCGCTCAGCGACCAGAAGGCCCCGCAACTGGCTGACATCCGTGGCGCGTCGCGGATCGGCTCTCCGGGGCGGCTGGGACGATGCGCCCATGGCATCCAGGACAGGCACTCCCAAGAGACCGGCAGCGGCGGGACCGGTCCTGATGACACTCGCCGCCGGACAGTTCCTGATGGCGCTCGACAGCTCGGTCATGAACGTCTCGATCGCGACGGTGGCCCACGACGTGGGCACGACAGTGAGCGGGATCCAGGGCGCGATCACGGCCTACACACTCGTGATGGCGATGCTCATGATCCCCGGCGGCAAAATCGGCGCGCTCATCGGCCGCAAGCGCGCGTTCGTGACCGGCTGCGGCATCTACGGCTGCGGTTCGCTGACGACGGCGCTCGCCCCGAACCTGCCCATGCTGCTGCTCGGTTGGTCGTTCCTCGAAGGGGTCGGCGCGGCGCTCATCCTGCCCGCCATCGTGGCGCTGGTCGCCGGTAACTTCACGGTGGAACGCCGACCCGCCGCCTACGGACTGGTCGCTGCCGCAGGGGCCGCTGCGATCGCGGTCGGCCCGATCATCGGAGGCGTCGCCACCACGTACTTCTCCTGGCGCTGGGTCTTCGCCGGCGAGGTCGCGATCGTCCTGGGCATCCTGGTCCTCGCCCGCCGCATCGCGGACGCCCCGACCGACCGACGCGCGCACCTCGACCTGCTGGGTGCGGTGCTCTCCGCCCTCGGGCTCGGAATCTTCGTCTTCGGCGTACTGCGTTCGGACACCTGGGGCTGGTTCCGGCCGAAGCCCGACGCACCCGCCTGGCTCGGCATCTCGCTGGTGGTGTGGCTGATGCTGGCGGGCCTGCTCCTGATCTGGCTCTTCCTGCGCTGGGAGGCCCGCCTCGTGGAGCAGCACCGGGAGCCACTGGTGGACCCGGGACTGTTGCGGAACCGGCAGCTCACCGGCGGCCTGACGATGTTCTTCTTCCAGTACCTGGTGCAGATGGGCGTGTTCTTCGTCGTACCGCTGTACCTGTCGGTCGCACTCGGTCTGTCCGCACTCGCGACCGGCACCCGCATTCTGCCGCTGTCGCTGACACTGCTGGCCGCCGCGATCCTGATTCCGCGCCTCGTCCCGGACGTCTCGCCGAGGCGGGTGGTGCGGCTCGGGATCCTCTTCCTGCTGGCGGGTGCGCTGGTCCTGCTGGGTGCGCTCGACGCAGGCGCGGACGCGTCGATCGTCACCATCCCGCTGCTGCTGATCGGGCTGGGCATGGGCGCGCTGGCGTCCCAGCTCGGGGCGGTCACCGTGTCCGCCGTCCCGGACGAGAAGAGCGCGGAGGTCGGCGGCATCCAGAACGCCGTCACCAACCTCGGCGCCTCGATCGGTACCGCACTGGCCGGATCGATCCTGATCGCCACGCTGACGACGTCGTTCCTGACCGCCATCACGCAGAATCTGGCAATCCCGACCCAGGTCAAGAGCCAAGCGACCGTCCAACTCCAAGGCGGCGCGCCCTTCTTGTCGGACGCCCAGCTCAAGACCGCCCTCAACAACGCGGGCGCGAGCCCCCAGGTGTCCCAGGCCGCACTGGACGCGAACGCCGCAGCCAGACTCGACGGCCTGCGCGCCGCGCTGGCCATCCTCGCCCTCACCGCTCTCCTCGCGCTGTTCTTCACCCAGCGGATCCCGACGAGCCAGCCGCGCACGACAGACACTTAGCGGCGCGCCCGATGAGACCGCCGCCCGCCCGAAGCCCCGAGCCGGAGACGCCCACTGGTCTCTCCTGATTCCCTGTCAGACCGCTGACCTGCGCGGTCGATCCCCGGCGCGAACGGTCGGCCTTCGACGCGAACGGACAGCGCGTCGGCCCACGGCTCGCGCGCCGCGCGGGCTAACGTGACCGCCATGGCCGGCGAACGAGACCTCCAGAAGCTGCTCAGCGAAATGCACCCCGTCCTCAATCCCGGGCGGTACGTGTACTGCACCCTCCCCGCCAGGATCCCGGCCGGGCTGCGCCCGGTGGTGACGGTCACCGAGGCGGAGGGCCCGACCGTGGTGGTCGCGCAGGAGGAGGCCGACTCCCTCGGCCTGCGGTACGAGTACGTGGCCGCCTGGATCACCCTCGAGATCCACTCGGCCCTGGAAGCCGTCGGCCTGACCGCAGCCGTAGCCACCTGCCTCGCCGAGATCGGCATCAGCTGCAACGTGGTGGCCGGTTTCCACCACGACCACCTCTTCGTCGCGGCCGACGACGCGGAGCGCGCGGTGGCGGCACTTCAGGCACTGGCGGCCGACCGACCCTGACCAGCCCCGACCGGCCCCGACCGGCTCTGCGGCGTGCTCGGGCCAGGACAGGAGCATCAACGGCACCGAGGCGTCTCCATTCGACCTTCACAAATCCGCCGTGTACACGACCAGTCACCCAAGGTAGTGTCAGTCCCTGCCAACTCGGAGGGAAAACGATGGACCGCGACAAGATCCCCAGAACAATCGCCGGCACCGACACCTTCGTGATCGACCCGGAGGACGACCAGCAGGACTGCACCCGCCCCTGCTGCCGTGACCTGGACATCCCGACGCACTGGGGCCAGTGGCTCCGACCCAACTGAACCAGCGGACGGCATCCCGGTGCCTTGCCCCCTCCACCCCCGGAAGAGCAAGGCACCGACCCGGCCCGCTCCGGACCACCCGATCCGGCCGCGACTGTCAGCCCCGGGCCTCATGCTGGACACCGTGAAGATGCCCAGGACTACATGCGGTACCTGCAAGCGAAACATCGCCGCCCTCCCCGGCGGCGGCCCCGGCCAGTGGCGACTGAGCCGACATGACGCACCCCATGACGGCACCCGCCGCGAGGAGTTGGTGTCCTGCTCCGCAAGCCTCCGCCCGGTCGAACTTGACGCACTCGACTTCCAACTCCCCCTCCCACAGGAGGAGTCGGAGCTGATCGTCCTTTTCTGAACCGCCGAGGCGCAGCGACCACCCGTCCCGGACGGTCTAGATCCACCCTCGCCGGCCGAGGCGGCCGAAGACGGCCTTGTGCGCTTCGCGGATCGCCTCGATCTCGTCCTCGTCGAGGTCACCCCGCGTGGAGTAGAAGGCGACCGGGCCGTGCATCTTGATGACCCGCCCGGTCGGCTCCGGCAGGTCGTCGGCCTCGTCACCCGCCGGGAGCTCGTAGCGCTTCGGATCACTGAGTTCGAAGTACACGCCGTTGGCCACCTTGTTCATGCGGCCTTCGTCCGCGCGGTCGTACGGCGCGAAGTAGTACACGTTCAGCGGGCTGTACTGCGAGATCATCTCGGCACCGCTCTCCCCCTCGGCCCCGAGCCCCTCGGCCACGGCGGCCCGCATCTCCCGCCAGGTGCCGGTCGTGAAGGCGAGCGACCCGTCGACGCCGACCATGGCGTAACGCCTCGGGAGCTGACTGTCGGGCATGCCGAAACTCCGTCCTCTGCACCGGTGCTGACGGTGAGAATCGTAGTCGGCAGTCAACGGTAAGTGACAGTTGTCCGATGATCAGGCCACCGGTCGCCCGGCAGCGACCGGCGCCGGCACCCAGGCCGTCGCTCCAAAAGGAAGGCCCGACCAGCGTTTCCGCAGGTCGGGCCCAGTACGACGGACGAGTCGGCCTTATACGCCGGGTTCTGTCTCCCTCGGCCTTGCGGCCTTCGGGGAGGCGGCCATCCATCTAGGGCTGCCGTTGCCGACAGCCTCGTGCGGTCTACCCGCGGACTCGGGCGAGCAGCCCTCGATCATCCGCGCACGGTGCCCGAGGGCACCGATCTTGACCTTGCTCCGGGTGGGGTTTACCTAGCCGGCCGAGTCACCTCGGTCGCTGGTGGTCTCTTACACCACCGTTTCACCCTTACCTGCGGCCGGAGCCGCAGGCGGTCTGTTCTCTGTGGCACTGTCCCGCGGGTCACCCCGGGTGGGCGTTACCCACCACCCTGCTCTGTGGAGCCCGGACGTTCCTCGGCGGGCCCCAGAAGGGACCCGACGCGACCGCCCGGCCGGCTCGTCCGCCGTACTGGTCATCGTAGCCGCTCGGCGGGGCCGCCCCGTACCCGTACCGGCCGCCGCGAACGGCGCGGGCTACCCGACGGGCCGACGGCTGCGCTCCGGGTCGAGCCGGGTGGCGACCTCGGCGGCCGTCCGGGCGGCCCACGGTGTGGTGGTGACCAGCCCGAGCAGCAGGATGACCAGTCCGAGCCCGGTCACGATCCACCAGCCGACGTGGCTGGCGACCGCGAAGCCGGTGGTGAACGGCCCGACTATGGCGGTGGTGACGACGGTGCCGATCACCGCGACGCCGAGCGACTGGCCGACCTGACGGCTCGTCGAGGCCACGGCGGCGGCCACACCCGCCTGGGCGCTGGGCATGCCGGAGACGGCGGAGTTGGTGATCGGTGCGTTCACCATCCCGAAGCCGAGCCCGAACAGCGCGTACGCGAGCAGCAGCAGTGCCGTCGGCGAGTCGGTCGCGAGCCGGGTGAGCAGGAGCCCGCTCGCCGCCAGCGCCGTGCCCGCGACCAGGAGTGGCAGCCGTGGCCCGCGGCGGCCGACGATCCGCCCGGAGAAGGGCGCGCTGACCAGCGTCATGGCGGCCATGGGCAGGGTCCAGAGCCCGGCCTCGACCGGGCTGTAGTGCCGGACGTCCTGCAGGTAGAGGGCGTTCAGGAAGAGGAATCCGCCGAGCGCCGAGAACGCGCAGACGGCCGTGACGGTGGCACCGCTGAACGGGACGCTGCGGAAGAACCGCAGGTCGATGAGGGGTTCGGCGATCCGGCGCTCCCACCAGGGCAGCAGGAGGAGGGCCAGCAGCGCGAGGGCGCCGAGCAACAGGATCACCGGCGAGGTCCACCCGCGTCCCGGGCCCTCGATGATGACGGCGGTGCCCGAGCCGAGCAGCAGCACGATCAGGACCTGCCCGACCGGATCCAGCCGCCGGGGCCTGGGGGCCCGCGACTCGGGCACGTAGCGGAACGTCAGCGCACAGGCGACCAGGCCGACCGGGATGTTTATCAGGAAGATCGACGGCCACCCCGCCACATCGACCAGGAAGCCGCCGATCAGCGGACCGAGCGCCATGCTGAGGCCGACCACGCCGCCCCAGACGCCGATCGCCTGGGCCCGCTCGCGCGGTTCGGTGAAGGTGTTGGTGATGATCGACATCGCGACCGGGTTCAGCATCGACCCGCCCACCGCCTGCAGCGCGCGGAAGGCGACCAGCAACTCCAGGTTGGGCGCGAGGCTGCAGAGCAGCGAGCCGAGCACGAAGAGCAGCAGACCCGTCTGGAACACCCGCTTGCGGCCGAGCCGGTCGGCGACCGAGCCCGAGAGCATCAGCAGGGACGCGAGCACCAGGGTGTAGGCGTCGATGATCCACTGCAGCCCGGAGGCGGGGGCGTGGAGATCCCGCTGGATCGACGGCAGCGCGATGTTCACCACGGTGTTGTCGAGCCCGACGATGAACAGGCTGAGGCAGCAGATCGCCAGGATCAGCAGCCTCCGCCGACGGCCGGGCGAAGCTTGGACTTCCTGGGTAAGTACCGATGCCACCACGTATTGCACCCTACCGCTGCGTCCTGCGGCGACGGCGACCGCCTCCGGACGGCTGAACTCCTGCGGCCGTTCGGCCCCGCGCGGCTGTCAGGTGCGCGACCGCCGGGGATGCATGCGGAACTGAGCACTCGACAGAGCTCCGCAAAGAACAGTCAGCGAACAGTCCCAGACGTACCGACCAGCAGACATCCGGCAGACATTCGGCAGTCGTCCGGCAGTCGTCCGGCGGACATCCAGAGCAGCAAAGGGGCCAGCCCATGCAAGGAGCGAAGGTCCTTCACACCGGCGCGGTCGTCGTCGGCGTGATCCTGATCGCGGCCGCCGCCGTCACCGCGTTCTTCGTCACACCGAACTACGTGGCCCGGCTGCCCGACGACACCAACACCCAGCGCTCCTACGCAGGCACGTTCAAGACCCTGCTCGACCCGCAGGCGGTGGCGCAGGGCAACCTGGTCGCCGCGCTGAAGCAGAACGTGCCGCTGACCGTCGACCGGCGCGTCAAGGTGGAGCAGACCTCGGGTGACACCGCCCTGGTCAGTGACGCCCGTACCACCGGCGCGGCCGGGACGACCATCGAGAAGACCACCTGGCAGTACGCGCTCGACCGCCGCTCCCTGGAGCCCGCCGCCAAGCACCCGAGCAGCTGGTCCGTGATCGACGCCCAGGGGCTGACGGTCAGCTGGCCCATCCACGCGAAGAAGCAGACGTACACCGGCTGGGTGCCGGAGACGGCGGCCACCACGCCGGTGGCCTTCAGCCACTCGGAGAACCACGCCGGCCTGACTGCGTACGTCTACCAGGTCACTGCCGCTCCCGCGCCGATCACCGACTCCCAGGTGCTGGCCCCGCTGCCCAAGGCCCTGCCGCAGAGCCTGCTGAAGCTCGTCGCCCAGCTCGGCCCGCTCACCCCTGCGGCCAAGCTGCAGCTCACCGCGCTGCTCCCGACGCTCGGCGACCCGGTGCCGATCTCGTACACCCAGCAGGAGAACGACACCTTCTGGGTCGAACCGGAGACCGGCGTCGTGATCGACGTCAACCGCTCCCAGCAGCGCGCGGCCGGGGTCAAGAACCCGAACGGCGGGGCCTTCATCGAGCTGCTGCCGGTGATCGACGCCACCTACCAGCAGACGCCGCAGTCGGTGCAGGCCGCCGTGCACGACGCCCAGAAGGGCCGCAAGGCCATCGAGCTCTACGGCAGCACACTGCCGGCCCTCGGAGCTGCGCTGGGGATCGTCCTCGTCCTCGCCGGTGTACTGCTCGGCCGACGGGACCGCCGCAGGCGGCAGGAGCAGCCGGGGAACCCGCGGGAAGGCAGGCCGGAGAACCCGCCGGAGGACGCGGCGGGCTCCTGAGGCGAACGAGGTTCGGGGCCGGGACGGAGCGGACCGTACGCGTACGGGTGGCCTGGTCCGCCAGGGTGAGCCGAGCGTTGATCCGGTGATCCGGGTGTTGATCCGGGTGTTGGTCCGGGCGGAGTCGACGGAGTCGGCGGCTCCGCCGCTCAGGTGCGTGAGACGGGGGGTGAGTAAGGGGCGCGTAGGTCAGTAAGGTGGCAGGGTCCGCTGCCACAAAGTGTTGAGGAGTCCGCTGTGCTGGTCCTGCTGCCGCCGTCGGAGGGGAAGGCTGCTTCCGGGGCCGGGGTGCCGCTGGCGCTCGACGAGCTCTCCCTGCCCGGGCTGGCCGGAGCGCGGGCGGCCGTGTTGGACGCGCTGGTCGAGCTCTGCTCCGGGGATGCGGACGCGGCGCAGCAGGTGCTCGGGCTGAGCCAGGGGCTGCGCGGCGAGATCACCCGTAATACCGGGCTGCGGACGGCGGGGGCGCTGCCGGCGGGCGAGGTCTACACCGGGGTGCTGTTCGACGCGCTCGGGCTGGCCAAGCTGGACGAGGCGGCCTACCAGCGGGCGGAGCGCTCGCTGCTGGTGTTCTCCGGGCTGTGGGGCGCGGTGCGGATCGGGGACCGGATTCCGCCGTACCGCTGCTCGATGGGGGTGAAGCTGCCGCCGGTGGGTGCGCTGGGCGCGTACTGGCGGCGGGAGCTGGCAGAGGAGCTGCCGGGCGTCGCGGACGGGCTGGTGCTCGATCTGCGGAGTTCCGCGTACGCGGCGGCCTGGAAGCCTGCGGGTGAGGTGGCGGCGCGGACGGCGACCGTGCGGGTGCTGCAGGAGCGCGAGGTGGACGGGGTGCTGAAGCGCTCGGTGGTGAGCCACTTCAACAAGGCGACCAAGGGGCGGCTGGTCCGGGATCTGCTGATCGCGGGTGCGGAGCCGGGATCGCCGGGTGAGCTGGTGGATGTGCTGCTGGAGCTGAACTACCGCGTCGAGGTGTCGGCGGAGGGGTCTGCGCGTAAGCCTTGGATGTTGGATGTGGTGGTGACGGAGGTCACTGACAGAATCTGAAATCTGTCAGCTGATATCTGATAGTCGATGTCGGTCAGTTGACGTCGGTCAGTTGAGATCCGTCATCCGGCGGCGGGCCGGGAGACTCCAGCCCGCCGCCATCGCCCACCCGTCAGCAGTCACCGTCACCCGCACCCGCACCCGCACCCGTCAGCGCAAGTGGCTCGTGTCGTTGAGCAGCCGCAGCGAGGCGTTCCCGTCCGCGTAGTACTGGACCGCACAGAAGGACGCCGCCGACAGCTCCATCCGGTACATCGAGTCCGGCGGGGCACCCAGCGCCAGGCGTACCAGCGTCTTGATCGGGCTGACGTGCGAGACCACCAGCACCGTCTTCCCCGAGTACCGGGCCAACAGCTTGTCGCGGGCGACGCCCACCCGGTGGGTGAGGGTGGTGAAGCTCTCGCTGCCCCCCGTCGGCTTCGCCTTCGCCGACCCCAGCCAGGCGGCGAGGTCCTCCGGGTAGCGCTCCTGCGTCTCGGCGAAGGTCAGCCCCTCCCAGTCGCCGAAGTCCAGCTCACGCAGCCCCTCCTCGAGCCGTACGTCGAGTCGGAGCCGTGTCGCCACCGCCTCGGCGGTCTGCCGGGTCCGCTGCATCGGCGAGCTGACGACGGCCTGGATGGTGCCACGCGCGGCCAGCTCCTCGGCGGCCCGCGCCGCCTGCCAGAGCCCCTTCTCGGAGAGTGCCGGATCGCTGCCGCCGCTCCCGGAGAAACGCTTCTCCGGCGTCAGCGGCGTCTCCCCGTGCCGGAGCAGGACGAACGTGGTGGGCGTCCCCAGGTCGGCCGGCCCGGCCCACCCCGCCTTGGGCGCAGCCGGAGCGGGCAGGGCCTCCTCGACGAGGACGGCGGAGGCGGCGGAGGCGGCGGAGGCGGCAACCAGCCCGGCCACCCGCCGCTGCTTGGGCTCCCACGGCCGGCCGGCCTTGCCCGCGTCCATCGCCTCGTTGGCCAGCCGGTCCGCGTCCTTGTTCCGCTCGCGCGGGATCCAGGTGTAGGTGACTTGGGAGCGCGGCAGGACGGTACGGGCCTCGGCGGCCAGCGGCTGCATGTCGGGGTGCTTGATCTTCCAGCGCCCGGACATCTGCTCCACGACCAGTTTGGAGTCCATCCGGACGTCGACGCCCGCGTCCGGGTCCAGCTCACGCGCCGCCCGCAGGCCCGCGATCAGGCCCTTGTACTCCGCCACGTTGTTGGTGGCGTGGCCGATGAACTCGGCGGTCTCGGCGATGATCTGCCCGGTGTCACTGTCGCGGACGACCGCTCCGTAGCCGGCCGGCCCCGGGTTGCCCCGGGAGCCGCCGTCAGCCTCGACGATGAACCTCCGACCGGCCATCGGGTCAGGCGCCCGACTCGGCGGTGCGGACCAGGATGCGCCCGCAGTTGTCGCAGCGCACGACCGCGTCCTTGGGCTCGGCCTTGATGGCGTTCAGGTCGGAGACGGCGAACTCGACCCGGCAGCCCTCGCAGCGACGCTGGTACAGGCGGGCCGCGCCCACGCCGCCCTGCTGCTCGCGCAGGCGGATGTAGAGCTTCAGCAGGTCGGCCGGGATGACGGTGGCGACGGCCTCACGGTCCCGCTTGACCTTCTCGGCATCGGCGTCGATCTCGGCGAAGGCGGCCTCGCGGCGCGCCTCGGCCTCCTTGAGGACGACGGTGGAGTGGTCCAGACGGGCCGTCAGCTCGGTGACCCGGGTCTGGGCGGACTCCATCCGCTCCATGATCTCCAGGACCACGTCCTCCAGGTCGCTCTGGCGCTTGGCCAGCGACCCGACCTCGTGCTGGAGGTTCTCCAGGTCACGCGGGGAGCCGACGGCGCCGGAGTCCAGGCGCTGCTGGTTGCGGGCGGTCCGGGCGCGGACCTGCTCGACGTCACCCTCGGCCTTGGCCAGCTCGCGGGTGGTGTCGCCGAGCTGGGCCTGGGCGGCCACGACCAGCGAGGTCAGGGCGGTGTGGTCGGCGTTGGCCTTGTCGATCTCGGCGTGCTCGGGCAGGCTGCGGCGCCGGTGGGCCAGCTGGTCGAGGCGGGAGTCGATGGCCTGCAGGTCGAGCAGGCGGATCTGGTCTGCGGGCGCGGCGTTCAAGCGGAGAGCTCCTGTGAATCGGTCAGGTTCAGGTCGGGTTCAGGGGGTGCGCGGCGGCAGAGCTGCGCGGCGTCGGGTCAGCCGCTCAGCTGCGTCTGCTCATCTGCGCGGCGGCACGTCTT
Organism: Kitasatospora sp. MAP5-34; assembly: GCF_029894335.1. Classification (GTDB taxonomy): domain Bacteria; phylum Actinomycetota; class Actinomycetes; order Streptomycetales; family Streptomycetaceae; genus Kitasatospora. Next base: position 223,137 of record NZ_JARXZC010000002.1, on the reverse strand, counting down.
CACTACGAGGGCCGTCGTCGGCCCCGGAGGTAGCGGTCAGCGGGGTCTGCGGGGTGCGGGTCATCGGCGCGTGGGCGGTCCAAGGGTCGGTGACCAGATGCGAGATCCTGGTCTCCAGCTGCCACCCGTGCTTGTCGGCCGCCGCGCCGAGCCCGGCGGCGGCGAGCCCCAGCCAGGGCCACTCGGTGGCCCAGTGCGCGGCGTCCAGCAGTGCGACGGGGGCGGCCTCGGCGGCCTCCGAGGCCGGGTGATGGCGCAGGTCGGCGGTGACGTAGGCGTCGACGCCGGCCGCCCGTACCTCGGCGAAGAAGCTGTCGCCCGAGCCGCCGCAGACCGCGACCCGGCTGATCAACCGGTCCGCGTCCCCGGCCACCCGGACACCGGCCGCCGTGGCGGGCAGCCCGGCGGCGACCTGGGCGGCGAAGGCGGAGAGGGTCAGCGGCGGTTCGAGGACGCCGATCCGGCCGGTACCCCGGCGCCCCGACGGGTCGGTCGGGTCCGCGATGAGCGGTCCGAGGACCCGCAGGCCGACGGCCTCGGCGAGGGCGTCGGAGACACCCGGATCGGCGTGGTCGGCGTTGGTGTGCGCGACGTGCAGGGCGATCCCGGCCCGGATCAGGCTGTGCACCACCCGGCCCTTGAAGCCGGTCGCGGCAACGCTGGTGGTGCCGCGCAGATAGAGCGGATGGTGCGTGACCACCAGGTCGGCACCCCACTCGACGGCTTCGTCGACCACCGTCCGGACCGGGTCGACGGCGAAGAGGACGCGGCTGACCTGGGCGTCGGGATCCCCGCACACCAGGCCGACGGCATCCCACGATTCCGCCCACCTCGGTGGGTAGAGCTCTTCGAGCGCGTTGATGACGTCGGACAGATTCGGCACCTGCTGAGACTACCGCGCGAACCGAGCGGGACGGGCCTCCACACTGCGCAGCCCGGCCCCGCCCGGGCCGTACAGCTGCTCGTCAACCGGCGTGCGGAGGCGCTCGACGGGCTCCGGGGACCGTCGTGAACCACCTCCACCACGGGCGCCCCGCCCACACCCCGAGGGTCTCGCGCATTCGAAAACGAATCGAGATCACCCTTACGAGTGAAGTGACTCGTTGTGCGTTGAACCACACCGGTCCCGAAAGTAACTTCAGTGGAGCGAACGAGAGTTGCCTCGACCTGGGGGGTCGAGAAGGTGCTCTGCCGAGACCAACCTGTCCGGGCCCCAGCGCCCCGCCGATCACGCGGAGCGCCGGTCGAGGGCCCGATCGGCGGACGCGACCGGGGCAGCTCCCGTACTTCCGAAGACCGATCGAGCCGGGGTGCCCCAGCAGTGGGCACCGACGGCGACGCCACGAAGGGGTGTGAAGCAGATGGGGGCGGGCACACCACTGCGCATGGCTGGGGGGCCGGGGTCGGTGGACGACGCGCCGGGTGCGGACGGCACGTTGGTGGAGGTGGCGTGGGCGGCCATGGCCGGCGCCGGAGTCCGGGGAGGCGACGGGTGGGGGTTCACCGTCGAGGGCTTCTGGTGCACGGTCCGGCCGGCCACGCCGGAGACGGCAGGAGAGCCGGACCTCGCACCGGCTGCGGAGGGCTGGAAGCTGCACGTCAGTGCGGCCTCCGAGGCGGCGTCGGAGGTGCTCGCGGCGGTCGCCACGGTCATCGCCGCCGACCCGTGCCCGTTCAAGTTCACCGCCGACCGGGAGAAGCTCCACGAGATCAACTCCCGGAACAGCGAGCGCGGCTCGGCCGGGAAGTTCATCACCGTCTACCCGGCGGACGAGGTGCAGTTCCGACGGATCGCCGAGGAACTGCACCTCGCCACCGAGGGCCTGCCCGGCCCGACCGTGCTCTCCGATCGGGCGTACGCGCCGGGCAGCCGGGTCCACTACCGCTACGGAGCGTTCACCGGCCGCGCCGAACTCGGCAACGACGGTGCGTACCGCTCGATGCTGCACGGGCCGGACGGTGCCCGGGTCGAGGACGTCCGCTCCGCGAGCTACCGGTGTCCGCCCTGGGCGGTCGACCCCGTCGAGGGGAGGGGGTCGACCCAGGCCGGCGCGGCACCCGAGTCGGGCTCAGGCGCATCCGCGCTCAAGCCCCGCACGGGCGGCGTGCTGCTGGGTGGCCGGTACGCGCTGACCGCCGCCGTGCGGCACAGCACGAAGGGTGGTGTCTTCCTCGGCCGGGACACCGGGAGTGGGACGGAGGTCGTGGTCAAGCAGGCCCGCGCCCATATAGAGGTGGACCGCTCCGGCACCGAGGCGCGCACCGCCCTGCGCCACGAGGCCGCGCTGCTGACCCGGCTCGACGGGCAGGAGCTCACCCCGCACCCCGTCGAGCTGATCGAGCAGGGCGACTCGCTCTTCCTGGTGGAGGAGCGGATACCCGGGCAGCCGCTGGGCACCTGGGTCGCGGCCCGGCTGCGGCGGGACGGCACGCCGGACGTCGACTGGGCCGAGGCCGGTCCGATGACCCTCGCCCTGGTCGACCTGGTCGAGCGGGTGCACGACCAGGGCCTGGTACTGCGTGACCTGTCCCCCGGCAATGTGATGGTCCGGCCCGACGGCGGCCAGCGGGTCGACCTGCGGCTGATCGACCTGGAACTGGCCGCTCCGGCGGGCAGTACGGCGGGCTCGGCCGGCACTCCCGGTTACCGCGCGCCCGAGCAGGGCCCGGCGACCACCACCGCCCCGGCCGAGTACAGCGCCGACCTATACGCGCTGGGCGGCCTGCTCTTCCTGCTCGCCACCGGACACGATCCGCTGCTCCCCGAGGACCTGCCCCGGGCCCGCCCGGTCGGCGAACGGCTGGGCCGCTGGCTGGAGTTGGCCGCCCGTAGCGGCACGACCGCGCGGCGGCTGGCGCCGCTCGTGCTCGCCCTGCGCGCCGAGGAGCCCGAACGGCGCTGGAGCCTGGCCGACGTCCGCGAAGCGTTGACCGACGACGTCGTGATCGCGGACGCGGTGCCCCGGAGCGTCGACCGGCGGACGGACGCGATCGACCGCCTGCTCCGCGACGGTCTGCGTCAGCTGGCCGACAGCGCGACCCCGCAGCGGTCCGACCGGCTCTGGCCGACCGCGCCGGCGGGCCGGCTCACCGACCCGTGCAACGTCCAGCACGGCGCGGCCGGAGTACTCGCCCTGCTGGCCCGCGCCGCCGCCGCGCCGTTGCCCGAGCCGGAACGCGAACTCGCCCGGTCGGCCGCCAGGTCGGCCGCCGAGTGGATCGAACGGCGCTGCGCCGCCGAACCGGTGGTACTGCCCGGTCTGCTCTTCGGGCGCTCCGGGACCGCGTGGTCCCTGCTCGACGCCGCCGAGGCACTGGGCGACCGGGAGTTGGCCGCCCGGGCGGTCACGATGGCCCGTCGTGTCCAACTCCACTGGCCCAACCCCGACATCTGTCACGGCGCGGCCGGCGCGGGCTTCCTGCAACTGCGGCTGTACCGCTCCACCGGGTCGGCGGAGTTCCTCGATCGGGCGGCCGAGTGCGCCCGGGGCCTGCTCGGCGCCGCGCAGCACGAGCCGTACGGGGTGGTCTGGCCGGTACCGAAGAACTTCGACTCCAGCCTCGCCGGGGCGACCCATCTGGGGTACGGCCACGGGGTGGCGGGAGTGGGCGCCTTCCTGCTGGCGGCAGCCGACGCGACCGCCGGAGCGCCTGCCGGGGCGGCCACCGGACCCGACGGGAAGGACGCGTTCCTTGCCGGAGCCCGGCAGGCCGCCGCAACGCTGGCCGCGACCGTCCGGCGCGACGGCAACGGCGACGGGACGGGCGCGGGGGCCGGGACGGGCGCAGGGGCCGGGATGGGCGCCTGGTGGCCGCAGAGCGCGAGCGACCCGGAGAGCGTCAAGTTGCAGCACTGGTGCAGCGGTTCGTCCGGTATCGGCAGCTTCCTGATCCGGCTCTGGCAGTCGACCGGCGACACCGACGCGTACGAGCTGGCGCTCGCCGCCGGGCAGGCGGTGCTCGACAGCCGGTGGCACAGCGGGGTCTGCGCCTGCCACGGCCTGGCGGGCAACGGCGAGTACCTGCTCGACCTGGCGGAAGCCACCGGCGAGAGCCGGTTCCGTGACGGAGCAGGCGAGTTGGCAGGGCTGATCGCATCCCGGGCGGCGCTCCGCGACGGGCTGCTCATCCTCCCGGACGAGACCGGCACCGGCTGTACACCCGCCTACGGCACGGGCACCTCCGGCGCGCTCGCCTTCCTGCTCCGGCTGCGCCACGGCGGCCCCCGGCTCTGGCTCGACCCGCACTCACTCGCCGCCGGGCCAGTGCCGGAGCGGCAGTGAGTTCGCACGTCCCGAACTGTCCCAGCAATCCCCCAAATCCCAACTCCCAGGAGGTGAGCCCACGATGAGCATCGCCACCCGCACCACAGCCCAGGCGCTGCGCCGGCTGAGCTTCACCTTCGCCACCGACGGCTCGCACGCGGCCTGCCTGGCGGCGGGCGCCGACGGCGGCTGGTACGTGGAGAGTTGGCGGCTGCACGCGGACGGCCCGGCCCGGCCGACCGCGCTGCCGCTGCCCGGCAACCGGTCCGAGAGCCTGCGCTCACAGCTGGTGTCACTGCCGGACGGAAGGGTGCTGATCTGCCGCCATGACGGCGACCGGCACGATCTGGTCCTGGCGGCGGGCCCGGGCAGCTCCGAGGGCTTGGCCGCGCCCGTCACCGAGCAGCGGCTGGCCACCCTCAGGATGCCCGGGCTGCGGTTGCTGCCGATCCCCGGCTCCGCCCGGGCCGCCAACCTGCCGGTGGCCGTCGCGCTCGGCACCGACACCCAACCGGTCACCACGGCCTGGCTGGTCTACGCCGACGGCTCGGAGCCTCGGCAGATCGCCGAACTCCCCGGGCTGCACGGCGGTGGCGTCTGGCTCGACCACACCGGAAGGCTGCTCGCGCTGGACCGGGTCGCTTCAGGGGTCGTGAAGTCGATCGCCTTCGATCTCGACCTCGGCCGGGTGACGCCGCTGCTGGAGATAGCGGAGCGCAGCAACGACCGGTTGGTGCTGTTCGACCCGGACACCCGGTTCGCCATGGTCCGCAGCGACGCCCCCGGCGTGGACCGGCTCGGCTGGGGCGTGCTGGGCGGCGCGGAGCCGCTGCGCTTCCCGGAGTGCCTGCACGTGCCGGGGATGTTCCTGCGGCCGGTCGCCCTCGCGCCGTCGCCGGGCACCCCGGCGGAGCCCGAAACGCTCCGGGTCGCTCTGCAGATCGACCACGGCGCCGCCTCGGCGCTCGCGGTCTGGGCGCCCGGCTGGGGCCGTCTCGACCCGCTGCTGGTGCCGCCCGGGCGGCTGGGCGCGGTCGGCCACTGGTCCACCACCGGCCTGCGGATGCCGTACTCCGCACCGGACCATCCGGCGGCCCTCGCGACCCTGGAGGTGGACACCCTGCTGAGCCTCGGCCCTGCCGGGGCACCCAGCCCGATGGCCCTGCCGCTCCAGCTCGCGCCGCTGACGCCGGTGCCCGCGCACGGCCCGGCCGCCACGAGTGGCGCGACCGGCTCCTCCGCCGAGTTCTCCCGCTACTCCCCGCCCGGTTGGCGACTCGACGCCAGCGCAGCGCCGGCCGACGGCAGCCAGTGGCACCCCGCCCAGAGCCTGGAGCTGTCCGGCCCGGCGGGCCCGATCGAGGCCGTGGTGTACGGCGGCGACGCCTGGTTGAGCGCCCGGCACCTGGTGGTCGCCCTGCACGGCGGCCCGGCGGACGCCTGGCGGCTGGAGTTCGACCCGGCGCTGCAACGGATGGCGGCCGAGGGCCTGGCGGTACTGGCCCCCAACCAGCGCGGCAGCACGGGTTACGGCGTCGAGCACGCGATGTCGATTCGCGGCGCCTGGGGCGGACCGGACCTCGCCGACATTCTGTACATACTTGATGGACTGTCAGGTCAGCGGGCGGCGCTCGGACTTGAACCACCTTCGCTGTTCGGCGTGAGCTACGGCGCGTTCCTCGCCCTGCTCGCCGCCGCCCACGCGCCAGGCGACCAGGTCAGCCGGTGCGCCGTGGTGGCACCGTTCCTGTCCGGCGCCCGGCTGCTGGCCGAGGCCGCCGCACCGGTACGGGCGCTGACCACCCGCCTCGGCGGGGCGCAGCCGCTCGAGGACGCCCGTGGCCCACGTGACGTGCTGCAACTCGCGCACCGGCTGCGTGCTCCGCTGCTGGTCGTGCACGGCGACCGGGACGAGGTCGTACCGGTGAGCCAATCCCGCTCACTACGGCACGAGTTGCTGCGGCTCGGCCGGACCGAGGGCGCCGACTTCCGTTACGTGGAAGCCGCCGGAGCCGGGCACGAGGTGCTGGCCGAGGAGGGTGCGGCCGTCCTCCACGAGGTACTGACCGCCTTCCTGCGCACCGGCAGACCCACCTGAGCCCTGCGCCCAGCTGAGTCCTGCCGAGGCAGCAGGCCCACCTGAGACTTCCCGACCGGTCGGCCGGCCGGCAGCCCTCGAGCTGCCGAGCCGCCGTCGGACCCGGGAGCAAGACCTGCGGCGGAGGGGTTCCGCCGCAGTCGCCACACCCGAGTGACATGTGGCAGCACAACCGTCGTCCGCACCGTGCGGCCGACGAACATCAAGGGGAGGACCCAATCATGCAGAACATCATGGACTTCGAGACCGACCTCGCGGCTCTGCAGGAGCTGCCGGAGACCGAGTCCGTCGAGCTGACCGGCCAGGGCGGCGGCTGCCAGTACACCTGCCTGATCCTGACCTGCCTGATCTTCACCATCAGCTAGTAGCTGCTGCCAGGCAGACCGGCAAGTCAGGCCGTGCCACACCCATCGCCGGGTGTGGCACGGCCCGCCCACATCACCCATCGCTTCAACGACCCACCTCACCCCAGACTCCCGACCCCACCGAGGGGGTGCACCATGCGCGGCTCGACCCTTGCCCTCGCCCTGGCCGTCCCCGCCGAGGCGGCCGCGACGCTCGCACTGCCAGGCACGGTCGCCGGGGCGGTCGACGCCGTACTCGGCGGCAACGCCACCGCGCCCGGCCTGCTGCTCGGCGTCGTCCTGCTGGGCGGCGCGGCCGCCGGGGCGCTGGCCGCGGCCGCCGGTCCCGGCTGCGCCGCCGACGCCACCGTGGCGCTCCGCTCCCGGCTGCTGCGGCACGTACTGGCGGTCGGCCCCGCCCCGCACGGCCTGCCGAGCGGGGACCTGACCTCCCGGCTGGTCGGATCGGCGGCGGACGCGGGCGGCGCCTTTCCGGCCCGACTCGGTGCTCTCACCGCCCTGTTGACCTCGCTCGGCGCCGTCGTCGGGCTCGGCGTGCTCTCGCCCTGGCTGGCGCCAGCCTTCTTCGCCGGGGTGCTGCCCGGCATCGTGCTGATCCGGCTGTTCCTGCAGCAGGCCGGACAGGTGTTCACCCGCTACCAGGAGGCCCAGTCCGAGCTCGCCGCCCGGCTCACCGGCGCACTCGGCGGCCTGCGGAGCATCCACGCGGCCGGCGCCGAGGAGCGGGAGGCCGCGCGGGTGCTCGGCCCGCTGCCCGAACTCTCCGCTGCCGGGCACGCGTTGTGGTCCACCCAGCGTCGTACGGTCTGGCAGGCGACGCTGCTGGTGGCCGTGGTGGAGCTGGCCGTGCTCGGCACCGCCGGGTGGCAGGTGGCGGACGGCGTCCTGCCACCCGGGGCCCTGGCGGCCGCCGCCGGGTGGGCGGCGCTGGGGGTGGGCTTCTTCGAACAGGTCGAGGCGCTGGCCGGGGTCGCCCACGCCAGGTCCGGCCTGCTGCGGGTGGCGGAGGCGCTCGCGGTACCGGCCCCGAGCCCCGGCTGCCGGCTTCTGCCGGACGGCCCGGGCGAGTTGGTCTTCCGGGAGGTCGTGGTCCGGGACGGCGGGAACGTCCTGCTCGGCCCACTCGACCTCACCGTCCCCGGTGGCCGCACGGTCGCCCTGGTCGGCCGGTCCGGCTCTGGGAAGTCCCTGCTGGCGGCACTGGCCGGGCGGCTCCGCGCACCGGACGCCGGGTACGTCCTGGTCGACGGCGTCCGGGTGGACGAGCTGACCGTCCCCGAGCTGCGCCGGGCCGTGGGCTTCGCGTTCGAGCGCCCGGTCCTGGTCGGCGCCACCGTCACGGAGTCGCTGGAGGGCGCCGGTCCGGCGGAGGCCCGCGCCGCGTATGCCGACGGCTTCCTGGCCCGCCTGCCGGACGGATACCGGACGCCGCCCGCCGAACTGCGCCTGTCCGGCGGCGAGCTGCAACGCCTCGGCCTGGCAAGGCTGTTGGCGCAGCAGCCGCGCGTGATGATTCTCGACGACGCCACCTCCAGCCTCGATCTGGCCACCGAGCACCACGTCACCCAGGCGCTCGCCGACTCGACCCGGGGCCGGACCAGGCTGATCGTCGCCCACCGCGCCCAGGCGGCGGCCCGGGCCGATCTGGTCGCCTGGCTGGACGCCGGCCGCCTGCGGGCGCTCGCCCCGCACGCGGAGCTGCTCGCCGAACCTGACTACCGGGCCGCCCTCGTCGGCACCGCCGCCGCGCAGGAGTACCGCTGACGTGCAGGAGTACCGCTGATGGGCCGCCACCGCGAGTCGCCCGACACACCGGGCTGGACGCTGCTCAGGCAGCAACTCGACTCGACCCGGACCCCGTTGATCCGGGTACTGTCCTGGTCGGCGGTGGAGGCGCTGCCCGCGCTGCTCTCCGGCCTGCTGATCTCGGCCGCCGTGGACCAGGGCTTCCTGGCCCACCGGCCAGGCGTCGGCTGCCTCTGGCTGGCCGCACTCGGCGCAGCCGCCGCCGTCCGTGCGTACGCGGCCCGCGCAGCCTTCCCGCACGTCGCCGCCGTGGTGGAGCCGCTGCGCGACGCCCTGGTCGTCCGGGTGGTACGCGGCGCGCTCGCCCGGCCCGAAGCGGACCCGGCGGCCGTCGCCCGGCTGACCGAACAGGTCGAGTCAGCACGGCAGTTGACCGCCACCCTGCTGCGCACCCTGCGCGGCGTCGGGGTGACGCTGGTGGCCGCCCTGCTCGGCCTCGCGCTGCTCGCGCCGGTCGCACTGCTCCTGGTCCTCCCCCCGCTACTGGCCGGCGGCCTGCTCTTCGTCCGGTTGCTCGGCCCGCTGGTGGCGCGCCAACGCGCCGTGGTGCTCGCCGACGAGCAGGTGTCGGCGGAGACCGGCCTGGCCTTCGCCGGGCTGCGCGACATCTCGGCCTGCGGCTCGCAGCAGCGTGTCGGCGACGCCGTTGCTGCCACAATTCACGTGCAGGGTAAGGCGGTTCGGTCCCTCGGTCGGGCGGCGGCGCTGCGCTCGCTCTCGGTGGCGCTCGGCGGACGGCTGCCTGTGCTGGCCGTGGTCGTGGCGGCGCCCTGGCTGGTCCACCGGCACTGGCTGACGGTCGGGCAGGTGCTCGGCGTGGCGGCCTATCTGCTCCAGCAACTGGAGCCGGCCGTCCGGACCCTGGCCGGGATGGTCGGCGGCTGGGTGCTGGAACTCACGGTCGTCCTCGACCGGTTGGCCGCCATCCCCCCGACGACACCCGCGCCCGACCGGCCCGCGCAACCGGCGAGCGGACCGGCCGTACGGGTCACCGGCCTGCACCACGCGCACGGACCGGCGGCGCAGCCCGTACTGAGCGGCTTCGACCTGGAGCTGACGGCTGGCGAGCACCTGGCCGTGGTCGGCGCCAGTGGTGTGGGCAAGTCGACGCTCGCCGCGCTGCTGGCAGGTCTGCTCGCGCCGCAGCAGGGCGAGGTGTCGATCGGCGGTGTGCGGCCGCACGAACTCCATGGACCGCTGCGCGCAAGGCAGTTGGCGCTCGTTCCGCAGGAGGCGTACGTCTTCGCCGGCACGGTCCGGTCCAATCTGACCTGGCTCGATCCCGAGGTGGGCGAGCAGCGGCTGACCGAGGTGGTCGCACTGCTGGGCGCGGCGGAGCTGGTCGCGCGGCTCGGCGGGCCGGACGGGGTGATCCGGGATCCGGCGACGCTGTCGGCCGGTGAGGGCCAGCTGATCGCCCTGGTCCGGACGTACCTCTCCCCCGCCCCCGTGGTGGTGCTCGACGAGGCGACCTGTCATCTGGACGGCGCCGCCGAGGAGCGGGTCGAGGAGGCGTTCGCCGCCCGGCCGGGCACGCTGGTGGTGATCGCGCACCGGATCGGCTCCGCGCTACGGGCCGACCGGGTGCTGCTGCTGGACTCCGGCCGGGGCATCATCGCCCGGCACGGCGACCTACAGGTGCTCTCGCCGCTCTACCGCGAACTCGTCGGTCACTGGCTGGGTTCCACAGCACAGGCCGCGCCACAGATCCCGCAGCCGGCCACGCCGTCAGCCGAGCGACGACGGGAACCGGAGGACGCCGTGGGGGCGTCCGTCCGACCGAGGTCCTGACGATCTCGTTACGCACACCTGGGACCGGGCCGATATGGTGGCCCCCGAACAGGCCGTGACGCTCCCGGCACAGGCACGTCCCGCACTGTCGGCCGTGCCTCGGCCCGATGACCGGCAGCACGCCGGCTTCGCTGATCAGCACCCCCGCACCCCGCACGGAGAAGACGAACTGATGTCCGAAACCCTCACCGACTCCACCGAGCACGACAGCACCACGCCCGGCGCCGACGAGGCCACCGCCACGGACGCCGTGCACGGCCGCCACCGGGGCGTGACCGCGCCCGACGACACCTCGGAGGCCGACCCGCACGGCCGCCACCGCCGCTGACCAGCCCAACCGTCGGCCGGCGGGGTCTCCCCGCCGGCCGACGCGCCCGTCAGTCCAGCGTGATCACCGTCCGCAGCGCCTCGCCGCTGCGCATCTGCGCGATCGCCTCGTTCACGTCGGCCAGCCCGACCCGGTGGGTGATCATCCCCGCCAGGTCGATCCGGCCGGCCCGCCAGAGTTCGATCACCCGCGCGGCCGTCCGCAGCACGTCACCGCCGCCGTACATCGACGGCAGGATCCGCTTCTCGTTGAAGAACAGCTCGGCCATGCTGAAGCCGACCTGGTCGTCCCACGCCCCGGCGCCGATCACGACCACCGCCCCACCACGCCGGGTGGCGTCGTACGCGGCCCGCACGGTGGCCGCGCGGCCGACGGCCTCGAAGACGTAGTCGTACCCGCCCGCCTCCAGGCCCTTGGCGGCGGCCTTCAGCCCCTCGGGCGCGACGGCATCGGTGGCCCCGAAACCGAGTGCCCGCTCCCGCCGCGACTCCACCGGGTCGACCACGGTGATCCGCGCCGCACCACAGACCCGCGCGCCCTGCACCACCGCGACACCGACCCCGCCCGCGCCGATCACGGCGACCGACGCGCCGGGCTCGACCCGCGCGGTGTTCACGGCCGCGCCGACGCCGGTGGTCACCCCGCAGCCGATCAGCGCCGCCAGCTCGTACGGCATGTCGCCCGGCACCTTGATCACACTCCCGGCCGGGACCACCACCTCCTGCGCGAACGTCCCGGTGCCGTAGAAACCGGACGCCTCCACCGCCGCCTCGCCGGAGCCGAAGGTGAAACCCGGCGCGCCGAGCCGCCGGAGGCTGGTGACGCACAGGTGGCCCTGCCCGCGACGGCAGTGCGGGCAGACCCCGCAGGGCGGCATCCAGCAGAGCACCACCCGGTCACCGACCGCGACCCCGGCCACGCCCTCCCCCACCTCGGTCACATCACCCGCGCCTTCGTGCCCCGGCACGAACGGCGCGGGTTGCGGCAGCACCCCGCTCATCGCCGACAGGTCGGAGTGACACAGACTCGTCGCCCGCAGGCGCACCCGCACCCTCCCGGGCCCGAAGCCGACCGTCTCGACGTCGTCGCGGACCTCCAGCTTGTCCTGGCCGGTCTGGTGCAGGATCGCTGCGCGCATATGGCTGCTCCCGGGGATCACGTAGTGGTGGAAGCGCCTGCCGCTTCCGGGACCTCGTCCAGAGTCTCCTTCAGCGGGAGTCACGTCGAGACGGCGGGCCTGCCGGTCGGAGAGCCCCCACCCTTCACCGTTCCCTCACCTGCTGGCATGATCACCCCTCATGCAGACACCCAGCCTCGCCCCGGCCCACGCCTGCCCGTCCTGCGGGAGCGAGCTGGAGGTCGACGAACGCTTCCCCCGCTGGTGTCCCGGCTGCGAGTGGAACCTGGCGCCTGCCGCGCCCGCCGTACCCCACCGGACACCCCGTCAGCAGCGCAAGGCCCTGCGCGACGAGCGGCGGGAGGCCGCGCGCCAGGCCACCGTCCGGGCCAGGGTCGAGAAGCTGTACGAGTCGCTGACCGACCGTCCGGCGCGGACTCGTGACGCGAGCTGGTTCGCGGCCGCCACCATCGCGGGCCTGGTCCATCTGCTGACGCTGGTCCTGTTCACCGGGTCGGTCGCGCTGGTCTGCGACGACCGGTGGCCGGTCCGCGTGCTGGGCGTGCTCGGCCTGGTCGTCACAGTCGTCATGCGTCCGCGCCTCGGCCGGCTGAAGGACGACGCGACCGTCCTGCGCCGCGCCGACGCCCCCGCGCTCTACGCGCTCGCCGACCGGGCCGCCGCCGCAGTGGGCGGCAAGCCCGTGGACGTGATCCGGGTGACCCGGTCCTTCAACGCCTCGTTCGGCAGGGCGGGCCTGCTCCGCCGGAGCCGGCTCACCCTGGGGCTGCCGCTGTGGACCGTCCTGACGCCGCAGCAGCGGATCGCCCTGCTCGGGCACGAGTTCGGACACGACGTCAACGGCGACGCCCGGCGCGGCCTGTGGCTGGGCACCGCGCTCAACACTCTGGCGGCCCTGCACGATGCCTTCCTGCCCGACCGGCGCGGGCCGCAGCGCGGCAGAATCCTGCTGTTCGCCATGATCGCGGGTACCGTGCAGGGGCTGATGTGCCACCTGATCCGTGCGGTCCTGAACCTGCTGGACGGGCTCACCACCCGCTCCGGGCAGCGCGCCGAGTACCGGGCCGACGCGCTGGCCGCCGAACTCGCCTCGGCCGCCGCCGCGCAGGGCATGCTGGAGACATTCCTGCTGTACCAGACCTACGAGACCGTGCTGCTGCGCCTCCGCGCCACGCCCCGGCCCCGCCGTAGCGGCCGTCCCGGCGACCAGCCGCCCGCCGTCGACTTCTGGACGTCACTCGCCGACCAGTTCGCCTCGATCCCCCCGCTGGAACGCGAGCGCCTGCGCCGGCTCAGCGCACTCGACCTGGGCTCGGTCGACCGGACCCACCCACCGACCCACCTCCGGATCCGCCTGCTCGGCGGGCGGCCGGACCAGCAGCCGTCCGTGACCCTCAGCACCACCGAGATCGCGGCGATCGAGGCCGAGCTCGCCCCCGCCCGGGCGCGAGTCGCGAGCGAGCTGCTCGACTGACGGCACCCCTTGCCTACCGTGCAGTAATGTCCGCGAGAGACTCGACACCGTACGCACCGCAGCAAGGAGCAGCACCATGACCAACCTCCGGGAGAACACCGGCCCGGCGCCCGAGGTGCTGGCGGCCTTCGAGGCGGCGACCGGCTTCATGCCGGTGGACGAGGGCCTGGCGCTGTACGCGGCGGCGGTCGAGGCGGCGGGGCGGACGGGTCTGCCGGTGCTGGAGATCGGCACCTACTGCGGCCGATCCGCGATCCTGCTCGCCGACGCCGCCCGGACGGCCGGGACGGTCGCGCTGACAGTGGACCACCACCGGGGCTCCGAGGAGCAGCAGCCGGGCTGGGAGTACCACGACCCGGGTCTGGTCGATCCCGAGGTCGGCCTGATGGACACCCTGCCGAACTTCCGGCGCGCCCTGCACCACGCGGGTCTGGAGGACCACGTGATCGCGCTGGTGGGCCGGTCGCCGCAGGTCGCCGCCGTGTGGGGCGGGAAGCTCGCGCTGGTCTTCATCGACGGCGGTCACACCGACGAGCACGCCACCGGTGACTACGAGGGCTGGACACCGCACCTCGCCGAGGACGGGCTGTTGGTGGTGCACGACGTCTTCCCCGACCCCGCCGACGGCGGGCAGGCTCCGTACCGGGTCTACCTGCGGGCACTCGCGGAGGGCTTCGAGGAGGTCTCGGTCACCGGCTCGCTCCGGGTACTGCGCCGGACGGGCGTCTGCCTTCCCAGCTGACGCCCGGGCCCCGGCCCACGGCCCACGGCCCACGGCCCACGGCCCACGGCGGAAGTTCTCCAGGCTCCTGCGGGCACGATCGCCGATGCTCTAACGTCCATCCACATGGCCGCTCCTCCGGGTGCCGCCGTACCGTCCGCCGGAAACGGCCGGTACGGTGTCGGCGGACACCCGGACGAGACGGCCGTCAGCGGCGCGGGACGACAGCGGGGGCGAGGGCCAGGCTTTGACCGACCAGGACAACACCGCTCCAGCGGTCTGGGATCCGACCGCACGGGGTGGCGCGGGCGGCTGGGTACGGCCGCAGCCGGCCCCGGAGCAGCGACAGCAGCAGTCCGCGTCGCCACCGGGGGCGATCGGCGACCAGGGCCCGCCGCTCGGCGCGCGCCCGTATCTGCCGACGCCGCCGCCCCAGGCTCACCCGACTCAGGCGGCTCACCCGACTCGCCCGGCCGACGCGTCCGCCGATTACGGCTACCCGCTGGCACCCCCCGCTCCCCCGGCGGGCCCGCCCGGCTTCCCGGCCCACTCCGCCGGTTTCCCCACCCCGGCCGCCCCGGCGCCGTCCCCGGCCTTCCCCCCCACCGGGTTCCCGCCGCCGGCCCCCGGGTACGGGTACCCGGCTCCCGGGTTCCCGCCCACGAGCCCGCCCACCGCCGGGTACGGGTACCCGCCCCCGGGCTTTCCGCCCGGTACGGAGTACCGCCCGTACGAGGAACTCACCCCGTACGAGCACGAGGAGCGCCCCCGCAGCCGGACCTCGCTGTACGTCGCGCTCGCCGTCGGGCTGGTCGTGGTGCTGGGCGGCGGTGCCGTCTGGACGCTGGAGAGCAATAACGGATCGACCGAACAGGCGAAGCCCGCCCCGGCCACCTCCACGCCGCCGGCGGCGCCGACGCAGCCCGACCCAGCCCAGTCGGCCCTGCCGGGGACGGCGGACGCGAGCAGCAGCCCCTCCCCGAGCGCGTCCGCCTCGGGCGCGGGCCCGGGCGCCGCCGCCGAGGCCAAGGCCCTGGACGACCTGCTCGCCCGGGGCGAGAACGCCAAGGCCCCGATCGGCAACGCGGTGGCGAAGGTCGACAGCTGCCCGGGGAAGGCCGAGGTGGAAAGTGCCGCCCAGGTCTTCCAGGACGGTGCCACCCAGCGCGACCAGCTGATCGCCGACCTGGCCAAGATCAACCTGGCCGACCTCCCGGGCGGGACCGACGCCGCGCAGTCGCTGCGCACCGCGTGGCAACAGTCCGGTGACATCGATCGCGCGTACGCTGCCTGGGCCCACACCGTCGGCAGCCAGGGCTGCACCGGCGGCGCCGCCCCGAACACCGCCGACCTGAAGCGAGCCAACGACCTCAACCCGCAGGCCACCCAGTCCAAGAAGGACTTCGTGGCGAAGTGGACCCCACTGGCGGCCACCTTCAACCTGACAGTTCGCACCTGGGACAGGATCTGAACCACCCGTGACCGGCACCACTGACGAGCGCCCCGACAACCGTCGCTCGACCCGCTTCCGTCTGACCGTCATCCTCTGCGCCGCCCTGCCGATGTCCTTCGCGGGCTGGCTCGGCTGGCAGGCCCTGGCAGGCGACGGCTCGAGCAGCGCCGCCGCCGCCCCGGCGGCGGTTCCCGCCCAGGTGGTCACCCCGACCGCGCCGAGCAGCCGGCCCGCCACCCTTGCCGCTGCGCCGTCCCCGTCCCTCCCGGCCGCTACCCCCACGCCGACGGCCGGCCCGCTGAACGGGCGTACCGTCCTCATCGACCCCGGGCACAACCCGGGCAACGTGGACCACAGCGCCGAGATCAACAGCCAGGTGGACGTGGGCAACGGCCACAAGGAGTGCGACACCACGGGGACCTCGACCGACGCCGGCTACAGCGAGGCCGACTACACCCTCGATGTCTCCCGGCGGGTCCGGGTGATCCTCCAGGCGCGTGGCGCGAAGGTCGTGTTCACCCAGGACGGCGACCGGCCCTGGGGGCCCTGTGTCGACGAGCGGGCCAAGATCGGCAACGACGCGCACGCCGACGCCGCGATCTCGGTGCACGGCGACGGCGCGCCGGCCTCCGGCAGCGGCTTCCACGTGATCATGCCCGCCCAGGTGAACGCGGGTAAGGCCGACACCTCGGCGATCGTGGCGCCCTCCCACCGGCTGGGGGTGCTGGTCCGCGACCAGTTCCAGGCCGCCACCGGCGAGCCGTACTCGAACTACCTCGGCGAGCAGGGGCTCGACACCCGCAGCGACCTGGGCGGGCTCAACCTCTCGGTGGTGCCGAAGGTGTTCATCGAGTGCGGCAACATGCGGAACCCGGGCGACGCCGGGCGGATGACGGACCCGCAGTGGCGCCAGAAGGCCGCCCAGGGCATCGCCGACGGGCTGACCGCCTTTCTGACCACACCCGCCGCCGCCCGTTCGGCGGGCTGACCAGGCCGCCAGGAGCTCTTCCGGTAGGCCGCTGTGCAACCGGGAACAACTTGGCCATAGGCTTTTGCCCCGATACCGCCGTCCACGACACACCAACGAGGGGAACGTTCGTGAATCTGCGCGCTCTCACCAGGGGAGACGCCGCCGTCGCAGGTGCGGCCGTCCTACTGCTCATCGCTTCCGTCCTGCCGTACCGTTCCTTCAGCCTGTGCTCTCCCCTGCTGAAGGGCACCTGCTCCTCGGTCTCGTCCAGCGCCTGGACGACCGGGCTCTTCCCGATCCTGCCCTCGGTCTTCTTCCTGGGGCTGGGTGGTGCCGCGCTGATCCTGCTCCAGCGTTTCCAGGGTGAGAGCGCCGGTACCCGGCAGGTGCTCGGCCTGCGGCTGGACCAGTGGGGCACCGCGCTCTCGGTCGCCGCGCTCTGGTCGGCGCTCTGGTCGCTCGTGGGCGGCGGTACCGGTGTCAGCAGCGGCATCGGTGCCTACCTGGCGGTCATCTCGCTGCTGGTGCTCGCCGGCGCCGCCGCCGCAGGCCCCCTGGTGCCCGCGCTGAAGGCCCCGCTGCTGACCGACAAGCCCGCCACCCCCAAGGTCCAGGGCTACGCCGGCACCCCGGGCGGCTACCCCGGCGCCACCGGCCCCGGCGCCACCCAGCCGGGCCAGTCCGGCCAGTACGACTACGGCTACCAGCCTGGTGCCCCGATGGGCCAGCAGGGCGGCGCCCAGCAGGCCCCGGGGTACGGCGGCCAGCCGCAGCAGCCCAGCGGGTACGAGCCCCAGGCGGGCGGCTACGGCTACCCCACCCCCGGCCAGTCGCAGGAGCAGCTCCACCAGTCCCCGCTGCCGACGCCCACCCCGACACCGACCCCGACGCCCGCACCGGCTCCCACGCCCGCGCCGGCCGCGCCGGCCGCCGACTTCGCGCCGTTCTGGTTCGCCGTGCCGGTGCCCCGCCAGCTGAGCCCGAAGGACAACCCGGCGGGCCCGCCGGTCGGTGAACTCGTGCCGGGCACCTGGTACCTGGCGGTCGAGCAGCGCGGCGCGGCCCTGGTCGCCCAGCTGCCGGACGGCACCCACGGCCTGCTCAGCGACACCTCGGGCATCCAGCGCGGCTAGCCTCCGGCTGGGAAGCGCACAAAGGGCGCGGGGAACTGCGCGAGGCGGAAGGCTGCAGACCGTTGCCTTCCGAATCGCGCAGTTCCCCGCGCCCCTTCTGTGGTTGCTCGGTTGCCGGTTGGCGGAGCCGCTAGCAGCAGTCGCTGACGACCAGTCCGCTCGGCAGTTGCTCCCCGCCGAAGACCGCGACCGTGGCGGGGTCACCGCCGAGTGCGGCGACCGCCAGCAGCAGCGCGCCGGCCGTCCAGGTGGTGCGCTCCTCGGGCCAGATCGCGTCGTCCTCGAAGACGTACCCCGTCCAGTACGAGCCGTCGGTGTGCCGCAGGTGCTGGATCCAGCGCAGGATCTCCACCGCGCGGTCGGACTGGCCCACCGCCCAGAGGGCGAGGGCGAGTTCGGCACTCTCGCCGCCGGTCACCCAGGGGCGGTCGCTGACACAGCGGACACCGAGGCCGGGTACGACGAAGCGTTCCCAGTCCCGTTCGATCCGCTCGGCGGCGGCCGTTCCGCGCAGTGCGGTGCCGAGGACGGGGTAGTACCAGTCCATCGAGTAGCGGTTCTTGTCGAGGAACCGCTCGGGGTGCCGGGACACCGCGTGACCCAGCCGTCCGGCCGCCAACTCCCAGTCGGGCTGGGGCTCTTCGAGGTAGTCGGCGATGGCGAGCCCGCAGCGCAGAGCGTGCAGGATGCTGGAGGAGCCGGTGAGCAGCGCCTCCTGCGGCGCGGTGCCGTCCTCGTCCAGCCGCCAGGCGATCGGGCCGCCGGGCAGCCGCAGCGCCACGGTGAAGTCGAGCGCGCGGCGGACGGTGGGCCAGAGCCACTCCAGGAACGCGTCGTCGCCGGAGCTCAGGTGGTGGTGCCAGGCGCCGACGGCTATGTACGCACAGAAGTTGGTCTCCTTCGACGCGTTGGTCACCTCGCCGTCCGTGTAGGCGGCGTACCAGGAGCCGTCCGCGTTCTGGCTCGACACCAGCCAGCGGTAGGCGGCCTCGGCGGCGGCGTGCTCGCCCGCCGTATCGAGGGCCATCGCGGCCTCGGTGTGGTCCCACGGGTCCAGGTGTCCGCCCTGGAACCACGGGATGGCGCCGTCGGACTGCTGGTCGGCGAGGATGCTCCGTACGGTCGCCGCGGCCTGCTCGGCGTCCAGCACGCCGTCCAGCAGCAGCACCTCGGGGACGGCGGCGGTCACGCGCCGGGCCGGTTGGGCTTGGTGGCGTACGCGACGAAGCTCTTGCCGATCGCGGGGTTGAGCGCCTTCTCGGCGGCCTTGAGGACCGTGCTGATCACCGGGGTGCCGACGATGTCCCAGACCAGCAGCTGGTGGTACGCCTTGACCGGCAGCGCCTTGTCGTTGTCGACGCCGACCGCGCACTTGATCCACCAGTACGGCGAGTGCAGCGCGTGCGCGTGGTGGGTGCCGTACGGGTTCAGGCCGGCCTCGCGCAGCTTGTCCAGCAGCTCGTCGCCCCGGTAGATCCGGATGTGGCCGCCCTCGTTGGCGTGGTACTCGTCGGAGAGCGCCCAGCAGATCTTCTCCGGCAGCCAGCGCGGCACGGTCACGGCGAGCACGCCGCCGGGCTTCAGGACGCGGACCATCTCGGCGAGCACGCCCTTGTCGTCCGGGATGTGCTCCATCACCTCGGAGATGATGATCTTGTCGAAGCTCTCGTCCTCGAACGGAAGCGCCAGCGCGTTGCCCTCCATGGCCACCGCCGAGGCACCCGCCGGCGCCTCACCGGCCTCCTTCATGGCGGCGAACCACTTGCGCACCTCGGCGATCTCGTCGCCGTTCTGGTCGAGCGCGACCACGTCGGCACCACGCCGGTAGCACTCGAACGCGTGCCTGCCCCCGCCACAGCCCAGGTCGAGCACCCGGTCGCCGGGGGCGAGCGGGAAGCGGGAGAAATCGACGGTCAGCACTGCGGGGCTCCCATTCGTTGGTGCTTTACTGCAGGAAGTCTGTACTGCAAGCGAGTTGACGGTAGGTCAGGGGTATGTCAGCTCGGTGGGCAGCGTCAGGCGACGTAACGCCAGCCGGCACCCGAGCGGGCGCGCTGCCCGGCCCCGGTGGCGATGGCCGCACGGTAGCGGTCGGCGGTCAGCTCGGCGGCCCGCCGCCAGGTGAACCCGGCGAGCACCCGCTCCCGTCCGGCCGCGCCCAGCGTGGCCCGCAGCTCGGGGTCGTCCAGCAGCCTGCCGAGCGCCACGGCCAGCGCACCGGCGTCGCCGGGCGGCACCGCGAGGCAGGTCTCGCCGTCCGGACCGGTCACCTCGGGGATCGCGCCGCCGGTGGTGGCGACCAGCGGGGTGCCGGTGGCCATCGCCTCGGCGGCGGGCAGCGAGAAGCCTTCGTAGAGCGAGGGGACGCAGGCGACCTCGGCCGAACGGTAGAGGTCGACCAGTTCCTGGTCGGTCAACCCGCTGCGGAACTCGATCGCCGACTCCAGCCCGAACCGCCGGACGGCCTCCGCCACCGGACCGTCCGCGCGCTGCTTGCAGACCACCACCAGGTGCGCGTCCCGCTCGGTACGGAGCTTGGCCAACGCCTCGACCAGGTACACCAGCCCCTTGAGCGGGACGTCCGCGCTGGAGGTGGCGACGATCCGGCCGGGGACGACGGCGACGTCCTCGGACGGCGACCAGAGTCGGGTGTCCGCGCCGATCGGCACCACCGAGATCGCGCCGGGGGCGGCCCCCAGGTGATCGGCGATCTCGGCCTTCGAGCTGCTGGACACGGTGATGATGTGCTCCAGTCGCCGCACGACCCGACGCTGCATCCGGGTGAAGGCGTACCAGCGGCGCAGCGAGAGCCGGCGCAGCATGGTCGGCGCGGCGTCCAGCTCCAACTGCCGGTCCACGGTGACGGGGTGGTGCACGGTGGTGACCAGCGGGAAGCCGTGCCGCGCCAGGCCGAGCAGGCCGTAGCCGAGGGTCTGGTTGTCGTGGACGACGTCGTACCGGCCCTTGTGCAGGGCGAGGTACTGCCGGGCCCGCAACGAGAAGGTCAGCGGTTCGGGGAAGCCGCCGATGCGCATGCCCGCGACCTCCAGCACGTCCACCGGGCCCCGGTACTCGCTGAGCTTCGGCGTCCGGAAGGGGTCGTCGGCGCGGTAGAGGTCGAGACTGGGCAGCTCCACCAGCCGGACCGATCCGGGGCCCTCGACCTCGTCCAGCACCGGGAAGGGCTGGGCTCCGATCACGTCCACGTGGTGGCCGAGCCGGGCCAGCTCGCGCGAGAGGTGGCGGACGTAGACGCCCTGGCCGCCGCAGAACGGGTCACCCCGGTAGGACAGCAGGGCGATCCGCAGCGGTGGCGGCAGCGCGGTCATCCTGGGGCCCCTATCCCTACCTCACCCGAGCGGACACCGGCGGTAAAGTAGATCACGTTTCATGGTGCGGAGTGGTGCAGAGTGATGCGGAGTGGTGCGGAGCTCATCGTTGGGCAAGTGAACAATGAGAGACCTCGAAGATACCGGCCCGTAGCTACCCCTTCGGCGCCAGGGCTGGTGATTCACGCCACGCCGAGCCACTGTCCCGCACCAGACGCCGCGCACCGGGAGCCCCCTTGACCACCGACATCGCACCGGGCGGCCCGCTCACCCCGCGCCAGGCCGAACGTCGCAGCCGCATCCTGCGCGCCGCCACCGCGCTCGCCGCCAGGGGCGGGTACGAGGCGGTGCAGATGCGCGAGGTGGCCGAGAGCGCACAGGTCGCACTCGGGACGCTGTACCGGTACTTCCCGTCCAAGGTGCACCTGCTGGTCGCGCTGATGCAGGTGCAGCTGACGCAGCTGCAGGAGCGGGTCCGCCGCCACCCGCCGACCGGCGAGGATCCGGCGGCGCGGGTCGCCGAGACGCTCACCCAGGCCTTCCACGCGCTCCAGCGCGAGCCCCGGCTCGCCGAGGCGATGGTCCGGGCGCTCTCCTTCGCCGACCGCTCGGTGAGCACCGAGGTGGACGAGGTCAGCGGCCTCACCTCGGCCATCGTCCTGGACGCCGCCCGGCTCGGCGCCGCACCGACCCCCGAGCAGCAGGCCGCCCTCCGGGTCATCGGCCACACCTGGCACGCGACCCTGCTGGGCTGGCTCTCCGGCCGCACCTCGCTCGCCGAGGTCCGTGCCGACCTGCACACGGCGGCCCGGCTACTGACCATCGGCCCGGCTGCCCACTCGGGCTGAACTGGTACCGGTTCCACCTGCCCCGAAGCCGTCGCGTGCACGGCCCGGCCGGAACGGGCGGAACGGGCGGATAGAGTCGTCAGCGCTCGATACGCCAGTACCCACACCTTCATCCGCATCTCCCTGGGGAAAGCCGGTGCGAGTCCGGCACTGACCCCGCAACCGTGAGCCCGCGCGTACGCCGGCGGGCGAGTCGGAGTGCCCGGGGAGACGCGAGCGGCCACCGCCGGACCCCGGTCCGGCTCCGTCGAGGTCTACGGGCGGCCCGTCATGGGCCGCTGCACCGCTCACCGAAAGGCAACCTCCGCATGCTCACCGCCGCCCGTCTGGGCGCCACCACACTGGCCGGTCTGCTGCTGGCCGGCGTCTCCGCCGCACCGGCCCTGGCCGACGCCACCGCACCGTCCCCGTCCCCCGTCGCCGTCCCCGCCGGGCTCTACGGCAAGGGTGACCCGACGTACGACGGCGTCTGGCGCCAGTCGCTGGCGCTCACCGCGCTGGCGGGCGCCAAGGTCGTCCCGGCCGACTCGGCGGTCGGCTGGCTGACCGGCCAGCAGTGCGCCGACGGCGGCTGGCCGTCCTTCCGCGCCGCCACCGCCACCGCCTGCGACGCCAAGACGGAGGACAGCAACGCCACCGCCGTGGCCATCCAGGCGCTGACCGCGCTCGGCGGGCACCAGGACGCGGTCGCCAAGGGCGTCCAGTGGATCAAGGCCAACCAGAACGCGGACGGCAGCTGGTCCTACAACCCCGGCACTCCGGGCGACGGGAACTCCACCGGGCTGACCGTCAGCGCCCTGCTCGCCGCCGGCACCGACCCGGCGGGCGTGAGCAAGGCCGGCAGGAGCGGGTACGACGGCCTGGCCGCCTTCCAGCTCGGCTGCGCCTCCGCCGCCGACCAGCGCGGCGCCTTCGCCTACCAGCCGGGCGCGGGCGGTGCGCTCGCCGCCAACGCGCTGGCCAGCGTGCAGGCCACCCTGGGCGCGGCGGGCGGCAAGCTGCCCGTCACCAACACCAACCGGGTGGACGCCGCACCCAAGCCGCTGACCTGCGCCGCCGGCAGCACCTCGACCGGCGTCCCGCGCGCTGAGTCCGCCGAGGCCGCATCGGCTTACCTGGTCGGGCAGTTGAACGCCAACGGCCAGCACCTGATGCTGACCACCCCGGGTGCCACGCCCACCCCGGACTTCGCCGGGACGGCCTGGGCGGTGCTCAGCCTGATCCAGGCCGGACACCCACACCAGGCCGCCGGCGCGGCCGACTGGCTGACCGGCAACGGCTACAACTGGGCCGCGAAGGGCAAGTCCGGCACGGACGCGTCGGCCGCCGCCGCCATGCTGCTGGTCGCCCAGGCCGCGCAGCTGGACCCGTACAACTTCGGCGGCACCAACCTCGTCCAGCTGCTGACGGACGCCGGTCCCGCGCCCAAGTCGATGCCCCCCGCCACTGCCGCCGCCGGCCCCGCGCCCGGCTCCGCCACCACCGGCAACAGCGGCTTCTCCCCGCTCTGGGTGATCGGCGTCGGCCTGCTCGTCGGCATCGGCGGCGGGCTGCTGATCAGCCTCAACCGCAAGCGCGGCACCCAGGCGGGCAAGCCTGCCAAGGCCGCCACCACCAAGGCCGCCGAGCCCGAGCCCACGCCGGAGTCCAAGCCCGAATCCAAGCCCGAGGGCGACGACCAGAAGTGACGCCCGCACCCCGCCTTACGGCGACGGCCACCCTGGCCGCCGCCGTACTGGCGCTCCTGCTGCCACTGCCACTGCTCACCGCCGCGCCCGCGCACGCCACCGGCTACCGCTACTGGTCGTTCTGGAACTCCTCCGGCAGCGGCTGGACGTACCAGCAGTCCGGCCCGGCCACCTACGTCCCGTCGGACGGCGGCGTGGACGGCTGGCGCTTCGCGGTCAGCCCGGACGGCGGGCAGAACGCCGCCCGGCCCACCGCCGCCGGGGACTTCGGCGCGATCTGCGGTGCGACGCCCGCTCAGCCGGGGAAGAAGCGGATCGCGGTGGTGCTGGACTTCGGCACCCCGGCCGACGCCCCGTCGGGCGCGACGCCGCCCGCGCCGCGTACCGCCTGCGCCGCCGTACCGGCCGCCGCCAGCTCCGCCGAGGTGCTCGCCGCCGCCGTCCCGCCGCTGCGTTACAGCTCCGACGGCATGCTGTGCGCCATCGCGGGCTACCCGCTCACGGGGTGCGGTGACATCGTGTCGGGTAACCCGGGCAGCTCGGGCAGCTCGGGTGGCACTGCCGCCGCCCGCACTCCCGGGCCGAGCTCCGGGCCGGGCCCGGCCGTCGGGGTGGTCGCCGGTGCCACGCTGGTCGCCCTGCTGGGCGGTGCCGCGTTCTGGCAGGCCCGCCGCCGCCGTTCCTAGGAATCCCTGTGCCCAAGCTCCGTACCACCCGCTCGCCCGTCGGCCCGCGCCAGTTGCACCCGGGTGCCTGGTGGATCTGGGCGCTCGGCCTGGGGGCCGCAGCCTCCCGGACCACCAACCCGCTGCTGCTCCTGCTGATCGTCGGTGTCGCCGGGTACGTCGTCGCGGCCCGGCACGGTGACGCGCCCTGGGCCCGCTCGTACGGGGCCTTCCTCAAGCTGGGGTTGGCGGTGCTCGGCCTCCGGATGGCCTTCGCGATCCTGCTCGGCTCGCCGATCCCGGGCAGCCACGTCCTGCTGGATCTCCCCCAACTCCCGTTGCCCACCTGGGCGAAGGGCGTTCGGATCGGCGGCGCGGTGACGCTGGAGGGGCTGCTGTTCGCGCTCTACGACGCGCTGAAGCTGGCCACCCTGCTGATCTGCGTGGGCGCCGCCAACGCGCTCGCCAGCCCGGCCCGGCTGCTGCGGGCCCTGCCCGGAGCGCTGTACGAAGCGGGGGTGGCGGCGGTGGTCGCGATGACCTTCGCACCCAACCTGATCGCCGACGTCCAGCGCCTGCGCGCCGCCCGGCGGCTGCGCGGGCGGTCCGACCGTGGCGTGAAGTCCCTGCTCAGCGTGGGTCTTCCGGTCCTCGAGGGCGCACTCGAACGGTCGGTCGGCCTGGCCGCCGCGATGGACTGCCGGGGCTTCGGCCGCACCGTCGACGTACCGCGCGGGACAGCCCGGACCACCGCCGCACTCACTCTGGCCGGGCTGCTCGGGGTCTGCGTGGCCGCGTACGGGCTGCTCACGGCGGACGGCTCCGCCTGGGCCCTGCCGCTACTGCTGTTCGGCCTGGCAGCGGCAGGCGGCGGCCTGCTACTCGGTAGCCGACGGGCCGTCAGATCCCGTTACCGGCCCGACCCCTGGGCCGTCCGGGAGTGGCTGGTCGCCGGTTCGGGTGTGGCCGTCGCCGGGCTGCTGGTGTGGCTGTCCGGGCTGGACCCGGCCGCCTTCACCCCGTCGGTCGTACCACCCGTCGCACCCCGACTGCCGCTGCTGCCCGCCCTCGCCGTGCTGATCGGCCTACTGCCCGCCGTCGCCGCACCCCAGCCACCCAGCCCAACCAGCTCACCAAGCTCACCCAGTCAGCCCGGGAGGGCCTCGTGATCACCTTCGAGCAGGTCTCGGTCCACTACCACGACGCTGCGGAGCCGACCCTGCGCGGCGTCGACCTGACCGTGCCCGAGGGTGAACTCTGCCTGCTGGTGGGCCCGTCCGGCTCGGGCAAGTCCACCCTGCTGGGCACCGTCAGCGGGCTCGTCCCGCACTTCACCGGCGGGGTGCTGCACGGCCGGGTGACGGTCGGCGGGCGCGACACCCGCGCCCACCGGCCGCGCGAACTCGCCGACCTGGTAGGCACGGTGGGCCAGGACCCGCTGGCCCACTTCGTCACCGACACCGTCGAGGACGAACTCGCCTACGGCATGGAGTCCTTGGGCCTCGCCCCCGAGGTGATGCGCCGCCGGGTCGAGGAGACCCTCGACCTGCTCGGCCTGGCCGACCTGCGCGACCGGGCGCTCAGCTCGCTCTCCGGCGGCCAGCAGCAGCGCGTCGCGATCGGCTCGGTGCTGACCACCCACCCGAAGGTACTGGTCCTGGACGAGCCGACCTCCGCGCTCGACCCGGGTGCGGCCGAGGACGTGCTCGCCGTCCTGCAGCGCCTGGTCCACGACCTGGGCACCACCGTGCTGATGGCCGAACACCGACTGGAGCGCGTCGTCCAGTACGCCGACCAGGTGCTGCTGCTGCCGGGCGGCGGCGCCACCCCGGTGCTCGGCGACCCCGCCGAGGTGATGGCCCACTCGCCCGTCCACCCACCCGTGGTGGCGCTCGGCCGGGCAGCCGGCTGGTCGCCGCTGCCGCTCTCGGTCCGCGACGCCCGCCGCCGGGCCGCCCCGCTGCGGGCCCGCCTGGCGGGCCGTACGCCACCCCCGACGCCCACCGCGACCGGTGAACCCGTGCTCTCCGTCCAGCGGTTGACCGTCCGGCGCGGGCCCGTTCCCGCACTGCGCGGGGTCGACCTCGACCTGCGGGCGGGCGAGATCACCGCGCTGATGGGACGCAACGGCGCCGGAAAGTCCACCCTGCTCGGCTCGTTGGTCGGCCTGCACCAACCCGCCTCCGGCACCGTCCGGGTGGGCGGGCTGACCCCGCACAGGACCCGCCCGCAGGAGCTGATCCGCCGGATCGGCCTCGTCCCGCAGGACCCGCGCGACCTCCTGTACGCGGAGACCGTCGCCGCCGAGTGCGCGGCCGCCGACCAGGACGCGGGCGCGGCCGGTAACACCGAGCCGGGCACCTGCCGAGCCCTGGTCTCCCGGCTGCTGCCCGGGATCGACGACGCCCTCCACCCGCGCGACCTCTCCGAGGGCCAGCGGCTCACCCTCGCCCTCGCCGTCGTCCTCACCTCACGCCCCGGGGTGATCCTCCTCGACGAGCCGACCCGGGGGCTCGACTACGCCGCCAAGGGCCGGCTGGTGGAGATCCTGCGCGGGCTCGCCGCCGACGGCCACGCCGTCCTGCTGGCCACCCACGACGTCGAACTGGCCGCCGAACTAGCCCACCGGACGGTCATCCTGGCCGACGGCGAGGTGGTCGCCGGCGGCCCGACAGCCCAAGTGGTGGTCTCCTCACCCGCGTTCGCACCCCAGGTCGCGAAGGTCCTGACCCCACTACCCTGGCTGACGGTACGTCAGATCACCGACGCACTGGACGACTCCCTGTGACGCGCCCACCCGCCGGCAGTCCGGCACCGCTCGCCCGACCACTGCCGCTGACCCGACCGGTACCGCTGGGCCGACGCTCCGTCACCGCCCTCGTCCTGATATCCGCGATCGGGGTGGCCGCCTTCGGCTGGCCGCTGCTCGCCTCCGGCAGGTCCGCACTGGTGGGCCACTCCGCCGACGCGCCCTGGCTGTTCGCCCTGCTGCTGCCGCTGTTGCTGGCGGTGGTGATCGCCCAGATCTCCGAGGGCCGTTCGGCGGGCGGCGGCGAAGTCGGGCTGGACGCCAAGTCGGTGGCCCTGCTCGGCGTACTGGCCGCCGCCGGGGCCGCTCTGCGGCCGCTCGGCGCGGGTACGGCGGGGCTGGAGCCGATGTTCTTCCTGATGGTGCTGTCGGGTCGCGTGCTGGGCCCGGGTTTCGGCTTCGTCCTCGGATCCGTGTCGATGTTCGCGTCCGCGCTGCTCACCGGCGGCGTCGGCCCCTGGCTGCCGTTCCAGATGCTCAGCATGGGCTGGGTCTGCCTCGGCGCCGGCCTGCTCCCGGGCCCGGCCACCCTGCGCGGCCGCCGCGAACTCGCCCTGCTGGCAAGCTATGGAGCAATCGCCTCGGTCGCGTACGGCACCATCATGAACCTCCAGGGCTGGCCCTACATCGGCGGCCTCGCCAGCTCGGTCGCCTTCGTCCCGGGCGACCCGCTCGCCGCCAACCTCCCCCGCTTCGCCGTCTACTGCCTCACCACCTCCCTCGGCTGGGACCTCCCCCGCGCCACCCTCACCGCCGTCCTCTGCCTCACCATCGGCGGCCCCATCCTCCGCTCCCTCCGCCGGGCAACCCGCCGGGCCGCCTTCGCGACACCGGTGACCTTCATCGAGCCGTGAGACAGAACCGGGAGCCACCGCTCCGGCCGTCCACTAGCCTCGCGGGGTTGTTCTCCCCGTTTGTTCCAGAAGGAGACCGTCCATGGACCAGAGGTTCCCGCTCATCGAACCGTACGCACACGGCCTCCTCGATGTCGGCGACGGCAACGAGATCTACTGGGACACCAGAGGCAACCCCGACGGAAAGGCCGCCCTGTGCGTGCACGGCGGTCCCGGCAGTGGGGGGCGCCGCAGCAGGAGCAGGATGTTCGATCCCGAGGTCTACCGGGTCGTCCAGTACGACCAGCGTGGCTGCGGTGAGAGCCGGCCGCACGCCTCCGATCCGGCCGTCGGCCTCGAGCACAACACCACCGAACACCTCATCGCCGACATGGAACGGCTGCGCGAGCACCTGGGCATCGAGCGCTGGCTCCTCTACGGCGGCTCCTGGGGCTCGACCCTGATCCTCGCCTACGCCCAGCGCCACCCCGAGCGGGTCTCCGAGATCGTCATCGTCGGCGTCACCATGACCCGGCCGGAGGAGACCGACTGGCTCTACCACGGCGTCGGACGGCTGCTGCCCGGCCCGTGGGAGGCGTTCCGCGACGCACTGCCGGCTGCGGACCGGGACGGCAACCTCGTGGCGGCCTACGACCGGCTGCTCAACAGCCCGGACGAAGCCGTCCGGTTCAAGGCGGCGCGGGACTGGTGCACCTGGGAGGACGCCGTCATCGCCCACGAGGCACTCGGCAACCCGGGCTCCTACAGCGACCGGCCCGACGACGCGCTGCTGGCCTTCGTCCGGATCTGCGCACACTACTTCGCGAACAACGCCTGGCTCGAGGACGGACAACTACTCCGCGACGCACACCGGCTGGCCGGAATCCCGGGCGTACTGATCCACGGCCGGCTCGACCTCGGCTGCCCACTGAAAGCCCCCTGGGAGCTGGCCAAAGCCTGGCCGGACGCCGAGCTGAAGGTGATCGACGACTCCGGACACACCGGCAGCCCCGCCATGCGGCAGGCGACCCTGGAGGCGATCGCCCGATTCGGCGAGAACGGGCGCTGACCGGCTCCGAAGCCGCTTCCCGGCGGAGGTCGCCACCTTCACAGGTGACGACCTCCGCCGGGCCCGCGTGCGGGTGAGCGGGAGCGTCAGCCGCTGATGCTCTCGGCTCCCGTCTCGATGTGCCCGGTGGCGCGGCGGCTCCAGCTGGGGTCGCCACTGACGGTGACGGTGAAGTCGTACCAGCCGTGGCTGTTGGTGACCGCGTCGAAGTAGGGCGTGGCGGTCGCCCCGGCGGCGACCTGGTACGTCCACGGGTCGTCGGTACGGTAGTTGGTCGAGGTAATGGTGAAAGTGACGGTGCTGGTACCGGTGTTGGTCAGCTTGAACCAGAGCGCCTCCGAGCCGTCCTCCGGTGACGGCGCGTAGTACGTCGAGGCCTCGGCGGTCTTTCCGGCGGTGGTCGCGTTCCCGGCGATGCGCCGCAGGAAGCGGTTGGGGCCGACGACGGTGAGGTCGTACTGCCCGTCGCCGAAGTTGGCGCCGATGTTGAAGTAGTCGCTGGTGCTGCCGTCGACGCCGGTCGAGGCGTTGTAGGGCGCGACGGTGTACTGCCAGGGCCCGCCGCTGCGGTAGGCGTTGGCGTAGATCGAGTAGTGCGCGTAAGCAGTGGCCTGCGGGCCCTGGTTGGCCAGGTCGACCCAGAGCAGGATCTGGTTGTTGGCGTCGTACTCGATCCGGTCCACCCAGGCGTTGGGCTGGTACGGCAGCGCGCGGGCGGGCTTGGTGCCGGCTTCCTGGACGGGCAGGGAGTTGGTGCCGGGGCTCGGGTTGATCTGGGTGTTGGCGGTGGCCTGGCTGATGGTGTCGTTGGTGGCGGGGAGCGCGGGCAGCCCGTACACGGGGTTGGTGAAGTCGAAGGCTCCGGTGAGGTCGCCGCAGACCTGGCGCCGCCAAGTGCTGATGTTGGCGCAGGTGGCGGGGGTGCCCAGGGCAGCGGTCCAGGTCTCCAGGAAGCGGATCACGCTGGTGTGGTCGTAGACCTGCGAGTCGACGTACCCGCCACGGGTCCACGGGGAGGCGATGATCATGGGCACCCGGAAGCCGAGGCCGATGTTGGTGCCGGAGTAGAACTCGCCAGCGGTCCCGGCGGGTGCGACGGGCGGCGGCACGTGGTCGAAGAAGCCGTCGTTCTCGTCGTAGTTGAGGAACAGGACGGTGGAGTCGAAGGTGGCCGGGTCCGCCGCCAGGGCCTGGATGACGAGGTTGACGAAGTGCGCGCCGTTCTCCGGCGGGCCGTCCGGGTGCTCGGAGTACAGCTGGTTGGCGACGACCCAGGAGACCTGCGGCAGCGTGCCCGCGACCGCGTCGGCCCGGATCGCGGCCGCGATGTCGTCCGGCGTCGAGCCGGTGCTGCGCACCGATCCCATGCCGCGCTGCGCGAGCGGGCTCGAACTCGGCGCACCCGTGAACTGGTTGAAGTACGCGAGGGCGTTGTCGCCGAAGTTGTCGGAGGCGTTCTGGTAGACCTTCCAGCTCACGCCGGCGTTCTCGAGGGACTCGGCGTAGGTCTGCCAGTGCAGGCCCGACTCGGAGCCGCCGTCGTAGGCCGGACCGCCTGCGGTGGCCGACGGGTCGATCGTGCCGGACCACAGGTAGGTGCGGTTGGGGCCGGTGGCCGAGAGTATCGAGCAGTGGTACGCGTCGCAGATGGTGTAGTTGTCGGCCAGCGCGTAGTGGAACGGGATGTCCGACCGGTTCATGAAGCCCATGGTCCGGTTCGAACCCTTGGCGGAGATCCAGGAGTCCATCTTCCCGTTGTTCCACGCCCCGTGCTGCGTGGACCAGGAGTGGT
The DNA here is from genome assembly GCF_029894335.1 of Kitasatospora sp. MAP5-34. Taxonomy (GTDB): domain Bacteria; phylum Actinomycetota; class Actinomycetes; order Streptomycetales; family Streptomycetaceae; genus Kitasatospora. Next base: position 192,562 of record NZ_JARXZC010000002.1, on the reverse strand, counting down.
CGAGCGACCCGTCGCACTGTGCCAGCAGTTCCTTGCTCGAACCCCACCACCAGGTGTTGGTGGCGCTGAGCTGCCACGGGTACTGCCGACCGCTGCCGTCGGGCTGGTTGAAGACGCTGTTGCCGCCCCCGAGTTGGATGGTGGCCTTGTCGCCGAAGCCACGCACCCCCTTCATCGTGCCGAAGTAGTGGTCGAAGCTGCGGTTCTCCTGCATGAGCACCACGACGTGCTTGACGTCGGCGATCGTCCCCGTGCTGGTCGCAGCGGCCGCACGCGGCGCTGCGCCGGGCAGGGTCTGCAGGCCGAGGGCTGCGCCGAGGGCGGCGGCGGAGCCGAGGAAGGTACGACGAGTGACGGGCGTCACGGGAGGCCTCCGAGGATTTGTCTGTCCAACTCCAGCCCGGAGACTGTGCGACGGCCACGTGTCTGCTGTCCAGTAGCAACGTGGCGGCGAGGTGAAGCACAGCGAACGATTGGACTGGATCACGTACCGGCCCACCGCCGACGGCCGGTGACAAGTACCGGTCGACCACCAGGGCTTGGCCAGGATCGTCCTCCTCCCGCAGGACGCCCCCGACGGCGGGGCTCCCCGGAGGGCGCCCCGCCGCACGCACGGAACGTCAGGCCTTCGGCCCGGTCGACTGGACGACCTCGAAGGACCACAGGGTGGAACCGGAGGCGGCCGGACGCTGCGGCGCCTCGCCCTCGGCGGGCGGCGGGCCCTGGCGGTGGGCTGCCTGCATCGGGCCCTCCATCCAGGCCTTGAAGTGCTCCTCGCTCGCCCAGCGGGTGTAGACCAGGTACTGCTCGGTCCCCTCCACCGGGCGCAGCAGCTCGAACCACTCGAAGCCGTCGGAACTCTCCACCGCCCCGGCCCGCGCGGCGAAACGCTGCTCCAGGCTCTCCCGCATCTCGGTCGGCACGGTCAGCACGTTGATCTTTACGACACTACCCATAGGACACCTCTCATGATCTCGGCCCAGCCGGCGATCCCCCGAAGGCATCGCCCACGGCATAGCGTACGAACTCCGAGCCGCTCCGGGGTCGACGGCGAGCAGCAGCGCACCACCCCGCCGGACGAAAACCCGTTGACCAGCTGCGTAAAGCCTCCCGGGTGACAGATACTGATCAACTCCTCGCCGCCTACGACGACCAGCTCCGTGGCGCCGGCGAGCCCGGGCCCGGGACAGTCCACGAGTACGACGGCCGGCTGCTCCGCGTCACCGGCGGGCACCAGGGCTTCCTCACCGCGCCGCGCGACCTCGGCGTGCGCGGCGACGAGCTCGACGCGCTGATCGCCCGGCAGCGCGACCACTTCGCCGCCCGTGGCGAGTCAGTCGAGTGGAAGACCCGAGGTCACGACGAGCCCGCCGACCTGACCGACCGTCTCGTTGCCGCCGGGTTCGTCCCCGAAGGGCGCGAGACCGTCATCGTCGGCCACACCGCCGACCTGGCCACCGACCCGGTACTCCCCGCAGGCGTGACGCTCCGCCAGACCGCCGATCCCGCTGACCTGCACCGGATCGGCGCGATGGAGACCGCTGTCTGGGGCCGCGACATGAGCTTCCTCGGCGACTTCCTGGTCCACCGGACCACCGCGGAGCCGGACGGCATCGTGGTCCTGGTCGCCGAGGCGGACGGCGAGGTGGTCTCGGCCGCCTGGCTGATGCTGCGCAACGGCGTCGACTTCGCCGGGCTCTGGGGTGGCTCGACCCTGAGCGAGTGGCGCGGGCGTGGCATCTACCGCGCCCTGGTGGCCCGCCGCGCCCAGCTCGCGGCCGAGCGTGGCTACAAGTACCTGCACGTGGACGCCTCCGACGACAGCTCGCCGATCCTCCAGCGCCTCGGCCTCCGGGCCGTCACCACCACGACGCCGTACGTCTGGTCACCACCGGCCGCCTGATGACCGGAGGCACCGTGGGGTGCAGGAACCGGGGACAGCACCCGGGACTGAACCCGGAGGCTGCTCAGAACGAGCGGCCCTCGCTGTGCGGGACGTGCTGCGGCTCGAGGCGGTCGGTGCGGTCGGGTCGGTCCCGCTCGTCGCCGCAGAGGGTCGCGCTGAGGCGGTTGAGCAGCTCGGCGAGGTCGCTGAACTGCTGCTCGTCGTAGTCGCCGAGGAGTTTGCCGAGCTGGGTCCGGCGGGCGGCGACGAGCTTGAGGGCCACCTCCGTCCCGGTCTCGGTGAGGTGCATGGGCAGTCCGTTCCGTACGGCGAGGCCCCGGCTCTCCACCTCCCGGGCGGCTTCCTCGATCACGCTCACCGGGATGATCCTGCGTTCCGCCAGCTCGGCCGGCTCGGCGTGGCCGTGCCGGTGCATCTGGAGCACCAGCCAGCTGGAGGCCGGCTTGAGGTCGAGTCCGGCCTCGGCGGTGATCCGGCGGAAGAGGTCCCGGCGGGCGTCCCGGGTGCTCAGGACGGACAGCGAGCGGGCGATCTCGTCCAGCGAGGACCGTTCGACGGGGTTGAGCCCGATGGACTCGCTGAGGTCGGGCGCGGTGACGGTGGAGCGGAGCTCCCGCTGCTGGATGAAGAAGGAGAGCACGAACGCGACGAGCGCGACCGGCACGGCGTAGAGGAAGACCCTGGTGATCGACTCCGAGTACGCGTGGTAGATCCCGTTCCGCACGGCGGGCGGCAGCGCGGCGATGAGGCGCGGGTCGGCGGTGACGGCCGCCGGGCGGAAGCCGGCCGGGAGCGGGAGGCCCCGGAGGGCGTCCGTCAGACGTCTGTTGAGGCCGCTGGCGAAGATGCTGCCGAAGATGGAGACGCCGAAGGACGCGCCGATCGAGCGGAAGAAGGTCACCCCGGCGGTGGCCACACCCAGGTCCTCGTAGCCGACGGAGTTCTGCACGATGAGCACCAGGACCTGCATCACCAGGCCTAGGCCCAGGCCGAAGACCAGGAAGTAGAGGCTCATCACGGTGGTGCTGGTGTGCTCGGTGAGCCGGGAGAGCAGCAGCAACCCGACACTGGTGACGGCGGTGCCCACGATCGGGAAGATCCGGTAGTGCCCGGTGCGGGCGACGATCTGGCCGGAGCCGATCGAGGTGAGCAGCATGCCGAGCACCATCGGCAGCATGTGGATGCCGGACATGGTGGGCGAGACCTGCTTGACGACCTGCAGGAAGGTCGGCAGGTAGGTCAGCGCGCCGAACATCGCGAAGCCGACCACGAACGAGATCACCGCGACCAGGCTGAACGTACGGTCGCGGAACAGCCGTAGCGGGAGCACGGGTTCGGCCGCCTGCCGCTCGACCTCGATGAAGGCGACCAGCAGGACGAGCCCGAGGACGCCGAGGCCGATGACCTGCCAGGAGCTCCAGGCCCAGGTGGTGCCGCCGAGGGAGGTCATCAGCACCAGGCAGGTGGCCACGGCGGCGATCAGGAAGGTGCCCAGGTAGTCGATCGTGTGGTGCCGCTTGGTCTCTCCGACGTGCAGCACGGCGGCGATGACCACCAGGGCGACCACGCCGATCGGCAGGTTGATGTAGAAGACCCAGCGCCAGGTCAGGTTGTCGACGAAGAGGCCGCCGAGCAGCGGCCCGAGCACACTGGTGACGCCGAAGACGGCGCCGAACAGGCCCTGGTACTTGCCACGGTCGCGGGGCGGCACCAAGTCGCCGACGATCGCCTGCGAGAGCACCATCAGGCCGCCGCCGCCCAGGCCCTGCATGGCCCGGAAGCCGATCAACTCGCCCATGTTCTGGGCGATTCCGCAGAGCGCGGAGCCGGCCAGGAAGATCACGATGGAGGCCTGGAAGAACCGCTTGCGGCCGTACATGTCGCCGAGCTTGCCCCAGAGCGGGGTGGCCGCCGTGGAGGCGAGCAGGTAGGCGGTGACCACCCACGAGAGGTGTTCCAGGCCGCCCAGGTCGCTGACGATGGTCGGCAGCGCGGTGGAGACGATGGTCTGGTCGAGCGCGGCGAGCAGCATCGCCAGCAGCAACGCGCTGATCGGGACCCAGAGGTTGTGGACCGGCACGGCCGGAGGCCCCGCCGACGGAACAGCGGCCCCTGCTGTGCTGCGCTCGGGCTCGGCCGCCGGGTCCGCCATGCCAGCTCCTCGGTGATGTGGCCCGGCGGGACCGGGCGGCTCGGCTGATGGTCAGCCAACTTCACCATGATGTCAGGATTGTCCGACTATAAGGCGGTTGATTGCTCCATCCGCAGGCCCGGCCACCGCGAATCGCCGGCGGATTCGATATCGCCCGCAACCATCACAATCCCGCTCCAGAGCGGACGACTCTCCCTGTCCACCCACCGGAAGCTGCTGCATAATCAGGCGCGTCCGCCACCCGAACCGAGGAGGACCGGCCCATGCCGGGACAGCACTGCCCCGTCTGTGGAGCCGTACCGACCCCCGCCGGCTGCGCCTGCCACCAGCACCCGGACTTCGAGGAGACGGCAGTCCTGCCGCAGTTGGACGGCCCGGAGCTGGTGCGGCCGTACGTCCCCGCCGCCGCGCTGCTGCCGCCCGTACCGGCGGACGACTTCCCCACCGCCATGATGCCGCAGGTGCCGGATTACGAGCCGACGCCGATCCAACCACCGTACGAGCAACCCGCGTACCAGCAACCCGCGCACGGGCAGCAGCAGTCGGCCGCAGGTGGCCGGGCCGAGCAGCGCGCGCGGCAGCGGCAGTCCTCGCCGGGCCGCAGACGGGCCGTCATCCTCTCGGCGGGCGCGGGCATCGCAGCCGTGGGGGCGGGCCTGGCCCTCCTCGTCTCACCGTTCTCGGACGGCGGCCACGGCAGCAGTGCGGCCGCCGTCCCGCTGGCGGTCAGTACCTCGGAGGCGACCCTCCCGGCCGCCTCCGTCAGCGCCGTCCCCTCGCCGTCCGCGTCGGACAGTCCGAGCCCCTCGCCGTCCCGTACGAAGGCGACCCACAAGCCCACCGCCAGCCCTACGCCGTCCGCCGTGAGCAGCCCGCCGGTGACCCAGGCCGCGTCCCCCTCCCCGAGCCCGAGCCCCACCACCCCCAGCGCCACACCGAGCACCGACACCCCGACATCCTCCGGGACGGTGGCGACGCCGGGCGTTCTGCAGTACGGCGACAGCGGCGACCAGGTCCTGGCGTTGCAGCAGAAGCTCGCCGTGGTGCTGTGCTGGATGCACGTGAAGGTCAACGGGAGCTTCGGCAGCAACACCGAGCAGGCCGTCAGCTACTTCCAGTCCATGCAGGGTGTCCAGGGCGACCCCGACGGTGTGGCCGGCCCGAACACCCAGGCCGCCCTGGCGCAGCGCTCCGGCTGCTGACTCAGCTGCCCGGGTCGCGCTCTCAGCCCACGATCGCCTCGACCAGGCTGAAGGCCGCCAGCAGCAGCATGATCCCGGCGGCGACCCTGACGATCACCTTCATCGGCACGTACTGCAGCAGCTTCTGCCCGCCCACGATGGCGATCCCGCCCACCGCGCAGAGTGCCAGCCAGGCGCCCAGGCCGACCGAGAGCGGGTCGGCGTACTTCGCCGCCAGGTTGGCCGTCATGATCTGGGTGAGGTCGCCGAACTCGGCGACCGCGACGACCACGAAGCTCGCGCCGGCCACCCGCCAGAAGCCGGCCGAGGACGGCTCCTTCCCCGCGTGGCCCTCCTCGTCGTCGTTGTGCCGGAGCAGCATCGCCGCGCCGAGCAGGAAGAGCAGGCCGGTGACGCCCTCCACCCAGCGGTGCGGCAGCATCGCCAGCAGGCTGCCCGCGACCAGGGCCAGCCCGACCTGGAGGGCGAAGGCGGCGGCGATCCCGGCGAAGACGTAGCCCGCCCGGTAGCGGGTGCCGAGCACCAGGCTGGCCAGCGCGGTCTTGTCCGGCAGTTCGGCCAGGAAGATGACGCCGAAGGTGAGAGCGGCAATGGTCAGGCTCATCGGTGGTGGGATTCCCTAGGTAGGGCTGCCGGGCCGGTGCTCCGTCAGGGACGCCTCGGCCCGACAGCACTGGTCATGGTCACAGCACTGCGGCCGAAGGTCTCGCCAACACCCCGCAACCGCTGGGTGTCCCGGGCGCCGGGCCCACGAATGGGCCAGTATGTCGACGGTCCGGTGGAGGGCTACTCCCCTTCAACGTCCACCAGCCTACTGGACTCCGGTGGTGACCTTCCCCCGCCCGACCAGCTCCAACACCACCACGATCGCGACCGACTCCACCGCGAGCAGCGCGATCAGGACGAACAGCTGTACGGCTCCGGCCTGGACGGGCGTGGCGCCGCCGAGCAGCATGCCGACGAAGGCGCCGGGCAGTGTGACCAGGCCCACCGTCCGGGTCTGGTCCAGCGCGGGCACCAGCGAGGTCGCGGCGGCCGTACGGCAGATCTCCAGGCGGGCGTCCCGGTCCTCGAAGCCGAGCGCGAGCGCCGCCTCCACCTCGCCGCGCCGCTGGCGCAGCTCGTCCAGCGCCCGGCGGCCCGCCAGCGAGGTGGCGCTGAGCGCGCCGCCGATCAGGATGCCGGCCACCGGGATGATCGAGATGCCCTTCAGCGGCAGCAACCCGGTGCCGAGCAGCAGGGCCAGCACCGGCAGTATGCCGAGGCCGATCGGGGCCGCCGCCCAGACCCAGCCCGGCCCGTCGGTCATCCGGCGCCCGGCGGTGCGGACGGCGACCGCGAACATCACCAGGACGAACAGCGCGGACGTCCAGAGCGAGCCGACCACCCAGGTGATCACCGACGCGACCACCGCCAGCTGCACCACCGCCCGTACCCCGGCGCGCAGCACGGCCCGCCCGTACCCGAGCAGGCCCCAGCCCGCCGCCGCGACGGCGCCGACGCCCAGCAGCGCCGTGACCACCCCGAGCAGCGGGGTCACCGGGAGGAGCTGGGTGGCGGCCACCGGTCAGATCCAGCTGGTGAACCACATCCGGTTCTGCCAGTCCGTCATCGGGATCACCTCCGCCGTGTAGAGCGGGTAGAAGAAGAGGAAGCAGATCATGATGGCCAGCACGATCGCCCCGGCCGCCCCCGCGCCGTACCGGCGGCGCCGCGCCGAGCAGCCGGGCGGCCCGACGATCGCGCCGAGCAGCTGCGCCACCGCCAGACAGAGGAAGGGCACCAGCACCACCATGTAGAAGGAGAAGATGGTGCGGTGCTGGTACTGGAACCAGGGCAGGTAGATCGCCGCGACGGCCGCCAGCACCGCGCCGGAGCGCCAGTCCCGGCGGAAGAACCAGCGCCAGAGCAGGTAGACCAGCGCGAAGCAGGCCGTCCACCAGAGCAGCGGGGTGCCGAGTGCCAGGATCTGGCTCGCGCAGCCGCCTGGCGCCGTGCAGCCGCGCTGGCCCTGCGGCACCTGCTGCCAGTACATGGAGACCGGGCGGCCCTGGACGAGCCAGCTCCACGGGTTGGACTGGTAGGTGTGCGGGGTGCTCAGACCGGTATTGAAGTCGTACATCTGCGCCTGGTAGTGCCACCAACTGCGCAGCCCCTCGGGCACCCAGCTCATCGAAACCTGCGGCAGCGGAATGTCCACCACCGGTGTCCGGGGCGGGGAGAGCCCGGCCCGCCCGTCGGCCCACTGCCGGTCGAAACCACCCTTTGTGAGGAACCAGCCCGCCCAGGAACTGACGTACACCACGGCGGCGACGGCGACCAGGGAGAGGAAGGCGGGCAGCGCGTCCCGGCGCAGCATCGAGCGGTACGGGCGGCGCGCCCCCGCCCAGCGGCGGCCCGCCTGGTCCCAGAGGACGGTCAGCAGGCCGAACACGGCGAGGATCTGGGCGCCGTTCCATTTGGTGGCGCAGGCCGCGCCGAGCAGCAGCCCGGCGGCGAGCCGCCAGGGCCGCAGGCCGAGCCGGACCTCGTCACCGGCCGTGCCGCCCTCGGCGCGCGCGGCGCGCAGGTACTCCCGGGTGTGGTCGCGGTCGATCAGCAGGCAGCCGAAGGCGGCCAGCACGAAGAACATCAGCACACCGTCGAGCAGCCCGACCCGGCTCATCACGAACTGCAGGCCGTCCACCGCCATCAGCAGCGCGGCGGTGCAGCCGAGCAGGGTGGAGGAGAACAGCCGCCGCCCGATCCGGGCCAGCATCAGCACCGTCAGGGTGCCGAGCAGCGCGACCATCACCCGCCAGCCGAAGGGGTGCAGTCCGTACGCCCACTCACCGAGCGAGATCACCCATTTGCCGAGCGGCGGGTGCGCGATGAACTCGGGCGCCGGGGAGAGCGGGACGATCTGCGGGACGGCGAGGACGTCGGTGTTGGCGTTGTCCGGCCAGACGCCCTCGTAGCCCTGTTGCAGCAGGGACCAGGCGTCCTTGGGGTAGTACGTCTCGTCGAAGACGAAAGCGTTGGGGTACCCGAGGTTCCAGAACCGCAGCAGGCCGGCGAAGAGCGCGACGGCGATCGGCCCGAGCCACCCCGAGTACCGGACCGCCCAGGAGAGCGGCCCGCTGCGGGGCGGCGCGTCGGGCCCGGCCACAGGGGTGGGGGGGTCGGTGACCGCCGCGTACGTCATGACCTCGCCGATTCGTTGCCGGGGCTCGTCCGGAGCCTGCTGATGGGACGACAGCCCCGGCTGACACTATGTGGTGCGCGCGGCGAAAACCTAGCCGGATCGGCCCGGCGAGCCGCATGCCCCCAGGCCGGTGTTGACCCTCGACCTGGTCGAGCCCGCAGAGTCCTCGGTGTGGAGAGCGAGATGCGCAGTATCGGCGAAATGGCCCGGGACAGCGGGCTGAGTGTGAGTGCCCTGCGGTTCTACGACGGCGCCGGGGTGTTCGGCCCCGCCCGGGTGGACCCGCGTACCGGGTACCGCTGGTACGCGCCGGACCAGTTGGCGGACGCCCGGCTGATCGCCCGGCTACGCCGGGTCGGGATGCCGCTGCCGGACATCTCACGGGTGCTCACGGCCGACCGGGCGGACGCCCGGCTGGTGCTGGACCGCCATCTGCGCCGCCTCGAGGACGGCCTCGCCGACGCCCGTCGCGAGCTCTCCACGGTACGGACACTCATCGACCAGAGGGAGATCTCCATGACCGCGACCCGACCAACCGCGACCCGACTGACCGTCCCCGCCGCCGAGTTGGCCGCCGCGCTCGACGCGGTGCGGTTCGCCGTCGGCACGGACGCCGGGCTGCCCGCCGTGACCGGCGTACTGCTGGAGCTGGAGGCGGACGTGCTGCGGCTGGTCGCCACCGACCGCTACCGCCTCGCCGTCTCGCAAGCCCCGGCCGACGGCCTGACCGGCCCGGCGGCGAGCGTGATCGCGCCGGTCGCCTTCGTGGACGGGCTCCGCGCGCTGCTGGCCGGCCGCACCGACGCCGCTGTGCTGGAGGTCGACGGCGCGGTGCTCACCGCCACCGTCGGCGACCGCCAGGTCGGCGGCGAGCGGATCGACCAGGACTACCCCGACTACCGCCGGATGCTGCGCCTGCAGCCGACCCGTCAGGTCCCGGTCGGGGCCGCCGCCCTGCGCGAGACCCTGTCCTCGGGCGCCACCCGCAGCATGGTGCGCGGCCAGGACGGCGCGGAGTGCGAGGTCTCGGTGCTCGTCCTGGACGCCGACGGCACACTCACCGTCTCGGACAGCGGCAGCGGCAGCGAGCGCGCCGCCCTGTCCGTCGGGGTGAACCGGGAGTTCCTGCTGGAGGCCCTGGACGCGGTCGGCCAGGACCAGCTGGTCCTGGAGCTCGGCGGCCCGATCGTCCCGCTGGCGATCCGCTTCCCGGCCCGCCAGGACACCTTCTCGCTGCTGATGCCGACCAGGCTCTCGTAGCTTGCGCTCTCAGGGGCGCGGGGCTGAATCCCCGCGCCCCTGAGAAAGTGCGACCGGCTCAGGCCGCCGTCTGGAGCTCGCGGACCGGAACCCGGACGATCTCGGCCGGGCCCGCGTTGTCCTGAGCGGGCGTCAGGTGACGCCGGAGGCGGATCGCCAGGGTGACGATCAGCAGGGTGCAGGCCGCCATCGCGGCCAGGTAGATCGGCCAGGTGCCGGAGCCGACCAGCAGGACGCCGACCGCCGGGCCGACCGCGATCGCGACCTGCTTCACCAGCGCGTAGCCGGAGTTGTAGGTGCCGAGCAGCCGGGCCGGGGCCAGGTCGGCGACGATCGGGCCGAGGGTGGGGGCGAGCAGCGACTCGCCGACGCCGAACAGGGCGTAGACGGCGACGATCGCGACCGTGGCGGCGAGCGCCTCGGTCCGGACCAGGCCGGCCACCAGCGCCATCGTCCAGGCGCCCAGCCAGACCACACCGGCCGCGGCCATCGCGGTGGTGCGGCGGCGGCGCTCGGTGAGCTTCACCATGAACATCTGCAGGACGACGATGGTCAGCGCGTTGGCGCCGATCGCCAGGCCCAGGGTGGACGGCGCGGTGTGGACGGTGTCGGTGGCGAACGCGGCGACGCCCGACTCGAACTGGCCGTAGCAGGTGAAGAAGATCAGCCCGGCGAGCAGGCAGAGCCGGAACATGGCCTTGTCCGCGACCAGGGCGCGCAGCCCGCTCGGGCCCTTCGCGTCCTGGACCAGGAAGGGCGCGGCCGCCGGGATGCGGGCGGTGCCGGTGACGGCGGCGAGGCCCAGGAAGGTGATCGCCTCGATGGTGAAGAGGCGGGTCAGGCTGGACGGGTCCGCGACGTTGACGATCTGGCCGCCGACCAGGGCGCCGATGCCCATCCCCAGGTTGATCAGGGTGAACTGCAGGGCGAAGGCCCGCGACCGGGTGGCCTTGGTCGAGCAGCGCACGATCATGGTCGCCAGGGCCGGCTGGCAGGTGGTGACACCCGCGCCGAACAGGAAGGACGAGACCAGCAGCAACGGCGCGCCGGTGGCGTGCCCGAACGCGAACGCGCCGGTGGAGGCCAGCACCGCGCCGACCAGCAGCACCGGCCGGGGGCCGTAACGGTCGATGCCACGGCCCGTGAAGGGCAGCACGGCGAGCGCGGCCAGCGCGAAGACGGTGAACACCATCCCGGCCGCGAGTGAGCCCAGGCCCCGTACCTGGTCCACGTAGACGAACATGTACGGCATCGTGAATCCGCTGCCGAACGCACTGAGCGCGTTGCCGATCTGGACGCGGCGCAGCGGGCCGCCCGCCCTGTTACGCCGCTGCCTCTGCTGCTTCACCGTGCCGGTCACCGTGCACACCCTTTCGCTGGATACTCTTAAGCTCGGAAGATTTCAGAGCTAAAGTCTATATATCGAAAGCTTAACGTGTCAAAGGCTTAAGTCCCACAAGCCGCCGTGGGAGACTGGTCACCATGAGCGAACGCAAGCCCGCACCACCGACCGGCACGCCCGGCGACGAGCTGGACATCGCCGCGCAGGTCGCCGCCTACCAGCGGGAATTCCCCGATGTCGACCCCCAGGTGGAGACCATCGTGTCGACCCTGTCCCGGGTCGCCCGGCGGATGTCGGTCTCGTACAGCAGGCAGCTGACTGTGCTCGGGATCACCTCCGCCGAGTGGGAGGTGCTCAAGGCCCTGGTCGTCGCGGGCAACCCGTACCGCCTCGGGCCCGGTGACCTCGCCAAACGGCTCGGACTGACGCCCGCCGCGATGACCCACCGGATCGACCGGATGGTCACCGAGGGCCTGGTCACCCGGGAGCGGGACGAGAACAACCGGGTCCGCGTGATCATCGAGCTGACCGAGGAAGGCCGCGACAAGTGGCTGGAGTCGATGCGGATGGCGGCGGTCTTCGAGGAGGAGCTGCTGCAGGACGTCACTGCGCAGGAGCGCCCCGCCCTGTCCCAGCTGCTCGGCCGGATGCTGCACCGGATCGAGCAGACCCAGCCGGACGCCCTGGGCCGCACGGACGACCTGACACAGCACCCGGCGACCTGACGGAGCCCGGAGCGATCAGCAGCGAGAAGCCCAGGCCGCCGGAGGGTGGCCTGGGCTTCCGGGCGTCTCGGACTGCGCCGTCAGGGTGAATCCCCCTGCCCCCGATATGGCGTGAGTCACATTTCCGGGAATGCGACTGACGGACCGTCAAATTGACTGACGTGTCGTCACATCGCTATCGGGGCACCCCTTCCAAGTACTGACTGATCGTCAGATCAGCTCAGATTCAGACCAGTTGGGACGGAGATCGACCGGAAGAGCACCCCCGGACTCCACAACGGCGGGGCTACTATCGATGGGTTGTCCACTTCGGCAGAGTCACGGAGGGGTACGAGGTACGAGGAGCACCCATGGTCGTCACGACGCAGAGCTGCACCACACCGGAGCGGGAAGCCCAGGCACCCGCCCTCTTCCCGGGCCGCCCGGCCACCGCACCGCGCACCCTGGTGGACCTGCTGGACGAGACCGTCCGGGCCCATCCGCAGGAGCCGGCCCTCGACGACGGCACCACCACGCTCAGCTACCGCGCACTGGCCGCCGAGGTCGAAACGCTGCGTCGGCGCCTGGCGGCGGCCGGGATCGGCGTCGGCGACCGGGTGGGCGTCCGGGTGCCCTCCGGCACCAACGACCTGTACGTCTGCATCCTGGCCGTGCTCGCGGCCGGGGCCGCCTACGTCCCGGTGGACGCCGAGGACCCGGACGAGCGGGCCGAGCTGGTGTTCGGCGAGGCCGCCGTCAGCGCCGTCCTGGGCGCCGGGCGCAGCATCACGGTGACCGCCGCCGCGACCGGCGGCTCGGCCGGCCGCCCCGGCCCGGAGCACGACGCGTGGATCATCTTCACCTCGGGATCGACCGGCAAGCCCAAGGGCGTCGCCGTCACTCACCGTAACGCCGCCGCGTTCGTGGACGCCGAGGCCGCGCTCTTCCTCCAGGACGAGCCGATCGGCCCGGGCGACCGGGTGATGGCCGGGCTGTCGGTCGCCTTCGACGCCTCCTGCGAGGAGATGTGGCTCGCCTGGCGCTACGGCGCCTGCCTGGTGCCCGTACCGCGCTCGCAGGTGCGCAGCGGCGCCGACCTCGGCCCGTGGCTGGCCGAGCAGGAGATCACCGTGGTCTCCACCGTGCCCACACTCGCCGCGCTCTGGCCGGCCGAGGCGCTGATCGAGGTCCGGCTGTTGATCTTCGGCGGCGAAGCCTGCCCGCCCGAACTGGTGCAGCGCCTGGTGACCGAGGGCCGCGAGGTCTGGAACACGTACGGCCCGACCGAGGCGACCGTGGTCGCGTGCGCCGCACTGCTGACCGGCGAGGAGCCGGTCAGGATCGGCCTGCCACTGGACGGCTGGGAGCTGGCCGTGGTGGACGAGGCCGGCCGGCCCGTCCCGATGGGCGCGAGCGGGCAGCTGGTGATCGGCGGCGTCGGGCTCGCCCGCTATCTGGACGCGGCGAAGGACGCCGAGAAGTACGCCCCGCTGGAGTCGCTCGGCTGGTCGCGCGCCTACCGCAGCGGCGACCTGGTGCAGGCCGAGCCCGAGGGCCTGGTCTTCCTCGGCCGCGCCGACGAGCAGATCAAGCTCGGCGGCCGCCGGATCGAACTCGGCGAGGTGGACGCGGCACTGCAGGCCCTGCCGGGCGTGGCCGGCGCGGCAGCCGCCGTCCGGACGGCCAAGGGCGGCAACCAGCTGCTGGTCGGCTACCTGGTCACCCAGGACGGCTGGGACAAGGCGGCGGCCGTCGAGCGGCTGCGCGCCGAGCTGCCCGCCGCCCTGGTACCGCTGCTCGCCGCCGTCGACTCCCTGCCCACCCGCACCTCCGGCAAGGTCGACCGCAACGCGCTGCCCTGGCCGCTGCCCGGGCTGGACGCCAGGAGCGGCCCCGCCCAGCAGCTCTACGGCACCGAAGCCTGGCTGGCCGAACAGTGGAGCGAGATCCTCGGCGTGCCGGTCACCGGCGCCGACGACGACTTCTTCGCGATCGGCGGCGGCAGCCTCGCCGCCGCCCAGCTCACCACGCTGCTGCGCCGCCGCTACCCGTCGGCCGCCGTCCTCGACATCTACCAGCAGCCCGTGCTGCGCAAGCTCGCCCGCCTGCTGGAGCGCTCCGCGCAGAGCGAGGGCGCCGTCCGCCCGGTCGCTCCGGTGCCGGTCCGGGCCAAGGTCGTGCAGACGCTGCTGCTGCTCCCTCTCTTCACGCTGGTCGGCCTGCGCTGGACCACCGGGCTGCTGGCGCTCGGCAACGTGCTCAGCCGGTTCGGCCACTACCCGTGGGCGCCGACCGCCTCGTGGTGGCTGGTCGGCGCCGCCGCGCTGCTGCTCCTCAGCCCGCCCGGCCGGCTCGCCATCGCGGCCGGCGGCGCCCGGCTGCTGCTGCGCGGCGTCCGGCCCGGCAGCCACCCGCGCGGCGGCGGCGTCCACCTGCGGCTGTGGACCGCCGAACGGCTGGCCGAACTGAGCGGCGCCACCTCGCTCTCCGGAGCCTGGCTGGTCCGCTACGGGCGGGCCCTCGGTGCCCGGATCGCGCCCGAGGTCGACCTGCACTCGCTGCCGCCCGTCACCGGCCTGCTCCGGCTCGGGCGGGGCTGCGCGATCGAGGCCGAGGTGGATCTCTCCGGCTACTGGCTGGACGGCGACCTGCTGAAGATCGGTCAGATCCGGGTCGGTTCCGGTGCGGTGGTCGGCACCCGCAGCGTGCTCTTCCCCGGCGCCCGGATCGGCAAACGGGCCGAGGTCGCGCCCGGCTCCGGCGTCACCGGCCAGGTGCCCACCGGCCAGCGCTGGAGCGGCGCACCCGCCGTCAAACTCGGCAAGGCCGAGCGCAACTGGCCCGAGCAGCGCCCGCCGCGCCGCGCCCGGTGGGCCGCCGGGTACGGCGCGACCGGCCTGGCGCTCACCCTGCTGCCCGTGGTCTCCGGGCTCGCCGCGCTGGCCACCGTCGGCCTCTTCGTCCACCCGGGCGACGGCCTCGGCCCCGCCGTGCGCGGCGCGCTGACCGGCCTGGCACCCGCGACGCTGGCCTTCGGCCTCACCTACGCCGCTCTGCTGCTGGCCGGGGTCCGGCTGCTCAGCCTCGGGCTGCGCCCCGGCCACCACCCGCTGCACGGACGGGTCGGCTGGCAGGCCTGGACGGTCAGCCAGCTGATGGACCTGGCCCGCGAGACGCTCTTCCCGCTGTACGCGGGCCTGATCACCCCGGTCTGGCTGCGGGCGCTGGGCATGAAGGTCGGCAGCCGGGTCGAGGCGTCCACCGTGCTGGCGCTGCCCAGCCTGACCACCGTCGGCGACGGAGCCTTCCTGGCCGACGACACGCTGATCGCCCCCTACGAACTCGGCGGCGGCTGGCTGCGGCTCGGCGAGGCGGAGATCGGCGAGCGGGCCTTCCTCGGCAACTCCGGGATGACCGCGCTCGGGCGTGCCGTACCCGACCGGGGCTTGGTGGGCGTGCTGTCCGCCACCCCGAAGAAGGCCAAGAAGGGCAGCTCGTACCTGGGCATGCCCCCGATGAAACTCCCGCGCGCCGCCGCCGGTGGCGACCAGAGCCTGACGTACGACCCGCCGGCCCGGCTGCTCTGGGCGCGCGGGCTGGTCGAGGTCTGCCGGCTGCTGCCGGTGCTGGCCTCCGCCGCGCTCGGCGTGCTGACGCTGGCCGCGCTGTCCTGGCTGGCCGTGGCCGGCTTCCCCGCGCTGGCGGCCCTGCTGTCCGGGGTGGTGCTGCTGGGCGCCGGGGCGGTCGCCTGCCTGGTGTCCGTCGCGGCGAAGTGGCTGCTGGTCGGCCGGTTCCGCGCGGTCGAGCACCCGCTGTGGAGCAGCTTCGTCTGGCGCAACGAGCTGGCCGACACCTTCACCGAGGTGCTGGCGGTGCCGTGGCTGATCGGCTCGGTGCCGGGCACGCCGGTCATGAACCTCTGGCTGCGCGGCCTCGGCGCCACCGTCGGCCGGGGTGTCTGGTGCGAAAGCTACTGGCTGCCCGAGGCGGACCTCGTCACGCTGGGCGACGGAGTCAGCGTCAACCGTGGCTGTGTGCTGCAGACCCACCTCTTCCACGACCGGATCATGCGGATGGATACTGTGATCCTTCGCGAGGGCGCCACACTCGGCCCTGGCGGAATCGTGCTGCCCGGCAGCACCATCGGGGCCCGTAGCACGCTGGGGCCGGCCTCCCTGGTGATGCGAGCGGAGTCCGTCCCTGCCGACACCCGCTGGCTGGGCAACCCGATCGAGGCCTGGCAGGCGTAGCCCGATGGACGACGCCAGAAGCCAGGGAGCGTTTGAACCCGTGAGTCCCAAGCAGGTGCCCGCCGTCGGCGTGGACCCGTACTTCCCGACCCACGGGGACGCCCGCTACCGGGTGCACCGGTACGAACTCGTGCTGGACTACCGCCCCGGACCCAACCGGCTGGCCGGCTCGGCCCGGATCAGCGCGGTGGCGGGGACTTCGGGTGCCGGTTCGGCTGCCGGTCCGGGTGCCGCCGGCGAGCCGCTGCGCGAGTTCGCGCTCGACCTCGCGGAGTTCCGGGTCGGCCGGGTACTGGTGGACGGCAAGGCCGTGCACTACACCCACCGGGCCGGAAAGCTGCGGATCCGGCCCGCCAAACCACTGCCCGCCGGGGCCGCGTTCACCGTCGAGGTGCACTACAGCGGCAACCCCCGGCCGGTGCGCAGCCAGTGGGGCGGGCTCGGGTGGGAGGAACTGACGGACGGTGCGCTGGTGGCCAGTCAGCCCGTCGGCGCACCCTCCTGGTACCCGTGCAACGACCGGCCGGCGGACAAGGCCACGTACCTGATCTCGATCACCACACCCTCCCCCTACACCGTGGTGGTCGGCGGCCGGCTGCTCACCCGGACCACCCACGCCTCCAGCACCACCTGGGTCTTCGAGCAGGCGGCGCCCACCTCCAGCTACCTGGTGACCGTCTCGATCGGCCACTACCAGACCGTCCTGCTGACCGAGGCGGACCCGGCCGCCGGGCGGGTGCCGCAGACCGCGTACCTGCCGGCCCGGCTGCTGCCGGAGTTCACGTACGACTTCGGGCGGCAGACCCGGATGATGCCCTTCTTCGAGAGCATGTTCGGGCGCTACCCGTTCGGCGAGTACGCGGTGGTCGTCGCCGACGAGGAGCTCGACGTACCCGTCGAGGCGCAGGGCGTGGCCACCTTCGGGACCAACCACGTGGACGGGACGCGGTCCTCGGAGCGCCTCGTCGCCCACGAGCTGGCGCACCAGTGGTTCGGCAACAGCGTCTCCATCGCCGACTGGCGGCACATCTGGCTGAACGAGGGCTTCGCCAAGTACGCGGAGTGGCTCTGGTCCGAGCACGTGGGCGGCCGAACGGCGGCCGGGCACGCCGCCGTCGCACACACGCTGCTGTCCGGCCTGTCGCAGGACCTGCGGCTCGCCGACCCGGGCAAGAAGCTGATGTTCGACGACCGGCTGTACGAGCGCGGCGGGCTGACCATGCACGCACTGCGGCGTGCGCTCGGCGACGCCGCGTTCTTCCAGATGATCAAGGACTGGGCGGCGATACACCGTCACGGCGTGGTCAGCACCGCCGAGTTCACCGCGCACGCCGGGCAGTACGCGGCGGGCGGGTCGCTCGACGGGTTCTTCGACGCGTGGCTGTGGGAGCCGGGGTTGCCCGCGCTACCGCTCTGAGGCTCCGCCTTTGGGCTACCCGCACAACCGGAGACAGGGGTGCGAGGGACTGCGCTTGGCGGAAGGGTGCGGGCCTGTGCCTTCCGGTTTCGCGCACGCAGTTCATCGAGCAGGGCCCCGCGCCCCTGTCCGTGGTTACCCAGTTGCCCCATGGTCCGGCCCCGGACGAGTGGGAAGTCCGGGGCCGGGGTTCAGCGGGGTGGTCAGCAGGGGCCGTTGTCGGACCAGACGCCCCACTGGCCACTGGCGGTCGGGTCCTCGTTCGTGGTCCACCACTTGTTGGTGTAGTAGTGGCCCTTCCACGAGACCTTGGTGCCGGGCGTGGCGTAGACGGCGGTGGCGTTCCAGCTCGGGGCGGTGCAGGAGCCGGTCGGCGTGGTCGACGGCGAGCTGCTCGGGGAGTTGCTGGGCGAGCTGGAGGGGGAGCTGCTCGGGGAGGACGACGGGGAGCTGCTCGGCGAGCTGCTCGGCGTGGCCGAGGCCGAAGGCGAGCTGGACGGGGACGGCGCCGGGCAGTTGGCGGCGGAACCGTCGGTGGCGCTGGCCATCTTGTCGAACAGCGCGGTCTGGGTGCCGAGGTCGTAGAGCGAGAAGGCGAAGGAGCCGCCGAGCCCGTTGCAGTGCGCGTAGTCCGCCTTGGCCTGGATCGACTGGGCGTCCTCGCCCGTCCAGAAGGTGCTGCCGTCGTAGAAGTAGGCGGCCTTGGCGGTGTCGTCCCAGTAGGTGTCCGCCGGGTTGTCGACGAAGCCGTTCAGTTCCTTGTACATCCGGATGCCGTTGACGTTCCCGGACATCGCGGCGCCCGTGGCCGGGCCGGTCGCACTCTGGAAGAGGCCGTGGTTGGCACCGGCGGGGACGCCCGTCCAGCCTCGGTAGTAGAACGGCACACCCATGTTTATCTTGTTGGCGGGGAAGCCGCCCGCGATGCCGTACTGCGGGTCACCGACCGTCCACGCCTTGATCGCATTGTCGATCGAGTACTTGCCGTTGCCCGGCGCGACCGGGGTCATCGGGTCGTTCGGGTCCGAGTAGAGCGGGGCCTGATGGTTGGTCGGGCCGGTCGCGTCCCACGCACCGTGCATGTCGTAGGTCATGACGTCCAGGAACGAGAGGTACTGGCCGAGCTTGTCGGTCTCGACGTTCTGGATCTTGTCCTGCCCGGCACCGACCGCCGCCGAGAGGGCGTAGGTCTTGCCGTCGGCCTTGCCCTGGGCGTCCAGCTCGGAGCGCAGCTCGGCCATCAGCAGGGTGTAGTTCTGCTTGTCGGCCGGGCTGGAGTGGTTGCCGGTGTGGCCGCCGCCGCCCGGGTACTCCCAGTCGATGTCGAAGCCGTCGAAGATGCCGGCGCCCGAGCCGGGACCGCCGAAGCCGGCGTCCACGGGCAGGTTGCCCTTGATGAACATGTCGATGCAGGAGGAGGCGAAGGCCTTGCGATTGGCGTCACTGGAGGCGACGTCGGAGAAGTACTTGGAGTACGTCCAACCACCGATCGACAGCAGGATCTTGAGCTTCGGGTTCTTCGCCTTCAGCTCCTTGAGCTGGTTGAAGTTGCCCGTGATCGGCTGGTTCCAGGTATCGGCGACGCCGCTCACGCTGGTGGTCGTGTCGTACGACTTCTCGTAGTCGGCGAAGGCGTCCGCCGCGCCGTCACCGGCGTTCGGGTCGCTCTCGTTCTGGGAGGCGGCCTTGGTGGCCTCGAAACACTTCAGCGAGGTCGGGTTGATGTTCGCGAAGTCGTAGATCAGGTAGTCCAGCTTGCCTGCGACACCGGTGTCCTGAATGGTCTTCGGGTAGTACGCGTTGCCGTACACCGACCACTGGTCGAAGTAGGCGACCTTGATGCCGCCGCTGGTGGCGGGGGCACCGGTGGTGTTGGTGGCGGCCGCCTGGGCGGTGGCACCCGAGCCGAGCGCGAGGCCCGCGCCGAGCAGCAGGGAGACGGCGGTACCGGCCGCCAGCGCGGCCAGGCTCTTGGGCCGACGCTTGCGGGTCGGCCCCTGGAGAGCCTCGCCGGGAGTCTCTCGGGGAGAAAGGACAGCACGATCCATGGGTGCATGACTCCTGGTTGTGGGGGAACTGCCGTACCCCGTCGGGGTGGGACACACGGGGTGGGGCCATGTGGCCAGGGGCATGACAGCTGGGAATCGAGCGTGGGGCTGGTCTGACGGGACGCCGGGGTACGCCGAACCGGCGCCGGAGGTCTGGACCACCGGCGCCGGCCCAGGGGCTCCCTGCACCTGGCACAAAAATGGACTAGACCAACTCCGGCGTCAAGAGCCAACCTTGCGACTTGAGCCGCCGTTAAGGTTCCGCCGCCTCCTGAGCAGCAGAACGCCGGCCCACCGGAGCGGTGGGCCGGCGTCGGGATGACTCAGAGCTGGTCGATCTCCGTCAGATCGATGTCGACGGCGAACGGCACGCCGACCTTGAGCCGGTCGTGGTGGATGCCGGTGACGACGTACGTCCGGGTGGCCGGGTCGAGTTCGAAGACGTAGACGACCGGGCGGCGGCCCTCCGACTTCTCCACCCGCCAGAAGTGCGGGATGCCGGCCTGCCCGTACTTGCGGGGCTTGGTGTCACGGTCACGCTCGACCGAGTCCGGCGAGACCACCTCGACCGCCAGGACAACGTCACTCGCCTGGTAACCGGTCTCGTCGGCGTCCTCGGTCACCGCTTCGGCACGGACCACGGAGATGTCCGGCTCGGGGCGGTCGCGCTTACCGAGAATCACGCTCATCTCGCGCAACACCCGGAGATGGCCGGGGACCGTCGCACGGAGCCCCTGCGCGATCAAGTCCACCGCAAGCATGTGGAAGTACTTCTGCGGGCTCATGAAGACAAGGCTCCCGTCGATCAACTCCGTGTGCGGCGGGAGGCCAGGCATGTGGTCGAGATCGTCGGCGGTGAATCCACCTTCCGGCGGGATGAGCCAGTCGGGCACGGCTGTCATCGTTGCTCCCATGGTCGCGAGTCTCGCCGACACCGCCAGCGTACCCGGCAGGAATACCCGGGAACTCACTCCTGTGGGTGACGATCAGTAACGGACCGCGTTGCCGACTTTGGCCGTCACCGGGCTCGGGAGGTTGCGGTTGCTGCGGGCGGCGGCCTGGGCGGTGCCGGCGGCGACGACCTCGGGGACGTTGACGATGACGGTGTCGACGAGGTTGCCCGACTGGTCGTCGAAGTTGATCTGGACGGTGTAGCGGTAGCTCTGGGTGCCGTGGTTGGTGACGGTGATCGGGACGTCCGAGCGGCCGTCGGAGCCGGTGACCACCGTGCCGAGCTCGATGTCGGTCTTCGCGTCCAGGCCGCCCTTGATGCTCGCGAACGCGGAGGAGGCCGCCGACTCGGCGGAGGCCACAGCGGACCCCAGACCGTTGGCGGCGGAGGCGAGCGCGGAGGCGCCGGAGCGGGCGGCCGCCAACGCCGAGGACGCGGCCGAGGTCGGGTTGCCGCTCGATGAGCAGCCCGCGAGCAACAGGACGGCGGCAACGGTGCCGGCTGACAGGTGGGTCTGACGGATCATCGGTCTCTCCTTGGTCCTGGGGGGGGCTTCAGGAGAGCCCGATGCCGTTCTGCTGGGCGACCTCGTCGGCGGCGCGCTCCTCGCGCCGCCGTACGACGTCCTGGCGGCGGGCCACCACGGTGGCGGCGGAGATCGCGCTCGCGGTGAAGGCCAGCAGGCCGACCCAGGAGCGGTCCAGGGCGTGGCCGGTCGCGTGGTCGAGGGAGTAGCGGCCCGCGCCGGAGATGCCGAGGGCCACGCCGCAGGCTCCGAGGAAGGCCGGGTACTCGTAGCCGCCGGAGGTGGCGAAGAATCCGCCCGGGGCGTGCACGGCGATCGCCCCCGCCATGGTGCCCGCGACGATCGCCCCGGCCGCCGGGGTGGCCAGGCCCACGACCAGCAGCGCGCCGCCGCCCGCCTCACCGAGTCCGGCGGCCAGGGCGCTGCGCCGGCCCGGTACGAAGCCCATGTGCTCCATCGCCTTGGCCGTCCCGTCCAGCCCTCCCCCGCCGAACCACCCGAAGAGCTTCTGCGTACCGTGGGCGACGAGCACCCCGCCGACAGCGGCGCGCAGGGCGAAAAGTCCTAGGTCCTTGCGGTTCAGACAGGTCATGATGAGCCCTCGGATCGTGCCGGCTGATGGCGGGTGTACCTGGTCCGTCTCCCATCCCAGCCCAAGGACGCGGCCCGCTCGACCTGGGGACGCCATCCGGGCGAACCGATCCCGCGAGGACGCACCGTGCCGCAGAAGCAGCCGTCGCTCGAATATCACCTGGACGGCGCAGCCGTCGCCGACGAGCCGTCGTTCTACGCCGCCCTGGGCAGCGCCGTCCGGGCGCCGGACGGGTACTACGGCCGCAACCTGGACGCGCTGGTCGACTGTCTGCGTGGGGGCTTCGGCCCGGAGCCGCCGTTCACGCTCCTCTGGGACGACTCGGCGGCGGCCCGGCGGGCGCTGACCCGGCGGCTGGTGATCGAGGGCCGGGAGCAGTGCTACTTCGACGCCGTGCTGGACGTGCTGCGCGAGGGCGGGGTCACCGTGGTCCTGCGGTAGTCGCCGCGACGAACGCCCGGGCCCGCCGGGTGAGTTCGGGCCAGTCGGCGGCGGCCACCAGGGCCGGGGCGGCCACCTCGCCGCCCGCGCAGACCGCGAGCGCGCCCGCCGCCAGGAAGTCGGCGGCGTTGGCCGCGCCGACACCGCCGGAGGCGATCAGCGGGGCGTCGGGAAAGGGGCCCCGGAGGTCCTTCAGGTAGGACGGGCCGAACGCTCGGGCCGGGAAGATCTTGACGGCGGCGGCGCCGAGATCGAGGGCGTCGGCGACCTCGCTCGGGGTGAGCGCGCCCAGCACGACCGGGACGGGCGCGGCCGCCACGGCCGGGCGCAGGCCGGGGGTGACCAGGTACTGCGCCCCCGCCGCGACCGCCTGTTCGGCCTGCCCGGCGGTGAGTACGGTGCCGACGCCGAGCCGGCAGCCGGTGTCCGCTGCGGCGGCGCGCCGCAGGTGGGTGGTGACGTCCGGCGTGGTGAAGGTGAACTCCACCCAGCGGATGCCGCCTTCGGCGAGCGCGGCGCAGAGCGCGGCGGCGTCGGGGATCACCGGCGCCCGGACGACGGCGATCACCCGGTCGGCGGCCAGCAGCTCGGTGAAGGCCGACGGAGCGGCGAGGGGTTGTGCGGTCACCAGGTGGCTCCTTCGGCGCGGCGGCGCAGCGTGCGGCCCGGCAGGGTGCCGGTGGGGCGGGAGTCGTCGATCACGGGTGTGCCGCCGACCAGGACGTACGGGATTCCGGTCGCCGGGCGGCGGGGGTCGTCGTAGTCGGCGGTGTCCTGGACGGTGAGCGGGTCGAAGAGGACGAGGTCGGCCGCGTACCCCGGGCGGATCAGGCCCCGGCGGCGCAGGCCGAGCCGGCGGGCCGGGCGGCCGGTCATCCGGGCGACCGTCTCCTCCAGCGTGAGGACACCCGACTCCCGGCTGTAGTGGGCCAGGTAGCGGGGGAAGGTGCCCCAGGCCCGGGGTGCGGGCGGGCGCCGGCGAGCAGCCCGTCGCTGCCAACGGCCAGCAGGTCGGGCATCAGAAGAACGTCCGCACCAGGTCGACCACGCGCGGGAGTTCGGCATCGGCGGAGTCGAGGACGGGGAGCATGGTCCACTTGTCGAAGACCGTGCAGGGGTGCGAGAGGCCGAGCCGTACGGTCTCGCCGACCGAGACTTCGACGCCCCCTGCCTCCGTGGGCCGGAGGAAGGCGTGCTGGTCGTTCAGCGCGGTGATCCGTCCACCCGGCAACGGGCCGCGTCCACGGACGAGTTGGGGCTCGGGCAGGCCGTCGTCGTAGGAGAGGTCGCGCTTGCCGCCGTCCAGCAGGGCGAGCCCGGGCTCGGGGCGGGAGACCACTCGCGTCCAGCCGTGCAGGGCGGAACGGAAGGGGGTGGTCGCGGCGGTGCGGGCGAGGGGGGAGATGCCCCGGTAGAAGCCGTCGTCGTGGGCGAAGTAGGCGCCGGAGCGCAGCACCACCCGGGTGCGGTCGTCGGCGAGCGGGGTGAGGAGTTCGGTGACGGTGTCGAAGTACGCGCTGCCGCCCGCCGTGATCCACACCTCCTCGGCCTGGTCGAACAGGCCGTCGGAGTCGAGGAGTTGGTGCAGCTCGGCGAAGCGGGTGAGGTAGCGGGAGACAGCGGCGAGCGAGTCGGCGGTGGCGTCGTGGGCGATGGCGCCCTCGTACCCGCTGATGCCGGTCAGCCGGAGGCCGGGGGCGGCGTGGACGGCGCGGGCCACCGCCTGGGCCTCGGCGAGGGTGCGGCAGCCGGTGCGGGCGCCGGGGGCGCCGAGTTCGACGCAGACGTCCACGGGCGCGGGGGCGCCGCGCAGGGCTTCGTCCATCAGCTCGACGGCGCGGGTGGAGTCGACCCAGGAGGTGAAGCGGAAGCCGGGGTCGGCGGCGGACTCGGCGGCGATCCGGCGCAGCCCGGCGGGGTCGAGCAGGGTGTTGGCGAGGTGGATGCGGCGCAGGCCGAAGGCCAGGCCGACGTTGACCTGCGGGAGGTTGGCGAGGGTGATCGCGACGGCGCCCGCGTCCAGCTGACGCTGCCAGAGGACGGGGGCCATGGTGGTCTTGCCGTGCGGGGCCAGGGCGACGCCCGCCTCGGCGCACCAGCGGGCCATGGTCGCGAGGTTGTGGTCGAGGGCCCCCGCGTCGAGGGTGACCAGCGGGGTGGAGAGGTCGTCCAGGGTGGGCCGGGTGGCCAGGTATTCGGCGACGGTCTTCCCCCAGGCTGCGGCGGGGACCGCCTTGAACCGCCAGTCGAGCCGCTCCTCGGCGAGAGCCGCCACCCGTTCGCGATCGATGAGCCGCATCGGATCCGCCTTCCGGTCTTCAGGTTGCGTTATACGCAACGCTCGTTGCACAGACTGACGCTGCTGATCTAACCTCAGGTCCAGACCACTGGTCAACGCACCCCGACCCGCGCCTCCAGGAGCATCCAGGTGACACCCCGTACCGGCGCCACCGCCGTCTGCCTCGGCGAGTCGATGGCCGTGCTCGCCCCCGAGGCGCCCGGGCCGCTGGAGCAGGCGGAGACCTTCCGTCGCGGCTACGGCGGCGCGGAGTCCAACGTGGCCTGCGGGCTGGCCGGGCTCGGCATCCCCACCGCCTGGATCAGCCGGGTCGGCGCGGACGGCTTCGGCCGCCGCCTGGTCGAGCAGATCGCCGCGCACGGGGTCGACACCTCGGCGGTCGGGTACGACCCGGCCCGCCCCACCGGCCTCTACGTGAAGGAGACCGGCTCGGGCGCGGAGCACCCGTACGACCTGGGCGCCGGGCACAGCCGGCTGCACTACTACCGGCGCGGTTCGGCCGCCGCCGCGATGGGCCCCGAGCTGCTCGCCGACCCGGCCGTCGCGGCGCTGCTGGCCGGTGCGGAGCTGGTCCACCTGACCGGCATCACGCCCGCGCTCTCCGACAGCTGCCACCGCCTGGTCCGCACCCTGCTGGCGGTGCCCGACCGGTTGGTCAGCTTCGACCTCAACTGGCGGCCCGCGCTCTGGGCCGGGCGGGACCGGCAGGCCCTGCGCTTCCTGATGAACGCCTCGGACATCGTGCTGCTCGGCGCCGACGAGGCCCGCGAGGTGCTCGGCACCGACGAGCCCGCCGCCCTGCGCAAGCTGCTGCCGAGACCCGGCGTACTGGTGCTCAAGGACGACGGGCGGCACGCCACCGCGATCGCTCCGGACGGCTCGACCACGGCCGAACCGGCCCTGCGGGTCGAGGTGGTGGAGCCGACCGGCGCCGGGGACGCCTTCGCGGCCGGCTACCTGGCGGGCACGCTGCGCGGCCTGCCGGAGCCCCAACGCCTGCGCCTGGGCCACCTGTCGGCCGCAGCCGCCCTGACCACCCGGGGCGATCTCGGCCCGGTGCCGCCCGCCGCACTGACCGAGCGGCTGCTCGCGGCCGACGAGGCCGACTGGGCGGCCGTCACCGTCGACGCGGACGGCTGCCACCCGGCAGGCCGGCGGTGAGCAGCTCCACCGTCGCCCGCGCGATGCGGCTGCTGGCCGAACTCGGCGAGGGCGAGCGGACCTTGGAGCAGCTCGCCGCAGTCCTGGACGTGCACAAGACCACCGTGCTGCGGCTGCTGCGCCCGATGGAGGACGAGCGGATCGTCCAGCGCGATGCCGCCCACCGCTACCGGCTCGGCCCGCAGCTCTTCGCCCTGGCCGGGCTCGCGCTGGAGCAGCGCGGGATCCGTTCCGTCGCCGCACCGCACCTGCGCGAGCTGAACGCGGCCACCGGGCAGACCGTCCATCTGGCGGCGTACGAGGGCGGCGAGGTGGTCTACATCGACAAGTACGACTCGCGGCACCCGGTACGGATGTACTCCCGGATCGGGCTGCGGGCCGGGCTGCACTGCGCGGCGGTGTCGAAGGTGCTGCTCGCCGACCTTCCGGTGACGGTCCGTCAACAACTCGCTGACAAGATCGAGTTCACCCCGTTCACCGTGAACACGCTCACCACGCCCGAGGCCCTGCTGGCCGAGCTGGACACCGTGGCCGCCCAGGGGTGGGCCCAGGACCACGCCGAGCACGAGTCGTTCATCAACTGCGTCGCGGCGCCCGTCCGGGACGTCACCGGGCGGGTGGTCGCCGCAGTCTCGCTCTCGGTGCCGGACATCCTGCTCCCGTACGAACAGGTGCTGGCGCTGCTCCCGCAACTCCGGGCCACCGCAGCCGCCGTCTCGGCCGACTGCGGCCTCGCCACACACTGACCGACCAACCAGTAAAGAGAGACATGAAGACCGAAGTACGCACCACCGGCGCCCCTGCCCCCGCCTGGGTCTTCTCCCAGGGCGTCCGCAAGGGCCCGATCCTGCAGGTGTCCGGCCAGGGCCCGCAGGACCCGGAGACCTCCGAGTACCTCCACCCGGGCGACGTGCGGGCGCAGACCCGGCGCACCCTGGAGAACGTCCTCGCGGTGCTCGAGGCGGGCGGCGCCACCGTCGAGGACGTGGTGATGTTCCGGGTCTACCTCACCCGGCGGGCGGACTTCGCGGCGATGAACGAGGTGTACGGCGAGTTCGTCGACCGGCACATTCCGGACGGCGGTGTGAAGCCGTGCCGCACCACCGTCTTCGTCGAGCTGCCGCACGAGGCGATGCTGGTGGAGATCGACGCGCAGGCCGTCATCGGCTGACCGGCCACCACCGGGGGCCGGGCGCGGCAGTCCACTGCCGGGCCGGGCCTGACGCATGCTTGGATCATGTCCGCCTTCAATCTGAGCAGCGCCTTCGTCACCTTCTTCGCCGTGGTCGGGCCGCCCAAGGTGCTGCTGGCGTTCGCGCACGTCGCCAAGACCCGGGGGCACGCCGAGCTGCGCAAGCTGACCCTGGTGACCACGGTGGTGGCGGCGGTGGTCGGCGTGACGATGGCGTACACCGCCGACTGGCTCACCACCTTCTTCCACATCAGCGACGAGTCGCTGCAGCTCGCCGGCGGCGTGATCTTCTTCATCTACGCCGTCGCCCTGGTGCTCGGCATCCATCTGGGCGGCAGCAGTGCCGAAGGCGAGGACGGCACGCTCGCCAACCCACTGGCCGAAGGCGTCCGCGAGCTGATGCTCCCGTACGTCGCCAGTCCGCTGGCGATCACCGCCGTGCTGGTCGAGTCGCTGGAGAAGGACAGCTGGTCCTGGCACAGCACCGTCGCGGGCGCCTACCTCGCCGTGGTGGTGATCAACTGCCTCGCCGTCCTACTGCTCTCCCGGCTGCTGCGGCGCACCCACCAGACCTCGCTCGAGGTGCTCTCCCGGCTGCTCGGGCTGCTGCTGGCGGCCGTCGGCGTGGAGCTGTTCCTGAACGGGTTGCAGGGGCTCGGCGTGCACGTCGGCAGCGCCGGGCACTGAGCGGGCCCGTCACGCGGGCTCGACCGGGTGCCAGGGGACCGGGCTGGAGAGGATCATCGAGCTGGACGGCTGCCCGTAGACCGCCAGGCGGTCGATCAGCTGCTCGAACTCGGCCATCCCGGCGACCGCCACCAGCAGCACGCAGCACGCCCCGCCGGTGACCCGGTGCAGCTGCTGCACCTCCGGCCAGGCTGCCACCGCCGGGTCCCGCAGCACACAGCGCGGCCCGTAGCACTGGATCTGCACCAGCGCGGTGACCGCCAGCCCGGCCCGGGCGAGATCGACGTGCGCGTGGTACCCGCTGATCACCCGGTCGGCCTCCAGCCGGCGGACCCGCTCGGCCACCGCCGGCGGGGAGAGGTTGACCCGGCGGGAGAGCTCGTTGAAGGACAGCCGGGCGTCACTCTGCAGCTCGGCGAGGAGGAGGCGGTCGACGGCGTCCATGCGGAACTCCTGATGTTTCTGGGGGCTGATTCTGGTCCGTGAGGCCGAAAGACCGAAAGACCTTTTGAATGGAAGGTGATCCTCCCGATCCGGTGCCCGTCGCCCATTCAAGACGGGAGCGGACGGCCGCACAATAGTGCCGGTCCGCCGCCCGGTGACGGACCGGGAGACTTCAGGAGGAATCGTGATGGGTCAGGACAGTGTCAGTACCCCGAGGCTGTCGTTCGGCCCGGAGCAGGACGGCGCGGACGAGACGCCCGAGACGGGCACCCCGTACGCGCAGTACGTCCGGCTGGAGACCCTGCACAGCCTGCAGCACCCGCGCAGCAAGGTCGACGCCGAGCTGTCGTTCATCATCACCACCCAGGTGATGGAGCTGCTCTTCGACCTGCTGCGGCACGAGTGGACGACCGCCCAGCACGCCCTGCGGGAGGACGACCTGACGGCCGCCTTCGCGGCGCTGCGCCGGGGCACCCACGTCCAGGACGTGCTGATCAGCTCCTGGGACCTGCTGGCGACCATGACGCCGGGCGAGTTCACCTCCTTCCGCGAGGTGCTGGGCGAGGCGTCCGGGTTCCAGTCCTCGGCGTTCCTGCGGCTGGAGTTCATGCTCGGCAACAAGAACGCGTCGCTGCTGGAGATGTACCAGGGCTCCCCCGCCGTGCACGGCGAGCTGACCGTCGCGCTGCACGCCCCCAGCCTGTACGACGAGGCGCTCGCGCTGCTCGCCCGGCGCGGCGTGGCCGTGCCGCACGAGCCGGGCACCGCCCGGTACCGGGCGAACGAGGAGGTCGAGGCCGCCTGGCGGCTGATCTACACCGACCCCGAGCGGGCGGAGCTGGCCCGGCTCGGCGAAGCCCTGCTGGACACCGCCGAGCGGGTGACGCGCTGGCGCCAGCGGCACTACTCCTCGGTCAAGCGCACGATGGGAGCCAAGCCCGGCACGGGCGGGTCCAGCGGGCTGACCTGGCTGAAGCAGTCGGCGGACCAGGACGTCTTCCCCGAGCTGTGGACCGTGAGAAGCGAACTGTGAAGCACCCTGAAGAACAGACTGTGAGGAGCGAGCCGTGACCCGTACCCGCGAGGAGTGCGCCGCACTCGACGCCACCGACCCGCTGGCCGGCTTCCGGGCCGAGTTCTCGCTCCCCGAGGGCATCGTCTACCTGGACGGCAACTCGCTCGGCGCACTCCCCGTCCGCACCCCCGGGCGGGTACGCGAGGTGGTCGAGGCCGAGTGGGGCCGGGACCTGATCCGCAGCTGGAACGACGCGGGCTGGTTCGAGCTGCCGCACACCCTCGGCGGGCGGATCGGCCCGCTGGTCGGGGCCGCGCCCGGCCAGGTGGTGGTCTGCGACACCACCTCCGTCAACCTCTTCAAGGTGCTCGCCGCCGCCCTGCGGCTGCGTCCGGGGCGCCGGACGGTGCTCGCCGAGCAGACGGCCTTCCCGACCGACCTGTACATCGCCGAGGGCGTGACCGGGCTGCTCGAGGGCACGCGCAGCGTGCTGCTGCCGACCATCGCCGACCTGGACCGGCTGCTCGACGATGACGTCGCGGCCGTCGTACTCTCCCATGTCGACTACCGTACCGGCGAGTTGCTCGACATGGACGGGATCACCGACCGGGTGCAGCGGGCCGGGGCCCTGATGATCTGGGACGTCTGCCACTCGGTCGGCGCGCTGCCGATCGAACTCGACGCCTGCGGTGTGGACTTCGCCGTCGGCTGCACCTACAAGTACCTGAACGGCGGCCCGGGTTCGCCCGCCTTCCTGTACGTCGCCGAGCGCCACCAGGCCGCCGCCGCACAGCCGTTGAGCGGCTGGTTCGGCCACGCCCGTCCGTTCGCCTTCGAACCCGGATACGAGCCGCTGACCGGGATCGGGAAGTTCCTGACCAGCTCGCCGTCGATGCTCGGACAGGCCGCCCTCGGCGCGAGCCTGGACGTCTGGGAGAAGGCCGACCTGCGGGCCGTGCGCGCCAAGAGCCTGGCGCTGACCGACCTCTTCATCGAACTGGTCGAGCCGCGGGGGCTGGAGGTGGCCACCCCGCTGGATGCCGACCGCCGGGGCAGCCAGGTGGCCCTGCGGCACCCCGACGGGTACCCGGTGGTGCAGGCGCTGATCGAGCGCGGCGTGATCGGCGACTTCCGGGCACCGGACCTGATGCGGTTCGGCTTCACCCCGCTGTACGTGGGCTACCAGGACGTCTGGGACGCGGCGAACCACCTCGCCGAGGTACTGGAGTCCGGCGAGTGGCGCGCGGAGCGGTTCAACCGCCGGGGGGCGGTGACGTAGCGAAGGCGTTGACGAGGGTGTCCCAGTCCGGCGGCGGCCCGGGCGGGATGCCCGCCGTGTGCGCGACCTCGACGATCCGGGTGGCCAGCCGGTGCACCGCCAACTCGTACCGCTCACGCGGTGGTTGGGACTTGGACAGGCCGAACAGCCCCTCGGACTCGTAGAGTTCGACCCTGCTGTCGACGTACTGCAGCCGGCTCGCCACCTCCGGCAGCTCCGCCCGCCGCACCGGCGCCCACAGCGCCGGGACGATGCCGCTCGACCAGCCCGCCCCGCGCGGGCGCTGCTCGAAGGCCGACCACTCCTTGCCGCACCGCTCGTCGAGGAAGTAGCCCGGCGAGTAGAGCGGGACGAACACCCGGCAGGTGGCGAGGGCCTCGGTGACCCGCGACCGGGCCGCCCGGCCGCCCGGCCCGTCGCTCCGGCCGGTGAGGCCCCGGCCGGTGGAGTTGTGGTCCAGGAAGCCGGCCGGCACCGCCCCGGGCAGGTCGGTCAGTTGGAGGATCTCCTCGGCGAGGTCACCGAAGAGCTGCTCCACCGCGCCGTACGGCTGCGCCTCCCGGGCATAGCTGAGGAAGAAGTACGGCGCGGCGAGCTCGGTGGGCTCCTGGCCGGTGCGGGGCTGCGGGCGGGAGTGCGACGGAGTGGTCAGGCGCCTGGTCGGCTGCCGGCCGGGCGAGGACTGCAGCGACGGGGGCCCGGACACGGCCGGGTTCCGGGAGAGCAGGAAGGACCGCTCGTGCAGCCGGAACCAGAACCGGGTGCGCGAGGTCCGCTGCTCCTCCGCCACCTGCGCCTGGAGGGCGAGCAGCAGGTGGCGCGCGCTCAACTCCGCCTCCCCGCCCGGCTCGCCGTCCCGGAGCAGCTGGTTCAACCGTCCGGCCAGCGAGCGCTCGCCCGGCGGGCGGATGCTGAGCAGCTGGTGCACGGGCTCCTGCGCGCCGAAGGGTTCGAGCGACTCGATGGTCTCGCTGTCCTGCCAACCATCCAGTACCAGCAGCCGGTTGACGGCCCTGCTGTCCGACACCAGGCTCAGCAGTGTGGTCCAGGGCAGCGGCCGGCGGTCGCCCGGCAGCCGGGTGCCCAGCACCAGACCCTCACCCGGCAGGGCCGTCACCTCGCCGCCGACGTAGACCACCAGCGTGTCCTGGGCCTCGCTCGCGGCAGTCCGCAGCGCCCTCAGGAAGCCCTGCAGGTCGTCGAGTCCGAGCCAGAGGTGGTCCGAGCTCAGCCCGACCAGCGCCCGGCTCGACAGGGCCGCTGCCAGACCGGTGAGGTCACCGTGGGCCCTGAAGTCGTCCGGGCTCAGCGGCTCTCCCTCGGCGGCCCGCGAGGTGGTGAGCAGCAGGACCGCCCGGGAGCGCGCCGGGTCGGGCAGGGACCGGGCTGCCGACCCGGCGGCGGCCGGGCCGGAGCCGGACTCGGGCACCAGCCGGAGTACGGGAGCGCGCGGGCCGTCGAGCATCCGCAGCGCGGCGGGGCTTATCAGGGCGAAGGCGTGCCGCTCGGCGGCCATCCTCCCCCCGGGAGCGGCTGCGGATCCGTCGGTCGCGCCTCCCTCGACAGCGGCGCAGCCGGCACCGGCACACTCGGGGTCGGTCGCTGCCAGTGCCGCGAACTCGTTGGGCACCCGGCCCGCCCGGGCGGCGATCTGCTCGCCGACCCTGGCCAGCAGCCCGACCGCCTGGTGGGTGGTCGAGCGCGGCAGCGTCCGGAGCAGCAACTCCCTTACCCCTGACCGGAACTCGAAGTGGTCGCGGCGCCCCTCGCGCTCCTTCAGCAGACCGCTGACCACCACCTCCGCGAGGTGCTGGGGCTGCGGCCGGGCGAAGCTGGCCCGTTGCAGCAGGCGCATCACCGGCAGGGCCGGGGTGGTCAACGCGGTCAGCCCGGCGAGGGTGAACGCCTCCCGGGAGGCGACCGAGCGGAAGCGCAGTATCAGCTCCTCGGCGGCGAGTTCGTCCGGCTCCGGGCCCGCCAAGGCGTCCGCCTCCGGCAGCACCGGCGACGGCCCGACCAGCAACGCGGAGCCGACCACTTGGCCGCCCGCCGGACTGCCCACCAGCCGGGCCCAGTTGCCGAGCCAGCCGGCCCCCGCCTCCAGGACGGGGACGGCGACCTCGCCCCACCTGCGGGTGCCGTCGGCGAACGGGGCGAAGCCGTACGCCGAGTTGG
Source organism: Kitasatospora sp. MAP5-34 (assembly GCF_029894335.1). Taxonomy (GTDB): domain Bacteria; phylum Actinomycetota; class Actinomycetes; order Streptomycetales; family Streptomycetaceae; genus Kitasatospora. The sequence goes on along the minus strand of NZ_JARXZC010000002.1, from coordinate 160,334 downwards.
GGACGCCCGCCTCCGGCGCCGAGAGCAGACCCGCCACGGCGGGCAGCGCCGCGAGCTGCCAGAGCCGCTCGGGCAGCGGCTGGACGACGGCAACCGGGCAGCGGCGCGCCAGCGCGTGCAGCGTGCGGTGCCAGCGCAGGCCGGGCACGCCGGGACGCCACTGCGGGCCCATGCAGTCGCTGAGCACCAACACCGCCGTCCGGGCGTCGGAGGGGCGGCGCCGGGCCAGCCGACCGGAGTCGTCCAGACGGGAGAGCCCGACCTGCCGGAAGGCACCGGTCTGCCGTAGCAGGGTGCGGAGTTCGAGGGCGAGCGGGTACCAGACCGCCATGGTCGGGCCGCAGTCCAGCACCAGTTGCAGGTCGAGCCAGCGTTCGGTACCGGGCCGCAGCACCGGCAGCCAGCGCACCGGGCCGGGCCCGCGCAGGGCCTCGGCCAGCCGGTTGGCGGTCGCCGTCTCGTCCAGCAGGGCCCTTTTGGGGTCGGGGACTTGGCGCTTCAGCGGGCGGAGCGCGCGCTGCAGGGCCAGCGGGCGGGCCAGCATCGGGGCGCTGGGGGTGGGCACGGCGGCGGCCGCCACGCCGTCCGCCGGGTCGTCGGAGGGGAGGTGGAGCGCGGTACGCAACGACTGTCCGGCACCCCGGCCCGGGCCGCCCGCGCCACCGGCCGCCGTACCCGGGTCGGCCGCGCCACCGTTGCGGCGGCGGGCCCCGTTCTCGTCGGCGTCGGAGCCGCCGTCCGTCCCGGCGCCGTGCTCACCGCTGCGCGCGGCCAACCAGAGCAGCTCGGCGAGTTCGATCGGGCCCGGCTCGGGGCGGCCGAGCTCGGTGAGCAGCTCGCTCAGCCGGTCGACGGCGGTGGGCGGGGGCGGGTCGGGTGGCCCGGTCTTGTCAGAAGACATCGTCATCCTGGCCCCGGCTGAGGTAGGGCATCACCTGGGCCGCGAGTGCGGCACGGTCGGCGGTCTCGGCGAGTTCGGGGCGGGAGGTCAGGTAGATGGCGTTCAGCAGCTGGTCGGTGGCGAGTTCACCGTCCTCCCGGCGGGCCAGGAAGACCCGCAGGATCTCGTCCACCAACTCGGCGTCGGAGCCGGGGAGATGGGCCTTGACGATGGCCTCCAGCTCGGCGCCCTCGGGTCGGCGCAGCTCCAGCACGACGCAGCGCCGTAGGAAGGCGGCGGGGAACTCGCGCTCGGCGTTGCTGGTCAGGACGGTGAACGGGAAGGCCCGGCAGCGCACCCGCCCCCCACTGACCGGCGCCCGGCCGTGCCCGTCGGCGGTGAGCACCCGGGCCTCGGGCTGCTGCGGTGCGGCGCGGACGAGTTCGTCGATCTCGTACTGGCCGTCCTCCAGGACGTGCAGCAGGTCGTTGGGCAGGTCGAGGTCGCCCTTGTCGATCTCGTCGATCAGCAGCGCCCGTGGTCTGGCGTACGGGAGCAGGGCGGTGCCGAGCGGTCCGAGCCGCAGGTGCTCGTCCAGGCCCGCGCCCTGGTTGTCCGGGCCGACCTGGTTGGCGGCGTACAGGCGGGAGAGCGGGTCGTACTGGTAGAGGCCGTCGCGCAGGGTGGAGCGGCTGGTGATGTTCCAGCGGAGCACCGGGCCGAGCCCGAGTTCCCGGGCGACGGCGTACGGCAGGCTGGACTTGCCGCTGCCCGGTGGTCCGGTGACCAGCAGCGGACGGCGCAGGTAGAGGGCGGCGTTGACCAGTTCGACGGTCTCGGGGGTCGGGCGGAAGGTACTCGCGCGGTGCCAGACGGGCGCTGCGGCGGAGTCGGCCGGGCCGACCGGCGGTTCGAGGGCGGGGCCGCCGTCGAAGGCGCGCCAGGGGGGTGGGGTGGGCAGCTCGGAGAGTCCGTCGTGCGGCTCGTCGGCGCCGCGGTAGATCCGGGTCAGGGGCATGGTGCGGACTCTCCTGCTACTGGCCCGCCGGGAGGCGGGGTTGACGGGCGGTCGGGGCGACCCGGTAGGGCCGGTGCGGGCTGGGCAGTACCTCCGGGTCCTCCCAGAGCAGGACGAGACCGTCGGCCCAGTGCCCGGCCGGGTCGTCGCTCTCCTCCGCCTGGTGGCGCAACTCCTTGATCCGGCGCGGTAGATCGGCTGGTGCGACGTCGGCCAGTTCATCCGCAAGTCTGGCAAGGAATCGCGTGTTGCGGCAGGTCTCGGAGTGGATGTGATCGGTGGTGCAGGCGTGCTGCTGCCAGATCACCGCCGGGGCCCCGGCCTTGAGCGCGGCGGCGAGCAGGGGCTCGTAAGGGGCGCCCTTGGGTGGACCGGGGAGTGCGGGCAGTTCGGTGCGCTCCCCGGGGCGCAGGCGGTGGTAGAGCTTCCGGCCGTCGGGGAGGCTCGCGCAGTGGACCACGTGCAGGACGGTGCCCTGCGCGCCGCGCAGCGGGCCCCACTTGATCTCCAGCTGGCGGCGGTCCGCCGGGTCGGCGCGGCGCTGCTGGTCCACCACGACCACCGCGTGGTCGGCGCCGAGCGGGCCGAAGTCGGCCCGGCGCCGGGTGAAGGTGTGGACGGGCTGGGTGAGCCATTTCCTGGGCAGCGCGAAGATGATCAACTCGGCGCCGTCCGGCTCCAGTTGACCGAGTTCCCGGTCGATCCGGTCCCGGACGAAGCTCTGCAGGCGCGGCCTGGTCACCGTGCTGGCGTGCGGCTCACCCAGCACGCCGTCCCGGATGGTGGAGATCGCGACGTGGAACATCCCCGGCCCGGCACCGCTCGGCCCGATGTCCACCAGGATCGGCCGCCACCGCTCGCCCCGCCCGGCCGTCCCACCGGGCCGGTCCGGGCGCCCGTCGAGCCACCGGTGCAGGCCCTCGCGGAGCGGCCCGGCACCGGCCGCCCCGGCGACCGACTCGGCGAAGTCCAGCACCGGATGCGGGCGGTCCGGCGGGTGCGACACCTCGGAGAGCAGGTACCAGCAGACCTCCCAGAGGCTGCCCGGCCGGGTCGGCGGATCCGGGCAGCCGAGGCTGCCGACCGCCGCCCGGTAGAGTTCGAGCGGATCGGCGCCCACCTCGGCCCCGTCCAGCAGCACGCTCAACTCCCGTACGGCATAAGGTGCCACGGCAGCCCCCGAGAGGTGTTCGGCGAGTTCGGGGACGTACCGGGCGAGCGCCTCGCCGGGCAGCATCTGCCCGAGCCGGACGGCGGGCCGGGCCCGCTCGTCCGTCCCGCGCCAGAGGGTGTCCTGCGCCGCCGTCACCAGGCCGACCACCTCGCCGGTCGCCGCGATCACCACCGGACCGCCGCTGAAGCCCGGGGAGAGCGGCATCCCGGTGCCCTCGTGCTCCAGCTGGACCAGCTCGCCACCGATCCGGAACCCTCCCCTGGTCAGCCGGATCTCGCTGCTGAGCCCGCCGTCGTGCCCGGCGGGGAAGCCGTACGCGGCGAGCTGCGGGGCCTGCAGCCCGGACCAGCTGTGCAGCGGCGCGAAGCGGGCGGGCCCGGCGACGTGCGCGGGCACGGGTTGGTCCAGTTCCAGGACGGCGACGTCCCCGGCCCCGCCCGGGCGAGCCGGCCAGGGGCCGCGCCGCACGACGGTGGCCGGCAGCTCGGGGTCGTCGGGCCGGTTGACCAGGCGTACGGCCGCGCGGTCCTGGCCGTACACCACATGGGCGCAGGTCAGCACCCGCCGGTCGGAGACCAGGATGCCGGCCCCGGTCGTCGGGGCCGGACCGCCGGTGGTGATCCGGGCGAGCCAGAGCACGTCGTGCATCGGCGCGCCCGCCGTCAGGGCTGCGGGTCTCGTCCGGACGACCAGGAGAGTCTGACGGTCAGGTGGGCGTCGGCGGCCGTCCTGGCGATCAACGCCCCTGCCTCGGCGGAGAGTTTGACCCCGAACTCGATCTCGACCTCGTCCGGTTCGAGACTGCCGCCCCGGAACACCGCGAGCGCCGACTCGGCGGCGGCCCGGACACCCGAGAGCGCCTCCTCGAAGGTGTCGACCGCCCGTCCGATCCCCGCACTTCGGCCGACCGGCTGCATCCCGTACGGCACCTCGGCCTCCGCCCCGGCACCTTCGACCCGGACGACGGCACCGCCGGCAGTCAGGAACTCCGCGTACTCCGGCACGACTCCCCCAGTGCGGTTGGCCTGATGGCATCTCAAGTGGCCGACCGATCGTCGCACGCCCTTGGCAGGGACGCACCAGTTCCGGCCAACTTGAGCTTTACCAGATCAGGAGTCGCTAACCGCAGAAGGGGCGCGGGATACCCCGCTAGCTGTGGCCGCCCCGGCGTCGGGCCGCCCACGCCGCCGTACCGCCGACCGCGACCAGGCCGAGTGCACCGAGTCCGGCCGGGAGCGTCATACCGCCACCGGTGGCGGGCAGTGCGGGGCCGGTGCTCGGGGAGCCGGACGGTGCGGAGCTGCTGCTCGCCGGGGTCGTGGTCGCCGAGGTGGATGGTTCAGGCGTCGGTGTGCGGGTGGGGGTGGGTGTCGGCGTGGGTGTCGGCGTGGGGGTGGGGGTCTCGCACTCGGGCAGGTCGCCGGTGAACTGGTAGGCGTGCAGCTCGTAGCCGCCGCTGCCCTCCTGGATGAGGTTGCCCGCGAGGTAGACCCGGCCGTTCACCCCGGGCTGCGAGAGGGTCGTCGTGCCGGCCGGGTTGCCGGCCAGGATCGAACCCTGGAACTGCGCGGAGCCGGTGATCCGGGCATCGGTGGCGGTCGGGAAGTTCCACATCAGCTTCGGCCTGAGCTCAGTCACCGTTGTTCGGCGGCGGGTACGGGCCCGGACAAGCGGGCCCGCTGCAGGCGCCGAGCGGCGGCGGCAGCGGCGCGGCGGTGCCGGGGAGGACGACGACGGCCAGCGGCAGCACCGCCAGGGCGGCCACCACCCCCAGCCGCCGGGGCCTGCTCGGACCGTGCTGGGCAACGTCCAGGGCAGGGCGGTTCGGGGCGCCGCGAAGCACTCGTCCCCCTCCGGGTCGGGTCTGGTCCCGCCCGGGGCCGGGCAGCTGACCCGCGCCAGTCAACGGCCCGGCCGCGGGGCCCGGCCGTCCCCACGCCGGGCACCGGCCGTAGATCCGCCCGGACGGACGAGTACGGGCCGCCGCCGGGGCGCGGATAAGCGGGTGTTAGCGTGCCGGGGGCCTGGATCACCCGATCGGCCCTTCTCCCCGCCGCCCGTAAGGTGTCCTCCCCATGGCCAAGTTCCTGCTGAGCCTGCACGTCCTGGCCTCGATTCTGTTCATCGGCCCGGTGGCCGTAGCGGTCAGCATGTTCCCGCGCCGCGCCCGGGAGGCCCTCGCCGCCGGCGACGGGCAGCCGTCGGCCGCCGCCTCGGTACGGCTGCTGCACCGCATCACCCAGGTCTACGCGCTGCTGGGGATAGCCGTGCCGGTGATGGGCGTGGGCACCGCGCAGGTGATGGGCATCATGGGCCAGACCTGGCTGATCGCCGCCGTCGTGCTGACCGTGCTCGCGGCGGGCTCGCTGCTGCTCTTCGTACTGCCCGCCCAGCAGGCGGTCGTCGACGCGCTGGAGGCCGGCGCCGAGCCGGAGAGCGAGGGGCACACCCGGGCGACCGGCGGCCTGCGGCTGCTGCCGATGACGGCCGGGGTGTTCAACCTGCTGTGGGCCGTGGTGGCCGTGCTGATGGTGATCCGCCCGGGTTCGACGACCGGGGCCTGACCGCCCCGGGTCGCGGCAGCGGCACCTTACGAGATGTCGAACAGCCGGGCCGCGTTGTCGTGGCACACCGCCCGGAGCCAGTCGTCCCCGAGGCCGAGGCCCGCCAGGGAGCGCAGGGCCTCCGCGTACGGGTAGGGGATGTTCGGGAAGTCGGTGCCGAGCAGGATGCGGTCCTGGAGGTCCAGCAGGCGCGGGAGCTGGTCGGGCGGGAAGGGTGCCTGCCGTTCGGTGAACGCGGTGAACGCCATCGTGGTGTCCAGGTGGACGTACGGGTGGCGCTCGGCCAGGTCGAGGAAGTCCCGGTACTCCGGGAGGCCCAGGTGGGCGACGATCAGCCGGAGTCCGGGGTGCCTGGCGAGCACCGCGCCGATCGGGCCCGGCCCGGTGTGCTTGCCCGGCGTCGGGCCCGAGCCGCAGTGCGTGACCACCGGGGTGCCGGTCGCCGCGAGCAGGCCCCACGTCCCGTCCAGCAGCGGATCGGCCGGGTCGTACGCCCCCACCTGGAGGTGGGCCTTGAAGACCCGCGCGCCCTGGGCGAGCGCCGCCCTGACGTACTCCTCGACGCCGGGCTCGGGGTAGAAGGTCGCGGTGTGCAGGCAGTCCGGGGTGCGGGCGGCGAAGTCGGCCGACCAGGAGTTGAGCCAGGCCGCCATCCCGGGCTTGTGCGGGTACAGCATCGCGGTGAACGCGCGGACGCCGAACTCGCGGAGCCTGGCGAGGCGTTGGCCCTCCTCCTCGCGGTAGGCGATGGGCCAGGGGCGGCCGGTCAGCGGACCGGCCGCGTCGAAGTACGCCCAGACCTTCTCCAGTACCCGTTCGGGCATGAAGTGGGTGTGTACGTCGATCAGCCCGGGCAGTCCCAAGTCTCCCCAGAACGCCCGGACTTCATCGGCTTCAGACACGCCGGGCCCGGGCCAGGACGGCTTCGGTGTCCACGCCGACGGGCAGTGTGCCGAACGCTCCGCCGTGGTCGCCGCCGAGCCGGGAGGCGCAGAAGGCGTCGGCCACCGCCGGGTCGCCGTGCCGGACCAGCAGCGAGCCCTGGAAGGTGACCGCCATCAACTCGACCAGCCGTCGGGCCCGGTACTCCAGGTCGGTGAGATCGCCGAGCTGCTTGCGCAGTTCGGCGATGCTCGCGTCCAGCCGCCGGTCCGCGCCCGAGGCCTCGTCCAACTCGGCGAAGAACGCCTCGACGGTCGCGGGTTGGCGGGTCATCGCGCGCAGCGCGTCCAGCGCGGCGACGTTGCCCGAGCCCTCCCAGACCGAGACCAACGGAGCCTCCCGGTAGAGCCGGGGCATGCCGGACTCCTCGACGTACCCGTTGCCGCCGAAGCACTCCAGCGCCTCGGCCGCGTGCATCGGCCCGCGCTTGCAGACCCAGTACTTCGACACTGCGAGACCCAACCGCCGTACCAGGGTCTCGTGTTCGTCCCCGGCGAGCGAGCGGTCGGTGGCGGCGGCCAGCCGCAGGGCGACGATGGTGGCGGCCTCGGACTCGACCACCAGGTCGGCGAGCACGTTCCGCATCAGCGGCTGGTCCACCAGCGCGGCGCCGAACGCCCGCCGGTGAGTGGCGTGGTGGAGCGCCCGGACCGCGCCCAGCCGCATCCCGGAGGCGGCGCCGAGCGTGCAGTCGAGGCGGGTCATGTTGACCATCTCGATGATGGTCCGGACGCCGCGCCCCTCCTCGCCGACCAGCCAGCCCACCGCGCCGTCGTACTCGATCTCGGCGGAGGCGTTGGACTTGTTGCCCAGCTTGTCCTTGAGCCGCTGCAGCAGGATCCGGTTCCGGCTCCCGTCGGGCAGGACGCGCGGCAGCATGAAGCAGCTCAGCCCGCCGGGCGCCTGGGCGAGGGTGAGGAAGAGGTCCGACATCGGCGCCGAGGTGAACCACTTGTGGCCGGTCAGCCGGTAGCTGCCGTCGGCGTGCGGGGTGGCCGAGGTGGTGTTGGTACGGACGTCGGAGCCGCCCTGCTTCTCCGTCATCGACATCCCGGCGATCAGGCCGCGCTTGCCGCTCGGCTCGCGCAGCCCGAAGTCGTACTCGGGCGAGGCCAGCAACGGTTCGAGCCAGGCGGCGAGTCCGGGGGTGGCCCGCAGGGCGGGGACGGCGGCGTACGTCATGGAGATCGGGCAGCTGTGGCCCGCCTCGACCTGGCCCCAGACGTAGAACTTGGCGGCGCGGGCGGTGTGGGCGCCCGGGCGGTCGTCCCGCCAGGGCGCGGCGTGCAGGCCGTGGGAGACGGCGGTGCGCATCAACTCGTGCCAGGCCGGGTGGAATTCGACCTCGTCGATCCGGTTGCCGTAACGGTCGTGGGTGCGCAGGACGGGCGGGTTCTCGTTCGCCAGCCTGCCCCACTCGCCGGCCTCGGCGGTGCCCGCCAGGCGGCCGAGCTCGTGCAGCTCGGGCTCGGCCCAGTCGGCGCCGGCCCGGCGCAGGGCGGCGAGCAGGGTCGGGTCCTCGGCCAGGTCGTGCCCGGACAGCTCGGGCACCTGGTTGGTGACCTCATGCGTCGGCGGCATCGCGTCCTCCTTCTCCTTGGGTGGGGCCTCCCAGGGCGCGCATGGCGAAGGAGACCAGGGCGGGGATCAGGTCGTCGGACGGCGACCCCGTGTCGAGTGGACCGACCAGCGCCTCACCGACCGCGCCGACCAGCGCAGCGGCGGTCAACTCGGGTGGCTGGTCAGGCAGTTGACCATTGGCGATGCCGTCGGAGATCTGCTCGGCGAACAGGTCGCGGAAGGCCCGGCGGAATACCAGGCGCTCGGTCTCGACGATGGCCTCGGCGGGCTCGGCGAGCAGCGCGTACGCCAGCCGGGGCGCCTTGAGCGCCCGCGCGGCGAAGGTCTCGATGACGGCCGTGATCTTGGCGTGCGGGGTGCTCATCCGGGCGGCGGCCTCGGTGACGGCCGCGACCTCCCGGCCCACCACGGTACGGAACAGCTCGGCGGACAGCTCGGCCTTGTTGGCGAAGTGCTGGTAGATGCTGCCGGTCGCGATACCGGCCCGGTGGGCCACCGCCGCCATCGAGCAGCGGGCGTAGCCCCGCTCGCCGAGCAGCGCGACGGCGGCCCGCAGCACCGCCTCGCGCTGGGCGTCGAGCCGGGCCTGCACGGCTGGGGTGCGTCGGTATGCCACGGCAAGAATTGAACCACTGATTCAGAACTTCGAACAGGGACAGCGCGCGGACGAGCTGCGCGAAACGGGCCACCCGGGTGGGTGGCCCGTTCACGAACAGGGCCCTGCCATGGTTACGGCCGGACCACCGGCACGACTACGGCTGGGGCAGCATGCAGCCCGACAGCGTCAGGTCCAGCTGGTTGCCGGGGCCGAAGCAGGCGGGGATGCCGTAGGTCTCTTCGGCGTAGTTGGTGCCCTGGTGGACGGTGATGTTGCCGTTCTCGTCCACCTCGCACGGGTTGTTCAGCGTGCAGGACTCACCGTTCTCGTTACCGGTGTTGTTGACCGCGACGACCTGCCCGGTGCTGGTGTCGATCACGGGCGAGCCCGAGGTGCCGCCGATGGTGTTGCAGGTGGAGGTGTAGCGGACCGAGTCCTTCCAGGTCCAGACATCCTCCTGGAGCTGGTAGACGAAGCCGTCGATGCTGCAGGAGTACACCTTCTTCCAGTAGCCGGAGACCACGTCGATCGAGGTGCCGGCCACGGGGTGGTTCGGCGAGATCGTCAACGGGCTGATGCCGTAACGCGACTTGATCGAGGCGTACGTGGTGCTCAGCTGATACAGCGTCACGTCGGTGTCGGTCATGGTGCTGTAGACGACCTTGGTGGCTCGCAGCGTGGCACGGTTGCCACCACTGGCGGTGAGCAGCGTGAACGTGCGGCTGGACGGCTGATCGGTGATCACCTGGCCCGGGTTCGGCATGCCGGTTTCGAGGCAGTGGCCGTTGGTCAGGACCAGAGCGGGGTCGGTCGGGGCGGAGTTCGGCATCCGCACCACGGAACCGGAACAGTCGTCGAGCGCCACCGTGCCCGCGAAGTTCACGGTCACGGCGGGGACGGCCCTGTGCGCAGCGGCAGCGGCGGCCGTGGCGGCGGAGGCGGGAGCGGCACCGGCCAGGGCGGTGGCCCCGGCCAGCAGCAGTGCGGTGAGCGCGCCGATGAGCGGCTTCTTCATGGGAGTGCCTCTCGGGTGTGGGGGTTTCCCGGATCTCCCAAAGCTGGCGTGGACATGCCGCTGTGTCAAGAGTGCCGCTGCAATCACCAGTTGACCACTTCAGGAATCGAGCCAGTGCACCCGCCCCACGCCGATCAGGCGCAGCTGCGTACGGGCGGTACGGGCGATCCGCCGCTCCGACTCCGACTCGTCCGAGCCCTCCGACCCGGCGTCCAGGAAAGCCGCCGCAGTCGACACCATGTGATCGACATAGAGCTCGGCGAGCATCCGGACATCCTCCGGGCTCCACCCCTCCGACACCGGCTGGGCCCCCAGCGCCCCGGCCACCTCCTCGGCGAAGCGCCGCAGTTCGGCGGCGATCGCCTCCCGCACCGGCTGCACTCCCCCGTGCCGCTCCCGCGCCAGGAAGCGGACGTGCGCCCGATGGTCACGGACGTGCCCGGCGATCACCTCGACCGTCCGGTCGATCCGCGCCTCGGCATCCCCCTGCTCCGCGAGCGCGGACCGGATCATCGCGTGCAGGCTCGCCAGCGACTCCTCCACCAGGGCGACCCCGAGCTCGGCGAGATCCCGGAAGTGCCGGTAGAACCCGGCCGGTGACATGCCGGCCTCCCGCGTCACCTCGCGCATCCCGAGGCTGCTGAGGTTCTGATGCTCCAGCAGACGCAGGCCCGCATCCATGAGGGCGCGCCGACTCTGCTGCTTCTGGGCCTGCCTGACCCCCGAAATGTGACTCACATCATTCAGTAAACAACTGTTTGCCGAGTTGCGCCAGCGTAGAGTGAAGAAGTCAGCGAACACTTGTCATCCCAAGTGATCGCCGAAACTACCATCGCCACGAAGGGCCGGCCATGCTGCTCGCCGTCATCATCGCCATGGGCCTCCTCATGGGAGCCGCCGTCCACACCACCCTCCCGGTCTTCCTCACCGCCTCCGCCGCGATCGCACTCTGGCTGCTCGCCTTCGGAGCCCGCGAGGGCCTCGCCCGGATCAGGCACAACTGAGACAGCAGAGGAGTCCCGCCATGAGCTTCCCCATAAACCGTCAGACCACCGATGACGCAGACCAGATGGCCATCGCCTCGTTCGTCCTCGGCCTGCTCGGACTGCTGATCTTCAACATCGTCCTGGGCCCGGTCGCCCTGACCCTCGGCACCCTCGCCCTGACCCGCCGGACCCAGCGCCGGGGCCGCGCCCTGCTCGGCCTCGCCCTCGGCACCGCCGACCTGGCCGTCCTCGCCCTCACGGTGCTCGGCAGCCACCACACCATCTGGCAGCTCGGCGCCTGAGTCGCGGACGGCCAGGCGGACAGCCGAGGGGCCCGGCGCCGCCGTCACGGCGATGCCAGGCCCCTCAAGGGTGTTCGGGTCGGATCAGACCGTCAGCGGCTTGATCGCGGTCGGCGCATGGCCGGGCTCGGTCGCGAGGTCCTCCCACTCGTTGATGGCGTCGATGCCGGCGCCACCCATCGAGATGTTGGTGACGCGCTCCAGGATGGCCTCGACGACCACCGGGACGCGGAACTCGGCGGCGAGCTTCTTGGCCTGCTCGAAGGCGGGCAGCAGGTCCTCGGGCCGGGTGACCCGGATCGCCTTGCAGCCCAGGCCCTCGACGACCTTGACGTGGTCGACGCCGTAGACGCCCAGCTCCGGCGAGTTGATGTTCTCGAACTCCAGGTTGACCTGGAAGTTGATGTCGAGGTTGCGCTGCGCCTGGCGGATCAGGCCCAGGTACGCGTTGTTGACGAGCACGTGGACGTACGGGATGCGGTGCTGCGCGCCGACCGCCAGCTCCTCCAGCATGAACTGGAAGTCGTAGTCGCCGGAGAGCGCGACGACCGGGGTCTCGGGGTCGGCGGTGGCGACACCGAGCGCGGCCGGGATGGTCCAGCCGAGCGGGCCGGCCTGGCCGCAGTTGATCCAGTGGCGCGGCTTGTAGACGTGCAGCATCTGCGCGCCGGCGATCTGGGACAGGCCGATGGTGGTGACGTAGCGGGTCTCCGGGCCGAAGGCCTTGTTCATCTCCTCGTAGACGCGCTGCGGCTTGATCGGCACGTTGTCGAAGTGCGTACGGCGCTGCAGGGTGGCCTTGCGCTCCTGGGTCGCGGCGGCCCACTCGGTGCGGTCGGGCAGCTTGCCGGCGGCCTTGAGCTCCTTGGCGACCTCGATGAAGAGCTCCAGCGCGGCCTTGGCGTCCGAGGCGATGCCGAAGTCCGGGGCGAAGATCTTGCCGAGCTGGGTCGGCTCGACGTCGACGTGGACGAACTTGCGGCCCTCGGTGTAGACGGCCAGGTTGCCGGTGTGGCGGTTGGCCCAGCGATTGCCGATGCCGAGGACGAAGTCCGAGGCCAGCAGGTTCGCATTGCCGTACCGGTGCGAGGTCTGCAGGCCGACCATGCCGGCGTTCAGCTCGTGGTCGTCCGCGATGATGCCCCAGCCCATCAGGGTCGGGATGACCGGCGTGTTGGTCAGCTCGGCGAACTCGACCAGCAGCTCGGAGGCGTCGGCGTTGATGATGCCGCCACCGGCGACGATCAGCGGGCGCTCGGAGTCCAGCAGGAACTGGATCGCCTTCTCGATCTGCGGGCGGGTCGCGAACGGCTTGTAGACCGGCAGCGGCGCGTACGTCTCGGGGTCGAACTCGATCTCGGTCAGCTGGACGTCGATCGGGAGGTCGATCAGGACCGGGCCCGGACGGCCGGAGCGCATCAGGTGGAACGCCTGCTGGAAGACGCCGGGGACCTGCGCGGCCTCCAGGACGGTCGTCGCGGCCTTGGTGACCGGCTTGGCGATCGAGGCGATGTCGACGGCCTGGAAGTCCTCCTTGTGCAGCACGGCGGTCGGCGCCTGGCCGGTGATGCACAGGATCGGGATCGAGTCGGCGATCGCCGAGTACAGGCCGGTGATCATGTCGGTACCGGCCGGGCCCGAAGTGCCGATGCAGACACCGATGTTGCCGGCCTTGGCCCGGGTGTAACCCTCGGCCATGTGCGAGGCGCCCTCGACGTGGCGGGCCAGCGTGTGGCGGATCTCCCCCGAGGCCTTCAGGGCGGCGTAGAACGGGTTGATGGCCGCGCCGGGAACGCCGAACGCGACGTCAACGCCCTCGCGCTTGAGGATCTCCACTGCCGCGCGGGCGGCTGTCATACGAGGCATCGGGTTACTCCTGCGGTCGGCCCGTGAGGTCGGGTGGTCCTCTCCGTTCCGCAGATCCACCCGTATGCGAGCGATTCCACGATGCGGAAGAGTTGTTTTGGTATGCGGAAGCAAAGTAAGCCGACGGCTGCGCGGCCGTCAAGGGGAGTCCATGGCCGCCCCCGTTCGGTGGCGGGTGGGCCGGCCACCGTCGAGCGGGGGCGGCCGATTTCCGGGCAGGCCGATTCCGTCGGCGGGCGAAACGCCCGGGCAGGAGGGGTCCCAACGGACGCTACCGGCCCGGGTCAGCGGCGCCGACTGTCATTCCGCACAGGAACTCACCGGCCCCGAAAGGCAGTTTCGGCAGATCCGCCGATACGGCCACCGAGGGGAGACGGACCAGAATTCGTACCCGGACAGCAAAGTGCCCCGAAGTCGTGGACTTCGGGGCACAGATGAAGAAACAGATGAAACTGCTGGAACGGGTGAAACAGGCTGCGGGCGATCAGCCGAACTGGAGGTACGCGAGGCTGCCGAGACCGGCGACCGTGCAGTAGATCGCGAACGGGGTGAGGGTCCGCGTCTCGAAGTACTTGGTCAGGAAGCGCACCGCGACGTACCCGGCGACGAAGGCCGCCACACTGCCCGCCAGGACCGGGCCCCGGATGCCGTCGCCGGCCGGGCCGAGCAGGGTGGGCACCTTGAGCAGGGCGGCGGCGGCGATGACGGGGGTGGCCAGCATGAAGGAGAAGCGCGCGGCGTCCTCGTGACCCAGACCCCGGAAGATGCCGGCGCTGATGGTGACGCCGGAGCGGCTGATCCCGGGCAGCAGGGCGAGGATCTCCGCCGCGCCGATCTTGGCCGCCTGGCCGAAGGTGAGCGCGGATATCCGGCGGTCGGAGAGTTCCTCCTCGCTCAGGTGCTCCTCGCCCGGCCCCGCCGCCTGACCGGCCCGGCGGCGACCGCTGCCGCCGCGGCGCAGCCGCTCGGTGACGTACAGCACCAGACCGTTGAGCGTCAGGAAGATCGCCGCCGGTACGGGCTTGCCCAGCGCGGTGCGGAATACGTGGTCCAGCGCGAGCCCGGCGATGCCGACCGGGACGGTGGCGACGATCAGCAGCCAGGCCAGCTTCTGGTCCACGGTCTCTATTCGGCGCTCCCGGACGGAGCTGAACAGGCCGCCGATCACCTTGACCCAGTCACGCCGGAAATAGACGATCAGCGCGAGCGCGGTGGCCAGGTGCAGGCCGATCAGCACGTTGAGGTACGGCGAGTTGTCGGCAGCGACGTTGAGGTCCTGCTTCCAGTGCCCGCCGAGCAGCGCCGGCACCAGGATGCTGTGGCCGAGGCTGGAGACCGGGAATAGCTCCGTGACCCCCTGGAGCAGGCCGACGCCGATGGCTTCGGGGTAGGTCAACAGTGACATCGGAGTCGTTCTCCAAGGTGTTCGCGGGCACGGGTGTTCGCCGGCGGTCGGGGGCCTGCGGCAGCATTTGGAACTTAGGGGTGGGAGTGCGCAGAATCTACTACGGCCCTGTAGACGCCTGACCGGGTACGCGGCACTGTTCACCCACTGGTCCCCAGGGATTCACTAGTCCCTCGTCCGACCCTGTGGGGACACCTGCTCGTCCCCCGGGCGCTCAGGACGTGCAAGGATGCCCGAATCTGTCATCGGCACCCCGGGGAGGGAGTCCACGTGCGAGAAAAGCTGCGGTCCGAGGGGCGCCGGCGCTCCGGGAACCACCGCAACATCGAACTGGTCATGGTGGCCTTCGCCGTGGTGGTCTGCATGGCCGGCTGGATGAGCGCCGAGCTGGCACTGAACAACAAGCTTCCGAGCGACCTGGCCGAGGTCGGCGGCGGCCTCACCGCTCTGGCGCTCGCCCTGCACTTCGTGGTGCGGCGGTTCGCCCGGTACGCGGACCCGCTGATCCTGCCGATAGGAGTGCTGCTCAGCGGCTTCGGCCTGGTGTTGCAGCACCGGCTCGACCAGTCGTACGCCATCGTGCAGTCCGGTAACTACCAGAAGTACCCCAGTGCGCCGGGCCAGATCATGTGGATGGTGATCTCCGCCGTGGTGGCGGCCGTACTGATCATCACCGTCAAGCACCACCGGTTCTTCCAGCGGTACGTCTACGTCCTGATGGTGGGTGCGCTGATCCTGCTGGCCGCACCGGTGTTCTCCACCAGCGACAACTTCGGCGCCAAGCGCTGGATCCAGCTCCCCGGCCTGCCCTCCTTCGAACCGGACGAGTTCGTCAAGCTCGCCATCACGATCTTCTTCGCCGGCTACCTGATGACCAGCCGGGACGCGCTCGCGCTGACCGGGCGCAAGGTCTGGGGGATGAGCCTGCCGCGCGGGCGCAACGCCGGGCCGGTGCTGGCGATCTGGGTGATCAGCCTGCTGGTGCTGATCTTCGAACGTGACCTCGGCACCTCGCTGATCTTCTTCGGGATCTTCGTCGTGATGCTCTACATCGCGACGGAACGCACCAGCTGGGTGGTGTTCGGCCTGCTGATGGCGGTCGGCGGCGCGGCGGTCGTCGGCACCGTGGAGCCGCACGTGCACGGCCGCGTGCTGGCCTGGCTGCACCCGCTGGACGCGTACGTCATGGGGCCCGGCGGCAAGCCCAAGGTGCCGTCCGACCAGGCGGCTCAGGCGCTGTTCAGCTTCGGCACCGGGCACCTCATGGGCACCGGCCTCGGCCAGGGCCGGCCCTGGCTGATCAGCTTCGCCGGGCGCAGCGACTTCATCTTCACCACGGTCGGCGAGGAACTGGGGCTGGCCGGCGTCACCGCCGTCCTGCTGGTCTACACCCTGCTGATCCAGCGTGGCCTGCGGACCGCCGTCGCCCTGAGCGACCCGTTCGGCAAGCTGCTCGCCACCGGCCTCTCGGCGGCGGTCGCGCTCCAGGTCTTCGTGGTCGTCGGCGGCGTGACCGGCCTGATCCCGCTCACCGGCAAGGCTCTCCCCTTCCTGGCCGCCGGTGGTTCCTCGCTGGTCGCGAACTGGCTGCTCATCGCCCTGCTCATCAAACTGAGCGACGCCGCCGGCCGCACCGCCCTGGAGCCGGCCCCGGCCCCGAGCGACGCGCCGATCAGCGGCACCCCGTCCGGCATCCCCGCCCCGGGAGGCCTCCCCACCGGACTGAGCAGCCCGACCCTCACCGGCGGACCCACGCTGACCGGCGGCCCGCCCCTCGCCGACGAGACCATGCAGCTCGGCACCGCGCCCGCGTTCGGCGCCGCGACCACGTTCGGCAGCGCGACCACCTTCGGCACCCCCACAAGGTGACCGCGTGAGGTGACCGCGTAAGGACGGCCCCGGACCTGACCTCAGGTCCGGGGCCGTCCTCGTCGGCGCTGCCCTCCGCTCACATGTTGATCATGTGCCCGGCCAGGCCGTGGATCGCCTCCTTGACGGCCTCGCCCAGCGTGGGGTGGGCGTGGACGTTCCGGGCCAGCTCGGTGACGGTCAGGTCCCACTGCTGGGCGAGCGTCAGCTCGGGCAGCAGCTCGGTGACCTCGGGGCCGATCAGGTGGGCGCCGAGCAGTTCGCCGTGGGCCGCGTCGCTGATGATCTTGACGAATCCGACGGTGTCCCCGAGGCCGTGCGCCTTGCCGTTGGCGGTGAACGGGAACTTCGCCACCCGTACGTCGAAGCCCTGGCTCCGGGCCTGGGCCTCGGTCCAGCCGAAACTGGCGATCTGCGGCTGGCTGTAGGTGGCGCGCGGGATCATCACGTAGTCCAGCTCCATCGTCTCCGCGCCCGCGATGGTCTCGGCGGCGATCACGCCCATCGCCTCGGCCGCGTGGGCCAGCATCAGCTTGGCCGTCACGTCACCGATCGCGAAGATGTGCGGCACCGAGGTCCGGCACCGCCCGTCGATCTCGACGGCGCCCCGCTCGGTCAGCCGCACGCCGGTGCTCTCCAGGCCGTAGCCGCTGACGCGCGGCTGGAAGCCGATCGCCTGCAGGACCTTGTCCGTCTCCAGGACCCGCTGCTCCCCGCCGCTGGACACCGTGACCCGGACCTTCTCACCGGACTCGTCGATCGAGTCCACCCGGGTGGAGGTCATTACCTCGATGCCGAGCCGCCGGTAACGCTTGACCAGCTCGGCCGAGACCTCCTCATCCTCCAGCGGGGCCATCCGGTCCAGGAACTCGACGATCGTCACCTTCACGCCGTAGTTGTGCAGCACATAAGCGAACTCGATGCCGATCGCGCCGGCACCGGCGATGACGATGCTCCCGGGCAGCTGGTCGGAGAGAATCTGCTCCTCGTACGTCACAACCCTGTCACTGAGTGCGGTGCCGGGCAGCAGCCTGGGCGTGGCGCCGGCCGCCAGGATGCAGCTGCCGAAGGTCACCGTCTGCACGGCCCCGTCGGCGCCCACCACCTGGAGGGTGTTCGCGTCCACGAACGTCCCCCGGCCCTCCAGCTGGGTGATCCGGTTCTTCTTCATCAGGTAGTGGACGCCCTTGACCCGGCCGTCCGCGACCCGGCGGCTGCGCTGGAAGGCCTCGCGGTAGTCGAAGGAGATCCGGCCCTCGACCTGGATGCCGTAGGTCTTGGTCTCGTGGGTCAGAATGTGCGCCAGTTCGGCGTTCCTGAGCAGCGCCTTCGACGGGATGCACCCCACGTTCAGGCAGACGCCACCCCAGTACCGCTCCTCCACGATCCCGACGCTGAGGCCGAGTTGGGCACTACGGATCGCGGCGACGTACCCGCCCGGGCCCGCGCCGAGAACAACGACATCGAAGTGTGCGCTCATGGTTCGCCTTCGCCTTCGCCTTGCTGGTAGCTGGTGGCCGGTAGCCGGTAGCCGGCCCGGTGTGCCGAACCGGCCGCGCCACAGGCGACAGCGGCCGGCCGTCAAGATCCAGTGTCGGGCGTCCCAGGGGCGGACGGAAGGATATTCTCCGCCGACCCTCATCGTCACGGACGGTCCACACCGGCCTGAACGGCTCTGGGCGGTCGTCAGGGAGCCGCTCACCTCACTCGGATCGGCGGCGGCTGACCGGCAGGAGGTAGGCGAGCACCTCGTCGACGCCGTCCAGCATGAACAGCTCGTGTGCGACGTCGTCGTAGAAGCCGCCGACCGTTACCAGGGACAGCCGGGTGGCCGCCGCCGTCAGGGCCAGGTTCTGCGCGAGATGTCCGGCCTCCAGGAAGGCGAACCGCAGCGCGCGCAGCCCGTAGCGCTCGCGGAGTGCGCCGAGGTCTACGTAGAGGCCGACCAGCGCGGGCACCGCCGACACGTCGAGGTACTGGCCGGGCAGGGCCTGGCGGCCGAACCCCACGTACGCGGCCGCCAGTTCATCGGTGGTCGGCGCCGCGCCGATCGGCAGCATCGTCCGGCTCACGGGGTCGAGTTCGTACGTGCCTGGGCTCAGCCCCTCGACCTCGCGGACGATGAGCCGCAGCCGGGCGGCGTACGACGCTCCGGCGCTCGGGTACGGGCGGGGCACCCTGCCGTGGGCGTCGGCTTCGGCCTGTCCGGCGTGGGCGGACCACAGCAGGGTGCCGAGTTCCTCCGCGCGCAGGTCCGGGCCGAGTTCGCCGCGCGCGCTCGACCGGCGGGTCATCGCCTCGGCCAGGGGCATGCTCGGCGGCGCTCCGGCCGGCAGGGCCACCGGCGGTCCGGCGAACGGGCTGCGCGGCGGCTGCTGCGGGGCCCGGGGTGCGTTCCTCGGCTGCTGCCACTCCATCCGGCTCGGTGCGAAGTTACTGGCGTCGAGGTAGCGGCGGTCGACGGCGGCCGGATGGTCGGCGAAGAAGTCGGTGGTCCCCTCCGGGGCGAGGAGTGAGGAGGCGATGAACCACTGGAGCGAGCGCTCCTCGTCGGGCAGCACCCCCATCCGGTTGAGCAGCATGTGCAGTTGGGAGGACCACACCTGCAACCAGCGCTCCCGGTCGGCCTCGGTGTCCGCTTCGGCGTCCGGCTCCAGGCGCGCGCGGGCCGTCCTGACGCAGGCGGCCCACTGGTCGCGCAGCCGCGTCCCGGAGCCGTCGGACGCGTGGATGTCGTGCCAGCGCCGGACGACGGCTGCGGACTGGGCCGCCGCCACTTCAAGCGCCGAGCCCTGGACGGTGGTCGGGGCCAGGGCCGTGGCGTCGGGGTGCCGGCGCCAGGCGATCGCGCCGCGACGCAGCCACCGGACGGTGCCGAGCGGGTCCAGGTCGAGCGCGATCGCGGTGGCCAGGATGAAGTCCGTCGCGGCGGCCAGCCGCCTGGCCGGCTCGGGAGTGCGCGCGACGGCGGCCGTGGCGATCGCGCTGGACCGGCAGAACACCTCCTCGGCGATCGGCAACGCGGCGGCGCCGCCGTAGCGTTCGGTCTCCGGCTCGTAGCGGGACTCGCACACCTCGCCGTGCCCGCGCGGGGCCTCCGGGCCGCCGGCTGCCCCACGATCGGCCGGCTCGACGGAGTACGGCGCGGCCCGTACGGCCTCGGCCAGCTGCTCGCACAGCTCCTTCGTGGTCGCCGGGTCGGCGCCCAGGGCCCTGATCCGCAGGTGGTGTCCGTGCTCGGAGTAGCGGACGAAGAACCAGCCCTCGATCCGACCCGCCGCGCACAGGGCCTCCATCAGCGGTGCCAGGGTTCCGGTGACGAAGGCGTCGGTGTGCTCGGGCCGCCAACGCAGGAAGCAGTGCACGCTGCTCCAGGGAGCGGCGGACACGGGAGTGGGGGCCACGGGAGCGGGAGTCAGGGCCATGTCGGCTCCTCCGGGGAAGTCAGGTCGTAACAGAAGTCCAGGGCCCGGGGGCGGCCGATGAGCAGCATGTAGACGGCGTCCTCCCCGGGGTCGGCCCGTATCGCGGCCTCGACGGCGGGTTCGTCGAAGCTGCGTACCGGACGGCAGAACAGTCCCGCCGCAGCAGCGGCCGAACAGACGTGCTGTGCGGCCGCCCCAGCGCTGAGCAGCGTGTCCGGGTACCCGGCGGGGCCCTGCCCGCGTACCACGGCCCCGATATCGGCGGTGATCATCCAGACCACGTTCATACCGGCCACGTCGACGTCTTCCGGGCCGAGTCCGAACGCGGACCGGATCCGCTCGGTGATCCGACCCGGCTGGAGGAGCACCGGCCCGTCGCCGTCCAGCCCGTACAGTCCGTCCGGTACGCCGGTCACCCCTCGGACGGCGAGCCGGTGCCGCAGGCGGTCCCCGGCGGGTGGCGCGGCGAGCGAGCCCTCCGGCGGGCGGCTGTCCCGGATCAGGCGGTGCAGGGTCCCGGCGGGCAGCGGCCTGGGATCCGCCGACAGACCCCGGGGGCTCAGTGCCGAACTGCGGGTGGCGCGCACCCGTTCCCAGGGCCAGGTCGCGGCCGTGCCGTGGCTCAGCGTCACCTCCGACACCACGCCGGATCCGCTCTGTGCCCGTGCGGCCAGCCCGGTGGCAAGGCCCGCCTCGACGAGAGCCGCGCCGAGGTGGCCGGCCTCCAGGAGGGCGAGCGCCTCACGCAGGGTGCCGTAGCCGTCGGGCAGCCGCCCGGGGTCGACGGTCAGCTCGATGTCGGCCGAGGTGACGGTGGACGGATCCGGGAGGCGTGCCGGTCCTTCCAGCAGCAGCCTGACCGGATCGATCGCCCAGCGCCGCCCGCCGAGCCGCAGCGTCGCGTCCACCAGGTACGCGGAGCGCGCGGACGGGTAGGCCCGGTGGTCGTTGTACATGTTCCAGGGCTCCCAGCGGCGGGGGGCCAGCCCTGCGGTCAGCGTCCGCACCAGGGCCGGGCCGAGCAGCGGGATGTCCGCGAGGCGGCTCAGCTCCACGGAGTGCGCCGGTCGGTTCCTGGCGGGACGTACGGTCCGGTGCGACGCCCGGACCGACTTGCCGGGTCCGTGCCCGTAGGCGGTGGCCAGCTCGGTGCGCGTCGGGTCGGCCTCGGTGCGCGCCGGGTCGGCCCGCTCGGCGGGGCTCACGGGAAGGGGTGGGGGTCGAGGGCGAGGTCCTGGTAGCCGGGGCGGGCCGGCAGCCGGCCCAGTCGCCACGGTACGTCCAGCAGCCGTGGCAGACCGAGGGTCCGGCGGTAGACCTGACCGAAGGTCATCGGAAGCGCGCCCGGCACGACCACCTTGGCCGCGTACAGGCCGAGGCTGTCGCGCACGACCGGGTCCGTCTGGTCGACCACGACGACGTCCATACCGGCCCGGACGACCCGGGCGGCCAACTCCGTCAGCAGGGCACCGAGATCGGGTACGGGTTGCGGCCGGCCGGGCCAGACCTCCTGCCACGGTCGGGGAGGCGTCCGGTCCGCGAGCAGGAACTCGAAGCGTGCACGGGCTTCCGGCAGGGTGTACAGGCCGATGTGATCGTCCATTCCGGCCACCAGCACCGGCTGGTCGAGCATCGGCCGCAGGCGGTCCCGGTCGAACTTGGCGGGCCGGGCGCGGGCCTGTTCCGCAGCGTGTTCGAGGTTGACCACCGCCTCGACGGCGGCGGAGCGGATCGCCTCCCGGGGGTCCGGATGGGCTCCGGCCGCGAAGAACGCCTGCGGGGCCGGGGACTCGGTGTCGCGGCAGAGTACGAGCGAGGCCACCACGGGCACGCCGAAGTCGTTGTCGGCCGCGAAGAGCAGCAGGTCGTAGCCGAGCGAGTCGAGCCGATCGACGAAGTGGCCCACCAGCGGGTCGTCGTCGGGCGTCGCCACCCGGGTCAGGGGTGTGCGCGCGTACCAGGCCATCAGGAACGCGTCGCGCTCGGCGACCTCCAGCAGACCGTGCAGCACCGCCTCCTCCAGGCTGTTGCCGAGACCGCAGCCGTTGGAGCTCTCCAGGACGAACCTCGCCGGTCCGCCGCCGTCCGACGCGGCGGGCAGGCCCCAGTACGCCACCTGCTCGGGCACCGCCAGCGCCCGGTCCGCGCCCATCGACCAGCCGTACACCCAACTCATCGACAGATCCGGGGTGTAGCGGGCGAGCCGGAACTCCGGCAGCTCCAGCACGTCCGGTTCGAACAGCCCGAGCCGGGCCGGATCGAGCGCGCGCTCGGGTCCGAGCTCGGCGAAGCTCCCGTGCAGCACCGTGCGCTTGCCACGCGGGATCATCCCGGTCATCCGCTCGACGGCTTCGAACAGCGCGATCCGTTCGGCCTCGGCGAAGGTCGACGAGCGGCCGTATCCGCCCTCGCGCTCCTCCCAGTGGCCGACCACCTCGGCGCTGGCGACGGCTATCGGGTACTTGTCCGGACAGAACACGTTCGCCACCGGCCCCAGCCGCGGGTCCAGCAGCGCGGCGCGCAGCCCTGCCAAGGTCGTGGCCGGGTTGTCCTGACGCAGCCGGTACGGATCGGGCAACGGCCGCCGGGCGGGCGCGAACCTGGCCCCCTCCGCCGTGTCCTCGGGCAGCGGCCCGCAGAGCGGGCAACCACCGTGGCGAGGCCGGGACCGGTGGGTGGTGCAGGTGCCGTCCTCGGTACGGACCGCCCACACTGTGCCCGGCCGACGGGCCGGGTCGGCCAGAGGGCCGGCCAGGGCGGCGGCCAGCGCGTCGGCGGCGAGGGCGGCGAGCAGGGGCAGCACGGTCGGCGCGGTGATGCCGCCGAGGAGCAGGTCGCCCTGGTCCCGTGGGGTACGGCCGCCGATGGTCGCGAGCCGCTCGGTCTCCACGCAGCCCAGGCAGGCGGGGGCGTCGGGGTGCAGCAACGGCCCGATCAGCGCCGTGGATCCGTCGAGCCGGACGGGCAGCAGCGTCGCTCCGGTTCGCCAGGCATGCGCGGAGAGGGCGTCGGCCTGGTCCGGGGTCCACTCGTCCAGTGCCACCACCGCCGGGGTGGTGGCGGTCAGGGCCGCCGCGAGGTCCAGGACCGGCCACGGCTGGCCTGAGTCGGCCAGCTCGGTGGCGAGCAGGTCGCGCAGCCGCTGCGTCACGGCGTGACCTCCAGGGTGACGAACCCGGCTGCCGCCAGCGCCCGGGTCAGTGGGCTGCTCGGCGCGACAGGGGTAAGGGGCGCGCGGGTGCCGAGCAGGCGGCGCAGCTCCTGCTGCAGGACGGTTTCCGCTTCCGCTTCCCCGTCCGCTGCGGCGGTGGGCGTGGCGCCACAGGGTGCGTACATCACCGCCGACGGGTCGCCACCGGCCGCCCGCCACTGGAGCGCTCCCGCTGCGGCCAGCGCGCAGAAGGCCGCCGCGTCCGTCGGGGTGCTCTCCACGGCCCAGCCCAACAGCTCGCTGCCGGTGCGCAGTTCGGCGTGGTGGACGCCGGTGGCCAGTCGGCGTACCCGTAGGTCCGCGTGGACCCCGAAGCGCAGCGTCACGGCCTTGAACCAGCGTCGGGCCTCCGGGGACGCCCACTCGGCGGCGTCGAGCTCGGCGGCGGCCGGCTCCGTGCCCTCCGGACGCCGGTGCTGCTGCCGGTGGACCAGCCGGCGCAGCAGGACACCCTCGGCGTGCGTCGCGTCGGCGCCCACCACCCGGTCCGCTGAGCCGTCCGCCACGCCGGCCAACTGCTCTGCGGCCCCGACGGCAGCGCTCAGCCGGGCCAGACCGGCATCGGTGCCGATGCCGCAGACGACGCCAGCGCCGACGCGGCACCGGGCGAGTCCGGCCGGCAACTGAGGCAGGTCGTGGAGTTCGAGTACGGGCAGTACGCCGGTCTCCCGGTCCGCCAGGGCCTCCACCCGGAGCAGCGCGGCGGCCCGGTCGAGCCATCCGCCGGTCGAGGGTGCCCGCTCGACCGAGGCCAACCACGGGTGGTACTCGGCACGCAGCGGGTCGAGGCGGGCGACCAGGGCTGTCGGATGGCGGAACGTGGCCGCCTCCGTCGAGGGTGCGTCGGCCAGCGGGTCCTCGCCGGGGTCGGGCAGACCGGCGATCGCGCACACCAGGCGATGTGCGGCGGCACCGCCGACCAGTGCGGCGAGGACGGCAGGCGACGGCGCCCCGGCGGACAGCCCGATCCGGTCGGCGATTGCCGCAGCCTCGCTCAGTACCGGATCGTCCGCACCGGACGGAGCTGCGAACACCGGTGTCACAAAGCCGACTTCACCGCCGACGGCAACCGACACCGCCACCTCGGCGGTGGCGAGCAGAACGGGCGACGTCACCTCGGCACCCGCTCGGATCACCGTAACTCCGGCCCCCGCGAGGGCCCGGGCCGCAGCGGCGGCAACCGGACCGGTTCCGCAGACGGTGACCGACGCGGGCCGGAGCCGCTCCCACGCGTCGACGGGATCCGGTGCGACGGCCGCCAGCCAACCGGCGATCCGCTCGGGCGGATCACCGGGTCCGGACGACTCGCCCCAGCCCGGCGGTACCGCGACCAGCATGTCGTGTTCGTCCAGCTGCCCCACCATCATGGCGACCGCCGCCCGGACGGCGGGGTTGGGACCCAACTCCAGCAGCTGTTCGCGGGAACGGCCGCCGGCCAGCGCCACCGAGACCGCCTGCCACAGCCGCCACAGTCCCGAGCCGCCGTTCATGGTGAAGCTCGACCGCGCCCCCCGTACGTGGACTCCGTCCCGCACCGGGCTGGCGTGCACGATCGGGCGCAGGCGCAGCACCACCGCGCGCTCCGGCGCGTCGTCCGGTGCACGATCCGGTACGCGATCCGGTACGTCGTCCTGCACGCGGTCCGCCGCGAGGGATGTGGCTGTCACGGGTGACTCCTGTAGGTCTCGGCGACGATCTCGACGGCGTACGCGCCCACTCTCGGCTCCGGCAACGCCTCTTCGAGGATCACGCCGCCGGGGTAGCGGGCGAGGGTGCGGGAGAGGCAGCGCAGGTGCAGGGCACTGCCGAGGTCCACGTACTGGGACTTGGGCTGTTCGAAGAAGGAGGTGACCGCACTCAGTGCGGTGCCGTCCTCGGGCGGCGCTGCGGCGACGAACACCCGTTCAGGGATACCGAGTTGGGCCCGCCAGCGGGACGTGGCGAGTGCGGGTGGCTCCTGGTCGAGGTCGGCCCGCCAGGCTCGTACCGTCTCAGCCGTGAGCAACCACTTGGCGCGGGAGACGATCACCTCGCGGTAGCGCAGCCGGGGCCGGTACCGGATCCGGCCCACGGCGGTGTCCCGGCTGCGGGTCGGCACCAGGCCCTTGCCGAGGTCGACGATGCCCGACCCCAGGTCGTTCAGCATCGGCATCAGCCGCCTGGGCAGCACGAACGGCGAGAGGAATCCCAGGTACAGGACGTTGACCAGCTCGCCCGTGGCGGCGACCCGCAGTCGCAGTTGATCGTCGGCGTCGTCGTGGACCAGCTGGAGCTGCTCCGGCCGAAGCATTGCCCAGGCCGGGAGATCCGGCAGATCCGACACTTCCTCAGCGACCAGCAAGGGGTGCAGATTGGCGTTGAAGCCGAGCACCGGGCGGATCTGGGCGACCCGTTCCGCGCCGGGGAGCGCGTCCGCGATCCGGGCCGAGACCAGTGCCTTCGCGCTCGGGTCGAGGTGGTCGAGGTACCGGCTGGTGAAGCGTCCCCAGCCGCCGTAGACATGGTTGACGCACAACCGGGTGGCGCCGTCAGCCGGGACGGGCTGGACGAACACCCCGTACGAGGCGGGGCGCCTCCGGAGCCAGCCCGGCCCTCGGCGCGCGGCCTCGGCGACCACCTCCTCCGGCAGCACCACCTCGCCGCCATCCGTTCCGCCGCCCGATCCGCCGCCCGATCCGAAGGCCGTTACTGCGGCAGCCAGTTCGGCGCGCAGTCGCAGCAGCTCCCGCACCTCGCGGCCGACGGGCTGCCCGTCGCCGGGGGCGGCCGCCGAGCCGACCGCCGGGTCGGCCTGATCTACGAGGTCGAGCGCCCGCCAGGTGTCGGTGAACTCGTCGGCGAACTCGCCGACCACGTCGCAGCTGCCGCCGACGCCGAACCGGGCGACGAACCGGTCCCGCGCCATCCGGCGGATCACCGCGTACTCGTCGAACAGCTCGAAAAGGGGCGCGAGTCGGGCGAGGTCCAGTAGCGCTCCGCTGCCGTGACCGCCGCCGAGGTTCTGCACCGTACGGACGGCGACGTCCTCGGTGAGCGGTGCCCGGTGGCCCGTGGGCACCGCGCCGACCAGCGCGAACGCCTGCGACCAGCGGGACCGGATCCTGTCCAGACAAGGGGGCCTGGCCGCTGCGGGCAGCCGCGCGTACCGCTCGGTGTCCGCTCCGATGTCGGCCAGGACCGCCGCCGGTTCGACCAACCCGACCTCGGCCAGCCAGTCGGCGGTCTCGCGGACCACGTCCGCCGACTGCGGATCGACCGGGTACACCGGCTGGAGCAGCCCCTGGTCGATGAGTGAGCCGACGTACGCCGTCGCAGCGCGCTCCGCCTCCTCCCGGGGGCCACCGAGCCGGGCGGCGATACCGCTGGCGAGTGCGCCCGGCTGTATCGCGCCACCGGCCCCGACGGTAGCGAGCACATGGCGCAGCGGTGCGCTCAGCGGCACGGTCACCTGCTCTTCGGGGAGCTCCTGCGCGGAGGTCCCCTCGCCCAAGGGCGTTCGGCGGTAGACCAGTTGTGAGCCGTCCGAACGCAGACCCGGTACGAGCCGGTAGCGCGCCGCCGCACGCAGCTCCGGGCGTCGGAGCACCGCCTGCACCAGGGCTTCCAGCGTCCACCGGTCCACCTGGGTCACCGCCGACGGCTCGGCCGCGCCCGGTAGGCCCGGCCCAGGTACATCGGCGTCCTCGTGCCACTCGTTCCAGCGGCCCCAGCCGACGTGCGAGAACCAGGACAGTGGGGCGGTCTTGGTGACGGCACGCATCGCGTACCGCAGCACGGTGGCCTCGGACTTGCGGGCTCCCCTGTCCGGGTCAGCGCCCTGGGCGGCCGCCCGCCGCACTGCACGCAGCAGATCCGCGCTGGTCAGGGCCACCGCGCGCTGCAGCTCCTCGGCCCGGCAGAGCGCGGCCAGCGCGGTGCGGTCGCTCTCCAGAGCGGGCCCGGTCAGCGCGTCGAGCAGCGCGCCGATCCGGTCGATCTCGTCGCGCGCGGTCAGCCACTCGTCCAGCAATGGCAGTAGCGACGACGGCGACGGCAGCTGCCGGGCCAGGTCCGCCCACGCGGCCCGCAGCGACGGGCGCGGCGATCGGCGGTTGTGCACGTCACGCCGCAGCGGAAGCAGCACCCGCCCACGGGCATCCGGCCGCGCGGAGCCGGCCAGTTCGTAGAGGGCGTCGCAGAGTTCGGGACCGGCCTGTTCGCACCAGGCGGTCAGGCCGACCAACCGTCCGACCTGCGCGCGGTACTCGTCCCCGACCGGCGAGGGCTGCGGGGCGGGGAGCGCCACCGTCCGGACCACGGCGTACGGCGCCACCGACACCGCGCCCGGCGCGGCGGGCGCGACATCGATACCGAGACCGACGCCGAGGCCGAGACCGAGACCGATGCCGACAGGGGTGTCGATCATCTGGTTCTCCTCGGCTGCCGGTCTGGTGAGTGCGAGGCTGGCAGCCGCTCCGGCCCGGCAGCATCGGTAGAAGTACCGAATCAAGTACCGAATCGACTACGTACAACTCCGGCAGGCCGGTTCCGAACCGGTTGCGTAAACCGATTAGGTACTTCTACCGATTGCCGCGCGTGGATGACGGGCCGACAGTGTGCACAGCTGTGATGTGACACACAACCACACGAACGGAAATGGGACAGACGTGAACCAGACGATCAGTCACCTCGACATCAGCACCACCGGCGACGAGTTCGACCTCGCCGACCTCGACCTCGGCGCGCTGACCGTGGTCGGCATGAACGACTCGGCGACGAAGCCCGAGCGGGCCGCCACCTTCAGCATCTGCTCGTGCTGCTGCACCATCCCGATCAAGCTCGAATGACGTGACGGACCGGGCGGGCGCCCAAGGCGCCTGCCCGACCGTCCGGTCAGAGCCAACTACAGACCGTAAACCCCTTCCCGTACGACGGTATGATCACCTCAGACGTCAACGGCCTGGGGGTCTGCACGTGTCCGCTGTGGAATCCGCTGTGGAAGACATGCCGTGCGGCGGATCTGCCCGGCACTCCGGCCGGACACCCTTCATCAGCAGGTCCGCCGAGATCGACCGGCTCGACGCGGTGCTCGACCAGCTGGGCGGGGGCGGCCCGGCGGTCGTCGACATCACCGGTGGGCCGGGCATCGGCAAGAGCAGGCTGCTGGACGAGTTCTGCCACCGCGCCCGGAGTCGTGGCGTGACGGTGCTGCGCGGCCGGGCCACCGAGTACGAACAGCACGTCCCCTTCCAGCCGTTCATCGACGCCTTCGCCGACCTCGACCCCCTGGCACTGCTCAGCACCCCCGCACTGGCCAGGACGGCCGCACCGATCCTGCGCGGCATCGCCGGGGTCCCGGCCCTACCGGCAACGCCGGGTGGCGTCGACCGTTTCGGCCTCTACCAGGCGGCGGCCGGCCTGCTGACCCACCTCGGGCGGACGGGGATCATCGTCGTACTGGACGATCTGCACTGGGCCGACCCCGCGTCGCTCGAGCTCCTCGACCACCTCATCAGACATCCCGTCAGCACCTCGGTGGTGCTGGTCGTCGCGCGCCGCGACCGGCAGGCACCGTCGTCACTCGCGGCCGCACTCACCCGTGGCGTCGACTCGCGAGCGGTACTCCGGATCGACCTGGGGCCGCTCGCCCGGCACGAGTGCGTCCAGCACCTCGCCTCCGACGTGCCGCCCGCCCAGGCCGTGGAACTCTACGCCGCGAGCGAGGGCAACCCGCTGTACTTCCTCTCCCTGCTGCAGGCACACCGCGCCGCACGGCCCCACCCCGGCCACCCCGGCCACCCCGCCTCGCCGTCGGCGGATCGCACCGATCTGCTCCGCGACGCGCCGACCGGGCTCAGCGCACTCCTGCTGGACGAGCTGACGCCGCTGACTCCGGCCGAACGACGGACCATCGAGGCGGTCGCGGTCCTCGGCGACCACGCCACCCCCGAGACACTGCGCCGCACCACCGGACACCAGGACGCGGAACTCGACCAGGAGACGGCTCACTTGATCCGACGTGACCTGATCCGCGCCGGTCCGGACGGCCGGTGGGCACTGCGCCACCCGGTGCTCCGGGGGCTGGTCTACGAGCACACCGACATCCGGCGGCGCGCCGCGTTCCACCAGCGGGCGGCGGCGGCACTGGCCGACGCCGGCGCACCTGCCGTCGAGCGGGCGCACCACGTGGAGCGGTCGCTGACCGGCTGGGACCCGGCGGCGGTCGACGTGCTGATCGAAGCGGCCGGACAGAGCGCCGCGACGGCTCCGGCGAGCGCGGCCCACTGGCTGCGGACGGTGCTGGCGATCCTGCCCGACACACCCTCGTACGCGGTGCGGCGGCGCGAACTCAAGCTGGCACGGGCCCGGGCGCTCGGGGTGACCGGCCGGCTGCGGGAAAGCCGCGATCTGCTGCACGAGCTGATCGGCGAGCCGGGGCCGGCGGGCGACACCGTCCGGTGCGCCTCGGTGGCGCTGTGCTGCCTGACGGAGCGTCACCTCGGCAACTACCGGGAGGCGGCGGCCTTGGTCCGCCGCGAACTGGCCCGGCCGCCCGGCCTTTCGCCCGGTCTGTCACCCGGCCTCTCGTCCACCGAGGTGATCGCACTCGAGGTGGAACTAGGTGCGTGCGCGCTGTTCGCGGCCTCCTACCCGGACATCCGGGCGGAGGTCGCCCGGACCATCGATCACGCCCGGTCCATCGGCGACGAGTCCGGCGAGGCGTACAGCCTCGCGGTGGCCGCAGTCGGCGAGGCGTACGAGGGCGACATGAGCGCGGCCCGGAGCTTCGCCGTGGCGGCCGGCGGCCTGGTGGACGCGCTGACCGACGGCGGTCTCGCCAACCTGTGCGAACCCCTGGGCGGGCTGGCCTGGGCCGAGGTCTTCCTGGAGAACTACCCGGACTCCGAACGCCACGCCGCCCGCGGAGTGGCCATCGCCCGGCGCAGCGGCCAGAGTTACGTGCTGCCGCTGCTGCTGCTCTGCCAGGCGTACGTCCACCTCAACACCTGCAGGCTGCCGTCCGCGCTGGAGCTGACCGAGGAGTCCGAGGCCATCGCGCGGTCGATCGGGAGCAGCGAACTGCTGGCCCTGTCGCTGGCCTCCAAGGCCCGGGTCCTGGTGTACGCCCGTCCCCCCGGCGACCCGAGCGCCCTCGCGATCGCCGAGGAGGCGGTCGCGGCGGCGGGCACGAGCACCAGCTGGTTCGCGTCCACCGCCTGGGGCGTGCTCGGCCTCTCGGCGCTGCGCGTCGGCGACCGGAACCGGGTACGGCAAGCCCTGCTGCACGCGGGTGACGACGGCGAACTGCGCGGGCTGCAACCCTCCATCCGCCCGCACTTCCTGGAGCTGCTCACCGCCGACGCCCTCGCCAGGAACGACCTCGACGCCGCAGCCGGTTGGGCCACCCGCTCCCTGCGGGAAGCGGACCAACTCGGCCTGCCGGCCCAGCGCGGAACCGCACTCTGCGGCCTGGCCCAGGTGGCGGCGGGCCGAGGCGAACCGGCCACGGCCGCCGAGCTGTTCACCGAGGCCGCCCAGGAGAGCGCGCGGTCGGGCGCCCTGCTCCGGGAGGCGTACGCCCTCCTGCTCGGCGCACCCGTCATGAAGGCGGCGGGCGACAGTGCCCGCGCGGCCACCATGTGGCAACGCGGCCTCCAGCTCGCCTCGAACGGCGGCGCGGCCCTACTGGTCGGCCTCGCCGACTCGCTACGCCCCGCGATCCTCGAAGCCCCCGGCGAAGTCCCGCACGGGCTGGCCACACTGACCTCCCGCGAGCTGGAGATCGTCCACCTGGTCACCGAGGGCCTCACCAGCCGGGCGATAGCCGCCCAGCTCTACCTCAGCCCCCGCACGGTCGAAACCCACCTCGCCCGGGTCTACCACAAACTCGGAGTATCCTCCCGAGCCGGCCTGGCCACCCTCGCCGCCCAACGCCCACCACAACCACTCCCGCCCGGGAGCCGTCACGACGGCTGACGCACCGGCCACTTCGGCGCCGGCGCGAGCATTCCGGTCGGCAACGAGCCGAAACCCGAAACGGGCCGGGCAGCCCGGCTGCCCGGCCCTCTGCCGACCGGCCCAGGCGACTCCGGACCGCAGGGGTGCGGGCAGCGCCGGACGCTCATGCTTGGGCGGCCGCGCACTGCGGGTGTCCCCAGCTCTGGCCGACCTTGGTGATCGTGTCGCCCTTGGCGTAGGGGCGGGCACAAGGGCACGTACCGGGGAACCGTGCGGCCAAGGTCGGCCCGCCGCCCTTGGAGCTCTTCGCCGTCGCGGCCGAGGCTGCAGGGCGGCGGCTTCGCGGGGCGGCGGAAGGGGCCGGGTCCGGCGCGGGGAGGTCGACTGCGGTGCCCGCCGCGCCCTGCTGGGTACGGGCAGCGTCGCTGGCGGCCTTGTCGGCGATCGCGTTCAGTGGATCGCCGTTCACCTGGTGCGCGGGAACGTAGACGAAGGTGACGTCCCGCCCCTCCAGGAGCGCGTCGATGCGCTGGATCAGCTCGCGGTTGGCCACCGGCTTGCCGGCGGCGGTCTTCCACCCGTTGCGCTTCCAGCCCGCCAGCCACTTGGTCACCGCGTCGCGGGTGTAAGTGCTGTCGAGCCGCACCTCCAACACCACGCCGGGGTCCGTCGCGGCCAGCAACTGCTCCAGCGCCGTCAGCTCGCCGACATTGTTCGTGTTGTGCCCGAGCGGACCGGCCTGCCAGCGCTGCGGCACTCCGTCACCGTCCGCGATCACATACGCCCAGGCTGCTGGACCGGGGTTTCCCTTGGCAGCTCCGTCACAGGCTGCGATGACTCGTTCGACCATGCACCGATCATCGCAGGCTGTGCGGCACCCTCGAAGTCACCTGGTGTGTCCGGCCAACGGCTCGCTGTCCCGTTGGCCGGACACACTCCCCCGCACAGCCGGATCCGGCAGTCAGGGAGTGGTGACCCGACCCCGGGGCGCGGGCCGGGTGACGGGGGCCGGGTGAGGCGGGCGTGGTTACGGGTTGATCCCGTCGTACTGGAGCACCCGGTACGGCGACGTCCCCTGCTGCCCGTTCCACTGCGAGACGATCAGCGTCAGCGAGTTCGCGTTCGCACTGCCCGGGTGGATGTAGCCGCCGTAGAGGTAGGGGAGCTGCGGCCGGCCCAAGTGGTTCGGCCGCCAGAGGCTGTTGCCGACGATCTGCGGCTTGGGCGCTGTCCAGACCGCGTCGGGGCGGGGCGCGGTGCGGGTGCAGATCGAGTAGTCGGCGACGTCGAAGTAGCTCATGCAGTAGGTGCCGTTGATCCGCTTGACCGAGAACTCCCCGATGTTGTTGCCGGAGAGGATGATCGAGGGCGGGGCCGCCTGGGTCCACTGCCAGGAGCCGCCCAGGTAGGCCCAGTTCTGCTGGGCGCCGAAGTTGCCGGCCCGGAAGTCGTCCGGCTGGATCCGGAAGAGCTGGATCGCGCCGCCGTCGGCGGTGTTGTGGTGGGTGCCGTTCCAGCGCTTGGAGAAGATGTAGAGCCAGCCGTCCGGGTCGATGCCGGCGAAGGACCACATGCCGTACATGGACTGGTTGTTGTGCTGGGTGTCGCCGGCCCAGTGGTACGGGTAGTCCTGCCAGGTCACGCCGTAGTCGTCGGAGTACGCCACCCCGGACATCAGCGAGCCGTCGTAGCCGGCCGGCGAGGTCCAGGTCGCCACCGAGGTGTACTGGATGTAGGTGCGACCGCCGAACTCGATGCAGTCGTTGGGGATCCGGCTGAACTCCCAGCCGTACCCGTTGTCCGTCTGGTGCGCGTAGTTGAACAGCTGGGCGGCCTGGCCGCCGGTGGGCATCGCCCAGGTGAACGAGATCGGCGAGCCGCCGCTGCTGTCGAAGTTCGACTGGGCGAGCATCACCGGCGAGCCGAGATAGGGATCGCGCTGCGCGGAGTTGGCCCAGGAGTCGCCGAAGACGTAGCCCCAGGAGCCGTCGTGCTCGCGGAAGTAGGGGATGCCGAGGTCTCCGGAGCCCAGGCCCTGGGCGCTCGCCGAGTCACCGGGCGTGTCGCACAGGGCGGCGCCGGTCTGCGCCATCGGCGCGACGGCCGCGCGTCGAGCGGCGGGGCCGGCGAAGGCGGAGCCGGCGGTGACGCCGAGCAGGCCCGCGCCCAGGGTCAGGCCGGCGCCGGCGCGGAGCAGCGAGCGGCGGGTGACCTCGCCGCTGTCCGGCTGGGAAGGGTGGGACATCGAGTGATCCTCCAGAGGGTGGGGTGCGGCCACCGATGGGCGGCGAGGCACCGCAGCGGGACTCCGGAGCCCGGATGGCGGGGTGCGGAGTGCGGTGTGCGGTGAGAGCGGCCGCTCGCTGACGGTGTGTGAACTACTGCACACGGCAGATCCGGCGGAAAGCCGAGTCGCGGCGCCCACGAAGCGATTGGATGTTGTCATGGCTGGTGCGAAACGAGGGCGCCACGCCCTATCAAACTCGGCCCGGGGCGCGCCGTCACGGCCTGCTGGCCTGCTCGGACAAAGGCCGGACAAAGGCCGGACGCGTCTGGACGAGGCTGCCCTCGTAGGACCGGACAGCTCGACGGACCGACAAGACGGTAGAGCTCGACAGACAGAAGGGACCAGCAGGTGGGACGGCAGGAACAGCCGCTCGATGCCGACGAAGGCCCCCTGGCGCTCTTCGCCCTGGACCTGCGCGAGCTACGACGCCAGGCCGGCAGTCCGCCCTACCGCCGACTCGCCACCCGCATCAACTACTCCGCCTCCACGCTCGCCGAGGCCGCCGCCGGCCGCCGGCTGCCGAGCGAGGCGGTGTTGGCCGCCTTCGTAACCGCGTGCGGTGGCGACCCGGTGGAGTGGGAACACCGCCGAGTACGCACGCACCGGCTGATCACCCGTCCGCTGGTCGCGGAGCCGGGCGCGGGCACGGAGCCGGGCGCGGAGCCGGGCCCGGGCGCGGAGGTCTTGACAGAAGGTCCACCGGCGTCAGCATCCGACGCAGCGTCGGCGCCACCGCAGGTGTGGCCACCGGCGCCGCGCCGCGTCCTCGGTCCGCTGATCGCGGCGGTGTTCGCCCTCGCCTTCAGCGCCTGCGTCCCGGGTGACTCCGCCGTACCCGGCGCACCCGGCGCATCCGGCGCCTTGGCCACCCTCACCACTACTCGGGCTCCGCTCCAGGGCCTCGCACGGTGGCTGCACCCCGGCACCGACATTCCCGCGCAGTACCAGGGCCTGATCGTCGAGGCCGGCACCAGGTGTCCCGAACCGGAGGTCACCCCGGCTCTGATCGCGGCCATGCTCAAAGCCGAGAGCGGCTTCGACCCGAACCTGAGCGACCCGGTCAAGGACGAGTACGGCATCGCCCGCTGGACACCCCGGGTGCTCCGCTACTACTTGCCGCCCGACCGTCAGGACACCGTTCCGGTACCGCCGTTCACCCCCGAGGACTCGATCCTCGCCGTTGGCCGGATGCTCTGCGCCATCGCCCCGGATCTCCAGGGCGTCCCGGGTGACCCGGCCCTCAACCTCGCCGCCGCCTACCGCACCGCCACCTGGGTGGTGCAGAAGCAGGACCAGGCCAGGCTCGCCGCCATCCGGCCCTACCTGGACCAGGTCGGCGGAAACCTCCAGCGCTACCGCCCGGCGCAGCATCCCTCCTGACCTGGCGCCGCCGAGGACCGAGAAGGCCACAGGTGGCGATCACCGCACTGCCATACGCTCCGGCAGACCCGCGCCCCGTCGTCGTCCCGACGCGACAGCCATCTTTGGCTTCACACACCGACGTTGGACTCCCTCCACCCATCCGCGCAGGCGATCCACGGCTTTTCGGTCGGTGCAGAGGCCGCGTCCAGGCGTCGGACAAGGGCGTCCGGCAGTAGGCGTCATCGCAGGCGTGTGCTGGTGGGGCGGGCAGATTCAACTCGCCCTCCCCCGAGCTGCGGCCTCGGCTTGGACTGTTCGTTGTCCGCCGTCGCCTCGAATGCGGCACGCCATGCCGTGGCGAGTCCGTTCCGGGCGGCGTCGAGAGCGGCAGCGGTGTTGCCACCGGGAACCGCGAAGCGGTGCACGATGTCGTCCAACCAAGCAGGCCCCTTGACCGACCAATCGGCTCAGGGCGTGCAGACTCTGCGCGATGAGCTGTTCCGCCAGCTCCCGCGTCAGCGGGGCACCGCATTCCTGCTGGGCGTCGATCATTGCCTTGGCGGTACCGGCGAGAAGGGCTGGGCCACAGGACGCGAGGTCGGTCACCCCTTGGGCCAGGTGTTGCCTTGGAAGAGATCAGCTACCCCGAAAACCCCGCCCTGACCTGCCAGTTCTCCAGATCGGAGCCACGAGAGGGCCTGAACGCCGCATTCTCGGAGCAGATGTCATCAAGAGCGCCAAAGAGGCTCTGACCTGCGGCGAAACGGGACAGAGAGTGGGGAGCCCGTAAACGCGAGGACGGAGGAAATGCGCCCCGATTTTCCGTTTTGGCCTGAAAATACGGCTGTTTTAGGTGGGCGCGGACGGTTTCGAACCGCCGACATCTGCTTTGTAAGAGCAGCGCTCTACCACTGAGCTACGCACCCCGAGTCGCGGCGCGCCGGGCGGACCGGCGGCGTACGACGAGAGGCAAGACTACCTGGTCCAGCGGGTGATGTGGTGCAGGTTTTGCGATGGGTGGGGCGGGCGGGGTGCCGGGTGAGGGCGGGGATCGGCGAGAATGGGCGTGGATCGGGCGGTGGATCGGGCGTGCGTGGCTCAGCAGGGAGCGTGGCGTGAGGGTGGCCGGCGGCGGTGGCGGGCGGGGCGGCTGGTGGCGGCAGCGGAACGACGGGCAGCAGGCGGCGGCCAGGGCGGCTCGGGATGCGGCGCAGGAGGCGTTCTACGAGCTGGACTCGACCCAGCGTGACGTGCTGCTGGCGGTGGAGACGGTGCGCGCCGCCGAGGACAGCGGTACGGCACGGAAGGCGCTGAGCGACTTCCAGGACATCTCGACCCGGATCGACCAGGTGACGGTGGCCTATCTGGCCGCATTGGACGCCCATGACCTGGACGCCCCGGAGCTCGACCCCTCGGTGGCCTGGCAGGCGCAGCAGCAGCTGGAGCAGGCCCGGCGCGAGCTGGCGGCGAAGCAGACCGAACTGACCAACTTCCTCCAGCGGCTGCAACCGCTGGTGCAGCACGCCGAGGCCCAACTGGTCCGGGTCGCCCCGGCCGTGGAGAAGGCGAAGCGGGCGCTGCTGGCGGCGACGACCGCGCTGGAGGCCGTCCGGGCGGCCGGGCTGAGGGCGGACGACCTGGCGGCCGGGCTTGCCCAGCTCGCCCCGGAGCTCGGACGGCTGAACGAGGGCGTGGCCAAGCACGGGGTCGCCGGGACGCTCCAGCGGGCCGACGACGTCGCGCAGCGCGCCGACGCCGTCCGGAGCGCCGCGGAGCAACTGCCGGAGCGGGCCCGGGAGACCGACCGGCGGCTCGCCAGTCTGCGGACACGTACCCAGGCGCTGGAGACCAGGGCCGGGACGGTCGAGCCCGTGTTGAGCGAGCTGCGGCGGCGCTTCAGTGCCGCGTGCTGGCAGGACCTCCAGCAGGTGCCGACGCAGACCGTCGAGGCGGTACGGCAGGCGCGGCAGCAGCTGTCCGAGGCGGCGCGGGCCCGTGACGAGCAGCGCTGGCCGGACGCCACCACCGCCATCGGAACCGTCCGCACGCTGCTGGAGACCGCCGACGGCTCGGTGGCGGCGGTGGCGGAGCGACTGAGGCAGCTGAACGAGGTCGAGCACGACCCGCACCGGGAGATCGAACGGGCCCGCTTCGCCGTACGCGACGCCCAGCGGCTGGCGATGGCCGGCCGCCAGGCCCCGGATCCGCGCCACGCCACGCCGCTGGACGCGGCGGTGGCCCGGCTGGACCGCGCAGTGGCCTCCCTCGACTCGGCGGGCCGGCACCCGGACTACTGGCACTTCCTCACCGAACTGGCGGCGGTGCGCGAGACGGCCGCGCAGGTGGTGGCGATGATCCGGAGCGGTCACTGACACACCACGCCACTGACACACCACACCCGAGAGTGATCCAGGTCACGTTACTCGCGAGTAACTACCTTGCTAGAGTCGCCTCATGGCAGCACGTAAGCGCGCGATGAGCGCCTCCACCTTCCGGCGCGGGATCAACTTCTGGCCGCCGTTCCTGTTCGCGGGTATCCGCGTCCTGGCCATCGCGGAGGACTTCCGCTCGGCGAAGGTACGGCTGCGCCTCGGGCGCCTCAACCGCAACTACGTCGGCACCCACTTCGGCGGCTCGCTCTTCGCGATGACCGACCCGTTCTGGATGCTGCTGGTGATGGAGAACCTCGGTCGGGGCTACGTCGTCTGGGACAGCGCCGCCGAGATCGAGTTCGTGTCGCCCGGACGCGGTGACGTCTTCGCGGAGTTCGTGCTCACCGAGGACCGGCTGGACGAGATCCGCGAGCTGACGCGGGACGGCAAGAAGGCGCTGGTCTGGTTCGACACCGAAGTCCTGGGCGCGGACGGCACGATCGTCGCACGGGTGCGCAAGCAGGTGTACATCCGGGAGAAGCGTGACCGCCAGGAGGCTCAGCACCGACCGGAGGCAGAACGCCGGCCGGAGGCGGAGCGCCGGCTGGAGAGCCAGCCTGCATCCTGAGCCACCGGCTGGGTACGCTGCCGTCATGCCTCGCTACGACTTCCGCTGCCGCTCCTGCGGAGCCACCTTCGAACTCCGCCGCGCCATGGCCCAGGCCAACGACCCGGCCGTCTGCCCGGACGGCCACTCGGACACCGTCAAGCTGCTCTCCGCCGTCGCCGTGACGGGCAGCGGCACGTCCGCCGCCTCCGCCCCGCCGTCCGGAGGCGGTGGCTGCTGCGGCGGCGGGTGCTGCGGCTGAGACCGACCGGTCCAACCCCGCCGCCCGAGCACAGAGCACCTCCCACCGGACAGCGCACCGGGCGCCTCCGTCAGACCGGGGCCCGCATTGTCCGAATGGGTGGCGAACGGGCAGGATGGTTCGCCATGACGCACGTGATGGCCAAAGGCGCCAACATCTCGCTGACCGCAGCCTCCGTGCGCGCCGTGCTGCGCTGGAACGCGACTCCCGGCTCGCCGGACGTGGACGTGTCCGCGCTGCTGCTCGGCCCGGGCGGCAAGGTCAGGTCGGACGCCGACTTCGTCTTCTACAACCAGCCCAGCCACCCCTCGGGGCTGGTCCGGCACCTGCCCAAGCAGCAGCCGGCCGGCGGGGGCGAGGTGTCCGACCTCGTCGAGGTCGACCTCGCCCAGCTGCCGCCCGAGGTGGAGCGGGTCGTCCTGGCGGCGTCGGCCGAGGGGGGCACCTTCCCGGCGGTCGCCCAACTGCGGCTGCTGCTGCACGACACCGGCAGGGCGACGACGACCGTACTGACCGAGAGCATCGAACCGATCGCCGAGTTCGCCGTCACGGACACCGGCGAGGTCAGCGCACTGGTGGCCGCCGAGCTGTACCGACGGGACGGGGGCTGGAAGTTCCGCGCGATCGGCCAGGGCTACGCCGCCGGGCTCGGCGGGCTGGCCACCGACTTCGGCATCGCGGTCGACGACGAGGACACCCCGGGCAGCCGTCCCACCACCCAGCCGGACCCTCGCGACGAGCCGGGCACATACACGCTGGCACCCGCCGTCCCAATGCCCAGCGCACCGCCCCTGCCCCCGCCGCTCCCCCCGCAGCAGCCCGGCTACACCTACCAGCAGGCCGCCCCGGCGGCGGCGTACGGCTACCCCCAGCAGACACAGCAACATCACCAGCAACCGCAACAGCCGCAGCAACAGCAACAGCAACAGCAACAGCAACCAAGCTACGGCTACCCACCCCAGCAGCCCCCGCCGAGCTACGGGTACGGCTACCCGCCACCGCCGCCCCAGCCCCCGCAGCAACAGGCCGCACAGCAACAGCAAGCCCCCCAGCAGCAGGCCCCGCAACAGCAGCAGCAACCCCACCACCAGGAGCAGGCGCCCATCGTCCTGCCCCTGCAGGGCCCGCAGTTCCAACCCCGCTGACGGCCTGCGAACGACGCCCACACCACGCCCCAACAGCGCTCAAGCGCCTGCCTACTCCGTCTTGTACCCGCGCTGCCACTGCATCCCGAACCCGTACAGCCGGTCCAGGTCCGACTGGAAGCCGTGCACGTACCGCACCTCCCGACGGACCGTCAGCTGGCCGTCCCCGGTGTTCTCGATCAGCACCACCGCACACGAACGGGCCGCCGCCGCCCGCTCGTCCAACTGGATCTCCAGACGGGGACCGCTCTGCGGCACGATGGTGACGGTCGCGTGCGTCTTGTCGAAGGCGGGCGTGTCGTCGTAGATGTAGACGAAGACCAGCAGCCGCTTGAACTGGTCCTTCTTCTCCAGGTTGATGTACATCGTCTCGCCGGAGGGCGCTCCGTACACGTCGTCGCCGCTGAGCTTGATGTACGGCGGCCGCTGCAGATCGCCGAAGAACTTGCCCAGCGGCTGCACCACACCCCTTGTGCCGTCGGCGAGTTCGTACATGCAGGCGAGGTCGAGGTCGACGTTGACCTGCTGGCTCTGGCGCTGCTGGGTGTCGGGCTCCATCGGCCGCAGGATCCGCAGGTCGAAGAGCTTGCGCAGCGCTCCCCTGGTCGACGGCGACGACGCCCTGGTCTGCCAGTGCAGGTTGACGTACAGGTAGCCGGTGGTGGCGGCCTGGCCCGTGATCGCGTGGTGCGGCTGCGACTTGGTCAGCGTGATCTTCTGCTGACCCCCGGAGTAGGTGTTGTCGAAGGTGTTCCGGTCCCCCCTAAGAAAACCCCAGACCGAGACCATCGTGTCCTCCCCAAGCCGCCCTGCCCACCGGCCGACACCCCATGATCCGTCGGCCACCCTCCCATCGTGCCCGGGAAACGGCCTCCAAGACCATAGGACCCGCCCGAGCGTCCCCGAACCGATGCACCGGGACCAGCCACCGAGGCGGGCCGGACCCACCGGACCGAGGCTCCAGAGATACCGTCAGGTCCCCTCGTCACCGGACTGGCAGACCAATAGTCATCTCCCGTACGCTGCGGTTCCCCCGGACGCGATATCGTCTAGCCGCACAGGTGTACTTTCCCTCCTGGACGGGTACGCCCGGCGCCCCGGTGGCAGCGACGCACCGTCAGGCCCGGCGCGCCCGAGGGAGGGCGGCCCTGTGCCGCACAGCGATCACACCCCCCTGCCCGTTCCACGGTGCCGCGGTGGACGGCGGTGGCGCCCCTCGGCGCGGCCGGCCTCCGGCGCCGCTGCCCTGCCCCGAACTGCGGAAAGCCGAGGCCCAACCCGCAATGAACCTCTCCTCCATACAGCTGACCTGGACGATCATCGGCGGCGCAGTCCTGCTGCTGATCGCCGTCCTGTTGGCGACCCTGCGCGTCAAGAGCACCAAGGCCGACGAGGGCGGTGACTCCTGGGAGCGCACCGAGGAGCGCCGCCGCCGCAAGGAGATGGTCTACGGGATCGCCTCCTACGTGCTGCTGTTCTGCTGCGCCGGTGTCGCGGCAGCGCTCTCCTTCCACGGCCTGGTGGGCTTCGGCATGGAGAACCTGGGCCTCTCCGGCGGCTGGGAGTACCTCGTCCCGTTCGGCCTGGACGGCGCGGCGATGTTCTGCTCGGTCCTCGCCGTGCGTGAGGCCAGCCACGGTGACGCCGCACTCGGCTCCCGCCTGCTGGTCTGGGTGTTCGCGGTCGCCTCGGCCTGGTTCAACTGGGTGCACGCGCCGCGCGGTGGCGGGCACGACGGCGCCCCGCAGTTCTTCTCCGGCATGTCGATCTCGGCCGCGATCCTCTTCGACCGCGCGCTCAAGCAGACCCGCCGGGCCGCCCTGCGCGAGCAGGGCCTGATCCCCCGTCCGCTGCCGCAGATCCGCATCGTCCGCTGGATCCGCGCGCCGCGCGAGACCTTCGCCGCCTGGTCCCTGATGCTGCTGGAGAACGTGCGCAGCCTGGACGAGGCCGTCGAGGAGGTCCGCGAGGACCGCCAGGCCAAGCAGGACGCGAAGCTTCGCGCCCGCAACGCCGACCGCCGCGAGCGCGCCGAGCTGAAGGCCATCTCCCGCCAGAGCGGCATGCTCTCCCGAGCCCGGGGCGGCCGTCAGGTGCCCGCACTCACCGCAGCCGGTGCCGGAGACGGCCAGCCCGCTTCGGAGCCTGCCCTAGCCGAAGACCCGATGGCCAAGGTCGGTCCCTCCGCGCTCGAACCCGCGGCGCTGAGCGCCGGACGCCGCCCCCGCGCGGCCGTCAGCAGCTACAGCAGCATCGACCTGACCTCGGACGACGACACGCTGGCGATGCCGAAGCTGGACTCCCTGGACTCGCTGGAGCGCAAGCTCGCCGCCATCGAGCGCCAGCTCGGCTGACCGGCACACCGCAGGCCGCCTACCGCGCCACCACACGAAACGGCCCCTCGCACGCGAACCGTGCGAGGGGCCGTTGGCATGCGGGCGACGACCGATGACCGGCGGCCGGCGACCGGCGGCCACGCTGCGGGCGTCAGTCGGCGGTGCCGGCCCCCAGTTCCTGTTCCCGCCTGTTGCGGACCATCGACGTGACCAGGGCAGCACCGATGAAGGCGACGCCGATCAGTCCGGTGGCGATCTCCGGCACGTGGTACTCGATCGAGACCAGCAGGATCAGCGCCAGCGCACCGATCGCGTAGTGCGCGCCGTGCTCCAGGTAGACGTAGTCGTCCAACGTTCCCTTGCGCACCAGGTAGACCGTCAGCGAGCGGATGTACAGGGCGCCGATGCCCAGGCCCAGGGCGATCTGGAAGATGTTCTGGGAGATCGCGAAGGCCCCGACCACGCCGTCGAACGAGAACGAGGCGTCGAGCACCTCCAGGTACAGGAACAGGAAGAACGCGGCCTTCCCGGCCACCCGGACGATCGACCGTCCGCTCGCGGCCGCCTCTTCCTCGGCGGCTTCCTCGTCCTCCAGGCCCGATTCGAAGACGCTGGAGAGGCCGTTGACGGCGAGGTAGGTGGCCAGGCCGAGCAGCCCGGCGAGCAGGACCGTTTCGGCATGGTCTCCGGCAAACC
Organism: Kitasatospora sp. MAP5-34; assembly: GCF_029894335.1. Taxonomy (GTDB): domain Bacteria; phylum Actinomycetota; class Actinomycetes; order Streptomycetales; family Streptomycetaceae; genus Kitasatospora. The sequence continues at coordinate 118,493 of NZ_JARXZC010000002.1, read as the reverse complement.
GGTTCGCCGCCACGGCGAGCAGCACCAGGGCGGTCACCGAGGAGAGTGCGTCGAGCGCGCCGGCCCGCTCCATCGGCCTCTCCAGCCAGCTCAGCCAGTTGAACTCCTTCTCCTCCAGTATGAAGTCGAGAAAGATCATCAGCAGGAAGATGCCGCCGAAGGCCGCGATGGCCGGATTGGCCAGCGCCAGGAATTCGCCGTAGGTGTGGCCGTTGTAGGTCCTGCTCGAGTCCAGAGCCAGCTCGATGACGGTGGCCGGATTCAGATGCGCCGTCAGCCCCACCACCAGCAGGGGGAAAACGAGGCGCATACCGAAGACGGCGATCAGTACGCCGATGGTGAGAAAGATCTTCTGCCAGAACGGATTCATCCGCTTCAGAACGGTCGCGTTGACGACCGCGTTGTCGAACGACAGGGAGATCTCAAGGATCGAGAGGAGCAGGACGACGCCGAATCCCTCGGCCCCCCAGATCAGTCCTGCGGCGATCAGACCAGCAGCCGTAATGGCGAAGGACCATCTGAATGTACGGAGGAACACGGAGTCGGTTACCTTTCGAATTCGAGGAGGACCGGACCCGCGCGTCCTGGCCGGGACGACTTCCCGACCAGGACGACCCGGCGTCAGATCCTGCCCATGGCATTAGCTTTACTGTACGTTTACCCCGAAATCCAGCGCGATGCCACGCAGGCCCGAGGCGTACCCCTGGCCGACCGCGCGGAACTTCCACTCGCCCTGGTAGCGGTAGAGCTCGCCGAAGATCATCGCCGTCTCGCTGGAGGCGTCCTCGGTGAGGTCGTAACGGGCGATCTCCTGGCCGTCGGTGACGTTGACCACCCGGATGTACGCGTTGCCGACCTGGCCGAAGCTCTGCAGCCTGGCCTCGGCGTCGTAGATCGAGACGGCGAAGACCACCTTGTCGACCTGCACCGGCACCTGGTCGAGCCTGACCACGACCACCTCGTCGTCGCCCCCGTCGCCACCGGTGAGGTTGTCACCCTGGTGCTCGACCGAACCCTCCGGGCTCTTCAGGTTGTTGTAGAAGACGAAGTACTCGTCACCCATCACCTTGCCGCCGCTGCAGAGCAGGGCGCTGGCGTCGAGGTCGAAGGGGGCGCCGGTGGTCGAGCGGGCGTCCCAGCCCAGGCCGATCTGGACCTGCGCCAGGTTCGGCGCGGCCTTGGTGAGCGAGACGTTCCCGCCCTTCGCGAGCGTGACACTCATGGCTGTACTTCCTCCAGTTCCCCCGTCGCCGGGGCTCCGTCATCACGGCACGCGACTCTCGCGTGCCCCACGGTGCCGCGGTTGGGCTCACCACAGGTGTATGCCACCGCAGCCCGTAGCGGGTGCTTACCGCCCCGCTGAACTTGCTGAACTCCGCACCTCACAGCTCCGGGACCGGCCACCTGACCGGCCGTCGAGCAGCCGTACGGCCGACCACTCGACCAGCCGTGCGACCGGCCCGGAAACAGCAGAGGCCGGGGCCGGCGGGAGCGTGCTATCCGCTCCGGCCGGCCCCGGCCTACAAGACTATGCGTCAGATCACGAGGTCAGACATTGACCCCGAAGTCCTGGGCGATACCGCGCAGGCCGGAGGCGTACCCCTGGCCGATGGCGCGGAACTTCCACTCCTCGCCATTGCGGTACAGCTCGCCGAAGACCATCGCCGTCTCGGTGGAGGCGTCCTCGGAGAGGTCGTACCGCGCGATCTCCTGGTTGTTGGCCTGGTTGACCACCCGGATGAAGGCGTTCCGGACCTGGCCGAAGCTCTGCTGGCGGTTCTCGGCGTCGTAGATCGAGACCGGGAACACGATCTTCGTGACGTCCCTCGGCACCGTCGCCAGGTTGACCTTGATCGCCTCGTCGTCGCCCTCGCCCTCACCGGTGAGGTTGTCCCCGGTGTGCTGGACCGAGCCGTCCGGGCTGGTGAGGTTGTTGAAGAAGACGAAGTTGCCGTCCGAGCCGACCTTGCCTGTCTCGTTGCAGAGCAGCGCACTGGCGTCGAGGTCGAAGTCGGCCCCCGTGGTGGTGCGGACGTCCCAGCCCAGGCCGACGAGCACGGCCGACAGACCGGGCGCCTCCTTGGTGAGCGAGACATTGCCGCCCTTGCTAAGGCTGACACCCACTTGTCCTCCAAGAATCGGGAGGCACGCCGTGGTGCCCCGGGAAGTGCGGTCCCAGTCGCCCGTCTGCTCGAAAGGCGGAAATTCGGACGACTGTCTCCTGACAACGGCCCGATCGTAGTACCGGGTTCCCTGGTTCGACTGTGACTCGGCCCGGCGTGGCCGCAACTCGTCGAGCGATGTCGACCGATGTCGGCAGGACATCAGCAGACGCCGACCGGCGTCGATCAGTCAGCGTCGATCAGTCAGCCTCGATCAGTCGGCGTCGATCAGCAAGGAGTCACGGCCAGGCCGGGCCGGGGATGCCCCACGGGGGCGGTCAGGGCACCGCTCAGAGCGCGTCGACCGCCGCGAGGTACGCCTGCTCGTCGCGGGCGTCCGGCAGGCCGTTGACGATCGACCAGCGCACCACGCCGGTCTTGTCGATCACGAAGGTGCCGCGCACCGCGCAGCCCTTCTCCTCGTCGAAGACGCCGTACGCCTTGGCGACGTCGCCGTGCGGCCAGAAGTCGGAGAGCAGCGGGTACGCCAGGTTCTCCTGCTCGGCGAAGACCCGGAGGGTGAACGGCGAGTCGACGGAGACGGCGAGCACCTGGACGCTGTCGTTCTGCAGGCGCGGCAGCTCCTTCTGGATCGCGCACACCTCGCCCGTGCAGACGCCGGTGAAGGCGAACGGGTAGAAGACCAGGACGACGTTCTTCTCGCCCTGGAAGTCGGAGAGCTTGACCAGCTCGCCGTGCTGGTTCTTCAGCTCGAAGTCCGGAGCCTGGGTGCCGACCTCGATGGCCATGGTGGGACCTTCCTGAACGGGTGCAAACGGGTACAAGGGATGCCGGGGCTCACGCTGCAGCCACGCGGCTAACGGCATCCTTGCATCCGTTCGGGGTGATTCCGCCGAACGGGTGAGACCGGCGGCGGCCGACCACCCGGATTTCGCCCTGGGTGAACAGGCCGACCGGCGTCACCTACAGGTAGACCCGGGGAAATGACCGGACCCCGCTGGAGAATGCTCCAGCGGGGTCCGGCCCGAGGTCCGGGGGAAAGCCCGAGGTCCGGGGAGAGAAAGTCAGCGCTTGCCGGTCTTCGCCGCCTTCGGGGAAGCCAGGCGAGTGCCCATCCAGTCCTTGGCGAGGGACGCCGAGCTGGTCTGGGCAAGGCCGGCGGTGCTGGCCGCATCGGCGATCTCATGCGCCTCGACGTGCCCGTCACGGCCCGTCTTGGGGGTCAGCAGCCACACCAGGCCGCCGTCCGCCAGGTACTCCAAGGCGTCGACGAGGGAGTCGGTGAGATCCCCGTCGTCTTCGCGGTGCCACAGCAGGACGGCGTCGGCGACGTCGTCGTAGTCCTCGTCGACGAGTTCGGTGCCAGTGACCTCCTCGATGCCCTCGCGGAGCTCCTGGTCACAGTCTTCGTCGTACCCGAGCTCCTGGACGATCTGGCCCTCTGCGAAGCCGAGACGGTGCGCCGGGTTGGACTTGTCCGCGGGGTCCGCGGTCGCGCTCACGGGAATAACCTCCAGTATTCGGCTCGGCATCCATGCCGAGTCTGTGGCCGTAGTCCACACGGGACGGGCGGTTCGCGCAAGTACCCGCCCCCCGATCCCACCCAAAGGTTGACGTCCCACACCGGGACACGCCGATGGATGTGTCAGGAATCACACCGATTTGCCCTTTTCCGTACGTCCCCATGATGCTGCACGGGCCGACCGGCCGGGCAGTCGTCCGGGAGGTACCGGCAGTGACGGTTCACGGACCGTACGCCCGACCGAGCACCTGACCGAGATGCGAACGGCATTCGGGCTACACCTCCCGGCGGGCGTAGAGTCTCCTGTTGGCCCTCACCTCGACCGGCCGCCATCGGACGGTCGAGAGCCTGAAAAACCTCAGGTACAGGTCGGACCACCTCTTCGTAACACCCGGTGGTGAGCGGACGGCAGAGTTGCCCGAAGCGCGCCATCCTGCCGGGCCATCCAGTGGAATCCCAGTGGGCGGAACGGTTACCCATCGGTAGAGATGACGGATCTCCGAGTTGCGGTACACGATGGAGGCGGCGCGACACACCTCAGACCGACAGTGAAGGAACAGCGTGGCTTCCGGATCCGATCGCAACCCGATCATCATTGGCGGCCTTCCGAGTCAGGTCCCGGACTTCGATCCCGAGGAGACCGCGGAATGGCTGGAGTCGCTCGACGCGGCCATCGACGAGCGGGGGCGTGAGCGCGCCCGTTACCTGATGCTCCGCCTGATCGAGCGCGCCCGCGAGAAGCGTGTCGCCGTGCCCGAGATGCGCAGCACGGACTACGTCAACACCATCGCCACCAAGGACGAGCCGTTCTTCCCCGGTAACGAGGAGATCGAGCGCAAGGTCCTCAACGCGACCCGCTGGAACGCGGCCGTGATGGTGTCCCGGGCGCAGCGCCCGGGGATCGGTGTCGGTGGCCACATCGCCACCTTCGCCTCGTCCGCGTCGCTGTACGACGTGGGCTTCAACTACTTCTTCCGGGGCAAGGACGCGGACGGCGAGTCCGGCGACCAGATCTTCTTCCAGGGCCACGCCTCCCCCGGCATCTACGCCCGCGCCTTCCTGCTGGACCGACTGAGCGAGCGCCAGCTCGACTCGTTCCGCCAGGAGAAGTCGAAGGCGCCGTACGGTCTCTCGAGCTACCCGCACCCCCGGCTGATGCCGGACTTCTGGGAGTTCCCGACCGTCTCGATGGGCCTCGGCCCGCTCGGCGCGATCTACCAGGCCCGGATGAACCGGTACCTGGAGCACCGGGGCATCAAGGACACCTCCGACTCGCACGTGTACGCCTTCCTCGGCGACGGCGAGATGGACGAGCCCGAGTCGCTCGGCCAGCTGTCCCTGGCGGCCCGCGAGGGCCTGGACAACCTGACCTTCGTGGTCAACTGCAACCTGCAGCGCCTCGACGGCCCGGTCCGTGGCAACGGCAAGATCATCCAGGAGCTGGAGTCGCAGTTCCGCGGCGCCGGCTGGAACGTCATCAAGCTGATCTGGGACCGCAGCTGGGACCCGCTGCTCGCCCAGGACCGCGACGGCATCCTGGTCAACAAGCTGAACTCGACCCCGGACGGCCAGTTCCAGACGTACGCCACCGAGTCCGGTGCGTACATCCGGGACCACTTCTTCGGTGGCGACCTGCGGCTGCGCCAGATGGTCGAGTCGATGACCGACCACCAGATCCAGCACCTGGGCCGTGGCGGTCACGACCACGCCAAGGTCTACGCGGCGTACAAGGCGGCCCGCGAGCACAAGGGCCAGCCGACGGTGATCCTCGCCCAGACCGTCAAGGGCTGGACGCTCGGCCCGAACTTCGAGGGCCGCAACGCGACCCACCAGATGAAGAAGCTGACGACCGAGGACCTCAAGCGCTTCCGCGACCGGCTGCACCTGCCGATCACGGACAAGCAGCTCGACGAGGGCTACCCGCCCTACTACCACCCGGGCAAGGACTCCGAAGAGATCCAGTACATGCACGACCGCCGCAAGGAGCTGGGCGGCTACATGCCGACCCGCAAGGTGCGGCCGCGCATGCTGGAACTCCCGGGCGACGACGCCTACAAGGCGGTCAAGAAGGGTTCCGGCAACCAGACCATCGCCACCACCATGGCGTTCGTCCGGGTGCTCAAGGACCTGATGCGGGACAAGGGCATCGGCAACCGGTTCGTGCCGATCGCGCCCGACGAGTACCGCACCTTCGGCATGGACTCGCTCTTCCCGTCGGCGAAGATCTACAACCCGCTCGGCCAGACCTACGAGTCGGTCGACCGTGATCTGCTGCTCGCCTACAAGGAGTCGCCGACCGGCCAGATGCTGCACGACGGCATCTCCGAGGCCGGCTGCACCGCCTCGCTGATCGCCGCCGGTTCGTCGTACGCGACGCACGGCGAGCCGCTGATCCCGGTCTACGTCTTCTACTCGATGTTCGGGTTCCAGCGCACCGGTGACCAGTTCTGGCAGATGGCCGACCAGCTCGCGCGCGGCTTCGTGATCGGCGCGACCGCCGGTCGTACGACGCTGACGGGTGAGGGTCTGCAGCACGCCGACGGCCACTCGCAGCTGCTCGCCTCGACCAACCCGGGCGTCGTCGCGTACGACCCCGCGTACGGGTTCGAGATCGCGCACATCATGCAGGACGGCATCAAGCGGATGTACGGCGCCACGGCCGAGCACCCGCACGGCGAGGACGTCTTCTACTACATGACGGTCTACAACGAGCCGATCCGGATGCCGGCCGAGCCCGAGAACGTCGACGTCGAGGGCATCCTCAAGGGTCTGCACAAGTACGCGCCGGCCACGGCGGGTCAGATCAAGGCCCAGATCCTCGCCTCGGGTGTGGCGGTGCCGTGGGCCCTGGAGGCCCAGCGCATCCTCGCCGAGGAGTGGAACGTGGCGGCCGACGTCTGGTCGGCGACCTCCTGGAACGAGCTGCGCCGCGACGCGGTGGAGGTCGAGGAGTTCAACCTGCTGCACCCGGAGGAGCCGCAGCGCGTCCCGTACGTGACGTCCAAGCTCCAGGGTTCGGAGGGTCCGTTCGTCGCCGTGTCCGACTGGATGCGCGCGGTGCCGGACCAGATCTCCCGCTGGGTGCCGGGTGCCTGGCAGTCGCTGGGTGCGGACGGGTTCGGCTTCGCCGACACCCGTGGCGCTGCCCGTCGCTTCTTCCACATCGACGCGCAGTCGGTGGTCCTGGGTGTGCTCACCGAGCTTGCCAAGCAGGGCAAGGTCGAGCGGCACGCGCTGAAGGAGGCGATCGACCGCTACCAGCTGCTGGACGTGGCCGCCGCCGACCCGGGCGCTGCGGGCGGCGAAGCCTGATCAGCCTGTAAACACTGAGGGCCGGACTCCTTCTCTGGGGTCCGGCCCTCGGGCTTTCGGGGAGTCCCCGCGCCCGGTAGGAGCAGTCCGGCAGGACAGGCCCGGGCGGCGAACGGATGATTTCGGGTACGTAGCATCCCTCGTACGACTGGAGGAGACCATGCGGGACGAGATCATCGCGCGGGCCGGGTTCCTGCTCCGGGACCTGCACCTGCCACCGGTGGACGCGCAGCTGCGGCTCAAGGACTACTTCCCCGATCTCGAGCTGGAGGAGCGGGTCCGGTACGTCCGGGAGGCCCGGGAGCTGGCGCAGGGGGCGGCGGCCGAGCTCAGCTGACGGTGAAGGTGCCCAGTACGGTGCTGAACTGCTGCTGGGCCGTCGGCCAGTCCTGGGCCGGCGAGCCGACGTAGATCGCGTACTCGGTGCCGTTCACGGCGATGAAGGCCTGGTCGGCGGCGTGCCGGGGCCCGAGCCCGGAGTCGGTCCAGGTGAACTCCCAGAGGGCGCCGTCGCGGCCCTGGTAGGTGTCGGCCTGCAGGGTGATCCGGGAGTAGTCGGGCAGCGTGCCGACGGTCTGTTCCAGCTGGAGGAAGTGCGACTGCGAGCTCTGCGTCGCGCCGGGCGTCAGGCCGAAGCGGAGCAGGTGCACGCCGCCGTCCGGCGAGTAGTCGATCTGCCCGTTCGTCACACTGCGCGTCCAGCCCTGGGGCACCGCGAAGCGGAACCCGGCCGGGTCGTCGGTCCAGCTGTAGCCGGCGGGGGCCGCCGTGACGGTCTGCGTCGCGGCAGGAGCGGGGGGTGGGGTCGGGGTCGGCGTGGGGGTGGGGGTCTGCGTCGGGGTCGACGCGGGGGTCGGGGTCGGGGTCGGGGTCGCTGTCACGGTGACCGGTGCGGGGCTGCCGCTCTGGAGTGGGGCGGTGACGGTCGCCGGGGTGCCCTTGTGCGAGTTGCTGTTGACCACTGCGAAGACGACCCCGCCGACCAGCAGCACGCCCAGCACGGCGGCGACCAGCACCAGCCAGGTCCGCCGCCTTCCGTCGTCCCCGGCCCCGGCCTGGAACGGCACCGGCGTCGGCGTGGACGGCGGGCCCGACGGCGGGCCCTGCGGTGGCCCCGAGAGCGGTACTGGTACCGGCAGCGGGGTCGGCGGGGTCGAGCGGGTCGGGGTGGCGGAGAGCCCTGCGTCGGCCGCCTCCGTCGGGGCGTGCAGCGCCGTGCCGGAGGTCCGGGCGGTGGCCACCTCCTGGAGCAGGGCCAGCGCCTGACCCGCCGTCGGCCGCTCCGCCGGGTCCTTGCGCAGCAGTGCCTCGATGACCGGCGTGAGCAGGCCCGCGTTCCGGGGCGGCGGCAGCGGGTCGGTGATCACGGCCTGCAGGGTGCTCATGGTCGTCGTCCGGTGGAACGGCGACTGTCCCTCCACCGCCGCGTACAGCGTCGCCCCCAACGACCACAGGTCGGACTCGGGCCCGGGCCGGTGGCCCATGACCCGCTCGGGGGCGATGTAGTCGGGCGAGCCGACGATGTCACCGGTCCGCGTGAGGCCGGGCGAGCCCTCCAGCATCGCGATGCCGAAGTCGGTGAGCACCACCCGCCCGCCGCGCTCCAGCAGCACGTTGGCGGGTTTGACGTCCCGGTGCAGTACGCCGAGCCGGTGGGCCGCATCCAGCGCCGACACCACCTGTGCCCCGACCCGGGCCGCGTCGCGCGGCAGCAGGGTGCCCTCGGTGGCGACCACTTCGGCGAGCGAGCGCCCGTCGATCAGCTCCATCACGATCCACGGCCGGCCGTCCTGCTCCAGCACATCGTGGACGGTGATCACGCTCGGATGCTTGACCCGCGCCGCCGCCCTGGCCTCCTGCTGCATCCGGGAGTGCAACCCCGGCAGCTCGGAATCCGGCACACCGCTGACGCTGAGCTCCTTCACCGCGACCTCGCGGTCCAGCATCTGGTCCCGGGCCAGCCAGACCGTCCCCATGCCGCCACTGCCGAGGCTCGCCCCCAGCAGGTACCGCCCGGCGAGCAGCCGTCCGCCCTCCGGAGGCACCTCGTCGTCGTGTGAGCTCATGGGTGTTCCCGCAATCTGTGCGGCGGCCTGATCTCTGTTTCAAGTCTTGCGCCGCCCACCCCCGGCTGCGACCGGGGTGAACTCGGCGAGGTGATTCGGGGGCGGCACCCCGGCCCACCCGTCCCCACGAGTCCTCCGGCCCGGCGGGCGCCACCCCATCCCGAACTTATGACAGTCTCTGCCATTAGACAATCACTGACTTCTGCCAATGGCTGACATATGTCAGACCGCTATCGTGGTGACCATCACCTGACGTCGGAAGGCTCCCCCATGGCCGTGCAGCTCACGGACACCACCCAGCCCGACCAGGTGCTCGGCCTGCGCGAACGCAAGAAGCGGCGCACCCGGGACGCCCTGGTCGAAGCCGCCCACCAGCTCTTCCTGGAACAGGGCTACGCCCGCACCACCGTGGACGAGATCGCCGCCGCCGTGGACGTCTCGCAGCGGACCTTCTTCCGGTACTTCGCCAACAAGGACGAGGTCGCGCTCGCGATCCTGGCCGACGCCGAGGACCACTTCGTGGCCAACCTCCGCGAGCGCCCCGCCGACGAGAACCCCCTGCGGGCCCTGCGCCGCGCCATCGTCCTGACCTGGCGCGAACTCGGCACCGCCCGGCACGACCGGCCGAGCAGCATCACGGCGGCGCTGGAGCTGATCCAGCTGATCGAGAGCACCCCCACCCTGCTCGCCGCCCACCTGCGCCGGATCACCGAGCAGGAACAGATCGTCGCCGGCATCCTCGCCGAGCGCGAGGGCCTGGACCCCGCCACCGACCTGCGTCCCCGGGTGATGGCGGCCGTCTTCGGCGGCGTCCTGCGCTCGGCACACCTGTCCTGGAGCGCGGAGAACGAGAGCACGGAGACGGAGAACTCGGGCTCCGAGGCCATGATCAACCTGATCGAGCGTCACTTCGACCAGCTCGGCCCCGCCCTCGCGGGCGACTGGCACGGCCGGTAGGAGCGATCAGCGGATGCTCTGACCAGCCGATCAGCCGCCGGTACGGCAGCGCGCCATACGACGGGCGGGCGCCCGGCGAGCCCGATTGGACGTGTGAGGCTTCCCACAGTTTAGACTCTGCACACCCCCTGCTCGGAGCCCCTACGCTGGCTGACGAGTAGTAGGTAGGCGGTCGTACCACCATCGGGCCCCGCCCGCTGTGAAGGTCAAGGGTCCGAGGGAGTTGGCGCCATGCAGCGCAGGCGGGTCAAGCGCATCCTGATAGGGGCCTTCGCGGCCTCCGCGGTACTGGTGGACGCCGGCTCGGCCGCCGCCCAGGCCGCCGCCGCCAACGAGCAGGTCGCCATCACCACCCCGCCGGCCGGCAGCGCCGCCTGGGTCGGGGACCACTCGCTCGGCCGGGCGCTCCCCGACCCGGCCACCGCCGACGCCAGGACCGTCGCCGCCTTCTTCGCCTCGCTCACCCCCGAGCAGACCACCCGGCTGATCGCCGAGTACCCGCTCGTCGTCGGCAACCTCGACGGCGCGCCCGTCGCGCTGCGCTACCAGGCCAACCGGCTCGCCATCGCCGCCGAGAGCGACCGCTCGCGGGCCCGGGCCAACGACCCGAAACTCGACGCCGACACCCGCGCGCTGGCACTGTCCCGCGCCAACGACACCAACGCCCTGCTCGACAAGGGCCGCCAGATCCTGGCCTTCGACCCGCGCGGGCGCGGCCTGGTCAGCGAGGTGTACGGCGATCTCGGCAGCGCCCAGCGGGTCGCCGTCCTGGTCCCCGGCTCGGACGCCGACCTGGCCCGCTTCGACCGGTCCGTCGACCCGCTGCGCTCCCCCGCCGGGATGGCCCGCGCGCTGGTCGCCGAGGAACACCGGCAGGCCCCGGGCAGCCACACCGCCGTCATCGCCTGGACGGGGTACGTCACCCCGTCCGGCCTCGGCCCGGACGCCGCGACCTCCCGGCTCGCCGATGCCGCGGCACCCCGTCTGGAGCGCCTGCTCGACGGACTGGCCGTGACCAGCAGCCCGGACTCCCCGCCGGCCCTGTTCTGCCACAGCTACGGCTCGGTGGTCTGCGGCGTGGCCGCCCCGAAGATCCACGACGGCGCGGCCACCACCGACATGGTCGTCTTCGGCAGCCCCGGCATGGGAGTCCAGGACGCCGCCGAGCTGGGCAACGGCGTCCAGGTCTGGGCGACGCGCAACCCCACCGACTGGATCGCCAACGTCCCGTACCTCGAGGTGGGTGGCCTCGGCCACGGCGCCGACCCGACCGGCGCGGACTTCGGCGCGCAGCAGGTCTCCTCCGCCGGGGCGGCCGGCCACACCGGCTACCTGGCCGCCAACACCGCCAGCCTGCACAACTTCGGCTCCATCGCGCTCGGCGACTACCAGAACGTCAGCCACCCGCCGACCACCGGCTGAACCGGCAGCGCCCGCACCCGTCAGCGTGCCGGGTCGGCCGCTCCGTAGAGGTCGGCGATCCCGGCTGCGACGCGGGCCAGTTCGGCCCGGGCCTGCGGTGGTGAGAGCACCTCCAGGTCGGTGCCGTAGGGCAGCAGCATACGGACCGCGCCGAGCGCCTCGAACCCGAACTCCAGCTCTGCCCAGTCACCTTCGGCGGGTTTCGGTGGCGCCACCAGCAGCCCCGAATGAATCCGCAGGACCAGGTCGAGCCGCTCGCGGCGCACCCGCGCCACCACCCGGACCGCCACCGGCCGCCGTTCGACCTGCTCGCGCAGCACCGCCCAGACCTCGGCCAGGCCGAGCCCGGCCCGGCGGCGTACCGGTTCGTCCTCGGTCACGGCCGCCAGCACCCGCTCCACCCGGAACAGCCTCGGCTCGGCGACCAGATCCGCCACCAGGTACCAGACGCCCGCCTTGCTCACCAGCCCGTACGGGTCGACGGTGTACTCGCGCGGCGCGGCCGAGCCGCTGTGCCGGTAACGCAGCGCCAACCGCCGGTCGGTGAGCACGGCCCGCTGCAGTTCGGCCAGGTCGACCGCGCCGGCCGGTACCATCCGCTGCCAGCGGGCCGGGTCCACCAGGATGCGTTCACTGGTCAATTCGGCGGCCGGGCGGTGCGGGGCGGGCAGCGCGGCCATCACCTTGCGCAGCGCCGGACCGATCGCGCCGCCCAGCCCGAGCGCGTCGTGCGCGCCCTGTGAGGAGAGCACGAAGAGCGCGCGGGCCTCGTCGCTCGTCAGCCCGGTGACATCGGTGCGGTAGCCCGGCAGCAGGTTGATCCCGCCGTGCCGCCCGCGCTCGGCCCAGACCGGCACCCCCGCCGCCGACAGCGCGTCGACGTCCCGGTAGACCGTGCGGACGGAGACCTCCAACCGCTCGGCGAGCTCGGCCGCCGGGACCTGCCCCCGGGTCTGGAGCAGCAGCAGGATCGAGAGCAAACGGTCGGCTTTCACCACGTCAGGTTAAACCTGACAGTAGATGTCAGGTATCCCGGGCAGAGTGCTCCTCGTAAGGAACCACCGCACGCAGCCGAGGAGTTAACCCCATGGACGCCACCACCGACCTCCGCCCGCTCTACCGGCGCGCCCTCGGCCAACTGGAGAAGCTGGTCGTCACCATCACCCCCAACCAGCTCGAACTGCCCACCCCCTGCGATGAGTTCGACGTACGGGCACTGCTGAGCCACACCGTCGGCGGGATCCACCGGGCCTCGTACGTCGGCGAGGGCGGCTACGCCCTGGACGTCCCCGCCCTGGTCGGCGAGACCGCCGACGACGCCTGGCCGGCCGTACTCGGCCGGGCCGGCGCCCGGATGACCGCCGCCTGGGCGGACGACGCGACGCTGGACCGCCTGGCGGTCGTGCCGTGGGGCGAGGTGCCCGGCCGCGCCGCACTGGGCGGCTACTTCATGGAACTGGTCACCCACACCTGGGACCTGGCCCGGGCGACCGACACCGCCGCCACCACCCTGGACGACGAACTCGCCCACGTCGCACTGGCGTTCGCCGAGTACGCGCTGCCCGCCGAGCGACGCGGCCCGGGGGTCCCGTTCGGCCTCGTCCGCCCGGCCCCGGCCGACGCCGACGCCTACACCCGCCTGGCCGCCTGGCTCGGCCGGGCGTAGCTATTCGGGGGCGCGGGGGAGAGCCCCGCGCCCCCAAGCGAAACGCTACTCCCGACCCGCCGAGGTGAAGGTCATGTCGGCGTAGCGGTTGCCGGCGACCTGGGCCGCGATCGGCTCCAGTTCGGCGAGTTCCTCGGTGGTGAGCCGCAGGGTGGCCGCTGCGGTGTTCTCGGCCAGCCGGGTGCGCTTGCGGGTGCCGGGGATCGGGACGACCGTCAGGCCGTGGACCTCGGCGCGCTGCTGGACCCAGGCGAGTGCGACCTGCGCGGCGCTGACGCCCCTGCCTGCGGCGATCTTCTGGATCGGGGCCACCAGGGCGGCGTTCCGGGCCGCGTTGGGGCCGCTGAACTGCGGGTGGTGACGGCGGTAGTCGTCCTTGCTCAGCTCCTCGGCGGCGGTGAACGCGCCGGTGAGGAAGCCGCGCCCGAGCGGCGAGTACGGCACGAAGGCGACGCCGAGTTCGGCGGCGGCCGGGACGGCCGTCCGCTCGACGTCCCGGGAGAAGATCGACCACTCGGACTGCAGGGCGGCGATCGGGTGCACGGCGTACGCCTCGCGCAGCTCGTCACCGGTCACCTCGGAGAGCCCGAGGTGCCGCACCTTGCCGGCCCGGACCAGCTCCGCCATCGCCCCGACCGAGTCGGCGAGCGGGACGGCGGGGTCGCGTCGGTGCATGTAGTAGACGTCGATGACGTCCACGCCGAGGCGGCGCAGCGAGGCGTCCACGGCGGTCCGGACGTACGCCGGGTCGTTGTTGAAACCCCGGTAGCTGATGTCGTCCGCGCGGCGCTCGATGCCGAACTTGGTGGCCAGCACGACCTGGTCGCGATTGGCCCGGACGAACGGGCCGATCAGCTCCTCGTTCGCGCCGGAGCCGTACACGTCGGCGGTGTCGAAGAGGGTGACTCCGAGCTCCAGGGCGGAGTCCAGCGTCGCCAGCGCCTCGGCGGCGTCGGTGGGGCCGTAGAACTCGCTCATGCCCATGCAGCCGAGGCCCTGGATGCCGACGGTGGGGCCGTTGGTGCCGAGAACGGTGGTGGGGAGGCTCATGCGCTCTTCCTGTCTGTTCCGATACGTGCGGGAGTACGGGTTTGCGGGGTGCGGGTGTCGGCCTTGTGGGAGTACAGGTCGATCTTGTAGTCGAGGACGGCGAGGGTCGCATGCAGATCGGCGATCTTCTGCCGGACTTCCTCGCGGTGGGCGACCAGCAGGTCGCGCCGGTCGTCGTAGGTGTGCTCGCCGGCCCGGACCAGCTCCACATAGCGGAGCATGTCGGCGACCGGCATGCCGGTCAGCCGCAGCCGTCCGAGGAAGGCGAGCCGGGCCAGGTCGGCGTCGCTGTAGCGGCGCTGGCCGGAGTGCGAGCGGTCGACCGCGTCGAGCAGACCGATCCGCTCGTACCAGCGGAGGGTGTGGGCGGTCAGCCCGCTCGCGGCGGAGACCTCGCCGATGCTGTGCCGGGGGTTCCGGTCCGCGTCGGCGGTCGCCGTGTTGAAGGCCTCGCTGCAGCTCAGCAGATCAAGGCGGATCGGTGCGAGCGTTGCCATCGTGTAACTCCCGGTTCTCGGCGACGAATGAAAAGTTACAGAGTTAGAGCGCACTCCAAGCAAGCCTGCCACTCCGGCACCGCCGGGTGAGTCGTTAGAGTCGGCGCATGCAGAGCTTGCGGATGATCGAGGACTGGCCGGTGCCCAACGCGGCGGCTGCGGTGGTACGGGGTGCGGACGGCGCGCTGCTGGGCGAGAACGGGCCGCAGGAGCGGCTGTTCCCGCTGGCGTCGGTGACCAAGCTGCTCAGCGCGTACACCGTGCTGGTCGCGGTCGAGGAGGGCGTGTTCGAGCTGGACGACCCGGCGGGCCCGGAGGGGTCGACGGTGCGGCACCTGCTGGCGCACACCTCGGGGCTGGCCTTCGACGAGCGCCGGGTGATGGCCGCGCCCGGCACCCGGCGGCTTTACTCGAACGCCGGGTTCGACGTACTGGCCGAGGCGCTCACCGCAGCCTCCGGCATCCACTTCGCGCAGTACGCGGCGGAGGCGGTGTTCGAACCGCTCGGGATGCGGGCGACGCTGCTCAACACCGCGCACCGCTCCCCCGCCGGCGCGGGCGGGCTCTCCACGGTGGCCGACCTCGCGCGGTTCGCCGCCGAGCTGCAGGCGCCCAAGCTGCTGGACCCGTCCACGGTGCACACCGCCACCCGCGAGGTCGCCTTCCCCGGACTCAGCGGCGTACTGCCCGGCTTCGGCCACCGCCGCCCCAACGACTGGGGCCTCGGCTTCGAGATCCGCGGCGACAAGTCCCCGCACTGGACGGGCACCACCAACTCACCCGAGACCTTCGGCCACTTCGGCCAGTCCGGCACCTTCCTCTGGGTGGACCCGGTGGCGGACGCGGCCTGCATCGCCCTCACCGACCGCGACTTCGGCCCGTGGGCCGCAGAGGCCTGGCCGGCCTTCACCGACGCAGTGCTCGACGAACTCCGCAGCTGACGGTCGCCCCCGCGTGGTTGCCCTCAGCCGAAGAGGACCGGCGAGTGCATCTCCCAGAGCAGCAGCTCCGCCCCCGCCGCCCCCGCCGTGGGGTCGGCGAACGCGGGGCCGGTGACGCGGACGCTGTCACCGGGGTCCATCGACCGGCCGCTGCCGTGCGGGCCCGGCACGGTGCGGTAGCCGAGCGAACCGGCCGTCAGGTGCAGGTAGCGGTAAGGGGCCTGCGGCAGTTCGGGCAGCGGTTGCCAGGGTTCGGCCGTGACCAGGTACAGCGCCGCGTCGCTGCGGCGCAGCCGTAGCGCGGTGGTCCCGGCGTCGCGGTCCAACCCCGAGGCCAGCAGGGTGAGTCCGTCGGCCGACGGCTCGACCTTGCGCAGCCCGTACGCGGGCGGTGCGTCGAAGGTGTCCGGCTGCAGCCACATCTGGACGAACCGCACCGGCACCTCCGCGCCGCCCGCGTTGCGCTCCGTGTGGGTGACACCGGTGCCGGCGCCGAGGTGCTGGATCATGCCCGGGCGGACGATGCCCGCGTGGCCGTCGCTGTCGCGGTGGGCGAGTGCGCCCTCGACCACCCAGGTGAGGATCTCGGTGTCCCGGTGCTTGTGCTCGTCGTAGCCGGCGCCGGGCTCGAGCAGCTCCTCGTTGCAGGCCAGCAGGGCTCCGAAGTGGGTGTTCTTCGGGTCGTAGTGGCCTGCGAAGGAGAACGCGTGCCGGGTGTCGATGCCTTCGACAGGGGCGGAGCGGTAGCGCTCGGCGGCGCGGCGGAGGTCGGCTCGGGGGCGGGCGGGTAGGTCGGTCACGGCTCCCACCGTATCGGGTGCGGCAGTCGGTGTGACCTGGGCCACCCGGCCGATCCGGTGGGGCCGTGCGCGAGCACCCGCCGCCGTGAGGCAGTCTTGTCCTGTGCCAGCCGCTTCAGCGAATTCCGACAAGAAGACCGCAGCCAAGAGGACCGCCGCCAAGAAGGCGGCGCCGGCCGAGGCCGCGCCCGCCAACCCTGCGGACGGCAAGACGCCCGACACACCACGCCCCGCCCGGCGCGGCCGCCTCACGGCCCAGGAACGCAGACTCACCACCGAGCGGGCCGAACTCCGCGCCGCGACCCTCAAACGGCTGGAGAAGTCCTCGGGCAAGCTCGCGACCAACGCGATCGCCCGGATGGACGACCAGTTGGGCTGGTACCGGCGGATGCCGCCGGAGCACCGCTCCTGGATCGGGCTGGTCGCGCAGGCCGGTATCGCCGCCTTCACCGAGTGGTACCGCCACCCGGAGGCGCCGCAGGCGATCAGCACGGACGTGTTCGGCACCGCGCCGCGCGAGCTGACCAGGGCCATCACCCTGCGGCAGACCGTCGAGCTGATCCGCACCACCATCGAGGTGATGGAGGAGGCCATCGAGGAGGTGGCCGCCCCCGGTGACGAGGCCGGGATGCGCGAATCGGTGCTGGTCTACGCCCGCGAGATCGCCTTCGCGACCGCCCAGGTCTATGCCCAGGCCGCCGAGGCACGCGGCGCCTGGGACGCCCGGCTGGAGGCGCTGGTCGTCAACAGCCTGCTCTCCGGCGACGCCGACGAGGGAGTGCTCTCCCGGGCCGCCGCGCTGGGCTGGGGTCAGCCGAGCAAGGTGCTGGTCATCATGGGCAGCGCCCCGGACGGGGACAGCGAGCTGGTGGTGGAGGCGATCCGACGGGCCTCCCGGTACGCCAAACTCCACGTCCTCACCGGTGTGTTGGGCAAACGGCTGGTGGTCGTGGTGGGCGGCGACAAGGAGCCCGTGCACGCCGCCCGGGCACTGATCGGCCAGTTCGCCCCCGGCCCGGTGGTGGTCGGCCCGACCGTCGGTGACCTGCTGTCGGCGACCAGGTCCGCGCATGCCGCCGCAGCCGGCCTGAAGGCGTGCGCCGCCTGGCCGGACGCCCCCCGCCCGGTGGCGGCGGACGATCTGCTGCCCGAGCGCGCCCTCGCGGGCGACCAGGCCGCCCGGCGGCAGCTGGTGGAGGAGATCTACACACCGCTCGACGAGGCCGGATCGGCACTCCTGGAGACGCTGAGCGTCTACCTGGAACAGGCCTCCTCGCTGGAGGGTGCCGCCCGGATGCTCTTTGTCCATCCGAACACCGTGCGCTACCGGCTCAGACGTGTGACTGACGTCACGGGCTATGCTCCCTCCGACGTGCGTTCGGCCTTCACCCTGCGCATCGCCCTTGCGCTGGGCCGTCTCGGCTCGGGCGTCGAACACGGGTGACCAGGCTGTAGGGACTCCACAAACCGAGGTGCTTTTCTTCGTTACCGTCGCCTACCCGCCCACGGGCGCCCGGCGAGAGAGGGTTGAACCGTGCTCGTAATCGTTGCCCCTGGACAGGGTGCCCAGACTCCCGGCTTCCTCAGCTCCTGGCTGGAGCTGCCCGGCGTGGACGACCGGCTGCAGCGCTGGTCCGCCGTCGCCGGGCTCGACCTTGTCCGCTTCGGCACCGAGGGCACCGAGGAGGAGATCAAGGACACCGCCGTCGCCCAGCCGCTGCTGGTCGCCGCGGGCCTGCTCACCGCCCGTGCCCTGTTCGGTGACGAGGCCGAAGCCCGCAAGCTGGTCGGCGCCGTCGCCGGGCACAGCGTCGGCGAGATCACCGCTGCCGCCTGCGCCGGTGTGCTCGACGCGCACGACGCGCTCACCTTTGTCCGCGAGCGCAGCCTGGCGATGGCCGACGCCGCCGCCCTCACCCCGACCGGGATGGCCGCCCTGCTGGGCGGGGATCCGGAGCTCGTCGCGGCCAAGCTCGCCGAACACGGCCTGACGGCGGCGAACAACAACGGTGGCGGCCAGATCGTCGCGGCCGGCACCCTGGACCAGCTGGCAGCACTGCGGGCCGACCCGCCGGCCGGCAGCCGGGTGATCCCGCTGAAGGTCGCCGGCGCGTTCCACACCGAGCACATGGCTCCGGGCGTCGAACGGCTCGCCAAGCTGGCGCCGAGCCTGAAGGTCGCCGACCCGCAGGTCGCGTACGTCTCGAACCGGGACGGCGAGGTCGTCGACTCCGGTGCCGAGGTGCTGGCCCGCCTGGTGTCGCAGGTCTCCAACCCGGTCCGCTGGGACCTGTGCATGGAGACGCTGCAGCAGCTGGGTGCCACCGCAGTGATCGAGCTGGCTCCGGCCGGCACCCTCACCGGCCTGGTCAAGCGCAACCTCAAGGGTGTCGCGACGCTCGCCCTCAAGGCCCCCGCCGACCTCGACAAGGCGCGAGCGCTGGTCGAGGAGCACGGCGGTCAGGAGCGACTCGGATGAGCAACCCTGAGACCGGCGTCGCCCCGACCGGGCCGGCGCAGATCCGTCCCACGGTCGGCGCCGCGTACTCGCGGATCCACGGCGTGGGCGGCTACCGACCCGTCCGGGTGATCCCGAACTCCGAGGTGCTGAACTGGATCGACTCCTCGGACGAGTGGATCCGGACCCGCAGCGGCATCGCCGAGCGTCGCTGGGCGGGCCCGGAGGAGACCGTCGCCGAGATGTCGGTGCAGGCCGCCGGCAAGGCGATCGCGCAGGCCGGGATCGCCCCCGAGCTGATCGGCGGCGTGATCGTCGCGACGGTCTCGCACCTCAAGCAGACGCCGGCCATCGCCACCGAGATCGCCCAGCGGCTCGGCTGCGGCACCGCCCCGGCCTTCGACATCTCGGCGGCGTGCGCGGGCTTCGGCTACGGCCTGAGCCTGGCGGACGGTATGGTGCGCGGCGGCAGCGCCGAGTACGTGCTCGTGATCGGCGTGGAACGGCTCAGCGACCTCACCGATGTGACGGACCGTTCGACGGCCTTCATCTTCGGCGACGGCGCGGGCGCCGCCATCGTCGGCCCGTCCGACACCCCCGGTATCGGCAAGGTGATCTGGGGCTCGGACGGTTCGCAGAAGGACGTCATCTCGCAGACCCAGGCGTGGGACACCGCGTTCGCCAAGGAGGACGCCGTCAACGGCGTCGGCGCCCAGGTGAAGTGGCCCGCGCTCCGGATGGAGGGCCAGGCGGTCTTCCGTTGGGCCGTCTGGGAGATGGCGAAGGTGGCCCAGCAGGCGCTGGACGCCGCCGGTGTGACCGCCGACCAGCTCGGCGCGTTCATCCCGCACCAGGCGAACATGCGCATCACCGATGCCATGATCAAGAAGCTGCAGCTGCCCGACTCGGTACCCGTCGCCCGCGACATCACCGAGACCGGCAACACCTCGGCGGCCTCCATCCCACTGGCGATGGAGCGCATGTTGGAGAGCGGCGAGGCGAGGAGCGGAGACCTCGCCTTGATCATCGGCTTCGGGGCGGGTCTGGTCTACGCCGCAACAGTCGTTACTCTCCCCTAGGCGTCACCGCCTGTATGACCACCGTGTCCCGCACCCGCGGGCGCGGGACAGAAAACCTGCCGACTGCCCACCCGGGCAGTGGGCGACCCACAGTGAAGAGGAGCAGCCACTATGGCTACCAAGGCAGAGGTCCTGGAAGGTCTCGCTGAGATCGTCAACGAGATCGCCGGTATCCCGGCCGAGGACGTCGAGCTCGACAAGTCCTTCACCGATGACCTGGACGTCGACTCGCTGTCCATGGTCGAGGTCGTCGTGGCCGCCGAGGAGCGCTTCGAGGTGAAGATCCCGGACGACGAGGTCAAGAACCTGAAGACCGTCGGCGACGCCGTGGACTTCATCCTCGCCAACGCCGACGTCTGACAGTCCGCGTCGACAACTCGTCGGTCCCCGTGACCGACCGGTCCGGCCGGGGGGCGTTCCGCTCCCCGGCCGACCACCCCCACCACTTCGTACTCTCGGCTTCCGCCGCCACTCCCTGCCACACGTGAAAGAAGAAGAACCAGTGACCGCTGAAAATCGCACCGTGGTCGTCACAGGTATCGGCGCCTTCACGCCGCTGGGCGGCGACGCCGCCTCGTTCTGGGAGGGCCTGCTCGTCGGCCGTTCCGGCGTGGGCACGCTGACCGAGGAGTGGGCCGCCGACCTGCCCGTCCGGATCGCCGCCCGAGTGGCCGTGGAACCGGGCGAGATCCTGCCGCGCCCGCTGACCCGCAAGCTGGACCGCTCGGCGCAGTTCGCGCTGATCGCCGCCCGCGAGGCCTGGGCCGACGCCGGTTTCGAGACCCCCGCCACCGACGAGTCCTCCAAGCTCGCCCCCGAGCGGCTGGGCGCCGTGATCGCGTCCGGCATCGGCGGCGTCACGACGCTTCTCGACCAGTACGACGTACTGCGGGAGAAGGGCGTCCGCAAGGTCTCCCCGCACACCGTCCCGATGCTGATGCCCAACTCCCCGGCGGCCAACGTCGGTCTGGAGGTCGGCGCCCGCGCGGGTGTGCACACCCCCGTCTCCGCCTGCGCCTCCGGCGCCGAGGCGATCGGCTACGCGATCGAGATGATCCGCACCGGCCGCGCCGACGTGGTGATCGCCGGTGGCACCGAGGCGGCCATCCACCCGCTGCCGATCGTGGCCTTCGCCAACATGATGGCGATGTCCAAGAAGAACGACGAGCCCCAGCGCGCCTCCCGCCCGTACGACAAGGGCCGTGACGGCTTCGTCCTCGGCGAGGGT
This sequence comes from Kitasatospora sp. MAP5-34, assembly GCF_029894335.1. Taxonomy (GTDB): domain Bacteria; phylum Actinomycetota; class Actinomycetes; order Streptomycetales; family Streptomycetaceae; genus Kitasatospora. Next base: position 97,372 of record NZ_JARXZC010000002.1, on the reverse strand, counting down.
GCCGGCGTGGTCGTGCTGGAGTCGGCCGAGCACGCCGCCGCGCGCGGTGTCCGGGTCTACTGCGAGGCGGTGGGCCAGGGCCTCTCCTCGGACGCCCACCACATCGCCCAGCCCGAGCCGACCGGCGCGGGCATCGCACGGGCCATCGCGCACCTCTTCGAGTACAACGACCTCGACAAGGCCGAGGTCGTCCACCTCAACGCGCACGCCACCTCGACCCCGCAGGGCGATGTCGCGGAGCTGAAGGCCCTGCGCAAGGAGCTCGGCGAGCACGTCGAGCACATCGCGATCTCGGCCACCAAGTCGATGACCGGCCACCTGCTGGGCGGCGCCGGCGGCATCGAGACCGTCGCCACCGTGCTGGCCCTGTACAACCGCCTCGCCCCGCCGACCATCAACCTCGACGACCTGGACGACGATGTGGACGGCGACGTCGTACGCGGCGAGCCCCGCAAGCTCCCGCAGGAGGGCCGGATCGCGGCCCTGAACAACTCGTTCGGCTTCGGCGGCCACAACGTGGTGCTGGCCTTCCGCACCGTCTAGTCATAACAAGGGGCGCGAGGAACTGCGCGAATCCGGAAGGCCACAACCCGCAGCCTCCCGCTTCGCAAAGCCCCTCGCGCCCCTTGTTCTGTGCTCAGACCACTTGGTGAAGCCACCGCACCGGCGCGCCCTCGCCCGCATAGCGGAAGGGCTCGAGTTCGTCGTCCCAGGGCTTGCCGAGCAGGCGGGCCAGGTCGGCCTCCAGGTCGCTGCCCTCGGTCTTGGCGCGGAGCAGCACGGCCCGCAGCCGGTCCTCGGGGATCAGGATGTCGCCGTGCATGCCGGTGACGGCGTGGAAGATCCCGAGCGACGGCGTGCTGCTGTAGCGCTCGCCCTCGGCCGTCGGGCAGGGCTCGCTGGTGACCTCGTAGCGCATCAACTGCCAGCCGCGCAGGGCGGAGGCGAGCTTCGAGGCCGTGCCGGGCTCGCCCTGCCAGGAGAGCTCGGACCGCCAGTGGCCGGGCGCGGCCGGCTGGCGGATCCAGTCGAGGCTGACCCGCACGCCGAGCACGCCCGCCACCGCCCACTCGACGTGCGGGCACAGCGCGCGGGGCGCGGAGTGGATGTACAGGACACCACGTGTCGTCACCGGGACCTCCAGGCTGTGGACGAGGGTCGCCTTCCCCAGCTGCCTCGTACCCATTGCCGGTCGTGTCCTGCTGTCTGACTACCCAGTGCCCCGATGGGACCCAACTCATTCGAGATTAGGTCATCAAGTTGAGCAAAACGGACAAGCTTTCACCCCATGCTAGTCGGATCCCGGGCAGGGTCCACCCCTCATCCGGATCTCTCCCCCGAACGGCCGCATCCGGGACGGACCTGGGGACGGACCGGGGGCGGCTCCAGGACGAATCCACCGTAGCGCCCACGCCAGTGGGCCACATGACGGTCCGTCGGAAAGGCCGGAAATTCACCTCCGTACGCGCCCGTACGCGAACCGCCCCCGCAGTGGGATCTGCGGGGGCGGTTCGCGAGCTCATGGTGTGACGGAGTGTCAGACCAGGCTGAGGGCCACGTCGATGTTGCCTCGGGTGGCGTTGGAGTACGGGCAGACCTCGTGCGCCTGCTCGACCAGCAGCTTGGCGGCCTCGGCGTCGAGCGAGGGAAGCTTGACGGCGAGGTCGACGGCGAGGCCGTAGCCACCGGCGGCGTTCGGGCCGATGCCGACCTTCGCGGTGACCTCGGCGCCTGTGACGTCGGCCTTGGCGCGGCGGGCGACCACGAACAGCGCGCTCTGGAAGCAGGCCGCGAAGCCGGCCGCGAAGAGCTGCTCGGGGTTGGTGCCCTCGCCGCTGCCGCCCAGCTCCTTGGGCGGGCGGACGGTGACGTCCAGCAGGCCGTCGGAGGAGGCGACGCGGCCGTCACGACCGCCCTCGGCGGTGGCTATGGCGGTGTAGGCGATCTTGGTGGGCTTGCCCGACATGAGGTGACTCCTGGCTGTGGTGAGGGAATTCGAGGAAGGACCGGAGGTGATCAGGAGTTGATCAGGAGGTGAGCTGGACGACCATCTTGCCGGTGTTGTCGCCGCGCAGCAGACCGATGAAGGCTTCGGCGGTGTTCTCCACGCCCTTCACCACGGTCTCGTCGTAGCTGAGCTTGCCGTCCCGCAGCCAGCCCGCCATCTCGGCGACGAACTGCGACTGCAGCGCGGCGTGGTCGTTGACGAGCATGCCCTGCAGGCGCAGGCGCTTGCCGATCGCCATCGCCAGGTTGCGCGGGCCGGCCGGGGGCGTGGTGTCGTTGTACTGGGCGATCGCGCCGCACAGGGTGGCCCGGCCGTACGGGTTGAGCGCGCTGATCGCGGCCTCGAGGTGGTCACCACCCACGTTGTCGAAGTAGACGTCGATGCCGTCCGGCGCGGCCTCGGCGAGCTGCTCGCGGACCGGTCCGTCCTTGTAGTTGAACGCGGCGTCGAAGCCGTAGCCGTCCACCAGCTTGGCGACCTTCTCGGCGGAGCCCGCCGAACCGATCACCCGGGACGCGCCCTTGAGCTTGGCGATCTGGCCGACCAGCGAGCCGACCGCACCGGCCGCGCCGGAGACGAAGACGCTGTCGCCCTCCTTGAAGCTCGCGACCTCCAGCAGACCGGCGTACGCCGTCAGGCCGGGCATGCCGAGCACGCCGAGGTAGTACGAGAGCGGAGCCAGCGCCGGGTCGACCTTGACCGCGCGCTCGGCGGGGAGCGTCGCGTACTCGCGCCAGCCGAGCCCGTGCAGCACCGCGTCACCGACGGCGATGCCCTCGGCCTCGGAGGCGATCACGTAGCCGACCGCGCCGCCGTCCATCGCCGCACCGAGCTGGAACGGCGGCACGTACGACTTCACGTCGTTCATCCGGCCGCGCATGTACGGGTCCACCGACAGGTACTCGTTGCGGACCAGGATCTCCCCCGGGCCGGGCTGCCGGACCGGAGCCTCGACCAGCGCGAAGTTCTCCGGGGTGGGCCAGCCTGCCGGGCGGGCCACCAGGTGCCACTCGCGACCGACCGTGGGCGTTACCTGCTCTGACATCGTTCTGCTCCCTTGGGACGTTTTCCCCCGTAGTACCGGTCGACCTGAAAGGTTGACCGCCTAAAGCAATCGTGGACGTGAAAGGTTCACGTTGTCAAATGTTCAGCTAGACTGGTTCCCATGGAGAACACCCCGACCAAGGTCGTCCAGGAGCCCGCCGACGCGATCACCCGCGAGGTCGTGGATCTCATGGCGGGCCTGGTCGCGCTGTTCCACCGCGAGTACGAGGAGGCGGCCGCCGCCCGCTCGCTGACCGGCGCCCAGGCCAAGGTCCTCGCGCTGCTCCGGCGCGGCCCGATGCCGATGCGGCACATCGCCCAGACGCTGAGCTGTGAGCCGTCCAACATCACCGGGATCGTCGACCGCCTGGAGGCCCGCGGCTTCGTCACCCGCCAGGCTGACCCGCAGGACCGCCGGGTCAAGCTGGTCGCCGCGACCGAGGCGGGCCGCTCCGCGAGCGAGGAGCTGCGCGAGTCGCTCAACTTCGCCCGCGAGCCGCTGGCCACCCTCGCCGAGGACGAGCGGACGACGCTGCGGGACCTGCTGCGGCGGATGCTCGAAGGCGCGGACCCGGAGACCGACCCCTCCTGATATCGCCTCCTGATATCCCCTCATTCCACCCTGGGTCGAACATACTTCTGCATCGAGTCGCACGCAGGTGTAACCGAACGCCGCCTCGAAACCGTCTATCCGGTGAGACCCGCACCAACCGGCCGGCCCTCACCCGAACGACCTTCACCCGGGCGGCCGTACCCCGAGCGGCCGTACAGAGAGCGCTGATGATGACCGACGTCAAGAGCCTGCCCGTGAAGGGCTCCGGCCGCTCCACCCGAGCGCGGCTCGCACGGGCCGCCGGTGCGACGGCCGCAGTGGCCGTAGTGATCGCCGGCGGGACCGGGGTCTGGTTCTACCGGCACCTCAACCACAACATCAGCACCTTCGACCCCAGCGGCATCGCCAGCAGCCGCCCGCCGGCCGCCGTCCCGGTGCCCGCGAAGAGCGGCGGCACCGGCGACAGCGTCGGCGGGCCGCCCGTCAACGTGCTGGTCCTGGGCTCGGACTCGCGGGCCAACGGGAACGACAGCCTCGGCGGCGGCGAGGTCGGCGTCGGCAACTCCGACACCGCGATCCTGCTGCACGTCTACGGCGACCACCGGCACGCCGTCGCCGTCTCGATCCCCCGCGACACCCTGGTCACCATCCCCTCCTGCCGGCTGCCCAGCGGCCACTGGACCACCCCGCACACCAACCAGATGTTCAACTCGGCCTTCACCGTGGGCGAGTACGCCGCCGGCAACCCGGCCTGCAGCCAGAACACCGTGGAGACCCTCACCGGCCTGCGGATCGACCACACCGTGGTGGTCGACTTCAAGGGCTTCGCCGCGATGACGGACGCCGTGCACGGTGTCGACGTCTGCGTACCCAACGACGTCGACGCGTACGGCATAAAGCTCGGCAAGGGCCGGCAGACCGTCTCCGGGCAGGCGGCGCTCGACTACGTCCGCGCGCGGCACGGCTTCGGCGACGGCTCGGACATCGGCCGGGTGAAGCGCCAGCAGGCTTTCCTCTCCTCGCTCTTCAAGAAGGTTCAGGGCCAGGGCTTCGACCTCACCACCCTGCTGCCACTGGCCGACGCCGCGACCAAGTCGCTGACCGTCGACCCCGGTCTCGGCAGCGCGCTCAAGCTCGCCGACTTCGCCCAGTCGCTCCGGGACATCAAGCTGAACGACATCACCTTCGTCACCGCGCCCTGGCGGTACGACGGCGAGCGCGTCCGGCTGGTCCAGCCGGACGCGGGTGTGCTCTGGAACCTCCTGCGACAGGACCGCACCCTCGACGGCCTGCCCGCCCCCGCACCCTCGACGGGCGCGACGGCCGGCGGCGACCCGACGGCCACCACGACGGCCACCCAGGCGACTTCCCCGACAGGCGACCCGACGACCTCGGCGGCGACCTCGGCGATGTCCTCACCGACGTCCGCTCCGACGTCCTCGCCGACGAGCTCGGCGGCGGCTCTCCCGAGCAGCCTGCCGACCGGCATCACGACGAACGCCCGCAACGCGGGCAGCGACCTCTGCTCCGACCTGAGCTTCGGCTAGGCCCCGCCCGGCTGCGCCGGGTACACCGGCCACTCCGGGCTCACGGGTCCGGGACTCCGGTGACCACCACGGTCACCCTGGTCCCGGGCCTGAACTCCCCGGCGGCGGCGAGGTCGTGGACAGCCAGCAGGGTCTTCGCCACGTACCGGCGCTCGGGGTCGATCCCGTGGCGGCGCTCGAACTCGACTGCGAACGCCTCGAGTTCCGGCGGGACGCGGCCGTAGCCGCCGCCGTGGTGGCCGTGGTGGATCCGCCAGTTGTCGAACTGCCGTCCGTACGCGGCCTGGTGGAGCTCCGCGACCTCGCGCTCCAGGTAGCCTTCGCCGCGCAGGACAGCCACCCCGAGGGCCCGCGCCCCGGCTGGCAGGCCCCCCGCGATGCCGGCCAGCGTGCCACCGGTGCCGACCGGGCAGCAGACCACGTCCCGCTCCCCGAGCTCCGGGATCTCGGCCGGAATCCCGGCGGCCCCAGCCACGGCCAGGGCGTTCGAGCCGCCCTCCGGCAGCACCAGCAGACGCCCGTCGCCGTCCTGCTCCGACCACCGGTCCGTACCGCGCACCAGCTCCCGGTACCGCCCCCGCGAGACGAACCGCAGCTCCATCCCGGCCGCCTCCGCCGCCCGGAGCGACCAGTTGCGCGGCAGCGGGGCCAGCTCGTCACCCCGGATCACCCCAACGCTGGACAGCCCCAACTCCCTTGCAGCGGCTGCCGTCGCGCGGATGTGCGTGGAGTAGGCGCCACCAAAGGTGAGCAGCCCGGTGTACCCCTGCTCCACCGCCAGGGCCAGGTTCGGTGCGAGCTTGCGCCACTTGTTGCCGGGCACCGTCGGATGCGCGAGATCGTCCCGCTTCAGCCGCAGCCGTACCCCCACCCGGGCCAGCGCCGGGACGTCCAGAGTCACCAGCGGGGTCGGCAGCGCGGCGGGTGACAGCATCGGCCCAGCATACGGAGGGTGGGTGGCGCGTCCTATCTCCTAGCGGGAGGACTGGAGGTGGGCGAAGACCACCACGTTCTCCGTGTAGTCCTTGAGCTTCCGGTCGTACGAGCCGCCGCAGGTGATCAGGCGCAGCTCCGCGTCCGGGGTGTCGCCGTAGACCTGGGCGTTGGGGAAGGCGTTCTTGGCGAAGGTCTGGGTCGAGTCGACCACGAAGGTCGCGACGGTGCCGTCCTCGCGGGTGATGTCGACGGTGCTGCCCGGGGCCAGCAGGTGCAGCATCAGGAAGACGGCGGGGCCGGTCCTGGTATCCACGTGACCTGCGACGACGGCGCTGCCGCGTTCGCCGGGCGACGCTCCGCCCCGGTACCAGCCCACCAGGTTCGGGTCGTCCGGGGCCGGTGCCTCCAGGGCTCCTGCGGCGTTGAGACCCAGTTCGCTGAACGGCGCGTCCAGGAAGAGCTGGGGGATCCGCAGCCTGACCGGGCGGGACCTGGGCAACGCCCGGCCGACCGGAGCGGCACGGGACGGCTTCGCGGCGCCCGGCACCCGGGCTCCGGCCGAGGCGGCCGCTCCGGCGACGGCCGGCGGTGGCGGCGCCGCCGGGGCGCCGTCCACCGACTGGTAGATCACCAGGAGCCCGACCACGGCCACCCCCATGGCCCAGCGGAAGAGCCGGAGGCTGCTGTCCTGGGCGGCGGGACGGCCGTCCGTCGGTGACTGACTACCCATCGTGGCGGCTACCTCTCCAGTTACTGAGTGCTGCTGGCTACCGGGTGCTGGTGTGCACACCTGCCGTGTACGTACTACATCGCAACCACCTACACGTGCGTCCTGCAGCGCGCGTACGTACCTCACCGCCGGGCGGCCGGACGGCGGCCGGACGCACCGCCGTGGCCGCCACCGAGCGGTGGCGGCCACGGCAGGACGATGAGTGACGGCTCAGGCTCAGGCCGTGCCGCCGGCCGAGTTACGCCGGCGCAGGGCGAACGCGCCGACGCCGATCCCACCGGCGAGCAGGGCGGCACCGGAGGCCAGTCCGCCGCCGGAGACGGACATCGCGCCACCACCGGTGTGGACTCCACCGGTCGGCTTCGCCTGGTCCTGCCAGGACGCGTCCGCCTCGTCGGAGGTCTCCTTGCCGACCGCCGTGCTGTCGTCCTTGCTCGCGCTGTCGTCCTTCTTGGCGTCGGCCTTCTTCGTGTCGTCCTTCTTGCTGCTGTCCTTCTTGACGTCGTCCTTCTTGACGTCGTCCTTCTTGACGTCGTCCTTCTTCGTGTCGTCCTTGACGACCTTCTTGTCGACGGCGGGCTTCTGGTCGTCGGGCCCGGGGGCCTGCTCCTGCCACACCTTCTGGTCGTCGGCCGAGGCGGCCTTCGGCGCCGCAGCCGCCGGAGCGGCCGGGGCGGCCGGGGCTGCTGCACCTGCCGGAGCCGCCGGAGCGGGCGAGGTGTCCGCGTACGCGATCGGGGAGCCGAGGGCCAGGACGGCGGCGATGGCCGCTCCGGTGAGGAGGGTGCGTTCGATACGCATGAGACCGAATCCTTCCGACGCTCCCGGACGACCGTCGGCACTTCGCCGGCTGATGGAATCGCGGTCACGCCTCAATCACCGTCAGTCACAAACCGGTTGCGCGCCACCGGCGGCTCCCATCCGGGTGAGACCCGTGGCCGGTTCGGGGTCTGCCGACGGATCGTTCCCGGTATTGCCGGGCGCCCCTCCGGCGGATGGCGCCGCCCGCTCCAATGGCGGAGTTCCGCTGGGCCGTCGGAGTGACACTGGGCCCCAGTGCGGCGCCGCACCGCGTCGAGCGGGGAGGTCGGGGGACAGATGCATCATGCTGTCACATCATCAGATCATGTCCCGTCGGCTACTACTGAGCGTGGCCGGGCTGACCCTGCTCTCCGCCGAGGCCTGCGGAGCCCCCGTGCCGAACACCGGCAGCGCCGAACACCACGCCGACTCCCCCGGCCCGCTGCCGCCCACCTCCACCTCGCCGACCCCGACCCCCGCGAAGAGCCCGAGCCCGAGCCCGGCCGCTCCGGCGGTGAACGTGCCGAGCCCCGCCCTCAGCAGCGCCGCCGCACCGTCCCACCGGATCAGCGACCCGCTCTTCTCGCTCCCCTCCGACGACAAACTGGTCGCCCTGACGATCGACGACGGGCCGGACCCCACCCACACCCCCATCGTGCTGTCCATCCTGAAGCAGCACGGCATCCGGGCCACCTTCTTCCTGGTCGGGGAGAACGCCGCCGCGCACCCCGGCCTGGTACGCGAGATCGCGCAGCAGGGCCACCACGTCGCCAACCACACCTGGACGCATCCCGACCTCCGCCAGCTCCCCGATGCTCAGGTCCGGGACGAGCTGGAGCGCACCTCCGACGTCCTGCAGAAGGCCACCGGCAAACCGCCGACCTGGTTCCGGTCACCCGGCGGGGACTGGTGCAAGGTGGCGCTGCGGACGTGCAGCGAGCTGGGCATGCGGCCGATGGGCTGGTCGGTCGACCCCCGGGACTGGTCCCGCCCGGGGACTTCCAAGATCACCACTCGCGTCCTGGGAGCCGTCCGGCCGGGCTCGATCGTCCTCAACCACGACGGCGGCGGCGACCGCTCGCAGACCATCGCCGCCATGCGCGCCTACCTGCCGGTACTGATCGAGGACGGCTACCAGTTCACCGCCCCCCGGTGAGGCTGGCCATGCCCGCTTGCCACCGGCTTGTTCCACCGACAACAAGACTCCCCTCCAACGCTGTTGGCCAGGATCGACCGATCGGTCACGGTCGCGGGCCACTGCGGCGGAGGGGAGATCAACCGATCGGTTGATGCGGGCTGGAGCAGACGCTCCCAGGTACTCAGTTCTCCTTGACGACGACGGTCTTGGCGACCTTGTCGTGCAGGCACTGCTGCAGCGGCTTGTCCCACAGCTGCCAGAGGACATCGAGCAGGCTGAAGAGCGTCCCGAGGCAGTAGACGGCCTGCGGTCCGGCGTAGACCGCCGCGCGGGTCCAGAACTCGGCATCGGTGGGCCGGCCACCGTGGTCGAGCGCCACCACCCGGATCTTCATCACCTTCTTGCCGAGCGTCTGACCGTTCTGCGTGATCATCATGGCCGCCTCGTAGCCGAGGATCATCACGGCCGCCGCCACGTAATACAGGTACGGGCTCACCGCCGCCACGATCGCGTAGACCACGATGATCGGCACCAGCAGTACGGCGAAGTCGATCAGCTTGGCCAGAAACCGGTCCCCCGGCGAGGCCAACGTCCGACTCCCCGGAGCCGGCGGGCCACCGTACGGGCCCGCCGGGCCCTGCTGGGAGAGCCACGGCGGCAGCGGCTGCTGCGGCTGACCGTAGGGAGGCTGCTGCCCGTACGGGGGTTGCTGGCCATAGGGGGGTTGCTGCGGCGGCGGACCATAGCCGGGCTGCGGCTGGCCGTACGGGTCCTGATGCGGCGGCTGCTGCGGCGGCTGCGGACCGAAGCCCGGCTGCGGCTGGTCGTACGGGTTCTGCGGCCGGTCATCCGGCTGTCCATGACCCTGCGGTTCGTTTGTGCTCATGCCCCCGACTCGTCTTCCATGTCCGGGCGATCACCCTCGATCGCGGGGATGGCTCCCGCCCACAGGGTCCACAGGCCCGTAGATCTTGTCAACACACTTATCGGAAGAGACGATGACAAACTCGACCGAGTGGCCAACACCCTTGTCTTCCTGGAGTTCTGATGACGCCCCCGCTCCGCTACGACGCCGTACTCTGTGACATCGGTCCGTCCTGACCGGGACTGTACGAAAGTTGGCTCTGTCCCGTAATCGGTGGTAACGAAGTGTGACTGCCGTCGTTGGTATGGCGTGCTTGATGTCAACGAGCTTGTGGGTGTGGTGTTTTCGGGGCTGTCGGCCCTTGTCGTTGAGGGGGTGGCGGACGAGGGCGGGGTCACTTGGGCATCCGCACGGACCCGGGATGATCCGGTGCCGTGTCCAGCGTGCGGGCAGCCGACGAGTCGCTCTCCGCCTACCCTGACACTGCTTCCCCCGGGCTCACGCGTCTCCAGTGTCCAGGCATCCACCCCGAGGTGGAACCTCAGTTGCCCTCTCTCCCGCTGGCCATCCCTCAGGCCGTCCAGCACGACGATCCGTCAGATCAACTACGCGCACGGGCTGTTCACCCAGGAGCCGACGGTCGACGGCCGAGCAGACCATCGCCATCGGCCAGGAGGTGCCTACCTGTTCGAGCACCGCCGGTACAGATGGGCCGCAGAGACTCCACCTGAGGGACATCGCCGTCCCCAAGTCGGACTCTTGTCCCACGCCTTGGGGCGGCTTGTAAAGCTGATGGTGCCCGCACGTTCCCGGACGGGTGAACTTCGGCCTGCCGGTGCCTTCGAAGAGCTGTTGTTGCTCTACAGTCTTCACTGAGGTGGTTCCCGCGTTTTCGCTGGTCACCACGCACACAACCGGCGCCCGAAGGCCGGTCTTTCGAGGTGGGGCGGGTGGGACTCGAACCCACGACCAAGGGATTATGAGTCCCCTGCTCTAACCGGCTGAGCTACCGCCCCGGTTCGCCGCGCAGCGCGGTGCGAGGACCGGTGCAGCAGCAGACGGCCCCTCAGGGCCGTCCCCGGCAGCATAGCCGGTCGATCAGCTGTGGTGCTCGCCGGGGGCGCATCCGGGTGCGCGGGGGTATCGGTGGTCCGACCTGCGGGTGTCGATTGCGTCTATCCGCCAGCGGGGTGAAGCTGGAGGCTCGGTGGACCGGCGGTCCGGCTTCGAGGGTGGTGGCGGGTGATGGTCCGTAAACGTACCGGTCGGCAGGTGCGGCAAGCATGGCAAGCGTGGGCAGGAGCGGCGGCCGCGCTCGTGCTGGCGGCGGCCGGGTGCGGCTCGTCCCCTTCGGGGGCGGCGGGCGGCGCAGCGGCCGGCGCCCAGAGCCCGAGCCAGAGCACACGCGCGCGGCCCAGCGGGTCCGCCGCCACCTCCGCCGCCTCCGCCCACGGCTGGAGCAAGGACCGTCTCCTCAGCGCGATCGCCAAGCACCCGGGCACCACCCACACGGCCAAGGCCGGCAGCCTGAACGGACTCGTCGGAGCGGTCTTCACCCACGACTCGGGCGGCGACCACTTCTGTACCGCGAGCGTCGTCGACAGCGCCGGGCAGAATCTGATCATCACCGCCGCGCACTGCGTCTACGACCCGGTCACGGGCCAGGGCAGCGACCTGGTCTTCGTCCCGGGCTACCGCAACGGCGAAACCCCCAACGGCGTCTGGCCGATCGTCTCGATCACCGTCGACCAGAGCTGGAAGGACAACGGCAACCCCGACCTGGACGTGGCGTTCGCGATCGTCCAGCCGCAGAACGGCCTACAGGTGCAGCAGGTGCTCGGCGCGAACACGCTCGGCGTCAACCTGGGGTACCAGTTGCCGGTCCGGGTGACCGGCTACCCGAGCAGCGGCGACGTACCGATCACCTGCTCCAACAACACCACCCAGCAGAGCCCCACCCAACTGCGGATCGACTGCCCGGACTACACCGGCGGCACCAGCGGCAGCCCGTGGATCACCGCCCTGGACCCGAAGACCCGGTCGGGCACGGTGGTCGGCGTGATCGGCGGCTACCAGCAGGGCGGGGACACCCCCGACACCTCGTACACCAGTTACTTCGGCGACCAGGTCCAGGCCCTGTACGCGCGGGCCACGGGGTAGCGGCGGCGAGCTGCCCCCGGCACCCAGAGCTGACCCACGAACCTCATCCCAGAGGGTGGCGCGGCGGGCTTCCCGCCTGGTAGATCTTGCTCCGGACCTGCCGTGGGACGGCACGGCCGGAGGAAAGGGTTCACGAATGGCACGCGTACGGCCCGGCGCCAGCACCGCCGCCCGGCGGCTCGCCGCGACGCCCGGCGTCGCCACTGCCGCCACCACCGCCGCAGCCGCCCTGCTGCTCGCCATCGCCACCGCGTGCACGACGGCCGGCCCTTCGGAGAGCCGCAGTACCCCGTCCTCCCGCCCGGCCGACCTCGGCGGGACGAGCAACCGGATCGGCGCTCTCTTCCTGGACGCGAACGGCTCCCGGGGCTGTACCGCCAGCGTGGTGGACAGCCCGCACCACAACCTGCTGGTGACCGCCGCGCACTGCGTCTACACCGCCGCCAACGGCCGGCTGGACAGCCTGGTGTTCGCGCCGGGCTTCCGCAACGGTGAAGCTCCGTACGGCAGTTGGAAGGCCACTACGACGACCGTCGACCCGCGCTGGGCGGCCGGCGAGGACCCGGAGTACGACATCGCGTTCGTCACCGTGGACGCACTGGACGGCCGGCAGATCCAGGACGTGCTCGGCGGAAACCCGATCGCCACCGACGCGGGTTTCGGCCTGCCGGTCTCCGTCACCGGCTACCCGAACGAGAGCCAGACGCCGATCACCTGCTCCAACCGGACCAGCCGGTACAGCGCGACCCAGGAGCGCTTCGACTGCCACGGCTACACGGACGGGACGAGCGGCAGCCCCTGGCTCACCCCGGAGGGCAAGGTGGTCGGCGTGATCGGCGGCTACCAGCAGGGCGGGGACACCGACCAGACCTCGTACAGCATCACCTTCGACCACCGGGTCACCGACCTGTACCGGCAGGCCACCGCCTGAGTCCGGGCGGGCGGTCAACCCGGAGAGGCGACAACAACAACCAGCACGGGCCGGGGAAACACGAAGGCCCTCCGGCGGCCGGAGGGCCTTCGCTCTGCACACTCACCTCAACTGCCGGTGAAGCTCCCGCAATTGGACTCGAACCAATAACCTGCCGATTAACAGTCGGCTGCTCTGCCAATTGAGCTATGCGGGACCGAACTTGCAGCGCCGGAGGGCCTTGGCGGGCCTTCCGAGCTCCCGCAATTGGACTCGAACCAATAACCTGCCGATTAACAGTCGGCTGCTCTGCCAATTGAGCTATGCGGGATTGAGTTTGTGCCTGGGAGCCGGATCTTCCCCGGCGCCTCGGCGCTCGCTGCGGGTCATACATTAGCGCACTCAGGGGGGTGGTCCGCCAATCGCTTTCGCGCAGCCGGTCACCCGGGGTCCGATCGCGCCCGTGAGCGACCCGCTCGGCGCGCCCCGCGCGCGGCCGCGAGCCCCGCCGGGGATGCTGGGGCACAGTGGCGGGAAGGCCCGCCCGGACCCGCCGCAGCCCGGGAGGTTCGCCGCCGGGCAGGACGGGTAGGGCAACGCGGCAGGGTCCGCAAGGAAGGGTGGAAGCCGAGCATGTGGAAGCTGACGTTGATCGTCGGAGTCGGGGTCGGGTACGTCCTGGGCGCCCGGGCCGGGCGGCAGCGCTACGAGCAGATCGCCAGGACCGCACGGCAGATCGCCCAGAACCCCAGAGTGCAGGACGCCGCCGAGAAGGCCCGGCACCAGGCCGGCACGGTGGCGGGGAAGGCGGCGGGCGCGGTGGCCGACCGGGTCGGCGACCGGCTGCCGAACGCGGTCACCGACCGCGTCTCGTACTTCAACCGCCAGCACGCCGAGGACGACAGCTGGGGCACGGTACGCCCCTGAGGGCCGGGTCCTCGGGGCGCCCGCCGGTACGGCGCTCCGAGGACCGCTCCGAGGGCCCGAAAGGGCAGGCCCAGGTGTTACCCGCCCGTACCGAGTGGGCAACACTTGGCCCGCCGGTCGTCATCCGGGCCGCCTGCTGAGGCATGATCTCGATATGGCCATCGTCGCGGGCATCGACAGCTCGACCAGCCGAACCAGGATCGTCGCGTGCGACGCCGACACCGGCGCCGTGCTGCGCGACGGCCGCGCCGCGCACCCCGTGCAGGAGACCGCCAACGCCCGGGCCACCGAGACCGACCCGCAGAACTGGCTGCACTCGCTCGGCGAGGCGGCCACCGGCGGCCTGCTGGAGAGCGTCCGGGCGATCGGCGTCTCCGCGCAGCAGCACGGGCTGATCGGGCTGGATGCGGGCGGCGTACTGGTCCGCCCGGCACTGCTCTGGAACGACCCGCGCTCGGCCGGCTCGGCCGCCGCGCTGATCGACGCGCTCGGCGGCCCCGAGCCGTGGGTCCGGGCGATCGGCTCCGTCCCCGCCCCGACCTACACGATCGCCAAACTGCGCTGGCTCGCCGAGCACGAGCCGGTCTCCGCGAAGCGGATCGCCGAGGTCCTGCTGCCGCACGACTGGCTGGTCTGGCAGCTGCTCGGCCATCCCAAGCGCCGCACCACCGACCGGGGCGACGCCTCCGGGACGGGCTACTGGTCGCCGCTGACCGGCGAGTACCGGCAGGACCTGGTGGAGCTCGCGCTCGGCCACCAACTACGGCTGCCGGACGTGCTGGGCCCGGCCGAACCCGCCGGGCACACCCCCGAGGGCCTGCTGATCTCGGCCGGCACGGGCGACAACATGGCGGCCGCGCTGGGCCTCGGCCTGATGCGCGGCGACGCGGCGGTCTCGCTGGGCGGCAACGGAACGATCTTCGCGGTGCACGACCAGCCCGTGGTCGACCTCTCGGGAAACATCTCCTCGTACGCCGACGCGACCGGGAACCACCTGCCGATGGTCGGCACGCTGAACGCCGCCCAGGTGCTGCGCTCGATGGCCGGGGTGCTGGGCTGCGACCTGGCCGGGCTGAGCGACCTGGCGCTGCAGTCCTCCCCCGGCTCGTACGGGCTGGTGCTGCTGCCCTACCTGGACGGCGAGCGGACCCCCCGACTGCCCAATGCGGCAGGCACCCTGACGGGCCTGCGGGCCGAGTCGATGGCCCCTCAGCACCTGGCCAGGGCCGCCGTCGAGGGCATGCTCTGCAACATCGCGGACGCGCTCGACGTGCTGCGCGGCCAGGGTGTCGCGCTGCGCCGGGTGTTCCTGCTCGGCGCGGTCGGCCGGCTGCCCGCCGTACGGGAGATCGCGCCGCTGCTGTTCGGCGTCCCCGTGGTGATACCGCCGACCGGCGACCACGCGGCGCGCGGCGCGGCGCGGCAGGCCGCCTGGGCCCTGGCGGGCACGGCCGAGCCACCGCAGTGGGAGCTGCCGGAGGCCGTCACCGTCAACCCGGACCAGTTCCACGACCCGGCCGTCGGCAACTCCGTGCGCCAGCAGTACGCCACGATCCGCGAACAGGTACACCCGGAGACCGCAGGGTAACTCCGACGCAAGCCACAACAGGGGCGCGAGGAACTGCGCGAAACCGGAAGGCAACAACCCGCACCCTCCCGCATCGCGCAGCTCCTCGCGCCCCTGCTGTAGCCAGAGCCCTACACCGGCAGGTGGTCCCGCAGCGGGCCGACCGTCAGGCCCTGCTCGGCGCACTTCTCCAGGATCCTGGGCAGCGCTCCGAGGGTGGAGTGCCAGGCGCCGGGGGCGGAGGTGACGTCCGAGTCGTGCAGCAGGAGCGTGCCACCGGCGAGCGGTGCCCGGGTGATGGTCCGCAGGACGGACTCGGGGGTGGCGGTCGACGTCCAGTCCCGGCCCCAGTGCGACCAGAGCATCGGGGTCAGGTCCAGCTGCCGGGCGGCGGCCAGTGCGGAGAGGCTGAGCACGCCGTACGGCGGGCGGTACCAGCGCGGCTGCTCGCCCGTCACGTCGGCGATCAGGTCCCGGGCGCGGGCGATGTCGTCGCGGGTGGCGCGGGGTGAGCGGATCACCATCGGGCGGTGCTGGAAGCCGTGGACGGCGACCTCGTGGCCGGCCTCGACCAGGTCCCGGCCGAGCCAGGGGGCGCGGACCAGCATCCGGCCGAGCAGGAAGAACGTCGCCCGGACGCCCGCGCGGTCCAGTTCCTTCAGGAAGAGCGGGGTGGAGCGCGGGTCGGGCCCGTCGTCGAAGGTGAGCGCGACGTGCCCGGGGTCGCCCCAGCCGTTGAGGCCGGGGGCGAGGTACGGGCGCAGCGGGCCGAGCGAGGTGAGCGCAGGCAGGCTGTGGGCCACGGCCAGGCCCCCCGCCGCGACGGCGGCGGACACGGCCAGGGTCCGGGTGACGGTGGACTGGCTGCTCATCACGCGACCTCGAGGCTGTGGGCGGTCTGCTCCGCGTACAGCGCCGTCGTGGGGACGGGCCGGACGGTCTGAGCGGGAATCGGAACGGGGGTGGCGGCGGGAGCCGGTGCCGGGACGGGGTCGGCGGTCGGGCCGGCCAGGTCCGCGATGACGCGGTCGGGCGAGGACGGTACGGCCGACGCGGCGGAGCCGGAGCCGGCCTCGTCGAGGGCCCAGGGCGCCGGGTCCGGGCTGCTCGCGAGGGCGGTGGTCAGGGCGGGGGCGAGCTCCGCGAGGTCGCGGATCCAGACCGCGAGACCGGCCTCGTCGAGGGCCTCGGCGTTGGTGACGCCGTGGCCCGGCAGGCAGCGGTAGCTGACCACGGGCACGCCGCTCGCCATGGCCTCCAGCGAGGTGAGGCCACCGGCGTTCTGCACGACCACATCGGCGGTGCGCAGCAGGGCGGGCATGTCGTCGACCCAGCCGAGCGGCACGCCGACGGCCGACTTCAGCAGGCGTCCGCGCAGCACGGTGTTGTGCCCGCAGACCGTGACGGGGACCGCGAGGCCGGAGGCCGCGATCTCCCGGGCCGTCTCCTCGACCTCGCCCACGCCCCAGGAGCCCGCCACCACGAGGGCGAGCGGGCGGTCGGTGGGCAGACCGAGCCGGACCCGCTCGTCGCGGCGCTCGGTCTCGGAGAGCGCCGGGCGGAACTCCGGCCCGACCAGCGGCCCGCAGGACATGACCTCGCGGGCGCCGTGGCGGCCCGCCTGGTTCGAGGCCACGGGGTGCAGCGCGAGGTGCAGGTCGATGCCGTCGGCGACCCAGAGCGGGTGGACGGACATGTCCGTGAGGAAGGTCACCGCCGGGATCGACAGCCCGCCGTTGCGGCGGAGCTGGCCGAGCGCCTGGCTGGCCAGCGGGTAGGTGGAGACCACGGCGGCGGTGTCGGGGCCGATCGCCGCACGGGTACGGCGGGCCGCAGCCCGGCCCGCCAGCCGGCCGACCAGCCCGCCGAAGCCGCGGTGCTGCTCCAGGGCCCGCAGCATGGTGCCCCACGCCCAGGGGGCGACGCGCAGTTCGAGTGCGTAACTGCCGCGCAGCAGACGGCCGCAACCGGGTGGCAGCAGGTCGAGGAAGTCGTGGCGGTCGACCTCGTAGCCGGCCTCCTCGAGGCGGCGGGCCAGCTCGCGGGCCGCGCCGTCGTGGCCGGCTCCGACGCTGGCCGACACCACGGTTATGCGTGTCCGTCGTGATGGCATCAGTTTCCTTTCGGCCGGGCGGAGCGGAGGTGGCCGGTGAGCCCGGTCCCCGCACGCCGTGGCACGGAAGTGGTGGCGCGAACGTGGGATGGGCCGGCCCCGAGATCCCTTCGGGGCCGGCCGGTCTGTGGAGCGCCGGGTCAGTCCGGCGCGCGTTCGACATCCGGTGGTCGCCCACCGGCCACGTCGGTACTGCGGGTCACGCCGGTACCCGCAGTGGCGACGGTATCGGACGGTGCTAGCCGGCGGGGACGGTGTTGCCGGTGACCGTGCCGTCGGCGCCTGCCAGCGAGACGTCGTGGCGGACGCCGTCCGTGCCCAGCACCACGGCCAGCCAGGCACTGCCGCCGCCCTGCTGCCCGGTTATCCGGAGCGTCTCGACCCGGCCGCCCGGAACGGCGCCGGCCGCCTTCGCCGCCGCCTGGGCGGCGGGCAGTGCGGGCAGCGGCGCGGGCGCCAGCGCCTGGCCCTCCTCGCCGTCGGTGCCGTCACCGGCCTGGCCGCCCTGAGCACCGTCCGCGCCGTGGCGCAGGTGGCCCTCGGCACCCTGGCGGTGCCCGCCCTGGCCGTAGGACCCGGCCTCGGCGTAGTGACCGCCCCAGCCCTCGCGCGAGTGGTGGTGGTCCAGCACGGCGGCAGCCGCCGCTCCCCCGCCCACGATCACCACGACCACGGCCAGCGCGGCCCACCGGGCGCCTCGGCGCCGGGGCACCAGGCGCCCGAGCGCCACCCGGGAACGGGCCGACTGCTCGGACTTCCCGGGCTGCTCCGGGGTGGAGGGAAAGGACTGAGACATCTCGCTGCTCCTCATGACAACCGGACACCGCGCCCGGCTCGGCACCGAGCATGCTGAAGCGAACCTGAAGCTGAGCTGAAGCCACCTGAAGGCATCTTCAGCCGGACGCCCGCGCCGCCTGCGACCCTTGTCCTCATGCGCGTACTGGTGGTCGAGGACGAGCGGCGGCTCGCCGCCGCTCTGCAGCGAGGGCTTCAGGCCGAGGGTTTCTCCGTGGACGTGGCCCACGACGGGCCCCAGGGGCTCTGGCTGGCCGGCGAGCACGACTACGACGTGATCGTGCTCGACATCATGCTGCCCGGGCTCAACGGCTACCGGGTCTGCGCCAGGCTGCGCGCCGCCGGGAGCGAGGCCGGCATCCTGATGCTGACGGCGAAGGACGGCGAGTACGACGAGGCGGAGGCGCTGGACACCGGGGCCGACGACTTCCTGTCGAAGCCGTTCTCGTACGTGGTGCTGGTCGCCCGGCTGCGCGCGCTGGTCCGGCGTACCGGGCGGCGCGGCCCGCAGAGCATGGAGTTCGGCGACCTGATGATCGATCCCGCCCGGCGGCTCTGCACCCGTGGCGGGGTCGAGGCGAAGCTCACCTCGCGGGAGTTCGCGGTGCTGGAGCACCTGGCGCGGCGGGCGGGCGAGGTGGTGCCCAAGCGGGAGATCCTCGAGCAGGTCTGGGACTCCGCGTTCGAGGGCGACCTGAACATCGTCGAGGTCCACGTCAGCGCGTTGCGCCGCAAGATCGACGCGCCGTTCGGGCGGGCCGCCGTGGAGACCGTCCGAGGCGCCGGCTACCGCCTGGCGGTGGACGGTGGCTGACCGGGGCCCGGGCCGCCGGGAGCGGCTGACCCGCCTGCTGCTGCGGTTCCGGCCCGGATCCGTCCGGGCCCGGGCCACGCTCGGCGCGTCCGTCGTGGTCGCCATCGCACTGGGTATCGCCTCGTTCGCGCTGGTCACGCTGCTGGACCTGAACCTGATCCAGAACGCCGAGGCCGCAGCCGAACAGCAGGCCGTCTCGGTGTCCCAGCTGGCGGCCGAGGAACGCCTCGACCCGCTCCCACCGCCGGCGCACGGCGCGGACTTCATCCAGGTCGTCGACTCCACCGGACGGGTCCTCGCGGCCAGCCCGAACCTGGCCGGACGCCCGCCCGTCTCCCCCTATCGCCCGATGGTCGTCGGCATCGTGCGCGGCACCTGGGATCTCAGTCCGCTGCACGACGAGCACCGCCAGCAGGTCGTCCGGGTGACCACCAGGACTCCGACCGGCCTGGTCACCGTCTACGCCGGTACCTCGCTGCGGGACGCGGACGCCGCCGACACCACCACCACGGCCACCCTGCTGGTGGGCGTGCCGCTGCTCCTGCTCACCGTGATCCTGGTCACCTGGTGGGTGACCGGCCGGGCGCTGCGGCCGGTCGAGGCGATCCGGGCGGAGGTCGCCGAGATCAGCGACCGCGACCTGCACCGCCGGGTGCCGGTGCCCCGCAGCCGGGACGAGATCGCCCGGCTCGCCGCCACCATGAACGCGACCCTCGACCGCCTGGAGGCGTCCGGCGTCCGGCAGCGCCAGTTCATCGCGGACGCCTCGCACGAGCTGCGCAGCCCGATCACCGTGCTGCGCACCCAGCTCGAGGTGGCGCTGGCGCACCCCGACCCCGCGCTCTGGCAGGAGCTGGTCAGCGGTGCGCTGGAGGACACCGCCCGGCTGGAGGACCTCGCCTCCGACCTGCTGCTGCTGGCCCGGATGGACGCCGCCGAGCCGGCCTCGGCGACCTCCGTCGACCTGGCCGACCTGGCCGCCGAGACGGTCGCCGCGCGGCGCGCCGACCGCGTCCCGGTCCGGATCCGGGCCGCCACGGACGTCACCGTGATCGGCAACCCGCTCTGGCTGGCCCGGCTCATCACCAACCTGCTGGACAACGCCCAGCGCTACGCGATCAGTCAGGTCGAACTCTCCCTCCAGGTCGAACCCGGCACCAGGACAGCCGTGCTGGAGATCTCCGACGACGGCCCCGGCATCCCGCCGGCCGACCGGGAGCGGGTCTTCGAACGCTTCACCCGGCTCGACGACGCGCGCAGCCGCGACGAGGGCGGCGCCGGGCTGGGCCTGGCCATCGCCCAGGACATCGCGACCCACCTCGGCGGCGGTCTGGTCGTGGCGGACTCCGACCATGGTGCCCGGCTGGTGGCCCGGCTGCCGCTCGCGAAGGACTGAGGGCCAGGTCCACCTCCGGACTCCGGGAGCCGCCGAACGGCCCTATGGGCGGGCAACCCGCCGGTCCGAGCGTGAATGCTGGCAGCTGAGCGCCCAGCACCGGCAGGCCGGAGCTGCGCGGGACCACCACGAAGGGACCTGGGATGGCACTGCACCACGGAGACGCCGACGACCGCCGACTGACCGTCGCCCCCTTCCTCGGCGAGGCCGACCCGCTCGGCGCGATGGAGCTCAGCCCGCCCCTGCACCGACTGGCGGACGGCCCGATCCCGCCGGACACGGCGTACCAGCTGATCCACGACGAACTGATGCTGGACGGCAACGCCAAGCTCAACCTGGCCACCTTCGTGACCACCTCGATGGAGGTCCAGGCGGAGAAGCTGATGGCGGAGTGCCTGGACAAGAACATGATCGACAAGGACGAGTACCCGCAGACCGCCGAGCTGGAACGGCGCTGCGTGGCGATCCTGGCCGACCTCTGGCACGCCCCGGACCCGGACACGGCGGTCGGCTGCTCGACCACCGGTTCCAGCGAGGCGTGCATGCTGGCCGGGCTCGCCCTGAAGCGCCGGTGGATGGGACGGAACGCCGACCGGTACGCGGCCGGGGCCCGGCCCAACCTGGTGATGGGAGTCAACGTCCAGATCTGCTGGGAGAAGTTCTGCAACTTCTGGGAGGTCGAGGCGCGTACCGTGCCGATGCAGGGTGATGTCTACCACCTCGACGCCGAGCGGGCGGTGGCCCTCTGCGACGAGAACACCATCGGGGTGGTCGGCATCCTCGGCTCCACCTTCGACGGTTCGTACGAGCCGGTGGCGGAGATCTGCGCGGCGCTCGACGCGCTGCAGGCGCGGACCGGGCTCGACGTGCCGGTCCACGTCGACGGGGCGTCCGGCGCGATGGTGGCGCCCTTCCTGGACCCGGATCTGGTCTGGGACTTCCAGCTGCCCCGGGTCTCCTCGATCAACACCAGCGGCCACAAGTACGGGCTGGTGTATCCGGGGGTCGGCTGGGCGCTCTGGCGGGACAAGGAGGCCCTGCCGGAGGAGCTGATCTTCCGGGTGAACTACCTGGGCGGCGAAATGCCCACGTTCGCACTGAACTTCTCCCGCCCGGGGGCCGAAGTCGTCGCCCAGTACTACACGTTCCTCCGGCTGGGCCGGGACGGGTTCCGCGCCGTGCAACAGGCCAGCCGGGAGGTCGCGGAGTATCTGGCCGCCGAGATCGAGAAGTTGGGCTGCTTCCGACTGCTCACCCGGGGCGACGAACTGCCGGTCTTCGCCTTCACTACGGCAGACGGGATGCCGTTCGACGTCTTCGACGTCTCCCGGCGGCTGCGCGAACGCGGTTGGCAGGTACCGGCGTACACCTTCCCGGCAGACCGGACCGACCTATCCGTACTGCGAATCGTCTGCCGGAACGGGTTCTCCCGCGACCTGGCCGACCTCCTGCTCGCCGACCTCACCCGCCTGCTCCCCGAACTCCAGCGCCAGCCGGTGCCGTTGCAGAAGCTCGGCGTACCGGCCCGAACCGGCTTCCACCACTGAGCCACTGAGCCGCAAGGTGTGCACCCGCTCAGTCGAGGTACCCCCGGAGCTGGTCCGCGAAGGCGTGATCCCGCAGCTTGGCAAGGGTCTTGGCCTCTATCTGGCGGATCCGCTCACGGGTGACACCGAAGAGGTGGCCGATCTCCTCCAGCGTGCGCGGGCGTCCGTCGTCCAGGCCGTAGCGGAGCTGCACCACCTGCCGTTCGCGCTCACCCAACGTCGAGAGCACCGCCTCCAGGTGCTGGCGCAGGAGCAGGAAGGCGGCGGACTCGACGGGTGAGGCGGCGTCGGCGTCCTCGATCAGGTCCCCGAGGGCGACGTCGTCCTCCTCGCCGACAGGGGTGTGCAAGGAGACCGGCTCCTGCGCGAACCGCAGCACCTCCCGGACTCTGCTCTCGGAGATCTCCAGCACGGCGCCGACCTCCGCCACGCTCGGCTCGGCACCCCGCTCCTGGAGCATCGCCCGCTGGACGCGGATCACCCGGTTGATCAGTTCGACCACGTGCACCGGAACCCGGATGGTCCTGGCCTGGTCGGCGAGGGCACGGCTCATCGACTGCCGGATCCACCAGGTGGCGTACGTCGAGAACTTGTAGCCGCGTTCGTAGTCGAACTTCTCGACCGCGCGGATCAGACCGAGGTTGCCCTCCTGGACGAGATCGAGCAGCGTCAGCCCCCGGCCGACGTACCGCTTGGCGACGGAGACCACCAGTCGCAGGTTGGCCTCGATCAGGCGGCGCTTGGCCATCCGGCCCAGCACGACCAGGTGGTCGAGCTCGTCGGTGAGCCGCTCGTCCGGGCCGGGGCTGGTGTCCAGGGCCTGTTCGGCGAAGAGCCCGGCCTCGACCTGCCGGGCCAGCTCGACCTCCTCGACCGCGCTGAGCAGCCTGATCCGGCCGATCTCGCGGAGGTACTGACGGAGCAGGTCGGCGGCCGGGCCGGAGGACTCGTCGAGTGCGGGGGGCGGGCCGTCCTCGTCCTCGTCCTCCACACCCGCCTCGGCTCCCAGCGGGTGACCGGTCGGCGGCCCGCCCTGGACCGGCACCCGGGCCTCCTCGGACGGCGGGCCGTCGTCGCGCCCGTGGTCGTCGGCGCTCGCACCGACCGCTCCGCCCTCGTCCGTTCGGTACCGTCCTGGTCCGGCCTGGCTCGCTCCGGCCTCGGCGGCGGCATCATCGACGAGCAGCTCGTCCACGACGGCCTGCGGTGGCTGCACTGCGGCAAAGTCCACGGGCATCCCTCTCTGGGCCGCGCGCGGTTCGTGGGGGATCCGCGCCACACGGACTGGGATACCCACCAGTGTGGGGTACGCCACGCTCCTGGGCCGAGAGCCCTGCGCCGACTTTCTGCCCCGGCCCGCTTCCCGCTCCGGACCACCCGGTACGGCTACAGGCCGGCGAAGCCCCGGCTGCGCAGTCCCTGCCCGTACTGCTGGAGGGCCCACAGCTCGCTCTGCACGGCGTTCATCTCCTCCGCCGTGGAACGGTTCCCGAGGCGCTGCAGCTGGCCCCGGACCTCGGCGATCCGGCGGTCCACCGCCTGCAGGCGCAGTTTGACCAGGAACTCGCCCGCGTAGATCTCGTCGGGTGCCCGCCGGGTGCGGATCGGCTCTACCGTCAACTCGGTTACCAGTCTGCGTACTTGATCGTCGGGGCAGATCTCGCGCACGACTGCGGTGAAGTCGGGCAGGGTCGCGCCGTACGTGGCTCCGCCGGCCTGGCGGATCGCGCCGCGTACGGCGGCGTACGGCGGGGTGGGGAACTCCTCGTCGCCGTAGTTGTCGAACGCCGGGCTGACCAGGTTCGGGTGCTGGAGGGCGAGCTTCAGCAGCTCGCGCTCCACGAACTGGGCGGGGTCCTTGGGGTTCAACCGGTAGACGGGGCGCTGCGGTTCGGCGGCCGCCTGGACCTCGATGCGGCGGGCGGCGAGCTGGGCCCCGCGTGCCTGCTGCGGGTTGTCGCGCTGCCAGCGGGCCAGCTGGCCGATCCGCCGGACCACGAACTGCTCGTCCAGGATCCCGAGCAGGCCCGCGAGTTGGACGGCGTACTCGTGTTGGATCGAGCGGTCCTTGATCTTCACGATGATCTGGGCCGCCTCCTCGAGCGCGGCCGCGCGGCCCTCCGGCGAGTCCACGCGGTGCCGGGCGACGGCCGAGCGGAGCGCGAACTCGAAGAGCGGGACGGGGTTTTCGATGAGTTCCCGGACTGCTTCGTCGCCCTTGGCGAGGCGCAGTTCGCACGGATCCATGCCGCCGGGGGTGATGGCGATGGAGGTGCGGGCGGCGAACTTCTGATCGTCCTCGAAAGCTCGCAGGGCGGCCTTCTGGCCGGCGGCGTCGCCGTCGAAGGTGAAGACCGTCTCGCCCCGGTACTGCGAGGTGTCCATCAGCAGCCGACGAATGATCTTGATGTGATCCTCGGCGAACGCGGTACCGCAGGTCGCCACCGCCGTTGTCACACCGGCGAGATGACAGGCCATCACATCCGTGTAGCCCTCGACCACCACGGCCCGGCCGGACTTGGCGATCTCCTTCTTGGCGAGGTCGATGCCGTAGAGGACGTTCGACTTCTTGTAGATCGGCGTCTCAGGGGTGTTGAGGTACTTCGGGCCGGTGTCGTCCTCGCGCAGCCGACGGGCGCCGAAGCCGATCACCTCACCTGTGGTGTCCCGGATCGGCCAGACCAGGCGGCCACGGAAACGGTCGATCAGCCCGCCGCGCTGCCCCTGCGAGGCCAGGCCGCCGAGCAGGATCTCCTTGTCGCTGAAGCCCTTGCCACGCAGGTAACGGACCAGGTGCTCCCACCCGGCCGGGGCGTAGCCGACCCCGAAGTGCTTGGCGGCGTCGGCGTCGAAGCCGCGCTCCGCGAGGAAGGCCCGGCCGATCTCGGCCTCCGGGGTCTCCAGTTGCTCCTGGTACCAGGCGGCGGCCACCTTGTGCGCCTCGACCAGCCTGGTCCGCTCGCCCTGCTGGTGGCGGGGCGAGTAGCCGCCCTCCTCGTACCGGAGCGTGATGTTGGCCTGGCCGGCCATCCGCTCGACGGCCTCGGCGAAGGAGAAGTGCTCGATCTTCATCAGGAAGGAGATCGTGTCGCCGCTCTCACCGCAGCCGAAGCAGTGGAAGACACCCTTGCCCGGGTGGACGTAGAACGAGGCCGACTTCTCGTCGTGGAACGGGCAGACGCCCTTGAGCTGGCTGCCACCGCCGTTGGTCAGCTGGACGTAGTCGCCGACGACAGCATCGATCGGCAGTGCGTTGCGCACCGCCTGCACATCCTCGTCCCTGATCCGCCCAGCCACTTGGTGAAGTGTACGGGCTCGGCCACCCGTACGGCCGCGACCTCGACCACCACTTCGGTCACCCCGACTCGATCACCCCACCTCGGTCACGCCGGCCCGTTCACCCCGCCTCGACCAGGCGGGCGTGCAGAGCCAGCGCCGAGGCGTCGGTCAGGGTGGCGATCTGGTCGATCACCGCCCGCAGGGCCGCCCGGTCGTCCTCCGCCTCCTCGTAGAGGGCGGCGAACACCGGGTCGAGACCGTACGGCGCGGTGCGGACCAGGGTGTCGGCCAGCTCGGCGATCACGATCCGCTGGCGGGAGCGGAGTTTCGCCTGCTCCTCGCGCTGCATCACGTACCGGACGGCGACGGCCTTCAGGACGGCGCACTCGACCCGGACGGCGTGCGGGACGACCAGCTCCGCCGCGTACCTGGTCAGCGGCCCGGGGCCGTAGCGGGCCCGGGTGGCCTGCTCGGCCGCCAGGCAGAAGCGGCCGATCAGCTGGCTGGTGAGGTCCTTCAGGCCGGCCCGGGCGCGGGCGGAGCCGTCGTACGAGCGGGGCCACCACTCCTCGGCGCGTAGGCGGTCCAGCGCCTCGCCGAACTCCTCGGCCTCGGCCTCCGGCGCGTACCGTTCGGCGATCTTGAACAGCTCGCCGCGCTCCTCGGCGGAGCGCAGCACGGCCGGGTCGATGTGGCCGGCCTGCAGGCCGTCCTCCACGTCGTGGGTGGAGTAGGCGACGTCGTCGGACCAGTCCATGACGGTGGCCTCGAAGCACTTGCGGTCGGCGGGCGAGCCCTTCCGCAGCCAGCGGAAGACCGGCAGGTCGTCGGCGTAGACGCCGTACTTGGTGGAGCCCGGGTCGGTGGGGTGCGAGCCGCGCGGCCAGGGGTACTTGGTGGCGGCGTCGAGGGCGGCCCGGCTCAGATTGAGACCGACGCTGTGCCCGGGCCACGGCGCCAGCCGGGCGGGGGCCTCGTCGAGTGGCGCGAAGCGTTTGGGTTCGAGCCTGGTGAGAATGCGCAGCGACTGGGCGTTCCCCTCGAACCCGCCGCACGCCTCGGCGGCCTGGTCGAGCGCCTGCTCACCGGTGTGGCCGAACGGCGGGTGCCCGATGTCGTGGGCCAGACAGCCGGTCTCGACCAGATCCGGATCGCAGCCGAGGGCCGCGCCCAGCTCCCGCCCGACCTGGGCACACTCCAGCGAGTGCGTCAGCCGGGTACGCGGGAAGTCACTGAGCATCGGCGCAACCACCTGCGTGATCCCTGCCAGCCGGCGCAGCGCGGCGGAGTGCAGCACCCGCGCGCGGTCACGCTGAAAAGCCGTCCGCCCCGGACGCTTGTCCGGTTCGGGCACCCAGCGGGCCTCGGCGGAGGGTTCGTACGGAGCGGTGCGGTACGCGGTGTCGTTCACAGCTGTGTCATCCATATATCGGTCACCGTACGCCGCACCACCGACATTCCACCGGCGCACCGCGTAAGAGGCCCCGCCGGATCGGGCTTCCCGGTCGCACCCTCGCGAACCAGCCTCTCCGTGGTGCGGAGGATCCGCTGCAAGGCAGCCGGGTCGGCCGGACGGTCAGCAGGTCGGCCGGTGCGACGGATCAGCCCTTGACCGCGCCGAGCACCGCCGCCGCCATGCCCTGCTGCCCACGGGCGTTGGGGTGGACCGGCGCAGACCCGGCGGCGGGGATCGGCGGCTCGATCCAGCGGGTCTCCTTCCCCGAACACATGTCGTGGCCGACCGACGGGGCGAAGGTGTCCACGTACACCGCCCCCGCCGCCCTGGCCCGCTGTTCGAGCATCGCGTTGAGCCCGCGCTCCTCCGCCAGGAGGAAGCCGACATCCCCCGGAGCCACCGTGCGCCCCAGCGTCTGCGCACAGTCCGCCGGATCGGCCGGCAGCAGCGCCGGGTAGCCGACCACGTACACCCGGGCCTGCGGCGCCCGCCGCCCGATCTCCCGCAGCAGGTCCGCCAGCCGCTCCCCTGCCGTGTCGACCTTGCCGCGCAGCTGGTCCTGACCTTCTGCGGACGTGTAGTGCGTACGGCAGGGTGCCTGGTCGGCGGACGCCCCGGTGGAGCCGCCGAACAGCGAGTGCCGGAGATCCTCCATGGCGCACACCGTCAGTACGTCCACGAACCCGACGTCGTTACCGCCGATCCCCAGCGTCACCAGCCGGGTGGCCGGTGAGAGCGCGTCCAGCTGGGGCGCGTTGGTGCCGCCCGCCGTCCGCTGGACCCCCGTCAGATCGGCTGTGGTGGCTCCGCTGCAGCTGACGTCGGCGAACCCCGGCCCGGCCGCCAGGCCGAGTTCCTTCGCCACCAGCGAGGGGTAGTTGACGCCGGATCGGCCGCAGCCCGTTGGCGTGCCGACCTGCGGATCGATCGCCGGCCCGGCGGTGTACGAGTCGCCGAGGGCGACGTACGGGCCGCTCGGGGCCGCCACGGCGCTCGTGGTCGGGCCCGCGCCGGTAGGGGGCGCGGGCTTCGAGAGGCCGCCGGTGCCCGCGCCGCAGGCCGCCGTCAACAGCAGACCGGCCAGCCCGAGCGGCCAGCGACGACGTCCGACCTCCACCGCGCACCCCCTCCCAGCCCCGTCGCCGCACAGTTACTCCGCTACTACTGGTCCGCGTCGCGTACTACTACTCCGCGTCGCGCTCGTGCTCCGCCAGGAACTCCTCGAAGCGCCGCCCCAGCTCGTCCGCCGACGGCAGGTCGGCCGGATCGGCCAGCAGGCTCTCGCGCCCCTCCGAGCCCGCCACCGCGTCGTACTGGCTCTCCATGCCCCGGATGGCGGAGCGCAACTCGTCGTCGCCCTGCGCCAGCTGCTCCTCGATGTCGGCGTAGACCTCACCGATCCGGTCACGCAGGTCGGTGCCGGGCAGCACCAGACCGCTGGCCGACTGAACGGCCTCCAGGATCAGTACGGCCGCCGACGGGTAGGCCGAGCGGGCGACGTAGTGCGGTACGTGCACCGCGAAACCCAGCACGTCGTGGCCCGCGTCGGCCAGGCGGTACTCCAGCAGCGCCTGCGCGCTGCCGGGCACCTGGGCCTGGTCGAACCACTTCGGGTAGCCGGCCGCCAGGTCCAGCCGCGTCCCGTGCGGGGTGAGCCCGACCGGGCGGGTGTGCGGGACGCCCATCGGGATGCCGTGGAAGTCCAGCGAGATCCGTACCTCGAAGCGCTCGACCAACTCGCGCACGGCGGCCGCGAACAGCTCCCACTCGGTGTCGGGTTCCGGGCCGGTGAGCAGCAGGAAGGGCGTACCGACAGAGTCGTGCACCAACTGCAGCAGAATCTCGGGCGGCTCGAAGGACGTCCACCGGTCCCGGTCGAACGTCATCGCGGGACGGCGGGCGCGGTAGTCGACCAGCCGATCGTGGTCGAAACGGGCGACGATCTGCGGGGAGCCCTGCTCCAACAGATGAGTCACCACCTGGCCGCCGGCCTCACCGGCGTCCATGAAGCCCTCGAAGTGGTAGAGCAGCACCAGACCAGCGGCGTCCTGGCCGGCCGCCGCGTCTGCGGCTACCAGCGCGGCCACGCCCTGCTGCTCCAGTTGGTACAGCTCCTTGGGATCCCGCACCGCGCACCCAACCCCGTTCCGTCTTGTCAGTCGTCTCGTCGGTCCCACCGTTTGGCTCGACCACGCGGGCCGACCGCAGTCGTTCCGGCCGTCCGATCAGTCCAGCGTGCCGGACACCCGCGACATTCCCGAATTGCCGGGCGGCGACATTCCCAAGTAACGGAGAGCGCCTCGTCCGGGTTCCGGTTCCGCCGACCGGACCGCAGGGATACCGGCTCCCCCGACCACGGCGTGACCATCATCGCACCCCACCACGAATCCGCTGGTCGGAGCCCTGGCGACCGCCCCGGGCCGGTCTCCGGGCGGCCACCGAGCCGCGCTCGCCGAGCCGTTCCGAAGCCGTTCCGCGACCGTTTCGAAGCCGTCAAGGCGAGCCCGGCGGCAGGCCCGGCGCAAGCTCGCAACCCTGATGGCGCGCCGCGAGGTGACGCACCGCCTTCTGGCGGGTATCGTCCTCTCGCTGACCCGCATCGCCGCGTCGCTGTCCCGTCGTCCGTGACGCCGTGGACCCGGCCCGGGCCCGATACGGTCAGACACTCGCACCGCACCTTGCCTTCACCTGGCCGCCTGCTTCCCTTCGCGCTCTCATTCTCCTTTCGGCCATCTCGCGGACGCACACTGTCCCCCCGCTCATCTCGCCGGACCGGTCCGTTGACCCGAGTCCGTTCCGGCACCGCGCTGCCCGCTTCCGGGCCGCCTCCTCGCCGCACGACCGGGCCTCCGGCGTTGGCAACCCCGCTCCCCACAGCGGGTGGAGGCATATCCCGGAGCCGGGGCGAAAGACCAGTTGCCCTTGTGCCGTACCCCGGCACGAGGGTCCCTCCGATCGCCGAAGGACCGAAGGATCCGTGCCCGTACCCGTAACCCTCATCGGCCGCACCGCGCGGCTGGAGCCCCTCGCCATGCACCACGCCGAGGCTCTCGCCCTGGCCGGCGCCGAGGACCGTGCGACCTACGCCTTCACGCCCGTCCCGCACGGTCTGGAGGCTGCGCGGGACTACATCGCGCGAGCCCTCGCCGACCAGGCGGCGGGCCGTTCGCTCCCCTTCGCCACGGTGAGCGTCGCCGACAACCGGGTGGTGGGCGCCACCCGGTTCCAGGAACTCGACTACTGGCAGGGCCCGGTGGTCTGGCCGCCGACGCCCGGTGTGCCGTTCGGTGATCCGCGCGACGCCGTCCCGGACGCCGCCGAGATCGGCGCGACCTGGCTCTCCTCGCGCGCCCAGGGCACCGGCATCAACACCGAGGCGAAGCTGCTGATGCTCCGCCACGCGTTCGAGAGCTGGCGGGTGCAGCGGATCTCGCTGCGGGCCGACGCCCGCAACCTCCGCTCGCGCACCGCGATCGAGCGCCTCGGCGCCACCTGCGAGGGCGTCCGGCGGGCGCACTCCCGTGGCCTGGACGGCGTCGTGCGCAGCACCGCGTTCTACTCCATCCTGGACGAGGAGTGGCCGGCCGTCCGGGACATCATCGAGATCCGGATCGCCGCCGCGACCTCGCCGAGCGCCCCGGATCCGGCTCTCTCCCAGGAGTGTCTTAGACACGGCAGCCCGCTGATCACCGCCTGACCGGTTGAGCCGTGCCCCCACCACGGCCCCCGTACAGCGGCGCCGACCTCGTCAGAGGCCGGCGCCGCTGTCGTCCCCGTGCACCAGTCCCCCGCCCTCACCGGGGCCGGTTGCCGGCCGGACGGGCGGAGCCCCTACGCTCTTGGGTCGGGGCGGAGGAGAACGACCGGACACCGGCGGGGCCGGGACCGGCACGAACCGGCACGGATCGACAGGGGGAGCACGCCGTGAGCTACCACCGGAACAACTGGCAGCAGGCGGTCGGCCTGGCGGCGGCGTTCGTACCCGGCGGCGAGGCGATCAAGTTCGCCGTCGACGTGGTCCAGGAGCTGACCGACGACGTCGGGAAGAGCCGGCTCGACTACGTCAAGGGCGGCCGCCCGGTGGTCGAGCTCCCGTGGCAACCGGCGGGCCCACCGCCGTACCCGCAGCGCGCGGACGCGGTCGGCCGGCAGGCCTGGGACCTGCTGTTCGCGGACGAGAAGCGCTTCGCCGCGCGGTCACTGCTCGACCAGGTGGGCAACCTCCTGATGCCGCTGCCACCCGCCGAACTTGACATGGTGATCCGCCGTTTCGGCCCGCAGGGGCTGGCCCGCTGGGACGACCTGACGCACACCAAGGACCAGCAGGGCGAGGAGGCGTACGACCACCGGCGCCAGCAGGAGATGTTCAACTGGCTGCTGCGCTCGGTGAGTCCGTACACCGCCATGCTGATCGGCAGTGCGATGCCGTGCAGCCAGCCGGAGTTCGAGCACGCCTGCTGCGACGACGCCGGCTGGGTGCTGCCCAAGGGGCCGTTCGCACAGGTGGACGGCGGCTACTTCACGGAGAGTTGGCAGCGGGTCTCCGGCTCCACCGAGGCGATGTCCTGGCAGGACATGTCGCAGGGACGCTTCGGCACCTGCTGGCTGCTGACCAGCATTCAGGGCGTCATCCAGGCCAACCCGCAGCACGCCCCACGGCACGTACGGCAGGAGGCCAACGGTACGGTCACCTGCACGCTGTACCAGGACGGCCGGCCGTTCGACATCACCGTGGTGCCGGACCTGCCGTACGCCCACGGCGCGCTGCACGGCGCCAAGGGCCACAGCGACGACGCGCGCTTCGCCGAGACCTGGCCGAGCTACTACGAGAAGGCCGTCGCCCAACTGCGCTTCGGCTACGAGGCGATCTCCCACGGCGGATACGTGGACGACGCGCTCTCCATGCTGACCGGCCGGCCGGCGCAGAAGCTGGACCTCAAATCACCCTGGCTCTGCCACGAGATCGCCGACCGCAAGGCGCGCGGCCACGCCCTCACCGCAGGAACCCTCGGCGAGGGCGACGACCGCAAGCGCCTGTTCGGCGGCCGACTGGCCGCCAGCCACGCCTACTTCGTCAAGGACGTGGACGTGGCAGGCGGCCGGATCTGCCTGGGCAACCCCTGGGGCGACGAGGCGGACCGCCGGATGTGGGAGTGCTGGCTGACGCTCCGGGAGGCGTCGACCTACCTGTACAACATCGACGCCGCCGCGACCTGGTGACGCTCCCCGCGCCCGGTCCACCGCTCTCTCAGCAGTGACCGTCGATCGCCTGGAACGTGCTGTAGTGGTCCCCCGTCCAGTACTCCTCGCCCGCCGTTCCCGTGACGACCCGTCGGGTGCCACGGTCCCCCGAGCCCGGGGTGACCACGGTGAACTCGTGGTAGTAGCCGGTGGACTGCTTCGGGAGCCGGTTCTCGCGGTTCTCGAAGACGATGCCGTCCGTCCGGTACGGGTACGGGCCGCCCTTGTCGACCAGGGCGAGCGTGTCACGGGCCTGGCTGGGCAGCTTGCTGCGGCAGACGTCGGCGATACCGGGATGCGCGGGGGCGCCCGCGCCCGAGGGCCTGGCCGGGGCGGACGGCTTCACCGTGCTGCCGGGCTTGCCCGCACTCATGGTTGCGGGCCCGGCCGCGTGGGAGGTCGACTTCGTACTGCTCGGCTTCGTACTGCTCGACTTCGTACCGCCGAGCAGCCCGAAGGCGACAACGGCGGCGATCGCGCAGAGGACGACCGCCACGACGGCGATCAGACGGTTTCGGCTGGTCATGGGCCCAAGCTTGCCGGGTCCCGGAAGCGGGCCGGTCAACGGGGTACGGCAGTCACCCGAACGGTGGCGCCGGGAACCAGCAGGTACAAGTGGAGCCGGGGCGGGAACGGACGCCATTGTCCGTTCCCACCCCGGCTGCCTACGTACGGCGGCTCTCCTGCGCCGAGCTCCGCCGTACGCCCCTCCCATGGAGGGGGTGCGGTCAGCGATGGGACCGCGCTACGAGGTTGTCACCCCTCAGCGCGAGTCGCTGCCCGCCGTCTCAAGGGCGGCGCGGCCTGCCTCCAGGCGCGCCACCGGGATCCGGAACGGGGAGCAGGAGACGTAGTCCAGCCCCACCTCGTGGAAGAAGTGCACCGACTCCGGGTCGCCGCCGTGCTCGCCGCAGACGCCGAGCTTGAGGTCCGGGCGGGTCGCCCGGCCCGCCTCGACGGCCAGCTTCACCAGGGCACCGACACCGTCGCGGTCGATGGTCTCGAACGGCGAGACCCCGAAGATGCCCTTCTCCAGGTACGCGGTGAAGAACGAGGCCTCCACGTCGTCCCGGGAGAAGCCCCAGACGGTCTGGGTCAGGTCGTTGGTGCCGAAGGAGAAGAACTCCGCCGCCTCCGCGATCTGACCGGCCGTGATGGCGGCGCGGGGCAACTCGATCATGGTGCCGAGCTTGATGTCCAGCTCGACGCCGGTGGACTTGGCCACCTCGGCGAGTACCCGCTCGCACTCGTCGCGGACGATCTCCAGCTCCTGGACGGTGCCCACCAGCGGGATCATCACCTCCGGACGCGGGTCGCCGCCGCCGCGCTTGCGCTCCGCCGCCGCCTCCGCGATCGCCCGGACCTGCATCCCGAACAGGCCCGGGATGACCAGGCCGAGGCGCACGCCGCGCAGACCCAGCATCGGGTTCTGCTCGTGCAGCTTGTGCACGGCCTGGAGCAGTCGCAGGTCGTTCTCGTTCGGGTCCTTGCGGGCCTCGGCGAGGGCGACGCGCACCGACAGCTCGGTGATGTCGGGGAGGAACTCGTGCAGCGGCGGGTCCAGCAGACGGACGGTGACGGGGAGTCCGTCCATCGCCTGGAAGAGCTCGAGGAAGTCGCCCTTCTGCAGCGGGAGGAGGGTCGACAGGGCCAGCTCGCGGTCCTTGTCGTTGTCCGCCAGGATCAGGTGCTCGACCTCCTTGCGGCGCTCCTCACCGAGGAACATGTGCTCGGTGCGGCAGAGACCGATGCCCTGGGCACCGTAGCGGCGGGAGCGGTTCGCGTCCTCGGCGTTGTCGGCGTTGGCCCGCACGGCCAGCCGGCGGCGCACGTCGGCATGCGACACGATCCGGTGCACGGCCTGGACCAGACCGCCCTGGACGTCGGCGCCGGCGTGCAGCGTGCCCTCGAAGTACTCCACCACCGGGGAGGGCAGCACCGGGACCTCGCCGAGGTAGACCTTGCCGCTCGCTCCGTCGATGGAGACCAGGTCACCCTCCTCGACCACCTGGCCGTCGGAGGTGGTGAAACGACGGCGCTTGGTGTCGACCTCGAGCTCCTCGGCACCGCAGACACAGGTCTTGCCCATGCCACGGGCGACCACGGCCGCGTGCGAGGTCTTGCCACCACGCGAGGTGAGGATGCCCTCGGCGGCGATCATGCCGTCCAGGTCGTCCGGGTTGGTCTCCCGGCGGACCAGGATGACCTTCTCGCCCGAGCGGGACCACTTGACGGCGGTGTACGAGTCGAAGACCACCTTGCCGACTGCGGCACCCGGCGAGGCCGCGATGCCCCTGGCGACCTGCTTGGAGTTCGCGTCGGGGGCGAAACGCGGGAACATCAGCTGCGCGAGCTGACCGCCCGTAACGCGGTGCAGCGCCTCGTCCAGGTCGATCAGGCCCTGGTCGACCAGCTGGACGGCGATCCGGAAGGCGGCGGCGGCGGTGCGCTTGCCGATCCGGGTCTGCAGCATCCAGAGCTTGCCGCGCTCGATGGTGAACTCGATGTCGCAGAGGTCGCGGTAGTGCAGCTCGAGCTTGCTCATGATGGCCATGAGCTCGTCGTACGACTTCTTGTCGAGTTGCTCCAGCTCGGCCAGCTGCAGGGTGTTGCGGATGCCGGCGACGACGTCCTCGCCCTGGGCGTTGGAGAGGTAGTCGCCGTACACGCCGACCGCGCCGGTGGAGGGGTCGCGGGTGAACGCGACACCGGTACCGGAGTCCTCGCCGAGGTTGCCGAACACCATCGAGCAGATGTTGACGGCGGTGCCCAGGTCGTTCGGGATCCGCTCCTGACGGCGGTACAGCCGAGCCCGGTCACCGTTCCAGGAGTGGAAGACGGCGTGGATCGCCAGGTCCATCTGCTCGCGCGGTTCCTGCGGGAACTCCCGGCCGGTCTCGCGGAGCACGATCGCCTTGAACGTCTCGACCAGTACCTGGAGGTCGGAAGCATCCAGGTCCAGGTCGTTGGCAGTGCCCTTGGCCTGCTTGGCCTCGTCGAGAGCCTCCTCGAACAGCTCGCCGTCGACGCCCAGCACGGTCTTGCCGAACATCTGCACCAGTCGGCGGTACGAGTCCCAGGCGAAGCGCTCGTTGCCGGACTGGGCGACCAGGCCGAGCACCGAGGCGTCGGAGAGCCCGATGTTCAGGACGGTGTCCATCATGCCCGGCATGGAGAACTTGGCTCCGGAGCGGACGGAGACCAGCAGCGGGTTGTCCGCCTGGCCGAGCTCCTTGCCCATCTCCTGCTCGAGGGACTTCAGGTGGCGGCCGATCTCCTCGTGGAGGGAGGACGGCTCACTGCCCGTCTCCAGGAAGACCTTGCACGCCTCGGTCGTGATGATGAACCCCGGAGGGACCGGGAGACCAAGATTGGTCATCTCGGCGAGGTTCGCACCCTTGCCGCCAAGAAGGTCCTTGAGGTCCTTGTTTCCTTCTGTGAAGGAGTAAACAAACTTCTGCTCGGACGGCACGGGTAGGTCTCCTCGTACGCGGTTGCCCTGACGCCGGAGAACATACCCATTTCAAAGGCGGTTTCGCGCTACCAATAGGCCGTACGAATCTCACAGTGGGCGGTTACCCAGCAGATCGAATGCCCACTGTGGCGTTCACCTCTGTTGGCGAAATCGTCCGGATGACGCTAGCAACCGTTCAAGTAGTGAACACATCGAAACGCCAAGATCATACGAACCGGACAGAGAGTAGCGGCTTGGGATCCACCATGTTTCCCCGGCTTGATTTCCTGCAGCCAGCCGAGCCGATCCGCCGCCAAGTCCTTCGGGAAGCGATTTAGGACCTGGTGTCCAACGAACCCACCTGACCGGCCGTCAATCGCAACGATATGTGGCAAGCGTCACGGACGCATCTCAGCCGTCGGGCGCAGAAAAACTCCCCACCCCGTCACCTTGTGTCCACCCCCGAGACCTCCGAGTGAGCATTATCTGCCAGAAAGGAGCCCTCTTGGCCAGGTTGTCCAAGAGGGCTCCGCCGTACCGGCGAGGCGGGCCGACGGCCCATATTCGCCAATTCAGCCAAATCAACCGCCGGAGGTGTCCGTTTCGGCGTCAACGCTCGGCAGAGCGCAGTCGTACGGATCGTCCAACCAGCCCTCCGGGAGAACCACCCGGTTGTTGCCACTGGTCCGACCGCGCGGACCGTCCGCCCCGGCGGGCCACACCTGCTGCTGCTCCACCTGGGCCAGCGTCTCGGCGAGCTCGGAGAGCGAGCTGGACATCGCCAGCTTCACTCGCAGCTCGGAGCCGACCGAGAAGCCCTTGGTGTACCAGGCGACGTGCTTGCGGAAGTCCACCACTCCGCGGCCCTCGTCACCCATCCACTCACCGAGCAGCTGGGCATGCCTGACCATCGCGCGCGCCACGTCGGCAAAGGTCGGACGGGAGTAGTCGACATCGCCCTCGAAGATCGAGACCAGGTCCTTGAAGAGCCATGGCCGGCCCAGGCAGCCACGGCCGACCACCACACCGTCGCAACCCGTCTCGCGCATCATCCGCACCGCGTCGTCCGCCGACCAGATGTCGCCGTTGCCCAGGACCGGAACCTCGGCCGGTACGGCTTCGCGCAGCCTCGCGATCGCGGACCAGTCCGCCGTGCCGCCGTAGTGCTGGGCAGCGGTGCGGCCGTGCAGCGCGATGGCCGACACCCCCTCCTCCGCACCGATCCGGCCGGCGTCGAGGTACGTCAGATGGTCGTCGTTGATGCCCTTGCGCATCTTCATGGTGACCGGGAGGCTCCCCGCGTTGGCGACCGCCTCGCGGAGGATCTCGCGCAGCAGGTTGCGCTTGTACGGGAGTGCGGAGCCGCCGCCCTTGCGCGTGACCTTGGGGACCGGGCAGCCGAAGTTGAGGTCGATGTGGTCGGCGAGGCCCTCGTCCGCGATCATCCGGACGGCCTTGCCCACCGTCACCGGGTCCACCCCGTAGAGCTGAATGGAGCGCGGCTTCTCACTCGGGTCGAAGTGGATCAGCTGCATGGTCTTGGCGTTGCGCTCGACCAGGGCCCGGGTGGTGATCATCTCGGACACGTAGAGGCCCTTGCCACCGCTCTGCTCCCGGCACAGCGTCCGGAAGGGGGCGTTGGTGATGCCCGCCATCGGCGCCAGCACGACGGGCGGCCACACTCGCATCGGGCCGATGTGCAGCGGCGCGAACTCCGCGCCGGGCGCCGGCGTGGCGCCGGGCGTAGGGCCAGGCGTGACGCCGGCTTCGGCGGCGGGGGCGGAGGATGCGAGGGCGGCGGCGGAGGTGGAGGCGGAGGTGGTGCCGAGCTCGGCGGGCATGGTGCCAGGTGTGGTGCCGAGTGTGGCGTCGGGCGTGGTGGTCATGCGCGGTGAGTCCTCAACAGGATCGGCAGGGCGGCGGTCCGAGACTCTTCATTGTCCCCCACCTGGCGTAGTGGCCCCGGCGGGCTGCCTCTGTGGGGCCTGCCGGGCCACGGAAGTCGGTGGAGAGACACGGGCCTGCGTCGGCTTTCGAACGTCTTGATCAACTGCGGGGATCCGTGGTGCCCGCCGCTCTGGCTCGGCTGCGCCAACCGGTCCCACGCGGCAACGCCGCCGACCAGCAGGGACACCGCCAGCACCAGCGCCCCCAGCACCCGCCAGGTCCTGCGCTCCATGAGCTATCCCACCTCCAGGAAGCGGAGGACCGCCAGCACCCGCCGGTGCGTGGCATCGGCCGGCGACAGGTCCAGCTTGGCGAAGATGCTGTTGATGTGCTTGGCCACCGCGCTGTCCGAGACCACCAGCGACCCGGCGATCGCGGCGTTGGAACGGCCCTCCGCCATCAGCGCCAGCACGTCCCGCTCGCGCGGGGTCAAGCGTTCGAGCGGGTCACGGTGGCGGCGCAGCAGCAGCTGGGCGACCACCTCGGGATCCAGCGCCGTGCCACCCTCGGCAACGCGCTGCAGGGCATCGACGAAATCATCCACATTGGCGACCCGCTCCTTGAGCAGATAGCCGACGCCGCTGGTGTTCCCGGAGAGCAGATCCGAGGCGTAGCGCTCCTCCACGTACTGGGAGAGCAGCAGCACCGCCGTCTCGGGCCACTGCCGGCGGATCACCAGTGCGGCACGCACCCCCTCGTCAGTGAAGCCCGGCGGCATCCGGACGTCCGTCACCACGACCTTGGGTGTGTGCCGCTCGACGGCTGCGAGCAGCGCCTCGGCGTCGCCGACGGCGGCGACGACCTCGAACCCGACCGCCTCCAGGACCTTGACCAGGCCCACTCGCAGCAGGACCGAGTCCTCGGCGATCACAGCTCGCACGGCAACTCCACGGTGATGGTGGTCGGGCCCCCGAGGGGGCTGATGATGGCGAAGGTGCCGTCCACGGACGCGGCCCGTTTTCGCAGGCCGACGAGGCCCGTACCGGTCGCGGTGTCGGCGCCGCCGACACCGTCGTCGGTGACGACGATGCACAGGCGGCCGGCCCGCTGCCGCACCGACAGGTCGACTCTGGACGCTCGGGCGTGCTTCGCCACGTTGGCGAGAGCCTCCGAGACGGTGAAATACGCGACGGCCTCGATGGTGGCGGCGAGCCGGTCGGGCAGCTCGACCCGGAGTCGTACGGGCACCGGAGCGCGGGCGGCGATACCGGAGAGCGCCGCGTCGAGACCTCGGTCCTCCAGGACGACCGGGTGCAGGCCCCGCACCAGATCGCGGAGCTCGACAATGGCTGCCTGAGCCTCCTCGTGCGCCTCCACGATCACCTGCATCGCATCGGGTCGGACACCTCGCAGGGTGCGGCGGGCCAGTCCGAGGTTCATGGCGAGGGAGACCAGACGCTGTTGAGCACCGTCGTGGAGGTCCCGCTCGATGCGGCGGCGCTCGGCATCGGCTGCATCCACCACCCCGGCCCGGCTCTCCGCCAGATCCTCGACCCGCTGCTCCAGCACCTCGGCGCGATTCGGGCCGAGCAGAGCACGGACCGCCCGCTCGTCGGCGCCGGCCAGCCACCCGGACACCCAGGGGATCGCGAACAGCAAGGCGATACCGCCTGCGGTGATCACACCATCGGTGCTCGTCCAGGCCGGTCCGGCGCGAAGGGCGCTGCCGAGTGGCATCAGGACGGCCCAGCCGTAGCTCGTCGCCATCACCAGACCGACACCGCCGGCAAGGATGGCGGTCAGGGCGGCAGCGGCGAACAGCGGCGCGGCGAGCAGGTGATAGACCGCTTGGCGCCAGGTCATCCCCGCGCGCAGCCTGACCACCCAGTCGGCATTGGCCGGCAGCCGGATGGGCACCTCCAGGCCGCGCAGAGAGCGGAAGCGGCTGCGCTGAGCAGTCGTCAGCAGATCCAGGCAGATCAAATTCAGGGCCAGGCCGACCAGCACCCCGACCACCCCGATCGACCCGGTCCGCACGAAGGCAGCCATCGAGAGGGTGGGAAGGCCGAGCGGCACCCCGGCCGCAATAAACAGAGTGTCCTGCCGAGCTGCCGCTGACCACGGGGCATGCTCGGCTCCCCAGGTGACCGTACGGCGGAGGGCAGAGGTAGCCATGCCGGACAGCCTAGGGTTCCCGCTCGGACGTGACCATGAAGCCAACTTCCGCTTTGCAGGTGTAGCTAGGTACACCTCAAAGGCGGCAGTCTGCGCTACCGACTTGGCGTCAGTTATCGGTGAACCTTGAGGACATGACGAGGACCGAGCACAAGGCCCCGTACACGGCCCCGTACACGGCCCCGCACGCGGCCCAGTACGGACCACAGGGCGGACCACAGCACGCGGCGCGCCGAGCGCCACACGATTCGGCATGTCACCCCACCGAACTGACGGCAGAGGTCGCGGCAGCGGGCACCGCTCTCCTGAGGCCCTGGTCGATCCGTACCGCGCCGCATCGCAACGGCCGAGCCGCCCTGGAGGTGTACGAGCACGACGAGTTGTTGGACGTGATGGTCACCTCGGTGCTCAGCAACGCTCTACTGCGAGGCGCACGGCGCTCCGTCGAGGGCGGGCGGCAGACCGGCTTCGCCTGGGGTCGGCTGCCCGCCGACAGGACACTCCCCACCGTGATGTTCACCGGCCGTCGGCTGAGCAGGCGCCGCCAGCCGGCCCGAGTGGTCACGCTGGGGGGCGAGTTCTGGCTCGCGTGGGCGGAGGGGCCCTGCGGCGGTGTAATGGTGCGGCACGGAGGCGGGTCGCCCGTCCGGCTCCGAACGGGACGAGCGTGATGCGCGTGACGATCCTGCTGAGCCTGACGAGTCTGCGCCGACCGCTGCTCGCGTTCGTGCACTCCTGCTGCCGTGGACGGGGCTGCCGGCCGGGCCAACTTCGCCACCAATCCCGCTCACCCGTACCCCCGCCCCTGCCTCAGTTCCCGCCCAAGTTCCCGCCCCCGCCCGGCCACTCAGGGCGAGACGTTCAGCCGCTCCCAGCGCACGCGGGTCTCGTCATCGTGCGGCGTGTACGTCACCAGCCTGGTGTTGGGCCGTGGACCGAGCCACAGATTGGTGTAGTCGAAACGAAGGAGACCGGCATCAGGTACCAGAAAGCGCTTGAGCCCATTGCCTGGTCCTTCGACCTCGTGCCGCGCCCAGACGGCCTCGAAATCGGGGGAGGCACTGCGCAATCGCTCCAGCAGAGCCGTCCAGACCCGCTCGGAGCTATGGTCCGCCATCGCTGCGCGGAAGCGCGCGACGATCGCCTGGCGCGCGGACTCACGGTCGACCAGCAGCCCCGAGAAGTACGAGTCGGTGAACGCAAGCCACATAACGTTGCGGTCCTCGAAAGGCATCGCGTCCAGGTCGCCGACGATCCGGGTGTACGCCCGGTTGTGGGCCAGGATGTCGTAGCGACTGTTGAGTACGGCGGAAGGCATTGGCTCAAGCTGCTCCAGCAACACCCGGACCGCCGGAGTGATGGTCAGGCAGTCGACGACCGGAGCAGGGTCCTCCGAGCCGGCCAGTGCGAAGAGGTGCGCCCGCTCGTTCCGGTCGAGCAGCAGCGTCCGGGCGACGGAGTCCAGCACCTGCGAGGAGACCTGGATGTCCCTCGCCTGCTCGAGCCACGTGTACCAAGTGACTCCGACGGCAGCCAGCTGCGCCACTTCCTCGCGGCGCAGACCTGGCGTGCGCCGCCGCCCGGTCTGCGGGAGTCCGACCTGCTCGGGCGAGATCCGCTCCCGTCGGCTCCGCAGAAAGGCCGCCAACTCGTGGCGGCGGCTGTCGGCAGGCGCGATGCTGGTCGTCATGCGCTCAAGCATGCACCTGTTCGGATCCAGTTGCCAGGTAGTACTTATACCTGGATAAACACTCTCTGGTACCAGGGTGAGCGAGGCCCCATCGTGGTAGTCGTGACCCAGCAACTAGCGCTCCCGAAGACCACTCCTCTGGTACGGCCCGCCACCTCCACCCTCGGTGTCGCCGGCCTCGTCACTGTCCTGCTCGGCGCGTTCCTGCCGATGTTGGACTTCTTCATCGTCAACGTGGCTCTACCCACCATCGACCACGACCTGGCTGCGGGGCCGGCCGTGCTGGAGCTTGTCGCGGCCGGCTACGGCATCGCGTTCGCAGTGCTGCTGGTACTCGGCGGGCGCCTCGGCGACACCTTCGGCCGTCGACGGCTCTTCATCGCGGGCGCGGCCGCATTCGCCCTCACCTCACTCATCTGCGGAATCGCGCCCTCAGCCTGGACGCTGGTCGCGGCCCGCGTCGCGCAGGGCGCGTCGGCCGCGTTGCTGCTCCCCCAGGTCCTGGCCACCATCACCGCAGTCAGCAGCGGCCCGCAGCGCGCACGTGCGCTCAGCATCTACGGCGCGGTCGGGGGCGTCTCCGTGGTGATCGGTCAGGTGCTCGGCGGGATGCTGGTCTCAGCCGACCTCTTCGGCACCGGATGGCGCTCCGTCTTCCTGCTCAACGTCCCGTTCGCACTGCTGACCGCCGTACTGGCCATGGCGTACGTACCCGAGAGCCGCGCCCCACACGCAGCGAAGGTCGACCTCCCCGGCACCGCTCTCCTGACTGCAGCTCTCCTCGCCCTGTTCGTGCCGCTGATGGAGGGGCGAGCCGTGGGCTGGCCGCTCTGGACCTGGCTCATGCTCAGCGCCTTCCCGTTCCTCGCCGCCGCGTTCCTGTTCGTCGAGCGGCGGGCGGAGCTGTCCGGCAGGGTTCCCCTCGTCCCGCTCTCGTTGCTGCGCATTCCCGAGATGCGGCACGGGCTGGGCATAGCCGTGCCGTACTTCACAGGCTTCGGCGGCTTCATGTTCGTGATCGCCGTCATGCTTCAGCAGGGGTTGCGGCTCGGTCCGGTCGCCGCCGGCTGGGCGCTGGTACCGATGGCCGTCGGATACTTCTTCGCCTCGCTCTCCGGGCCTCGGCTGATCAACCGATTCGGCAGTCGGGTGATCACTGCGGGGGCAGTCGTCCAGGGCCTCGGTCTTGCCACCCTCATCACCACGGTGCTGACCGACTGGGCGCACTTCTCACCACTTCGGATGCTGCCCGGGGTGGCGCTCGCCGGCATCGGCCAGGGCCTGATCGGGACGCCACTGTTCCGGGTCGTCCTGTCCAAGGTGCCGCTCGACCGAGCGGGTGTGGGCAGTGGCGTTCTGGCCACTACTCAGCAGTCCAGCCTGGCCCTCGGGGTGGCGACACTGGGGACACTCTTTCTCGCTCTCTCCCCTTCAATGGGTATCGCGCACGCACTGGCTCTGGCCCTGGCCCTCCAACTGACCGGTTCGGTCGTGATCTTCGGCCTCAGCACCCGTCTCCCCCGCTCGGTCGGCTGACCCGAGCAAGCAGTCAGCCCGGCCCGATCAGCCCCCAGCCCCCCGATCAGCCCACCGGCGATCAGTCGGCCGACCTGATCGGCCGGCTGATACTCCGCAGGAAACCGCAGGACCACTGTCGGTTCCGGATGTCAGGATGGCGTCATGACTGCGACCCAGCCCCTCAACCCGGCCGAGACCCGTACCCGCGAGGAGCTCGCCGCCCTGGTCGGGACGGGCATCCGGCCGAAGTACCTGCTCTTCTGGGGCCACCGCCCGGAGAGCAGCGGCCGGGTCGGCCCGGGCTCCCTCAGCCAGTGGTGGCCGTCGGAGTTCACAGTCGGCGGAGTCACGTACGCGACCGCCGAGCACTGGATGATGGCGGGCAAGGCCCGGCTCTTCGGAGACGAGGAGGTAATCCCCCGGATCCTCAAGGCCCGCACCCCCGCCGAGGCCAAGAAGCTGGGCCGACTGGTCGAGGGCTTCGACGAGGACCGCTGGGCAGCAGAGCGGTTCGAGCTTGTGGTCGAGGGCAATGTTGCCAAGTTCGGTCAGAACGAGGCCCTACGCGAGTACCTGCTCGGCACCGCACAGCGGGTCCTGGTGGAGGCCAGCCCGATGGACCGGCTCTGGGGCATCGGGCTGGCAGCGGACAACGAGCGCGCGACCCAGCCCGAGCAGTGGCGCGGCCTCAACCTGCTCGGCTTCGCCTTGATGGAGGCACGTTCCCGCCTGGCCTGACCAGGGCACCCCCACCACCCTCACCACCCCACCAGCTGCCCGCCGACAGCCCGTCCAACAGCAAGTCGGCCCCCTCGCGGCGCGAACGAACCGCAAGGGAGCCGACCAGTAGGACTGTCCGGACTCAACAACCGTCCGGACTCAGCAGCCGATCAGACGGGCACCGAGGTAGGACTTCACCTGGTCGAGGGAGACCCGCTCCTGAGCCATGGTGTCGCGCTCGCGGATGGTGACCGCGTTGTCCTCAAGGGTGTCGAAGTCGACGGTGACACAGAACGGCGTGCCGATCTCGTCCTGGCGACGGTAGCGCTTGCCGATGGCGCCGGCATCGTCGAACTCGACGTTCCAGGCCGTCCGCAGGTCGGCGGCCAGGCCGCGCGCCTTCGGCGAGAGGTCGGCGTTGCGCGACAGCGGCAGCACCGCGACCTTGACCGGGGCCAGGCGCGGGTCGAGCCGCATGCCGACGCGCTTCTCCATGACGCCCTTGGCGTTGGGCGCCTCGTCCTCGAAGTAGGCGTCGATCAGGAAGGCCAGCATGGCGCGGTTGAGGCCCGCTGCCGGCTCGATGACGTACGGGAAGTACCGCTCGCCCGACTCCTGGTCGAAGTACTTGAGGTCCTGGCCGGAGGCCTCACTGTGGGTGGCGAGGTCGTAGTCCGTCCGGTTGGCGATGCCCTCCAGCTCCGAGAACTCGGTGCCGCCGAAGTTGAAGCGGTACTCGATGTCCACGGTGCGCTTGGCGTAGTGGGAGAGCTTCTCCTTCGGGTGCTCGAAGAAGCGCATGTTCTCGGTCCGCAGGCCGAGACCCACGTACCAGTCCCAGCGCTGCTGCAGCCAGTACTCGTGCCAGGTCTCGTCCTCGCCGGGCTTGACGAAGAACTCCATCTCCATCTGCTCGAACTCACGCGTGCGGAAGATGAAGTTGCCGGGCGTGATCTCGTTACGGAAGCTCTTGCCGACCTGGGCGATGCCGAACGGCGGCTTCTTGCGCGAAGTGGTCTGCACGGCCTTGAAGTTGGTGAAGATGCCCTGGGCCGTCTCGGGGCGCAGGTAGGCCAGGCCGCCCGCGTCCTCGGTGACGCCGAGGTGCGTCTTCAGCATGCCCGAGAACTCCTTGGGCTCCGTGAAGGCGCCCTTGTTGCCGCAGTTCGGGCAGTTGATGTCGGCAAGACCGTTGACGGGCGGCTTGCCGTGCTTGGCCTCGTACGCCTCCTCCAGGTGGTCCGCGCGGTAGCGCTTGTGACAGGAGGTGCACTCGGTCAACGGGTCGTTGAAGGTGGCGACGTGGCCGGAGGCCTCCCAGACCTCGCGGGCCAGGATCACGGACGAGTCGAGCCCGACGACGTCCTCCCGAGCGGTGACCATCGAACGCCACCACTGGCGCCTGATGTTCTCCTTGAGCTCGACGCCCAGTGGCCCGTAGTCCCAGGCGGCACGCGTACCACCGTAGATCTCGCTGCAGGGGTAGACGAAGCCACGGCGCTTGCTCAGGCTGACGATCGTGTCGATCTTGTCGGCGGCCACAGTGCTCTCTTCAGTACGACGTCGGTTCGACGGCACGGTCAAGGCGCGGCTGGTTGCACGCACCCGAATACCTC
Source organism: Kitasatospora sp. MAP5-34 (assembly GCF_029894335.1). GTDB lineage: Bacteria > Actinomycetota > Actinomycetes > Streptomycetales > Streptomycetaceae > Kitasatospora. The sequence goes on along the minus strand of NZ_JARXZC010000002.1, from coordinate 52,485 downwards.
AGGTTACCGGGCACGTGGGTGGGGGGTTCAAATCGGTATTCGCGAGAGCCGGGTCCGCAATTCACCCCAACGGGTGGTTTGACAATCATTTCCACATAAGATGAGAATGGTTGTCATGATGCTCCGACTCCAGCGACCGCGACGCCTCCAGACCTCGATAGCCCTGACCGCCACCGCCCTCGTCGGCGCTCTCGCCCTCACCGCCTGCGGTGGTACGAGCAGCGCCAAGAGCAGTGACGGCAAGCTGAACGTGGTCGCGTCGTTCTACCCGATGGAGTTCCTCGCCGAGCAGATCGGCGGTGACAACGTGCACGTCACCGACCTCACCGCAGCCGGGGTCGAGCCGCACGACCTCGAACTCACCGCCAGGCAGGTCGCCTCGGTCCAGCAGGCCGGCCTGGTGATCTACCTCAAGGGGCTGCAGCCCACCGTCGACCAGGCCGTCACCCAGTCCGACGCCAAGTACGTGGTGGACGCCACCGCGGCCTCCCCGCTGGTCGACCACCACCTCGACGAGGGCACGACCGGCGGCACCGCCCACCCCAGCGCCACCGGCGACCCGCACATCTGGCTCGACCCGGCCCGCTACGCGGCGGTCGCCAAGAGCGTCGGCGCCGAGCTCGCCAAGGCGGATCCGGCGCACGCCGCCGACTACCAGAAGAACACCGACGCGCTGGTCGGCAGGCTCGCCACCCTGGACCAGGACTTCCAGACCGGGCTGAAGGGCGTCAAGTCCAAGACCTTCGTCACCAGCCACGCCGCCTTCGGCTACCTCTCCGACCACTACGGTCTGAACCAGATAGCGATCAACGGCGTCGACCCGGAGGCCGAGCCCACCCCGGCCCGGCTCGCCGAGATCCAGAAGGCCGCCAAGGAGAACGGCGTGACCACCATCTTCTTCGAGACCCTGGTCAGCCCCAAACTCGCCGAGTCGGTCGCCCAGGACCTCAAGCTCAAGACGGCGGTGCTCGACCCGATCGAGGGCGTCAAGGCCCCCGCCAAGGACGACTACTTCTCGATCATGCGTCAGAACCTCGCCAACCTGCGGACCGCGCTCGGCGCCACCAGCTGAGGGGACATCACACCAATGAGCTCTGTCATATCCAGGACCGGTGAAGCGGTCGAGGCGGACTCCGGCCCGGCACAGCACCCCGGCCCGGCGCGGCGCTCCCTCCCGGCGAGCGCCGCGCCTGTGGCCGCATCGGCAGACGCGCCCGCCACCGTGCCCATGGCCGCGCCTGCCGCCGTACCCGCCACCGCACCCAAAGCCGCACCCACCGCCGTGCCCGTACGGCTGCGCGGCGCGGTGGCCTCGCTCGGGGGCCGTCCCGTCCTGCGGGGCATCGACCTCACCGTCCGGCCCGGCGAGGTGGTCGCGCTGCTGGGTGCCAACGGCTCCGGCAAGTCCACCACCGTCAAGACCGTGATCGGCTCGGTCCCGCTGGAGCACGGTGCGCTTGAGCTGTTCGGCATGCCGTACGCCAAGTTCAGGAGCTGGCACCGGATCGGCTACGTCCCCCAGCGCACCACCGCCGCCAGCGGCGTTCCGGCCACCGTCCGCGAGGTGGTCTCCACCGGGCGGCTGCCGCAGCACCGGCTGCTGCCGTTCCGCCGCAAGGACCGGGCCGCCGTGGACCGGGCACTGGACGCCGTCGGCATGCTCGACCGGGCGGAGGACGGCGTGGCCGCCCTCTCCGGCGGCCAGCACCAGCGCGTGCTGATCGCCCGGGCGCTGGTGGGCACGCCGGATCTTCTGATCATGGACGAACCGATGGCGGGCGTGGACGCGGCGAGCCAGCAGGTGCTGGCCGACACCCTGCGCCGCGAGGTCGAACGGGGCGCCGCCGTCCTGCTCGTCCTGCACGAACTCGGGCCGCTGGAGCCCCTGATCGACCGGGCCGTGGTCCTGCGCGACGGCTGCGTCGCGCACGACGGCCCGCCGCCGCCCAACACCGGACAGCACGCGCTGCCCGGCCACGACCACGTCCACCCCCACACAGACGACCACCTCACGACTCCTGGACTGCTGGCATGACCGAGATGTTCTCCCTCGCCTTCATGCAGCGCGCACTGATCGCCGCCGCACTCATCGGCATCACCGCGCCGGCCGTGGGCATCTACCTGGTGCAGCGGCGGCAGGCCCTGATGGGCGACGGAATCGGGCATGTCGCACTCACCGGTGTCGGGCTCGGCTTCATCTTCCAGACCAGCCCGGTCTGGATGGCTGTCCTGGTCTGCATCCTGGCCGCCATCGTCATGGAGCTGGTACGGGCTCGTGGGAACAACCGGGGCGACATCGCCCTCGCCATGCTCTTCTACGGCGGCATGGCCTGCGGCCGGATGCTGATCAGCAAGTCCCCTGCCGCAAGTGGCGCCAGTGGCAGCCTGGACAGCTACCTCTGGGGCTCGATCCTGGCCGTCGACACTGCGGATCTGGTCACCATCGCGGCGCTCGGCGCGATCGTGGTCGCCGTCACCCTCGGGTTGCGCAGGCAGCTCTTCGCGGTCTGCCAGGACGAGGAGTTCGCCAGAGTCACCGGCATCCCCGTGCGCCTGCTCAACCTGCTGCTGGCGGTGATGGCCGCAGTCACCGTCACGGTCGCGATGCGGGTCGTCGGCCTGCTGCTGGTCAGCGCGATGATGGTGGTCCCGGTCGCGGCGGCGCAGCTGCTCACCCGGTCGTTCGTCGCCACCCAGGCGCTCTCCATCGGCCTCGGTGTGGCCGTGTCGCTGGGCGGGGTCGCCGGTTCCTACCAGTTCGACGTACCGCCAGGTTCGGCCATCGTGCTGCTCGCCATCGCCGTCTTCGCCGTCTTCAGTGCGATCGCGGCGCCACTGGCCGGACTGCGGCACCGGTCGGCAGCCGGGGCAGGAGGCACAGCCGGGCCCGGGGTGTGCGACGTGGTCCTGCCCGATCAGGACGGGTCTCGGGCCGGCGACCCGCTGGGAAGTCCGGGGCTGGCACAATGATGTGCGAGATGACCCCACTTCCAGGAGGACCCACGGTGACCACCGCAGGCCCGTCGCCGCGCGCTCGATCCACTCGGCAGCGGGCCGCCGTCTCGGCGGCCCTGGACGAGATCGAGGACTTCCGCAGCGCGCAAGAGCTGCACGACATGCTCAAACACCGAGGTGACTCGGTCGGCCTGACCACCGTCTACCGCACCCTCCAGTCGCTCGCCGACGCCGGAGAGGTGGACGTACTGCGCACGTCGGACGGCGAAGCCGTCTACCGCCGTTGCAGCAGTGGGCACCACCACCACCTGGTCTGCCGCCACTGCGGCGCCACCGTGGAGGTCGAGGGCCCGGCAGTCGAACGCTGGGCCAACACCGTCGCGGCCGAACACGGCTACAGCGACATCGCCCACACCCTGGAGATCTTCGGCACCTGCGCAGAGTGCGCGGCGAAGCAGTAGACCCGAAGAGCAGCAGTAGACCTGAAGAGCAGAAAAGCAGAAGAACGTACGCGAGAGGGGCCCGGGAGACATCCCGGGCCCCTCTCGCGTACGCGCGGTCGGCTCTACCCGGTCAACGCTGGGCCGGCACCTCGCCAGCCAGTCCGGGCTTGACCTCGTTCGGGATCGCGCCGCCGAAGCGGCGGTCGCGCCTCGCGAACTGCTCGCAGGCGTTCCAGAGGTCGCGGCGGTCGAAGTCCGGCCAGAGCACGTCCTGGAACACGAACTCGGCGTAAGCGCTCTGCCAGAGCAGGAAGTTGGAGGTGCGCTGCTCGCCGCTGGGGCGGAGGAACAGGTCCACGTCCGGCATGTCCGGGTGGTACATGTACTTGGCGACGGTCTTCTCGGTGACCTTCGCCGGGTCCAGCTTTCCGGCCGCCACGTCACGGGCGATGGCCGCCGCCGCGTCCGCGACCTCGGCCCGGCCGCCGTAGTTGACGCACATGTAGAGGGTGACGGCGTCGTTGTCCTTGGTCTGCTCCTCGGCGACCTGGAGCTCCTGGACGACGCTCTTCCACAGCTTCGGCATCCGGCCGGCCCAGCGGATCCGGACGCCCATCGCGTCCATCTCGTCGCGGCGGCGGCGGATGACGTCCCGGTTGAAGTTCATCAGGAACTTCACCTCGTCCGGTGAACGCTTCCAGTTCTCGGTGGAGAAGGCGTACAGCGAGATGTTCTTCACGCCGAGCTCGATGGCGCCCTTGAGGACGTCGAGCACGACGGACTCGCCGACCTTGTGCCCCTCGGTGCGCGGCAGACCGCGCTCCTTGGCCCAACGCCCGTTGCCGTCCATCACGATCGCGACGTGCTCCGGGACGAGCTCACCCGGGAGCTTCGGCGGCCGGGCACCGCTCGGGTGCGGGGTCGGAGTCACGTACTCCCGCTGCTTGCTGCCGAAGAGGCGTCGCGCTGCCATGGTGCTCACTTCTCCACGTATCTCATCGAGCGGATGCCCCGCTCCAGGTGCCACTGCAGATAGGCGGCCACCAGCCCGCTGCCCTCGCGCCAGTACCGAGGCTCGCAGTTGTCCGCCGTCTGCCAGTCCCCTGACAGCAGCGCGCCGAGCAGTACCAGTGTCTCAGGGGAGGGTACGGCACTTCCAGGTACCCGGCAGTCCGAGCAGAGCACTCCGCCCGCTTGGAGCGAGAAGAACCGGTTGACGCCGTCCATACCGCACTTGGCGCAGTTGGTGAAGCTCGCGCCGTACCCGTTGACGGCCAGCGAACGGAGCAGGAAGGCGTCCAGTACGAGATGCGACTCGTGCAGCCCGGCCGCCAGCGTACGGAGTGCGCCGACCAGGAGCAGGTACTGCTGGACGGCCGGTTCGCCCTCGTTCTCGGCGAATCGTTCCGCCGTCTCCAGCATCGCCGTGCCGGCGGTGTAGCGGCCGTAGTCCGTGACGATCGAGCTGCCGTAGGGGGCGATGGTCTCCACCTGGGTGCAGAGCGGCAGCGAGCGGCCGACCAGGTCGGCGCCCCGGCTGAAGAACTGCACATCGACGTGGGAGAACGGCTCCAGCCGCGCGCCGAACTTCGACTTGGTCTTGCGGATGCCCCGGGCCACCGCCCGCACCCGGCCGTGCTGACGGGTCAGCAGGGTGATGATCCGATCGGCCTCACCGAGCTTCTGGACGCGCAGCACCACGCCGTCGTCGCGGAAAAGGCTCATCGGTGGATTCCGGAGTCGAACAAGGTGGCCATCCGACCATTGTCCCGCAATCAGCAGGCGGTCCGGTCGGCAGCACGGCAGTCCGGAAAACTACGCACCGCCCCGGACAGCCGTACGCCCGCACCCAGGTCCGTGGGGGGACACCTCGGGTGCGGGTGACGGCGGGCCCGGAGGGGGGGTCGGGCCCGGTTCGTGGGGGTCTACGGGGTGGCCGGCGCGTCAGTGCGAGGCGCTGGTGGCCGACTGGAGGAGTTCGCCGACCCGGAGCTCGGCGAGCTTGAGGCAGCGGCCGACGGCGGCCAGTGCGGCGCGCTCCTGCGGCAGGTACCGGCCGTCGGCCAGCGCGATCCGCGCGCCCTGGAGCAGCAGCCGCTCGCGGCCCTGCTGGGCGAGGTGCGGGGCCAGCGGTTCGAGCGCGGCGTGCAGTTCGATGGCCAGACCGCTGCCCGCACCGTCGAGGTCGACCGGTACGTCACCGTCGACGCCGGTGAGCGCGGCCAGTGCGGCGAGCACCTGGACCTCGCCGCTGTCCTCGAACCCGGCCTCGCGGACCACCGCGCAGGCGGCCTCCCTGGCCGCCCGGCTGCCCGTGCCGCCGGCCGCGAGGACGGTCAGCGCCACGGTGTACTGGGCGTCGCGCAGCATCGCGGCCAGCCGGACGCTGGTGAGTTGCTCCAGGGTCTCGACGCCGTACCTGCCGTGGCAGGAGGTGCACTGGATGCTGCCGATCACCGGGCCGACCGGGACGATCGGTGTGCCGACCAACCGCAGCCACCGCCGACCGTGCTGCCGACGGTAGTTGCGGTCGCCACCACAGCCAGGACAGAAGAAATCACCGAGGACGTCCGTCCGCCACCGAGGGCGAACACCCCACAACCCTGTCACGGCGCCACTCCCCAGACATGGCAGGCGGCCTGCGCATCAATGGGCAGGTCACGCGACCGGAGTCCGCGGGCCGCCCACCGACCCCGGTTCCGGTGGATAGATGCTGCCACGGTTAAGAGCACGTGTCAGCACCCCGAACGGGTAAAGATGTGGCGTGGAACACATTTCTCCGGAGAACCGCCAGGGCTCCCGGGGGGCCACCCATCAGATGACCCCCCATGCGAACTATCCGCGCTGCGCGCGGTTGACAGCGCTCGCCATGGCCTTCAGCGAGGCCAGCACGGTGTTGCCGTCGATGCCGACGCCCCACAGCACCTTGCCGTCCACCGCGCACTCGACGTACGCGGCGGCCTGGGCGTCGCCGCCCTCGCTCAGTGCGTGCTCCGCGTAGTCCAGGACGCGGACGTCGATGCCGATCCGGGCCAGCGCGTCGCCGAAGGCGGAGACCGGGCCGTTGCCGGTACCGGTCAGCGTCGCGGGGACGCCGTCCAGGACGGCTTCGGTGGTCAGCGCGTCCCGGCCATCCTCGGTGGTCAGGCTGCGCGAGCCGCTCAGCGAGATCCGGCCCCAGGCGTTGTCCGGGGTGGGCAGGTACTCGTCCTGGAACCGCGCCCAGATGTCGGCCGGGGTGACCTCGCCGCCCTCGGCGTCGGTCTTGGCCTGGATGATCTTCGAGAACTCGATCTGCATCCGGCGCGGCAGGTCCAGCTTGTGGTCGTTCTTCAGGACATACGCGATACCGCCCTTGCCGGACTGGCTGTTGACCCGGATGACCGCCTCGTACGAGCGGCCGACGTCCTTCGGGTCGATCGGCAGGTACGGGACACCCCAGGTGTACTCGCCGACCGGCACACCGGCCGCCGCCGCGTCGGCCTCCAGGGCGTCGAAACCCTTCTTGATGGCGTCCTGGTGCGAGCCGGAGAAGGAGGTGTAGACCAGGTCACCGGCGTACGGGTGGCGCTCAGGTACGACCATCTGGTTGCAGTACTCGTATGTACGGCGGATCTCGTCGATGTCGGAGAAGTCGATCATCGGGTCGACACCCTGCGAGAACAGGTTCATCCCGACGTTGACCAGGTCCAGGTTGCCCGTCCGCTCACCCTGCCCGAACAGACAGCCCTCGACCCGGTCCGCACCGGCCATGATGGCCAGCTCGGCGGAGGCGACGCCGGTGCCCCGGTCGTTGTGCGGGTGGCTGGACAGCGCGACGAACTCGCGGCGGGTCAGGTTCCGCGACATCCACTCGATCTTGTCGGCGTAGACGTTCGGCGTGGAACGCTCCACCGTGGTCGGCAGGTTCAGGATGATCTCGCGGCCCTCACCGGGCTGCCAGACGTCCATCACCGCCTCGCAGACCTCCAGCGCGAAGTCCAGCTCGGTGTCGATGAAGATCTCCGGCGAGTACTCGTAGCCGAAGACGGTGTCCTCGCCCAGCAGCTTGTCGGCGTACTCCATCACCAGCCGGGTGCCGTCCACGGCGATGCCCTTGATGTCCTCACGGGAGCCCTTGAAGACCACCCGGCGGAACAGCGGCGAGGTCGCGTTGTACAGGTGGACGGTGGCCCGGGGGGCGCCGACCAGGGACTCGACGGTGCGCTCGATCAGGTCCTCGCGGGCCTGGGTCAGCACCGAGATGGTGACGTCCTCGGGGATCGCGCCCTCGTTGACCAGCGAGCGGACGAAGTCGAAGTCGGTGGCACCGGAGGACGGGAAGCCGACCTCGATCTCCTTGTAGCCCAGCTTGACCAGCAGGTCGAACATCTTGCGCTTGCGGGCCGGGGACATCGGGTCGATCAGCGCCTGGTTGCCGTCCCGCAGGTCGGTCGAGAGCCAGCGCGGCGCCTGGGTGATCATCTTGCCGGGCCAGGTGCGGTCCGGCAGGTCGATGGTGCCGAACGGTACGTACCGGCCGTACGGCATGCCGGACGGCTTCTGCTGGACGGACGAAGCGGTGATCGGGGTCGGACGGTCGATGAAGGCACGGGCGATCGAAGACTGCTCAGTCATGAAGGAGACTCTCGGCTTCTCTGTCGATTGCGGGCTGATCGGGGCGGTGAACACCCGACCTGGCCGACTACTGGGCCGCATCAGAAGAAAAACATGGGCACAGCACGATCCCCGCGGCGAGGGAGCCGGCCTTCGTGGTCTACAGGCCCTCGACGCGGCAGCTAAGAAGAAGCAGGCCGTAACGCATGATGTTGTCGAGAGTAACCCAGGCCACTGGCAGGACACAGTGAACCCGGCCACGATTCCACTCCTTGAGATGACAACCCCGTGACAACCAGTCACCAATGCGTCACCCTTGGCGACATGACTTCTGCCGCGCACTTCTGCAGCATCGTCCCGCCGTACATCCTCGACCGGCTCGCCGAGCAGGGCCACGAGGCCGCACAGCGCTCCCTCGCCCTGGACGCCGTCCACCGCGCCGCCCGGCTGACGGCCGTCGCGCCACCGAGCCCGCCGCATCACCTCTCCCGGACCGTCGGCGACGCCCGCCACACCCAGCAGGCCCCCGGCCGGCCGGTCCGCCGCGAAGGCGGCCCGCCGGCCAAGGACGCCTGCGTCAACCGCGCGTACGACGCGCTCGGCGCCACCTTCGCGCTGTACGAGGAGGTCTACGGCCGCAACTCCGTCGACAACGACTGGCTGCCGCTGGACGCCACCGTCCACTACGGAGAGCAGTACGACAACGCCTTCTGGGACGGCTCCCGGATGGTCTTCGGTGACGGCGACGGCGTGATGTTCAACGACTTCACCTCCTCGCAGGACGTGATCGGCCACGAACTCACCCACGGCGTCACCCAGTACAGCGCCGCCCTCGACTACCAGGGCCAGTCCGGCGCGCTCAACGAGTCGGTCTCCGACGTGTTCGGCTCGCTGGTCAAGCAGTACGCGCTCCGCCAGGCCGCCGCCGACGCGGACTGGCTGATCGGCGCCGACCTGCTCGCACCCGGCGTGCACGGCATCGCGCTGCGCTCGATGAAGGCGCCCGGCACGGCGTACGACGACCCCCGGCTCGGCAAGGACCCGCAGCCCGCCCAAATGGGCGACTACGTCGACACCACCGAGGACGAGGGCGGGGTGCACATCAACTCCGGCATCCCCAACCACGCCTTCTACCTGCTGGCGACCGCGCTCGGCGGCAACGCCTGGGAGCGGGCCGGACAGATCTGGTACGACACCCTGACCGGCGGCCGGCTCACCCACGACTCGGGCTTCACCGCCTTCGCCAGGGCCACGGCCGCTGCGGCCCGGGCCCGTTACACCGACGAGGCGGTGGCCAACACCGTGATCGCCGCGTGGTCCCAGGTCGGGGTCAGCGCGACCTGACGGGCCGCCGAGCCCGTACGGTGAGGGGACCAACACCGGGCCAGACTGGGCGTCAGCTGAACGCAGCTCGCACAAACTCTGTAAAAACCCAGCAAATCCCATCACTAGGTAGCAGACTGGCGACCATGCGTATCCAGGTGACCCGTACCGGCGGCCTCGCTGGCCGCGCCCATCGCGCGGAGCTGGACACCGCCGAGCGGCCCGATGCCCCGCACGTCCACGCCCTCGCCCGCGAGGCCGTGGCCGGCGGGCTGCGCACACCCTCGTACGGGGTGCCCGACGGTTACCACTACGAGATCACGGTCGACGGCCGGACGGTGCACTGCGCCGACCCGAAGCTGACGGACTGTCAGCGCGAGCTGATATCGCTGGTCCTGCACGAGGGCACCAGCCGCCCGGACCAGCCACAGCCGTTGACCTAACCGCTCCCCCGACCCTGAAACGCGACCGGCCGGTGCCCCCGTGGGGACACCGGCCGGTCGGGTGCGGTCAGAAGCCGAGCTTGCGCAGCTGCTTCGGGTCGCGCTGCCAGTCCTTGGCGACCTTGACGTGCAGGTCGAGGTAGACCGGGGTGCCGAGGAGGGCCTCGATGTGCTTGCGGGCGGTGGTCCCGACGTGCTTGAGGCGGGAGCCCTTCGAGCCGATCACGATGGCCTTCTGGCTCTGCCGCTCGATGTAGACGTTGGCGTGGATGTCGAGCAGCGGACGGTCCGCCGGGCGGCCCTCGCGCGGGATCATCTCCTCGACCACGACGGCGAGCGAGTGCGGCAGCTCGTCGCGGACACCCTCCAGCGCAGCCTCGCGGATCAGCTCGGCGACCATGATCAGCTCGGGCTCGTCGGTCAGGTCGCCGTCCGGGTAGAGCGGGGGGCCCTCCGGGAGCAGCGGGGCCAGCAGGTTGGCCAGCAGATCGACCTGCTTGTCGCCGACGGCCGACACCGGGACGATCTCGGCCCACTCGATGCCCAGCTCGACACCGAGCTGGTGGATCGCGATGAGCTGCTCGGCCAGCTTCTTGGAGTCGACCAGGTCGGTCTTGGTCACGATCGCGACCTTGGGGGTCTTCTTGACCTCCGCGAGCTCCTTGGCGATGAACTTGTCACCGGGGCCGAGCTTCTGGTCGGCCGGGAGGCAGAAGCCGATCACGTCGACCTCCGCCCAGGTCGAGCGGACCAGGTCGTTGAGGCGCTCGCCGAGCAGCGTGCGGGGCTTGTGCAGGCCGGGGGTGTCGACCAGGACGAGCTGCGCGTCCGGGCGGTGCACGATGCCGCGCACGGTGTGGCGGGTGGTCTGCGGACGGTCCGAGGTAATCGCGACCTTCGTCCCGACCAGCGCGTTGGTCAGGGTCGACTTTCCCGCGTTGGGACGGCCGACGAAGCACGCGAACCCGGAACGGTACGGGGATGAAGGGGCAGTCATGTCCCCCATTCTCCCTGATCACCCGAGCGGCGACGGACAGGCCGTCCCGACCGGGCCCTCTCAGCGGGCCTTACCGCCCCCTCGCCGCGAGGTCAGGCCACCGATCAGCGTCAGTACGAACAGCGTGATGGACCCGGCCAGCCAGTACGGAGAACCGGTCTCCTTCCAGCGCCCCATGCCCATCACGCTCAGCAGCAGCGCGGCGAAGAATCCCAGTGCCCCCATGACACACCCCCTTCCGGTCAGATTATCCGGCCGGAGGCGCCACCAGTAGGCCCGCCGGGCGGTCGCCTGAAGCTGCCGGGTGGTCCGCAGCTCGCGGACCACCGGGCAGCCGCCTCACTCGGCCTTGGCAGCCACCCGCAACGTGCCGTCCGGCCCGGCCAGCAGGACTGGCGTGCCCACGCCGCCCAGGTCGCGCACGGCGGCCAGGTCCGCCGTGGCCGGCGCGGTGGCCTCGCTGACCACTGCCGCCGCCTCCAGGCCCTTGGCACCGCTGGCCACCGCCATGGCGACCGCCGTCTGCAGGGCGCTGAGCCGCAGCGACTCCAGCGCGACGGTACCCGCGACGTACGTGCGTCCGGTCTCGTCACGCACGGCGGCCCCCTCCGCGACGCCGTTGCGGGCGCGGGCGGAGCGGGCCAGCGTGATGATCTTCTTGTCCTCGGGATCCAGGGCGGCGGGATCAAGGTCTGTCAGCTCACTCATGCCGCTGAGCATAGGGGCCGCGCGGCTCGCACGTCCGCGCGGCCCAGAAGCAGGGTCGAGGAGGGGGGTCAGTGACCGATGGGGTTGGGCGGGCCGGGCTTGAAGATCTTCACCATGGCCGGTGGGCCGGACGGCAGCTGCTCCTGCTCGCCGTGGCGCTTCTGCCAGTACGGGTTGTCGTGCGGCAGATGACTGCTCACCCTGCCGTACATGCCGAAGGTGAGCACCACGAAGCCGAAGATGAAGCTGAACAGGACGTTCGACATCCGGAAGTTGAGGATGTTGGCGTCACCCCGGCCGAGCAGGGTCAACCCGGCGAAACCGGACAGGACGAAGAGCACGCCCACGATCATGTTGAGGTTCGAGGCGAAGTTGCCGCCGATCACCGCACCGACGATCAGCACGGCTCCCATCACCACCGAGAGCCAGCTCAGCGCGCCGTTGGTCGACATACCGGCGACCGACTGCCCGTGGGTGCTCAGGAAGCCCGGATGCCCGGTCACCCCGAGAATCCCGAAGACCATCAGGAACACACCGCCCAGGCCCGCGCCGATCCGGTAGACCGTCGCGAGCCGGTGGTCCATGGGAAGTTCGTCTTGCAGTTTCATGGGGACCTCCACCACACAGGTCGAACCTGGGAAACCGGCCCCTCCCCGTACGAGCGCTCGACGCACCCGCACCGTAATCAAGGTACGTCCGGACCGGCCGACGCCGCCTGTCGGTGCTACCGGTGCGGATCGCCCGGCATGTGCGGGACTTCGTGCATGTACAGCGAACCGCACTGCTGACAGGCCCGCAGGCCGGTCCCCCACTCCTCGGCGGGCTTGGTCTCCGCGTCGGGCTCGATGTCACGCCCGCACAGCGCCGCCACGAGGTTCGCGGACCGGACGACATGCCACTGCTTGGCCCCGCCGGACCGGCCCGCAGGGCCGTACTCTGCTCGCAACTGATGCGTCATGCTCACATGGTGGGACGAATCGGAAGGCCCGGCAATTCCTGCTGGGCCTTCCGGACCACGGTCACTCGCCGTCGCCCTCCAAGGGCGCGGTGCCGCGCCGGACCGGCGAGACCACGACGGTCCCGATCCGGTTGCGGCGGCCCGCCGAGCTCTCGGCGGTGAGGCGGATGGCGGTGAAGTCGACCGAGGCGTCCTCGGGGACCGGGATGTCGCAGGAGGAGCCGGGAATCGGGACGCGTCCGAGGTGTTTGGCGAGCAGACCGCCGACCGTCTCGACGTCCTCGTCCTCCAGCTCCAGGCCGAACAGCTCGCCGAGGTCCTCGACCAGCAGCCGGGCGGTGATCCGGTACGAGCCGTCCCCGAGGTCCTCGACCGGCGCGATCTCGCGGTCGTACTCGTCGGTGATCTCGCCGACGATCTCCTCCAGGACGTCCTCGATGGTGACCAGGCCCGCCGTGCCGCCGTACTCGTCGATCACGATCGCCACGTGCGAGCGCATCTGCTGCATCTCGCGCAGCAGGTCACCGGCCGGCTTGCTGTCGGGGACGAAGACGGCCGGCCGCAGGACCGTGCCGACCAGCTCGGACTCGGCGTCCCGGTTGATGTGGGTGCGGCGGACGAGGTCCTTCAGGTAGACGATGCCCACCACGTCGTCCTCGTTGTCGCCGACCACCGGCATCCGGGAGAAGCCGGAGCGCAGCGCCAGGGTGAGCGCCTGGCGGATGGTCTTGTGGCGCTCGATCATCACCAGGTCGGTGCGCGGCACCATCACCTCACGGACGATGGTGTCGCCCAGCTCGAAGACCGAGTGCACCATCCGGCGCTCGTCGTCCTCGATCAGGTCGTCCTTCTCCGCCAGGTCGACCAGCGCCCGCAACTCGGCCTCGGAGGCGAACGGGCCCTCCCGGTAGCCCTTGCCCGGGGTGAGCGCGTTGCCCAGCAGGATCAGCAGGCGCGGGATCGGGCCGAGGATGCGGGCCAGCGGCAGCAGCACGAAGGAGGCCGCCGTGGCGGTGGTCAGCGGGTGCTGGCGGCCGATCGTGCGCGGCGAGACCCCCACCGCGACGAACGAGACCAGCACCATCACACCGAAGGCCAGCAGCACGGCCTGCCAGGTCTGGTGCAGGCTGCGCACGCAGACCACCGTCACCAGGACGGCCGCCGCCATCTCGCTGGCGACCCGGATCAGGGTCGCCAGGTTGAGGTAGCGGATCGGGTCGGAGGCGAGCGTCAGCAGCCGACCGGAGCCGCGCCGCCCGGCCCGGACGGCCTCCTCCGCGCGGAACCGGGAGATCCGGGAGATACCGGCCTCCGCGCAGGCCGCCAGCCAGCCGAGCACGACCAGCAGGCAGGCCCCGACGAGGAAACTCGTACTTTCACCACTCACCGAAGGCCTGGCCTCAGTGGGTGGTCGGCGCCGGGGAGATCCCCGACAGCCCGCGACCGGACCGCCAGTCGTCCAGGATGCGCTTCTGGAGCGCGAACATCGCGCGCTCCTCCTCGGGCTCCTCGTGGTCGTACCCGAGGACGTGCAGCACACCGTGGACGGTGAGCAGCTGCAGCTCCTCGTCCATCGAGTGCTTGGACGGCGCGTCCAGGCCCTGCTTCTCGGCGACCTCGGGGCAGAGCACGATGTCACCGAGCAGGCCCTGCGGCAGCTCCTCGCCCTCCTTGCCCGGGCGCAGCTCGTCCATCGGGAAGGACATCACATCGGTGGGCCCCGGGAGGTCCATCCACTGGATGTGCAGCTCCTCCATCGCCGCGCCGTCCACCAGGATCACGGACAGTTCGGACTGCGGGTGGATCCGCATCTTGTCGAGGGCGAAGCGGGCGACGTCGAGGATGGCATCCTCGTCGGCGTCCCAACCGGACTCGTTGGCGATGTCGATCGACATGGAGGGCTTGGTACTCAGCTTTCGGTGCGATGGGACTGGCGGGGAGCGCGCGCGGTCTCGGCCTTGCCGGGGCGGCGCTGTGCGGGCTTACGGGGTGTGGCTTCGGTCTCGGCCTCCTGCAGGGCGTCCCAGCGTTCGTATGCGTCAACGATGTGGCCGACCAACTTGTGACGCACCACATCGGTGCTGGTGAGGACGGAGAAGTGGATGTCGGGGACACCCGTCAGGATCTCCTGGACGACCTTGAGACCGCTCCGGGTACCGCCCGGGAGGTCGATCTGGCTGGTGTCACCGGTGACCACCATCCGGGAGTTGAAGCCCAGGCGGGTGAGGAACATCTTCATCTGCTCGGGCGAGGTGTTCTGGGCCTCGTCCAGGATGATGAAGGCGTCGTTGAGGGTACGGCCGCGCATGTACGCCAGCGGGGCGACCTCGATGGTGCCGGCCGCCATCAGACGCGGGATGGTGTCCGGGTCCATCATGTCGTGCAGCGCGTCGTAGAGCGGCCGCAGGTACGGGTCGATCTTCTCGAACAGCGTGCCGGGCAGGAAGCCGAGCCGCTCGCCGGCCTCGACGGCCGGGCGGGTCAGGATGATCCGGTTGACCTCCTTGGCCTGCAGGGCCTGGACGGCCTTGGCCATCGCGAGGTAGGTCTTGCCGGTACCGGCCGGGCCGAGGCCGAAGGTGACCGTGTGCTTGTCGATCGCGTCGACGTACCGCTGCTGGTTGAGGGTCTTGGGGCGGATGGTCCGGCCCCGGTTGGACAGGATGTTCGCGGTGAACACCTCGGACGGGGCCGGGTGGTCCGGATCCGTGGTGGCACTCCTGAGCATGGCGATGGAGCGCTCCACAGCGTCCTCCGTCAGGGGTTGGCCGGTGCGCAGCACCAGCATCATCTCGCTGAAAAGCTCCTGGACGAGGTCGACCTCGGCACGCTCGCCGGTCGCGGTCACCTCGTTGCCGCGGACGTGGATGTCGGCGGCGGGGAAGCCGCGCTCGATCACTCGTAGGAGGGAGTCGGTGGCACCGAGCAGGGTGACCATCGGGTGCTTCTCGGGAATGACGATCCGGGCACTGGCCGCCCCGTCAGGGCGCGTCTGTCCGTTGGCGGGGGTACGTGATGTATCACTCATGGGTCGGCCTGGGGCCTGCCTCATCCCATCCGTCGTCGGGGTGCCACTCGGTCTCTCCGGGGTCACCAGGGTACGCCGCACGAATGATCGTTGCGGCGGCGCGGTGCCGCTGTGGGCGGCGGCTTCGATGCTGGGGCAGATCGTTCTGCCATGCGAATGGTTTTAGAAGGTTTACGACCGTCGGCTGCCGGGCTTCACGGCCGGCGCGGTGGTACCGGGACGCGGGCGAGGTCCTCGGCGACCACCAGCTCGCCGTCGAAGTGCTTGCGGGCCTCGGCCAGGTGCCCGTCCAGCTCCGGGTAGCGCTGGGAGAAGTGGGTGAGCACGAGCGTGCGGACCCCCGCCTCGGTGGCGACCCGGGCGGCCTGGGCGGCGGTGAGGTGACCGTGCTCCTCGGCGAGGTGGGCGTCGGCGTCCAGGAAGGTCGCCTCGATCACCAGCAGGTCCGCACCCTCGGCCAGCTCCCCGACGCCGTCGCAGAGCCGGGTGTCCATCACGAAGGCGAAGCGCTGCCCGGGCTTCGGCACGCTGACCTCCGCCAGCGTGACGGTACGGCCGTCCCGTTCGATCCGGCCCTCGCGCTGGAGCACCCCCACGTCGGGCCCGCGCAGGCCGAGGGCGGCGAGGCGCTCGGGCAGCAGCCGACTGCCGTCGGGCTCGACCAGGCGGTACCCGAACGAGTCGACCGGGTGCGAGAGCCGTACCGCCTCCAGGGTGAACGGCGCACCGGGAGCGGGCAGCGGCCCGGGCTCGAAGACCGGGCGGGGGCGCAGCTCGGCCGTCTCGTGGAAGGCCGTGGCGTGCCGCAGCCGGTCGAAGAAGACTTCGCCGGTGGCCGGGTAGTAGACGTCCACCGGGTGCGGGACGCGGTCCAGGTTGATCCGCTGGATCACCCCGGCGAGGCCGAGGCTGTGGTCACCGTGGAAGTGCGTGACCCCGATCCGGGTGATCGCGGTGGCGGAGACCCCGGCGTGCAGCATCTGCCGCTGCGTCCCCTCCCCCGGGTCGAACAGCAGGCCCTCGCCGTCCCAGCGGAGGAAGTAGCCGTTGTGGTTCCGCTGCCGGGTCGGCACCTGGCTGGCGGTGCCCAGGACCACGAACTCGCGCTGCGACACGGTGTCAGACCAGGCCCTTGTGCTGCAGCGAGGTGCCGCCGCCGAGCACGTGCACATGGGCGTGGAAGACGGTCTGCCCGGCGCCCGCGCCGGTGTTGAAGATCAGCCGGTAGCCGGACTCGTCGATCTTCTCGTCGACGGCCACCTCGCCGGCCTCGGCGAGCACCTCGGCCGCGAGCAGCGGCTCGGCGGCGGCGAGGGTGGCGGCGTCCGGGTAGTGCGCCTTGGGGATGACCAGCACGTGGGTCGGGGCCTGCGGGCTGATGTCCCGGAAGGTGACGGTGTGTTCGGTCTCCCGCAGGACGGTGGCCGGGATCTGGCCCGCCACGATCTTGCAGAACAGGCAGTCGGACTGCGGCTCGCCGGCCATCTCGGTCTCCTCGTACTGGGTACTGCGAGTCGGGTACGGCGGAAGCCTAGCGCCCCCGCCTGACGGCCCGTCGTGGATCATCGCTCGGTTCAGGACCAGCGGCCGGTACGGCCGAGCAGCAGCGCCCCGGCCGCCACCCCGGCGGTCGAGGTGCGCAGCACGGACGGACCCAGCCGGTACGGCTTGGCGCCCGCCTCGGCGAAGGCGGCCAGCTCGTCCGGGGAGACCCCGCCCTCGGGGCCGACGATCAGGACGAGGTCGCCCGAGTCCGGCAGCGCAGCGGTGGCGAGCGGCTCCGCGCCCTCCTCGTGCAGGACGCCGGCGAACGCGGCGGCGGCCAGCAGCGGGGCCAGTTGACGGGTCGTCATCGGCTCGCGCACCTCGGGGAACCGCAGACGGCGGGACTGCTTGCCCGCCTCCCGCGCGGTGGCCCGCCACTTGGCGAGCGCCTTGGCACCCCGGTCGCCCTTCCACTGCGTGATGCAGCGGGAGGCGGCCCACGGGATCACCACGTCGACCCCGACCTCGGTCATGGTCTCGACGGCGAGCTCGCCCCGGTCGCCCTTGGGCAGCGCCTGCACGACCACGATCCGGGGCGTGGGCTCGGGCTCCCGCCGGACGGCCGAGACGGTGACGTCCAGCGCGTCCTTGCCGTGCACGGCGGAGACCGTCCCGTCCACGCCGAGCCCCAACCCGTCGGCCAGCGTGACCGCCTCGCCGGACTCCAGCCGCTTCACGGCGGCGGCATGCCGCCCCTCCGCACCGTCGAGGCGGACCACCGAGCCGGGAACGACACCGGCCAACCGCGACGAGTCGACGACGAACACAGGGGCGGTCATACGAACGAACCTCCGATGATGAGCGTTAACCACAGGGGCGCGGGGAACTGTGCGAAACCGGAAGGCACGGTCCGCACCTTCCGACGTCGCGCAGTTCCCCGCGCCCCTGGAAAAACCCGGGCCTAACGCCCGTTGAACGCGTCCTTCAGGCGGGAGAACAGCCCCTGCTGGCCCGGCGCGAACTGCCCGGAGGGCCGCTCCTCGCCGCGCAGGATCGCAAGACGGCGGAGCAGGTCCTCCATCTCGGGGTCGAGCTTGGTGGGGGTCTGCACCTCGACATGCACTATCAGGTCGCCCCGGCCGCCGCCGCGCAGGTGGGTGATACCCCGGCCGTGCAGCGGGATGGACTGGCCGGACTGCGTGCCGGGCCGGATGTCGACCTCTTCGAGGCCGTCCAGGGTCTGCAGCGGCACCTGGGTGCCGAGCGAGGCCGCCGTCATCGGGATGGTGACGGTGCAGTGCAGGTCGTCGCCACGCCGCTGGAAGGTCGAGTGCGCCGTCTCGGCGATCTCGACGTACAGGTCGCCGGGCGGGCCGCCACCGGGGCCGACCTCGCCCTCGCCTGCCAGCTGGATGCGGGTGCCGTTGTCCACACCCGCCGGGATCTTGACCGTGAGGGTGCGGCGGGCCCGGACCCGGCCGTCGCCCGCGCACTCG
Organism: Kitasatospora sp. MAP5-34; assembly: GCF_029894335.1. Taxonomy (GTDB): domain Bacteria; phylum Actinomycetota; class Actinomycetes; order Streptomycetales; family Streptomycetaceae; genus Kitasatospora. Next base: position 34,053 of record NZ_JARXZC010000002.1, on the reverse strand, counting down.
GGGCACGGGGTCGGGACTACGGTGCCGAAGCCCTGGCACTGCGGGCAGGGACGCGAGGTCATGACCTGGCCCAGGAAGGACCGGGTGACCTGCGAGACCTCGCCCTTGCCGCGACACATGTCACACGTCTGCGCGGAGGTGCCGGGAGCGGCACCCTCACCCGAGCAGGTGGTACACGTCACAGCGGTGTCGACCTGGAGTTCCTTGGTGGTGCCGAAAGCCGACTCCTCCAGGGTGATCTCCAGTCGGATCATCGCGTCCTGCCCGCGACGGGTCCGCGAACGCGGGCCGCGCTGGCCCGCCGCGGCGCCGAAGAAGGCGTCCATGATGTCGGAGAAGCCGAAGCCCGCCGCACCCGCGCCGAAGCCGCCCGCGCCGCCACCGCCACCGTTCGGCGAGAGCGGGTCGCCGCCGAGGTCGTAGACCTGGCGCTTGCCCGGGTCGGAGAGCACCTCGTAAGCGGCGTTGATCTCCTTGAACCGCTCCTGCGTCTTCGGGTCCGGGTTGACGTCCGGGTGCAGTTCACGGGCAAGGCGTCGGAACGCCTTCTTGATCTCGTCCTGCCCCGCATCCCGTCGGACGCCGAGTACCGCGTAGTAGTCCGTGGCCACCAAATGCTCCGCTTGTTCCGCCTCTAGAAGTGCTGCGACTTGTCACCGTGTGCCGTCACACGGTGCTGTTCCTACGACTCGGCCAGAATCTGGCCCACGTACCTTGCCACCGCACGCACCGCCCCCATTGTGCCCGGGTAGTCCATCCGGGTCGGACCGATCACGCCGAGTTTCGCGACGCTCTCGTCGCCCGAACCGTAACCGACCGAGACGACCGAGGTGGAATTGAGGCCCTCGTACTCGTTCTCACGGCCGATCCGAACCGTCATCCCGGCGTCCGCCGTCTCACCCAGCAGACGCAGCAGGATCACCTGTTCCTCCAGAGCCTCCAGGACCGGCTGGATGGTGAGCGGGAAGTCATGTCCGAAGCGTGTCAGGTTGGCCGTGCCGGCCAGCATGATCCGCTCCTCGTTCTGCTCCGCGAGGGTCTCGAAGAGCGTCGCGAGCACGGTGGTCACGACCGAGCGGTCGGCCGCCTCGAAGGCGGCCGGCAGGTCCTCCAGCAGACCGGGGACGTCGGGCAGCCGCTGGCCGCCCGCGCGGGCGTTGAGCCTGGCGCGCAGCTCGGCGAGGACGTTCTCGCCGACCGTGCCCGGGCAGTCGACCATCCGCTGCTCGACCCGGCCGGTGTTGGTGATCAGGACCAGCATCACCTTGGCCGGGGCCAGCGCGACCAGCTCGACGTGCCGGACGGTGGAGCGGGAGAGCGAGGGGTACTGGACCACCGCGACCTGCCGGGTGAGCTGCGCGAGCAGCCGCACCGTACGGGCGACGGTGTCGTCCAGGTCGACCGCGCCGTCCAGGAAGTGCCGGATCGCGCGGCGCTCGGGGGCGCTCATCGGCTTGACCTCGGCCAGCCGGTCGACGAAGAGGCGGTACCCCTTGTCGGTGGGGATCCGGCCCGCGCTGGTGTGCGGCTGGTGGATGTAGCCGTCCTCCTCCAGGGCCGCCATGTCGTTGCGCACCGTCGCCGGGGAGACCCCGAGGCTGTGCCGCTCGACCAGGGCCTTGGAGCCGACGGGCTCCTCGGTGCCGACGTAGTCCTGCACGATGGCGCGCAGGACGGCGAGCTTGCGATCGTCCAGCGGGCGGACGTCACGGACGTCCAGGCGCGAATCGAGCTGCCGATTATCGGACTTGCGTTCGTCGGCTCTGCGCTCGCTGAACATGGCACGCACCTCCGTCTTCGTCCGTTGAGCTGGTATCTGGCGGGTCCCCTGGCACTCTGGAAGGCAGAGTGCCAGCACCGTACCTGCCAGTGTAAGGCCCGACCACGACGGCAGGAACGGCCCGCCGACGTGATCCTCGACGGAAATCCCGCGCGGGGACGATGCCCACGCGCCCCGCGAGTGGCAGCATCGGAGATGAACTTGAATATCGAAGGAGCAGCGATGTCGGCGTCACCACAGCACTCCCGCTTCGCACCCGACCGCGGGCTGACCGGTCGGATGGTCACCACCATGTTCTTGATCGGGTTGCTCTACGTCGGCTTCACCGGTGTGCTGATCGTCCTGCTGCGCGGGGCGTGGCCGCTCATCGTGCTGATCTCGGGCGGGCTGTTCGTGGTCCAGTTCTGGTTCAGCGACAAGATCACCGAGCGGGCGATGGGCGCCCGCGAGGTCACCCCCGAGCAGTACCCGCAGCTGCACGGCACCATTGACCGGCTCTGCGCGCTCGCCGACATGCCCAAGCCCCGGGTCGCCGTCGCCGACAACGACATGCCGAACGCCTTCGCCACCGGCCGCAACCCCGAGAACTCCGTGGTCTGCGTCACCACCGGCCTGCTGCGGCGGCTGGAGCCGGAGGAGTTGGAGGGCGTGCTCGCCCACGAGCTCTCGCACGTCGCGCACCGGGACGTCGCGGTGATGACGATCGCCGGCTTCCTCGGCGTACTGGCCGGCGTGATGACCCGGATCGCGCTGTACGGCGGCTTCCTGGGCGGCAACAACCGGAACAACAACGACCAGAACGCCGCCATCGCGATGCTGATCATCCCGCTGGTCAGCATCGTGGTCTACGCGATCAGCTTCCTGCTCACCCGGATGCTCTCCCGCTACCGCGAGCTGGCCGCCGACCGCGCAGCCGCCCAACTCACCGGCAGGCCCAGCGCGCTGGCCTCGGCCCTGACCAAGGTGACCGGCCAGATCGCCGCGATCCCGACCAAGGACCTGCGCAAGGCGCAGCCGTACAACGCCTTCTACTTCGCCCCCGCGCTCAGCGCGCGGGACGCCGCCACCCAGCTGATGTCGACCCACCCCTCGCTCGAGCAGCGGCTGGAGCAGCTCGGCAAGATCTCGGCCCAGCTGGGTCAGTGACCCGTCCGTAGAACCGTCAGCACCAGTAGGAGACTTCGTGGGAATCCTGGACGCCCTGTTCGGCCGCACCAAGCCGGTCAGACCCGACCTCGACCAGCTCTTCGGCGTGCCCTCCGCCGCACTCACCCTGGAGGCGGCGGCCGGGTTCAAGCCGACCGGGCTCGGCTCGGTCTGCTTCGCCGCCGTCGAGGGCGGCGCGTTCAGCGAGGTCGAGCGGCAGGTCCGCGCCCTGCTGGACGCCGACACCGTGAACGGCGGTGTGCCGGTCGAGGTCAGCCAGGACGGCTACGGCTACACCTGGCTGCTCGCCCGGCACACCCCGGACCAGCTGCCGGAGCTGGTCAACGACCTGCACGCGGTCAACAGCGAGCTGGAGGCGAACGGCTTCGGCCCGCAGCTGCTCTGCTCGATCGTGGGCTTCCGCAACAACGCGGGCCAGTCGCTCGGGCTGGTCTACCTCTACAAGCGCGGCAGCTTCTACCCGTTCGCCCCGATGCCGGGCGGCACCGAGAAGCGGAACAGCCCGGTCGAGCTACAGATCAAGGCGATGCTCGGCAACGACCTGCGGGTCGAGCAGGACCTCAGCCGCTGGTTCCCGGTATGGGGCGCGCCAGGGCTCTGAGCGCTGGTCAGATTTCATATCATCGCTGGATGCGCAGCCGGAGCTATGGACCAGACCTGACCCCGCCGTGGAAGCGGCAGCAGCCGGCACCGGAGGTGGCGGCCGACCGTGACCTGGTGGTGGAGGAGGCGGCCACCGGGTTCTGCGGGGCCGTGGTGCGGTGCGAGAAGACCGCCGAGGGGCCGACGGTCACCCTGGAGAACCGGTTCGGCAAGCACCGGGTCTTCCCGATGACCCCTCGCGGGTTCCTGCTGGAGGGTCAGGTCGTCACCCTGGTACGGCCCGCCGGGCCCGCCCCCGCCCGGGCCCCGGGCCGTACCGCCTCCGGGTCGGTGGCGGTACCGGGCGCCCGGGCCCGGGTCGCGCGGGAGTCGCGGATCTACGTCGAGGGGCGGCACGACGCGGAGTTGGTCGAGCGGGTCTGGGGCGACGACCTGCGGATCGAGGGCGTGGTCGTGGAGTTCCTGGAGGGCATCGACGACCTCCCCGCGATCGTCGCCGACTTCGCCCCCGGCCCGGGCCGCCGCCTCGGCGTCCTGGTCGACCACCTGCTGCCCGGCACCAAGGAGCACCGGATCGCCGCCCAGGTGACGGGCGACGCCGTCCTGATCGTCGGCCACCCGTACATCGACGTCTGGGAGGCCGTGAAGCCCAGCAGCATCGGCATCCCCGCCTGGCCGGCCGTCCCACGCGGCGAGGTCTGGAAGGAGGGCGTCTGCCGCCGCCTCGGCTGGCCGGTGGACACCCCGGCCGCGTGGAAACGCATCCTCGCCTCGGTCAACTCCTACAAGGACCTGGAGCCGGAGTTGCTGGGGCGCGTCGAGCAGCTGATCGACTTCGTCACAGGTGAACCCTAGGCACCCGGTCAACCACAATCAGGGGCGCGGGGAACTGCGCGAAATCGGAAGGCTCCGGCCTCAGGTGTCGCCACACGAGCGACTGGGCACCCCTCAGGTCTCTGCGCAACGGGGTGCCCCAAGCATCAGTCGACCAGGTCACGGACCACCGCGTCCGCGAGCAGCCGCCCCTGCAAGGTGAGCACGGCCCGGCCGTCCGCGAAGCCCGCCGCGTCCAGCAGCCCGTCGGCGAGCGCGCGGTCGGCAGCAACGCGGCCCGCCGGGGCGAGCAGGGAGAGCGGGCAGCCCTCACGCAGCCGCAGCTCCAGCAGGATGCGCTCGACCCGGCGGTCCTCGTCCGGCAGGACCTCGCGGCCCAGCGCGGGCGTCCGCCCCTCGGCCAGCGCCTGGGCGTACGCCGCCGGGTGCTTCGCGTTCCACCACCGCACGCCGCCGACGTGGCTGTGCGCGCCGGGGCCCGCGCCCCACCAGTCGGCGCCCGTCCAGTACAGCTCGTTGTGGCGGCAGCGGCCCGCGTCGGTGGTGGCCCAGTTGGAGACCTCGTACCAGTCGTAGCCGGCGGCGCTGAGCGCCTCCTCGGCGATCAGGTAGCGGTCGGCGTGCACGTCGTCGTCGACCATCGGCAGTTCGCCGCGCTTGATCCGGGCGGCCAGCTTGGTGCCGTCCTCGACGATCAGGGAGTACGCGGAGACGTGGTCGGGCCCGGCGCCGATCGCGGCGTCCAGCGAGGCGCGCCAGTCGTCGTCGGACTCGCCGGGGGTGCCGTAGATCAGGTCCAGGTTGACGTGGTCGAAACCGGCCGCACGGGCCTCGGCGACGCACGCCTCCGGGCGGCCGGGGGTGTGGTGGCGGTCGAGCAGCTGGAGGACGTGCGGCTTGGCGCTCTGCATCCCGAAGGAGATCCGGTTGAACCCGCCCTCGCGCAGCTCGGCGAGGTAGGCGGGGTTCACGGACTCGGGGTTGGCCTCGGTGGTCACCTCGGCGCCCTCGGCGATCCCGAACTCTTCACGGATCGCCGCGAGCATCTTCACCAGGTCACGGGCGGGCAGCAGGGTGGGGGTGCCGCCGCCGAGGAAGACCGTCTGCACGGGCAGCTCGGCGGAGCCGAGCACCCGGCGGGCGTGCCGGATCTCGGCGACCAGGTTGTCGGCGTACGTCTCCTGCGAGGCCACCGTGCCCGAGGAGCGCAGCTCGGTGGCGGTGTAGGTGTTGAAATCGCAGTAGCCGCAGCGGGTCGCGCAGTACGGCACGTGCACGTAGAAACCGAAGGGCCGCTCGCCCAGCCCCTGGAGGGCGTGGGCGGGCAGGGAACCGTCGGACGGCACGGGTTCGCCGTCGGGGAGTGCGGAGGGCATACCCCTATTGTCCGGTACGGCTCGGGGAAGCCGTACCGGACATGATCACTACGCCTCGTTGGCGCCCGCGTACATCCCGGCGACGGCGTCCGCGTACGTCCGCTCGACCACCGGGCGCTTGATCTTCAGGCTCGGGGTCAGCTCGCCGTGCTCGATGTCCAGATCGCGCGGGAGCAGGGTGAACTTCTTGATCGTCTGCCAGCGCTGGAGGTCGCCGTTGAGGCGCTGGACGAAGCCGTCGATCAGCTCGTTCGCCTGCGGTGAGGCGACCACCTCGGCGTACGACTTGCCCTCCAGGCCGTGCGCGGCGGCCCACGGCATGATCACCGTCTCGTCCAGGCCGATCAGCGCGGTGCAGAAGTTGCGGCCGTTGCCGATCACCAGGATGTTGCTGACGAACGGGCAGATCGCCTTGAACTTGCCCTCGACCTCGCTGGGGGCGACGTACTTGCCGCCGGAGGTCTTGAACATGTCCTTCTTGCGGTCGGTGATCCGCAGGTAGCCGTTCTCGACCAGTTCGCCGATGTCACCGGTGTGGAACCAGCCGTCGGCCTCCAGCACCTCGGCGGTCTGCTCGGGCAGCTCGTGGTAGCCGCGCATGACGCCCGGGCCGCGCAGCAGGATCTCGCCGTCGTCGGCGATCCGCACCTCGGTGCCGGGCAGCGGCCGGCCGACCGTACCGATCCGGACGTCCTCCGCGCGGTTGACGCAGGATCCCGCGCTGGTCTCGGTGAGGCCGTAGCCCTCCAGGATCGGCACGCCCGCGCCCATGAAGAAGTAGCCGATCTCGGGCGACAGCGCGGCGCTGCCGGAAACCGAACCGCGCAGCTGACCGCCGAACGCGGCACGGATCTTCGCGTAGACCAGCTTGTCGGCGATCGCGTGCTGGAGCGTGAGCGCGAAGGGGGCGCTGTCCCGGCCGGCGGCGATCCGGTTGGCCTGGGTGGTCCGCGCGTGGTCGCGGGCGACCTTGGCGGCCCAGAGGAAGATCTTGTACTTGGCGCCGCCCTCGGCCCGGGCCTTGCCCGCGATGCCGTTGTAGACCTTCTCGAAGATGCGCGGCGCCGAGGCCATCAGGGTGGGGCGGATCACCGGCAGATTGTGGATGATGCGGTCCACCCGGCCGTCGACGGCCATCACGTGACCGGTCGCGATCTGGCCCGAGATCAGGGTCTTGCCGAAGACGTGGGACAGCGGCAGCCACATGAACTGGATGTCGTCCGAGCGCAGCAGCCCGCTCTCCTGCTGCGCCACGCCCTCGTACGCCCAGCAGTCGTGCACCAGGCGCACGCCCTTGGGGCGGCCGGTGGTGCCGGAGGTGTAGATGAGGGTGGCGAGCTGCTCCTTGTCGAGCGCGTCGACGGCCTCGGTGACCGCGTCCGGGTGCTCGGAGAGGTACTTCGCGCCCGCCTGCTCCAGCTCCGCGAGGGTGAGCAGGGTGAGCCCCTCGGTCTCCGGCCGGTCGGCCTTGGCGTCGAAGAGGATCACCGTGCGCAGCGCGGGGAGCTTCTCGCGCTGGTCGATCACCTTGGCCAGCTGCTTGGCGTTCTCGGCGAAGAGGGCCTTGCTCTGCGAGTTGGAGAGAATGAAAGCCGTCTCGTCGGCGTTGGTGCTGGGGTAGACCGTCGTGGTGGCGGCGCCGGCACACATGTTGCCCAGGTCGGCGATGATCCACTCGACTCTGGTGGAGGAGGAGATCGCGACCCGGTCCTCCGCCTCGATGCCGAGCGACATCAGGCCCGCGGCGACCGCCTTGACCCGCTCCGCGGTCTGCGCCCACGTCAGCGAGCGCCACTGCTCGGCGCCTGGAGCACCGTCGGCGGCGTGCTCGTCGACGGGCGCGGGGTACCGGTACGCCTCGCTGTCAGGTGTGGCCTCTACCCTGCTGAGGAACAGGTGTGCCACGGACGCCGGGCGTCGCTCGATCATGGACTGCGCGGAACTCAACGAGGACCTCCGGGGGGCGGGTGGCCGAGGGTGGCGAGCGGTGGCAGTGGGGGCAGCCTACCGACCGCACTTGTTAACCAGCGAGTAACAAGCGGGCAATCTGCAGCCTAGGGGGTGCGGGGCCGTTCCGTAAGGGGGTGCCGACAGCTGACACCCGCGCGGACCGGAAGTGCAAAGGACAGTACAAGCCTGCGGGTGGGGCCACGATTACGGCCTCCGGCAGGACGTGCGAAGTACGAAAATGGGGATGCGAATCCTCCCGCCGACAACGAGAGTGTCCCGGTGCTGATCAAAATCCTCCGAGCCCATCTGGGCCCCTACTCCAAACCGATCACCCTGCTGGTCCTGCTGCAGCTCGTCTCGACCATTGCGGCCCTGTACCTTCCCACCCTCAATGCCGACATCATCGACAGCGGTGTCGTCAAGGGCGACACCGGCTACATCATGCGGATCGGCGGGGTGATGATCGGCGTCACCCTCGTCCAGGCCGTCTGCTCGATCGGCGCGGTCTACTTCGGCGCCCGTACCGCGATGGCCGTCGGACGGGACATCCGCACGTCCGTCTTCGACCAGGTGCAGAGCTTCTCCGCACGGGAGCTCGGGAGCTTCGGCGCTCCCTCGCTGATCACCCGCAGCACCAACGACGTCCAGCAGGTCCAGATGCTGCTGCTGATGAGCTTCACCCTGATGGTGGCCGCGCCGATCATGTGCTTCGGCGGCATCATCATGGCGCTCAACCAGGACGTGCCGCTCTCCGCGCTGCTGCTGATCGTGGTGCCGCTCCTGGGCGCCGTGGTGACCGTGCTGGTGAAGCGACTGCGGCCGGAGTTCCGGACCATGCAGGTACGGATCGACAAGGTCAACCGCGTCCTGCGCGAGCAGATCACCGGTATCCGGGTGATCCGCGCCTTCGTGAAGGACGGTCACGAGCAGGACCGTTTCGGCGGCGCCAACCAGGAACTGACCGACACCTCGCTGCGGGTCGGCCGGACGATGGCGTTCATGTTCCCGTCCGTGATGCTGGTGGTGAACGTCTCCAGCGTCGCCGTGATGTGGTTCGGCGGCCACCGGATCGACAGCGGCGGGATGCAGATCGGCGCGCTGACGGCCTTTCTGTCCTATCTGATGCAGATCCTGATGAGCGTGATGATGGCCACCTTCATGTTCATGATGGTGCCGCGCGCCGAGGTCTGTGCCGAGCGCATCCAGGAGGTGCTGGCCACCGACACCAGCGTCGTGCCGCCCACCACCCCGGTCACGGACCTGCACGGCAGCGGCCACCTGGAGCTGCGCGGTGTCGAGTTCCGCTACCCGGGCGCCGAGTCGCCCGTCCTGCGCGGTATCGACATCGTCGCCCGCCCCGGTGAGACCACCGCCGTGATCGGCTCCACCGGCAGCGGCAAGACCACGCTGCTCAACCTCATCCCCCGGCTGATCGACTCGACCGAGGGCACGGTCTTCGTGGACGGCATCGACGTCCGGGAGCTCTCCCCCGACCTGATCGCCAGGACGGTCGGGCTCGTCCCGCAGAAGCCGTACCTCTTCACCGGCACGGTCGCCAGCAACCTCCGCTACGGGAAGCCGGACGCCACCGACGAGGAGCTCTGGCACGCCCTGGAGGTCGCCCAGGCGAAGGGCTTCGTCGAGAAGCTCGATCTCGGCCTGGCGGCCCCGATCGCCCAGGGCGGTGGCAATGTGTCGGGCGGTCAGCGCCAGCGGCTGGCGATCGCGCGCGCCCTGGTCCGCCGGCCCGAGATCTACCTCTTCGACGACTCGTTCTCCGCCCTCGACTACGCGACCGACGCCAAGCTGCGCAGGGCGCTCTCCAGGGAGACCGCCGAGGCGACCGTCCTGATCGTCGCGCAGCGGGTCAGCACCATCCGGGACGCCGACCGGATCATCGTGCTGGACGAGGGCGCAGTGGTCGGCACCGGCACCCATCACGAGCTGATGGCCGACAACCCGACATACCGGGAGATCGTGCTCTCCCAGCTCACCGAGCAGGAGGCGGCGTGACCACGCCAGGCAAGGGGGCGCCCGCGAAGGCGTCCACCGACGAGACGACCGTCCCCAGCGACTCGCAGAGCGCGGCCGCGCGGCGCGGTTCGGGCCCCGGCCGGTTCATGGGCGCCCAGGGCACCGAGAAGTCGATGGACTTCAAGGGCTCCGGCAAGCGCGTCCTGAAGCTGATGCGCCCCGAACGGGCCACCCTCTACGGGGTGTTCACCCTCGGCGCGCTCAGCGTCGGGTGCGCGGTGGTCGGGCCCAAGATCCTCGGCTACGCCACCGACCTGATCTTCGCGGGGGTGGTCGGGCGGCAGTTCCCCGCCGGTACCAGCCACGCCCAGGCGATCGCGGCGGTCCGGCAGCGGGGGCAGGGGCGGATCGCCGACCTGCTCAACTCCGTCCACTTCACCCCCGGCCAGGGGATGGACTTCAACGCCATCGGCACCGTGCTGCTCTGGGTGCTGGCGATCTACGTCGCCTCGTCGGTCTTCAGCGTCTTCCAGGGCCGGCTCGCCGCCCGGGCGATCAACCGGACGGTCTACCGGCTGCGCGAGTCCGTCGACGCCAAGATCTCGCGGCTGCCGCTCAGTTACTTCGACAAGCAGGCGCGCGGCGAGGTGCTCAGCCGCGTCACCAACGACATCGACAACATCGGCCAGTCCATGCAGCAGACCATGGGCCAGGTGGTGAACTCGCTGCTCACCATCGTCGGTGTGCTGGCGATGATGTTCTGGATCTCCCCGCTGCTGGCCGTGATCGCCCTGGTCTCCGTCCCCGCCTCGGTGATGGTGGCGACCAAGGTCGGCAAGCGCGCGCAGCCGCAGTTCATGGCCCAGTGGAAGACCACCGGCCAACTGAACGCGCACATCGAGGAGATGTACACCGGCCACGCGCTGGTGAAGGTCTTCGGACGGCAGAAGGAGGCCGCCGAGATCTTCCGCCGGGAGAACGAGGCGCTCTACGCGTCCAGCTTCAAGGCGCAGTTCATCTCCGGCATCATCCAGCCGGCCATGATGCTGATCGGCAACCTCAACTACGTGCTGGTCGCCGTGGTCGGCGGTCTGCGGGTGGCCAGTGGCGCGCTGTCGATCGGTGACGTGCAGGCGTTCATCCAGTACTCGCGGCAGTTCAGCCAGCCGCTGACGCAGGTCGCCAGCATGGCCAACCTGCTGCAGTCCGGCGTCGCCTCGGCGGAGCGGGTCTTCGATCTGCTGGACGCACCCGAGCAGAGCCCGGAGCCGGCCATGCCGGAGCGTCCGGCCGAGTTGCACGGGCGGGTCGCCTTCGAGGAGGTCTCCTTCCGGTACGACCCGGAGAAGCCGCTGATCGACGGGCTCTCGCTCAAGGTCGAGCCCGGCCACACCGTGGCGATCGTCGGGCCGACGGGCGCGGGCAAGACCACCATGGTCAACCTGCTGATGCGGTTCTACGAGGTCAGCGGCGGCCGGATCACCCTGGACGGGGTGGACATCGCCGCGATGTCCCGCGAGGAGCTGCGGGCCGGCATCGGCATGGTGCTGCAGGACACCTGGCTGTTCGGCGGGTCCATCGCCGACAACATCGCGTACGGCGCCGAGACGTCCACCCGCGAGCAGGTCATCGAGGCGGCGAAGGCCGCGCACGTCGACCGCTTCGTCCGCACCCTGCCGGACGGCTACGACACCGTGATCGACGACGAAGGCGCCGGGGTCAGCGCGGGTGAGAAGCAGCTGATCACCATCGCCCGCGCCTTCCTGGCGCAGCCGAGCATCCTCGTCCTGGACGAGGCGACCAGCTCGGTGGACACCCGTACCGAGGTGCTCATCCAGCGCGCGATGGCCACCCTGCGCACCGGCCGGACCAGCTTCGTGATCGCCCACCGCCTCTCCACCATCCGGGACGCGGACGTGATCCTGGTGATGGAGAACGGCTCGATCGTCGAGCAGGGCTCGCACGACGAGCTGATCTCGGCCAAGGGCGCGTACGCCCGCCTGTACGAAGCCCAGTTCGCCCAGGCGGTCGCCGAGGTCGACTGAGCGGGTCACTGCCAGGGGCGCGGGGCTCTGCTCGATCAACGCAGAGCCCCGCGCCCCTGTCCATCGCCGATCGAGTGCCGATAGCGTGGACCCGTGAGTGACGAGGGTTCAGCAGGAACGTTCGAGCAGCAGCGGCGCTACCTCGGCTCGGTGGCGTACCGGCTGCTCGGGTCGTTCAGTGACGCCGAGGACGTGTTGCAGGAGGCGTGGCTGCGCTGGTGCGCGGTCGACCAGGCGCGGGTCACCGACCCGCGCGCCTACCTCAGCACCGTCGTCACCCGGCTCTGCTACGACCTGCTGGGCTCCGCCCGGGTGCGCCGCGAGTCGTACTTCGGGGAGTGGCTGCCCGAACCGGAGGTCTCCGACGAGGACTCCCCCGCGCGGCTGGCCGAGCTGGGCGAGTCGGTGTCGCTGGCGCTGCTCGCCGTCCTGGAGCAACTCACCCCCGCCGAACGCACCGCGTTCGTGCTGCACGACGTCTTCGCGGTCGGCTTCGACGAGATCGCACACTCGCTCGACCGGACCCCGGACGCCACCCGGCAGCTGGCCTCCCGCGCCCGGCGCCGGGTCCGGGACCTCCGGCAGGTGGCGGACAAGGGCCGGCGCGGCCCGGTCGACCCGCAGGAGCACCGGCAGGCCGTGTACGCCTTCGCCGCAGCAGCGGCCGGCGGCGACCTGCAGGCCCTGGTCGCCGTCCTCGACCCCGAGGTGGTCTGGCACTCGGACGGCGGCGGCGTCGTCTCCGCCGGTGCCCGCCCGGTGTTCGGTGCCGACAAGGTCTCCCGGCTGGTCATCGGGCTGGCGTCGAAGTCGCTCCGCCCCGAGTCGGGTATCGCGGCCGCCTTCACCCTGGTCAACGGCGACCCCGGCCTGCTCTGGCACGAGGCCGACGGCCGGGTGATCGCGGTGACCGGCTTCACGGTCGCGGACGGCCGGATCACCGAGGCGTACACCGTGGTCAACCCGGCGAAGCTGACCCATGTGACGAGGGTCACCGTCACACCCTGACCGGCTGCTCCGTCCCCTTCCCGAACGAGCGCGTAACGCATCGGGCATCGGACATCGCAGAAGGAGGACGACATGGCCGGGCAGAGCACCGTCGGACAGCACATCGTCGTGGTCGGCGCGGGCTATGCGGGACTGACCGCCGCCACCGGGGCCGGCCGGCTGGGCCGGGTGACCCTGGTCGCGCCGGAGGCCCGCTTCCTGCACCGCATCCGCCAGCACGAGACCGCCGCCGGCCACCCCGAGCAGCGCCCGGCGCTGGCACGGCTGGTACGCGGCCGCCAGGTGACACACGTGCAGGCACGCGTCACCGAGCTCGACCTGACGGCCCGGAAGGTCTTTCTGGACTCGGGCGAGACCCTCGCGTACGACACCCTGGTCTACGCACTCGGCAGCCGGACGGCCTGGCACGGCGTGCCGGGCGCCGCCGAGCACGCCTACCCCGTCGAGCGCTCCGCCGAGCTGCGCGAGCGACTGCGCGGCGCCGAGCGCCCCGGCACGGTGGCCGTGGTCGGTGGCGGCGCGACCGGCATCGAGCTGGCGGCCGAACTCGCCGAGGCGTACCCGCAGTGGCGGGTCCGGATCATCGCAGCCGGGCAGGTCGGCGGCTGGTTCTCAGCCAAGGGCCGCGCGCACGTCCTGCGGGTGCTGGACCGGCTCGCCGTCCAGCTCCACGAGTACGCGCCCGTCACCGCCGTCACGCCCCAGGGACCGCGCACCGACCAGGGGTTGATCGACGCGGAGGTGACCGTCTGGGCCGCCTCGATGGAGCCGGCCGGCCTCGCCGCCGACGCCGGACTGGCCACCGCCCCCGACGGCCGGGCCCTGGTGGACGACCACCTGCGCTCGGTCTCCCACCCGGAGGTGCACGTGATCGGCGACGCCGCGTCCGTCACCCTGCCCGGCCCGGGCACGCTGCGGATGGGGTGCGCGACCGCCCAGCCGATGGGCCGGTACGTGGGCAGGCTGCTCAGCGGCCGGACGGCGAAGCCGTTCGCCTACCGCTACGTGGCCCAGTGCCTCAGCCTGGGCCGACGGGACGGCCTGCTGCAGCTGATTCACGGCGACGACTCGATGCGGCCCACGGCCCTGACCGGGACGACCGGGCGGCTGGCGAAGGCGCTCATCGTCAGCGGGGTGATGGCCGGCCTGCGCTGAGGCTCCGCACCCGCTCAGCCACAGACAGGGGCGCGGGGAACTGCGCGAAGACGGAAGGGCACAGCTCGTTGCCTTCCGTCTTCGCGCAGTTCCCCGCGCCCCCATTGGTTGCCCGGGTGCCTGGGGAACCGCTACTTCTTGTCCTTCGGGGCGTCCGCGTCGGTGGACAGCGCGGCGATGAAGGCCTCCTGCGGGACCTCCACGCGGCCGACCATCTTCATCCGCTTCTTGCCCTCCTTCTGCTTCTCCAGCAGCTTCCGCTTACGCGAGATGTCACCGCCGTAGCACTTGGCGAGGACGTCCTTGCGGATCGCGCGGACCGTCTCACGGGCGATCACCCGCGAGCCGATGGCGGCCTGGATCGGCACCTCGAACTGCTGGCGGGGGATCAGCTTCTGCAGCTTGCCCGCCATCATGATGCCGTAGTTGTACGCCTTGTCCTTGTGCACGATCGCGGAGAACGCGTCGACCGCGTCGCCGTGCAGCAGGATGTCGACCTTGACCAGGTCGGCACTCTGCTCGCCGATCGGCTCGTAGTCGAAGGAGCCGTAGCCACGGGTCTTGGACTTCAGCATGTCGAAGAAGTCGAAGACGATCTCGGCCAGCGGGAGGGTGTAGCGCAGCTCCACCCGCTCCTCGGAGAGGTAGTCCATGCCCTGCATGTTGCCGCGACGGCCCTGGCAGAGCTCCATGACGGCGCCGACGAACTCGTTGGGCACCAGGATGGACCCGCGGACCACCGGCTCGTTCACCTCGGAGATCTTGCCCGTGGGGAACTCGCTCGGGTTGGTGACGGTGTGCTCGGTGCCGTCCTCCATGACCACCCGGTAGACCACGTTGGGGGCGGTGGAGATCAGGTCGAGGTTGAACTCGCGCTCCAGCCGCTCCCGGACGATCTCCAGGTGCAGCAGCCCGAGGAAGCCACAGCGGTAACCGAAGCCCAGCGCGACCGAGGTCTCCGGCTCGAACACCAGGGCGGCGTCATTCAGCTGCAGCTTGTCGAGGGCGTCGCGCAGCAGCGGGTAGTCGCTGCCGTCCAGCGGGTAGAGGCCGGAGAACACCATCGGGCGCGGGTCCTTGTAGCCGCCCAGCGCCTCGGTCGCACCCTTGTGCATCGAGGTGATGGTGTCACCGACCTTGGACTGCCGGACGTCCTTGACGCCGGTGATGATGTAGCCCACCTCGCCGACGCCGAGGCCGTCGGAGACCTTCGGCTCGGGCGAGATGACGCCGATCTCCAGCAGCTCGTGCGTCGCGCCCGTGGACATCATCTGGATGCGCTCGCGCTTGGTGAGCTCGCCGTCGACCACTCGGACGTAGGTGACCACGCCACGGTAGGTGTCGTAGACCGAGTCGAAGATCATCGCGCGGGCCGGGGCGTTCTTGACGCCGACCGGCGCGGGGACCTTCGCGACCACGTGGTCCAGCAGGTCCTCGACGCCCAGGCCGCTCTTGGCGCTGACCTTGAGGACGTCCTCCGGGTCGCAGCCGATGATGTGCGCGATCTCGGCGGCGTACTTCTCCGGCTGGGCGGCCGGCAGGTCGATCTTGTTGAGGACCGGGATGATCGTGAGGTTGTTCTCCAGCGCCAGGTACAGGTTGGCGAGGGTCTGCGCCTCGATGCCCTGGGCCGCGTCCACCACGAGGATCGTGCCCTCGCAGGCGGCGAGCGAGCGGGACACCTCGTACGTGAAGTCGACGTGGCCCGGGGTGTCGATCATGTTGAGGATGTGGGTCTTGCCCGCACCCTCACCGGTGGTCGGCGCCCACGGGAGGCGGACCGCCTGCGACTTGATGGTGATGCCGCGCTCGCGCTCGATGTCCATCCGGTCGAGGTACTGGGCACGCATCTGCCGGGGGTCGACCACGCCGGTGATCTGCAGCATGCGGTCTGCGAGCGTCGACTTGCCGTGGTCGATGTGCGCGATGATGCAGAAGTTGCGGATCAGCGCCGGGTCGGTACGGCTGGGCTGTGGCACATTGCTGGGGGTCGCGGGCACCTTGGTCCGATTCTCCGTGGGTCCGGGGGCCGGGAGTGCCCTGGTCATCACTGACCGGCTTCCCGGGGACCGGACGGTCTCGTCCGATCGACATGGTTCCTACCATCCTCCCACGAGCCGGGAGCAGCTTGCCGGTCAGCCGTCCCCGGGGGCTTCCCAGCGGCCCGGGGCTCGGCAAGGATCACTGGCCATGATCCTTGAGAGTGCGCTGCTCGACGTTCTGCCCGGCCAGGAGGAGACCTTCCTCACCGCGTTCGCCCGGGCCAAGCCGCTGATCACGGTCCAGCGGGGCTTCCGCTCGCTGGAGTTGCGGCGCTGCCTGGACGAGGGGCGCGGCTCGCGCTTCCTGCTCCAGGTGGAGTGGGAGACGCTCGCCGACCACACCGAGGGCTTCCGGGGCTCACCCGAGTACCAGCAGTGGCGGGCGCTGCTGCACGACTTCTACTCACCGTTCCCGGCGGTGGAGCACTTCGACGCGCCCGTGATCAGCGCGTAGCCGGTTTGGGCGTGATCGGGGGCCCCTGGTAGCGTGGGGCGCTGCACCTGGCATCGGCATGCCCTCTCAGCTTGCCCGAGGCCGCCGGTGCAGCCCGTTCATGATCCATACGAAACTAGACTGAGGCTCCTTCGTGGCGAACATCAAGTCCCAGATCAAGCGCAACAAGACCAACGAGAAGGCGCGCCTGCGCAACAAGGCCGTCAAGTCCTCGCTGAAGACCGCTCTGCGCAAGGCCCGTGAGGCCGCTGCCGCCGGTGACACCGAGAAGGCCACCGTGCTGGCCCGCGAGGCCTCCAAGGCTCTCGACAAGGCCGTCAGCAAGGGCGTCATCCACAAGAACCAGGCTGCCAACAAGAAGTCCGCGATCACCAAGCGCGTCGCTGCCTGAATTCGGTCGGCTCCGGCCGATCCCGGCTGACGTCACCAAGACTTTCGACCTCAGTCGCCTGAATTCCTTCCCGGGCCCCGCCCGGACCGGTCGGCGCGACCCGGCGGCCCTCTACCCGCCCCCGCCGACCACCCCTTCAGGTCAATTCCCGGCCCTCTAACCGGAACCCTGAGGTGTACAGACTCGTACCGCACGCGGCCTGCGTTCGCCACGCGGGTGCGGTACACCGAGCATTGAACAGCAGAACCGACAGGCGTCGCAGCAAAGCCCCGCAAAGGGTGGCTGCGGCGCCTGTCGGCGTTTCTCCGACCCCCGCGCACCCTTTGCGTATCCCCTCGCGTTCGGTGGGGTAGGTACGGGCGGGTGACGCGCCGGGTGATCTCACGCTCTGCAATCGACTGTTCACCGATAGGGTTCGCTACCACGGACGGCTGCGACGGTCAGCGCGGGACACCAGTTGGGGGTTCACCAGATGTCGACACCAACGGATGCCGGCCCCGGGTACGGGCCGTTCCCCGGCCGGCCGTCGCCCTTCGGACCGCCGCCGCCCCCGCTCTCCCCGCTGCCACCACCACCCGCGCCGCAGGCGGCCCGGGCTCGTCCGGCGGCCCCGGTCACGGCCGGGCGCTCGCGCCGGGGGCTGGCGTGGGGGGTGGCGGGCGCGCTGGTCGCCTCGGGGGTGTGGGCGGCGGCGGTGATCACCGTGCCGGGCCTGGTCACCGTCAAGAGCAGGGCGCAGAGCCTGCACGGCTACCGCGTGGTCGACGACCTCTGCGCCACGGCCCGCTTCGACCGGTTCAGCCAGCTCTCCCCCTCGCAGTCCGGCACGCCGTACCACTACTCGACCAGGAACCCCGCCCTGGACGACATGTACTGCAGCGAGTACCTCAAGAAGAACAGCACCGACACCGAGTACTCGTCGCTCTACCTCGAGGTTCAGCTGCACAAGGCGGTCGACTCCCGGCCGGAGTTCGCGGCCCAACGGGAGAGCCTGCGGCAGCGGAGGTACCTGATCACCGACGTGCCCAACCTCGGTGAGCAGGCGTACGTGGGCTACCTCGACGACCCGAGCAGCTCCGATCGGACCTGGCACTACCTGACCCAGGTGCTGTACGTCCGCGACGGCGGGCTGACGTACTACCTGAGCTGGTCCGGCTCCTACCAGGAGGGCAAGAGCAGCCCTCCGGACCGGGACGTCATCCGGCAGGCGCTCCTGATGGACAGCCGGGACATCCTGAAGGCGATCGGCGGGCCCTGACCCGCGAGCCGCCCGGCCGGTCGCTCAGCCGGTCAGCTGTCAGCTGGTCAGCCGACATGCATGACGCCCGGTCAGTACGTACGGGCGCCCGAGCGGGCGGCGCGGGCGACGGCGACCACGGCACGCTCCAGCGCGTACGCCGGGTCGTCCGAGCCGCCCTTGACGGCGGCGTCCGCCTGGGCGATGGCGGTGAGGGCGGTGGCGACGGCATCGCCCGTCCAGCCGCGCATCTGCTGCCGGACCCGGTCCACCTTCCACGGCGGCATCCCCAGCTCGCGGGCCAGGTCGGCCGGGCGCATGTTCCGGCCGGTGGTCGCCAGACGGCCGATGCTGCGGACTCCGGAGGCCAGTGCGTAGGTGATGCCGGTGGGCGGCTGACCGACCGCCAGCGCCCAGCGCAGCCGCTCCAGCGCCTCGGCGGCCCGCCCGGTGACGGCGAGGTCGGCGACCTCGAAGCCGGTGGCCTCGGCGCGGCCGCTGTAGTAGCGGGCGACGACCGTCTCGTCGATGGTGCCCTCGACGTCGGCCGCGAGCTGGCTGCACGCCGCCGCGAGCTCGCGCAGATCGCTGCCGAGCGCGTCGAGCAGCGACTGGCACGCCTCCTGGGTGGCGGAGCGGCCCAGCGTACGGAACTCACCCTTGATGAACGCCAGCCGGTCACCGGCCTTGGTCAGCTTGACGCAGGCCACCTCACGGCCACCGGCCTTGCGGCCCGCGTCCAGCAGCCCCTTGCCCTTGGCACCGCCGGCGTGCACCAACACCATGATCACTTCTTCGGCCAGGGCCTCGATGTACGCCTTGACCTCCTTGACCGAATCGGCCGAGAGATCCTGGGCGGCCCGGACCACGATGACCTTGCGCTCGGCGAACAGCGACGGGGTCGTCAGCTCCGCGAGACTGCCCGGCTGCAGGGCGCCCGGAGCGACATCGCGCACATCGGTGTCCGGATCAGCCGCTCTGGCAGCGGCCACCACCTGGGCGACCGCGCGGTCGAGCAGCAGCTCCTCCTGGCCGACCGCGAGGGTCAGCGGGGCGAGCAGGTCGTCGGGTGCACTCTTCCTGGCCATCGCCTACCAGGATCGCACGGGGCACCGACAGTGCGGCACCGACAGTGGGACGCCGGCAGCGGGGCGCGGACAGTGACGGCCGCCCCCGGGGCCGACGTCGCGTACCGCGTCTGGAGAATGGACCCGTGACCATGAACTTCACCCGCCAACTCCTTGTCCTCCCCGATCGCGACGTGGCCGAGGAGGCCTCGGAGGAGCTGTCCGCCCGCTGGCCCGACCTGGGCCACCTCGAAATCGTCCGGGACTCGCTGGCAGGCGAGGACGACGCGGAGGACGCCCAGTGGCTCCTCGTCCTCGAAGCACCCGAGGACACCGGCTGGACGCCGGAACGGTTGGCCGCCCTCGACACGTTCGCCGCCGAACTCGACGGCTGGCGCGAGGAGGAGTGAGGGCCTGACACCCCACCCACTCAGCCCGGTGGCGGGCGGGTGGGGGCTGCTCGGTGCGGCGGGCCGGGGGGATGGCGGTGGGGGTGGGTGGCTGCCTGGAGGTGGCTGTGGGAGCCGAGCACGGCGATGTCGCCCGACCGGTCGGTGCGCAGGACGGTGGCGCCGAGAGCTCGGAGCCGGTCCACGGTGCGGGGGGCCGGGTGCCCGTAGGAGTTGTCGAGACCGCAGGAGATCAATGCCAACCGGGGGCTCAGGGAGCCCTCGAAGTCCCAGTCCTGGTTGGCCGACCCGTGGTGGGCGACCTTGAGGACGTCGACGTGGGAGAGGGGTTGCCGGTCATGGAGCGCCGCCTGTGCCGGGGGTTCGAGGTCGCCCAGCAGGGCGACGCGGAGTGGGTCCGACGGTGGGCCCACGGAGGCCAGTAGCGCGACGCTGGAGTTGTTCGCGCCAGGGGTGTCAAGGCCGAGCTGGTCGTCGGGCCAGAGGATCTCCCAGGAGAGTTCGGGCCCGGCCGTGCGGTGTTCACCGCGTCGGGCCTGGATGACGGGGACGTGGGCGGCGGCGGCCAACCCCAGGACTCGGGCTCGCTCTCCGGGTGGGCTGTCCAGGGTGGTGACCTGGAGGGCGCCGACGCTTCGCCCGTGCAGGACCCCGGGCAGACCTTCGGAGTGGTCCGCATGGAAATGAGTGACGATCAGCAGGGAAACCCTGGTGATGCCGAGAGCCCGAAGGCACGAGTCCGCAGCCTTCGGGTCCGGCCCCGCGTCCACCACCACGGCGGTGTCCGGTGCCTCGCCTCCCGCCGAGGTGAGCGGAAGTACCGTCATGTCCCCTTGGCCGACATCGCACATGACCAGCCGCCATCCTGGTGGCGGCCAGCCGGTGGCGATCCGGACCAGCAGGGGCGGCCGGAGCAGCACCGTCAGCAGGGCCAGCCCGGCGGCGAGGGCCAGCACCACCCGGAGCCACCGACGGGCCAGGAGCGGGCCCGGCCCGAAATGGCGAGGACCGAAGTGGAGCGGCTCGGGGTGGGTCAGCCCGGGGCGGGTCGGCTCGGAACCGTGGAGTTCGGGTTGGGTCGGCTCGGGCCGGGCCGCTCTGCGGCGGGCGAGCAGCGGTCGGGCGGCCCAGGCGAGCGCGAGTGTCAGGAGCGCCAGCGTCGCGGCACCGAGAAGGCCGCTGGGCAACTCCAGCTGCGCGCCGGGCAGCGCGGCGCCGTACTCGGCCACGGCCACCAGCCAGGCGGTGGGCAGCGCGGCGAGATCGACCAGGAACCGGGCGGCGGCGTGCCAGAGCGGGTCTACGACGAGAGCCGCGAAGCCGAGCAACGTGACCGGGGTGATGGCCAGTTCGGCAAGTGCGTTGCAGGGGATGGCGACCAGGCTGACCTTCGGCGCCAACAGGACGGTGACGGGTCCGCAGAACGCCTGGGCGGCTGCGGTCGACGCCACGGCGGTGGCCAGGTGGTGCGGCCAGCGGCGGGCGAGCAGGGCGGCGGTCCAGGGCGGGCCGAGGACGAGCAGCCCGGCCGTGGCGAGCGTGGAGAGCATGAATCCGTACGAGCGGGCCAGGTACGGATCGAGGAGGACCAGTACGAGCACGGCCCCCGCGAGTGCGGGCAGGGCTTGCCGGGGCCGACCGGTGGCAAGGGCGAGCATCGCGATCAGGCCGGTGGCGGCGGCCCGGAGCACACTCGGGTCCGGCCGGCAGATGGTCACGAACGCCAGGGTCAGCAGCGCGCCGAGGAGAGCTGTGGTCCGCAGGGGCAGGCCGAGGAGCCCGGCCAGCCCGGTCCGGTCCGGCTCGCCCGCTCTGCCGGGGGCTCCGATCAGCACGGCCAGCACGATGGCGAGGTTCGCGCCGCTGACGGCGGTGAGATGGCCGAGGTCGGTGGCGCGGAAGGAGTCGTTCAACTCCTCGGAGATACGGGAGGTGTCGCCGACCACCAGCCCGGGGAGCAGCCCCCGGGTGTCGGGCGGCAGGTGGTCGCAGGCGGCCCGCAGTCCGGCCCGCAGACGTCCCGCCAGCCGCTGCGGCAGGCTGGGCGGCGCCAGCAACCGAGGCGGGCCGCGCACCAGCAGAACAGCGCCGACGGCGCTGCCGGGGGCGGGGTCGGCCGGGAGGACGCGCACGTCCACGCCGAGCCGGGTGGAGGGGAGCATCTGCTGCCAGTCCGGCGCGTCCTGCTCCCGGATCAGCAGGATGACGGGTGTCCTGGTCCGGACCACCTCCGCGAGCGGGGGAACGGCCTCCGGCTGCCTGACGACGTCGACGGTCGCGCTGACGGTGAGCAGGGACTTACCCGGTCCGGTCCCGCTGCTCGGTGAGTGTCTGGCCTTCGGGTCACCGGCGACGGTGAGTTCGACCGTGAGTTCGGGGTGTGGCTGACGGGCGAGGAGCACGAGTGGGCCTCGGTACAGGTCTGCGGTGTGCAGCACCGTGGTGACGGTACCGGCGGCGGCGGTGAGGAGGGTGGCGGCGACCAGGATCGCCGGGTGCCGGTCCCGCCCGGCGGCGAGGAGCAGCAGGAGCAGGGCGGCCACCACCGCCACCCCGGCTGCCAGGAGCAGCACGGGCCGCCACCCCGGGTCGAGCCCGAGAACGGTTACCGCGACGGCCCAGGCGGAGACTGCCGGGACGACGAGGCGGACATCGGCAGGGCGGCGGCGGTGCCCGGATCGGCCGGTCGAGGCGGGAATGGGGGTCACCTCCATCGGGTGGAAGCATCGGGTGGTCAATGCGTCAGAGGGTCGACTCGGACGGTCGACTCGGAGGGTCAACTCAGAGGGTCAACTCAGAGGGTCAACAGGGAGCGCAGGTCCAGGAACTTGCGGTTGCCGATGCCGCTCACCTGGCGAAGCTGGTCCACCGAACGGAAGCCACCGTGCTCGCGGCGGAACTGGGCGATCCGTTGGGCCAGCGTCGGCCCCACCCCTGGCAGGGCGTCCAGCTGCTCGACGGTGGCGTGGTTGAGACTGAGCGGCGTGGTCGCCGTGCCCGCGCCGGACGACCCGGCGGACGCACCGACCACGATCTGCTCACCGTCGCTCAGCACCCTGGCCAGGTTGACGCTGTCCGTCTCGGTGTCGGGCAACGGCCCGCCAGCCAGCCGGAGCGCGTCGGCGACGCGGGAGCCGCTCGGCAAGGTCCGGAGCCCCGGGTGCTGCACCTTGCCCGCCACATCGACCACGACCTCCGGCCCGGACGGTGCGGACAACCCGGGTGCCCCGGACGACCCGGGTGAGGGCGGTGGAGCGGTAGCCCGGCGCGACACGGCGGTGAACGCGGGAGGAACCGAGGCCGCTGCGGAGACCGGCTCCGGGATCGGGACCGGCTGGGGCCGCCCCAGCCAGAAGTGCTGCACGGCGTAGCCGACGGCGAGTAGCAGCAGGACGGTCAGCCCGAGGATCGCCCGACGGTCGAGCAGCAGCGCGGGATGCAGGCGCGGCAGGAGCCGACGACGGCTCGCGCCGGGCGGGTCCACGGGAACGGGATCGGGATCGGAATCCGGGTCGAGGTCGAGGTCGTCCAGATCCAGGTCCAGGTCAAGGTCAAGGTCAAGGTCCGTGTCAAGGTCAGAGTCCAGGTCCGGATCGGCAGCCGGCTTGTGCTCAGGCGCGGGATCAGGACCGGCATCGGACGGTGGATCAGGAGTCGGCGACGCGGTTGCGCGGCGGGCGGACCGGGGCGGTGGGTCGTCGAGCTCGTAGTCGGCATCGGACGCGAACAGGTTGGACATCCGGTCGCGGACGGTCTCGGTGGTCTCTCGTCGCCGGGCCGCGCCCGGGGTCATCGTCCTCATGGCGACGACCGTAGAGCCGCCCCGGCCCAACGTCAGGATTGGTCAAATCCCTGTGGACAACTCGGCGTTGTGGATAACTCCAGTCACCCGGACGAAGGAGTTTCAGGCCAGGAAGCCCCGCTCATCGCGGCGCGACCACGACCGCCAGCAGCCCCGGACCGACGTGCGCACCGATCACCGCGCCGACCTCGCCCACGTACAGATCCCGCAGCCCGGGTACGCGCTCGCGCAACCGTTCGGCGAGCGGTTCGGCCCGGTCCTCGGCGGCCAGGTGGTGCACGACGATGTCCACCTCGGCCTCCCCCGCCTGCGCCACCGCGATCTCCTCCAGCCGGGCGATCGCCCGGGAGGCCGTCCGGACCTTCTCCAGGGGCTCGATCCGCCCCGAGGCGAGGTGCAGCAGCGGCTTCACGGCGAGTGCCGAACCCAGCAGAGCCCGGGCGGCACCGATCCGCCCCCCGCGCCTCAGGTGCTCCAGGGTGTCGACGTAGAAGAATCCGCTGGTCAGCGAGGCCCGCCGGGTGGCCGCGGCCACCGTCTCGTCCAGCCCGAGGCCGGCCTCGACCGCTCGTGCCGCCGTAAGGACGCAGTGTCCGAGCGCCATACCGACCAGGCGGCTGTCCACCACCCGTACCGGAATCCCCGCCTCGGCGGCCGCGAGCCGCGCCGCCTCGCAGGTACCCGAGAGCTCCGAGGAGAGGTGCAGCGAGACGACCCCGGTCGCGCCCGCCTCGGCGGCGGCCCGGTAGGCCGCCGCGAAGGTCTCCGGGCCCGGGCGGGAGGTGGTCACGCGGCGCTTGCTCCGGAGCGCCTCGGCGACGTCCTTCGGCGAGATCTCGATGCCTTCGAGGAGGGCCTCGTCGCCCACTGCCACGCTGAGCGGGACCACCGCGATCCGATGACGGTCCACGGCGTCCTGGGGCAGATAAGCCGTGGAATCGGTGACAAGTGCGAGGTGGGCGGGCATGAGCCGGAGGTTACTCCCCGTGCGGCGCAGAAGACAGCGACGGCAGGGAGCAGCGGCCGACCGCTGGTCGCCAGGTTGTCGCCCGGTGGCTAGCCCGCCGAGGAACTCCCGGTCGAGGGCCCGGTGGAGGGCTTCCGCAGGCGCCCGGCGAGCCTGGTCAGCGGCTCACCGAGCCCGAGCATCTCCTCCGCGCTCAGGTGCCGCCCCGAGGACACCCCCTTCCGCGAAGCTCCGGCTGCACCTGCCGCGCCGGCAGCCCCCGCCGCGCCGGTCCCAGCGGTGTCGCCGGCCGCAGGCGCCGAGTCCCAGTGCCGCAGAGCACCCGCCTCGCTCTCGCACTCCTCGCTCAGCCGTGCCAACTCGTCGTCGGCGAAGCGCTGCATCCGGTCCTGCGCGGCCCAGCGCATCGACTCGGCGGAGTGCGTGATCCGTTCGGCGCGCTCGCGCAGTTCGGAGAGCTTGGCGGCGATCCTGACCCCGTCCGGCTCCCGTTCCAGTACCCGCAGCTCGCCGTCCAGCTCCGCCGCGTGGGCGTCCAGCCGGGTCAGCAGCTGGAGGGATTCCGTCAGCTGGCTGTCCCGGGCGAGCCCCTCCTGCAGCACCCTCCGGGTGCCGTCGAGCGACGTGCGCAGCGACAGCCGGACGGCCGAGATCTGCCCCTGGGAGCCCGGTTTGGTGTACGTCTTCGCCTTGAGGGTGACGTTCTCGACCGCACGCCGGGCGTTGGCCTCGTGGTGCTCCACCTTGGCGACGACGGCCCGGGTGGCCTTCACCGCGACGACCACCAGCATCGTCAGCACGCCCACGCCGAACAGTACGATCAGGCCGATCACCGCGCCGATTGCGTCCATCATGAGCTACCTCTCACCGAAGCCACCGTGGCCGCCGAAGTCGGCACCGCCCGAGTCTCCAAGGTAGCCCCACAGGCCGGGCCGGAAACGGGCTATGCCCGCCGCCGGGCCAGAGATCAGGGTCGGCTCAGGGGTCTCCCCCGCAGGGATCCCAGGGTCGGCCGGCCTCCTGGTACGCCGACGGGCGGCCCCTCCTGAGAGCCAGGAGAGACCGCCCGCCGATATGACGACCGTCAGC
This sequence comes from Kitasatospora sp. MAP5-34, assembly GCF_029894335.1. Classification (GTDB taxonomy): domain Bacteria; phylum Actinomycetota; class Actinomycetes; order Streptomycetales; family Streptomycetaceae; genus Kitasatospora. The sequence continues at coordinate 8,702 of NZ_JARXZC010000002.1, read as the reverse complement.
CGGTGACGATGTTGACCAGCTTCGGCGCCCGCGCGATCACCTTGCGGACGGGCGCGTCACCGATGGCGGCGACGACCGCCGGGTCGGCCAGGGCCAGCGCCTCCAGCTCGGCGTCGGAGATCGACGGTGCGACCTCCAGCCGGGCCTTGACCTTGCCCTTGATCTGGACGACGCAGATCACGCTCTCGGCCACCGCGTACACCGGGTCGGCCACCGGGTAGTCGGCGAACGCCAGCGACTCGGTGTGGCCCAGGCGGCGCCACAGCTCCTCGGCGATGTGCGGGGCCAGCGGCGCGATCAGCAGCACCGCCTGCTCGGCCACCACACGCGGGGTCGAGCCGCGCTTCACCAGGAAGTTGTTCAGCTCGATGGCCTTGGCGACGGCCGTGTTGAACCGCAGCCCGGCCATGTCGCCCCGGATGCCGTCGATCGCCTTGTGCAGCGCGCGCAGGGTCGCCTCGTCGGGCGTCTCCTCCGTGACCACCAGCTCGCCGGTGTCCTCGGAGACGATGTTGCGCCACAGCCGCTGCAGGAAGCGGTACGAGCCGACCACCGCGCGGGTGTCCCACGGACGGGAGACGTCCAGCGGGCCCATCGACATCTCGTACAGGCGCAGCGTGTCGGCGCCGTACTCGTCGCAGATGGAGTCGGGCGCGACCGCGTTCTTCAGCGACTTGCCCATCTTCCCGGCCTCGCGCTTGACCTGCTCGCCCTGCCAGAAGTACTTGCCGTCGCGCTCCTCGATCTCGGCGGCCGGCACCGGGAAGCCGCGCTCGTCACGGTAGACGTCGGCGGTGATCATGCCCTGGTTGAACAGCTTGTGGAACGGCTCGACCGAGGAGACGTGACCCAGGTCGTGCAGCACCTTGTGCCAGAAGCGCGCGTACAGCAGGTGCAGCACCGCGTGCTCGGCGCCGCCGACGTACAGGTCGGCGCCACCGCCCGGCTTCTGGTCGGTCGGGCCCAGCCAGTAGCCCTCGTTGGCCGGGTCGACGACCTTCTCGCCGTTGGCCGGGTCGATGTAGCGCAGCTCGTACCAGCACGAACCGGCCCAGTTGGGCATGGTGTTGGTCTCGCGGCGGTACGGGCGGACGCCGTCGCCCAGGTCCAGTTCGACGTTGACCCAGTCCTCGTTGCGGGACAGCGGGGTCTTCGGCGAGGACTTGGAGTCGTACGGGTCGTAGGTGTGCGGCGAGTAGTCCTCGACCTCGGGGACCTCGACCGGCAGCATCGACTCGGGCAGCGCGTGCATCACGCCGTCCTCGTCGTAGACGATCGGGAAGGGCTCGCCCCAGTACCGCTGACGGCTGAACAGCCAGTCGCGCAGGCGGTAGTTGACGGTGCCCTCGCCGATGCCGCGCGCAGCCAGCCACTCGGTGGCGGCGGCCTTCGCCTCGACGACGCTCAGGCCGTTCAGCGACAGGCTGTCGTGCGCCGAGTTGACGATGACGGAGTCGTACGTGTCGAAGGCGTCGTCCCACTCGTGCGGGTCCTGGCTCCGGCCGTCCGTCGGCTGGACGACGCAGCGCATCGGCAGGGCGAAGGCGCGGGCGAAGGCGAAGTCGCGGTGGTCGTGGGCGGGGACGGCCATGATGGCGCCGGTGCCGTAACCCATCAGCACGTAGTCGGCGATGAACACCGGCACGGGCTCGCCGCTGACCGGGTTGGTCGCGTAGGCACCCGTGAAGACGCCGGTCTTGATCTTCGCGTCGACCTGGCGCTCGACGTCCGACTTCGCGGCTGCCTCCGCGCGGTACGCCGCCACGGCCTCGGCGGGGGTGGCGGCGCCGCCCTTCCAGTCCTCGTGGGTCTCGGCCGGCCAGGCGGCGGGGACGATCGAGTCGACCAGCGCGTGTTCGGGCGCCAGCACCATGTAGGTGGCGCCGAACAGGGTGTCGGGGCGGGTGGTGAAGACGGTGATCGCGTCGCCGTTCACCGAGAAGTCGACCCGGGCGCCCTCGCTGCGGCCGATCCAGTTGCGCTGCTGCAGCTTGATGGCCTCGGGCCAGTCCAGCAGGTCCAGGTCGGCGATCAGGCGGTCGGAGTACGCGGTGATCCGCATCATCCACTGGCGCAGGTTCGACTTGAACACCGGGAAGTTGCCACGCTCGGAGCGGCCGTCGGCCGTGACCTCCTCGTTGGCCAGCACGGTCCCCAGCCCGGGGCACCAGTTGACCGGCACCTCCTTGGAGTACGCCAGCCGGAAGTCGCCCAGCAGCTCGTCACGCTCGGCGGCGGACAGCTCGGACCAGGCGCGGCCGTCCGGCGTCGGGCGCGAGCCGTCCGCGAACTGGGCGATCAGCTCGGCGATCGGGCGGGCCTTGGCCGTCTCCTGGTCGTACCAGGAGTTGAAGATCTGCAGGAAGATCCACTGCGTCCAGCGGTAGTACTCCGGGTCGATCGTGGAGATCGAGCGACGCGGGTCGTGACCCAGGCCCAGACGGCGCAGCTGCTGGCGCATGTTCGCGATGGCGGCGTCGGTGGTGATCCGGGGGTGCTGGCCGGTGGCGACGGCGTGCTGCTCGGCCGGCAGGCCGAAGGCGTCGTAGCCCAGCGTGTGCAGCACGTTGTGGCCGTTCATCCGCTGGAAGCGGGCGAACACGTCGGTGGCGATGTAGCCCAGCGGGTGGCCCACGTGCAGGCCGGCACCCGAGGGGTACGGGAACATGTCCATGATGAAGCTGTGCGGCTTGGCCGCGACGTCACCGGCGGCCGGGTCCGACAGCGCACCGGCCGGGTTGGGGGCGTTGAACGTCCCCTCCTTCTCCCAGACGTCCTGCCAGCGGGACTCGATCTCGGCGGCCAGCGCGGCGGCGTAGCGGAAGGGCTCGGTGGCGGCCTCGGCCGCGCCAGGGGTCGTCTCGCTCATGGTCCTTCAAGCTCCATCGATGTCGTTGGCGAACAGGCGGCGAAAACAAAAAAGCCCCTCGCAGGAGGGGACGCCACGCCGACTCCGGCACCACCCGAAGGCTCAGCCGGTCCTTGTCAGCGCGGCCGGCTAAGGAGCAGGCGCACGGTTCGCATGGGCTCAGGGTACCGCAAGGCGCTAGCCGCTCCGGCTTACCGGCAACCACGGCAGGGGCGCGAGGAACTGCGCGCGCAACCGTCCACGTACGCCGTGCCTTGGTCGCGCGGTTCCCCGCGCCCCTGGGAGGTGCATGGCTAAGGTCCGCTAGCCGCGCGCTGCCGCGTCGAAGTCCCGCAGGGCCCGCGCCACGCGTACGGACTGCATGCCCGCCGCCAGCAGCCGGGCCTCATCGGCGACCTTCGCGGCCTCCTCGTGCTCCCCGGTGCGCTGGTACGAGTCGGCGAGCCGGACCATCAGCAGGGCCTTCACCCGCGCCCGCTCGGGCGAGAGGGCGGTGATCGCGCCGGACAGCAGCTGCTGCGCCCGCTCGTGTTCGCCGAGGAAGAGGTAGCCCTCCCCCACCATGCCCTCCAGGTCGGCCCGTTCCTGTGCGTGGCCGTCCTCGCCCTCCAGGGCCAGGAACGCCCGGTCGGCGACCGCCTCGGCGCTGATCTGCTCGCCCTTCTTGCCGTGCGCCCGGGCTATCCGGCCCAGCTGGAGCGCCCGCTCACGCGGGGTCAGCACCTCGTCGGCGGCCCGCAGGGCGGTTGAGAGCATGGCCACGGCGTCCAGCCCGCGCCCGCCGGAGTTGTGGGTGGCCTGCACCGCCAGGCAGCCGACCACGCTCACCCCGAGCCGGGGGTCGCCGGACACGTGGGCCGCCCGCAGCGCCGCGACGAAGGCGCGCTGCGCCGCCGCATCGTTGCCCAGGTCGTAGTTGGCCCACCCGACCAACCGCGCCAGCCGGCTCGCCGCGCCGTACAGCTCCCGGCCCAGCTTCTCGCCGTACGCGCCCAGTTCCAGCAGCTTCGCGACCATCGCCAGCTCGGCCTTGGCGAGGTCGAGGATCAGACCGCCGCCGTAGGTGCGCTCGAGGCGCTGCTTGCTGTCGTAGCTGAGCCGGAGGTCGTCGAGCTGCTCGGTGGCGATCCGCAGCGCGCCCTCGCCGCCGGTGACCTCGGGTGGCGGTGAGGCCCAGTGGCGGGCGGCCTGTTCGAGTTCGTCGCCACGGAAGAGGTCGGTGAGGCGTACCGGCGCGGCGTCCGCACCGGCCTCGCGGAGGGCGGTCTGCGCGGTGTCGGCCGTCCACGGGTCGGTGAGCAGCCGGGGCGAGAGCATCTTGGCACCCCGGTTGCTGCCCATCTGGCCCCAGAGCTGCTCGTACGTCACGGCGATGCCCAGAGTGCGGCTGAACACCTCGCACACCGCCTGGTCGTGCGGGGACCTCGGCACCATGCCCCGGTCGCGCCACTTGTAGGGGGCGGTGGAGCTGATCGCCAGGGCGCTCGGGAGCGCCGCGTTCACTTCGCGGGCGAGCCGCTCGGGGCTCCAGCCGAGTTGGTGCAGGATCCGGGCAAGCTCTTCGTTGCGCTTACGCGCCAGATCGGCCATGCGACGACCGTAGCCGCCGACCGCCGCACCCGGGTAGGGCACCGCTGGAGACTGCGGACCACGGCCGGCCGGGAAAAGCGGAAAGGCCGCCTTCCGAATCCGGAAGGCGGCCTTTCCCAAGGGTGGAGCTACGGAGAATTGAACTCCGGACCTCTTGCATGCCATGCAAGCGCTCTACCAACTGAGCTACAGCCCCTTGACCTGCAGTGTCACCGGGCGTTTCCCCCGGCGACATGCATTACTTTACACGGTCCCCGGCCCACTCCCCTAATCAGTTCCCGGCGGCCCGGGAAGGCGTTCCTCCCGCACCCACGGGCGGGCGCGGGAGGAACACGGTTCAGACAGCCGCCCGCCGGGTGCGGTGCGCGAACACCGCGGCGAGGACGAACGCCGCCGCGATCGCACCGCAGGTGACCAGCAGCGCCGCCCCCGAGCTACGGGCCGGGGCCGGCAGCAGTCCGGGCGCACGCAGTACCCGTCCCGGGATCAGCGGCTGTCCGCCACGTGCGGCGATCCGCCACTCGACCAGGCCGAACAGCGCGAACAGCAGCGCGCTGACGGTGAGCACCACCCAGCCCCAGACCGGCCAGCCCAGCTCGTGCCCGAGCACCAGCGGCACCACCAGCGTCCCGATGGCCGCCGCGAGCACCACCAGCCCGACCACGTCGAAGCGGCGGCTGCCGTCTCCGGGCAGCACCGGGAGCAGACGACGGCTCAGGAGCAGCAGCACCAGCCCGATCGGCACGTTGACCGCGAGCGGATGGAGTACGTCGCCGCCAACCCCGAGCTCCCGGTCACCGACCACGGCCACTGGAACTGACAAAGCAGGAAGGCCGCCTCCCGTGGGGGAGACGGCCTTCCTGTCCGCTGTGGAGCTACGGAGAATTGAACTCCGGACCTCTTGCATGCCATGCAAGCGCTCTACCAACTGAGCTACAGCCCCGCGACACGAACGGACCCTTGCGGGGACCGCTGGTGCGGAGTGGAGCTACGGGGAATTGAACCCCGGACCTCTTGCATGCCATGCAAGCGCTCTACCAACTGAGCTACAGCCCCGCACTTCGGAGGAATCCCCGCCTCCCTCCCGGGCGGCGTTTCTTTCCTGCGAACGAGGAAGACTCTAGCTGGTCAGGCCCGGAAGTGTGAAATCCCGCCCCCTGCGAAGGGACGCCCCCGTCGCTCAGGTGCCGCCGTCACCCGGATGCCGGCCAGATGTGGCCGTCACTCGGATGTCGCCGTACTCAGGTGTCGTCGCCGATCACCGGCTGCGGCAGGGTGCCCGCGTTGTGCTCCAGCAGACGCCAACCGCGCGCGCCCCGGCCGAGCACCGACCAGCAGCAGTTGGAGAGACCGCCGAAGCGCTCCCACTGTGCGGCTTCCAGGTCGAGCAGCCGACCGAGCATGGTGCGGATGGTGCCGCCGTGACTGACGACCACCAGCGTGCCGTCCTCGGGCAGCTTCTCGACGGCCGTCAGCACCACGGGGACGGACCGGTCCGCCACCTCGGTGCTCAGCTCGCCACCGCCGCGCCGGACCGGCTCGCCCTGCGCCCACGCCTCGTACTGCTCCGGGAAGCGGGCCTGGATCTCGGCGTTGGTCAGGCCCTGCCAGTCGCCCGCGTACGTCTCGCGCAGCCCCTCGTGGTGCTGCACGTCCAGACCGGTGATCCTGGCGAGCTCGACGGCCGTACGGGCGGCGCGCTTGAGGTCGGAGGAGATCAGCAGGTCGGGGCGGAGACCGGAGAGCAGCCGGGCGGCCCGCTGGGCCTGGAAGACGCCCTGGTCGGTCAGCTCGATGTCGGTGCTGCCCTGGAACCTCGACTCCAGGTTCCAGGACGTCTGGCCGTGCCGCCAGAAGACGATGCGCGGCCCCCGCGCGGCGCGGCTCAGCTCTCGTCCTCGGCGTCGGTGTCAACGTGGTGGTTGACGTCCTCGTCGTGGTCGGCCACGGCCACGGCGTTGCCGTCGGCGTCGAGCACGGCGTTCTCCGGGCGGTTCCGGGTGGCCAGCGCGTCGGCGGGGATCGGAAGCTCCGGGCAGTCCTTCCAGAGCCGGTCGAGGGAGTAGAAGGAGCGCTCCTCGGAGTGCTGGACATGCACCACGATGTCCAGGAAGTCGAGCAGGATCCAGCGGCCCTCGCGCTCGCCCTCGCGGCGCACCGGCTTGACGTCCAGCTTCTCGCGGAGCTGCTCCTCGATCTCCTCCGCGATCGACTTCACCTGGCGGTCGTTGGCCGCGGAGGCGATCAGGAAGGCGTCAGTGATCGCCAGCACGTCGCTGACGTCGAAGGCGATGATGTCGTGGGCCAGCTTGTCGGCCGCCGCCTGTGCGGCGACGTTGATCAATTCCTGGCTGTGGTCCGTGGCAGTCACAGTGTTCTTCCGGCTTGATTACAGAGATTCGCCTTCCAGGATCTCACGAACACGAAGAGGCCCCGGCCGAATTCGACCGGGGCCTGCTCGCACGGCCGGCTGCTACTGGCCCTTGGCGGGCGCGAAGTCCTTGCCCAGTACGAGCACCAGGTCCGCGTTCAGCGAGTCGGTGACCTTCTTCACTGCGCTGTCCGGCAGGCCGAGAGTGGTCGCCAGGGACTTGGCGGCGGCCTGCTTGGCGTCGTCGGTGTAGCGGATCTCGGTGTTCGCCTGGGTCGGCCCGGGGTTCGCGCCGCTCGGGACGACGTTCAGCCCGGCGTTGGTCACCTGGATGGTCGCGGCGGCCGTGTTCTGGTCGTTGCCGGACGCGTTCAGGATGCCGACCCTGGTCGTCGTCGAGCCGGACTGGGCACTGTGCACGGTCCCGCCGAGAACGTCCTTGACCTGCTGACCGGCAACGGCCGGATCCAGCGTGCCGTCGGGCTGCACCTTCAGGGCGCTGGTGCTGAAGTGCCCGTCCTTGGCCTGCTGGGCGAGCTGCGCGAGCACCCCGGCCAGCGCCTGTTCCGGCAGCGACGGGTCGAGCACCGCGTTCATCCGGTGCACGTCGTCCTGGGAGTCGGCCAGCGTGGTCGGCATGGTGCGGACCAGCGCGTCGAGCACCTGCCCGAACCGCGCCAACTGGGCGTCCCGGCTCTCCCCCGGCCCCTGGTAGGTGGCGTACAGGACGGCCGCGCGACCGCTGAGCGTGACGCCCTTGCCGGCGGCGGCCAGCTGCTTGCCGTTGTCGTCGATCTCAGCGTTGGTGTCCACCTGGACGCCGCCGAGCTGGGCGACGAGCAGCTGCAGGTACGGGGTGTCGAGCCGCCAGGTGCCGGCCACCGTCGTGCCGAGCACGGTACCGAGCCCGTCCCGGGTGCCGGAGGCGCCGAGGCCGTCCATCGCCTGACCGAGCGGGGTGGTCGCGGAGTCGCCGCTGTCGGGCAGCTTGAGGGTGTCCGGCAGCAGCAGCGCCGAACCCTTGTGGCCCGCCGCGTCGTTGACCAGCAGCGCGGTGCTGACCTTGCCCTGGAGATCCCGCAGGTGCACCACGTTCACCTGGCGCTTCCCGACCGCCTTCGCCACCGTGGCGGAAGCGCCGAACTTGCCGCTCCACCACAGGTAACCGCCACCACCGGCGGCCAGCAGCGCCAACACCACCAGACCGCCGATCGCCCGGCTGCGCAGCTTCTTGCGACGCTCGTCCCGGCGCTCGCTGCGCGACTCGGCGAACTTGAGCCAGTCGATGACGTCCTCGCTCTCCTCCGCCTCCTCGTCGACGAAGGTGAACTCGCCCGTCGCGTAGCCCTCCGGGGCCGCCTTCTGCGCGCGCCGCCCGCCGACCTGCTCGGACGGCTCCGCCGGGGCCGGCGCCGGCCCGGCGGCCGGCTCGGACGGGCGGGGGCGCGGCGGAACGACCCGCTGCGCGGGGCGCTGGACCGGGGACTGAACGACGGGCTGGACGACGGGGGGCTGGACGATTACGGGCTGCGCGGGCAGCGGCTGCTGCTGGTACGGGTCCTGGACGTACGCCTGCTGCTGCCCGTACTGGTCGTACTGCTGCTGCGGCTGGTACGGGTACTGCTGTTGCCGGCCCTGGTAGGGATCCTGGACGTACGCCTGCTGCTGGCCATGGGGGTCCCCCCAGCCGGAGGCTGGGGGATGGTCGTACTGCTGGTGGGGCTGCTGCTCGTAGACCGGCTGCTGGTACGGGTCCTGGTACTGGCCCTGCGGCTGCCCATGGGGGTCCCCCCAGCCGGAGGCTGGGGGATGGTCGTACTGCTGGTGGGGCTGCTGCTCGTAGACCGGCTGCTGGTACGGGTCCTGGTACTG
>NZ_JARXZC010000001.1 GCF_029894335.1 Kitasatospora sp. MAP5-34 | reverse complement strand
CCGCATCGACACCGCAAAGATCAAGACCGAGGAGAACCTCGACGGCAAGTACCTGCTGCGATGCTCCGACCCGCACCTGTCGGCGGAGGACATCGCGCTCGGTTACAAGCAACTCCTCGAAGTCGAGCGGGGCTGGCGGGACATGAAGCAGATCATCGACCTGCGGCCCGTCTACCACCGGCTCGAAGAGCGCATACGCGCGCACGTCGTCCTCTGCTGGCTCGCCCTGCTGCTGATCCGCATCATCGAGACCACCACCGACGAGACCTGGCTGACCGTCCGCCGCGAGCTCGACCGGCTCCACCTCGGCACATTCACCGGCCCCACCGGCCTGTTCCGACAGGTCACCACCCCCAGCAAGCCCCAGACCGACCTCCTGGCCAAGCTCGACATCCCCGCACCGAAGCAGATCATCGCCCTCGAACCCACACCCCGCTGACCAGCACGAACACCAGCGCCTAGAGAAACGACTCTCAGGCGCCCTCACCCATGTCCGCCCAGGTCAGACCCCAAATTCGTGACTCTAGGCCGCTGAATTACGCGGAACGCAGGCATGAGCTGGCGACCTGCGACTTCTCGCCCGTCTGATGCAATTCCCGAGGGTTCGCGTAGTGCATCACCATGGTCGGAGAGAGGTGCCCGAAGTAGCGCTGGACGACGTGGATCGGGACGCCGGCGTTGAGCAGGCTGGTGGCCCGGGTGTGCCGGAAGCGGCGGGTGCGGTTGAAGTCGACCAGGCGACCGGCGCTGTCGCGAATATCGAGTCGACGAGCGAGCTTGGACAGGGTCTGCTGGACGCGCTCGGAGGGGTAGGGCTTGTCGGCGTGGCGGTTCATCTTGTGCGCCAGGAACAGGTACTTCGGCGTCACTCCCGCCGCCCACCGAGGTCTGAGGTGGGTATCAGCCCACCTGACCAGCATCTGCACCGGGAAGTACCGGGCCGGGCGCGGCTACGGCCGCCTCGAGGCGCGGGTGATCGAGGCTTGGATGACCGTCACCCTGGCCGACGGCACCCGGCGCACTGAGTTGTGCTGGCTGATGACCAGCCTCTTGGATACCGAGCGTCACCCCGCCCACGAGTTGATCGAGCTCTACCACCGAAGGTGGCAGGTGGAGCGCAGCTTCGGCTGAATCATGATGCACCGCCGACTCGCCCGCGACTACGAGACCAAACCCGAGCGCTCCGAGAGCATGATCCGCCTCGCGATGATCTCCAACCTCGCCAAGCGAGCAACGGACGAAATCACTATAACCTGGCACAATCCATGAACTATCCCGCATTCGAGCAGGACGTCCTCTCACTACCTCGGATGTTGCGCTGACCGATTGAGTTCACCGGCCGGATTTCGATAGCTGTCGACAGTCCCGGTCCTGGTGATCGATCAGCCGACCCACGGGCCGGACTGACCGGGAACAGCGGGGCCGTTGCGGTCATCAACCCGCCAGGCTAGATCCTGCGGAGCTACCCGACGGGGTGCCGACCCGGGCGGGCTACCGGGTCGGGGTGAGCTAGCTCCTACTGGAGCTTCCACTGCTGGTTCGAGGCGTTGTTGCAGGTCCAGACGCCGAGGGCCTTGGCGTCCTCGTCGTAGGTCAGGCAGTCCTGGTCGGTGATCCGGATCTGGTACTGGCCGCCGCCCTCGCTGACGAGCTGCCACTTCTGCTCGTCGGCGCCGGTCCACGACTTGGCTTCGGCGAAGTAGGTCTTGGTGTTCTCGGTCAGCGCGAGGCCGGACACGGCACTGGTGATCTCGTAGCGGCCGTTGCCCACCGAGGTGAACTGCCAACCGGAATTCTTCGGGCCGCTGGTGCCGGCAAGGATCGAGGGACCCGAGGCGGACCCGGTGACCACCGGACCCCGGCCGGTCTTCACTTTGGGGTAGAGCAGACCAGCGATGACACCGCCACCACCGCCGCCACCCTGGTGCGCGGGGGTGCCGGGGGTGGGGGTACCGCCCACACTGACGCCCGGGACCGTGCCGGGGTTCGCGGGGGTGCCGGGGGTGGGGTTGCCACCCACGCTGACGCCCGGGACCGTGCCGGGGTTCGCGGGGATGCCGGGGGTGGAGTTACCACCCACGCTGACACCCGGGACCGTGCCCGGGTCCGCGGGGGTGCTGGGGGTCGCGGGGGTGCCGGTGTTGGGGGCGCCCACGCTGGCCGCCGGTGTCGTGGCGGGGAAGTGGATGATCCGCTGGTGGTCGTAACAGGTGATCCGCAGGCACGGCCGGCTGTTGGTCACGGTCCGGTCGGAGTCGTTGCCGACGAAGGCCCAGTTCCCGTAGCCGCCGTCACCGTTGTTGGTGAAGGTCGAGTCACCCGAGAAGACCCAGATGCGGAAGTCGTCGTAACCGGTCGGGCCGCCCTCCGAGTCCTGGTGCTGCAGCTGGACGGTGGTGTCGACCAGCACCCCGTTCATGTCCGCCACGTAGGGGTTGTGGAACACGGGACCCTTGCTGTAGAGGTCGGTGCCGTCGTACTTGAACACCATCACGTTGTAACCGGGTGCCGCAGCACTCAGCTGGCCGGCCATCCCCTGGGTGAACGCGGCGTTGTCGGCCTGCGCGGTGAGGGCCGCGCTGCGGAAGCCTCCGATCATGGCACCGATCGAGTTGATCAGGGCCGAGTCGCAGTTGCCACCGCCCACGCTGTCCTGTCCTGAGCAGTCGTATGCCGACGCCTGCTGCGGCACGGCCATCAGGCCGGTCACGGCCAGGGCCGACAGAATGGTGCCGGCGGCGACGCGTTGGGTGAGCGTGTTCGTCCGGTGGGAGGAAGCGCGCATGCTGAAGTGCCCCGATCATTCTGCGTGGTGACGTTCGTCTGCGGAGGAGAGACGACTCCTCAGATGCTAGGGCCGCTCACAGGAATCACCCAGGTTCCTTGACGGCTCCCTGACGGAGCATCCGGAGGATCTACTTCCGGTCTGGGCTCGGCGGCCCGCGGGCTCTCGCCGACAGCTCGCACCTTGACGGGTCGTCAGGGTCACTTTCCTCCTGACGCCCCTGCCGTTGGGCGGGCCGCGCTGACGCGAGCGCCGGCGGCCCGCCCCTCAGGTCCGGCTCAGCGGGCCGTCAGCTGCTGGTGGAGGCCCCAGAGATCGAGTTGGGCCCACTGCCCGGTGACTCTGCCCTCTCGCACGTTCACGATGCGGATGGCATGGAAGGAGACCTTGCGACCGGTCGCCGGGACGCCGAGGAACTCCCCCACGTGTGTGGCCTCGATACGGAAGCGGATCGTGACGGCGTCCCGCCCCTCGACGACCTCCTCCTCGTGCATCTCAAGCCCCTCCCAGGGCTTGATCATGTTCTTCTCGTAGTGGGTGAGGGCGACCTGGAAGTCCGTGAGCCAGCCGGTCAGGCCGAGGCACTTCTCGTTCCACCGCTCGGCGTCGATCAGCCGGGTCGCGCCTTGGATGTCGCCCGCGAGCAGGCAGTCGTTCCAGGCGCGGTAAGTCTCAAGTGGCGTCGCGTTCATCGGATTCCTCCAGGCAGGAAGGCGGCGGTCTGCCGCCATATCTTTCCGTTGTTCAGTACCATCGTTCCTATCGATTCTTTTGCCTGGCCATCGATATCGATGGCCGACCGATAGAAAATCGTGTCGCCGCATTCGGCGTACTGTGCGAGTTCCACCAGTTTCGGCCGCCGTGCGAGATATGCCGAGAACGCCGCACGAATCCCGGCGGTCCCGACGTAGATCTCGTCGAATCGGACGAGTACCGCATCCGAGGTGTAGTTCGCCATGAGCGCGCCGATGTCGCCGCTCCCCAGGGCTGCGAGCTGCCGTTCGAACACGGCTCGGGTGGGGGACATATCCGGCTCCGTCATAAAAGCTCCTCTCGGGTTGTCGGAGTAAGGGACGAGGGAATACGAACCACCAGCCAGGTGGCGCCCGGGGCCGAGCGGGCGGTGATCGATCCGTGGTGCCGCTGGGTGACGATGCGGTAGGACAGGTGCAACCCGAGGCCCGTCCCCTTGCCGACGTCCTTGGTGGTGTAGAAGGGCTCGAAGATCCTGCTGAGCGAGTCGCCCGGAATTCCGCATCCGGTGTCGCCGATCTCGACGGTCAGGCAGGTTCCGTGGAGACGGGTGCGCAGGGTGAGCGTCCCTTTCCCGTCCATGGCGTCGACCGCGTTGTCGATCAGGTTGGTCCACACCTGGTTGAGTTCGGTGGGATGTCCGACCGCGTCGGGGAGGTCCGGCGCGTAGTCGCGGACGATCCGGACCCCGGTGAGCTTGGGCCGCAGCATGGCGAGAGTGGCTTCGATGCCGTCCGCGACCCGGAACCTGCCTTCGGGGGTGCCGCCGAGGTTGGCGTAGTCCCGGGTCGCGGCCACCAGTGCCGAGATGCGCGGACCCGCCGCCTGCAGCTCGCCCGTCAGCGCGCGGGCCTCCAGGAGAGCGGCCAGCTGGTCGAGGGCCGCCGCGAGGACGTCCGGGCGCAACCGGGAGACCCGCCCGGCGAGCCAGTCCCGGCCGAGCCCCCGCTCGGCCAAGGCGAGGGAGAGTGCGGTGTGCATCGGCGCACCCCACTGCTCGGCCCAGTCGCAGAGCTCGTCCTCCAGGTCCGCGAGGGCGACGGGATCGGCCTCGGGGGTGAGCGGCGCCCGCGTGATCTCCTCGACGAGGTCGCCAAGGGCAGCAGCTTCCGGTGCGTCGGCCGTGCCGCCCCAGCGCTGCGCCGTGGCGGCGAGCCGGTCGATCACCGGGCCGAGGTCCTGGGCTGCGCGGGCCACGGCCGCGGCCGGGTTGTTGAGCTCGTGGGCCAGGCCGGCCGCGAGCGTCCCCAGGGCCATCACCGTGGCCCTGCCCCTGGCCTGGACCTCCGAGGAGGTGATCCGCCAGGCGAGGACCGGCAGCAGCACCCGGGCGACGCTCGGGCAGCGCACCAGCATGTCGAGGAAGACCTCATTGGGGTAACCGAGGACGACCGTGCGACCAACCGCGGCGACGGTGGCCAGGTAACTGCCACCGGTCAGCAGCGGCAGCTCCCCGGTGAAGCGGTGTGCCGCCGACGGTTTGTCGTCGTGTTCGCCTCCGGTGCCAGGGGCGGCCCGGTGCCGGGTGAGCAGCTCCTCACGGCCGTCCACCACCTTGGTGACGGCCAGCTCTCCGTCGAGCAACACATAGAAGTGGGTCGCGGTCTCTCCGTCGCGGAAGAGGATCTCCCCGTCGCCGAGCGCCCTCGGCGCCGTCACCGAGATGAGCCAGCTCAGCTGGCCCTCGCTCAGCTCCGCGAAGAGTTCGATCTCCCGAAGCCGATCGGCGTCGGGCACCCCCGTCCCGGTCATCGCGATCCGATCAGTGCCCGCCGCTGCGGCGGGAGCGGGCGGGCTCGCCGCGGGAGCCTGGCCAGGACGGCGATCGCGTGCGCTATCGAGACGAGGGTGGCGTGGTGGTGCCAGCCCCGGAAGGACCGTCCGGCGAAGTCGCGGATGCCTACGCCGTCACAGACGTCCTGCAGGTCCCGGGAGACCCTCCGGGACAGTTTGGCGATCCGGAACAGCGCCGACGACGAGAGGTGGCCGATGTTGGAGAGCCAGAACTCGGCGGGCCGGGGGTTGGTGGAATCCGTCCAGGCGCCCACCAGGAAGAGCGGCGGCATCGCGACCGGCCGTCCGACGCGCTCGGCGCTCACCGGCAGCCCGACCCGGACACCGACCACTCTGGCCACCCGGCGCCGGGCATGCCGGGTGTCCCGCCACTCGACAGCTCCAGCCAGCTCCTTCACTCCGTCGACCAGCTGGTTCGCGGGTAGCCACCGCCCGTCCCCGGCCGGCAGCCGTGGGTCTGCGGGGGCCACCGGCAGGGAGCCGTCGACGCGGAGCACGAAGGGAATCCGGCGCGGGGTGAACGCCCGGAGGACTTCGTCGAGGTCGCTCTCGGCGACCGCCATGACGACGGGGCGGGGCGTCAGCCGCCATCCCTCGGTCATCGAGACGACCGAGTCGATGGCACACTGCAGCGGCGTCTGCGATCTGACGTGGTCCGGGATCGCGGCTCGTCTTCGCTGTTCCGCGCCCGCCAGCCAGGTGGCCGGCAGCGCCAACTGCCAGTCCACCGGGCAGCTCGCGTCCTCCGACGCGAGCCAGACGCCGGCGCTCTGCTGGCAGTTGGCGACCTTGCCGAGATCCGCCACGAACTGGCGCTCGACACCGACCGAGTGCTTGCCGGCCTTGGGCACGGCGAGCGGCTCGACGATCCACGCGAGCGGCTGGAGCTCGCGGTCGAGCACCCGGGCCAGGGACTGGCGTACCGGCTTCCACTCCCACGGAGACGTGGTGATGAACTGCTGGAGGCTCTGCATCGCGGTGGCGTCGGCGGCCTCGGCGATGCCCTTCATCGTCTTGCGCCCCTTCGCGAGGAGCAGCCCGCGGATGTACAGCTCTCCCCAGCGCCGCTGATCACTGCGCGGCACCGAGGCGAGCACCTGCCCGCACAGCCGGTCCATCTGATCCTGAGAAAGGTACTGCGGATCGAAGCCTTCGATTCCGGCGTCCACATTCATCCCTCCTCGCAGCAAAGCGCGAATACCCTGACCGATGGCGCTGTTCACCATTCCAGGCAGGCAGAAAGCGGGAACTCCCGTTCTGTGAACGGATTTCCCGGAAACAAGCAGCACTGCTACGCTCGCCGGAAATTAGACCAGACGAACGAGCTCCGGTCAGGCCTTCGGCCAGCGATTTAGCGCGTTCCATATGCGCCGCACAGCAGACCGGCCATTGCAGTGAAACGTGTGACAGCAGGAGATTGTTAGCACAGCGTACGGACCATTTCATCTCCACCATGCACCCGGAAAGGCTTCACAGCGCAATGCACCTGTCGCCCGCCGAAGCGGCTGCGGCCGCCATCCTGCTACACCTCGCGGTCGTCCTCGTCGCGGCAGCACTCGGGCGGCCGTCTGGCCGCACTGATACGTCAGCCGCCGGTGGTCGGAGAGATCGCCGTGGGCATCCTGCTGGGCCCGAGCGTCCTGGGTGAGCTGTCGCGGGGGCTGGAGGAGCGGCTCTTCCCGACTGCGGTCATGCCGGATCTCCGGCTGCTGGCGCGGGTGGCTCTGGTTCTCTTCCTGGTCGGGGTCGGCCACGAGCTGGGACGGCGTTCCGTGCGGCCCGGAGGCCGCGCTGTCGCGGGTGTGGTCGTCGGTGCCTTCGGGCTCCCGATGGCCCTGGGGGTCACAGCCGGCGTGGTGCTCCACGGCATGGTCGAACCCGGGTGTGCCGCACTGCCGTTCGCCCTCTACACGGGGGTGGCACTCTCCATCACCGCTCTTCCCGTGTTGGCGGGCATTCTCGCCGACCGTGGCCTCAGCACGTCGACGGCGGGCGCGGTCGCCTTGACCGCAGCCACGGTGATGGATGCCCTGGGTTGGGCGGTCCTAACCCTGTCGCTGGTACTCGCCCGGCACAGCGACGGCGCTGGGCTCGCCGACCTGGCGGCGGAGGTCGGCGGATACCTCGCGGCGGCATGGCTGGTCCGTCGGCTGCTGCGTCGCCCTTCATGCCGCCGTCGGCTCAGCGGCGGAGCCGGCCCAGCACTGACCGCCGCGCTGGCCTTCACTTCGGCCGGGATCGCCGTACGGCTGGGTCTGCACGCCGAGTTCGGCGCCCTGCTGGCCGGCGCCGTCCTGCCCCGGCCGACGGCGGACCCGGACGCCGCCGGGCCGAGCTCCGTCACATCGCTGGCAGGCACAGGGCGACTCCTCCTTCCGGTCTTCTTCGTGGTCTCGGGTATCGCCATCGACCTGCGCAGCCTCTCCGGCGGCGGCCTCCGGTTCCTCGCCGTCCTACTGCCGCTCGCCGTGGGCGGCAAGGTCCTCGGCGGGTATCTGGGCGCGCGGGTGGGCGGTCTGCGACCGCACGACTCGCTCACCGTGGGGATACTGATGAACACCCGCGGGCTCACCGAACTGATCGTGCTGTCGATCGGCCTGACGGCCGGGCTGCTGGACCAGGAGCTGTACACGGCCTTGGTCCTGATGGCCCTGGTCACCACCGTGATGACCGGGCCGCTGATCTCCAGGCGGGCCGGCTGACCGTCTCTCAACCGCGGGAGAGCACCGACTCCTCCAGGTCGAGTTCGTGCATCACCCGCCGGAGCACCTCGTCGTGAAGCCGGCCCTCCCGGCACAGCCGTACGAAGACGCCGCGCTCGATGGCGAGCATCTCCCGGCGCAGCCGCCGGTACGCGGCGGTCGGTGGCTCCGCCTCCGCCGGTACGCCGGCCGCCCGCAGCCGCTCCCAGGCGGTGGAGCAGCGGTGGTCGGCCAGCTCCCGGAGTCTGTCCAGCACATGGCCAGGCGGCGCCTCCTGTCCGCTGGTGACCAGCTCCTCCATCCGGGCCCAGGCGGCGCGGGCGGCGGTCTCCTGCGCCACCGCCTCCGCCAGGTCGTCCTGGTGCGCCTGCCCCTCGTCGCGCAGACCGAGGCGGCGGACCACGGCCGGGAAGCCGACGCCCTGGACCAGCAGGGTGCCGAGGACTGCGGCGAAGGCCAGGAAGAGCACGAGGTCGCGCCGGGGCATCGTCGCCGGGACGGCGAAGGCGGCGGCGAGCGAGACCACTCCCCGGGTGCCGGCCCAGCAGATCGCGGCGGGGAAGCGCCAGGGCGGCGCCGGGTCGCGGTTGCGGAGCCGCGCCGACAGCCTGCGGGGCAGGTAGGTCGCCGGGTAGACCCAGGCGATCCGCGCCAGCAGCAGAGTGGCGAGGACTACGGCGGCGTACCAGCCCAGGGCCAGCGGATCGGTGGTGCGCAGCGCCTGCAGCACCGGGCGCAGCTGAAGGCCGATCAGGGCGAAGGACACCGCCTCCAGCAGATGGCTGGAGAGCCTCAGGGTGGCCTTCTCCTGCAACCGGGCCTCGTGCGACGCCCCGGTGGAGTGGTGGCCGAGATAGAGCCCGGCGGCGAGCACCGCCATCACGCCCGAGGTGTGGAGGGCCTCGGCGATCGCGTAGGCCCCGAACGGCACGAGCAGCGACACCGCGTTCTCGGCAACGGCATCGGCCAGCCAGCAGCGGAGCCGCCGGACCGGCGGCGCGAGCAGCAGACCGACCGCCACCCCGCCCAGCGAGCCGAACAGGAACTCGCCCGTGCCCTGGAGGATGGTGGTGGTGCCGCCCAGTGCCACCGCGACGGCCATCCGGAAGACCGTCATGCCGGTGGCGTCGTTGACGATGCTCTCCGCCACCAGGATGGTGACGATCCGGCGCGGCAGCCCCAGCCGGCGGGCGATGGCGACTGCGGCGACCGAGTCGGTGGGGGCGAGGATCGCGCCGAGGACGAAGGCCACGGCCCACGGCATCCCGGGGATGACCGTGTGGGCCACCAGTCCGACGACCAGCGTGGTGAACAGGACGAGACCGACGGAGAGCAGGCCGATCGGGCGGGCGTTGGCCCGTAGGTTCAGGTAGGAGCTCTCCACGGCGTCGGCGTACACCAGCGGCGGGACGAAGACCAGGAGGGCGAGCTCCGGGTCCAGGTGGTAGTCCGGCACACCGGGGACGAACGAGACCAGCAGTCCGGCCACGACCAGGGCGATCGGCGCCGGGATGTCGATCCGACGGGCGACGACGGATACCAGGGTCGCGCCGACGACCAGCAGGAGAACCTCAAGCATCGCGGTCCCCCGGCCGTAGCCAGACCGCCCCGAGCGGGGGCAGCGTGAGCGCGGCACTGGCCGGGAAGCCCTGCCAGGCACGTGGCTCGGCCCGTACACCGCCGAGATTGCCAACGCCGCTGCCGCCGTAGCAGGCGGCGTCCGTGTTGAGCACCTCGCGCCAGGCGCCCGCACGCGGGAAGGCGAGCCGGAACGGCCGACGGACCGTCGGCGAGAAGTTGAAGGCGCACACCAGTGGTTCGCCGGCGGCGTCGTGGCGGACGAAGGAGAGGACGTTCTCGGCCGCCGCGTCGGCGTCGATCCAGCGGAAGCCGTCGGGCGCGCTGTCGCGCTGCCAGAGGGCCGTGGTGTCGCGGTAGAGCCGGTTGAGGTCACGGACCAGCTCCCGGACCCCACGATGGTCCCCGGCCTCCTCCAGTACGGACCAGTCGAGCGAGCCGTCGTGCCACCATTCGGACGACTGGGCGAACTCCTGTCCCATGAAGAGGAGTTGCTTTCCGGGATGGGCCCACATGAAGGCCAGGTACGCGCGCAGGTTCGCGAACCGCTGCCACCGGTCGCCGGGCATCTTCCCGAGCAGCGAGCCCTTGCCGTGCACGACCTCGTCGTGGCTGATCGGCAGCAGGTAGTTCTCCGCGTGGGCGTACATCATCGGGAAGGTCATGTTGGTGTGGTGGTACTGCCGGTGCACCGGGTCCTCGCGCAGGTAGGCCAGGGTGTCGTGCATCCAGCCCATGTTCCACTTCAGTCCGAAGCCCAGGCCCCCGTTGTCCGTGGGACGGGTGACGCCGTCCCAGGCGGTGGACTCCTCCGCGATGGTGACCACGCCGGGGCAGCGGCGGTAGACGGTCGCGTTCAGCTCCTGGAGGAAGGCGACGGCGTCCAGGTTCTCCCGTCCGCCATGGGCGTTGGGCAGCCACTGACCGTGCTCGCGGGAGTAGTCCAGGTAGAGCATGGACGCGACCGCGTCCACCCGCAGACCGTCGACGTGGAACTCCTCGCACCAGTAGAGCGCGTTGGCGACCAGGAAGTTGCGCACTTCTGGGCGGCTGTAGTCGAAGACCAGCGTCCCCCAGTCCGGGTGCTCGCCCCGGCGTGGGTCGGGGTGCTCGTAGAGCGGAGTGCCGTCGAAGCGGACCAGTGCCCAGTCGTCCTTGGGGAAGTGGGCGGGCACCCAGTCGACGATCACGCCGAGGCCGGCCCGGTGCAGGGCGTCCACCAGGAACCGGAAGTCGTCCGGAGTGCCGAGCCGGGCGGTCGGGGCGTAGTACGAGGTGACCTGGTAGCCCCAGGAGCCGCCGAAGGGGTGCTCGGCGACCGGCAGCAGCTCGACGTGGGTGAAGCCCAGCTCCCGGACGTAGGCGGGCAGTTCGTCGGCCAGCTGACGGTACGTCAGTCCGGCTCGCCACGAGCCGAGGTGTACCTCGTAGACGCTCATCGGCGCCTCGTACGCCGCGACCGTGCCGCGACCGTCCATCCAGGCCTCGTCGGTCCAACGGTACCGGGAGGAGTGGATGCGCGACGCCGTCCCGGGCGGGCACTCGGCGGCGAAAGCGAACGGGTCCGCCTTCTGCCGCCACTGGCCGTCCGGGCCGAGGATCTCGTACTTGTACAGGTCGCCCTCGCCCGCCCCCGCGACGAAGAGCTCCCACAGGCCGGAGCGCGCCCGCATCTCGTACGTCCGGCCGTCCCAGTCGTTGAACTCGCCGACCACCCGGACCTCTTGGGCGCCCGGCGCCCACACGGCGAAGGACGTGCCGTCGGCACGGGGGTGGGCCCCCATCACCTTCCAGAGCTGCTCGTGCCGCCCCTCGCCGATCAGATGAAGGTCGAGCTCCCCGAGCATCGGGCTGAGAACGGTCACTGCGAATTCCTCGTCGACGGGCGGATGGTGAAGATGTGGGCGACCTGGTCCGCGTGCGGGTCGAGCCGTACGTAGTTCTCGTTCCCCCAGCGGTATGAGCTGCCGCTCAGCTCGTCGCGGACGTCGAAGGTCGCGTCGGGGGCCAGCCCGAGTGCGGGCAGGTCCAGGGAGACGATGCCCTCCTGGGCTTGGTGCGGGTCGAGGTTGAGCACCACCAGCACCACGTCATCGGCGAGTTGCTTGGAGAAGGTGACGACCGACTCGTTGTCGCAGGAGTGGAAGCGCAGGTTGCGCAGGTGGTGCAGGGCGGGGTGCTCCTCGCGTATCCGGTTGAGCGTGGTGATCAGCGGGCTCAGCGTCGGAGCCGTCCAGTCGCGGGTCCGGTACTGGTACTTCTCGGAGTCCGCGTACTCCTCGGCACCCGGCCGGGTGGCCGTCGCCTCGCACAGCTCGTAGCCCGCGTAGACGCCCCAGGAGGGGCCGGCCATCGCGGCCAGCACCGCGCGGACCGCGAAGGCCGCCCACCCGCCCTGCTGGAGGTAGCCCGGCAGGATGTCCGGGGTGTTGACGAAGAGGTTGGGCCGCAGGTACGCCGCCGACTCCTCGCCGTCGAGGCCGGCCAGCTCGCCGAGGTACGACTCGACCTCCTCCCGGGTGTTGCGCCAGGTGAAGTAGCTGTACGACTGGTGGAACCCGATCCGGGCCAGGGCGTGCAGCATCGCCGGGCGGGTGAAGGCCTCGGCAAGGAAGAGCACGTCCGGGTCGGTGGCGTGGACGTCGGCGAGCAGCCGTGCCCAGAACGCGAGCGGTTTGGTGTGCGGGTTGTCCACCCGGAAGATCCGTACGCCCTGGGCCATCCAGTGCTGGAGCACCCCCAGGCAGGCCGCGTGGATGCCGTCGGGGTCGGCGTCGAAGTCGATCGGGTAGATGTCCTGGTACTTCTTGGGCGGGTTCTCGGCATGGGCGATGCTGCCGTCGGCCCGGTGCCGGAACCACTCGGGGTGCTCGCGCACCCAGGGGTGGTCCGGTGAGCACTGCAGCGCGAAGTCGAGCGCGACCTCCAGCCCGAGACCGCGTGCGGTGCGCACGAAGTGGCGGAAGTCCTCCTCGGTCCCCAGGTCCGGGTGCACCACGTCGTGGCCACCGGCCGGTGAGCCGATCGCCCAGGGGGACCCGGGGTCGTCCGGACCGGCGGTCAAGGTGTTCCCCGGACCCTTGCGGTGGCTGGTGCCGATCGGGTGGATGGGCGGCAGGTACACCACGTGGAAGCCCATGGCGGCAATGGCCGGGAGCCGCCACTCCGCCGTGCGGAAGGTGCCCGAGCGGGGCGGCCGCCTGCCGGTGGAGTCGAGGACGGCGCCCTCGGAGCGGGGGAAGAACTCGTACCAGGAACCGTAGAGCGCGCGTTCGCGGTCCACTCGGATCGGCCACTCCGGGCCGATGGTGAGGAGTTCGCGCAGCGGAGCAGTCTCCGGCAGCTCGGCCTCGACGGAGAGCACGGCGGCGAGCCGCTGCTCCGCCGGGCGGGTGCTGTCCCGGACGCTGGCCGCAGCCCAGGCGAGGAGGGTCTGCGCGGAGGTGCCGACCGCGAGCAGGCCGAGAGCCGCCCGGGCCAGCAGCACGGCCCCCTCCTCCAGGGTCAGTTCGACGTCGATGCCGGCCGGGATCTTCACCCCAGCCGCACGCCGCCAGGTGGCCAGCGGGTCGCTCCAGGCCTCCACCCGGAAGGTCCACTCCCCCAGCTGGTCGAGCGTCACCTCGGCCGTGTAGAGGTCGGTACCACGTACCTCTTCGGTCATCCGGATGCCGGGCCGCTCCCGCCCGCCCGGGCCGGTCAGCACCACTTGCGCGCCGAGTTCCTCGTGGCCCTCACGGAAGACCGTCGCGGAGACCGTGAAGGGCTCCCCCGGCACCGCCCGCGCGGGCCTGCGGCCCTGGTCGACCACCGGCTGTACGTCGGTGATCGGGATACGCCCGACGGGAGAAGGGAGTTGGTGCGGGCGGAGCTCCTTGGCGAGCGTGATCGACTCGGTCGTCATCGGACTGAGGACCTTCCCTTCACTGACACATAGACCTCGTGGACCTGCGCAGCGACCGCCGCCCAGGAGAAGTGCTCCGCCGCCCGGCGGCGCCCGGCCCGTCCCATCCGGCGGGCCCGTTCCGGGTCCGCCAGCAGCTCGTTGATCCGCAGCGCGAAGTCCTCGGCGAAGACCTCGTCCTCGTTCCCGAGCGGGACCAGCAGTCCCGTCTCCCCGTCGGCGACCACCTCCGGGATGCCACCCACGGCGGTCGCGACCACCGGGGTCTCGCAGGCCATGGCCTCCAGGTTCACGATGCCCATCGGCTCGTACACCGAGGGGCAGGCGAACACATCAGCCCGGGAGAGAAGTTGGCGCACCGCCGAGCGGCTCAGCGGTTCCTGTACGTGCACCAGGTCGGCGCCGCGTTCCCGGGCCTCCCGGGCCAGCGCGGCGAACTCCTCCGCGATCTCCGGGGTGTCCGGGGCGCTCACGCACATCACCAGCTGGGTGCCGGACGCCAAGTGCGGCGCGGCGTGCAGCAGCTGGAGCAGGCCCTTCTGCCGGGTGAGGCGGGCCACGCAGGCGACGGTGGGGCGGTCGGTGCGGATGCCCAGCCGGGTCAGCTCGGCGGTGTCGGCCACGGGGGCGAACTCGCCGGTGTCGATGCCGTTGTGGATCACCACGACCCGGCCGGGGTCGAGTTCCGGGTAGCAGCGCAGCACGTCGTCCCGCATCGCGCCGGAGACCGCGATCACCCGGTCGGCACCGAGCACGGCCGTCCGCTCGCAGAACGAGGAGAGCGCGTAGCCGCCACCGAGCTGCTCCGCCTTCCAGGGGCGCAGCGGTTCCAGACTGTGCGCGGTGACCACGTGCGGAATCCCGTACAGCAGCTTGGCGAGGTGGCCGGCGAAGTTGGTGTACCAGGTGTGGCTGTGCACCAGGTCCGCTCCGTCGGCGGCCGCGGCCATGGCCAGGTCGACTCCCATCGCCTGGAGCGCGCCGTTGGCTCCGGCCAACTCGACGGGCGCGCGATGGCCCGTGGCGTCCGGGCGAGGCCCGTCGAAGCATTGAACTCTCAGGTCGACCAACTTTCGTAGCTGAGATTCCAGTTGGTGGACGTGGACGCCCGCACCGCCGTAGACGTGCGGCGGGTACTCGCGGCTCAGCAGATCGACGCGCATCACGCCGCCCTCCCGTCCGCGGGCTGCTCGCCCAGCCAGTGCAGCAGGTCTTTCAGGCCGGACAGACTGGCGCCGGCCGGTATGCACGCCTCACTTCTGATGTCGAGCCGGGGGAACACGCTCACCCCGGACAGATGCGTTCCCGCCCGGACCCGCACCTCGTCGCCCAGTGCGCAGAACTCCTCCAGCACGACGGGCCGTTCGAGGGTGGAGCGGATGTCGACCATCGCGCCGAGGAAGGCGTTGGAGATCCGGGCGCCAGGACCGACGATGCTGTGGTCTCCGCACGCGACACCCCGCAGCGAGCTGCCCTCGCCGAGGTCCACGCCGTCCCCGATGTCGGACTCGGCCAGCATCACCCCGGGGCCGACCTCCACATCCCGGCCGATCCGGACGTTCGGTCCGAGCCGCACGGTACCGTCGGCCACCTTCTCCGCCAGCGTGCGGCCGGTGATCTCGTCCTTGAGATACAGGCTGCTCTCGTGAATCCGGGCGCCTGCGAGCGGACCGACCGGCGGGTCGATCCGGCCGCTGAGCATCGGGTACTCGTCGCGCAGCACCTCGCGCAGCGTGGTCAGGTAGTCCCGGGGGCTGCCCAGGTCGCCGAACTTGGCGATGGGGTACGAGGAGACCTGGTGGCCGTGGCCGACCAGGTACGGCAGTAGATCGCCGCCCCAGTCCAGGCTGCGGCCGGCCAGCATGGCCAGGGCCGGCTCGCGGGCGATCATCCGCAGCCGGTCGCAGTCGACCAGGTACATCCCGGCGTTGGTCTCGACCTGGCTCCCGCCGTTCAGCTCAAGGGTCTTCAGGTCCGGCTTCTCCAGAAAACCCGTCACCCCGCCGTCCGGCCCCCGCAGCACCACCCCGTACTTGCCCGCCGCCTCCGCCGCCGGGCGGAGCACGGAGGCGACCGTGACGACGGAATCGCTCGCCCGGTGGGCGCGGACCATGCTCGCGAGGTCGAAGTCGAAGACCGAGTCGGAGGGGAAGACCAACGCCAGGCCACCGAGGTCCCAGTACTCCAGACAGCGCAAGGTGGCCTCTCCCGAGCCGGTGTTGCTGCGGTCGAAGCGGGTCCGGGAGTACCGGACCGAGACGCCGAGCTGTTCACCGTGCTCCAGGATGGCCTTCGTCTGGGCCCGGTTCTCGCTGCCGTTGGCGGCCACGAAGAACCGGTCGACCCCTTGGCTCTGCAGGATCTCGACCGCCCACTCGATCAGGCTGCGGCCGGCCAGGCACATCGCGGCCTTGCTGCGCAGATAGTCCGAGGAGTTCAGGGTCAGCGGCCGGGCCCGCACCCCCTGGCCTCCGACCAGGGCGATTGCGGACAGGCTCTCCATCGTTGCCGTCACCTCCGGCGAATCAGAGAAGGAATGATCTTGCGGAAACGTTCCATGAGCGGGTGCTCGGGGTGCGCGTCGGCGAACAGCCGGGCACCGGCGACCATGGCCAGCTCGGGTGTGTAGGGCAGTACCGCCTCGACCGTTGATCCGTAGGCCCGTTCGGCTCGCTCCCGGGAGGCCTCATCGGGCACGCCCGGGGGCACCATGTTGACCACCAGGGCGCGACGCGGGCAGCTGAGCTGGTTGGCGAACTCGATGGTCTCGCCGGCACCGGTGAGGTCCAGCCGGCACGACCTGGTCACCACGACCAGGGTATCGGCGCTGGCCACGGCGGTCACCGTCTCGTTGTTGATGCCCGCGTGCGTGTCCAGTAGGAGAATGTCGAGGCGCAGCGCGTCGATGAGGCGGTCGAAGCCCTCGCGGAGCAGCCCGACGTCGTACCCCTGGGCGATGATCTCGTGGATACCGGAGGCCTCGGCCCGGGCCGGCACCAGGAACAGGTCCCCGCCGCCGGGGGCCGTGGGCATCGCGACCGCGGCGTCCTCGACCTCGCACCGGCCGATCAGGTAGTCGGCGAGGGTGTGCCCAGGAGCCTGGGCGTCGCCGAACAGCACATGTGCCGCCGGTGACTGGATGTCGGTGTCCACCAGCGCCACCCGGTGCCCCTCGTCGGCCATCAGCCGGGCGAGGTTGGCCGCGATGGTGGATCTCCCCGTACCCCCTCGATGCGAGTGCATTGCGATGATCTGTGCCATCTGTTCCTGTCCGATCGTCCTGGTGTCCAAAGCGTTGCCTGACGTCGGTCGGTCAGACGGGTACGGCCATCCGGTGGACGGCCATCATGGTGATGTCGTCGTGCTGTTCGGCGGCTCCGCTGTGCTCCCGGAGTGCTGACTCCATCCGCTCCAGCAGTGCCCTTCCTGAGGGTGCGGGCTCGCGGAGCAACGCCAGGACGCGGTCGTCGCCGAAGAACTCGCCCTCCGCGTTACGGGCCTCGGTCACACCGTCGGTATAGACGAAGAGCGTGTCTCCCGGCCTCAGTTGCGCGTATCCCAACGCGAAGGCGCAGTCCGGGATGACGCCGACGGCCGGCCCGGTGGGCTCCAGCGGCGTCGGCTCGCCGCCCTCCCTGGCGACCAGCAGCGGCGGGTTGTGGCCGCCGTTGATGTAGACCAGGCTGCCGGTGGCCGGGTCGAGGACGCTGAAGAACATCGTCGCGAAGTAGCCCTGGCCGCTGTGGTTGCGGGTGAGGTACCCGTTGGTGCCCACCACCGCGTTCATGAGCGGGGTGGCACCGACCACCGGGATCACGTGGGACGGGTCGGCCCCGGTCGACTGATGGGCCGTCATCAGACTCTGCAGCCCGCTGTGTTCGGCCGTGTGGCGCAGCAGGCTGCGGATCAGCGCCATGAACAGAGCGGCCCCTACGCCCTTGTCGCACACGTCGGCCACGACCAGGGCCAACCTGCGCCGGTTGACCATCTCGAACACGTCGTAGAAGTCGCCCGCCACCTTCCGGGCCGGCCGGAAGCGCACATCGAGATCCCAGCCGTCCAGCGTCGGCAGACCTTCGGGCAGGAATCCCTCCTGGATCTCCCGGCCGATCTTCAACTCTCTTTCATAGCTGAGAAGTTCGGCCTGCGCCTGGATCTCCTCCATGGAGTGGCTCAGCTTGGCCCGCTCGTAGCAGCTGCGCAGCCGCGCCCGTACCAGCGGCGGGAGGAACGGTGGGACTAGGTAGTCATGTCCGAGCCTGATGTGCTGCTCGATGTCGTCGAACTCGTTCTGGGCGTAGACCACCACGATCGGGGTCGGGCCGTTCTCGCTGAGCCGTCGGCTGATCTCCCGCAGGCTGCGCGGGGCCATCGCCGCCGGGGCCAGCAGGACTTCCGCCGACGACCGGTCTTCCAGGGCCTCGTCCGGGGTGCGCACCTCGACGGCCACGTCCTCGTGGGCGAGGGCGGTCAGCAGCTCCGGGGGCGGGTTGCGCTCCTGGCTCACCAGGAGGGCTGTGACAGAGGGCATGTCGGGTCCTCATTCGGGTCGGCGTCGGGGTCGGTGGCGACGGATCACGAGGGTGCAGCTGTTGTGACCGTCGGTGTAGCGGTGGCTGAAGTCGTCCAGCGAGGTCAGTGCGAGGTGGATTCCCAGCCCGCCGATCCCCCGCTGTGCCAGCGGTACGTCGGGTTGCGGGGGTCGGCAGCCGGCGCCGGGGTCGAAGGGTGGCGCGTCGTCCTCCAGGCGAATCCAGACGGTGTCCTCGTCCATTCCGCCCGCGAGCCGTAACTCCCCCTCGCCGCCCCGGTATCCGTGCATCACCACATTGGTGGCGAGCTCGTCGGTGGCCAGGCGCAGCCGGTACGCGGCGTCGGTGGAGAGCCCGGCCCGCTCCGCGAGGCTCTGGCAGAAGTGCGCGACGTCCTCCAGGGAGGTCAGCGCGGCAGGGATGCGCAGCGCGTTCATCCGCGTGGCCCCTCCGGTCTCATTCGTCGACGAGCGTGACGCTGCGGTCGAAGCCGGCCTGCCGGATGGTCCGGGCCACGGGCGCGCTCGGGCCGGCCACGGTGATCCGGACCTCGTCGCCCATCTTCTGCCGGGCGAACACCAGGGAGCGCAGGCCGGCGCTGGCCATGTAGGTCAACTCGTGGGCCTGGATGACGACATGGGTGACCCCGGCGGCAGCCGCCTGTTCGATGGTGTCGTGGAAGGCGGGGGCGCTGGCGGCGTCCAGTTCGCCGATGAGGTTGATGGTCGCGGTGTCCGTGGACGTGGTGACCGTGACGGAAAGGGCCATGGCTTGGGTTCTCCAGTTCTTCAAGCGCAGCGTGCAGCGTTCAGCGGGCGAGCAGGATCACGGTCGAGCGCGGCGCGATCCGGTAGTGCCCGGGGTCCGTCAGGGGCGGCTCCGCGCCCGGCTGGTGGATGTCGTACGGGGGCTCGGCGGCGGTGTCCGCGACGAGGTACCAGTCCGTCCCGGACTGCGGCGTCGGCAACTCCAGGTCGTGCGGCTCCCAGTGGGAGTTCATCGCGACGTAGATCTGCTCGTCACCCGTCCGGAGCACGGCCAGCAGTCGACTGTCGGCCGACCAGTCCGGCTCCCAGGCCCGGGTTCCGTGCCAGCTGACGTCGCTGCCGGAGCAGACCCCGGGATGGTCGGCGCCGCGCAGCAGCGGGTGGGCATGCCGGAAGGCGATCAGGGAGCGGACGAAGCGGTACAGCTCCTCGCCCGTCTCGTGCGGGCTCCAGTCCTGCCAGGACAGCTCGTTGTCCTGGCAGTAGGTGTTGTTGTTGCCGGCTTGCGTGCGCGCCAACTCGTCTCCGGCGAGCAGCATCGGCACGCCCTGGCTGGTGAGCAGGATCGCCATGGCGTTCTTCATCTGCCGCATCCGCAGCCGCTGGATCTCCGGGTCCTCGGTGGGACCCTCCGCGCCGCAGTTCCAGCTGTTGTTGTCGTTGGCACCGTCGGCGTTGCCCTCGCCGTTGGCCTCGTTGTGCTTGTCGTTGTACGAGACCAGGTCGTGCAGGGTGAAGCCGTCGTGGGCGGTGACGAAGTTGACCGACGCGGCGGTGCCGCGGCCGGTGTACAGGTCGGGCGAGCCCACCACCCGGGTGGCCAGCTCGCCGGCCGTGCCCGGGTCGCCCTTGAGGAACCGGCGCACGGTGTCCCGGTACTGGCCGTTCCACTCCGCCCAGCGCCCGTAGTCGGGGAAGCTCCCCACCTCGTAGAGGCCGGCCGCGTCCCAGGCCTCCGCGATCAGCTTGCAGTGGCGCAGCACCGGGTCGTGGGCGAGCTGCTCCAGCAGCGGCGGGTTGGCCAGCGGGGTGCCGTCGGGGGCCCGGTCGAGGATGGCCGCCAGGTCGAAGCGGAAGCCGTCGATGTGGTACTCCGACACCCAGTGGCGCAGGCAGTTGAGGATGAAGTCGCGCACCACGGGGTGGTTGCAGTTGACGGTGTTTCCGGTGCCGCTGAAGTTGTAGTAGTCCCCCGCCGGGGTGAGCATGTAGTACGTCGCGTTGTCCAGGCCGCGGAAGGAGATGGTCGGGCCCTGCTCGTTGCCCTCGGCGGTGTGGTTGAAGACCACGTCGAGGACGACCTCGATCCCGGCCGCGTGCAGCTCCTTCACCATGGTCTTGAACTCGTCGGCCTGCATGCCGAACCGCCCGGTCGCCGCGTAGCCGGCCTTGGGTGCGAAGAAGCCGACGGTGTTGTAGCCCCAGTAGTCGAGCAGCGGCTCACCGGTCCCGGGGTCGCTACGCGGGTTGTCGTGCTCGTCGAACTCGAAAACGGGCATCAACTCGACGCAGTTGACCCCGAGTTCCTTGAGGTACGGGATCTTCTCCCGCAGCCCCGCGTAGGTGCCCGGTGCGGACACCTGCGCGGAGGGGTGGCGGGTGAAGCCGCGCACGTGCAGCTCGTAGACCACCAGGTCCTCGGTCGGGATGCGCAGCGGTGCGTCGTCGCCCCAGTCGAAGTCGTCGGGGACCAGCCGGGAGCGGTACGGGCACGGGCGGTCACGGTCCGGCTCGGTGCCCCACACGTCACGCCCGGAGATCATCCGCGCGTACGGGTCGCTGAGCACCCGGGTCGCGTCGAACCGGTCGCCGTGCTCCGGGTCGAAGGGGCCCTCGGCGCGGAAGCCGTACTCCAAGCGCTCGTCGTCCAGGCTCCCTCCGTCGAGGCCGAAGACGGTCATCGCGAAGACGCTGCCGATCCGGAACGCCGCCGGGAACTCCAGCTCGGCCAGCGGCTGTTCGGCGCCCGGCTCGAACAGGACCAGCCACATCCGGGTGGCCTTCTCGGAGTAGACCGAGAAGTTGACCCCGGCCGGCACCGGCGTCGCCCCGAAGGGCAGCGGGCGGCCGGCCCGGACTCCGTAGCCGCCGATGGTGCGGGTCGGGTAGGCGTCGATGCGCTCGGTGACGCTCATTCGCGTACCGCCCCGAGGACGGACGACGCGCTCTCCCGGACGTCGAAGAAGTTCAGGAAGCCGGTGGAGGACATCACGAACCGGACCTCCTCCGACAGCCCGACCAGAATCGTGCTGGTGGCTTCGCGCAGCGCCCGGCGGTGTACCAGGAGCAGCGTGCGCAGGCCCGCGCTGGAGATGTAGGGCACCTGGGTCAGGTCGATGACGGTGGTGCTGCTGCGCCCGATGAGCGGCAGCAGACGCTGCTGGAGCTCGCCGGACGTCACGCTGGTGATCTCCCCGTCGAGCTCCACGACGGTGACGCCGTCCTGCTCGCGGGAGCGGACCTCGACCGTCATGACCGGTCCCTCGCCGGTTCGAGGCGGACCCGCACCTTCACCCGTCCCTGGTGCTGCCCCAGGCGGACGGTGAGCCCTTCGGCGTGGAAGTCCGGGTGCGGCACGCCGTCGACCTCCACCGCCGCGATCCGGACCGCGCCGGCCGGCAGCAGGTCGGGCGAGACGCGCAGCAGTCCGTCCTGGAGCCCGGCCGGGTCCGGCTTGAACCAGAAGTCCATCGGACGGCCGTTGATCAGCAGGTTGTTGTAGACGGCGGCGAGGTAGCACAGCTCGGCGGAGTGGTACATGCTCATCGAGTGGCTGCCCTTGAGCCGCTCGGTGCCGAGCAGGTAGGGCATGCCGCTCGCGAGCACGTTGAAGTAGACGGCGCCCTCGTCGTGGTCAAGGAAAAACGCGTTGTAGAACGCCTCGGCGTGCCGCGCGTCCCGCAGGAACTCCTCCCGGCCGGTGAGCCCGTGCAGGATCAGGTAGGCGAGGATCGCCTGCTCCTGCTGCCACCATGCCTTGCGGTCGTGCCAGCTGAAGCGGTGCGACTCCTCGCCGTCCCGGCGGACCCGCTCGACCACGTCGTACCAGCCGCCGCGCTGCCGGTCGCTGCCGACCTCCGGCATCAGCTCGCCGATGCTCGCCGCCGTCTCCAGGTACTCCGCCTTGGGGCGCAGCGAGTGCATGCGCATCAGGTTCCAGGCGATCTTGAGGTTGTGGCCGACCACCGCGCGGTCCTGCTGCCAGCCGTGGGTGGTGTCGTGCGACCAGTCGCGGTGGAAGCGCTCCTGGACGAAGGGGCTGTTCTTGTGGTCCGGGCTGTGCTTGCCGGGAACGAAGTGCTCCACGATGGTGTCGAAGGTGTACTCCAGCATCTCGGCGTACTTGGCGTCGCCGGTGGCGAGGTAGAGGTTGATCAGGTACGCGGGGGCGTGGTCGCCGACCGAGTTCCAGTTCTTCCGGGCCTTGTTGGGGCCGAGCGAGTCGTGGTCGGCGCGGAACAGGATGGGGTCGATGTGCGAGTAGTAGCCGCCGTGCTCCGGGTCGAGGAAGAACTTCTCGAACAGCCGCAGGGTGGCGTCGGCATCGCTCTTGATCCGCGGGTCACCGGTCACCCGGTAGGTCTGGATCGGGCCGGCGAGCGCGTAGATCTGCTCGTACATCGGGATCGCGTCGTAGTCGTCGGAGAACTCCGAGGTGAAGAGCTTCTTCTCGGTGTCCCCGTCCACGCTCAGCCCGTGGTACCAGTAGACGACGTCCTCCTCGGGGTCCACGACGCGCAGGTGCTCGCGCAGGTACTCGGTGCCGCGCTCGGCGACCTCCAGGTACTCGTCGTTGCCGGTCAGCATGAAGGCCGAGGCCATCCCGTAGACCAGCCGGGAGATGGTGTCGGTCTCCTGGATGTGGCTGGCCGTCTTGTCGCCGCCCAGCCGCAACTGGGTCCGGTACTTGGCGTAGTCCACCGGCCCGTCGCCGAACTGGGCGCGGCGGTAGAAGCCCGCGATGGACTCCAGTTGGCCGATCCACCAGTCGGTCTCCTCGAATCGGTACGCGTCCGGCCGGCGACCGACGAAGATCAGCCGCTTCGCCTCGATCCGGGTCGTGCCGGCCTCGGGGTAGAACACCGCGTAGGCGAAGAGGAACCGGCCGGGCTCCAGCATCGCGTCGAGGTGGCCGCCGGCGTCGGCGTACGGCTCGTCCAGGTTGTGCAGGAGCTCGGCTGTGGGCTCGGCCGCGACGGAGACTTCGAACTCGCGGCCGTCCGCGGTGGTGAGACGGACGAGCCCGGTGTCGCCGTCGTAGGCCGTGACATAGCCGGCGATGGTGTCAGAAAACGTGAAGTTCACCGTGTCAGACATGGATTGATGCCCCTTCACTGAGATCGATGCTTTCCTGGTCCCGGTATCCCTGGCTGACCTCGACGACGACGCCGTCCGGGTCGCGCAGCCAGATCGTCCGCCAGCCGTCCAGGACTTCGTCGAAGTCCAAGGGGCCGAGGGTCACTTCGGCCGCGTCGCCCATCGTGACCAGCAGCAGGTCGACGCTGTCGGTCTGGAAGGCGATGTGCCGCACCCCGCCGGGCGCCGTCGGGCCGTCGGCCTGGCCGCGATCCGCTGACTCGCCTGCGGTGGGGAAGAGTTCGAGGTACGCGTCGCCGTTGCGCAGGAAGACGATCTGCCCGTCACCGGCCGGTACCGTTCGGGCCCGGTGGAAGCCGAACCAGCGGGTGTAGAACTCCTCGGTCGCCTGCTGGTCGCGGCAGTTGAGGCCGACGTGTGACCAACGCGTCATCGCGGCCTCCGCTGGACGAGCTCCTCGATGAGGGCGCGGGCGAACAGGTGGTGGTGCTCCCCGGTGCGTGCGGTGAGCAGGTCGCCGTCGAGGACGACGTCCTGGTCCACGTACTCGGCGCCCATGTTGCGGACGTCGCCGATCAGGTTGTTGTGGCAGACGACCTTGCGGCCATTGACGACCTGGGGGACGGAGGCGGCCAGCCACATGCCGTGGCAGATGATCCCCTTGACCACGCCGGGCTCGGCGAAGGCCCAGCGCAGCAGCCTGGCGGCGGGGGCCAGGCTGTTGACGTCCTCGGTGTAGCGCAGCCGGTCCGCCACCATGCCGGAGGGCACGATGATCGCGGCGTACTCGCGCGGGTCGACGCCCTCGAAACCGCGATCGACGGTGAACGGCGCGCGGAACTCATGACCGGTGAAGGTCATTTCGCGCTGCCCCCAGAGCCGGGTGAGGAAGTCGACCCGCGCGCCCTCCTCCGCGAACCGGTGCCGGTAGTAGAAGATCTCGGGCTCGTAGAAGTCGCTCTCCATCAGCACCGCGATCCGGGCGCCGGAGAGCGGTCCTTCCTTGACCGCGACGTCAGACATGGGTTCCTTCCCTGATCAGGTCGGCCGCCCGCTCGGCGATCATCGCGACGGCGGTGTTGGGATTTCCGGAGGGCACGGCGGGCATCACGCTCGCGTCCACCACACGCAGCCCGCGCACGCCATGGACCCGCAGGCCCGGGTCCACGACCGACAGGTCGTCGGTCCCCATCCGGCAGGACCCGGCATGGTGGTGGTAGCTGTCCGCAGTACGCCGGACGAACGCCCGCAGCTCCTCGTCGGAGGTGACCGCCGGGCCCGGCCAGAGCTCCTGCTTGTGCCAGGGCGAGAAGGCGGAGGTTCCGGTGATCTCCCTGGCCAACTTCACGCCCTGGACCAGCCGTTCCAGGTCGGAACGGTCGCCGAGGTAGTTAGGGTTGACCAGCGGGTGGGCGAGCGCATCCGCCTGGGCGAGCCGGACCCAACCTCGCGAGGCCGGACGCACCACACCGGGCAGGATGCTCACCGTCTCCGGGTGTTCACCGGCCACTTCGGCATCGAACGGGGCGTGGACGAAAGCGAGTTGCAGGTCAGGCGTGGGCAGCCCGGGCGTGGAGGAGAGGAACAGCGCGCTCTCCGAGAGGTTCTGCCGTGCGGCCAGCACAGGGGTGCGCGACTCGGACATCACCGCGGTGAGCACGTGGTTGTGGAAGTTCTCCCCCACCCCCGGCAGTGCCGCGTTGACGGTGATGCCGAACTCCCGCAGGTGGTCGGGGTTTCCGACACCGGAGAGCAGCAGCAGCTTGGGCGACTCGATCGCACCGGCGGCAACGATCACCTCGCCGGTGGCGTACACCTGGTGGATGCCGGCCTGGGGCTGCTCGCCGTGCGTGTCGCGCACCGAACGCCCCTTGAGTCCGGCCGGTTCCGGGCGCTGGAGGTACTCCACCCCGACGCAAGCGCCGCCGATCACGACGAGCCTGAGCGCCTGGGCGTTGCTACGCAGCGTCAGGTTGGGCCGTGCCAGCGCCGGTTCCAGGTACGAGGCGAGGGCTCCCCGGCGGCGGCCTTCCGCCATGTCCAGGCGGTGCCAGCCGACACCGCGCATCGGGCGGGAGTTGAAATCCGCCACCCGAGGGTGACCGAGTTCGACGCAGGCATCGATGAACGCCCGGGAGGCCGGGTTGGGTTCTCCAAGGCCCCCATCACTGGTCGGCCACTCGGCCTCTATGCGCTCGAAGTACTGCCGGACGTCCCTGAACGACCAGCCCGCCGCGCCCTGGTAGGCCCAGTTGTCGAAGTCCAAGGCGTGACCGCGGACATGCATCATCAGGTTGAGGTTGCTACTCCCGCCGGGCGCCTTGCCGCGCGGCTCCCGGGTCACCCGCCCGTTCAGGCCCGGCTGCGGAACGCTCCGGTATCTCCAGTCGATCCGGCTGCCGAGCAGCCGCATCCAGGCGGTGGGGTCGTCCACCTCCTGCGGTATCCGACCGGCGCCTGCCTCCAGGAGCAGGACGCGGACGTCCGGGTCCTCGGTCAGCCGGTGGGCCAGTACGCAGCCGGCGGTGCCGGCGCCGACGATGACGTGGTCGAACTCTTCTCTCATCTCTCTGTCATCAGCTCTCTGTCGTTCAGCTCTGGGAGAGCACCTGGAACGGCTGCGTGTCATGGAAGTTGGCCATGTAGGTGATCCGGCCGTCGCGGATGTGGAAGTAGTTCATGACGTCCGCCTCGATCGGCTTGCCGGAGGAGCTCCGGGCCGAGATGTGGGATACCACCGCCGCCTCCTCTCCGTCGGCGTCGACAAGGAAGTGCCGGGGCAGGTTCTCGAAGGAGGCGTACATCTCCCCCATCCCGGTCATCATCGAGCGGAGCTTCTCGCGTCCCTCGACGCGGCCGGCCAGCTGCTCGTCCATCACCATGTCGTCGGCGAACAGGTCGCACCAGCTGTCCCAGTCTCCGTCGTTCGCGTGAACGTAGTAACTGGCCAGCACCTCACGGGCGTTCATCTGTGCTATCCCACTCCCTCAAGTGCGGCGGAGCCCGGCATCGGCTCCAGCGCGTTGCAGATGTACGTCTTGATCAGCGGGACAGGAGCGTTCCGCCGTGCCACCACGGTCCAGGTCTGGTGGGCGTCGAAACCGAGCCACTCGCTGTTGGCGGCGGGGGCGTTCCACACCTTGGCCTGCCAGTTGACGTGGACTCGGACCGTGGCCTCGGTACCGTCGATCTCGGCCCGGACCTTGACGACCGTGTGTTCCTCGTCGAAGAACCGGTGGATGACGTTCTCGTACCACCCGGCGAAGCCGGTGTGGCCCCGGAAGGTCCCCTCCGGGAACCGCAGTTCGAGGCCGTCGTCGACCAGGAACTGCTTGATCTCGTCCAGGTCGCCGTGGCGGTCGAGTGCGGCGTACCACTGCTCGACGAGCGCCTCGACGGCCTGCTCGGTGAGAGTGCGAGGCGCGGCGGCGGTGACCTCCGGCATGGCGTGAACTCCTTGGTGTGTCGTCAGACTTGGAGGTCGACCAGGAAGGGCCCGGTGGCGGCGAGCATCCGCTCGACGGCGGCCGCCGCGTCCTCCGGCTTCTCCACCCGGATGCCGTCGGCGCCCAGGGCCTTCGCGAGCTCGGCGAAGCGGATGTCCGGGCGGGACAGGTCGAAGCTAGACGGGAACTCGTGCTGCGGGATGTCCCGTTCCTTCCAGTACTGGGTGATGTTGTCGTCCAGCAGCCGGTACTTGCGGTTGTTGCAGACGACGAACTTGGCGGCGACGCCGTACCGGGAGGCGGTCCACAGCGCCTGGTAGGTGTACATCGCGCCGCCGTCGCCGGTGAAGCCGACGACCGTGCGGTCCGGGTGGGCCAGCTTCGCGCCCACCGCGCCCGGGATGCCGACGCCGAGAGAGCCGCCGCGGGTGAGGAAGTAGTCGCCGGGCCGGTCCGGGGGCAGGTACTTCACCACGGTCGGCGAGGAGGTGAGTGCCTCGTCGAAGACCATGACGTCGTGTCCCACCCGCCGGGCGAGCTCCTGGAGGAACCGCTCCAGCGTGGAGTCCCCCGGTACGTCTTCGCGCAGGCTCCGCTCACGTTCCTGACGCCTGGTCAGCAACCGCTGTGCCGCCGCCTCCCGCTCTGCTGGGGTGGACCGACCCTCCAGCTCCGCGGCCAGTGCCGCGAGCGTCGCCTTCGGGTCGGCCACCAGGCCGAGGTCGACCGGGAAGTTCTTGGCGATCTCGTAGGCGTTCAGGTCGATGTGGACGATGCGCGCGTCCGGCCCGAAGGGGTTGGTGAGCAGCGGGAACACCTCGGGGAAGACGTACGTGCCCACAATCAGCACGGTGTCCGCGTCCGCCACCACGGCGGCGCTGCGCTCGCCGAACATGTGGCCGAGCTGCCCCCGGGAGAGCGGGTGCGAGGCCGGCATGTTGACCTCGGAGGAGTCCACGGACCAGACGTCCGCCCCCGTCAGCTCCGCCACCCGGACCAGCTCGGCCTGTGCTCCGGCGAGTGAGACCCCGTCACCCACCAGCATCAGCGGGCGCCGGGCGCCGCCGAGCAGCTCGGCCGCCCGGGTCACCGCCTCCGCCGGCGGGGCGGAGGCGGTGACCGGCAGGGAGGAGGGGATGACTGGCTCGTCGTTGAGCTCGTCGAGGACGTCCATCGGCAGGGCCACGAAGACCGGGCCGCGCGGCTCCGTCATCGCGATCTTCACCGCGCGCCGGATCACCCGCAGCACCGAGCGCGGATCGGTCACCCGGGTCGCGTACTTGGTCACCGGCCGCGCCATCGCGACCAGATCGGACGCCATCTGCGCGTCCATGGCGTCGTAGCGCACCCCGGCGTCGCCGGCGATGACCACCAGCGGCGTGTGCCCGCGCAGCGACTGGTAGAGCATGCCGATCGCATTGCCCAGGCCGACACCGGTGTGCAGTTGCAACAGCGCGGCCCTTCCGGTCGCCCGTGCGTAGCCGTCGGCGATTCCGGCCGCCACCGTCTCCTGGAGAGCCAGTACGTACTGGAATCCTGGAGCATGGTCCGCCGCGTCGAGAAATCCCTGCTCGACGGTTCCGGGATTACCGAACATCACATGGATGCCGTCGGCCTGGAACTGCTCGATGAGTTTGACGTTTCCTGTCCTGCCCGTCACCGAATTACTCCCCGCCATTTCGTTCGATCCGCCGGTTCGTTTGACACGAATTCCCTACCAGCCGTACCTGGTAAGGCCCTCCTCCAGCATTTCGACCAGCTTCCGGCCGGCGAGGAACGAGTCCGGCGTGGAGCGCCCGGTGACGAACGGGAAGTCGACGATCACCGACAGCGGCTTTCCGAAGTTCCCGTGGTAGGCGCCGTCGGGGCCGGTCGCGTCCCGCAGGATGTACTCCAGCGGGTACGGCGGCGGGCCCATCACGAAGTCGGTGCCGAGGAAGCCGGTGCCGTCCTTGTAGTCGTACTCCTTGCAGTGACCGGTGACGTGCTTGCCCCAGATGATGCTGCGACGGTCGTTCCAGTCCCGGGCGAAGGCCAGGCAGGCGACGCCGTAGCACTCCGCGCCGACCGGCTTACCGGCCCGCACGAAGGCCAGGACCAGGTCGTGCACGCGCTCGTTGTTGGCCAGATCGACGATCGGGCCGCTGCCGCCCACGATCAGCAGGGCGTCGTATTCCCGCAGGTCGGCCTCGACCTGCTCCAGCGAGCGGTGGTAATCCTCCAGCTTGGGCAGGTAGTTCGGCGCGCTGGTGTAGGGGCGCTCGGGCAGCCAGGCGTTGAGGTTCAGCGGGTTGTCGAGCCGGTTGCCGCTGTCCACGGCGCGGCCCAGGGCGGCCACCTCGGCGGTGGTCACCGAGCGGCCGAGCGGCGGGTCGACGTACTCCTCGTCGAGGCTCGGCGGCAGCGCCTGGGCGCGCTTTCCGGTGGGCGTCGCGAAGGTGACGCGGTACCCGCGCCGGTCGAACTCGCTGAGCGGTCCGACCAATTCCTCGGCCCAGTATCCGTATTCCGACAGAACGATCAGAATGTGCTTCGGCATTACTTTCTCCTCCTTCACCGGCTGGTGTTCGCCATTGAGACTGCTGCACCCGGAGCAGGCCGTCAATGGTCCTGGAACCAGTTTGTGAGGTCGTCGCGAGTTGGTGACGTCGCATCTGGGCGGCGTCAAGACTCCGTAGTGGCGGCAGAGTTTGTTAGGTCCCCGCATGAGGTGGTCGCACCCCGGATAAGTTTCCGTCGCCAGCTCAAGACAGAAGAAGGCAGGCGATTAAGGAATGACGATCCTCACCCGCACGGAATTCATCGAAGCAGTACACCGGGGCGATACCGGAACGGTTCGGAGACTGCTGGCCATCGGCGCCGACCCGAGCACCCGTGACCAGGACAGCGGGTTGACCGCCCTGATGATCGCGGCGGGCCGTGCGAACGCGCCCCTCGTCCGGCTGCTGCTGGATGCGGGCGCCGACCTCTACACCGCGGACTCGCGCGGCGGCGGCACGGCGCTGCACAAGGCCGTCCAGGGAGGTGACCCGGAGACCGTCCGGCTGCTGCTGGCGGCCGGCGCCTTCGTGGACGCGGTGGCGGCCACCACCGGGCACACGCCGCTGATGGACGCCCTCTGGTACAAGTGGCCGGAGGTGGTCGCGGTCCTGCTGGACCATCAGGCGGGCCTCAACCTCTCGACGCACTACGGCTTCTCGATGCGCGAGCACTTCGAGTACGAGCTCGGCGTCAACACCCGTGGCAAGGACAAGCTGCTGGCGGCCGAGCGCCTGCTGACCGCCCGCACCGAGGCGGACGGCGCGGCGGCCGGGGCGCAGCAGCTGATGGGCGCGGTCGTCGCGGGCGATCTCGCCGCAGTGCGCCGGCTGCTCGCCGCCGGAGCCGAGGTCGACGCCCGGTACCCGGTGGTCAACGGCTTCAACGACGCGCACACCCCGCTCCTGGTGGCCTGCCGGGACGGGCACCAGGAGATCGCCCGCGAGCTGCTCGCCGCCGGTGCCGACGTCAACGCCACCGAGCCCACCTTCGGCGCCGTCCCCCTGCACAAGGCCGTCTACAACGGCCACGCGGGGATCACGGCCCTGCTCGTGGCGGCGCCCGGCACGGACCTGGACTTCCAGGGCATCACCAACGGCTACTCCCCGCTGCACGACGCCCTCTGGCACGGCTACGAGGAGTGCGCCCGCATCCTGATCGACGCCGGCGCCCGGCTGGACCTGGTCGGCCACGACGGCAAGACGCCCGCCGACATCGCCCACGACAGCCTCGGCGCCGGACACCCGCTCACCAAGACCCTCAGCACCCTTTAGGAGAACTCATGCTCGTCTACGTCCAGATGAAGTGGAACCACGAGGGCCGCATCTCCCTCGACGACCTGTGGAAGGTCGAGGCCGAGGAGACCGTCCACGCCAAGGAGACCATCGACAACGGCATGGTCGTCGGCATCTGGAAGGTCGCCGCCCAGAAGCGCGTCATCGCCGTGCTGGACGTCGAGTCGGCCGAGGACCTCGACCGCACGGCGCTGGGCCGGCTGCCCATGCGCGAGTACCTGGAGTTCGAGACGGTCTGGCCACTGCGCGACTATCTCGGCTTCGCGGAGGACGTCAACGTCGGCTACAAGGTCTGACCTTCCCCAACCCCAAGGAGACACGACGTGATCCACCAGATCATCCTGGCCCACCCGAAACCCGGCATGTCGGAGCAGGAGTTCCAGCGCTACTGGGTCGAGGAGCACGCGGTCCGCTACGCGGCCAAGATCCCGCAGATCAAGCGGTACTGCGTCGACACCCGCATCCCCCGGCCCGGCGACGAGAAGGACCCGCTGTGGAGCGGGGTCGCCGAGATCTGGCTCAGCAACGAGCAGGACCAGCTCGCCTCGCTGCAGACGCCGGAGTTCCTGGAGGGCGCCCGCCTCGACGAGCCCCGCTGGGCGGCGTTCTGGCGCACCGTGGTGCTGGACACCGACGCGCACGAGATCGTCCCCGGCGACGGTGAGGCTCCCGCTCCCACGACCAAGGTGATGATCCTGGTCAAGCGCCGCGAGGGCCTGCCGCTGGCGGACTTCCGGGCCGAGAGCCTGACCCGGCACGCTCCGTTCGCCGAGAAGATCCCCGGCCTGCGGCGGTACGTCCAGAACCACACCCGGGACGCCTTCTACGGGGTGGGCGAAGCGGTGCTGGACGCCGCGTACCAGCTCTGGTTCGACGACGCGCAGGCGTACGAGGCCGCCCGGGAGACCCCCGAGTACCGGGCACTGCTCGCGGACCTCGCCGGGTTCACCGAGGCCCGGTACGTCCACACGCTCCTGCTTGAGGAGAACTGGATCTTCGGCCGCGAGGCTGCGACATGACCGGTTCGGGACTCGTTGACCGGCTGGACATCGTCGACGTGTGCACCCGGATGTGCTGGCACACCGACAAGCGCGAGTGGGAGCAGCTGCGTTCGGCCGTGTTCGCGGAGAAGGTGCTGGTCGACTACACCAGCCTGAACGGCGGGGAGCCCGCCGAGCTGGCGGCGGACGACCTGATCGCCGCATGGCGCGGCCTGCTGTCCGAACTCACCGCCACCCAGCACCTGCTGACCAACCACCTGGTGCGGACCGACGGGGACACCGCCGTCGCCACGGCGGACTTCCAGGCCACCCACCTGCTCCCCAACGCCCTCGGCGGTCCGATGTGGACGCTCGGCGGGCACTACCGCTTCACCCTGCGCCGCAGCGCGGCGGAGTGGCGGATCGACGGACTGACGATGACCGCCGTGTGGGCCGAGGGCAACCGGCAGATCTTGGAGCGACCGAGCATGGAGAGGAAGAACGGATGAGCAGCACACGGGAGATCGCCACCGGCTGGTTCGACGCTCTGACGAGCGGCGACTTCGAGCGGGCGATGGGGTACCTGGCCGACGACGTCGAGTGGATCAACTTCACGCCGGTGCCCGGCCACAACGACGCGATGCCGTGGATCGGCACCTGCCACGGCAAGGACCAGGTGCTGGACAGCCTGATGGTCTTCACCGGCGTGGTCGAGGTCGGGCACGAGGAACTGGTCGATCTGGTCGTCGACGGCGAGCAGGCGATGGGCGTGCTCTACGAGAAGTCGACCGTCAAGCGGACGGGCCAGGTCTTCGAGATCGAGTTCATCCAGTGGCTCACGGTGCGCGGCGGGAAGATCGTGCGCTGGAAGTCGTTCACCGACCCGTCCTCGATCCTGCGCGCGATGAAGGGCAAGGCGATATGACCGGCACACCCCGGACCGAGCGCGTCGAGTTCGAGAGCGACGGGGCCGTCCTGGTCGGCACCCTGTACCGGCCCGCGAACCGGGGCCGCGGGCCCGCGGTCGTCGTGACCGGCTCCTGGACGACCGTCAAGGAGCAGATGGCCGCAGCGTACGCACAGCGGATGGCCGAAGCCGGCTTTCTCGCGCTGGCCTTCGACTTCGCCGGCTTCGGCGAGTCCGGCGGCGAGCCGCGCCAGTTGGAGTCCCCGGCCCGCAAGATCCGCGACATCCACAGCGCGGTCACCTTCCTCACCCACCACGCGCAGGTCGACCCGCGCCGCATCGGCGCCCTGGGCGTCTGCGCGAGTAGCGGGTACACCGCCGTGAACACGGCGAACGACCCGCGCGTGCGCAGCCTGGCACTGATCGCGCCGTGGCTGCACGACGCCGAACTGGTGCGGGACATCTACGGGGGCGCCGAGGGCGTCCGGCAGCGGACGGAGGCCGGCCTCGACGCCCGCACGCGGTACGAGCAGGGGGAGCCCGTGGACTACGTACCGGCCGTGAGCACCACCGACCCGGAAGCTGCCATGTTCGGGCCCTTCGACTACTACCTGGACGCGGAGCGGGGTGCCGTCCCCACGTGGGACAACCGGTTCGCGGTGATGTCCTGGCCGCAGTGGCTGACCTTCGATCCGCACCCGGTGGCCGCCAGGATCAAGGCGCCCGCGCTGCTCGTGCACAGTCACGACGCGGCCATCCCCCAGGGGGCCGAGAAGTTCCACGCCAACCTCGCCGGCCCCAAGGACATCGTCTGGACCGGCGGCACCCAGTTCGACTTCTATGACCACGAGTCCACGGTCGACCAGGCCGCCGGCCTCGCGGCCCGGCACTTCGCCGAGACCCTGGCCTGAAGACCGGCCACCATCGGTCGCATCGGGGCGCAGGGACGGGCTCTGTGCCCGTCCCTGCGCCCCGGGCCCGGAAGGAATCCCATGCCCACCTGCTCACACCTCGACCGGATCACCACCGAGGCTCCCGACCCCGCCCAGCCGACCGGCTGCCAGGAGTGCCTGGAGTCCGGCGCGATCTGGGTCCACCTGCGCAGATGCCTCACCTGCGGCCACCTGGGCTGCTGCGACTCCTCCACGAACAAGCACGCATCCCGCCACTACGAGGCGACCGGCCACCCGCTGATCGCTTCGCACCAGCCCGGTGAGAACTGGGGCTGGTGCTACCCCGAGCGGCTCTTCCTGGAGTTCGCCCGGTGAACGGGACGGACCTCGACCCGGCCCGCAAGCCGGTGATCCTCGCGGTGGACGACGACCCCCAGGTGCTCCGCGCGGTCCGCCGCGACCTGCGGTCCGTCTACGCCGACCGCTACCGCGTCCTGGGCGCCTCCTCGGCAGCGGAGGCGCTGACCGTCCTGGACACCCTGGACGAGCGGGGCCACGATCCGGCACTGTTCCTGGTCGACCAGCGGATGCCCGACATGACCGGGGTCGAGTTCCTGACGGAGGCGGTGAGCCGCTTCCCCGACGCCAGGCGGGTGCTGCTCACCGCGTACGCGGAGACGGACGCCGCGATCACCGCGATCAACAAGGTGCGGCTCGACTACTACCTGATGAAGCCCTGGGACCCGCCCGCCGAGCGGCTCTTCCCCGTGCTCGACGACCTGCTCTCGGACTGGCTCGCCGCCTACCGCCCCACCTACCAGGGCGTCCGCGTCATCGGTCACCTGGTGTCGGCCCGGACGCACGAGGTGCGCGACTTCCTCACCCGGAACGGGAAGCCGTTCCGGTTCCTGAACGTGGAGACCGATCCGGACGCCCAGCGGCTGCTGGCACAGCATCCGGGGGCGGAGCTGCCGCTCGTGGTCTTCCCCGACGGGGCCGTGACTGCGGCCCCCGACGGCACCGAGCTGGCCGGCCGGCTCGGGCTCTCCACCACCGCCTCCCGGCCGCACTACGACACGGTCATCATCGGCGCCGGCCCGGCCGGCCTCGCGGCGGGCGTGTACGCGGCC
The DNA here is from genome assembly GCF_029894335.1 of Kitasatospora sp. MAP5-34. GTDB lineage: Bacteria > Actinomycetota > Actinomycetes > Streptomycetales > Streptomycetaceae > Kitasatospora. Next base: position 386,932 of record NZ_JARXZC010000001.1, on the reverse strand, counting down.
TCCGAGGGACTCTCCACCCTGCTGCTGGACGCCAACTCCCCCGGCGGGCAGGCGGGCACCTCCAGCCTGATCGAGAACTACCTCGGTTTCCCCGCCGGTCTCTCGGGCGGCGACCTCGCCCGGCGCGCCGTCAGCCAGGCGGGCCGGTTCGGCGCGGAACTGCTCTACCCCGTGGACGTCGTAGGGCTGCGCCGGGCCGACCCCGCCAGGATTCTCACCCTGGCGGACGGCTCCGAGATCAGCGCCGGGACGGTCCTGCTCACCATGGGCGTGTCGTACAACCGGCTGGACGTCCCGGGCGCCGAACGGTTCGAGGGCGAAGGCCTGTACTACGGCGCCGCGACGACCGAGAGCAGCTCCTGCATCTCGCACCACGTCCACATCATCGGCGGCGCCAACTCGGCCGGACAGGCCGCCGTCCACTTCGCCAAGTACGCGGCGAAGGTCACCATGCTGGTGCGCGGCGACTCGCTGGAGGCCGGGATGTCCCAGTACCTCGTCGACGAGATCCACCGGACACCGAACATCGAGGTACGCCTCAGCACCCGGGTCCTGGCGCTGGGCGGCGACCAGCATCTGGAGCGCATCACGCTCATGAACGACGCCACCGGAGCCGAGACCACGGAGGAGGCGAAGTTCGTCTTCACCTTCATCGGCGCGCGGCCCCGCACCGGCTGGCTGGGCGGTCTCGTGGACTGCGACGACCACGGATTCGTCCTGACCGGCTCCGATCTGCTGCGTTCCGGCAAGCCGCCCGCCTCCTGGGCCCCGGAGCGCGCCCCCTACCTGTTGGAGAGCAGCGTGCCCGGCGTGTTCGCGGCCGGTGACGTCCGGGCGCACTCCATCAAGCGGGTGGCCTCGGGCGTGGGCGAGGGCGCCATGGCCGTAGCGCTCATCCACCGCTACCGGGCCGCCGTCTGACGCCCTGCGGACCCGTCGGCGACACCCAGCAGGCAGTCGACCGGCGGACGCCCTGACGGTTCCTTGACGCACGGGACCGTGCCGGAGGCAAGTTCGGCTACCCTCGTGGGCAGGTGAGCCGGGAAGTCTGGTCGGCAGATGGCCAGAGCTCCAACTTCCCCGAGGAGGCGCCCGGTGCGCACCGGTCCCTGCCCAACCCGTCCCTGCGGTCCGTCGGGACGGCGGCGATGATGCGCGGCGGGGCACTTCTGGAGGCCGACTGGCGGCGCGAGACGCTGCGCACCAACCTGTGGCTGGTCCCGGCCGTCGAGGCACTGGGGGCTCTCGGGCTGTTCGCGCTGACCCTCCTGCTGGACCGGGCTGCCTACAACGGGCAGTTCACCCTGCCGACCTGGGTGCTGAGCGGGACCGCCGACGCGGCGCGGCAGATCCTGACCACCGTCGCCGCCGCGATCATCACCGTGGTCGGCCTGGTCTTCTCGATCACCATCGTCGCGCTGACGCTGGCCTCGACCCAGTTCGGTCCCCGGATGCTGCGCAACTTCATCCGCGACCGGGGCACCCAGCTGACCCTGGGCACCTTCGTGGCCACCTTCTTCTACACCGTCCTGGTGCTGGTGGCGATCAGTCCGGGACCGCACGGCGACTTCGTCCCGCACCTCTCGATCACCGTGTCGCTCGGCCTCACCCTGGTCGATCTCGCGATGCTGATCTACTTCATCAACCACATCGCCACGATGATCCAGCTGCCCCAGGTCATCGCCGGCATCGCCGGCGACCTCGCCGGTGCCATCGAGGCCCAGGGCGGCGCCGACACCGAGGCAGGCGCAGGCAGCGGGCCCACCCGGGACGAGTTGCTCGGGTGGATCGCCGGGTCGGGGGCCGTCGTCCCGACCCCGGCCAGTGGTTATCTCCAGTACATCCGGCACGAGCGGCTGGTCCGGATCGCCGCCGAGTCCGACGCCGTCCTCCATCTCCCCTACCGGCCGGGCCACTTCCTGGTGCAGGGGCAGCCGCTGGCGGTGGTCTGGCCGCCGGAGGCCGCGACGCACGTGGCGCAGCACCTCGCCCGGGGCCAGGTCACCGGGCCGTACCGGACGCTGACCCAGGACGTCTCCTTCGGCGTCGACCAGCTGGTCGAGATCGCCATCCGGGCCCTCTCCCCCGCCGTCAACGACACCTTCACCGCGATGACCTGCATCGACTGGCTGGGCGACTGCCTCTGCCGGATCACCACCGGCTGGCACCCCCAGCACGTCCACCGGGACCCGCACGGCCGCATCCGGGTGATCGCCTACCAGGCCGACTACGACCGGCTGGTCCAGCGCGCCTTCGAGAAGATCCGCCAGTGCGCCCTGGGCATGCCCGCCGTGATGATCCGCCAACTGGACGCCCTCTGCAAGATCCTCGAACAGACCTCGATGCCCGACCGCCGCCAGGTCCTGCTGGACCAGGCCGAGATGATCCAGCGCTCCTGCGACGCCTCCGTACCCGAGGAAGCCGACCGCCGGGACGTGCTGCGGCGCTACCACGCGTTGCTCACCCTGGACCAGGAACGTCCCGCGCCCGAGGAGTGACCCTCAGGCGCTCAAGCCGCGGGCCCGACCCAGTACGCCACCTCGGTGCGTACCGCACGGAAGCCGGCGGCCTCGGCCAGGAGGAGGCTCGGCTCGTTGGAGCGAGGCACGGTCCAGGTGGGGGTCCGTCCCCGGGCACGGATGGCGGAGGTCACGCCGGACACACAGGCCAGCCCCAGTTCGAGGCGGCGGTAGGGCGGGGCGGTCACCACGGCGACGTCCTCGTGGGCCAGGCCGCGCAGATAGGTGCAGGCGACCGAGACCAGCTGTCCGTCGGCGAACGCGCCCCAGGCGTTGCCGCAGTCGGCCAACGCCCGGCCGGAGCCCCAGGTTTCGCTGATCCACTCCGACCTGGGATCGAGCCGGTCGAGGTGCGGCGTGTCCGAGGCGGCGAGCGGGCGCACCCGCACACCGTCGGGGAGTCGTACCGGACGCGGCGGGTCCTGCTGGGTACAGACCAGCCGCACCCACGGCATGACCGGGCTGAACGTCCGGCCCAGCAACGGCAGGAAGCGGTCAGGGGCGTCGAACTGCCCCCTGCCGAGCGGCGCCAGCTGCTCGGGATCGAGGAAACGTGGGTCGCCGCGCAGCACCCGGTGCGGCCCGCAGTGCAGCAGGGCCGCGCGGGGCGCCACGGGCCGGTCGGTCCACCACCCGCCGCAGCCGGAGAGCAACGCGTGCGCGGCCAGGGTGGCCGGGCCCGGGGCTTCCGGAGTGAACCAGGTGGCGAGGATCGGATGAGGGGCGTGACCGTGCACGTGGCGGCGCGGCAACGCCCCGTCGCGCGCCGTCGGAAGCTGCTGGAGAACATCGGTGAGCATCGCCCCAATGAACCACCGGGGAGGCCGTCGGTGACGGTGCTTGACGGTCTACTACCGGCGGAACGCACCTTCCTGACGCGTCCTTCGCACCCCGGGAGTCAGCCGCCGCCGACCCCTCCCGCCTGCAGCGGGTCGCTGAAGACGGCGGGGTCGAGGTCGAGTACCGGCGACAGCACGTGGACCGCCGCCAGGCAGCACCCGGCCAGTGCCGCGCCGGACGTCCAGCCGTCGCGCCGCCACAGCACCAGGGTGTCGTCGGCCACCCGCCAGTCGAAGGGCTCGGGGGCCGCCAGCAGCCTCCGCGCGGCCTGCGGCGTCAGCAGGGTACGGGCCAGTTCCTCGTCCGAGGCCGAGGCCCGGTGGGCCGAGTCGAAAGCCTGGTCACCGGTACGGCAAGACGGGTACGCGGGCGCGTAGTTGACCCGTGCCGAGGAGAAGACCCGCTCGTGGTGCACCTCGATCGGCGCCAGCCGCCGGGGCAGCTGGACGACGGCGACGCCGTACCAGTGCGCCGCGCCGTTCTCCCGACACGTGTACCCGAAGACCGTCGCGGGCAGCCCGGCGAAGCTCCCTCGGACGGCGTCCCGCACCCGCACCCGCTGCCCGTAGTGGAAGGGCGGCGCCGACCAGGGCACCACCGCCGGGCCGGTCTGCGGATCAGCGGTGAAACCGTGCGAGGCGACCAGGTCGGCGGCCGCCTGCCGGCAGCGATGCCCGGCACGCCAGCCCTCGGTTCTGGGGGCCGAGAGGATCGTGCCCACCAGGCACAGGAACAGGACGATCGGGATGACCACGCCCATAACGCACTCCCTCTGACCAGCCCATGCCAACCTGGACAGGGCGGTGTCCGCAGCCTAGGGCGGCCCCCAATCCGGGTCAATGACAACGGAGTTGGCCATGCACAGCCTTAACGCCCGCGCTTCTGGGCGCCCGGTCAGTGGCGTCGGTGGCCTCGCCCGGCGGCCTCGTGGGTGACCATGTGGACGTCGATGTCACCGGAGAGCTCGATGGTCGTCTCGCCGATGCCGTGCCCGCCGAGCGCGCGGGCGAACCGGCCGTGGCGGCTGGTGCCGAGTACCAGTTGGGTGGCGTCCTTGGAACGGGCGAAGTCCAGCAGGGCGGTGGGGATGTCGTCGGAGACGACCCAGTGGAAGGTTCCGCCGAGGCTCTCCACCAGTCGGCGCTGGGCGGCGAGGGCCTCGGGTGCGGCGTCGGCGAGGCCGTCGCCGCGCGCGACGTGCACGGCGAGCAGGTCCCCGCCGGCCGTCCGGGCGGCGATCCGGGCGGCGCGGCGGATCAGGGTCTCGTCCTCGGACCCGCCGGTGAGGGCGACCACCACCCGTTCGCAGGTCTCCCAGACCCCGCCGATGCCGTGCTCGCTGCGGTAGCTGTGCAGCCGCTCGTCCACCCGGCCGGCCAGCCAGAGCAGGGCGAGCTGGCGCAGCGCGGTGAGGTTGCCGACCCGGAAGTAGTTGGTGAGCGCGGTGTCCACCTTTTCGGCGGCGTAGACGTTCCCGTGCACCATCCGGCGGCGCAGGCCCTCCGGCGGCATGTCGACCAGCTCGATCTGGTCGGCGCGGCGGACCACGTCGTCGGGGACGGTCTCGTGCTGCGGGACTCCGGTGATCTTCAGGACGACGTCGTTGAGGGACTCCAGGTGCTGGATGTTGACGGTGGTGATGACCTCGATGCCCGCGGTCAGCAGCTCCTCGATGTCCTGCCAGCGCTTGGGGTTGCGCCCGCCCGGGATGTTGCTGTGGGCCAGCTCGTCGACCAGGGCCACCTGCGGCTTGCGGGCGAGGGCGGCATCGACGTCGAATTCGGTGAACTCGCTGTCACGGTAGGAGCGGTGGACACGTGGGAGCACTTCGAGCCCGTCGCGCATGTCCTCGGTGCGCTGCCGACCGTGGCATTCCAGGAAGGCCACGACGACATCGGTGCCGCGGGCCTTGCGGCGCAGGCCCTCGTCCAGCATGCGGTAGGTCTTGCCGACCCCGGGGGCGGCGCCGAGGTAGACCTTCAACCGGCCTCGTCCGGTGGGGACGCCGGTCTGCTGCGTCACGGCACGCCTCCTTGCCCGGTGGGGGTCAGCCGATCCGCGCGAGAGCGAGGTTGAGGGGGACGACTGCCACCCGAGGTCCGCCGAGGAAGCCGAGGTTGCGGTCCTGGACGTGGTCCTCGACCAGTTGCCGGACCTTGGCCGCGTCCAGGCCGCGGGCCTTGGCGACCCGGTCGACCTGCTGATAAGCGTAGGCGGGCGAGATGTCCGGGTCGAGGCCCGAGCCGCTCGCGGTGAGCGCGTCGGGCGGCACCCGGCCGGGAGCGACGCCGTCGAAGGCGGCGACCGCCGCGCGGCGGTCGTGGATCGTCTGCGTCAGGCCCGGGTCGTTGGGGCCGAGGTTGGACGCGCCCGAGGCGGTCGCGTCGTACCCGGCGCCGGCCGCCGAAGGGCGCGGCTGGAACCACTTGGGGTCCGGCCGCGCCTGCTCCTTCGGATCGTTCGGGTTCTTCTTCGGCAGGTCGAAGGTCTGGCCCAGCAGGCTGGAACCGACGACCTGGCCGTTCTGCCGCAGCTGCGAGCCGTTGGCCTGCCGGGAGAAGGCGACCTGGGCGATCCCGGTGATCAGCAGCGGGTAGGCCAGGCCGCAGACGACGGTGAAGACGAGGATGACGCGCAGACCGGTCAGGTGCAGCCGGACCAGCGCCGGCAGGGGCTTTGCCACGACGGGCTCCTTCGGTCAGTGCAGGCCTGGAACGAACTGGACGACGAGGTCGATGAGCTTGATACCGGCGAACGGCATGATCAGCCCGCCGACGCCGTAGACGCCGAGGTTGCGGCGCAGCAGCGCGGAGGCGGAGGACGGCCGGTACCGGACGCCGCGCAGGGCGAGCGGGATCAGTCCGATGATGACCAGGGCGTTGAAGATGATCGCCGAGGTGATCGCGGAGGTGGGGCTGTGCAGCGCCATGATGTTGAGGTGCTTCAGGCCCGGGTAGACCGAGGCGAACATGGCCGGGATGATCGCGAAGTACTTGGCGACGTCGTTTGCGATCGAGAAGGTCGTCAACGCCCCTCGGGTGATCAGGAGTTGCTTGCCGATCTCGACGATCTCGATCAGCTTGGTGGGGTTGGAGTCCAGGTCGACCATGTTCCCGGCCTCCTTGGCGGCCGAGGTCCCGGTGTTCATCGCGACCCCGACGTCGGCCTGGGCGAGGGCCGGAGCGTCGTTGGTGCCGTCACCGGTCATCGCGACCAGCTTGCCTCCGCCCTGCTCCTGCCGGATCAGGGCCATCTTGTCCTCGGGGGTGGCCTCGGCGAGGAAGTCGTCCACGCCCGCCTCGTCGGCGATGGCCCTGGCGGTCAGCGGGTTGTCACCGGTGATCATGACGGTCCGGATGCCCATCAGGCGCAGGTCCTCGAAGCGCTCCCGGATACCGTGCTTGACCACGTCCTTGAGGTTGATCACCCCGAGCACCCGGGCCGGTTCACCGCTGTGGTGCTCGGCCACCACCAGCGGGGTGCCGCCCGCCGAGGAGATCCCCTCGACGAGTGCGCCGATCTCCTCCCCGGGCCGGCCGCCGTTCTCCTCCACCCAGGTGACGACCGACCCGGCCGCGCCCTTGCGGATGCGCCGGACGGTCCCGTCCTCGTGCAGGTCGGCGCCGCTCATCCTGGTCTGCGCGGTGAACTCGACCCACTCCGCATGGCCGATCTCGGCCTGGGTGCGGGCCCGCAGCCCGTACTTCTCCTTGGCCAGGACCACGATCGAGCGGCCCTCGGGAGTCTCGTCGGCGAGGCTCGACAGCTGTGCGGCGTCGGCCAGTTGGTTCACCTCGGTGCCGCTGACCGGCGTGAAGTCGGCGGCCTGGCGGTTGCCGAAGGTGATGGTGCCGGTCTTGTCCAGCAGCAGAGTCGAGACGTCGCCCGCCGCCTCGACCGCGCGGCCGGACATGGCGAGCACGTTGCGCTGCACGAGGCGGTCCATGCCCGCGATGCCGATCGCGGAGAGCAGCGCGCCGATGGTGGTCGGGATCAGCGCCACCAGCAGGGCGACCAGGACCACGATGGTCTGCTCGGCGCCCGCGTAGGTGGCCATCGGCTGCAGGGTGACGACTGCGAGCAGGAAGACGATGGTGAGGGCGGCGAGCAGGATGTTCAGCGCGATCTCGTTCGGCGTCTTCTGCCGGGCGGCGCCCTCGACCAGGGCGATCATCCGGTCGATGAAGGTCTCGCCGGGCTTGGAGGTGATCTTCACGACGATCCGGTCGGAGAGCACCTTGGTGCCGCCGGTGACGGCCGAGCGGTCGCCGCCGGACTCGCGGATCACCGGCGCGGACTCGCCTGTGATGGCCGACTCGTCCACCGAGGCGGCGCCCTCGACCACGTCGCCGTCACCGGGGATGAGCTGCCCGGCCTCCACGAGCACGTGGTCGCCGAGCGTCAGCCCGGCCGCCGGAATCAGCTCCTCCGCCACCTCCCCGGCGCCGGGGCGCCACGGGCCGACGATCCGTCTGGCGACGGCCTCGGTCTTGGTCCGGCGCAGTGTCTCTGCCTGTGCCTTGCCCCGGCCCTCGGCCACCGCCTCGGCCAGGTTGGCGAAGACGACCGTCAGCCAGAGCCACACCGTGATCACCCAGGCGAAGACGCTGGTGTGCCGGATCGCCGAGTACGTGGTGAGCAGGGAACCGATCTCGACCACGAACATGACCGGGTTCCGGAACATCACCCGGGGGTCGAGCTTGCGGACCGCGTCCGGGAGGGAGACGAGCAGCTGCCTGGGTTCCAGCAGCCCGCCGGAGACCCGGTGCGCCTCGTGGGCGGGCCCCTCGGCGGGGTGGACTGCGGGTGTGGTCATCGGTGCAGACCCTCCGCGAGCGGCCCGAGCGCCAGGGCCGGGAAGTAGGTGAGTCCGACGACGATCAGCACCACGCCGGAGAGCATCCCGACGAACAGCGGCCGGTGCGTCGGCAGCGTGCCCGCAGTGGCCGGTACGGGCTGCTGGCGGGCCAGCGATCCGGCCAGCGCCAGCACGAAGACCATCGGCAGCAGGCGGCCGAAGAGCATCACCAGGCCGAGCGCGGTGTTCCACCAGGTGCTGGTGACGGTGAGGCCCGCGAACGCGGAGCCGTTGTTGTTGGCCGCCGAGGTGAAGGCGTACAGCACCTCGGAGAAGCCGTGCGGCCCGCTGTTGAGAATGGCGGCCCGCTCACCCCTGAAGGTCATCGCCACGCCGGTGCCGATCAGCACGATCGCCGGGGTGGTGAGGATGTAGAGGGAGGCGAACTTCATCTCCCGGCCGCCGAGCTTCTTGCCCAGGTACTCCGGCGTACGGCCGACCATCAGGCCCGCGACGAAGACCGCGACCACGGCCAGCACGAGCATCCCGTACAGACCGGACCCGGTGCCGCCGGGGGCGATCTCACCGAGCATCATGTCGAAGACCGTCACCCCGCCGCCCAGCGGGCTCAGCGAGTCGTGCGCCGCGTCGACCGCACCGGTCGAGGTCAGCGTCGTGGACGAGGCGAAGAGGGTGCTGGCGGCGATGCCGAAGCGCACCTCCTTGCCCTCCATCGCCGCCCCCGCCGCCTGCAGCGCGGTGCCGTTGTGCTGCCACTCGAAGAAGGTCAGCAGGGACGCCGATCCCACCCAGAACACCGCCATCACGGCGACGATCGCGTAACCCTGGCGCCGGTCGCCCACCATCGTGCCGAAGGTGCGGGGCAGCGAGAACGAGATCACCAGCAGCAGGTAGATCTCCAGCCAGTTGGTGAACGGATTGGGATTCTCGAACGGGTGCGCCGAGTTGGCGTTGTAGAAGCCGCCGCCGTTGGTGCCGAACTCCTTGATGACCTCCTGCGAGGCCACCGGGCCGCCGGGCAGGCTCTGGCCGCCGCCGCTCAGCGTGGTGACCTGGGCGGCGGCATGCAGGTTCTCGACCATGCCCGCCGCCACGAAGACGATCGCGAAGACGACCGAGACGGGCAGCAGCAGACGGAGCGTCACCCGGACGAGGTCCACCCAGAGGTTGCCGACCCGGTCGGTCCGGTTGCGGTGGAAGCCCCGGATCAGAGCCGCCACCACGCCGATGGCCACGGCGGCGGACAGGAAGTTCTGCACGGCCAGGCCCGCCATCTGCACCAGATGGCCCATAGTCGCCTCGCCGGAGTACGACTGCCAGTTGGTGTTGGTGACGAAGGAGGCGGCGGTGTTCCAGGCGGTCGCCGGGCCGACTGCCGGGAAGCCGAGCGACAGCCACAGGTGGTTCTGCAGCCGCTGGAAGGCGTACAGGAAGAGCACCGAGGCGGCCGAGAAGGCCAGCACGCTCCGCAGATACGCCATCCAGGTCTGGTCGAAATCCCCGTTGACGCCGATCAGCCGGTAGATACCGCGCTCGACCCGCAGGTGCTTGGCACTGGTGAGCAGGTGCGCCAGGTAGTCGCCGAGCGGCCGGTGCGACAGCGCGAGCGCGGCCACCAGCGCCAGCGCCTGGAGAGCGCCCGCGAGCGTGGGGTCCACGTCAGAACCTCTCCGGATGGATCAGGGCCAGGACGAGATAGACGATGAGAACGACCGCGACGATCAGGCCCACGATGTTGTCGGCGGTCACGGGACCACCCGGACCATGGGCTGAGGCACTCGTGCGGTCACAGCCTCTCCACCCCTTTGGCGATCAGGGCGAGGACGGCAAACACGAGAATCGTGACGCCGATGAAGGCCAGGTCCGTCATGAGGGCTCCACCCAGAGTCGTGTCGGCCGGACATCCGACCGGTCTCCACGATTCTCCGGCGGGACCTTTCCGGACGCCGACCGTTCATGGTCCATCAGAGGTGCGACGAGTCGTCGGGCTCCTGCCAGACCTGCCGGATGGGCCCACGATCGCCGGGCGGGCTCAGGCTTCCGATACGCGGGTCGGCGGTGCCGTCCACGCCGTGTCAGGAGATCGGCCTTCGGGATCAAGGAATCGTCAGGGCCGGACCACTGCGCGGGAGCAGCGGGAATAGCGTCACGGCTGCGCCTCTCCCGGCCCAGCCGTTGGATACCAGGCGCCGTACTCGCCGCACCACCCACGTGGAGGAACGCCATGTACCAGCGTCGAAACGTCGAGGACCCCGAGCCCTCTCAACGTGTCCCGGCCGGAACCCTGCCTCGTACCCGTCCGGTCGGGTCCGCTGGGCCGCACAGCCCGTCTCTTCCGCACACCCCTCGGTGGCCGTACAGCGGTCGTCTTCACCACCGAACAGCACCTCAGGGCCGCGCTCGGCTCCGCGCAGCCGTGGATCGCCCTCGCCGAGCCCGCCCTACGCCCCCTCACCGAACCGCTGGGCGTCACGGCACTCACCGTCGACCCGCAGCTGGTCGCCCCGGCTGTGCGCCCGCTCCCCGCAGCCTGCGACGCCGGATCGGCGTCCCCGGCAGCACCCTGTTCGGCGTCTCCGCCACCGCCAGCGCGGACGGCGCGGGCGCGGCCTCGTACGACGGTTTCTCCAGCCTGGGCGGCGGGGTGCTGCTGGCCGCCATGATGCCGGAAAGATCGCGCCCGGCGGCACCGGCACCGTCCTGTACGGGCTGCTGATGGCGGCCATGATCGCGGTGTTCATCGGCGGCCTGATGGTCGGCCGTATGCCGGAGTACCAGCGCAAGCGGATCGGCTTCGGTGAGATGCGGTACCGACCGTGAGCGAGGCGGAGACGACGGCACCGCCGAGGGCGGCGAGCGTGGGAGCACCGTAGCGGCGTGCGAGTGCGCTCTTTCCATCCACTCAGCCGCTCCTGCGCCCGGGAAGGGAAGCGCCCGCTCTCCGGCCCCGGCGCCAGGAGAGGCCCGCGCGTCAGCGGTACTCGCGCAGGCGGGGCCGCACGCCCACTGTCACAAGCGCGAGGGCCAGCGCCAGGGCCAGCCCGCCCGTGACCGAGATGCCGAGGTCGAGGTCGTCGTCGGCAGCCGTCACGGCTCCGTCGAATGCCGTCTGATTGATCATCAGGACCCTGTCCAGGGCGTCGCTCAGGATTGCGAAGTCACCGTTGGACTGGCCGGGCCCGGTGCCGGTATTGAGGGTGACGGCGTCCTTGAGGCGACCAATGTTCCGCAGCTCCCGGATCTTCCGGTCGTCCTTCTGATAGTCCTGGAACGCTGTCAGGACCTTCTCGGCCGCGTCCTGTTCGCCGGGGAAGGTGATGTTGCGGAGCTCGGTGCCGAGGAAACCGTCGAACGGTACGACGCCGTGATCCGAGCGGTGGGTGCCGGCCAGAGCGGCCAGCCTTGCGTTGTAAGTGGCGAGCGTGGCTCCGTCGACCCTGGTGATGGCCTGGGTCTTGTCGAAGAAGCTCTGCTCGTACGCCACGGCACGGGCGGGGTCGGTGAGATAGCGGCTCTCGTCCGCATTCATGTCGTACGCCACCGCACGGGCCCGGGTGATCGCGATCACCGAATCGTACGCGCTGCGCTTGGCGGTCACCAGGTCGCGGTCGGCCCGGGTGGCGAGGCCGAGACCGGTCACCAGGGCGGCGACAGCAATCAGCGTGACGCCCGCCAATGGCAGATTGAGGACACGTCGGAACCGCACGGCAAGGGTGCGCTGCAGGACGGCGAGCGCAACGAGGGTCAGGACTCCGGCTGCGAGCAGCCACCACCAGCCTGCGCCGAGGTCGCCGTGCTGGGTGGCGTAGATGCGGTCGACGGCGGCGGCGTTGGTGGCGGTCACCTGGTCGGCGGCGGGCAGCAGCTTCTGCCGCAGCAGGTCGGTGGCCTGCCGGTAGGTCTCCAGGGCGGCCGGGGAGGGCTTGCCCGCCGGTGGGGCGGCCTGGTCCTCCAGCAGCTGGGCGCGGGCCACCAGGGCCTCGTACGTGCCGAGTTCGCCGAGGACGGCCTGCACGGCGCGCTGCCCGGCCGGGTCGGCTGCGGCCGCCATGGCGGCCTGCTGGAGGTCGGTGTCGGCCTGGGCGCGGCGCTGCTCGTAGGTGTCCTGGGTCTGCTTACGCAGAGTGGTGAAGTCGTGGTCGGCGCCGATGAGCAGGAGGTTGGCGGCCTGGGCGTCCATATCGCTGAGCGCGAAGTAGAGGTCGGCCGCACGTACGGCCTGCGGTGCGGCCTGATGACCGATGGTATCGATGCCGTCGCGGGCTCCGCCCAGCACCGTGGCCGCGACAGCAGTGAAGCCCAGCAGAGCTGCCAGGCAGAGCCCCGTCAGCGCACGGACGGTGCGGGGCGTGTTCCACCAGCCACGGGTCAGCAGCGATGATCGGCGGAACTTTCCCGGAGCCGGGCGCGAGGGTGAGGTGCCCACGCCCGACTCCGGAGCATCAAGGACCGCCAGGGTGGTGCGGGGGGCGCGCGGTGCGGGGGCCGGGCCGGTCGTACCGAAGCTTGCCGCCCCCGGCAAGCTCGTCTCTCCCGGTACAGTCGTTCTGCCCGATTCACCCGCTGACATGTCCGCGCGTCCCCTCCCCTTTTCACCTGGCCGCCGACGGGTCTCTCCTGGTGGAGGTCCCCACCGGTGTGGACACGGTCCGCGACTCCCCCACGGAGCGGAACCGTTTCCTCGTCGATGACGCTATTGCCAAGGAAGATCGATATCGTCGTTCCCTGACGCTCTCTTGGCGCAGAGGGGGCCAGTCTTGATGCTTTGCTGGCGCCCTCCAGGTCAGGGCTGGTGGCGACAGGCGATACCGGGCTCGGTGATCAGGTAGTGGGGGGTGGGCCGGCGTCAGGCCGACGGAGCCGGCCGGCACGACCGACATGCTCACCGGGAGATGGTCCATCACCCGGAAGGAACGCGGCTCGGGCAAGCGCAGTTGAGCCTCATCGGCCGTCCGCTGCCTTTCAGCGGCCCGGGATCAATGCGGTCGGCAGGTGCCAGACATTGCGGCGGTGGAAGGCTTCCAGTTCCCGTTGGAGCATGGGCTTCGGTACGGTGAGGACCGAGCAGGCGGCGTGCTTGACGCAGTACGCGGTCACCGATGGCCGCAGTCCCCTCCGCAGTCGGCTACCGCTTCCGGCCCCGACGACCAGCACGTCGCCCGGGCGGTCCGCGACCTGCACCAGGGCCGGGCCCGAATCGCCGCGCACGACCTCTGCGGCGAGCCGCACGCCCGAAGGCACTCCGCCGAACGCGTCGACGAGCGCCTCGCTCAGTCGTTCGGCGGCAGCCTTCCCCCAGGCAGCAAGCAGGGGCGGGCAGGGCGCCAGGCGGTAGCCGTGCTCGCCGCCCTGCGGAAGCCAGGCGAGGACGGCCAGCACCTCGGTATCCGTGCGACCCGCCTCATCGACGGCCCGATGCAGAGCGGCCAGGCTGCCGAGCGATCCGCTGACACCGACGACGATCCGCCCAGCCTGCTGCGCGTAACCGCCGATCTCGCCCATGCCCGTCATATCCCGTTCCTCGTCTGCTCGGCCGTTGTCCTCAGCCAAGCCCACGGAGAACCGGGCGCAGCCGGTCGTTGACATATCCCTGATAGCCGGAGCAGTGATCCCAACGCGTCCCTGACAGCACCGCACGACCTGTCGGGCCGCCCGTCAGGGGCCTGGAACGCACTGGACGACCAGATCGATGAGCTTGATGCCGAGAAAGGGCAGGACCAGACCAAGGTGCTCGCGCGGTCAGGGACGGCTCCCGCACACCCCGAATGGACCAGGGCACGTCAAGGACCTGTCAGGGGCGGCCGCCGGACAGTCAACGAGACGTCAGGAACTGCGGCCTTCCACCTGAGCAGGCCTAGCGTCGTAGCGTCGGAGATGCTTCCGCCGGAGTCGGACCACGACCCGCGTATCTCTCCACCATCGCCTGGAGTCCGCCGTGACCTGTACAGACACCGCTACCGGTGAGCCTGCGCAACTGCGACCCGTGTCGCAGGTGCTGGTCGGGACTACAGGAGTGGACCGCAGCCCGCGACTTCGAGCTGGTGGCGGCCCGTATCCCCGCCGTGCGGTCGGGCCTGCCCCTGGACGAAGCCGATCTGGAACTGCAGCTGGCCTGCGTCGACCAGCAGGAGTTGCGCGAGGTCGTCGCCGGACTCCGGCAGGGCGGAGCTGCCCGTGTCCAGGTCGAACTGGTCCTGCGCCGACGCGTCCGCGGGGCTGTTCCCCTTCCCGTCACGACGATGGCAAGGAGCGCCATCGCATGACCATCACACCTGTCCGCCCCCACCTCCACGGCGACCCCTCCAGCACCGGCCTCGGCAACCACTGGCCGGTCACCGCCCGGCTGGAGCCGGGCGGAGAACTGACGGTCGGCGGGGTCAGCCTCGCCGATACCGCCGACCGCTTCGGCACACCGCTGTACGTCCTCGACGAGACCGAGATCCGCGCCCGCTGCCGCGCCTACCGAGCCGCCCTCCCGGACGCCGAAGTCTTCTACGCGGCAAAGGCGTTCCTCTGCAGCGCGCTGGCAGGCTGGATCGCCGAAGCAGACCTCGGCCTCGACGTCTGCTCCGAGGGCGAACTGCGGCTGGCCACCGCCGCGGGCTTCCCACGCGAGCGCATCCTCCTGCACGGCAACGCCAAGAGCCCGGAGGAACTGCGCCTGGCCCGGCGCCTGCGCGTCGGCCGGTTCGCCATCGACAACCTCGCCGAGATCCCCCGGCTCGCCGCCCTCGCCATCGCGGACGCACCCCAGCGCGTCCTGGTCAGGGTCGTCCCCGGCGTGGCCGCCGGCCACCACGAGGTCGTCCGCACCGGAGTCACCGGACAGAAGTTCGGCTTCGCCATCGAGGGCGGCGACTCGCTCGAAGCCGTCCGGCGGGTCCGCGACCAGCCCGGCCTGATTCTCTCCGGGCTGCACTGCCACCTCGGCTCCCAGATCAGCTCCGTCGAGCCGTACCTCACCGCTGTCGACCGTCTCATCGAGCTGCTGGCGGAGCCGCCCCCTCCGGTATCGCGATGTACCGGGTCCTCAGCATCAAGCACGCCACCGACGGCCGGGTCCTCGCCGCCGTCGACGGCGGCATGAGCGACAACCCGCGCCCCGCCCTCTACAGCGCCCCATACTCCGTCCGGCTGATCGGCCGGACCACCATCGGCGCCTGCCAGGACGTCGACGTGGTCGGCCACCACTGCGAAGCCGGCGACATCCTGGTCCGCGGCGCCCGCCTGCCCGTCGACCTCCGGCCGGGCGACCTGCTCGCCGTCCCCGCCTCCGGCGCCTACCGGCTCTCCACGTCCTCGGGCTACAACCTGGTCGGCCGCCCCGCCGTCGTCACCGTCCACCACAACCGGGCCCGTCCGCTGATCCGCCGCGAGACCGTCGAGGATCTCCGAGCCCGCGAGGTCCTCAACTGATCAACCGTCCTGCGGGATCTCCGACAACCCGGAAAGACCCACGTCCCAACCATTCCCGACCGCGCCTCACCAAGGTGGTGCCCACGTGACAGTGCTCGGCGCCCTACGCGCCCGTGCGCCCATGTCCTCCTTCCCCGTGCGTCGGTTCACTCGCGCACTGCTGACCGCCATCCTCCGGAGGCTCGCCGACTGCCCCCTCGACAGCACCGTGCTCCAGGCCCTCGGCAGCCCCTCCGCCACCCGCAGCCCCGCCACGGGCTGCCGGACGGTCCAGATGCACGCCACCTGGCAGACCATCATCGGCCCCGACGGAGCGTCCCGGCTCGAAGCCCGCTGGGACGCCGCTCCCTGAACGCAGCGCCCCCGGCCCGACACGGCCTGCGGCGACCGGCAGGCCGACCACCGCTTCGGCCCGCATCAAGGCCACATCAAGGTGGCCATGCGGAGCGTAGTACGTACGTCAAGGACCCGTGCCAAAGTTGCTGCGCGGGAGTCGAATTGGAGGCGTGAGCCGACTGGGCTCTGCCGGTCGGCCTATCGCCGGCCAGTACGCCGGAAGGAAGCGAGTTGCCATGATCGAGGGCGTCCGGGTCATCGTCGGGGTCAGCGGTTCCCTGAGCAGTCTCGCCGCCGTGTACCGGGCGGTGGAGGAAGCAGGCCGACGCAATGCAATTCTCGTGCCCGTGATCGCCTGGTCCGAGGCGGACAACAAGCAGCTGCGGCCACTCTCGGAGCTACAGCACACCGCTCACAAGCGACTCGACACAGTGTTCGAGCAGGCCTTCGACGGCTACCCCAACGACATCGTCATCCATCCCCTGGTGGTGCACTCCGAGCCGGGCCGTGCCCTGGCCGCGGCAGCCGACCGGCCGACCGACCTGCTGGTGCTCGGCAGCGGCCACCACGGCAGACTCCAGCACGTCCTGCAAGGATCGGTGGCCCGCTACTGCCGGACCCACGCGGCGGGCGAGGTGCTCGTGGTATCGCCGTCCGAGCTCCTGGAGAGCCTGGAACTCACCGCCCGCAGCGGCGCACCTATGCCGTTCCTGGCGGGACACAAGTGGGCTTCACGCCATCCGGCCCATGCGTCGTAAGGGACCTGACTGCAGCCGCCACCCCACCCCCGGAGGTCGCCGGGAACGCCTCCAGGTTCAGCACCCGTGCAAGTCCAGGCTTTATTCGCAGCGAGACGCGCAGGTCAAGCACCAGTGTGACAGTGAAGTCAGTAACCCGCCTGGGCTCGCACGTCCGGGCGGGGAGGTCAGCAGCACCCCACACGCGCTGGCCGTTAGGGTCTGTTCTGAATTCAGATCATCGTGCCGGTTCGTGCTCCTCGGCGGCGTGGCGGGTGGTAGAACGAGTCCATGACGCGCGGTGATCTGACGGACAGTGAGTGGGAGCTGGTTGAGCCGTTCCTGCCGATGGCGGCGACGGGGCCGATCCCGGATCTGCGGCGGCAGTTCGACGCGATCATGTGGCGGTTCCGGGTGGGCAGTCCCTGGCGGGACGTCCCCGAGCGGTACGGCAACTGGTCGACGATCTACGGCCAGTTCGGCACCTGGGCGCGCAAGGGGGTCTTCCAGGCGCTGATGGAGGGGATGATCGCCGAGGCCGCCGCGCGCGGCCAGGTCGACTTGTCACTGGTCAGCGTGGACTCCACCGTCTCTCGTGCACACCATCACGCCGCTGGGATGGTCGTGGACGCCGAGCTGCTGGAGGAACTGGAGAAAGCCGTCACGGAGGAAAAGGGGCTGCTGCGAAGGGACAAACCGGGTCGATAGCAGGCCGGGGCGACGACACCGACGAGGCGGAGGAGTCCCGGCGGGAGGCGAAGCGCCGCCTACGCCGGCGCCGCCGGGCCCGGCTCAAGGCGGCCGCGCTCGGGCGTTCGCGCGGCGGGCTGACCACGAAGACCCATCTGGCTGCCGAGCGGCGGTGCCGCCCGCTGTCCTTCGTACTCACCCCGGGCCAGAGCGCGGACAACCCGCAGTTCACCGCCGTCATGGACAAGATCAAGGTACGCGGCCCGATCGGCCGGCCCCGAACGCGCCCCGACGCGGTGGCCGCCGATAAGGCCTATTCCGCTCGCACCACCCGGGCCTACCTGCGCCGACGCCAGATCAAGGCCGTCATCCCGGAGAAGGACGACCAGGCCGCCAACCGCAAGAAGAGAGGCCGCGATGGCGGACGGCCCGTCAGTCACGACGCCAATCTGTACCGCGATCGCAACACCGTCGAACGAGCCATCAACAAGATCAAGGACTGGCGGGGCCTCGCCACCCGCTATGACAAGACGCCCGCCAGCTTCGAAGCAGGTCTCCACCTACGCGGCTCCATCATTTGGCTCCGCAGCCTGAAACCCACACCATGATCCGAATTCAGAACAGACCCTAAGAACCCGGAGAGGGCGGCGGCGATGAACTCCGGCGCTCGGTCTCTGGGCGTCATGCCTTGCAGCCAACGGGTCACCGATGCCTTGTCATAGCACATCACCACCCCTTGAAGACTGCCGAGTTCGTTCACCCTCCGCGCCAGCGCGGCGTTCGAACGACCGGCCTCCAGGAGAGCTGCCGCCAGGGCCTGGTTGCCCTTGTCCGTGTCACTGCCACTGCCCATGTGCCGATAATGCCCTGGCGATCACACTGTGTCCCGTTCTTTGGACACAGTGCCATCGGCGTACAACCGGCGTACAACCGAACAACCCTTGTGCCCCCTCCACCCGCGAGCCACAGCCCATTGACACTGAGAGCGCCTTGGGCAATGGAGCGACGCCCCCGGCGGCGGACGGAGAGGACCTCATGCGCAAGCCATTCGTGATCTTGGACTGCTACACCGTGGAGCCGAGCGGGCTCGGTGTGCCGCCATACCTGTCGACCTACGTCCGAACCGCTTGGTCGGCGCTGACTCATGCTCAGCCTGATGCCGACGTGAGATATGTGACGATCGACGATGTCCGATGGTGTCTGGCGGGCGGCACGGCCGCCGTCGAGCCGCCTCTGAGCGACCCGCTCACCTACTCAGCGACCGCCAACCGGGACAACGCGATCCAGCTCCTGCGGGATGCCGAGATCGTCGTGGTCGTGGCCGGCGACGCGGTACCGTCCGTCCACCTCCACGCGGTCAACGGCTCTCTGGAGGAAATCGGCCGAGCGGTCGCCTGCGCGCGGGGCCGCCGCTACCTGCTCGGGCCGCTGTCCACCTACGCGCTCAGCACCCCTGCCGCGTATGCCGGACTGTTCGATGCCGTCCACACCCACACCATCACGTCCGGGGATCTCACCTTGGGCAGCCGCCAACCCGCTGCCTACGCTCAGCTGCGCCACGACCGCAGTGACTTCTCGGGCGTGGTCAGCCAGATGCCCTGGCGGCCGATCGCCGAGCTGGAGCTGTACCGCTGCTGCACCCGGCGGAAGTTCTGCGACTTCTGCAACGAACCGGCCAAGTCCCCGCTCGTCGTGTTCCGTGATGTCGAGGATGTCGTCGAGGAAGCCGCCCAGCTCTATGCCGCAGGGATTCGCAACTTCCGCCTCCGCCAGCAGACCTGCTTCTTCTCCTACAAGAACCGGGACGAGGAGGCGGTCCGCACGCTGCTCGGCGGGATTCGCGAACGTTGCCCAGAGCTGGAGGTCCTGCACATCGACAACGCCGACCCGCTGGCTGTGGCCGCGCCCGTGGGACTTCGCATCGCCAAGCTGGTGGCGGACAATTGCACCGAGGGCAACTGCGCGCCCATGGGGATCGAGAGCTTCGACCCCGTGGTGATCGAGCGCAACACCCTCACCTGCACCCCCGAAATCCTGATGCGCGCCGTGCAGCACATCAACGAGGCCGGCGCCGACCGTGGCCCTGGCGGTCTACCGAAGCTCCTCCCCGGCCTGAACCTGATCTACGGCCTGCCCGGCGAAACGCACCGCACGCACGTCGCCAACCTGCGCGGCCTGGCGGAGATTCTCGACGCGGGCCTGCTCTGCCACCGCACGAACGTCCGGCTCGCGCGGGCCTTCCCCGGCACCCCGCTGGCCGCGCTCGGCGAACTTGCCCCGCTCCCGTCCGCCGAGCACTTCCCCACGTGGAAGGCCGACATCGACTTCGCCTGGGACCAGCCCATGAAGCAGCGGGTCTATCCGACCGGTCTTCGCGTCCCGGGCCTGCATTCCTACTTCGTGAGCCAGGACGGCACGTGGTGGCGCCGACTCGGCTCCTATTCGATCCAGATCGTCGAGCGCGACGCAGCTATTCCTGTCGGCAGCAAGGCTGATCTTGTGGTTACGGGCCACGCACCCCGGATGATCTACGGAGAGCGTCTTGCTGCCGCTGCCTGACGGAGCCCTCGGCATGCTCTCAGCTTTCGACCGCACAGCGGCTCGCCTGGTCCGAGTCGGTCTTCTGCTGCCCTGGGCCAACGTCGCTGTCGAGACAGAGCTTGGCCGCCTCGGTCTGACGAACACGGTCTTCCACCACGCTCGTCTGGTACCGGCTTCGAGGACAACGGCAGTTGACTCCTCCTTCTGGCACGGCCTGCGCGCTGCCTCGGCAGACGCTCTCAACTCGTTGTCCCACGTGCCGTTGGACGCGGCGATCTTGGCCTGCACCTCGGCGGGCTTCTCTGATGGCCGCCCCGATCTACCCAGCGGGGTGGTGACAGCCTTCGACGCGCTTCTCGCCGCGCTGGCCGCCCTGCATGTCTCGCGGGTCGTGCTCGCCACCCCTTACCCGACCTCCGTGACCGAAGCCGAGAGCGCCGCGCTCGCAAAGGCCGGCGTCGAGGTGCTGGCGCTGGCGAGTCTCGGGCTCGACGATGGGTACCCCGATGTCACGCTGGACCAGGTGCACGGCCTCCTTGAACAGCTCCCGGCGTCGGCTGTTCGTTCCGCTGACGCCGTGGTGCTGTCCTGCACCGGATGGCACACCCTTCCGGTGGTCAAGGAGTTCGAGCACCGGCTGGGCAAGCCGGTGCTCTCCTCCAATCTCGCCATGGGGCTGCTGGCAGCCCGTATCTCCGCCGGAGTCGCCTTGTGACTGTGGAACGCGTGAAACCGCGGGCGCTCGACGCACGACGCATCTACCGGCTCGTCGCGCTCGCCGCGTCGCTGTCGGATGTCCGGGACGAGGTCGAGGCCAACCACGACGACAACCGCTGGTGGCCAACCTCGATCACCGACATCCGCCTGCGCATGCTCGCGGCCGGTTGGTCGACCCGGGTGTCCTACCGGATGGTGACGACCTACGCCCGCGTGATCGCCTCAGCGGACGCCTTGGGCTTCGACCACCTTGCTGCCGCCACGGACACTGAACTCGCCGAGCTGGTACGGCCCATCGGCCTGGCGCAGAACCGAGTCGACTACCTGCGATCCCTGGCGGAGCTTCTCCAGCACTGGGACAAGCAGGGCGTCGATCCAACCGCTGAGGCAGCCGACGCCGACGATCTGATCCTCGACTTCGCCCAGCGAGTGCGGGGCGCGTCGTTCAAGGTCGCCCAGTGCGCGCTGCTCAACGCCCGCGGGTATCACTGCGGGATCATCCCGGTGGACTCCGGCATGGTCACCAAGTTGGCCCCGGCGCTCGGTGTCGCACTTCCATCGGGCCCAGCAGCTCACGAGCGGTTCCGCCACACGCTCGAATCTGCGGTGCACGCCCGGTCCGCAGACTTCCTCTCTCTGGTCGCCGAGCACGGCCACCGGGTGTCGATCCCGGAGGACACCGCGCCCACGTGGTGGGTGCACCTGGTCCTGATCTATTTCAAGCGGCTGTATCTCGATGCTCCATCCGCGCAGCTGTGTTGCCGTCGACCGCTGTGCCCCAAGGTCATCGACTGCTCACATCGCCATGCCTAACGCTGCGAGGGGGACCGTGGAGAGCCTCGCCGTGATCGGCAACGTTTCCAGGGACCTGACCCGCTACCCCGACGATCGCGGTGGCGCCCGACTGGGCGGAGCTGCCTTCCTTCTGTCGCTGGCCGCCCGGGCAGCTCGTACCACGTGTGCTGCCGTCGGCCACTCGATGTGAAGGCTGTGCTTTCCCAACTCGCCTCCTGCCGATCGGACTTCAGTGTCGATTTCTTCCTGCCGAGCGCTGAGGAGATGATCCACGACGCTGCACCGTGGTTGGCGCGTGCGTCCACGATCTTCGTGAACGCGGCCGAGTACCGACTCCTCGGCAGCGTCTTGGACACCGCGTTCCTACCCGAAGTCGTCGTCACCGACGGTCCAAGGGCCGCTCATGTACGGCATCTCGGGCGGCAGACAGCATCGGTCGTGCCGCCCTCGCGCGCACCGCGCGAGGTGTCCGGCGCCGGCGACACCTTCGCCGGAACGTTCCTTGCCCACCGCGCGGGCGGGGCGACACCCTCCCGGTCCCTTGCCGAGGCGGTCGCGGCTTCCGCCGAGTACGTCACGGCTCCGCCGCTCCCGATCCCGTTGCCCCGCCGCGCCTGACACAGCCCATTGGGGGTTCTCGGTGTTCTTCTACATCGCTCACCGGCTCTTCGCCGCTCATGACCGCTCGCTCGCTGCCGACCTCGCCCAGCGCCTGGCAGCGAAGGTCGGTGCTGAGCGTCTGTTCCTGCCCTTCTGCGACACCAACGAGGAGGACCTGGTGGCTGAGGTCAAAGGCCGCCGTCTCTTCGAGCTGGACCGCGAGCGGCTCGGCCGCCTCGACGTGATGATCGCCCTCCTGCACGGACCAAGCCTCGGCGACGGGGTCTGTATGGAGATCGGGTACGCCGTAGCTTCTGGCGTACCCGTAATGGTGGTCACCACCGACTTTCAGACCTACTCGCTGGCCGAGGACGGCCCTCGTCTCGACTTCCCGGACCCTCTCATCCAGGCCGTGGCCACCCGCGTCGTACGCATCGCCAGCCTCGGTGTTCTCGACCTGGTCGAACAACCTGACCGCTCCCGATTCGAGATCTTCCGGGCCCGTAATCTCGCCCAGGTGGACGCCGCCCTCGATGCCGCGGTCGAGGCCGTTGTCGGCCTTCCGGACCGCCCCGGGCGCCGTTGGAGCCCCTCACCTGCCCCCGGCTCCTACGTCTTGGTCGAGGCGTCGCCGTACGCCAGTTGGGGGCATGATCACCTGGCGGAGGCGTGCCTTGCCGCCGGTCACGCGGTGGCGGTACCCGGGCGCTTCGCAGCGCCGGACCCCGTGACAGCAGGGCTCGACGACCTAACCGCAGCATGCTCAGCGTCACGGCTCCTGGTCGACGTCTCGGGACCTGAGACCCCACCAGGTGCGGCCTTGCTGATCGGCGCCGCTGCAGCAAGCGGTGTGCGGATCGCCGCCTGCGTTCCGCGCCCCACCTTCACCCACGCACACGGCCGCGAGCCGAACTGGCGCAACCTCATGATCCAGTACGCCGTCGCGGACCGGCTCGACAGCCGTGAGGCGCTCCTGTCCTGGCTGGCCGCATGAACATAGAGAAGATCGCCGACGGCTACCAGACCCTGGTGCTCGAAGGCTGCGACGGGGTCGGCAAGAGCACGCTGGCCGAGCGCTTATCGACGTACCACGGCTTCACCGTGGTGCACTCGCCCAGAACTCCGGACCACCTCGACCTCGCGAGCCGGTACCGGACGCTCCTGGCCGAGCCCGGCCGCATCCTCTTCGACCGCTGCTTCCTCAGCGAGCTGGTCTACGGCCCTCTCCACCGAGGACGGTCACGGATCACGTGGAGCCAGGCGATCGACCTGGCCGAGAGCGTCATCGCCCGCTCCGGCCTCCTCGTCCACCTGACTGCACCTCCTGCCGTCGTCCATCAACGACTCCTCGCTCGCGACGGCGAGGCCATCGGTGTGGAGGAGGTCTCCGCCCTGATCACGGCCTACGACCGGGTCTTCGCGACTTTGGCGGAGTACACCGACGTGCTCACCCTCGACACCACGACGATCGAACTCCCCTCGGCAGGGTGACGGCTGACCGATGTGTGGCTACGCGGCACTTCGCCCCCGCTAGGCTTCGAAGGCACCTGCTGCACCAACGCCGGAGGAGCCTTGGAGATTCGATCCGCCCAGAAACTCGCCTGGGAAAACAAGAACCTCAAGGGGTTCAACACCACGGATGTGGCGCTTGAGTTCGGGCTTCTCACCGCTGAGGTCGGCGAAGCCTTCACCGCCTGGCGGAAGAGGCTGCCGGACTTCGGCGAGGAACTGGCCGACGTCTTCCTCTACTTGGTCGCGGTTGCCGAGATGAACGGCATCGACCTGGATCACGAGGTCACGCTGAAGATCGAGAAGAACGGCCGCCGCGAGTATCAGCGGACCGAACACGGCGTTCCCATTCGAGTCAGCGACGGTTGATCGTGCCCCGCCCGGACTGGAGCAGCCGGGGCTGACGACCAGCCCGGATGAACGGCTGCGTCGCAGATCAGGAGAGCCGCCGTGCCCGGCGGGGCGGGCGGACCCCGCCATCACGGCGCCCCGGCCGAACCCGAGCCCACAGCTCGATCGGCTTCGGGCACTCGGCAGTGGCTGCACGCTCCCGCGACAGGTCAGGTAGCGGCTCGTGGAACCAGAGTGTTCTCACTGGTCCGCCCAGCGAGGTAGTCGTCGACGTTGCGCACCGTCGCGTCGACGATCTGATGGACCGCGGTGCTTGTGAAGTACGCCTGATGCGAGGTCACCAGCACATTCGGAAACGTCATCAGCCGGGCAAGGGTGTCGTCGGCAATGCCGCCCAGTGACCTGTCGAAGTAGAAGAGCCCGGTCTCCTCCTCGTAGACGTCCAGACCCACGCCGGAGAGGCGACCGGCCCGAAGGGAGTCCACCAGGGCTGCGGTATCGAGCAGGCCGCCGCGACTGGAGTTGATCAGGATCGCGTCGTCCTTCATCCGGGCGAGTGCCGCGCGGTCGATGAGGTGCTGAGTCTCGGCAAGCAGGGGGACGTGCAGGCTCACCAGGTCCGATTCGGCGAGCAGCCAATCAAGGTCGGTGTAGGTCATGCCGAGGTCGAGGCAGGCTGGGTTCTCGACGATGTCCCAGCCAAGCAGGGTGACGCCGAAGCCTTGCGCGATCCGGGCGAAGCATGCGCCGATCCGGCCGGTGCCGACGACGCCGACGGTCATGCCGTGGACGTCACGCCCCATGAGGCCGTCGAGGCGGAAGTCGAACTCACGGGTGCGGTGGGCTGCTCGGATGACGCGACGGTTGACCGCGAGTGCGAGGGTCCAGGCGAACTCCGCGACGGAGTACGGGGAGTAGGTGAACACGCGGGAGACGGTGAGGCCGAGGTCCGCAGCGACGTCCAGGTCGATGTTGTTGAAGCCGGTGGACCGCTGGGCCACCATCCGGGTGCCGCCCGAGGCCAGGATGCGCAGGGTGGCGGCGTCCAGCTGTGCGTTGACGCTGGTGCTGATGACTTCGTGGCCGGCGGCGAGCGGGGCGGTGTCGGCGTTGAGGAAGACGTCCAGGCAGCGGACCTGGTGGCGCGTCGCGAAGGCCTGCTGGAGCAGCGGCCTCTCGTCTGCCTGCACACCGTACGCGAGGATCTCCATCTGCCCGCCCCGTTACAGAGTGCTGATGCGGCGGCCAGTAACACGGGCGGGAGCGATGCGGATCCACAGGTCGCGAGCGCCGCCCGCCCACGGCTTGGCTTCGGGCTCGTCTGCGAGTCGCTGGACGGTGTCGGGATCGGTGATGTGCTCGGCCGTGCCGACGATGAGGACGCTCCAGCCTTGGCGCAGGTGCTCGTCCACGTGGTCGACCTCGAAGGCGACCTCACTGCCCACAGCCAACGCCGTCACGCTGTCGGTGGTCGTCCGATAGACGATCGTGCCGCTGTCGACGGTGTAGTTCACCGGAAGCACGGCCGGCCCGGCCTCGCCGGAGACGGCCACGCGCCCGATTCCGTGTTCGCCGAGTTTGTCCCAGCATTCGGGTGTCGTGAGCTTCACCAGCACGGGATGGGGCGCGGCCGAAGCCTGTCCCGGCGGTGCGTCCGGTCGGCCTTCCAGCAGTTCCCGGTAGGTCACCTGCAGGGCGGCGGCCACGCGCAGGAGGGCGCCGGGGTCGAAGTTGGTGCCCAGGGCCTTCAGGTGCTGGAGGTAGCGGGGTGACATGCCCGCTTGCTTCGCCACCTGTTCGTCGGTGAGCCCGAGCGCCTGGCTCCTCAGCTCGATGCGCCGGGCGATATCACCGGCTGACGGCGAGGTTGCGCCCGACTCGTCAACGGGCTCGGCGTTCTCGTCCACGACCATCCACCTCCTGTCATCGAGCACGGGCACCGGCGGCAGAACCTGTGTCCGGATCCCCGCTCTCGCCCTCGGATTCTTCCCCTCCGCAGGTGCCCGAGCCCGGACGGCGCGCCGTCGCGCGGCCGAGTGGGTCGCCGGGTCGGCTCGGGTCCGGTACAGGGCGACCTCCAGCGCGCAGTTCTGCCCAGCACCGCCGAAGACGCCGTAGGCCTCCTGCATCTCGATGTTCGGTCATGGTGCGAGGTCGCGGCGGGCGAGCAGCCGGAACGCCACGGCGATCCCGGCCACCCCGACGGCAGTGAGCACGCCGAGTGCTGCCCAGGGGACGGTGCCGTGCGCGAGCGCGTCCCCCGGCGCGTAGTAGTGGAACGCGCTGACGTAGCGCAGCGGCGCCGCCTTCGACCAGGCCAGTGCGACGAAGTTGACGGCGAAACCGACCGCGCCCAGTGCGATGGTGGCTCCGACGACCTGGGACTTGCGGCGGCCGACCGCGGAGACCGCCAGTGCCGGGCCGGTCAGGCTCAGCGCGAAGGCGCAGCCGAGCAGTCCGGCGACGAACACCCCGCCGATCGACACGGCGTGGTGCAGTTTGGGCGAGAGCGCGACCCCGGCGGCCACCACCAGCGTGGCCGCCGCGTTGAGTGCCACCGAGGCGATGGCGAGTGCCGCCGTGCGCTCGGCCAGCAGCCGGTTGCGGGAGACCGGACGGGCCATCAGCAGCTCGATGGTGCCCGACTCCACGTCGGCGGCGACTGCGGCGGCGGCCAGTGAGCCGATCACGGTGAGCTGCAGGGCGATCCAGAACGGGTGGACCAGGCCGGCTCCGAGCAGGCCCGGGTAGCTGGCGATCGACACGTCGCCGGTGGAGCCGCTGAAGGCCTTGAACGCACCGGGCGGTGTCCGGCCGCCGCCGGCGAAGAGCTGCCCGGGTGAGAGAGTGCTGGCGATCACCACGATGAGGGTCTCGAAGACGACCATGCCAAGTAGCAGGGCCACCAGCATCCGTCGGCGGCGGTGAAGGGCCAGCCAGAGCAGGGGGAAGCGGCTCCTCATGGCCGCACCTCGGGGGTGGGGGTGCGGTAGAGGTCGAGGAAGGCCTCGTCCAGCCCGGCTTCCTCGACGGTCAGGTCGGCCACCGGAAGCGTCAGCAGATCGCGCAGTGCGGTGACCAGCTCGTCCGGGGGCACCAGCAGCACGACCCGATCGCCGTCCCAGCGCGGCGACCAGCGTTCGGCCGCACCGAGCGGGCGAGGGCCCAGGCCGTCGGCGAAGGTCAGCCGCACCCGCCTGGCCCGAGCCTCACGCAGTGCGGCCACCGTCTGGACCGTCACCAGCCGACCGGCCCGCACGATCGCCACCCGACCACAGGCCCGCTGCACCTCCGGCAGCACATGACTGGAGAGCAGCACCGTCCGCCCGGCGGCGGTGGCCTCCGTCAGCAGCTCGAAGAACGTTTCCTGAACCAGCGGATCGAGGCCCTCGGTGGGCTCGTCGAGGATCACCAACTCCGGGTCGTGCTGCAGGGCCTGGACCAGGCCGAGCTTCTGCTTCATCCCGCGCGAGTACTCCAGGACAGTGCGTCCCAGATCCGCCGGGGAGAGCCCCAGGCGATCGCAGAGCTCACCACGGCGGGGCGTCGCCGCACCCTGCAGGTCGGCCAACAGTCGCAGGGTATGATGACCAGTCAACTCCGGATAGAGCCGCAACTCCCCAGGCAGGTAACCGAGAGCGGACGCGAGTCGGCGGTGGTCGGCAACCGGATCAAGGCCGAGGACGCGGACTTGCCCCGCCGTGGGCCGCAGCAGGCCCACCAGGCAGCGGATGGTGGTGGTCTTGCCCGCTCCGTTGGGCCCGAGGAAACCGAACACCTCTCCTGACGCGACGCTGATGTCCAGCTGCTCGATGCCCACGGTGCTGCCGTAGCGCTTGGTGAGCGAGCTGAGTTTGATCACCGTCGCGGTGCCGGCCATCGCCGCCTCCTCGCCCGTGGATTCATCGAGCGTTCGATTCGGGGCCTCGGCTCCGTCAATGCGTGGGAGGGTCCGTTGTGACGTCGTGTTCTATGCGGCCGAGCTGCAACCTGCTCAGGGGCCAGCCGGGGGGTACGACTGCGACCGGGCAGTGGGCGTGGTGTACGACTGCCTGGCTCACCGATCCGATCCGACGGAAGGGACCTTCCGCGCTTCCGTGGCGGCCGACCACCACGAGCTGGTGTGTCTCGGACAGCTCTACCAGGTGCTTCGCCGGCCCGGAGCGGACGACGTCCTCGATGACGGGCACCTCAGAGTACTTCTCCCGCCACCCGGACATGACTTCGGCCAGCAGCCGGCTCTCCGCCGCCGCCACGTGGCTCTCTTCGTACACCGGTGGGAACTCGTGCCCAGGACCGAGGACCAGCGGGTAGCTCCAGGCGTGCACAGCACGTAGGGGAAGGTGCCGTCTCTGGGCGGTCTCGAAGGCGAAGGCCAGCAGTTCGTCGCTCGGTTCGCGCCCGTGCACCCCGACAACCAGACCGTCCCGCGAGTCATCGTCTGCGAGGGCTTTACTCGCGGCTTCTCGGAAAACGACGACCGGGCAGGCGGCGTGGGCGGTGACGTGCAGGCTCGTCGAGCCGACCAGTAGTCCGGGGAAACCTCCCGAACCGCGCGAGCCCAGGACGAGCAGGGCAGCCGCAGCGCTGAGGGCGACCAGCGCCTCGCGAGGGCTCGAGTCCACGACGCCGCTGCTGACCTCCAGATCGGGGTGGCGGGCGGCGACCCGTTCCGCCAGTGTGGCGAGCGCTTCCTCGCCCGCGCGCCGCAGGCGTAGGGCGTCCAGCGACGGGGGTGCCTGGTGTGGCTCCCACAGCCACGCGTGGACGAGGTGTAGTCGCGTGCCTCTCAGGTGAGCCTCGTCGGCGGCCCAGTCGGCCGCATCGCCGGTGCTCGCCGGGTCGTCAACGCCGACTATGACGGGGTCTGCCATGGCATGCTCCTTCGTTCCGGATGGCGGAGCTCGCGCTCCGAGATCCTCCGGACCAGGGCCGGCAGCTGCCCACCCTGCTTACGATCGTCGACCGGTGCTTCCGTGGCGGCAACCGACACGGTCGCTCTTGGCCTGCCGGTCCTGGCCGGTTCTTCAGCCGCGGAGGGCCTCCAGTGCCGCGCGGAGGCGTACCGCCGCCTCGTCGGCGACCGGTGCAAGTTCTGGTCGGCCGGTGACCTGCACCATGACCTGGGGATCGAGGGCCTCCACCACGGTTCGGCCATCCTCCGTGCGGACGACGACATTGCACGGCAGAAGCAGTCCGATCCGGCGGTCCACGCCCAGTGCGCGGTGCGCGAGTGGCGGGTTGCACGCCCCGAGGATCAGGTAGTCCTCCATCTCTTCTCCGAGCTTGGCCCGAAGCGTCGCCTGCACGTCGATCTCTGTCAGGACGCCGAAGCCCTGTTCCTGAAGCGCCGCACGGACACGCTCGACGGTGTCAGCGAACGGCGCCGTGAGCCGAAGGGTGATGCTGTACTCCATAACGGGTCTCCTTGATCTTGCTCCCATGCCCGCCGCAGGCGCGCCGGCAACGGGCGCGGTTCACTGGTCCCCGGTACCAGGCTGGCGCCGGGTCCGTCCGGACCACAGGGGCTCGACCCGCTCCCAGGCCGGCTCCCAGGCGCCCAGCGCACGGCGGTCGAGCGCCCGGCGTCGAAGCGCACCGAACATCAGAGTGGCGGCGGACAGCCCGGCCAGGCTTCCGAGACCGGCGGTGACAGCGTCCGTCACGATCTGGGTGCCGAGCCGAGGCGGGGAAACGGGCCGGCCAGTGTCGTTCACCCAGATGACCACGGCCGCACCGGCGCCGGTGCCATTCGGGACGTCCACCTGGCCAGTGCCGCGACCCGTAGGCGGATAGTCCCAGGTCACCTGGGCTTGAGCGCCATTTTGACTGCTTACGCCCGTGGCGGTGTCCTGTACCGCCGCCGTCATGGTGGTCGCGGTGATCCGGTGACGGTGCTGCGTCTCGTAGCGGGCACCGGCCTGGTCGCGGAGCAGCACGGCCTGAGCGATCAGCAGGGAGAGGGCGAGCGATGCGATGAGAGAGAGCCCGAGGGCGAGGACGAGTCGGCTGCGTGCCCGGTCGATGCGGCGGCACAGCGGATTGGGGTCCTTACCGAGCGAACGGCGCAGATGGCACCAGAGGCGTGTTCGATGCGCAGCACGTCCGTGCCGTTCGGATATGGAGGGCATGACGAGCCTCCTCGCTCGGACAGAGCCGTCCACCGGGGCAGAAGCAGGGGCCGCGGCCTCAGAGTCCGAGCCGCGAGCCGGAGACCAGTTCCGGATCGACCCGCAGGAACGAGTGCGCGGCGCGGCGGCCCCACGGTTGCGGGCCGTGCTGGTGCAGGTCGGCGAGCTGGGCAGGATCCGTGAGTAGGTGGGAACGGCCGATGATCAGGACGGTCCAGCCCTGGAGAGTCTGTCCGTCGAGCAGGTCGGCCTGGAATCCGACCACCACGTCCTCCAGCGAGGCGGCGAGGTGTGAGCCGATGGGCAGCGGGATGACCACGGCGTCCTCGGAGTCCACGGCATAGCAGGTCGGCGTGACGGCCGGCATCGCGTCCTCGGTGTGGATGAGACGTCCGACCGCCTGCTGGCGCAGCAGGTCCAGGCTCTGCGCGCGCGTGCAGACGTCCCGGGGCAACTGATCGCCCGGTTCTCCCTGCTGCCCGGTGAGGAATCGCGTCGTCCTGGGCGCGTCAGGCGGGGGCATCGGGTCCTCCGTCCAGGACGTCGGCCGCCGCACTGCGGGGCGTCGCTGCCCCATCGGGCCCGTACCCCAGGCGGATCAGCATCTGGGGGTGGCCCGGACCATGGCGCGGGTCGCGCAGGGACCACCGCAGGTCCGGCCACTCCATGGCCTGGTGCAGCAGAGACGCCTGCAGACCGTGCGCGGTGGCGAGTAGCAGGACGTGTTCGAGTGCCTGGCCCGCGCGCAACCAGTCGGCAGGCTCGTCGTGCGCGGTCGATAGCAGGCCGATGCAGGGGTGTCGCTCGAAGAGGGCCGGGGGTAGGTGCTCGGCGGGCCGGATGGCGGAGAAGTCCCGGACCGGCAATCGGCCATGGACATCCTGCGGGCCGAGCGCCGCCGCCGGAATGCCGTACGGGCCGTCATCGGCTCCGTGGATCGCGTGGCGGCTCTCGGCACTGCGCCGGGGCTCGGTGGTGTTGCGCCGCTCAGCCTCTGCGGTCACCGCCAGCAGCCGGTGGACCTCCGCCTCACTCGGCAGGTCGAGTTCGGCTCCCTCCGCGAGGGCGGCCTCGGCGAGTTCGGCGAGGACAGCGGGGTCGACGGGTTGGTCGGAGAAGGGAAGGCGGCTGCTGTGCCGTCGCCAGATCGCTTCATGGAGGTCCGGCTGACCTGCGGCGGCGGTGCGAGTCGGGCCCGCGAGGCGGACCGCGGCGAGCAGGTCCGGCTCCGCCGGATGCGGCAGGAGTCGCACAACAGGTTCGCGGCCCAGGTGTCGGACAGCGACCCGGAGGTTGAACACGGCCGCGCCGACCGAGACGTACACGGCGCGGTCTGCCGGATCGCTGACCTGGAGTGTCGCCTGCGGAACGGCCCGGACCTCCAGCGTGGTGGTCTCGGGACGGAATCGGAAGCGCCAGGGCTGGGTGTTGTGCATGGACGGTGCCGCGACTGCGGCGGAGACCAGCTTCTCCAGGGTTGCGGCGTCGAGAGTCGAGGTGAGCATGAGGGCCTCCTCCGCCGTGCGGGAGGGAGATCTCTCCTCCCACTGCTCATCCTGCGCGTGGCAGGCCATCCAAGGAGGGGCCAACCGGCCCTGATCCAGCGGCCACCTGGCACCAGCCACGAACCTGGGGAGCACCCCGGCGGCGGATCCGGCGTTCCTCCCGTGCCGCGACGGGGGCCGCTCGGTCCCGCCTCCCGTGCCGACCGGCCCTGTCCAGGCCCCCAACTCGGGGGCAAAGTGATCAGAGGGACACCTGCGGGGGGGTCGGCCCGGGAGGCACACGATGATCCACGACTTCGACCACCACGGGGGCATGAGCGGCTGGGGGTACGGGCTGATGACGCTGGTCATCGTGGCCTTCGTGATCCTGGTCGCCCTGTTGGCGGTCATGGCGTACCACCGGCTCGGTGACCGCCATCCCGCCGACCACCAGGTCCCCGGCGGCCACCAGCCCGCGCATCAGCCGGACCCGGAGCGGTTGCTGGCAGAGCGCTACGCCCGCGGCGAGATCGACGACGAGTACCGACGTCGGCTGAAGACTCTGCGAGATCGAGACTGACCCGCGCGGGCCGGAGAAAGAGAGGCGAGTGCGATGACCGTACGGCTGCACAGACCGTCCAGGTCCGCCGACGCTGCCGAGAGGGCGAGCACGGCGCGGGATCGGGCCACTGACGCGATCGGGAAACGCCCGACGCGCCCACGCACCGGCAGCGGGTCGTCGGACGGGCTCCCGCACCTGACCCGGGTTGGCGAGGTGATGGCACGTCAGGTCGTCGCGATCGATCCGCGAGCCGGATTCGCCGTCGTCGTCTCCGCTCTGCAGGAGCATCACCACGACATGCTGCCCGTGGTCGACCGCGAGCGGCACGTGATGGGCATGGTCTGCGCCTCGGACCTGCTCGCCAAACTCGCCGTCCAGGCACTGCCTCATCGGTCCATGCTGTGGGAGTCCCGGACTGTGCGAGCGATCCGGCGCAAGGCGGCGGCCATCGAGGCCGGTGAACTGATGACCACTCCGGCCGTGACCGTCCGCGAGCGGACAACCGTGGAGCAGGCGGCTCTGCTGGCGATGCGGCACCGCGTCCACCATCTGCCCGTGGTCGACGCCCGGCGGCAGCTGACCGGGATCGTATGCCTCTGCGATTTGCTGGACGTGCTGCGCCGCGACGACGCCGCCATTCGCGCGGAAGTCGAGGCAGTCGCGCTGACCCCGGACCTCGGCACGGTGGCCTCGACCCTACGGGTCGACTGTGTACGCGGCCGGGTGACGCTCGACGCCCGGACTGTCCACCACCATCAAGCTGACCGGCTGCGCGAGCGGGTGCGGGCCGTCGAGGGCGTCGTCAGCGTCGCCGACGACCTGCGCTGGGAGATCGACGACGTCGGACTGGCCGGTCCCCAGACATCCAGCTGACCCCTTTTCCCCAAGGCCGTCTGGCTGCCGTCGGCACATTACGGACGATCGCCCGACCCACCGAACAGGGCGCCTGGCTACGAATTGGTGCGTGCTATTCGGGCACCGGGCTCGGCGTGCTGAACGTGGACGAAATGGTGGATGTGCGCGCCGGACCGGGGAACACCAACGGAACACCAACGTGGTTCGCCCGGTGTCCGACCACCACACGTCGTACGGCGGGCTGCCGTCCTCGTGGTGCAGCGCGACGACCTCGCCATCCCGGCGCGGCGCGCCGATGGTGGAGCCCTCCACAACGAGCCGGTCACCTACGGTCGCTCTCATTGCGGCCTCCTTCCGTCCGGGCGCCGGGCAGGCGCCCGCTCGCGGCATGCCAACAGCGCGCACCCGGGAGCCTCATTGCACCCGGATGATGCGGCCGGTGACGGTGTCCGGCACGATCCGTACCCATACGTCTCGTCGCCCGCCGGGCCAGGGCGTCGGCCCGGGTCCGTGTGCCGGGCGGCCAGTCTCGGCGGGCCCCGTGATCTGCTCGGCGGGGCCGATCATCAGCACGCTCCAGCCCTGGCTGAGGGCCTCGTCCATGTGATCTACCTCGAACGCCACCCGGTGGCCTATGGCTGTAGCCGGCACGCTTCCCGAAGCCGTGCGATAGACGATCGCCCCGTCCAGCACCTGGTAGTTCACGGGAAGGACGATCGGGTCGGACGAGGTGGAGAACGCCACTCGGCCGACACCGCGCTCCGCCAACCGGGCCCAGCACTCCGCCGGACCGAGCGCCTCCAGAAGCGGTCTGGCGGCGGCGTCGGCCCGGCCCGGCGGCTGGTCGACGTTGCCGCCCAGCAGCTCCGACTCCGAGGTCTCCAGCACACCAGCAAGCCGTAGTAGGGCTCCAGTTTCGACCTCCGCAGGCCGTGTCTCCAGGTACTCCAGGAAGTTGGGTGCCATACCCGCACGCTCCGCTGTCTCCTCGCGGGTGAGCCCCAATTGTCTGCGCCGCTGTGCCACTCGTCTGCCGAAGTCCCCGGAGCCGAGCGCGGACGACGTGTTCTCAGACATGACTCCTCTTTGTCCTCTCGTTGCGCGGCCCCGGGGGCCACATCCTGCGTGAGTATCCGATCAAGGCGTGGGGGTGGCTGCCACCTTGGGTGGCACGGGCGTCCACGAGCCCACTTCCCCCCTCCGAGGCCGGGTTACCGGCCGCCGTTCCCCTGTGCCCGCAGCTCGGCGCCGATTTCGTGGGCCCAGTGCTGGACGCGTTCCGGGTTGCGGAAGTCGCCCGCCTTGTCGTGCCGAACCAGCGTGCGGGCGATCCATCCCGGGGTTGTGGCGGTGATGCTGCCTCCGAAGGTGACGTGCCCTCGGGCGTGCAGGCGCTCCATCTCCTTGGCCGCGCCGCGCACCGGCGGGATGTCGTGCTGTTCGGCCGAGCTGTCCACCGGGCCGCTGCTGAACAGCCACACGGGGCGCTCGCTGAGCGCCTCGGCGTTGCGGTGGGCGCAGCGCAGGGCGTCGCGGTGCCAGTGGCCGGCGTATAGGGAGCTGCCGAGCACCACGGCGTCGAAGTCCTTAACGTCCTGGACGTCTCTGGCGGGGACCACGGCTGTGTCGAAGCCGTCCTCGCGCAGCGACTTGCCGATCTCTTCTGCGATTCCGGCCGTGGCGCCGTGTTTGCTGCCGTAGGCCACGAGTATCCGGTTGGTCTTCATTGACGGGTCCTCCTGACTGTGCGGGGGCGGTGTGCGGCCGGATCCGCAGGCCCGGCCGCGAGGTGTGTTCATTCAGGCCGCTTGACCGGGATGCTGCGAGCTGTCTCCTTGGCCTGTTCGGCCAGCGGGACGCGGACGGTGAGGATGCCGTCCTGATAGTCGGCCTCGACGCCCTCCTCCGGGATCGGGACGGGCAGCCGTACGGACCGTTGGAAGGAGCCGTAGCGGAACTCCGAGTGCTGCTTGTCCTGCTTGCTCTCGGTGTGTTCGGCCCGGACGGTGAGGACATCGCCCTCAGCCGTGATCTCGATCTCGTGCTCGGGGTCCATGCCCGGCAGCTCGGCGCGCACGACGTAGTGACCGTCCTCCTCGGTCACCTCGATCGGGATCGGGTGGAGGTCGGGGCCACCACGCACCGGGAGGGTGGGGAAGCCCGACCCCAGCCAGTCGATCAGGTCCGGCAGCATCACCCGGTGCCGAGGGAGCAGAGATCCAGCCATGATGGCCTCCTCTCCGGCGCTGAGGCGCCGTGGGAAAGATCCAAGTCCTTGCCTTCTCACCCTCCCTCGCCGGTTGGTCGATGTCATGGGGCGTTCAGTCCTGTTCCGGGGCCGTTCGGCCCTCATCCGCCGAGCCCCTCGGTCGATGACCCAGTACCGCTGACGCGTCAGAGCGTGAACGTGCGGCTCTCGCCCGGTCGCACGGTGGTGAGGGAACCACGGAAGCCGATCCGGACCGGGATGTGCTGCCCCGGTCGCAGGCTCACGGTCACCTGGCGTCGGGCCACCGTGACAACCACACCCCAGTGGCCCCGATAGCGCAGCTCGACCTCCAGGCGGCCAAGGGATTCGGGCAGGTGGGGGTCGAGCCAGAGCGCGTCCTGCCGGGTCTCGAGGCCGGTGTAGCAGCGTTGCATCAGGTCCACGGTGCCCGCCATGGCGCCCAGGTGGATGCCCTCGGCGGTGGTGCCGCCCTGTACGTCGTGGAGGTCGCCGGCGAGCGCCTCGCGGAAGAAGCGCCAGGAGGCTGTGCGGTTCGAGCGGGCCAGGACCCAGGCGTGCACGACCGAGCTGAGGGTCGAGCCGTGCACGGTGCGTGGCAGGTAGTAGTCGACGGTCCGGTGGAGCAGTTCGTGTCCGGCCGGGTAGCCGAGGCGGCGCAGCAGGTCGCGCATCTCCCGGGCGGAGAACAGGTAGTAGAGCATCAGCACGTCGGCTTGTTTGGACGCCTTGTAGCGGTTGACGCTGTCGCCCTCCGCCTCCAGGATCCGGTCGAGGCGGCGGATGTCCGGGTAGCGGCGTCGGTACTCCTCCCAGTCGAGTTCGGCCAGCCGCTCGTAGCCGGCGAACTGGCTGAGCACGCCGTCGTGGAAGGGCACGTGCAGTCGGCGGCTGACGTCCTGCCAGCGGTCGAGTTCGGTGGAGTCGAGGGCCAGGCGCTCGCGGAGTTCGTCGCGGCGGTAGCCGGGGAGGGCGTCGAGGGAGTCGAGCGCGCGGGCGAGCACCCAGGAGGCGAGCACGTTGGTGTAGGTGTTGTCGTCGATGCCGGGCCGCTCGGACTGCGGGTAGCCGTCGTGGTACTCGTCAGGGCCCATCACGCCCCGGATCGTGTACCGCTGCTGCTGCGGGTCGTAGGCGGCGGTGTCGGCCCAGAAGCGGGCGATCTCCAGCAGCATCTCGGCCCCGGTGGTGGCAAGGAAGTCGAGGTCCCCGGTGGCCTGGTAGTACTGCCAGACGTTGTAGGCGACCGCCGAGCCGACGTGGCGCTGCAGGTGGCTGCGGTCCGCGAGCCAGCGGCCCGACATCGGGTTGAGGTGCAGGCGCGGTGCCTTCTCGGTGCCGTCGCTCGCGCTCTGCCACGGGTACATGGCTCCTCGGTGCCCGGCCTCGCGGGCGGCCTGTCGGGCCGCGTCGAGGCGCCGGTATCGGTAGCGCAGGACGGCGCGGCTGAGTTCCGGCAGGCGCAGGTTGAGTGTCTGGAGCACGAAGAGTTCGTCCCAGAAGATGTGGCCGCGGTAGGCCTCGCCGTGCCATCCCCGGGCCGGGATCCCGGCGTCCAGGTCGGCGGTGTGCTCGGAGTAGGTCTGCAGCAGGTGGAACAAATGCAGGTGCAGGGCGCCGACGTCGGCGAAGTCCACGTCCGTGCGGCAGCGGCGCCACAGCTCCTCCCAGCGCAGTGCGTGCGCGCGCAGCAGGTCCTCGAAGCTGTCGGCGTGCGATGCCAGGCGTACGGCGGCGCGCACCGGATCGTCGACGGCGGGGTCGCGGGAGGTGTACATGGCCACGGTCTTCTCGACCGTCACGGGCTGGCCGGTGACGGCGTCCACGGTGATGGTCCGGGCGGCCCAGCCGTCCCGGAACTCGTTCTGGCAGTCGGCCGTCGGCTGGATACCGTCACGGTGCAGCCGCGTCCGGGCCGCCAGCGCGACGTGCAGGGGCGATCCGGTGGCGCGGGTCTGGAGCCAGAGCAGCTCCTCACCGTCCGTTCCCTGGCCGACGGCGGTGAGGTGACGACTGGTCAGTCCCCGGTAGCGGGCCACGCCGGTGTTGGCCACCGTACCGTCGAGCGCGGAGCGGACCTCCAGCCGGCCCGACCAGTTCTCCGGAACCAGGATCGTCTCCAGGGCTACCAGGTGGGGCTGGGCGAGGCTGGCGATCCGCCGCTGCACCAGGCGGGTGCGACGGCCCAGGGCGTCGACCACCAGAGCCCGCCGGGTCAGTACACCGCGCCGCAGGTCGAGGTCCAGCCGCTGCGACCTGACCTCCGTCGCCGTGTCACCACCGAACCACTCCCGCGTGCCCGCGACCCGGAAGGTCAAGGGCAGCCAGTTGGGACAGTTGACCAGGTCCTCGTTCTCCACCTCGCCCCCGTCGAGGACGGAGGTGACCCGGTCGTAGCAGCCCGCCAGGTAGGTTCCGGGGTAGTGAACTCCGTCGGCCGGGGACTCGGGAGCGGCTCCCCGGCTGACCAGGTAGCCGTTGCCCACCGCGCACAGCGCCTCCCGGCGGCCCTCGTCCGCGGGGTCGAAGCCGTCGAAGGCCAGCACCCACGGGTCCGGTTCGGCAGCCCGTTCGGCCGGCTCGTCCGACTGGTCTTCGCTGTCCACGGACTCTCCCTCACCGGGCGCGGCGCCGCACGTCCTCAGCCCAGTCTGCCGGTCGGCGGGCGTGGCCGCAGAAGACCTCACCAGCCCAGCGGAGTGGGCCGACCGGCCCTGTGCGGCTGAGCCGGTCCTGGCCGAGGCTGGGAGTGACCGGTTGGGCGTGCCACGCCCGGGCACCCGGCGTGACACGGCCTCCGTGCCCGCCCGGCCGGGCGCCGCGGCACGGCGGCGCAGAGCCCTGGGAGCCCCGAATGTCCACTGTCCAGCCTCGCCCGCCGACTCTGGAGGCCCTGCTCTCCGACGGCACCACGGCCACCATCCGACCGCTGGGGCCCGCCGACCGGGAAGCGGCGTACGACCTGCATGCCGTGCGGATGTCCGAGGAGAGCCGCCGACAGCGCTTCTTCGGTGCCAGCCGCCTGGCCCCGCAGCTGGCCGCAGACCGGCTGTGCGCACGTGCGCGTCCGGGGTTCCTGGCGCTGGGCGCCTGGGTGGACCGGGAACTCGTCGGCGCCGCCGACTACGAGACCATGCCCAACCGCCCCGACACCGCCGAGATCGCGCTGGCGGTGGCCGACCAGTGGCAGCACCATGGCGTGGGCACCCTGCTGCTGGAGCACCTGCTGCACGCGGCGCGCGAGCAGGGCGTGCTCACCATCGAGGCGGACACCCTCGCCGGCAACCGGGCCGTTCACAAGGTCTTCGCGGACCTCGGGCTTCGGGTGCACCGCCACCTCGACCAGGGTGAGATCCGTGTTCGGGTTCCGCTGGACGAGAGGGACGAGCACTATCGCAGTGCCGTGGAGGAGCGGGGGCGCAGCGCGGACGTGGCGAGCCTGGTGCCGCTGCTGCGGCCCCACTCCGTCGCGGTGGTCGGCGCCTCGCGGCGCCCTGGATCGGTCGGCCGAACGGTCCTGGAGAAGATCCGGCAGGGCGGTTTCAAGGGCGAGGTGTGGGCCGTCAACCCGTTCGCGGAGAGTATCGGGGGCGAGCCGGTGTATCCCGGGCTGAGCGAACTGCCCGGTACCCCCGACCTGGCGGTGCTCGCGGTGCCGCCCGGCGTGGTAGCGAGTGCCGCCGAGGAGTGCGGCCAGGCGGGTGTCCGCGCCCTGGTCGTGCTCACCTCCGGCCTGGGGGGCGCCGACGCGCGGCAGCTGCTGCACAGCTGCCGCCGGCACAGCATGCGCCTGGTAGGCCCCAACTGCCTGGGCATCGCGGTGACCGACGACGCCGTCCGCCTGGACGCCGAGTTCGGCGCGGCCTGGCCGCTGCCCGGCACCGCCGGTGTGGCCGTACAGTCCGGTGGCGTCGGCATCGCCCTGCTGGAGCGGCTGACCTGGCTGGGCATCGGGGTGTCCGACTTCGTCTCGCTCGGCGACAAGTACGATGTCAGCGGCAACGACCTGCTGCAGTGGTGGGAGAGCGACGACCACACCGACCTGGCCCTGCTCCACCTGGAGTCCTTCGGCAACCCCCGCGCCTTCTCCCGCACCGCCCGCCGGGTGACCCGCAGGTTCCCGGTACTCACCGTGGACGCCGGACGCTCCGCCGCCGGCCGCCGGGGAGCCGCCTCGCACACCGCTGCCGCCGCCACCCCGACCGTCACCCGCCAAGCCCTGTTCCGCCAGGCCGGCATCACCGCCACCCACGGTATCGGCGAACTCGTCGAGACCGCCGCCCTGCTGCACGCCCAGCCGCTGCCCATCGCGCGGGCCGCCATCGCCGTGGTCTCCAACGCCGGCGGCGTGGGGATACTGGCCGCCGACGCCTGCGTGGACTACGGGCTCAAACTCCCCGAACTCCCCGCCCACCTGGCACTCGAGTTGGCCGAACTTCTCCCCGCAGGCGCGTCAGCCGCCAATCCGGTCGACACCACCGCTGCCGTAGGCCCCGCCGAGCTGCGCACCTGCCTGGACATGCTGACCGGCAGCCGGGCCGTCGAAGCGCTGCTGGTCTGCCTCGTCCCGACCGCACTGACCACCAGCCCCGAGCAGGACCCCTTGCGCGCCTTGCTGGACGGGCCCGGCCGTCGGCGCATCCCGGTCGCGGCCGTGCTGCTCGGCCAGGAGGTCCCGGTGCGCTACCTCGACTGCCCGGACGGCGCGCGCATCCCCGTCTACGCCGACCCGCAGTCGGCCGCCCGCGCCCTCGCCCACGCCCGCGACCGGGCCCGCTGGCTCGCCGAACCGCCCGGCTCCGAACCCGCCGTCCACGACTGCAACCCGCAGGCCGCCAAGGAGCTGGTGGCACGCTTCCTCGACGCACACCCCGACGGCGGCTGGCTCAACCCCACCCTCACCGCGGACCTCCTCGATCACTACAACCTGCCACTCACCACCTCCGTCTGGGCCCCCGACGAGCACGCCGCGGTACTCGCCGCCCGCTCCATGCGTCAGCTCGGGCACGAGGGCAAGATCGCGCTCAAGGCCTACTGGCCCGGCCAGGTCCACAAGAGCGCCGTCGGCGCGGTGCACCTCGGACCAGGTGACGACGCGTCGGTCCGGGCGACGTTCCGAGACTTCGAGAGCCGCTTCGGCGAGCGCCTGGCCGGCGTGGTCGTCCAGCCGATGGCCGCGTCGGGCACCGAACTCCTCGCCGGGATCGTCCAGGATCAGGTCTTCGGCCCGCTGATCCTCTTCGGGATGGGCGGCACCGCCACCGACCTGCTGGACGACCGCACCGCCCGCCTCACCCCGCTCACCGAGAACGACCTTCAGGCCATGACCACCGAACTGCGGTGCGCCCCGCTGCTCTTCGGAGCCCACGGCCACCCGACCGTCGATCTGACGTCCGTTCAGAACCTGCTCGCCAGGCTCTCCCGCCTGGCCGACGACCTGCCCCAGCTCGCCGAGGCCGACCTCAACCCGATCATCGCCACTCCGGACGCCCTGCTCTGCGTCGACGCCCGGATACGGCTCGAACCCCGGCACCCGTTCGACCCGTACCTGCGCCAGCTGCGACGCCCGGCGGAGAACTGAGTGCCGGCGAACAGCCAGAACCGGGACGTGGCGACACCGCCACGTCCCGGATCGTGCACGTCACCTCACTGGATGCACGTCGCCTCACTGGACCAGCACCCGCTCGCCCGAGCGCGGCACCACGGCCGTCCAGCCGAGTTCGCGGTCGATCCGATCGCGCAGCGCCTCGGAACCCTCCGGCTCCCCGTGCACCAGGTAGGTCGCGCTCGGCGGCGGGGCGGAGCCCAGCCAGTCGAGGATCTCGCCCGCGTCGGCGTGGGCGGAGAATCCGGGGACGTTCACCACCTCGGCACGTACCGGCACGTAGGTGCCGAACATCTTCAGGGTGCGAGCCCCGTCCACCAGATCCCTCGCCCGGGTGCCCAGCGCGGCGAACCCGACGATCAGGACGGTGTTGCGCGGATCCGGCAGCACCCGGCGCAGGTGGTGGACGACCCGCCCTCCGGTGGCCATCCCCGAGGCCGAGACGATGATCGACGGCATGCCCGAGCGCTGGATCGCGCTCGACTCCTGCACTGTCCGCGCCGCCGTGAACGGCGCCGGGTCCAAAGCAGCCCCGCCGTCGCCCGTCAGGCCGGACCGCAGTTCCGGGGCCTGCTCGGCGAACGCGTCCCGGTAGATCTGCAGCGCGGCGAGCGCCATCGGGCTGTCCACGAACACCGGCACTGCGGCGGGCAACCGCCCGGCCCGGCGCAGCTCGGCGAGTTCGTGCAGCACGATTTCGGTGCGGTCCACCGCGAAGGACGGGATGACGACGGTGCCGCCGCGTGCCAGCGTGCGGGTCAGGGCGTCGGCGAAGCGCGCCCGGGAGCCACGCTCGTCGTGGTGCCGGTTGCCGTAGGTGGACTCCATCAGCAGCACGTCGGCGCCGGTGAACGGCTCGGGCGGGCGCAGCAGCGGGTGGACGGGCCGGCCGAGGTCGCCACTGGCCGCGATGGTGTGCCCGTCCTCCAGGGTGAGGTGGGCCCAGGACGAGCCGAGGATGTGCCCGGCGTGGTGCAGGCGCAGCACGGTGGACTCGGTGATCTCGGTCTCGGTGCCGACAGGGACGGGCTCGAAGAGGCTCAGCGCACGGTCGACGTCCTTGTCGTCGTAGAGCGGCTGGGCGGGGCGGTGCTTGGACCAGCCGTGGTAGTTGGCGTGCTCGGCCTGCTCCTGGAGCAGGTGGGCGCTGTCGCGGAGCACCAGCTCCGCGAGCCGGGCCGTGTTGGGCGTGCAGACCACGTGACCGTGGAAGCCCTCCTTGACCAGACGGGGCAGGTAGCCGCAGTGGTCCAGGTGCGCGTGGGTGAGGACCACCGCGTGGACATCAGCGGCGTCCAGCGGCAGCGGTCGCCAGTTGCGCCGGCGCAGTTCGGCCATGCCCTGGAACATCCCGCAGTCGATCAGCACCCGGGCGTGGTCGGTCTCGACCATGAACTTGCTGCCGGTGACGGTACCGACCCCACCGAGGAAGGTCAACAGGCCCGGCCGGAGCCTCGGAGCGGGCTGCGGCTGCGGGCCGGTGTCGCTGGTCTCCATGGTGACCGCCTTCTGCTTGGCGCGGCTGCGCCGCGCGAGCGAACGAAACCCCCATCCCCGTCCACTGTCACACCCAGGCCGCGCCCAGGCATGGGTCGCACCGACCCCCGGTGGGGACCGAACGGCCCTGTGCGGGCTGGCGGAGCGGGCGAAGACTGTGAGCGGGAGGAAGTCCGGGCCGGACATCCCGGCCCTTGCAGGACGCCCAGTGAGGACGTGAGGACCATGCAGCACCGCACCGTCCACGACGTGATGACCCAGGGGGTCGTCACCGCCCGGCCCGACACCCCCTTCAAGGAGATCGCCGCACTGTTCCACCGCAACGACATCACCGCAGTTCCCGTCGTCGACGACCAGGACCGGCCGCTCGGCATGGTCTCCGAGGCGGACCTGCTCCGCAAGGAGGCCGGGCTTCCCGACCCCGAGGGACACAGCTCCGAAGCCTGGATGCGCCCGCGTGACCGGGCCCGCGCCGAGGCGGAGACCGCCGGTGGCCTGATGACCAGCCCAGCGATCACCGCGCGGCCCGAGTGGAGCATCGTCGAGGCGGCCCGGGTAATGGACCGCAAGAAGGTCAAGCGACTCCCCGTCGTCGACGAGGCCGGGCGCCTGAGAGGCATCGTGAGTCGCTCCGACCTGCTCCAGCTCTTCCTGCGCCACGATGCGGCGATCCGCGAGGAGATCAGCCACGACGTGCTCGGCCAGACCCTGTGGCTGGCCCCGGACGCGGTGCGGGTGACCGTGCAGGACGGTGTGGTGACGCTGACCGGCAAAGTCGAGCAGAAGAGCCTGATCCCCATCGTCGAGCGTCTGTGCCGCTCGGTTGACGGCGTGGTCTCCGTCCACCACACCCTCACCTACACCCTCGACGACACAAAGCTCGACGTCGGGCAGCCCCGAGACCACGGCATCCTCGGCTCCCGCGCAGGCCACTGAACACTCCAGGCGGCTTCTCCCGCCGCAGAGTCACCCGCTCCCCGGCGACCTTGCTGAGGAGGTCGCTGCGCCGCAGGCCAAGGCCAGCGGGACAGCTACCTGCCCCTGACCGTGGAACGGAGTTGAGCACTGTGCCCCGCACACGCATCGTCCTCATCAGCAT
Source organism: Kitasatospora sp. MAP5-34 (assembly GCF_029894335.1). GTDB lineage: Bacteria > Actinomycetota > Actinomycetes > Streptomycetales > Streptomycetaceae > Kitasatospora. The sequence goes on along the minus strand of NZ_JARXZC010000001.1, from coordinate 343,602 downwards.
CGGCACCGAGGACCGCCATGACGACGGGGCAGGCCTGGCCGTCGTCGCTGAGCTTCGCCGCAACGGCATCGACGCGGACCTGCTCGCACTGTGCGACGGGGAGTCGACCCGCCTGCCGGAGCTATGGGAGGGCGCCGACCTGGCCGTCGTGGTGGACACCATGCACTCTCATCCCGGGCAGGCGGGGCGCGTGCACAGGGTCCGAGTACGCTCCGCCGGGTCTGGCACGGTCCGCGCGGAGGGCAGTGCCGCGGACTCGCACAGCTCGGGCCTCGGGCATGCGGTCTCCCTCGCCACCGTGATCGACCGCCTACCGGGCGAGCTGCTGATCATCACCGTCGAAGGCGAGGACTTCACGGTCGGTCAGGGACTGAGCCCGGCCGTGGCCGCAGCAGTGCCGCAGACCGTGTCGATGGTCCGCAAGGCGGTAGCGGCACACCGGCTCGCTGCCCCGCTCGATGTGGGAGACCCGATCTCATGAACTTCTGCCCGCCGCGCCTGTCCCACCCGGGGTTCCTCTCCGATGCGCCTGCCTCGCTCCTCGGGGGCCGACCGTGAGGACCGAACGATGACCGCCCACTCCTGACCAGGCGCGGAGTCGCCTCCTGCTGCCGTCGCGCCGTCGGTGGAGTGCCCACCGCCCGTCGACGAGACCGACCTGGTGCTGCTGGGCCACGGCGCTGGCGGCAGGCTCTCCGCTGAGCTGCTGGACGACCTGCTGCTGCCCGCTCTGAGCGGCACCGGCGGACCCGGCCGACGTGCGGTCCCGCTGGAGGACGCAGCAGTGCTCCCGGCGACTGGCGCCGCCGAACTGCTCGCCAGCACCGACTGCTTCGTCGCCAGCCCGCTCTTCTTCCCCGGCGGTGACATCGGCTCGCTCGCCGTGCACGGCAGCGTCAACGATGTGGCGATGATGGGTGGCCGGCCGACCGCGCTCGCCGTCGCCCTGATCCTGGAGGAGGGCCTCCCTCTCAAGATCTTGGACCGGGTGGCCCGCTCCGTTGGAACAGCTGCCCGCGATGCCGGCGTCGCAGTGGTGACGGGCGATACCCAGGTCGTCAACCGGGGGGCCGCCGACCAGATGTTCATCACCACCACCGCTTTCGGCACCCGCCTTCCCGGCATGCGTACCTCCGCCGCCTACGCACAGCCCGGCGACACCGTCCTGCTCTCCGGCCCGATCGGCCTGCACGGCACCGCGGTGCTCAGCACCCGCGAGGTTCACGGCTTCGAGAGCGAGATCGCCTCCGACACCCGCCCGCTGCACCACCTGGTCAGAGCGATGGGCGCGGCTGGCGGCGCCGCCGTCCACGTGCTGCGTGACCCCTCCCGGGGCGGTCTGGCCACCTCGCTCAACGAGATCGCTCGAGACTCCGCCGTCAGCGTCGAGATCGAGGAAGCCGCCATCCCGGTACCCGAAGCTGTGGCCACCGCCTGCGACCTGCTCGGCCTCGACGTCCTGCAAGTCGCCAATGCCGGCTGCCTGGTCGCCTTCGTCGCCGCACCGCAGGCCGAGGCCGTGCTCGCCGCGATGAGAGCCACCCCCGGTGGCGAAGCCGCCGTGGCCATCGGCCGGGTCCGTGACTGGCCGGCCGGCCAGGTCACCATGGTGGCCGTCCGCCACGTGGTGGAGATGCCCACGGGCGAGCAGTTCCCCCGGATCTGCTGAGCCTCGCAGGAGTTCACTGGACCGTTGGGGCCGTGAGCCCGGGACCTTCGGTCCTCTCCATGGACGGCCCCAGGCAGCGACGATGGAAGGTGGCACTGCGCTCCCAACAAGCACCATCCGGGCCCCGACCCGGAGGCGGGTGCGGTGGAGGCAGGAGGGCACGATGAAGGGTTCTGTACCGCTGGGACGGATCTTCGGCGTGCCCCTGCGGATCCACTGGAGCGCGCCCCTGCTGGTCTTCCTCCTCAGCAGCGGCCTCAGGAGCCAGACACTCCCGGCCTGGGCGCCGGGGCAGTCCGACGCCGTCTACACCGCAGCTGGCCTGATCGGGGCGCTACTCCTGATGGGGAGCCTGCTCGCACACGAGGCGGCGCACGCGGTCACCGCGCGCCGAGCCGGGATCGACGTCCAGGATGTGACGGTCTGGGGGCTCGGCGGCGTCACCCGGATGGGACGCGCCAGGACCGCTGGGGTCCAGTTCAGGGTGGCGGCAAGCGGCCCGCTGACCAGCCTGGTACTCGGCGGACTCGGCGTTGCCGCAGCGCTCGGAACGCACGACGCGCTGCACTGGGCGGTGCTCTCGGCCGTGCTGCTGTGGACCGGCTGGGCGAACCTGCTGCTCGGGGTGTTCAACCTGCTGCCCGCCGCGCCGTTGGACGGCGGCAGGGTCCTGCAGGCCGTGCTCTGGTGGCGCCGAGGCGACCGCGAGCGTGCGGAGCGGGTCGCCGGACGAACCGGCCAGGTGGCCGGAGGACTGTTGGTCGTGGCCGGCTGGGTCGAGCTCACACACGGCGCGGGCGCCGGCCTGTGGCTCATGCTCGTGGGCCTCTTCATCTCGATGTCCGCCCTGGCGGAGGTCCGCCGCTCCATCCTGGAGACCGCGCTGCGTGGTGTGCGGGTGGCCGAGGTGATGTCCTCGCCCGTCGTCACCGGGGCCGACTGGCTGACCGTGGACCGCTTCCTCGAGGAGGTCGTCCCGAAGGGGCACCACTCGGCGATCCCGTTGCTCGGCTTCGACGGACGCCCGAGCGGAATCGTCGACGTCCGCCGGCTCTCGGCACTCCCACTCACGCGGCGGGCCGAGATACGGGCCCGCGACGTGGCTGTCCCTCTCGCGCGATGCGTGCTGGCGTCGCCCGAGGACGGTCTGGTCGACGTGCTGGACAAAGGGGGCGTCACCGCGCCCTTGCGGATCTTGGTGCTGGACGCCGGGCAGCTGGTCGGCATCGTCACCGGCCATGACATCTCGCGGATCGCGCAGCGACGCCTGCCCGCGCCGCGTGCGACCCAGATCCGCCCCACCGTCTGACCGCCGTGGTCGGGCCCGGTCGGCCCCGGGTTCGGTGGACCGACCGGCCCTGGGCGTGCCCGGCTCCTGGGGAGCAGTGTGGAGATGTCGACCGAGTTGCGAGGTGTGAGATGGGTACGGAACACCCGGCAGTACGCCGGATCGTGGTCGGAGTCGACGGCTCGCCGTCGTCGAAGCAGGCGCTGCGGTGGGCGGTCGAACAGGCGCAGCGGACCGGCACCGTCGTGGACGCGGTCGCCTGCTGGGCGTACCCGTCGATGTACGGGTGGGCAATGACGGGTTTGGATCCCGAACTCGCCGATGCCACCGGGAAGATGCTCGCCCAAACGGTGGCCGAGGTGGTCGGGGACGACCCGCCGGTGGAAGTCAGGGAGAGCGTCGTACCTGGCAACGCCGCAGAGGTGCTGCTGGAGAGCGCTCGCGGGGCCGAGCTGCTGGTCGTGGGAAGCCGGGGCCACGGCGGGTTCTCGGGGGCCCTGCTGGGCTCGGTGAGCCAGCATTGCGTGCAGCACGCACACTGCCCGGTCCTCGTGTTCCGCAATGGTGGGAACTGACCGACCGATGCCAGGGTGGCCTTCCCTGCCGATGGTGCCGGACAGGCGGTGCAGTACCCATTGCGCTACCGCTGCCCCCGGTAGTGCTGGCGCCAGATCAGGCGGTACACCTTCGTCCAGCGGGGAATCGAGCGGACCCCGGGAATGAACGGCACCAGGACGAAGGCCAGGCTGAGCACCGCCATGAGTGCCCAGATCAGGGCGTCCGCGTTCTTCGAGGTCTTGAACGGGTCGATCTGGTACCAGAAGGTGTACAGCCACAGCCAGGCCTGGCCTGGGTAGTTCCCGGTCTCGTTCATCATGCCCCACTGGTCGCCGGCCAGGTGCTGGGCACGGGCCTGGTCCGCGAGGTATGTACCGTCGTTGAGGAAGAGCATCGGCCGGGTGTAGTCGGTCTGGTAGAAGCGTCCCTGGGCGAGCAGTTGGCCGTCGAGGGCTCCCGCCTGGGCGAGCGCCAGCAGCCGACTGGTCAGCACCGGGACGGGGCCGTAGTCGCCTGGTTCGACCTTGGCCGGATCGCCGTCCGGGGCCTTGCCGAGAGCGTCGGAGTACGCCGAGGTCCACGCCTGCTGCCGGTCGGCCGGGGCAGCTGTCCAGGCGGTCAGCGCGGCAGAGACCTCCGCCGGCTCGGGAGCCTGGCGCAGCGGTCGCAGTACGAAGTCCTCGGCGGTGTCGACCGGAATCCGCACTCCTGCGGCCCGCTGCAGGCCGACCGGGCCGATCTTCTGGCCGGCCCCCGGGGTGTGGTTGTACGGCGGGCCGTACTGCGCGGTCGTGCTGGTGCCGCCGAGTTCGGTGACCGCCGTCGCGGTGAAGTCGTTCGGGGTGGCGGCCGACCAGGTGGCCAGGGTGATCGGCTGCTCGTCCGGGGAGGAGAACAGCGCGGCGAGACCTGCGGTCAGCACCGCCACCGCGACCAGCGCGATGGTGAACTCCTTGAGCAGGTCGTACGGTCGGGTCGGGAACGCGGCGGGGTCCGGCTCCGCCGCCCGGCGAGTGCGCCGGCTCACGGTTGGACCGCCGTGGCAGCGGACTGCTCGTCCGGCTCCGGCGCCAGCGCGTCGATCGGAGGCACGATCCCGCGACGCCGGACCAGTAGGACGTGCCAGGCCGTCAGCAAGCCGAGCACGAGCGGCAGCAGGACGATGTGCCACATCAGCATCTGGCCGAAGTCCAGGACGTTGAACCAGGCGCCGATGCCCACCGCGTTCAGGCCGTCCTTGGCCTGCCCGGAGATCCACTGCGAGTCGAAGTTCTGCTGCACCAGGTAGCCGGTGAAGGCCGTGCCGACCGAGGCCAGGAAGCAGACCGCCCCCGTCATCCAGGTCATCGCCCGCCGGCCACGCCAGGCGGCCATGAAGAACTTGCCCCACAGGTGGATCACCATGAAGAACATGAACAGCTCCACGCTCCACAGGTGGAGGCTGTTGACGTACTTACCGACGCTGGACGCGTGCCACCAACCGGGGCCCTCCAGCGCGAGCACGCAGCCGGTGGCGACGGCCACGATCAGTGACGACACGGTGAGCACGCCGAAGACGTAGATCCACGACGCCATGTAGGCCGGCTGGGTGTCGGGCAGCAGCTTCTCCGGTGGGAGGGTGCGTACGGCGTACCGTCGGGCGGCGCCGGTCCACCCGCCCACGCGCTTGGCATCCCGTGTTGCGTTTCCCGACGGTGAGGCGGAGTCGCTCATCGGCGTCCTCGTCCCTTGGGGAACGGCAGCAGCACCGCTGCCACGAAGACCAGCACCATCAGACCGATGACCACCAGGTTCGCCACCGAGATCTGCACCACGCCCCAATGGACGTAGTGCCCCGGGTGGTTGAGATCGACGGGTGCGGCAAGCTCGCTGTACGCCATTTCCACGGCCATCGTGGCGGCCCCTTCCGAAGTGGTCCGGCGTCAGTCTCACCCGGCGTCAGGCAACCGGCACCCGGCGATGCGCCGAACGGCCCACCTCTCGGTGAGCCGGTCCCGCTGTCGTCGCGGTCCGCGGCAACGCGAGCTGACACAGCGCCGGGTTCACAACAGCACGTGGTTCACGGAACCAGCGAGAAATAGTTCTCCTCCTCCTGCGCGAAATGCAGGCGTAGCACGGTGTGCAGGCCGTAGAGGCTGGCGAGTAGGTCGTCGACCTGGTCCGGGTGAATGGCCCCGCCTTCGTCCGCCTGTTCGAGGTGGGTGGCCACCCGGCGGGCGAGGCGTCCGATCTCGGCGTGGGTCCTGCTCATGGTCGCGGTGGCCTCGGCGCTGCCGAGCGGACCGCTCAGCGCGGGGTAGAGCTGGTGTTCCTCCGCCTCCTCGTGTGGCAGGATCCGCTCGCTGAGGAAGCGGTGGGCCCTCCGCACGGCGGTCAGCGCCTGGGTGGGGTCGCCCGAGGCGACCTGGTCGGCGGCGTCGCGCAGGACGTCGAGGGCGTCGCGCAGGTCTTCGTGCTCGGCCGAGAAGCGGTTGAGCAGTTCCTCGGTGCCCGGTTCCAGAGCCCGCCGGGAGGCCCAGCCGGCGCCCAGGGCGCGCAGCGCGTTGAGGATCACGGCGATGTCGATCGCCTCCTGCAGCAGCGCGCCTGCAGCCGGTGGGAGGTAGCCGGCGGCGGCCACGGCCATCGCGGCCAGCGAGAGGGCGATTCCGCCCACGGCGCTCTGCACGGCGATGGCGCGAGCCCGGACGGCGGCCTCGATGGCGTCGGCGAGGCGGTCCAGCCGGTCGGCCGTCAGGACGACGTCGGCCGCCTCGGAGGAGGCGGTCGAGCCGCGCGCGCCCATCGCCACCCCGACGTCTGCGGCCGCAAGCGCGGGGGCGTCGTTGACACCGTCGCCCACCATCACGGTGACGGCGCGCGTCCGTTCGGCGCGCACGGCGGCGACCTTGTCCGCCGGGCTCTGTCGGGAGGCGACGCCGTCGAGGCCGACGACCGCCGCGACCTCCCTGGCCGCCCCCTCGTGGTCCCCGGTGAGCATGACCAGCCTGGTCAGACCCGCCCCGCACAGGCGCCGCAGGGTCCGCGGAGCGTCGTAGCGCACCGGGTCCCGCAACAGGACGGCGCCGGACAGCTCGCCGTCCACCGTCAGCCAGACAACCGCCGCGCCGTCCAGGGCCGCCCGGTTGCGCGCGGTGCGTGCCCAGGCCGGCAGCTCGCCCGGCAGCTCGACCCGGCCGACTTGCAGCCGGTGCCCGTCGACCAGACCCGTGATGCCCTTCCCCGGATCTTCTGCCGCGTCCAGCGGCACGGTCAGCGGCAGGCCACGTACGTGGGCCTCGCGTACCAGGGCCTCGGCCAGCACATGGGGTGACACCTGATCCAGGGAGGCTGCCAGCTGCAGGACCTCGGCCGGGGACCGGCCTGGCCCAGTCGACACGGAGAGGACGCGTGGTCTGCCCGCCGTGAGGGTGCCGGTCTTGTCGAGCACCAGGGTGCGGGCCCGCCCGAGCGCCTCCAGGGCCCGACCGTCGCGGACCACCACGCCACGGCGGGCGGCCCGCGCCAGGCCGGAGACGATGGCCACGGGAGCCGCCAGCAGCAGCGGGCAGGGGGTGGCGACCACCAACACCGCGACGGCCCGCTCGGACGTGCCGCCGATCACCCAGCCCAGCGCGGCGGCGGCAAGGGAAAGCGGCAGGAACCAGGCCGCCGCACGGTCCGCGACCCGGACCACGGGCGCGCTCTCGGCACCCGCCTCGCGGGCCAGGCGCACGATTGCCGCGTACGTGCTGTTCTCCGCCGTCGCCGTGGCGCGGAACTCGAACGCCGGGCCCGCGTTCAGGACACCGCTGCGGACGTCCTCACCCGCTGCCCGCTCCACATGCTCGGGCTCGCCGGTGAGCGCGGACTCGTCCACGGTGGCGGCGCCTGCCGCCGTTCCATCCACCGGGACGACCTCGCCAGGCCCGACCACGAGCAGATCGCCCGGCGCGATCTCCTCCAGCGGGACGGTCAGGACGCTCCCGCCTTCGCGGCGACGTGCGGAGCGAGGCGCTCGTTCGAGCAGAGCGCGCAGGTCATGCGAGGCGCGACGCTGGGCGGCCGATTCCAGCGTCCTGCCGCTGGCGAGCATGACGGAGATCAGTGCCCCGGCCAGGTATTCGCCGATGGCGAGCGTGCCCACCAGGGCCAGCACGGCGATCAAATCGACCCCGGCGTGCTTGCGGCGTAGCGCGGCGAAGACCCAGACGACGGCCGGTCCGATTCCGGCCACGGTCCCGATCGCCCAGCTGAGATCCGCCGCGCCACGGGCACCGAGCACGAACGAAATCCCGCCCGCCACCAGTGCGGTCGAGGTGACGGCGAGCAGCGCCAGCTCCAGCCGGCCGGCTGACACCGGGCGACCGGTGGTCACGGGCGGTCTCACGTAGTCCAGTCTCTCCCGCCCGAGGGTCTGGGTGCGCGGTTCCGTGGCGCGGGCGTCAGCCATCAGCCTGAGTGCTCCGTAGCGGCCACGTGCTGTTTCACAGCGACGAAACTGTCCGGGGCCACCGAGATCGAGTCGATCCCGGACTGCACCAGGAACCGGGTGAACGCCGGGTCGTCGCTGGGCCGTTGGCCGCACAGGCCGACCGGGCAACCGGCCGCGTGGGCGGTGGCGATCAGGGTCTCGATGCTGCGGGTAACGGCGGGGTTGGTCTCGTCGAAGAGGTGCGCGAGGGCGTCGGAGTCGCGGTCCACGCCGAGGGTGAGCTGGGTGAGGTCGTTGCTGCCGATCGAGAACCCGTCGAAGCGCTCGGCGAACTGATCCGCCAGGATCACGTTCGCCGGGATCTCGGCCATCGCGTACACCTTCAGCCCGTTCCCACCCCGGGGCAGGCCCTCCCCGGCCATCACCGCGAGCACCCGGTCCGCCTCCTCGGTGGTGCGGCAGAACGGGATCATCACCACCACGTTGGTCAGACCCATCTCGTCACGGACCCGGCGCAGCGCCCGGCACTCCAGGGCGAAGCCCTCCCGGTAGCCCTCGCTGTAGTAGCGGCTGGCGCCTCTCCAGCCGATCATCGGGTTGGCCTCGACCGGTTCGAAGGGGCGCCCGCCGACCAGCTTGGCGTACTCGTTGGTTTTGAAGTCGCTGGTGCGCACGATGACCGGCGCGGGCCATCGTGAGGCGGCGATCCGGGCGATGCCCTGGGCCAGGCGGTCCGTGAAGTACCGGGTGCGGTCCTGGTAGCCGTGGGTGAGTGCGTCGACACGTCGGCGTTCCTCACCGTCGAGGCGTTCGGGGTGGACCAGCGCCATGGGATGGACCTTGACCTGGTGCGCGACGATGAACTCCATCCGGGCCAGCCCCACACCGTCCGCCGGCAGCTGCCACCAGCGGAACGCGGCAGCCGGGTCGGCCAGGTTGAGCATGATCCTGGTACGCGTCTGCGGCAGCCCGGCGAGGTCGATCTCCGACTGCTCGTAGTCGAGCCGTCCGGCATAGACATGCCCCTCCTCGCCCTCGGCGCAGCAGACCGTGACCTCTCGCCCGTCGCGAAGCACCTCGGTTGCACGCCCCGTGCCCACGATCGCGGGCACGCCCAACTCCCGGCTGACGATGGCGGCATGCGAGGTGCGCCCGCCATGGTCGGTGACGATGGCGGCGGCCCGCTTCATGATCGGTTCCCAGTCCGGGTCGGTGATCCCGGTGACCAGCACCGCCCCGGCCGGGAAGCGCTCCAGTTCGACGGGACTGCTCAGCGCACAGACCGCGCCCGCGCCGATCGCCTCGCCGACCGCGATCCCGTCGACCAGCCGCTCGCCGGTGCCAGTCAGCCGGAAGCGGTGGAGCATCGTCGCGCGCCGCTGGGACACCACGGTCTCGGGACGGGCCTGGACGATGAAGATCTCGCCGGAGTGGCCGTCCTTGGCCCACTCGATGTCCATCGGACACCCGTAGTGCTGCTCGATCGCGACAGCCCAGGAGGCGAGCGTGCGCACCTCGGCGTCGTCCAGCACCCGTCGGGCGCGCTCATCGGAGGTGGTGTCCACCGTGCGGGTGAGGCCCTGGTCGGCATAGACGGCCTTGCGGCGCTTGGCCCCGGTCTCGGTGTGGATGACCGGATTCAGCTCAGGGTCCTTGAGCAGCGGCTTGAAGACCAGGTACTCGTCCGGGTCGACCTGCCCGCTGACCACGGTCTCACCGAGTCCCCAGGCTGCGCTGACCAGCACTGCGTCCGGGAAGCCACTCTCGGTGTCCAGTGTGAACATCACCCCCGCTCCGGCCAGGTCGGAGCGGACCATCAGCTGCACGCCGACCGAGAGTGCCACCGCGAGCTGGTCGAAGCCCATCCGCTCGCGGTAGTCGATCGCCCGGTCGGTGAACAGCGAGGCGTAGCAGCGCCGGCAGGCGTCCAGCAGGGCCTGGCGGCCCCGCACGTTGAGGAAAGTCTCCTGTTGCCCCGCGAAGCTCGCCTCCGGCAGGTCCTCGGCCGTTGCGCTGCTGCGCACCGCCACGTCGGGGTCCTCCCGCCCGGCCTCGAGGCTGAGCCTGGTGTACGCCTCGGCGAGTTCCCGCTCCAGGGCGGGCGGCAGTGGCGTCCTGAGCATGGCGTCGCGAATCGCGGCGCCCACCTCGTCGAGCGGGACGCCCTTGTGCAGCAGCGCGACCTGCTCGACGATCTGCTGCCGGAGGCCACCGGTCTCCAGGAACTCCCGGTAGGCGTCGGCGGTGCTCGCGAAGCCGTCGGGCACTCGGATGCCGGCCGGGCCCAGGTTGACGACCATCTCCCCGAGCGAGGCGTTCTTACCTCCGACGACACTCACGTCCTCTCGTCCGACATCGGAGAACGGGATGACACGGCGGGCAGGGGACATGATTTCCTCCGCAGGGTGCGGGCGGGGAGGGTGAACTTACCTGCTGCATAACATTCCTGATGAAGCGGCAGGGGTGGTCGGCAGGGCATCGCTGACGATTCGGCCCGGCGCACGGCAAGAAGGGCCCATCCGATTCTCGCGGAGCCAGATTGCGCGGCGGATCGCGTCCGTCGGCCGCTTCCCCACGCTCTCTTTCGGGTCCTTCCCGTCAATTCCATGGGACCACCGCGCGAACCTCCCTGCCAGGGCCCGATGGTCCCCATTCGAACCGATCGGTTCACCGGCCCCGTGTCCGTGCCTCTCATTTCGCAGGCGGGCTGTCACCGGTGCCGGAATCATCCGGTCCGTCGGCGCCAGGCCGGCCCCGTCGTCCCTGCGCGGCGATGGCGGCAGCCGCAGAGGGCGGCCCGCGCAGGATCCAGGCCAGCGGCACGGCGAGCACCGCGCCAACCAATGGCCCCACGAGGTAAATCCAGAGCGGGGCGAGGGTTCCGCCGACCAGCGCAGGGCCCAAGCTGCGCGCGGGGTTCATCGACCCGCCACCGGCCGGGCCGGCCCAGAGCCCAGCCAACGCGACATACCCGCCGACCGCGATGGCGGCGTTGTGGCCGATGTTGCGGGCCCCGGAAGCCGTCCCAAGGATCACCGTCGCCAGGCCGAGGGTGAGCACCATCTCCAGCACCAGCGCCGCACCGGACCCGACACCGCGCCCCGGCGCCGTCGCCCCCAGGTGACCGGCCGTGCCGAAGAGTCCGCGCAGCAGACTCGCTGCTGCCAGCGCCCCGGCGATCTGCGCCAGCACGTACCCCGGGACACGGCGCCACGGGAAGTCCCCACGCACTGCGAAAGCCACCGAGACGGCCGGATTGAGGTGAGCCCCGGAGGTCTCACCGAGGGTGTAGATCAGCGCGAGCACCATCAGCCCCGGGGCAATGGCTTGCGCGGCGGGTCCGACCCGCCCCCCGGAGACAGCGTCGACCACAACGGCTCCCGCAGCCACCAGGACCAGGAAGAACGTACCCACCCCCTCGGCCACCAGGCGCTCCCACTCCGGCCAGCCGCCCCGGACCGATTCGGCCGCCTCGGCCCGCAGCGCCCGCACCTGACGAATTTCCGCGACACCCTTCGGCGCCTCCCGGATGATGCGCGGGCGGCGCTGCCTGGCTCCACCGGTCACTTCTCGCCTCCGTTGCTACCTGGCCGAGCCCCGGAACACAGGGCAGGTTCCAGAGTTCCCAAGCCACTGACAGGCCCCGCCCAACCAGCCGGCCGCGTTCGCCGCCGCACTCCACCTTGGGTCGCCGTTGAATCCTCGCCAAGGGCCGAAGAGCCCACGTTCAGCCGCCGGGGGTCCTGCTTACGCCGTCGGTCTCAGAGACGCCGGTGCGCCAGGTCCCTCGCACACCGGCACACTCGAAGATGGCACCCCAGATCTGTCTCCGGGAGCGTTGATGGTCACAGGTGAAAGCTCCGATCGCCCCCAGCCCGTGCGTGTGTTCCTGCTCGACGACCACGAGGTGGTGCGTCGCGGGGTGCGCGACCTGTTGGAGGCCGAGCCTGACATCGAGGTGGTGGGCGAGGCCGGGACCTGCGCGCAGGCGCTCGCCCGGGTGCCAGCCCTGCGGCCGCAGGTCGCCGTGCTCGATGTCCGGCTGCCTGACGGGGACGGTGTGACCGTCTGCCGGGAGCTGCGCTCGAGGATGCCGCAGCTGGCGTGCCTGATGCTCACCTCGTTCGACGACGACGACGCGCTGCTGGACGCGATCATGGCCGGCGCGGCCGGGTACGTCCTCAAGCAGGTCAAGGGGGCCGACCTGGTCACTGCGGTGCGGACGGTGGCCTCCGGGCAGTCGATGCTCGACCCGGCAACCACGACCCAGCTGATGGAGAGCCTGCGCCATCGCGACGAGGCCGCCGCGGACCCGGCGCTGGCCGCCCTCACGCCCCGGGAGCGGGAGATCCTGGCCCTGATCGGGAAGGGCGAGACGAACCGCCAGATCGGCGAGGATCTCTATCTGGCCGAGAAGACCGTGAAGAACCACATCTCCCGGATCCTCGCCAAGCTGGGCGTTGATCGGCGCATCCAGGCGGCAGTCATCGCCACCCGACTCGAGTCGGCCGATCCCCATGACGGTCGGCACCCGCATCGCTCATGGTGAACCCGGTTCCGCCCCTCCGGCTTCCGGGAGCGGCACCCGCCACGTCAGCCGTGTCCCGCTCCGCGTCCCCGCCCCGGTCTGGAAGCTGCCGCCGAGGCGGGCCGCCCGCTCGGCAAGGTTGGCCAGGCCGCTGCGCTGCCCACCGTCCGGCAGGCCCACGCCGTCGTCGGTGACGGTGAGTGCCAGCTCCCCGTCCACGACCAGGGCCACCTCCACCACATGGGCGCTCGCGTGCCGTGCGGCGTTCGACAGCGCCTCCTCCAGAACCGCTATGACCTCGTCGGCCAACGGCGGCGGCACCCTGAGGTCGAGCAGGCCCTCCATCCGCAGCGCCGGAGCGAACCCCAGCAGGCGAGAGGCCCGCTCAACTGCAGCCACCACCCGAGCCCGCAGGCCGCTCCCGGCCTGGCCGCCCTTCCGAGCGCGCAGCCCGAAGATGGTGGACCGGATGGTCTTCACCGTGTCGTCAAGGTCGTCGATGGCCCGCAGCACCCGCTCCGAGGCCTCCGGGTGTTCGATGAAGCGGACCGCGCCCTGCAATGTCATCCCGGTCGCGAACAGCCGCTGGATCGCCAGGTCGTGCAGGTCACGAGCGATCCGGTCACGCTCCTGAAGCAGGGCGACCTGCTCGGAGTCCCGGCGCCGCTGAGCCAGCTCCATCGCCACCGCTGCCTGCCCCGCGAACCCCATAAGTGGGGCGGACTCCGCCGACTCGAACACCGGCCTGCCTGCCGCCCTGGCCAGCATCAGCACCCCGCGCACGCCGCCTGCCACAGTGCCGATCGGCACCGCCACGGCCGGCCCCAGGCCCTCCCAGCGCGGCGGACCTGCGGTGATCCTCGGATCCTTTTGCACATCGGTGCTGGTGACCAGCCCACCGGTTTGGACCGCGGCACCCATGAAAGAGCCCTCCAACGGTAGGACCAGCCCGCAGTGCGCCTCCGCTCCCAGACCAACGGCCAACCGGACCTCCAACTCGGCGGAGGTCTCGGACGGCAGGGCGACCACGGTCAGGTCCGCGCCGACGATCTCGGCCGCGCGGGCGACCAACAGGTCGAGCACTTCCTGCTGCGGGAGTCCCGACAGCAGGCCGTTGGTGACCTCGGCGCTCGCTGCCAGCCAGCGCTCGCGCAGGCGGGCCTGCGCGTAGAGCCGGCCATTGTCGATGGCCACGCCTGCCGCCACCGCCAGGGTGGCGAGCACGGACTCGTCCTCAGCGTCGAACTCCCCGCCACCGCGCTTCTCGGTCAAGTAGAGATTTCCGAAGACCCTGTCCCGCACCCGGATCGGAACTCCCAGAAAGCTGTGCATCGGCGGGTGGTGCGCCGGGAACCCGTAGGAGGACGGGTGCTGGGACAGGTCGGCCAGACGAAGCGCCTCGGGGTGGCGGATCAGCTCACCCAGCAGGCCGTGCCCCGACGGCAGCGGGCCGATCCGCCGGATCTGCTGCTCGTCCAGCCCCACCGGGATGAACTGCGACAACCACTGGTCCTCCCCGATCACGCCGAGCGCCCCGTACTCGGCGTCCACCAGCTCCACCGCGGACTCCACGATGTGCTTCAGCACCTGGGTGAGTTCGAGATCGCGCCCGACCGCGAGCACCGCCTCCAGCAGGCTGTGCACCCGGTCCCTGGTCCCACGGGCAGCGTCCAGCCGCGCCTGCAGTTCGTCCAGCAGGTCGTCGAGCCGCAGCTGCGGCAGGTGGGTGGAAGCGGGTTCCGAGGGACCACCCACTGGAGCCTCCGTCCGCTGCGGCGATGACCAAGGTCGTGATTTCACAGTAGACCGCCCGTGTCGGCCTGTCAGTACGGCCCAGCGCCGACCGGACGACCTACCCAAGGTCCTCGTGCCGGTCGATCAGCCGGAGCGGTGCTCCGAGGTGGCACGCAAGCGGCACTCGACGGCGACAACACCTTCGATGCCGGCGGCCAACCGGGCTGCAACCGGAATCACGGCGGCGTCCTCGACCCGCCCGTCGAGGGCCACCACTCCTTCAGCCACGCTGATACCGATACTCCGGGCGTCGCTGCCAGGCACGTGCTCCAGCAACTCGTTGCGCACTTCGGCGGAGAGCTGATCGTCTTCCCGGAGGAAGACCTTCAGCAGGTCGCCTCTGCTGACCACTCCGACCAGCAGTCCGGCCTCGCCTACGACCGGCAGCTGCTTGACGCGGTGCCGCGCCATGAGTCGGGCCGCTGCTCCGAGCCCGGCGTCGGGATCGACGGTGATGGCGGGGGCGGTCATCAGGTTGCCCGCGACGGTCGCGTCGGCCTTCTCGATCTCCTCCAGGTGCAGGAGCTGCTCCCGTCTGCTCGGCCGATGGCCGCTGAGGACCTGCTTGGGAAGGAGGTCGGCCTGCGAGACCACGCCGACTACCCGGCCACGGTTGTCCAGCACGGGTGCGGCGTTGATTCTGCGGTGGCTGAGTACCGCCGCAAGTTCCTTGAAGGGGGTGAGCCGGGAGACGGAGACGACCTCGATGGTCATCACGTCCCGGACACGATGAGGGCCGGTCATGGGAAGCACTCCTGTCGTCCCCGTCGCACTCGCAGATCGGACGGCCAGCAGATTTTCGTTCACCCTTATCGTCCGGCGGACCGTACACCGGGCCAAGAGCCGACCGGGAGCTTTCGAACCGGGACCTTCGGCCCCCGCCGAAGGCGCTGGTCGGCCCTGTTCCCGCTCACCCCGGACGAGGAACCTCGGTAGTAGCGCTATGCCGTCGACGGCCAAGCCGGGGACGGATCCGGCCGAGCATCCGGCGAGATCGACACACCAGCCGAGGAGCGCGCCATGGAGCACCTGCACACCGTCGGTGACGTGATGACCCACGCGGTGATCGCCGTGGGGCGCGAGGCGCCGTTCAAGGAGATCGTGGAGAGCCTGCAGCGCTGGAGGATCAGCGCGCTGCCGGTGCTGGCGGGTGACGGGCGGGTCATCGGTGTGGTCTCCGAGGCCGATCTGCTGGCAAAGGAGCAGTTCGGGGAGGGAGCGCCGACACCCGCCGATCACCCCAGCCGCGCGGAGAGCGACATCGCCGAGAAGGCCAGGGCAGTGACGGCCGGTCAGCTGATGTCCGTCCCCGCGATCACCGTTCGCGCCGACGCCACCATCGCGCAGGCCGCCCGGGCGATGGCTCGGGGCAACGTCAAGCGGCTGCCCGTCGTCGACGCCGAAGGACGCCTCACGGGAGTCGTCAGCCGCAGCGACCTACTCAAGGTCTACCTGCGCCCGGATGCGGACATCGCACAGGAGGTGCGGAGCGAACTGATCGCTCGTCTCCTCCCAGCCGGATCGTCGGTTGTCGAGATACAGGTCGAGGAGGGCGTCGTCACCCTGACAGGAACAGTCCCGGACGCCGCGCTGATACCTCTGCTCGACCGGCTGGCCCGTACTGTGCCCGGCGTCGTGGACGTCGAGGCACACCTGAGTGCCGACGCCTCGGGGGCGCCCTGACCCGCTCGCCAGACGTCCGGCCATGTGACCGCATCCGAAACGCCGCCGCCCGCAGACCTGGAGGCACATCATGGAGACCACGCAACTCCCCGCCGCGCAGAGTCTGATCCACACCGCGTGCGGTCGGACGATCGCGGTATCCAGGTTCGCCCCCGGATCCCTGCCGATCGAGATGGGCCGTGTGGTGCTCGACACCGCGTGCGAACCCTATGACCGGAGCGAGGTGTGGGCGTCCCTGACTCCCGGCGAGGCCAGAAATCTCGCCGGGCTGCTGCTTTTCCAGGCCGCTGCCGTCGAATCGCCGCACCTCGACGCGCCGGGCCACGTCGAGGTGACCCCGATGGGGGCGGACGCATACGCGATCACCGTTCGCGGGCATGTCCTGAGCGTCGATCAGCCGCTGCCCGACGGCGGTACCGACACCGCGCCCACGCCCGTCGAGCTGTTCGTCGCGTCAATGGCCTCATGCGTCGCGCACTACGCGGGACGCTACCTGGACCGGCACCAGGTCACCCGCGACGGCCTGCGGGTCGGAGCCGACTACTCGATGGCCATCGACCGCCCGGCCCGCGTCGGCGCCGTCACCGTGCGCCTCACCGTGCCCGGGCTGCCGCCCGAGCGAATCCAGGCACTGCGCGCGGTGGTCTCGCACTGCACGGTGGAGAACACGCTCGATTCCCCTCCCGACGTCACCGTCACCCTGAACGACAGCGGAGGGAACCCGATCCGATGAAGGTTTCCGCCCTGATGACCGCGCCGCCGGTCACCGTCAGCCCGCAGGCGAGCGCCCAGCAGGCAGCCCTCCGGATGGCCGAACAGGCTGTCGGCTGCGTGCTGGTGGCGGAGCACGACAGGCTGCACGGCATCCTCACCGACCGCGACCTGGTGGTCCGCGCCACGGCCGGCGGACTCCGGCCGGAAACGCCTGTCACAGAGCTAATGTCCACGCCTGTGACCACAGTGGCCGTCACCGACGACATCGACGCGGCCTACGGGGCGTTCCGCCGGCGCGGCGTGCGCCGTCTGCCGGTACTCGATAGCGGCCGACTGGTCGGCATGTTGGCCATCGACGACCTCTTCCGCGACGTCCTCCAGCGTCTCGCCGACCTTCTCGGCCCGGTCTCCTGGAGCGTCCCGCGGGACAGCCGTCCGGAGTCGGCGCAGGACCGGGAGCTCTGAGCGAGGGGTGTTGTGCGGTTCGGGGCCGCCGGGCTGGGCGACGGCGGCGTGGGCGAGCAGCATGGGCTTATCGGCCAAGAAGCGAGGTGCGAGATGGACAGGGACATCCCAGTGGCACGCCGGATTGTGGTCGGCGTCGACGGTTCGCCGTCCTCGAAGCAGGCCCTGCGGTGGGCGGTCGGGCAGGCCAGGCTGACCGGGGCTGTCGTGGAGGCGGTGATCTGCTGGCTGTTCCCGACGATGTACGGACGGGCTCCGATGTCGGTGGACCGCGAACTCGGTCACGTCGCCGGAAAGGTGCTTGCCCAAGCCGTCGACGAGACGGTCGGGGATGACCCTCCGGCGGAGATCCGGGAGAGCGCCGTGCTCGGCAATGCCGCCGAGGTGCTCCTGGAGCGGTCGCACGGGGCCGAGCTGCTGGTCGTGGGAAGCCGGGGCCACGGCGGCTTCGCGGGCGCCCTGCTGGGCTCGGTCGGCCAGCACTGCGTCCAGCACGCACACTGCCCGGTCGTCGTGGTCCGCGACGACCAGACGTGACTGACCCCGCCGTGGCGGAGCCGACCGTGCGCGCCAGGTCGCCGCGTGCGTGCATCGGCCCTGCCGGGTTGCCCAGGGCGCCTGGAACAGAGCGAGCGCGAAGACACGCCGACGCTTGGCCGCCACGCGTGATGGAGGACGAGCCTGCCGCCTTGGTGACCCGCAGTGCGCCGCCACCTCTGCCGACCCGATGAGCGGGCCGACGGCGACCAGAGCCGTCTCGGCGGGCCGGTAATCTCGCCGCCGAAGGTCTGGCGATACGGGAGGGGATCAGTGGAGGCCGCAGAGGAGCGGGTTGGGCTGGTCACGATCGCCCGGGAATGGGGCCGGATCGGCTGCATCGGGTTCGGCGGGCCGCCCGCGCACATCTCCCTGCTGAGGAGACTGTGCGTGGAGCGCCGGGGCTGGATCACGGCGGCCGAGTTCGAGGACGGGATCGCGGCGACCAACCTGCTGCCGGGCCCCGCCTCCACCCAGCTGGCCATCTTCACCGCCTGGCGGCTACGCGGGCTGGCCGGCGCCCTCGTCGGCGGGCTGGCCTTCATCGTCCCCGGCCTGGTGCTGATCCTCGCGCTGGCCGCCCTGTTCCTCGCCGGAAACCCCCCACTCTGGTTGCGCGGGGCAGCGGCCGGCGCCGGCGCTGCGGTAGCCGCAGTCGCTGTCCAGGCCGCAGTCGGGCTGGTCCCGGCGAGCTGGAAGCGCACAGGCGACCAACGCGCCGCCCGCGCCCGGTGGACCGGCTACGCCCTCGCCGGAGGTGTGGCTGCCGTACTCGTCGGCCCCTGGATGGTCCTGGTGCTGGTCGCAGCCGGCGCGCTGGAGGTCGCGGTCCGTGCCCGTCCCGCCCACCCGGGCCCACGGCTGCGATCCGCCTGGCCGCTTGCGGGCGCGGCTCCCGCCTCCGGCGGCCTGCTCGCGCTCGCGTGGGTCGCCTTCAAGGTGGGTGCGCTTTCCTACGGCGGCGGCTTCGTGATCATCCCGCTGATGCAGGCCGACGCGGTCCACACCTACCACTGGATGACGGACAGCCAGTTCCTCAACGCGGTCGCCCTGGGCCAGATCACCCCCGGACCTGTCGTACAGACCGTCGCCGTGGTCGGCTACGCCGCCGCCGGGATCCCGGGTGGCATGCTGGCCGCCGCCGTCGCGTTCGCCCCCTCGTTCCTCTTTGTGATCCTCGGCGGACCGAGATTCGACCGGCTCCGCGCCAACACCGGAGTCCAGGCGTTCTTCACCGGCGCCGGGCCCGCGGTGATCGGCGCGATCGCCGGCTCGGCGATCCCGCTGGCGACGGCTCTGCAGCACCCGTGGCAGTTCGGCGTGCTGATCGCAGCAGGGCTGTGGCTGCTGGCCGGACGGCGCGGCGTGGTCAGCGCACTGCTCGGGGCCGGAGGCATCGGAGTCGTGATCGCCCTTGCGGGCTGGCCAGTCAGCTGAGGTGCACCAACCACGCTCCAGAAACGGGAGCAGGTCGTGGCCCAGCGACCATCCGCCCTGAGCGGCCCCGCGCCCTGCGGGCTGCCGCCGTGCAGGCCCATCTGGCATGCCGCAGGGGCCGGTAGGCCCAAGCCCCGGACGCCGCGTTCGGCGCAGGCTGGAATACAGCAG
Organism: Kitasatospora sp. MAP5-34; assembly: GCF_029894335.1. Lineage (GTDB taxonomy): Bacteria > Actinomycetota > Actinomycetes > Streptomycetales > Streptomycetaceae > Kitasatospora. The sequence continues at coordinate 324,344 of NZ_JARXZC010000001.1, read as the reverse complement.
AGAACTGGACACTCTGGAAGGACAGACCGGCCATGACCCGGAACACCAGCACCGAGAGGCCACACACCAAGCAGTGGAGCGTGCGTCTGGACCTCTTCGAGGAGGGCGACCTCACCAAGGTCCACGCCGTCCTCGACACCGGTGACACCACCCTTCAGAGCCGCACCTCCGCGCAACGCAACCCGCACGAAACGCCCGTCCCCGAGATCGGCGACGAGTACGCCGCCGGCCGGGCCCTGATCGACCTCGGTAACCAGCTGCTCCGCGCCGGAAGGACCGACGCCGCACCGAGTGACATCGCCGTCCCAGGGTGACCGCGCGTCGAGAACAACCGCCCCGGCGGGCGGGCAAGGAGAGATCCGCCATGACCGTACAACCCCTGACCTCCGAAGAGCTGCTCCTGCTGGCCGCAGCCGGGGGCGCAGCGCCGTCGCTGCACAACAGCCAGCCGTGGCGCTTCCGCCCGACGCCCGACGCGCTCGGGATACGCGTGTACGTCGACCCTGAGCGCGCCGTACCGCTTACCGACCCCGACGGCAGGGCACTGCACATCTCGGTGGGGGCCGCCCTGTTCAATCTGCGGGTGGCCGCCGTCCACCTCGGCCGCGAGCCGGCAGTCCACCTGCTTCCTGCGCCGGCGGACCCGCAGCAGGTCGCCCTGCTCGACCTTTCGCAGCCCGCCGCCACCGAGCTGCCGTACGGCCGGGATCTCTACCCGGCCATCGGGCAGCGCCACTCCAGCCGCCAGCCGTACACCAACCGCGACGTCCCCGAGACGGTGATCGGCGAACTGATCGCCGCGGCTCGCGAGGAGGGTGCGGCGCTGTCTCTGCTGGAGGAGGACGGGGTGCGTCGGGTCCTGGGGCTGACCGCCGAGGCTGAACGGCGCACTGACTCCGATCTCGCCCGGATGGCCGAGACCCGCAGCTGGCTGCGGTTGGAGGAGCCCGCCACGGACGGCATTCCGGCGGCCGCGCTGGGCCCGCAGGACCACGAGGCCCGGGTACCCATGCGAAGCTTCACCGGCCGCCCGTCGGCGGACACCACGGCGTCCCAGCGCTTCGAGGCGCTGCCCCAGCTGGCGACCCTGACCACCCACACCGATCTGCCGGCCGACTGGCTGCGCACGGGCCAGGCCCTTGAGCGTGTCTGGCTGCTGGCAACCGTCCACGGGCTGCGCGCCTCCGTCCTGCACCAGGCCGTCGAATGGCCCGACACTCGCTGGGGGCTGCGCGACCCCGCCGAGGGGCCCGGCCACGTCCAGCTCGTCCTGCGCCTGGGATACGGGCCGCCCGGATCGGCCACACCCCGCCGCCCGGTGACCGAGATCCTGGATCTGACCGCCAGCCAGAAGACGACGGATTGAGGCGAGTCATGTACCACCGCACCGTCCGGGACGTGATGACCCGCGACGTCGTCCGCGTCATGCCGGCGACCGGCTTCCACGAGATCCTGGCCCTGCTCACCGAGTACGACATCACCGCCGTCCCGGTGGTCGACACTGACGACCGACCGGTCGGCATCGTCTCGGAGGCGGATCTCATGCGAACCCAGTCGGCTCAGGAGGACCCGTCCGCCTTGTTTCCCCCACCGCCCCCGGAAGCCGAAGGCCCGGACCGGAGCGGGGCCGCCACCGCCCAGGAGCTGATGACCAGCCCCGCGGTGTGCATCGCACCCGATGCGAGCGTGGTGGCCGCCGCACGCTTGATGGCCCGCCACCAGATCAAACGGCTGCCCGTAGTGGGCGGGGACGGCCGACTCGCGGGCCTGGTCAGCCGCAGCGACCTGCTTCAGGTCTTCCTCCGCGACGACCAGGTCATCCGCCAGGACATCGTGGAGGACGTGCTCGGCCAGGTGGAAGGCGTGAGCCCAGCCGCCGTCGGGGTCGAGGTCGCACAAGGCCGGGTCGTCCTCAGCGGCACCATCGACCCGCCCTACCTGGTCCCGATCGTGCTGCGCCTGTGCCGCTCCGTCGACGGCGTTGTGACGGTCACCGACCGGACCGACCGGCCGAACAAGGCGGTACGGCCACCACTGAGGCGTGATCCGCGAGGTATCGCTCCGATGGCGGGCCCCAGGCCCGAAACCTAACGTCTCTTCCGTGAAGAGCAGACACGAAGCGTGGGTGCGGCCGCCAGGGCACGACCCCGAGGAGGCCGCGGATCTGCTTCTTCGCGATCTGCGCAGCTCGCGGACCGGGCTGACCACCGCGGAGGCCCGGCGGCGTCTGCTGCAGTACGGCCCGAACGAGTTGCGCCGTCGCGGTGGCCGGCGTTGGCCCGGTGAACTGGCGCGCCAGTTCACGCACCCCCTCGCCTTGCTGCTGTGGCTCGCGGCTGCGCTGCTCGTCGCGGTCGGCTCCTACGTGGTGGCCGCCGCGGTCCTCCTCATCATCTTCCTCAACGCGGCCTTCGCCTTCGTCCAAGAGGTGCACGCGGAACGCGCGGTCGAGGCGCTGGCCGAGTACATCCCCCAGCGGGCGAAGGCCGTCCGCGACGGCGCTCCGCAGGAGATCGACGCCGCCGACCTGGTGCCGGGCGACATGGTTGTCATCGAAGCCGGGGACCGGATCGCCGCCGACATCCGCCTGCTGCAAGGGGCCATCGAGGTCGACATGTCGGCGCTGACGGGGGAATCGGTGCCCACGCTGCGCTCGGCATCGATCCTGGACGTGGACGTCCCCGTGCTCTCGGCGCACGATCTCGTCTTCAGCGGCACCAGTTGCACTGGTGGCGAGGCCCATGGCGTGGTCTTCGCTACCGGAATGAACACCGAGCTGGGCCGCATCGCCGCACTGTCCGAGCGGGTCAAGCAGGAGCCCAGCCCGCTCGAGCGGCAGGTACGCCGGGTCGCCTGGCTGATCGCGATCGCCTCCGTGGCCCTGGCCCTCGCCTTCATCCCCCTGGCCACATTCGGCATCGGGCTGTCGCTGGTCAACTCCGTGGTCTTCGCTGCCGGCCTGCTGGCTGGCATGGTCCCCGAGGGGCTGCTCCCGGTCATCACGCTCGCGCTCGCCGTGGCCGTCCGGGCGCTCGCCGCGCGCGGTGCCCTCGTCAAACGGCTCAGTGCCGTGGAGACCCTCGGTTCGACCGACGTCATCTGCACCGACAAGACCGGCACCATCACCGAGAACCGCATGTGACCCACCCACGTGTGGACCGCCGCAGGCTCCCTCGAACTGGACGCCGCTGCGGCACAGCCGCCCGTCGGGCAGCCGGACCCAGTGCTGGCCACGGTCGGGCGGATCGCTGCTACCTGCAACAACGCCCGCGCCGAGCCCGACGAGGAACCGAGCGGCGACCCGACCGAGATCGCCGTCCTGCTCGCCGCGCGCGAGCTCGGCGCCGCCCTCAAGGCGACCGAGCGCGAGGCCGATCGCTGCTGGCAGTCCCACTTCGACCCCGAACTCAAGCTGATGTCGACCATCGACCGGCACCACGGCCGGCTCGCCATCCGCACCAAGGGCGCTCCCGAAGCGGTCCTGCCCCGCTGCACGACCTTCCTCGGCCCCCACGGGCAGCAGCTTCCGCTCGCCGATCCCGACCGAGAGCGCATCGCCGCCCAGGTCGACGCGTTCGCGGCCGACGGGCTGCGGGGGCTCGCCCTCGCCGAACGCGAACTGCCATCCGAGCAAAGACCACCGCACAGACGCGGCGACGCAGAGCACAAGCTCTGCTTCGACGGACTGATCGCGATGCTCGACCCGCCACGCCCCGAAGTCGCCGAAGCCGTACGGAGCTGCCACACCGCCGGCATCCGCATCATCATGATCACCGGCGACCACCCGCTCACCGCCGCCGCGATCGCCCAGCGCGTGGGTATCACCGGCAGCGCCCCGACGGTGGTCAGCGGTGCGCAACTGGAGCACCTCCACGAGAACGAACTGCGCGCCCTGGTGCGGCAGGAACGCGAGATCATCTTCGCCCGCGCATCCCCGGAGGCCAAGCTCCACATCGCCGACGCGCTCCGTGCGGAGGGGCACGTCGTCGCGATGACGGGCGACGGGGTCAACGACGCGCCCGCGCTGCGCAGCGCCGACATCGGCGTGGCCATGGGCCGCTCAGGCACGGACGTCGCCCGGGAAGCCTCCACCATGGTGCTCACCGACGACAACTTCGCCTCGATCGTCACCGCTGTACGCGCCGGGCGCCAGATCTACGACAACGTCCGCAAGTTCATCATCTACATCTTCGCCCACGCGACACCCGAGGTAGTTCCGTTCCTGTTCTTCGCGCTCGGTGGCGGCCGCATTCCGCTGCCGCTGACGTCCTTCAGCTCCTCGCCTTCGACGTCGGCAGTGAGACACTGCCCGCTCTCGCGCTCAGTCGCGAACCCGCCGAGCCAGGTCTGATGGACCGTCCGCCCCGGCCCCGTTCGGAGGGCGTCATCCGAGGTCCGATGCTGATCCGTGCCTGGCTCTTCCTCGGCGCCCTGGTCGCGGCGCTGCAGATGGCCGGGTTCTTCTACGTGCTCACCAGAGCCGGCCGGCACCCCGGCGCTCCGGTGGGAGTGGGACAGCCGCTGCACCACGCCTACCAGCAGGCGACGACCATGACCTTCCTCGGCATGATCGCGGGGCAGATCGGTACCGCGTTCGCCGTGCGCACGCAGCGCGCCTCGCTCCGCTCCGTGGGCGTCTTCTCCAACCGCTACCTGCTGATGGGAATCGCAGGTGAGCTCCTGCTCGCAGCCGTCTTCGTCTACGCCCCGCCGTTCCAGAAACTGCTGGGCACCGCCGCCTTGCCGGCGAGCGACCTGCTGTTCATGCTGCCCTACCCGTTCATCGTCTGGGGCGCCGACGAACTGCGGCGCTACCTGATCCGACGGCACGGGTCCGGCACGCCCCAACCCGGGTAGCGGAGTTCGCGTCAGCAGATACGGGGCAGTTGCTCACCGATCGGCAGGTCGACCACGCGCGTTCCGCCGAGTCCGGTGCGGGCCACCACGATGCCGGGGTGCGCCTGCACCGCCTCGCCAATCACCGTGGCGCCCGCGCCCAAGGGGTGTGAGCGCATCGCCGCGAGGACGGCGTCGGCATGCTCGCGCGGGACGAACGCGACGAGCTTGCCTTCGTTGGCGACGTACAGCGGGTCGAGGCCCAGGATGGCGCACGCGTTGGCAACGGCCGGCGGGACAGGAACGCTGCGCTCCTGGATGACGACGCCGACGCCAGCGGCCACCGCGATCTCGTTGAGGGCGGCGGCCAGGCCGCCCCGGGTGGGATCGCGCAGGACGTGCAGGTCCGGCGCGGCGGCGAGCATGGCCTCGACGAGACCGCCCAGAGCCGCGCAGTCGCTCTCGAGGTCCACCCCGAACTCCAGCCCCTCGCGAACGCTCATGATCGCCATGCCGTGGACGCCAATCGCACCGCTGACGATCACCACGTCACCGGGAACGACCCGCTGCGGACGCAGGTCGACGCCGGCCGGGATCAGGCCGATGCCTGCGGTGTTGATGAAGATCCCGTCCCCGTGCCCTGCTTCGACGACCTTGGTGTCACCGGTCGCAACTTCGACGTCGGCGGCCCGCGCGGCTGCGCCGAGGGCCTCGGCGACGCGAGCGACGACGGACATCCCGACGCCCTCTTCCAGGATGAACCCGCAGGACAGGTAGGCGGTCCTCGCGCCGCTCATGGCAAGGTCGTTGACGGTGCCGTTGACCGCGAGGTCTCCGATGCTGCCGCCGGGGAAGAACAGCGGCCGCACCACGAAGGAGTCCGTGGAGAAGGCGAGGCGCACGCCGCCCAGCGAGATCGCCGCCGAGTCGCCGAGCTGCGACAGCACCTCTCCGCCGAACGCGGGCGCGAACACGTGGTCGACCAGTTCGGCGGACATCGCGCCGCCGCCGCCGTGGCCCATCACCACGCGGGGCTGGTCACGAAGCGGGGCCGGGCACGTCCAGGCCAGCAGGTCCGGGACATGGGCGGTCAGTGCTTGATTGGTCTCAGGCAACGGGGCTCGCCTCCAAGGGGGTTGTGTCGAGCCGCCGGTAGAGGTAGTAGGCGGCGCACGCGCCCTCGCTGGAGACCATGGTGGCGCCGAGCGGGTTGCGCGGGGTGCAGGTGGTGCCGAATGCCTCGCACTCGTGTGGTTTCAGCAGGCCTTGCAGGACCTCGCCGCTGCGGCAGGCGGCGGACTCCACGGTCCGGATGCCGGTCACCGAGAACCGCTCCTCCGCGTCGAACTCCCGGTACCGGTCGGACAGTCGCCACCCACTGCCGGGGATGACGCCGATGCCGCGCCAGGCCCGGTCGGTGACCTCGAAGACGTCCTCCAGCATGGCCTGAGCGGCGGGATTGCCCTCGGACCGGACCGCACGCGGGTAGGCGTTGTCCACGGTGTGCTCACCGCGCTCCAGCTGCCGCACGGCCCGCCGCACGCCTTCCAGGATGTCCAGCGGCTCGAATCCGGTCACCACGATGGGGACTCGGAACCGCTCGGCGAGTTCCGGGTACTCCTCGACACCCATCACGCTGCACACGTGTCCGGCCGCCAGGAAGGCCTGCACCCGGCAGCTCGGCGAGCGCATGATGGCCTCGATCGCCGGGGGCACCCGCACGTGCGAGACCAGCAGGCTGAAGTTGGGGGATGCCGAGCTTGCGGGCCTGGTACACCGTCATGGCGTTGGGCGGGGCCGTGGTCTCGAAGCCGATGCCGAAGAACACCACCTGCCGCTGCGGGTTCTGCTGGGCGATCCGCAGGGCGTCGAGCGGAGAGTAGACGACCCGCACATCGCCGCCCTCACTGCGGACCCGGAACAGGTCACGACCCGTCCCGGGGACGCGGAGCATGTCACCGAAGGAGCAGAAGATCACCTCGGGACGGGAGGCGATCTCCAGCGCCTTGTCGATCACCTCCAGCGGGGTGACACAAACGGGGCAGCCTGGGCCATGGATCAACTCCACCCTGCCCGAGCCACCCCAGGAGGTCTGGCCCTGGCTGGTGCAGATGGGCTGCAACCGGGGCGGCTGGTACAGCTGGGATCGCCTGGACAACGGCGGGCGGCCAAGCGCGGGCCGCATCGTGCGCGAGTGGCAGAGCCTGGAGGAGGGGCAACACCTGGACTCGGTACCCAGCGGCCTCATGGTTCACAGTCGCGATCCTCGTACCGGAGCGCACCCTGGTGCTGCGAGCAGAACTTGAGCTGCCGTCCGGGCGCCCCTTCGACGTGCACAGCGGACCACCGCCCAGGGCGTACGTCGATTCGGTGTGGGGCTTCCACCCGGAACCTGCGCCCGGCGGCAAGACGCGCCTCGTGGTCCGTTCACGTAGCCGTAACCGCCCGCGACCAATCACCCGGCTGATGGACCTGCTGTTCGGGGAACCCGCTCACCTGATCATGCAGACCCGCCAGTTCCACAACCTGCGGACACGCGTCGGTGCGGCAGCGTGATCAGCTCGACAGTTCGAGTTTGCCGTCGGCCGCAGTAGCTCCCTCACGCTGACGGTGAGCCGGCGGAAGCTACTCAGCGTGAAAACGTCGGAGGCCCCTTCCACCTCGCTCGACGGTGAGGTCAAGGAAGTGGGCCGAGCACGAGATGCACGGGTCGTGATTGCGGATCGCGCGTTCGCACAAGACGGTCAGCTCAGCATCGGTCGGGTCACCGTCCCGCATGCGTTCCTGCACGATGCGGCGCAGGTCCTCCTCGATCGCGCCCTGGTTCTGCGCGGTCGGCGGGACCAGACTGGCGTCGGTGACGGTCCCTTGCGCGTCGAGGGCGTAGCGGTGGTAGAGCAGGCCTCGCGGCGCCTCGGTGGCTCCGTGACCGGTGCCGGCCCGGGCGGGAACGTCCAGGTACGAACGAGGCGCGGGTTCGTAGGCCTCGATGATGCGCAGCGCCTCGTCGACCGCGTAGAGCACTTCGACCGCGCGGATGACAATGCTGCGGAAGGGGTTTCGGCAGACGATGCCCTGCCGGGGGTCGCCGAGGCCTGCGTCCTGGGCGGCCTGGAGGGCGATCGGGGAGAGCCAGCGACCGCTGATGGCGTAGCGGGCGAGTGACCCGGTCAGGTGGCGGCGGCCGTCCAACCGGGAGTGCAGGGCGGTGGAGTGGCGCACCTGGCTCTCCACGACGTGGTCGCCGAACTCGTGGACCCCGAAGCTCCGGGTGGGCAGCGCGCGGTCGGAGTCAGCGGGGAGTCCGGCGGTGGTCGGCGCGGGCATGACGGTTGGGATGCCGGACTCGATGGCGTAGCTGCCGGGTTGGGCCAGGGCGAGCAGGTCGTTGTCGCACCCGGCGTCGGGGAACTCGAAGCCGGCCACCCAGCGAACGGTCTCCTGCGCGTCGTCGCGGGCCCGGCGCAACCGCTCGGCCAGCGGGCGCAGTTCGGCTCTGGTCGGGATGCGGTGGAAGCCGCCGAGGCGGACGTTGACCGGGTGGATCGCCCGGCCGCCGAGAAGTTCGAGGATCGCGTTGCCGGCCTGTTTGAGCCGCAGGCCGCGTTCGACGTCGGCGCGCCGGGTGCGGGCCAGGTCGATGGCGCTGTCGCAGCCGTAGAAGTCGGGCGCGTGCAGGAGGTGGATGTGCAGCGTCTGGCTCTCGATCCACTCGCCGCAGTACAGCAGCCTGCGCAGCGCGGCCAGTTGACCGTCGACAACGACGCCGCAGGCGTCCTCGATGGCACGGCAGGCGCTCAGCTGGTAGGCGACCGGGCAGATTCCGCAGACGCGGGAGGTGATGTCGGGCGGCTCGGTGTAGGAGCGTCCGCGCAGGAACGCCTCGAAGAAGCGCGGGGGTTCGTAGATCGCCAGCCGGGCCTCGGCGACCTCGTCGCCGTCCATGATCAGGTGCAGTGCGGTCTCGCCCTCGACGCGGGCGAGCGATCCGACGTGCAGCACTTTGGAGCCGCGGTGGGTCACTGTCCGAGTTCCTTCCGGGAGGCCGCGTCGAACTCGGGGGCGGCTGTGTTGAAGGTGCGCAGCACCCGCACGATGTCGAGGGTGTCCATGCCGTCGCGGCGCAGCAGGGGGATGAAGGAGGGGAAGTTGGTGGAGTTTGAGGGGCCGAAGCAGCCGTAGCAGCCGCGTCCGTAGGCGGGGCAGAGTGCGCCGCATCCGGCGTGGGTGACCGGGCCGAGGCAGGGGGTGCCGTGGGCCACCGTGACGCAGGTCGTGCCGCGCTGTTTGCATTCGAAGCAGACGCTGTGCGCGGGTACGTCCGGTTTGCGTCCGGCCAGGTAGGCGGTGATGACCTCGACCAACTGGCCCCGGTCGATGGGGCAGCCGCGCAGTTCGAAGTCGACGGGGACATGGGCGCTGATCGGCGTGGAGGTGGCGAGCGTGGCGATGTAGTCCGGTCGGGCGTAGACGACGGCCTGGAACTCGGCGACGTCCGCGTAGTTGCGCAGTGCCTGGACGCCGCCTGCGGTGGCGCAGGCCCCGATGGTCACCAGCCTCCGGGAGACGGCGCGGATGTGGTTGATCCGTTCGACGTCCTGCTGGGTGGTCACCGATCCTTCGACCAGCGACAGGTCGTAGGGGCCGGGGTCGGTTGCGCTGGACGCCTCCAGGAAGTGGGAGATCTCGACCTTCTCGGCGATGCCCAGGAGTTCGTCCTCGCAGTCGAGCAGGGTAAGCTGGCAGCCGTCGCAGGAGGCGAACTTCCACACGGCGAGCTTTGGTCGGTCGGAGGCGGTCATGTCACAACTCCCTGACCATGAGGAGGGGTCGGGCCCGGGTCCAGCTGACGACCGGGCCGTCGCGGCAGAGCAGCAGGGGGCCCAGCTGGCAGTGACCGCAGTGGCCGGTCGCGCAGTGCATGTTGCGTTCCAGGGAGACCCGGATCCGCTCCGGGTCGACGCCGTGGTGCGCCAACTCGCCGGCGGTGGCGCGGATCATCGGCTCGGGGCCGCAGATGAACGCCGCCGTGCTCGGCGGGTCGAAGGTGGCCCGGTCGAGCAGGGTCGTCACGACGCCGACCTCGCCCTGCCACTGCGAGTCGGGGCGGTCCACGGTGGTCAGCGCCGCTGGCCAGCCCCGGACCTCCTCGGTGTAGAGCAGATCGCGGGGCTCGCGTGCGCCGATCAGGACGTTCAGCCGCCCGTACCGCTCGGGTGCGGCAAGCGCCTGGCGCACCACCGGGCGCAGCGGCGCCAGACCGATGCCGCCGGCCACCACCAGCAGGTCCAGTCCGGCAGCGGCGGGCAGCTCCCAGCCGGTGCCGAACGGGCCGCGCACCCCGACTGTCTTACCGGGCCGCAGTGCGTGCAGCGCGCCGGAGACCGCCCCGACCGCGCGGACGGTGTGGGTCAGCCGGTGCCCGTCGATCGCGCACACCGACAGCGGGATGTCGCCGACACCGAAGGCGTACACCATCGCGAACTGCCCCGGCGCGAACGGCTGTAGGGCCACCTGGACCGGTTCGAGGACGATCGTGGCGGTGTCGGCCGTCTCGGCCTCGCGTTCCGTCACCCGGTACGGCACGGGAACGGTCATGCTGGCGGTCCGTACAGGTCGAGCAGGCGGGTGCGGGTGGCCTTCAGCCGTCGGGCGATCACCTGTGCGACACAGTGGGTCACCGCCAGGCCGAAGGCGGGGTCCTCCGCGCGAGCGGCGCGCACGCGCTCCGCGTCGAACTCGTACGCCTGCGCGGCGACGCGGGTCTGTGCGCCGAGGTGCCAGCGGTAGGGCTCGAACAGCCAAGACCAGCCGAGCAGTTCCCCCTCGCCAAGGGTCTCCACGACTGCCGATCGACGGCCCGGGACGTGCACGTCGAGCGCGACGAGCCCGGACCGGATGATCCAGAACCGGTCGGCGACGCCGTCCTCCTCGAAGATGCGAATGCCGCCGGGGAAGGAGACCTCCTTGGCGAACCCGACCAGTTGTTCGCGGTGAGCGGGCGACAGTGCGCCGAGAAAGCCGTGGCGGACGACGGTCACGGCGTGCCCTCCCCGTCGGCGCCGCCCCGTTCGCGGTTCAGCGCGTGGGCCTCCTCGGTGATGTCGATGCCGACCGGGCACCACACGATGCACCGCCCGCACCCGACGCACCCCGAACTGCCGAACTGGTCGAACCAGGTGCCGAGTTTGTGGGTGGCCCACTGCCGGTAGCGGCTGTGCGAGGAGTCGCGGACCGGGCCGGCCTGCAGATGGGAGAAGTCCCGGTCGAAGCAGGACTCCCAGTGCCGCCACCGCTCGGCGTGATCACCGGAGAGGTCCGTCACGTCCTCCACACTGGTGCAGAAGCAGGTCGGGCAGACCATCGTGCAGTTGCCGCAGGTCAGGCAGCGTGCCGCCACGTCGTCCCAGCGCTCGGCCGTGAGGGTCTCGCGCATCAAGACCTGCAGGTCCACCAGCGGCATGCTGCGGCCCATCCGCTCTGCAGCCTCGGCCACCCGCTCCCGGGCCGCCGTCCGGGTGGTTTCGTCGGCGGGGCGGCGCGGCAGTTCGGCCAGCACCGACTCTCCCTCCGCGCTGCCCGAGCGCACCAGGAAGCGATGTCCTTCGGCGTCGAGTACTTCGGTCAGCGCCAGGTCGTAGCCGGGCCCCACCGCGGGCCCGGTTCCCATGGAGACGCAGAAGCAGGTGGCGCCCGGTTCGGTGCATTCCACCGCCACCAGGAAGGCCCGCTCGCGGCGCCCTCGGTAGGCCGGATCGACGTGCCTCCCGCCGGTCAGTACCCGGTCCTGGATCGCGATGGCCCGCAGATCGCAGGGGCGCACCCCGAGGAACGCGTACGACGGCGGCGGCGTCCGGTCCTCGGTCACCGTCAGCTCGCCGTCGGCGCCCCGGTCGGCGCTCCACTGCCGCTCGCGCGGCGGGTGCAGGAAGGTCTTCCAGGACTGCGGCCCCGCGCTGTGCGCGAACGCGGCGCCGTCCTCTCGGGCACGCAACCGGTACGTCCCCGCTTCCAGCTCGACGCCCCAGCCGTAGGGGAGTTCGTCGCCTCCGGAGATCTTGGCCAGGACGATCGCCCCGTCGCGGACTGTCGGCCCCACGACCGTGCGGCCGCGCCCGGTGAGGACCGCGATCAGCGCGTCCAGCCCGGCCTTGTCGATCACCACCGCGCCGTCCGCCACCGTCAACCTCCCGTGCCCGCGCTGCTGTCCCGGCCAGTATGGGCACTGACCTGCGGTCGGGCCGGTAGGGCTGGCCCACTGTGCGCCAGGTGGCCGTGCCGTTACCCCGTACGGACCCCGAATCAGCCCGGCGCGGCTGGCCGGCCCGCTGGACGGGAAGGCGAAGCAGATGAACCTCGCTACGCGCATCGTCGTCATCGGTGTCGGCAACGAGTACCGCCACGACGACGGCGTGGGCTGGGCCGTCGTCGCCCGGCTGGCGGAGCAGGCCGAGGACCGGGCGCTGCCGGACGGGACCACCCTGCGGGTGTGCGACGGCGACCCCGCGCGACTGATCGGCCTGTGGGAGGCCGCCGACCTCGCCATCGTGGTGGACGCCGCGCACGCGCACCCCGGACATCCCGGCCGCGTACACCGCCTGGAACTGGACGGCGAGCGGTTGACACAGACAGGCGGCGCGACGAGTTCCCATGGTCTCGGACTCGGCGATGCCGTCGAACTCGCCCGCGAACTCAACCGCCTACCGCGACGGCTCGTCGTCTACGCGGTCGAGGGAGCCAACGGCGGCCTGGGCATGGGCCTGTCGGCAACGGTCGCAGCCGTTGTGGAACCGCTCACCGAACGGATCGCGGAGGAAGTCGAGCTACACCGCGGTCCTGCCGGAAACCGGTAGCCCGACAGCGGTCCCCGCACAGCCCAGAAAGGGAAGAGGACAACTCGCTTCTCGCAGATCTCTCTACCGCGCCGCGCTGCCCTGAACGGATTCCGCGCCGAGTCCTTCCCTGTCTGGCTGTCCACCTCGCGGTGAAAGTCGCACGAAGTCGGCACCATCAGGTGTTTCAGGCCAGGACAGCGGGTCGCTATGGCGTGACCATGAGAAGAGCAGAGGCCAGCCCGGTGGGCGGCCGTCACCGAGCTGGGCAGCCGCGGCAGACCGCACTCCAAAGGAGCACGCCATGAGCTACCCGGTCATCGTGGGAATCGACGGTACGGACGCCAGTCACGCCGCCATCGACTGGGCCACTGAGGAGGCCGGCCTGCGTCGCGTTCCTCTGCACATCCTGCACGCCTGGCTCGGCGAGACGCTCAGCGCGCCGGCCGGGCAGGAGGTCCGACGCACCCGGGACGCCGGCGAGGAGGCCCTCGGAGCCGCACGCGAACAAGCCGAGCTGCACCGTCCGGGCCTCGCGGTCACCACCGAGCTGGCCGACGACTACGCCCGTGATGCCCTGCTCGCCATGTCGGCGGACACGAACCTGCTGGTCCTCGGGGCACGCGGCTCGGGCGGGTTCCCGCGCCTGCTGGTCGGCTCGACGAGCCTGTCCGTCTCCGCCCATGCCCTGTGCCCGGTCGTCGTGGTCCACTCTCCCGACGCCCAGTCGGCGCCGGGCGGCGTGCTGGTCGGCGTGGACGGAGAGAAGTACAGCGACGACGTGCTCATTTTCGCCTTCGAAACCGCGCGCAGGAGGCGCCTGCCACTGCAGGCTGTGCATGCCTGGAGCTATCCCCTGGTCAGCGGGCCCGGTCACGCGTTCCCGCCCGTGTACGAGGAGAGTCACATCGCCGCCGAGCGGGAGCGGCTGCTGGCCGAGGCACTTGCGGGCCGTCGCGCGCAGTACCCCGAGGTCCAGGTGGCCGAGGTCGCGGTGCGCTCCGGCGCGGCGAAACTGCTGGTGACTCTCTCCGAAATCCACCAGCTGGTGGTGGTCGGGCGCCACGGTTCGGTACGCGGGCCCATGCGGCGGCTCGGCTCGGTGAGCCAGGCCGTCGTGCAGCACGCGCACTGTCCCGTCGCGGTGGTACCAGTTGGCTGAGTGCGCCGAGTGAGCAGTCATGCAGGACTGACGCTCTGGCGATCGCGATTGTAGGGATCGGACAAACCTGCCATACGGCGGCTGATCGCTCCTACCCGCGCCGCATCCCGGCCGGGGCTCCCGTGTGCAGCGCCCCCGTGCCGCGCCCGCCCCCTCGGGCATGTCTTCAAGGGGCGGGCCCGGCCGAGCCGACGAAGCGCCGCACCGAGCACATGATCTTCGCTCATTCAGCTGACTGCCCGTCAGCATTGCGTCAGCATCGGTCTGACTAAACCCGGCCACAGACGACCAAACGCGAGAATCATGGCCACCCAACGAAGCTGGCGCCCTGAGACCCTGACGCCCTCATGGGGCGGCCGACCGCAGCCCATCGTGAGCGCGATCAGCCGGGTCCCACCACGAGCCACCCTGGGCACGTAACCCCAGCTCAGCGCACTCGTCCCCGTGGTTTCAGGGGTAGTTGGGGAAGCTCGGGAGCGGGCAGCCGGTCGCCGTCGTAGCCGTGCACCTCGCCGAAGCGGGTGCCGGTCATCCACTCCTCGCGCGCCTGCCTGATATCATCATCCGATCGGGCGATGAAGTTCCACCACATATCTCTCAGTGGTGTGGTAGACGAGCATCGCCCCCGGCCCAAGCCCGACCATGTTCCCGTCGCAGCGAGGACCTACCGAGCGAGGCCTTCGAGGACAAATTTCCGCCAGCCTCGCCACCACAGTCAAACAGAACCGTCCGGCTCACCGCCGCATGACGAGGGCCGAGTTCACTTCGACGGGAAAGCTACAGGGCTGCCGCAGGTTCGTGGTCTCAGCGCCTGGTACGGGTGTTGAGGTTGAGGAGGCTGTAGAGGAGGAGGGCGGAGGCGAAGCCGACGGCCCAGCCGTAGTCGGCCAGGGGTTTGAGGAAGGGAATAACCCCGCCGCTGGGGAAGGGGCCCTGTCTGGCGCCCGTGGCGTCGACGGTGGAGTAGGAGCCGCCGATGGCGAGGAGGCCGCCGACCAGAAAGGCGAGGACGGCGCGCAGGTTCCAGCCGACCGTGTACCAGTAGCGGCCCGAGGGGCGGTAGAGCTCGTCGAGGGCGAGCTCGGTGCGTCGGATCAGCCAGTAGTCGGCGATCAGGATGCCCGCGACGGTGCCGAGCAGACCGCCGACGACACCGAGCCAGGTGAAGATGTACACGTGCGGGTTGGCGATCAGCTTCCACGGCATGATAGCGATCCCGACGACACCCGTGATCAGCGCGCCGGTACGGAAGTTGATGAACCGTGGGACGAGGTGCGACAGGTCGTAGGCCGGGCTGACGACGTTCGCCGCGATGTTCACCGACAGGGTGGCGACCAGCACCACCAGGAGGGCGAAGAGCGTGCCCGCGACGCTGTCCATCTTCGCGGCGAGCTGGATCGGGTCCCAGATCGGGGCACCGTAGACGGCCTGCGAGCCGGAGGTGACCAGCACCGACAGCAGCGCGAACAGCGTCATCGTGGTCGGCAACCCGAGGGCCTGGCCACGGATCTGGGCGCGCTGGCTGCCGCCGAAGCGGGTGAAGTCCGGAATGTTCAGGGACAGGGTCGACCAGAAGCCGATCATGCCCATCAAGGACGGGAAGAACACCTTCCAGAACCCGCTGCCCCAGCCCAGCTTGGACGGCTGCGACAGCAGCGGGCCGAAGCCACCCGCCTTCACCGCGACCCACGCCAACAGCGCCAGCGCACCCACGATCACGAACGGCGCCGCCCAGTTCTCGAACCGCCGCAGCGTCTCCATCCCCCGCGCGATCACCGCCATCTCGATCGCCCAGAAGACACCGAACGCCAGCCACTGCGTCCACGGCTGCCCTCCCACCTGGCTCGCCTCGCGCCAGCCGCTGCCGAGGAGCTTCCCGGCCAGCAGGAAGATGCCCTCGCCACCGATCCAGGTCTGGATACCGAACCAGGCACACGCCACCGCCGCCCGGATCAACGCCGGCAGGTTGGCACCCCGCAGCCCGAACGCCGCCCGCGCGAACACCGGGAACGGGATGCCGTACTTCGTCCCCGCATGCCCCGTCAGCAGCATCGGCACCAGCACGATCAGGTTGCCCAGCGCGATGGTGAGGACCGCCTGCTTCCAGTCCATACCGAGCGCCACCAGCCCGGAGGCCAGCGTCCAGGACGGGATATTGTGAGCCATTCCCACCCAAAGACTCAAATAGTTGTAAACACCCCACGTGCGTCTCTCGACGGGCACCGGTGCCAGGTCGTCGTTGGCGAACCGGGCGTCGTCCAGGACGGCCCCCTCTACGAGGGCGACTCGGCCATCGGGATAGGTCTGCTGGATCGTGGACGTGTCTGGTCTTGACGGTGCGCTGGAGGACATCGAAGCCACCTCAGTTCGCGGAGTCTCGTGCGGGGGAACGTGCCCTCCCCGAGAGCTCGACACTGGGCCCTCGGGGTCATACGACGGAGCGGGACGACAGTCAGCTCCTGGTGCTGTCTCGCGGAAAAGGGGCCACAGGCACCGGCTCAGCCAGACGAAACAGAAGCAGCCCACGGCGATAGGCCGAACCCGGAGAAACCGGACCTTGCGCCTCTCGCTTGATGGGCATTCCGCGAACCTGCAGGTCAGACCCCCACGCCGATGTTCGTGTTTCCTCTTGAGCGACCCAGAGGGCAAGGAAGTTGTAGGTGGTCCAGCGTCCCTCCGCGACGGGCACGGGCGCCAGGTCGTCGTTGGCGAACCGTGGGTCGGCGAGGGCGGTTCCGGTGGCGAGTTCGACGCGCCCGTCCGGGTGGGTGGTCTGCGCTATTGACATGGGCGCCCGTCTGGGGTGGGGAGTTGGAGCGGCGGACGCTCCTAGAGAGCGGGGATGACGGCGCTGCCGTACGCGTCGATGGTCGACTCGACGGCGTCGTGCATGGCGTAGACGGCGAACTGGTCGACGCCCAGGGAGCGGAGCTGCTCCAGCTTGGCGAGTTGGGCCCCGGGCGGGCCGATGATGCAGAAGCGGTCGACGATCTCGTCCGGGACGAAGGCCGTGTCGGGGTTGCCCGCCCGGCCGTGGTGGCTGTAGTCGTAGCCCTGCCGGGCCTTGATGTAGTCGGTGAGGGCGTCGGGCACGAGGCCGGAGTGCTCGCCGTAGCGGGACACCAGGTCGGCGACGTGGTTGCCGACCATGCCGCCGAACCAGCGGCACTGCTCGCGGGCGTGGGCCAGCGCCTCGGGCGAGTCGTCCTCGGTGACGTACGCGGGGGCGGCGACGCAGATGGTGACATCGGACGGGTCCCGGCCGGCGGCGACGGCCGCGTCGCGGACGGCCTTGACCATCCACTCCGTCAGGAAGGGATCGGCGAGTTGCAGGATGAAACCGTCCGCTTGACGGCCCGTCAGAGCGAGTGCCTTGGGCCCGTACGCGCCCATCCAGATCGGCAGGGCGGCGCCGGGCTTGACCCAGGGGATGCGCAGGGCCGTGCCGTCCACCTCGGCCTCCCGCCCTTCGGCGAGTTCCTTGATGGCGTGCATGGCGGCGGACAGCCGGTCCAGGGTGGCCGGGCGGCGGCCCGCGACGCGCATCGCGGAGTCGCCGCGTCCGATGCCGCAGACCGTGCGGTTGCCGAACATGTCGTTGAGGGTGGCGAACAGGGAGGCCGTGACCTCCCAGGTGCGGGTGCCCGGGTTGGTGACCATCGGGCCGACGGTCAGCCGCTCGGTCTGCGCCAGGATCTGGCTGTAGATGACGAAGGGTTCCTGCCAGAGCACGGCCGAGTCGAAGGTCCACCCGTGGGTGAACCCGGCGCGCTCGGCGCGTTGCATCCGCTCCACCAGGAGCCGCGCGGGCGGGTCGGTCTGGAGGACGAGGCCGATGTCCACGGAGTACTGCCTTCCTGAAGGATGATCAGATGAGGTACTGACAGGTGGCGCGCGGCTGGTAGCGGCCGTGGCCGGGGCGCCCGAGGTACCGGCCGTCGTCGATCACGACGGTGCCCCGGGAGAGCACGGTGCGGGCCTGGCCGGTCAGTTGCCTGCCCTCGTACGCCGAGTAGTCGACGTTCATGTGGTGGGTCGCGGCGGAGACGGTCTGCACGGCGGCCGGGTCGTAGATGACGATGTCGGCGTCGGAACCGGGCGCGATGGTGCCCTTGCGCGGGTAGAGGCCGAACATCCGGGCGGGGGTGGCGCAGGCGATCTCGATCCAGCGGCGGCGCGAGATGTGCCCGTCCAGGACGGCCTGGTGCAGCAGGTCCATCCGGTTCTCGACGCCCGGCAGGCCGTTCGGGATCTTCGAGAAGTCGCCCCGGCCGAGCTCCTTCTGCCCCACGAAGCAGAACGGGCAGTGGTCGGTGGAGACCACTTGCAGGTCGTTGGTCCGCAGGCCGCGCCAGAGCGCCGCCTGGTGCTCGCGCGGGCGCAGCGGCGTCGAGCAGACGTACTTGGCGCCCTCGAAGCCGGGTTCGGCCAGGTTGTCGGTGGAGAGAAAGAGGTACTGCGGGCAGGTCTCGCCGAAGACGTTCAGCCCCTGGTCCCGGGCGGTGGCCAGTTCGGCGAGCGCGGAGGCGGCGGAGACGTGCACGACGTACAGCGGCGCGCCCGCGACCTGGGCGAGCTTGATCGCCCGGTGGGTGGCCTCGGCCTCCAGCAGCTCGTGCCGGACCTCGCCGTGGTAGCGCGGGTCGGTCTTCCCGGCCGCCAGCGCCTGGGCGACCAGGACGTCGATGGCGATGCCGTTCTCGGCGTGCATCATGATCAGCCCGCCGTTGTCCGCGCCGCGCTGCATCGCGCGCAGGATGCGGCCGTCGTCGCTGTAGAAGACGCCGGGGTAGGCCATGAACAGCTTGAAGGAGGTCACCCCCTCCCCCACCAGCAGGTCCATCTCCTTGAGGCTGTCCTCGGTGACGTCGCCGAGGATCATGTGGAAGCCGTAGTCGATCGCGCAGTTGCCCTGGGCCTTGGCGTGCCAGGTATCGAGGCCGTCACGGAGGGAGGCGCCGACCGACTGGACGGCGAAGTCGACGATGGTGGTGGTGCCGCCCCAGGCCGCCGCGCGGGTGCCGGTCTCGAAGGTGTCGGAGGCCGAGGTGCCACCGAACGGCAGCTCCATGTGGGTGTGCGCGTCGACGCCGCCCGGGATGACGTACCGGCCGGTGGCGTCGATCTCCCGGTCGGCCGTCCAGCCCTCGGCGACGCTGCTGCCGGAGGCGGCCAGCGCGACCACCTGCTCGCCCTCGATCAGGACGTCGGCGGCCAGCTCCTCGGCCGCCGTGACGACCAGCCCGTTGCGGATGACCGTACGCGTGCTCATGGTGCCCCTTCTCAGGCTTCGGTCAGCGGGCCGTAGGCGTCCGGGCGGCGGTCGCGGTAGAAGGCCCACTGCTGCCGGACCTCCCCGATCCGGTCGAGGTCGAGATCGCGGACGACCAGCTCCTCGTCCTTGTCGGAGGCGACCTCGCCGACGAACTGGCCGCGCGGGTCGACGAAGTAGCTGGTGCCGTAGAAGTCGTTGTCGCCGTACTCCTCGACGCCGACCCGGTTGATCGCCGCGACGTAGTACTCGTTGGCGACGGCGGCGGCGGGCTGCTCCAGCTGCCAGAGGTAGGCGGACAGGCCCCGGCTGGTCGCCGACGGGTTGTAGACGATCTCCGCACCGGCCAGCCCGAGCGCGCGCCAGCCCTCGGGGAAGTGCCGGTCGTAGCAGATGTAGACGCCGACCTTGCCGACGGCGGTGTCGAACACCGGCCAGCCGAGGTTTCCGGGCTTGAAGTAGTACTTCTCCCAGAATCCCTTGACCTGCGGGATGTGGTGCTTCCGGTATTTGCCGAGGTAGGAGCCGTCCGCGTCGATCACGGCGGCGGTGTTGTAGTAGAAACCGGCCTGCTCGACCTCGTACACCGGTACGACCATCACCATGCCGAGTTCCCGGGCGAGGTCCTGCATCCGCCGTACGGTCGGGCCGTCCGGGACGGGCTCGGCCCAGGAGTAGTGCTCCGGCTCCTGCACCTGGCAGAAGTACGGCGCGTTGAACACCTCCTGGAAGCCGATGACCTGCGCACCCTGCGAGGCGGCGTCCCGGGCGGCCTGTTCGTGAGCCGCGATCATCGTCTCCTTGTCGCCCGTCCACGCGGTCTGGAAGAGGGCGGCGCGCACCACTCGACTCATCGGTCTTCTCCTTCGGTGAAGACGGTACAGACCGTCGAGAGTAGGAGTTCCGGGCCGCCAGCAGTAGTGCTACGCGCGGATAACGTCCAGAGTGTTCTGATTCCCGCCAAACCATGAACAAATGACAGTCATATGCATGGCGCCGGTGCGTTAGATCATGCCTTTCATGGGAATGATGCGTTAATTGACTTTGATCAGGACTTCAATCCCCTGGGCCAGGCTGTCGGCCGTCCCCCGCCGGTTCCACGCCCGCCCGGTCGGCTGGGTCCGGCAGCTCGACCGGACGTCGGTCGTCGCAGGCTTTGCCCGTACTGATCCCGAACAGGCAAGATAGCCCGGTGACCCTCCTGGACCTGATGCCGAGCCCTGCCACTCCCGATGCGCTGTACGAGACCTTCGCCGAGTGGGCGTTGGAGCGCGGCATCACGCTGTACCCCGCCCAGGAGGAGGCGCTGATCGAACTGGTCTCCGGGAACAACGTGATCCTGGCGACCCCGACCGGCTCGGGGAAGAGCCTGGTCGCGGCCGGTGCGCACTTCGCCGCGCTGGCCGAGGGCAAGCGGACCTTCTACACCGCGCCGATCAAGGCGCTGGTCTCGGAGAAGTTCTTCGACCTGTGCAAGATGTTCGGCACCGAGCAGGTCGGCATGATGACGGGTGACGCCAGCGTCAACCCGACCGCGCCGATCATCTGCTGCACGGCCGAGGTGCTGGCCAACATCGCGCTGCGGGACGGCGCGCGGGCCGACATCGGCCAGGTCGTGATGGACGAGTTCCACTTCTACGCCGAGCCGGACCGTGGCTGGGCCTGGCAGATCCCGATCCTCGAACTGCCGCACGTGCAGTTCCTGCTGATGTCCGCCACCCTCGGCGACGTCCGCCGCTTCGAGGAGGATCTCGCGCGCCGCACCGGCCGGCCGACCACCGTCGTACGCTCGGCGACCCGGCCCGTCCCGCTGTTCTACGAGTACCGCCGCACCACCATGCACGACACCCTGGAAGAGTTGCTGACGACCGGTCAGGCCCCGGTCTACGTCGTGCACTTCACCCAGAAGGAGGCGGTGGAGCGGGCCCAGTCGCTGATGAGCATCAACATGTGCACCAAGGCGGAGAAGGACGCCATCGCCGACCTGATCGGCCGGTTCCGCTTCACCACCAAGTTCGGCCGCAACCTCTCCCGTTACGTCCGGCACGGCATCGGCGTGCACCACGCCGGCATGCTGCCCAAGTACCGCCGCCTGGTCGAGCGCCTGGCGCAGGCCGGTCTGCTGAAGGTCATCTGCGGCACCGACACCCTGGGCGTCGGCGTCAACGTGCCGATCCGCACCGTGCTGTTCACCGCGCTGTCGAAGTACGACGGCATCCGGGTCCGGACGCTGCGGGCCCGTGAGTTCCACCAGATCGCCGGGCGCGCGGGCCGGGCCGGGTACGACACCGTCGGCCAGGTCGTCGCCCAGGCGCCCGAGCACGTGATCGAGAACGACAAGGCCGTCGCCAAGGCCGGCGACGACCCGAAGAAGCGGCGCAAGGTGGTGCGCAAGAAGGCGCCGGAAGGTTTCGTCGGCTGGACGGAGGAGGGCTTCGAGAAGCTCATCGCCGCCGACCCGGAGCCGCTGGTCTCCCGCTTCAAGGTCAGCCACGCGATGCTGCTCTCGGTGATCGGCCGCCCGGGCAACGCCTTCGAGGCGATGCGCCACCTGCTGACCGACAACCACGAGGAGCGCTCGGCGCAGCGCCGCCACATCCGCAGCGCCATCGCCATCTACCGCTCGCTGGTGGACGGCGGCGTGGTCGAGCGCCTGGACGAGCCCGACGCCGAGGGCCGGATCGTCCGCCTCACCGTGGACCTGCAGGAGAACTTCGCGCTCAACCAGCCGCTCTCCACCTTCGCGCTGGCCGCCTTCGAGCTGCTCGACCCGGCCTCCCCGAGCTACGCGATGGACGTGGTCTCGGTGGTCGAGGCCACCCTCGACGACCCGCGCCAGATCCTCGCCGCCCAGCAGAACAAGGCGCGCGGCGAGGCGATCGGCGAGATGAAGCGGGACGGCGTCGAGTACGAGGAGCGGATGGAGCGGCTCCAGGACATCACCTACCCGAAGCCGCTGGACGAGCTGCTCGGCCACGCGTACGAGGTCTACGCGCGGGCGCACCCGTGGATCGGCGACCACCCGCTGCGGCCGAAGTCCGTGGTCCGCGACCTGTACGAACGGGCGATGACCTTCACCGACTACGTCGGCCACTACGACCTGGCGCGCACCGAGGGCATCGTGCTGCGCTACCTCGCCGGGGCGTTCAAGGCGCTGGAGCAGACCGTCCGCGAGGAGATCAAGACCGACGACCTCAAGGACGTCATCGCCTGGCTCGGCGAGCTGGTCCGCCAGGTCGACTCCAGCCTGCTGGACGAGTGGGAGCAGCTGGCCAACCCCACCGACCCCGAGGCGCCCGAGGTCGTGCTCGACGACCGCCCGGCGCCGGTCACCGCGAACGAGCGGGCCTTCCGGGTGCTGGTGCGCAACGAGATGTTCCGCCGGGTCGAGCTGGCCGCGCTGGAGAACTACCACGCGCTCGGCGAACTGGACAGCGAGTACGGCTGGGACGCCGACCGCTGGGCGGACGCGATGGACGAGTACTGGGAGGAGCACGACGACCTCGGCACCGGGCCGAACGCGCGTGGGCCGAAGATGCTCATGATCGAGCAGGACGAGGACTCCTGGACGGTCCGGCAGATCTTCGACGACCCGGCCGGTGACCACGACTGGGGCATCAGCGCGGAGGTCGACCTGCACGGCTCCAACGAGGAGGGCCGGGCGGTGCTGCGGGTGACGGCGGTGGACCGCCTCGGCGGGTAGCCTCCGGCAGGGCACGAGGGGGCTGAGCGCGGGACGGAAGCTGCGGGTCTGTGCCTTCCGTTTCGCGCAGTTCCCCGCGCCGCTGTTGGGGTTGCCCGGTTGCCTTGGTTACATCCAGGCGAAGGGGGCCCCGGCCGTGAAGGAGACGGCCCGGGTCGCCGCGTCCAACGCCCCGTCGGGCGTGGGGTTCGCGGCGCGCAGGTCGGCGTAGCGGGAGACGGTGACGGTCACGTAGTGGCCGACCGCCTCCACCCGGCTGCTGGTCAGCGGTTTGCCGGTGGGGAGCGGAGCCGATGCCGGGCTGCCGGGTGCGGGCGGCGCGACCAGGAAGGCCAGCGCCTCGTGGTCACCGTCCAGTGCCTGTCCGGCCTTCGCCGCCGCTGCCGCGTCCGCGAACCGCAGGACGGTGACGGTGGTGACCACCGGCTGGTCGAGGCCGCTGAAGCCGACCGACACATACCCCTGGCAGCCCGCGCCGTGCAGCACGTCGTGGGCCCGGTCCCGGAGCGTCTCGGCGCAGTCGGGGCCCTGCTTGGTGAGGGTGCGCTTCGCCTTGAAGTCGTAGAGGTCTATGCCACGCTGGGCGGGGAAGTACCGGTCGGCGGTGAAGGACTGAGCCTCCGTCTGCGGCTCGGCCGGTGCCGCGCCGATCGCCGGGACGCTGGCCCTGGTGGACGCGCCGGTGGGGCCGAGGCCCGGCGCCCAGTCGCCCGGCTCGGGGCGGGTGACGAGCCAGCCGACCCCGGACACGACCACGGCCAGCGTGCAGCCGACCAGCGCTCGGCGTCGGCCTCTTCGCGCCCGGTGGGTGTGGGCCGGCACGTCGCTCTGCTGGCCTGCCGGGCGCGGATCGCGCTCCCCCTGCGTGCTCATGGCGGAGATTGTAAGCACATACTCCAATCGGTAGATCATCCCCCTGACCTGCTGACCGGGACACCCCGCCGAACCGATCGTCCGCACTACGGTCAGCGCCGGGACTGTGACAACTCGCACACCCCGACGCCGATCTTCTGGCGGGTTCCCTCTAGCCGTGATCGATACCTGCCAGGCAGGATCAGGAACATGGATCTGCTCGACACCCTCACCGCCAAGGGCCTGCGCCGGGAACTCCCCACCCGCGAGGAGGCGCTCGCCGTACTCGCCACCACCGATGACGAGTTGCTGGACGTGGTCGCAGCCGCCGGTCGGGTACGCCGGCAGTGGTTCGGCCGCCGGGTCAAGCTCAACTACCTGGTGAACCTCAAGAGCGGTCTCTGCCCCGAGGACTGCTCCTACTGCTCGCAGCGCCTCGGTTCCAAGGCCGAGATCCTCAAGTACACCTGGCTCAAGCCGGCCGAGGCCGCCGAGGCCGCCGCCGCCGGGCTCGCGGGCGGCGCGAAGCGCGTCTGCCTGGTGGCCAGCGGGCGCGGTCCGACGGACCGTGACATCGACCGGGTCGCCGACACCATCACCGCGATCAAGGACGCCAACGAGGCCGTCGAGGTCTGCGCGTGTCTCGGCCTGCTCTCCGACAACCAGGCCGAGCGGCTGAAGGCGGCCGGCGCGGACGCGTACAACCACAACCTGAACACCTCCGAGGCCACCTACGGCGGCATCACCTCCACCCACACCTACGCGGACCGGGTGGACACCGTCAACAAGGCGCACGGCGCCGGTCTGTCCGCCTGCTCGGGCCTGATCGCGGGCATGGGCGAGAGCGACGAGGACCTGGTGGACGTGGTCTTCGCGCTGCGCGAGCTGGACTCGGACTCGGTGCCGGTCAACTTCCTGATCCCGTTCGAGGGCACCCCGCTCGCCAAGGAGTGGAACCTCACCCCGCAGCGCTGCCTGCGGATCCTGGCGATGGTCCGCTTCGTCTGCCCGGACGTCGAGGTCCGGATCGCGGGCGGCCGCGAGGTGCACCTGCGGAGCATGCAGCCGCTGGGCCTGCACATCGCCAACTCGATCTTCCTCGGCGACTACCTGACCAGCGAGGGCCAGGCCGGGCAGGCCGACCTCGACATGATCGCGGACGCCGGGTTCGAGGTGGAGGGCGCGGGCCAGGTGACGCTGCCCCGGCACCGCTCCGACGCGGCGGCCGGCGGCTGTGGCACCAGCGGTGGGGGCTGCGGCACCAGCGGTGGCGGCGGCTGCGGGCCGTGCGGCTCCCACGAGTCGGCCGACGGTTCGCACGAGTCGGCCTGCGGATCGGACGAGTCGGCCTGCGGCTCCGAGGAGTCGGCCACGGCGGCTCCGGACGAGGTCCGCAGCGAACTGGTGAAGGTACGTCGGCGCGGAGCCGGTACCGAGCTGGCCCCGAACGCCTGAGGATCCGTACCCGTGTCGCAGCAGCTCTCCCCGCACGCCCTGCTCGCCCTCGACCAGGCGCACGTCTGGCATCCGTACGGACCGATGCCCGGCACCGCGACCCCTTACGTCGTGGAGTCGGCGTCCGGCGTCCGGCTCCGGCTGGCCTCGGAGGTCTCCGGCCACCGTGAGCTGGTCGACGGCATGTCGTCCTGGTGGGCGGCCATCCACGGCTACCGGCACCCGGTGCTGGACGAGGCGGTCCGCGACCAGCTGGGGCGGATGAGCCATGTGATGTTCGGCGGGCTCACCCACGAGCCCGCCGTCCGGCTCGCCACCACCCTGGTCGAGATCACCCCGGAGCCGCTGCGGCACGTCTTCCTGGCCGACTCCGGGTCGGTGGCCGTCGAGGTCGCGATGAAGATGTGCCTGCAGTACTGGCGGTCCGTCGGGCGGCCCGCGAAGCGACGGCTGCTCACCTGGCGCGGCGGCTACCACGGCGACACCTTCCACCCGATGTCGGTGTGCGACCCCGAGGGCGGGATGCACCAGCTCTGGGGCGGGGTGCTGCCCCAGCAGCTGTTCGCGGGCGAGCCCCCGGCCGGGTTCGACGCGGAGGTCGACCCGGCGTACGCGGCCTCGCTCGCCGACCTGATCGAGCGGCACGCCGACGAGCTGGCCGCCGTGATCGTCGAGCCGGTGGTGCAGGGCGCGGGGGGCATGCGCTTCCACTCCCCCGGCTACCTTCGGCTGCTGCGCGAGCTGTGCGACCAGCACGGCGTCCTGCTGGTGTTCGACGAGATCGCCACCGGCTTCGGCCGGACGGGCGCGCTGTTCGCCGCCGACCACGCCGCTGTCTCACCCGACGTGATGTGCCTGGGCAAGGCGCTGACCGGCGGTTATCTGACGATGGCCGCCACCCTCTGCACCTCCGAGATCGCCGACGGCATCAGCCGGGGCGAGGTCCCGGTGCTGGCACATGGGCCGACCTTCATGGGCAATCCGCTGGCGGCGGCCGTCGCCAACGCCTCGCTCGGGCTGCTCCTGGAGCAGGACTGGCAGAGCGAGGTCAAGCGCCTCGAGTCCGGCCTGCGCAATGGGCTGGCGGCGGCCGCCGACGTCCCCGGCGTCGCGGACGTACGGGTGCTCGGCGCGATCGGGGTCGTCCAGCTGGACCACCAGGTGGACGTCCGGGCCGCGACCGAGGCCGCCGCCCGCGAGGGCGTCTGGCTCCGGCCGTTCCGCGACCTGGTCTACACCATGCCGCCGTACGTGACGGGCGACGAGGACCTCGCCCGGATCGGCGCGGCGGTCACTGCGGCGGCGGTGGCCGGATGAGCGTCCTCTTCGTCACCGGTACCGGCACCGAGGTCGGCAAGACCGTGGTCACTTCTGCGATCGCCGCTCTGGCCGGCGGCTCGGTGGCCGTCCTGAAGCCCGGCCAGACGGGCGTGGGCCCCGACGAGCCCGGCGACACCGCCGAGGTCGTCCGGCTGGCGGGCGGGCTGACCACCCAGCAGCCGGCCACCCAGAGGTCGGCCACCCGGCAGCTGACCATCCAGGAGTTGGCCCGCTACCCCGAACCGCTGGCCCCCGACACCGCCGCCCGCCGCGCCGGGCTGCCGCAGATCGGGCCGAAGCAGGTCGCCGAGGCCGTGGCGGAGCTGGCCCAGCGCCACGACCTCGTCCTGGTCGAGGGCGCGGGCGGCCTGCTGGTCCGCTACGACGACGAAGGTCACACCCTCGCCGACATGGCCCTGGCCACCGCCGACCTCGGGCTGCCCGTCCAGGTCCTGGTGGTGGCGACGGCCGGTCTCGGCACGCTCAACACCACCGCCCTGACCGCCGAGGCACTGCGCGCCCGTGGTCTGCCACTGCTCGGGATCGTCGTCGGCTGCTGGCCGCGCGACCCCGACCTCGCCTCCCGCTGCAACCTCGCCGACCTGCCCGCCGTCGCGGGCGCCCCCCTGCTCGGCGCTCTGCCGCAGGGCGCGGCGACGACGGGCGGCGCGCCCTTCCTGGCGGTGGCCCGCGCCGGCCTGGCCCCGGCCCTCGGCGGGCAGTGGGACGCGGCCGCGTTCGCGGCGGCGCAGCAGCGGAACTGACGGCCGGCCGGCCCGCCGGTTCAACCCACCAGCGGCTGGACCCGGCGGGTCCAGGAGTCCGGTTGCCTCAACCGACCGGCGACAGCGCCGGGGTGAGCTGCCAGACGGTGGTGGTCTTGAGGGCGGTGTCCTCCAGGTCGGCCACGACCGGTACGTCGTACGCGACCAGGGCGGTGAACCGCTCGCGCGGGAGGTACGCCCGCCCCGGGTCGCCGACGATCACCCGGGCGCCCCTCGCCAGTGCCCGCTCCAGGAACGGCAGGAAGCGGGCGGCCATCGCCCGCTCGTAGAAGACGTCTCCGGCGAGCACGACCTCGGCGGGAGCGCCGTCGCCGTCGAGGAGGTCCTCGACGGCCGCGTCGACCCGGACTCCGTTCGCCTCGGCGTTGACACCGATGGCGGCCACGGCGTACGCGTCGATCTCGGCGGCCCGTACCGACTTCGCGCCGCGCATGGCGGCTGCGATCCCCACCAGCCCCGATCCCGCCGCCAGGTCCAGCACCGTCCGTCCCGCCACCGATTGGGGGTGGTCGAGCACATAACGGGCGACGGCCACGCCGCCGGCCCACGCGAACGCCCAGAACGGGGGCGGCAGGCCGATCTCGCCGCGCGCCGCTTCGGTGGTCTCCCAGAGCGCGATGGCGTCGTCGGCCATGTACAGGCGGACCTCGGGAACGAAGGGCACGAGAGCGAGGTTGGTCTCTTCCTGCACGAAGGCGGTATCCGACATTGTGGTTGTTCCCGGATGAAGGGTGCGAATCTCGTTCGGCATGCCCGCAGCATAGGGCCCCGGCCGGCCCTCGTCGGACTCCACCGGACTCCACCGGGCAACGGCGTACCGGGGGCGCACCGGGTCACCGGCACCCCGCTCGCACCCACCGCGCCGCCGGGCTGCCCCCTCCGGTGCCGATAATTCACCGAACCGGACTTACCGGCAGTCGAGTTGGCCGAGATGTGCCATTGCCTGCCGCCTGCGGACACCCCATCCTGGCACAGGGGTGGCCGAACAGGCCGTGCCGTCCTTTCCAGAGCCCAGCTGACAGCGCCGTCGCGCTGGCGTCGGACCGCGATCCCAGGGACGTGCCGGTGACCGATACCGAGGACCGTGCCAGGTCCAACTACCTTCTCGAGCTGACGGATGACGACCTGCTGCGCCTGATCGACGAGCGGGTGGCCACCGACGGATTCTTCGGCCGCGCCGACTTCCCAACAGATCTGCTGACGATCCATCCGGCTCTCTCCCGGTTGCGAGAAGTACAACTGATACCCCCATTACCAGAATTGATCGAGCGTCAGATCACCCAGCTCGTACGGCTCAACGGGGACGGTACGTTCTCGTTCCTCGTCATGCGGCTGGACGACGCCGCCGCACTGCCCTTCCTGCTACCGGAGGAGGCCCGGACGGCCCAGACCCTCCGACTGATCGCCGTACGAATGCTCCCGCTCGGGGCCGTCCTGGGCAGGTTCGTCGCCGAACACCCGGAGGTCACGGGTTCGCTGCCGTTCTCGCACGCCGACGCCGGCCGGGGGGACGGTGTGGTCCTGTCCTACTGCAGCGCGCGTCCCGCACACGCGTTGCTGCCCGACTCGGACTTCCTGCACCGCCGCGCCTACCAGGACTTCCAGGACGAGTTGGCCGCAGCCGACGTGCCGTGGGAGGAACGGCAGCCGGTGGCGTACTGGCGCGGTTCGGCGACCGGGCCGAAGGACAGCGATCAGGATTGGCGGTCGATGCGCCGCTTCCGGCTCTGCCGGCTGGGGTTGGAGCTGGCGGACACCGGTCTGCTGGACTTCGGGGTGACCCGGGTGACGGACCGCTTCCGCGACCCGCAGGTCATCGCGGAG
This sequence comes from Kitasatospora sp. MAP5-34, assembly GCF_029894335.1. Lineage (GTDB taxonomy): Bacteria > Actinomycetota > Actinomycetes > Streptomycetales > Streptomycetaceae > Kitasatospora. Next base: position 295,303 of record NZ_JARXZC010000001.1, on the reverse strand, counting down.
ATCAGGGGCAGCCGCCTGACCGCCCCGTACGCCCGGGCGATCGACCAGGTTCGCTTCAAGTACCTGATCGACATCAACGGTCACACGGTCACCTGGTCGGGGCTCTTCGTACGGCTGCTGACGGGCAGCGTGGTGCTGCGGGTGGACTGTCCGGAGGACGGCACCCGCCAGTGGTACCACGACCGGCTGGTGCCGTGGGAGAACTACGTACCGGTCCGGGCCGACCTGTCCGACCTGGTCGAGGTGGTCGGCCGTCTGCGGGACAACGACGAACTGGCCCGTGACATCGGCCGTCGCGGGCGGGAGCTCGCCCTGTCGCTGACCTACGAGGGCGAGATCGAGCGGGCGCTGCCGGTGCTGCACCGGTGCCTGCTCGCCAATGCGAAGGTGGACGGGCAGCTCCGGTCGGCAGTCGACCCGGCGGCGTTCGGCATGGGACGGAAATGATCACGAAGACTGACGAACCGGCAGCTGATCTTGTTCTGTACAACGGGAAGGTACTCACGCTGGACGGGCGGTCGACCGTCGCCGAAGGGATCGCGGTGCGGGACGGCCTGATCCAGGCCGTGGGCAGCGGCCGCGAGGTCCTGAGCCTGGCCGGGCCGGCCACCCGGCGGGTGGACCTGCGCGGGCACACCGTGATCCCCGGCCTCATCGACGCCCACTTCCGGCTGATGGACCGCTCGACCGCGCAACTGTACGGCGCGGACGTCTCGCTGGCGGACAGCGTCGAGTCCATGCTCGGCGCGGTGCGCCACGCCGCGAAGCGGATTCCGCCCGGCGCGATCATCACCAGCAACGCCGGATGGTACCCGCAGATGCTCACCGAGGGCCGGGAGCCGACCCGCGCCGAGCTCGACGAGGCGGCCCCGGACCACCCGGTGGTGCTACGCGGCGAGCACCTCTACCTCAACTCCGCCGCGCTGCGCAGGTTCGGCATCGACGCGCGCACCCCGCAGCCCGAGTACGGCTGGATCGAGCGGGACCCGCAGACCGGCGAACCCACGGGCATCCTGGCCGGCGACGCGGCGTTGCTGCTCGGCGGGGCGCATCTGGACTTCACCCGGCAGCAGCGGACCGACGCCGTGCGCTGGGCGTTGGGCGAGTGCGCCCGCGCGGGGGTGACCACCGTCCGCGAGGGCGGCATCCGGCTGAGCGACCTCGGGGTGTACCAGGAGCTGCGCGACGCCGGTGAGTTGCCGATCCGGGTCGCGGCCCAACTGGCACTGGACATCGGCGCGCCGACCGAGAAGATCATGGCGGAGCTCGGGCGGCTGCCCGGGCCCAACCCGGTGGGTGACTCCTGGCTGCGCATCGACCACGCCGGTTACCTGTTCGCCGACGACGACTACCACCGGATGATGCTGACCGGCCCGGTGCACAGCGGCCGGGTACCCGCCGACCGGGCCCGACGCTACTTCCGGGACCGCTGTGCCTCCTGGGAGCGGATCGAGAGTGTCGTCCGGGCGATGGCCGAACAGGGCTTCAGCGGCGGCATCCTCGCCGGTGGCGACGCCGCGCTCGACGGCGTGCTCGACCTGCTGGAGCGCGTGAACGCCGACACACCACTGGCCGACCGGCGTTGGGTGGTCTCCCAGGCCGTCTACCCCAAGGCGCGGCACCTGCCACGGCTGCGGGCACTCGGGGTGGTCCTCACACCGATGTGGCACCACCTCTACTACTACCCGGCCCTGGTCGCCTACCACGGACGGGAGTTCGCCCAGACCATGGACCCGTTCCGGACCCTGCTGGACAGCGGCCTGCGGGTCGGCCTGGGCAGTGACGTGTCCCGGGTGCCGCTGAACTACTTCGCCGCCATCGCCTTCCTGCACACCCGCCAGACCTGGAAGTGGGGGCCGGTCAACGCCGGTGAGGCACTCTCGCGCGAACAGGCACTGCGGATGCTCACGATCAACAACGCCTACGTCACCTTCGAGGAGGACCGCAAGGGCAGTCTCGAACCGGGGAAGCTCGCCGACCTCGTGGTGCTGTCGGACGACCTGATGACGGTACCGGCCGAGCTGATCGCCGGCATCCGGGCACTGGTCACCATGGTGGGCGGCCAACTGGTCCACCAGGAGCCGTCTTTCGTCCTGTCGCCGTGATCGCGCCGTCCGCCGGCGCCGTGCTGTGAAAGGTGGTGAGTTCAGCCAGTGATCCCCGCCCGTCGCGTCCTGACTTCGGCCACCGCGACGAACCAGCGTCTCGGCCACGAAAACCTGGGGTTCCTGTCGGAGAGCCACGGCTTCATGCCGGTCCGCCCTCCGCTGGCGCAGCTGCCCGGAGCCTTCGCGGTCTGGGACGAGATCGCCGCCCAACTACCGGAACTGACCCGGACGTTACGGGTCCGACCGGCGCTGCGCCGACTCCCGGTGCTCGACGCGGCGGCCGAACAGCTCCCGGACGAGGCGCTGTTACGGGCCTCCGTCGTACTCAGCCACTGCGCACACGCCTTCCACTACGTCGGCCCGGGGGCGCCCGGCCCGATACCCGACCCGGTCATGCGGCCGTGGCAGCAGGTGAGCGGCCGCCTGGACCGCGCCCAGCCGCACATGTCGTACGCCGACATGACGACCTACAACTGGCGTCTGCGCGAGCCGATCTGCGCGGACCCGCTGCGCGTGGAGAACCTGGACCTGCTGGTCGCGGTCTGGGGCAACGAGGCCGAACGGCTCTTCCTGGCGAACACGATCGAGACCCAGGCACGCACAACTCCCCTGCTCGGCATGCTCGTCAGGGCACAGGAGGCCGCCGTCGAGGACGACGAGGCGGCACTCGCGGACGAACTGCTGGGCATGGCCGACTGCTTGCGACGGCTGACCGCCGAGACCCTGCCCAAGATCGACCCGAACGAGCTGAGCCCCTACGCGGTGGACCCCGTGGTGTGGTCGAAGACCGTGGCCCGGCTGTCCGTGTCGATCAGCGCGGGCGTGCCCGGGCCCGCCGGCGCGGCGACACCGGCGCTCCAGGCGCTGGACGCGTTCTTCGAACGGACGCGCTACGGCACGCAGGTGGGCGCGGAGAGCGAGCTGCTCCGGGCCTGGTTCCCGCCGCACTGGCGGGACTTCCACCAGGCGGTCGGCAAGGTGTCGGTACCCCGGTACCTGGAGGGGAAGCAGAACACGGAGCTGACCAGGCTCTTCCGCGACGCACTGCACTCCTACGCGGGCGAGTCCGGCTTCCTCGGCCGCCACCGGCTGAAGGCCTACGGGTTCACGGAGGCGTCCTTCAAGACGGGCCGGCCGTCCACGGCGGCGTTCGCCGGTTCGTTCCGCGACCGTTCCTGGGAGGAGGTCGACCAGCAGCTGGACCTGGCCCGCCGGGAACGGTACCGGCACTTCGCCCCGCACGACGACTGCCACCGGGCCCGGGTCAAGGACGTCACCAGCGTGTCGGGACGCGGGGACGTGGTCGGCGTCACCCTCGAGGTGGAAGGCGGCTCCCTGCACTACCGCCCCGGCGACCGCTGCGCCGTCCTGCCGGAGAACGGCGCTCCACTGGTGCAGAAGACCCTGCTGGCGCTCCGGGCGAACGGTGACGAGCCGGTCGAACTGGACGCACGATGGCGGCGCGCACTCAGCTACCGGGTCGGTTACGAGCACTGCCGCACGATACGGCTGCGCGATCTGATGCGCTTCGGCCGGATCCGCCCGGTCCAACAAGCCGTCGCCCAGCTCCTCCTGGAGCTGACCGGTAGCCCCGCGCTGGCCCGGATCGTGGAGTGCCAGGCCGAGCAGGAGTGGGAACTGTGGGACATGTTCGAGCTGCTGGCGGGCGAGTCCTGGCAGGTGGACCGGTGGTGGCGGGACGCCTCCGCCCACCCCGTCCTGTGCCGGCTGATACCACCGGAGGGCTTCCGTCAGTACTCGATCTCCTCCGCCCCAACTCACGTTCCTGGCAAGGGTGGTGTTACTCGGATCGAACTGACGGTAGGCCGGCTGGCGTACCGGACCCTCACCACCGAGACGTCCCGGGAGGCCATCCGCGCCGGTACGGCCTCCAGCTTCCTGGCGGCCGGGCCCGACGACGGCGTGACCATCCGGATCGTCCCGTCCGCACAGTTCCACCTGCCCGCCGCGCTCGACCGGCCGCTGGTGATGTTCGCGGGCGGCACCGGGATCGCACCGTTCATCGGCTTCCTGCGGGATCGGGCACAGCGGGATCGGGCACAGCAGCCGCAGGCCGAGCGGGACTGGCTGTTCTTCTCCGCCCGGGACAGCTTGGACTTCCACCATCAGCGCACCCTGGAGGAGTTCGCCCGGCGCGGGGTGGTCGACCTGACCGTGGTGTTCTCCCGCGAGGGCGCCCGACGGCACCTCGCCGACGAGCTGCTCAGCCAGCAACACAGCTCCAGGCTGCAGAAGTTGATCCGCCCACCGGCCGAGGGCGGTCTCGGGGGCCACTTCTACGTCTGCGGCAGGGCGGAGTTCGCGCAGAGTGTCACCGAGGCGCTGGCCTCGGTGATCGAGCGCGAGCTGCCCGGCACGGTCACCGGCGCCGCCCGCCATGCGTACGCCCGGCAGACCCTCGACCGGATGGCGGTGGAGCGCCGGTTCCAACGCGACATCTTCGCCTCCTACACCCGGCTCTCCGGACCCGACGAGACGTACGACCTCTCCGAGATCGTGCTGCACAACGACGAGGACAACGGCTACTGGCTGATCATCAACGGCGAGGTCCACGACGTCACGCCGTTCGCCCGGGCCCACCCGGGGGGCTTCGCGGTGCTGCGGGCCTACGCCGGGATGGACGCGACCACGGCGTTCCGGACCGTCCGCCACCATGTGCAGCCGGAGATCCAGTCGCTGCTCACCCTCTGGCGGATCGGCACCCTCCGCCTCGGCGCCCCCGGCCGACCGGCGTCGGCGGCGCATCTCGCCTGGGCCGCCTATCTGCTCCGCCTGGTGGAGCTGCAGAACGCGCTTCTGGGTGACCACGGCGTGCAACTCGGGGCCGTCACGCACGACGAGTCGGCCGGCCCGGCCTCGCAGTCACCGGCGAAGACGCTGCTCGCGCTCGACAGCCACCGCAGGTTCCTGACGGACCACCTGCCCTGGCTCACCGGTCCCGCTCTGGACCAGGTGTGGCAGGCCGTCGGCACGGACCACGACGACTCTGCGGACGCGGACGGCTGGCGGCAACTCGTCGCGTCGGCCGCCGAAGGACCGACGCTGGATCAGGCCCTGATCGACTGCGACGGACTGATCCAGCACCTGGCCACCACTGCCGAGCGCGAACCACCCGACGGCCAGGGCGAGTTCGACGCCTTGGCCGACCGCTGCGCCGCGCTTCGACACGACGACCAAGAACTCGTGGCACAGTTGAAGTCCGTCGTACGCGGGGTCGTACGCGAGCACGAACGGCAGCCTGCCGCCCGCTCCACCGACCGGGTCGGCGAGACCGCCCGAGCGGTCGCGGCAGTGCTGGCACGGTACGGCGCGCGGGTCGCCCGGCACACGGCGATCGCGCGGTTGACGCGGAATCATGAGGGGTGACCGCGATGGCACGGGACAGCACACTCGACGAGTTCGGCCTGGACCGGGTACGTGGGTTCCTGCCGGTGGAAGATCCGCTTCGCGCGCTGCCGGCGGGGTACGCCGCCTGGGAGGAGGCGAACATCGTGCTGCCGGGCCTGCTGCTGGCCGGGCGGGCGCGCGAACATCTCGACCGGCTACCCGAGTTGGGCACCGAAGAACTGCAGGGCCCACGGCAGGTGTGGCGGGGCTTCCTGCTGGTGTCGGTGCTGGCCAACGCCTACATCATGGGCGGCACCGAGCAGGCGGCCGTGCTCCCCCGCGCGCTCGCCGTCCCGCTGCACCGCCTCGCGGAACGCCTGGACGTCGCGCCCGTGTTCAACTACGCCGCGATCGTGCTGCGCAACTGGTCACGGATCGACCCGTCCGGGCCGGTCGAGTTGGGGAACATCACGCCGCTCTGCTCGTTCCTCGGCGGGGTGGACGAGGGCTGGTTCCTGATGTCGATGACGGCGATCGAGGCCAAGGGCGGCCCGGTGCCGGCGGCCCTGCTGGAGATCTCGCGCGCCGTCGCCGCCGGCGACCACGCGGCGGCGGAGAAGGGCCTGGCCACCACCGCGAGCTGCCTGGCCGCGATGACCGACACCTTTGCCAGGCTGTCCGAGAAGTGCGACCCGTACATCTTCTACCACCGCGTCCGCCCGATCCTCGACGCGTGGCAGCAGCCCGGCGTGATCTACGAAGGGGTCTCCGCGGAACCGCAGATGTGGACGGCGGCCAGCGCGGCGCAGTGCGCGCTGATCCAGGCGCTGGACGCGGCGTTCGGCATCCGGCACAGCGGCCACGGCGGCGAGTTCCTCCGTTCGATGCGGCGCTACATGCCGACCGGGCACCGCGTGTTCATCGAACGGTTCGAACGCGGACCCTCACTGCGGGACCACGTCGAGGGGACGGGCGCCCCGGCGCTGCGGGACGCGTACAACGAGAACGTGCACCTGCTGAGCACCCTGCGGCGCCAGCACATGGAGATCAGCGTGCGGTACATCGCGCAGCAGGCCCGCGACCAGGGCGGCACGCGCTACGGCACGAGTGGCACCGACTTTATCCAACTGCTGCACGCGGTGCGGCGGGAGACCACGGACAGCGGTATCTGACCGTACGACGGGTGGAGGGGCTTCGATGGAGTGCGACATTCTGATCGTGGGTTCTGGTTCGGTGACGGAGACGACGTGCCGCGCACTGGCCCTGACCGCACGATGTCCGCTGCGAGTGGCCGTGCTCGGGCGCTCGCGGAGTTGGGTGGCGGACCTGACCGCGATGGCCAACGCGGTGTCCGGGGCGGCCGGGACCCGGGTGGTCTTCGTCCCGGACACCATCGACTGGGACTCGGACACCGACCTGCGGGAGAAGCTCGACACCTACCGGGCCCGGCTCGTCTTCCAGACCGCCTCGCTCCAGAGCCCGTGGGAGTTCCTCGGGGTGACGGAGGAGACCCGGTGGAAGGAGCTGGTCTGGGAGGCGGGCAACGCGATCATCCTGCCGATGCAGGTCGCGCTGGTGAAGCGGGTCGCCGAGCTGGTGCGAAGCGCCGACCAGGCCCCGCTGCTGGTGAACGCCTGCTTCCCCGACTGGGTCAATCCGATCCTGCGGCACCTGGGCCTGCCGATCAGCTGCGGCATCGGCAACGTCGCGATGTTCGCGTCCTGTCTGAAGGCGCACTACCCGACCGAGCGGCTCCAAGTCGTCGGCCATCTCTACCACTTCTTCAAGATTCTCGGCACCAACCACTCGGAGGTGGACGGCCCCCGGGTGTGGATCGACGATCGGGAGGTACCTGACGTCGAGCGGACCCTCAAACCGGTCTTCCACGACCTGCGGTCGGTCAACGCGCGCGGCAAGCTCGTCAACGAGATAGTCGGCGCGGTGAGCGCCGAGGTGCTGTTGGCGCTGCTGTCCGACAGCGTGATCGCCACCCACGTGCCCGGTCCGAACGGGCTGCCCGGCGGGTATCCCGTACGGATCGGCGCCGGGCGGGTGGAGCTCGACCTGCCGGACGGCTGCGACGAGGCGGCGGCCGTCGCGCTCAACTCGCAAGGGGCGTACGACATGGGCGCCGGGGTGATCGACGCCGACGGCTTCTCTCGGTTCAGCAGTACGGCGGAGGGGCTGCTGAAGCCGTACACGCCCCGGTTCGCCGCCGGATTCCACATCGACGAACTGGACCAGGCCTGCGCCGAACTGACCGCGCTGCGTGCCACTTTGGAGCGCCGACCCGCCCGGAGCCGCCGGTGACGACGCCGCACGGCGGCGCGCCCGGTCCGGACCTGATCCTGCACAGCGGTCAACTGCTGGCCGTGGACGCCGGGTTCACCCGGGCAGCGGCCGTCGCGATCCGCGGAGACCGGATCCAGGCCGTCGGGTCCAACGAGGAGATCACGGCACTGGCCGGCCCCCGCACGGCCGTGGTCGATCTCGGCGGCGCCACGGTGATCCCCGGGCTGAACGACTCGCACTACCACTTCCTCAACCGGGCGGGCCGGGCCTACTACGGGATCCAGCTCGACCGGTGCGAGTCCGTCCGGCAGATCCTGGACGCCCTCGCGGCGAAGGCCAAGGAGCTGGGCGAACACCAACTGATCTTCAGCAACGCCGGGAACGCGGCCGAACTGCTCGACGACGGACGCACCCCGACGCTCGCCGAGCTGGACTCGGCCTGCCCTCGCAATCCGGTGCTGCTGACGTTCGAGGACGGCAAGCACGTCAACACCGCGATGCTCAGCCGCTCCGGGGTCACCCGGGACACCCCGTGCCCGCCCGGCGGCCGGATCGGCCGGCACCCGGTCACCGGGGAGCTGACCGGGGTGTTCGCCGGTACGGCCGACCGACTGCTGACCGGTGTGGGGTCGACGGCGACCGGTGACGTCGGCGCGTTCAGTACCGATCAGCTGGTGGAGAGCGCGCGTTGGGGACAGCGCCTGCTGGGCTCGGTCGGCGTCACCAGCATCCGCAATCCGGCCCTGCACCCCACCGAGATGGCCGCCTACCAACATCTCTGGCAGAACGCGGAGTTGACGGTCCGGGTCGCGATGGATCTCAACCTCGACCACGCCGGGCTGCCGGTGGACGCCGCGCTCGAGCAGTTGGCGGGGTGGGGGGTACGACAGCCGTTCGGCGACGAGTGGTTGCGGCTCAACGGCGTGAGCGAGCTGTGGATCGACCAGTCCACCGACGGGATGCTGATCAGCTGGCCGTACCGCGAGATCCCGCCGGTCGGCGAGGGCCGCGCCGACTACCGGGGAATCCAGCGGCTCCCCGCGGAGCAGCTCACGGAGTTGCTGGTCGGGATGGCCCGGCTCGGCTGGCGCCCGCTCGTCCACGCGGGCGGCGACGTGGCGGTGGATCTCGCACTGGACGCGTTCGAGGCGGCCGACCGGGCGGTGCCCCTGCGCGGCAGACGCTGGGTGCTCGACCACGCCCACTACGGCAGACCTCGGCACATCGAGCGGGCGAAGCGGCTGGGGGTGGTGGTCGCCATGCAGTACCACCCCTACATGTACTACCCGATCTTCGCCTTCTACCACGGGGCCGAGGCCGCAACGGACTTGTTCCCGGCCCGGCAGTGGCTGGACGCCGGGCTCGTGGTGGCGGGCGGCAGCGACTACTCGCGAGTGCCGGCCAACCCCTTCGAGGGGATCGGCTTCTGGGTGACCCGAAGGACCAGGAAATGGGGAGCAGTCGGCGTTTCGCACGCGGTGACCCGCGAGCAGGCACTGCGGATGGTCACCGTGAACGCGGCGTACCTGACCTTCGAGGAGCACCTCAAGGGGTCGATCGAGGCCGGGAAACTCGCGGACCTGGTAATCCTCTCGGACGACTATCTCACCGTGCCGGCCCCGGAGATCGGCGCCCTGACCCCGCTCGCCACCCTGGTGGGCGGCCGGGTCGTCCACCGCGCTCCGGGCTGCGGTCTCGAACTGCCGTAGCGCGGTCAGAACCGGTGGAACGGCGGCGTTCCCTCGGCGACGGCCCGTTCCTTCGCCGCCTGCCAGTCCGCCCGCCACTGCGCGGGATCGTGCAGCTCCGTGCGCGGGTGCGACCTGCTGCGGGCGACGAAGCCCGGATAGAACGGCCGGACGGACGGCTGCCAACTGGGCTGGTACCGCAGGTCGAAGCTCCGCCTCAGCGCGTCGCTGCGATTGGGCAGCGACGCGTGCACCAGGCGCCGGTGCATCAGCAGCAGCGATCCGGCCCGGACCGGCACGGCCACCGGCGCGCCGAGACCGTCGAGCACCTCGCGCCGGACGGCCGTCCGGCCGGGAGCGATCTCGTGCGGCAGGACGCCGTGCCGGTGGCTGCCGGGCCACACGCGCAGGCACCCGTTGTGCTCGGCGACGTCGCTCTCCGGGAGCCAGACCGTCACCATCCTGGTGGTGTCCACCTCCGGCGGGACTCCGGAACTGTCCTGGTGCGGCGGCGTGCTGGCCAACGCGGGCAAGCCGGCCCTCGCGGTGCCCGGCGGCTCCGGCAACTCCGGCAACTCCGGCAGCTCCGGCGGCTTCAGGCGGACGTGCAGGATCGGCGTGACCGCGACCTCCGGGCCGATCACCGACTCGACCACATCCAGCAGCGCTTCGTGCCGCAACAGTGTGAAAACCGCAGGCCCGGCCCAGTAGGGCGTGTCCTCACCCACCCCGTCGGGCGGCAACGCTATGTTGAAATTCTGGGAGTACGTCTCCCCAGTCTCACGACGGACGGCTGCCAACCGCTCGCCGAACGGCAGCCCCGGATAGGTCGAGGAGACCCGGCCCTGCGACCTCAGAGTGGACACCAGGCGGTCCAGCACCCCCGCGTGCTCCCGCGTGACGGTGGCGAGCACCTCCGGCAGACCCGGTACGTCCTCCACCACCAGATACCCGGCTCGCTCGAACGACAGCAACTGACGATTCGTCAGCGGCGGCATTCTGGCCCCCTTCCCGGATCGTCCCAGACCGTCCAGCCCGAACTCCTGCTCCGCATTCCTTCCACAGACGGGGAACTCGCATGCGCCGACTGCTCTCCTCACCGGTATTCCTGCTCTCCGCCCCACGCTCCGGATCGACCCTGCTGCGCTGCATTCTCGACAGCCACTCGGACATCTGTGCTCCCCACGAGCTGTACTTCGGGGAGCTGCGCGTCGAGGCCCCGACCCGACAGGGGCGCACTGCGCTCACCGAACTCGGCCTGGACACGGGCGAGGTGGCGAACGTCACCTGGGACGCGATGATGCACCACCTGCTGACGGAGAGCGGCAAGTCCGTCTTCGTCGACAAGACACCCCGGCATCTGTTCATGTGGCGACGGATCGCGGACGCGTGGCCGGACGCCCGGTACATCCACCTGCTGCGACACCCTGAACACGTCCTCCAGTCACTCCGGGAGAAGGTCCAGCAGCCCGACGTGTACGAGCGCGCGCTCCAGTACTTCGAGGAGATGATCCAGGTGCGCGAATCCCTGCCGGGCCATCTCGTCCGGTACGAGGACCTGACCGGAGATCCCGCGACGACGGTGCGCGGCATCTGCGACTTCCTCGGCGTCCCGTGGCAGCCGGCGATGCTCGACTACCGCAGGAACCGGGAGGAGCGGTACCCGCGCCGGCTCGGCGACGAGAGCGACCGGATCCACTCCGGCGTGATCCGGTCCGCCCTCCGCCAACTGCCGGACGGCGGAACGACGCAGGGCCTCGAGCCGTACTGCACGGCCTTCGGCTACCCCCTTGTCGACCACGCTTAGGCCCGGCGGAGACATCTTGACCGACTTCGCTGCGCCACCTCTCGTCCCGCCGCCGTCGCCGGACAAGCCCGCTCCCCCGTCGTCACCGGACGATGCCGGCCCTCCCCCGCCGTTGGCGGCGGCGCTGAGCGCCGACCTGACGATGACGTTCGCGTCCAGGACCGCGGACGAGAACGCCGGGCTCAGCTCGTGGCAGCTGGCCCGGCGGCTACCTCGGCTGCTGGGGCAGGTGTTCGCCCTCGCCTGGGCGGCCGGCCGGAGCGCGACCGCGACCGTGCTGGTACTGCGCGCGGGGTCCGGCTGCCTCGCCGCCCTCGGCCTGCTGGCGGCCCGCAACGTCCTGGTCCAGCTGTTCGTCCAGGGGCCGAGCCCGGAGCGGATCCGGGCGGCGCTGCCGGCGCTCCTGCTGATGGCCGTCCTGTACCTGGTCCACGGGGCGCTGGACGCCGGGGCCGACCAGGCCGGCGCGGTGCTCTTTCCCGCCGTACGCCGGCTCGTCGAGAGCCGGCTCTGCCGGAGCGCGGTGGAGGTCGAGTTGGCGGCCTTCGACGACGCCGAGTGGCACGACAATCTGAGCCGCGTCAAGGAACGCGGCGTCCGCCACGCGCCTTTGGTGGTCGAGCAGTTGTGCGAGTTGACCGGTTCGGCCACCGCCCTGCTGGGCGCCGCCGTGGTCCTCGGCGTGCTGCATCCACTGCTGGTGCCGCTGCTCGCGGCGGCGATGGCACCGAAGGCCTGGGGCACCCTGCGCGCGGCCCGGCTGGGCCAGGCGAGCGACATCGCCCTCTGGGCGGTCCGGCGGCGCCAGCGGATGCTCACCGACCCGCTGACCGACCGTGACAGCGCGGCGGAGATCCGCGCCTGCACCGCGCGGGACGCGCTGCTGGGCTCTCACCGGCTGCTGGCGGCCGCCGCCGAGCAGGAGGAGGTCACCGCCGGCCGCGCGCAGGCCCGCGCCACCGCCGCCGGCCGCGCGCTCAGCGGCGTCGGCGTGGCGGGCGGGTACGTCGCGCTCGGCGCGCTGCTGGCCGACGGTGACCTGCCGCTGGCATCGGCCGGGATCGCCGTGTTCGCGAACCGCGCGGCCCAGGCCGCGCTGACCCGGGCCGTCACGGGCCTGTGCGACCTGTTGGAGTACGGCGTGCACGTCACGGAGTACACCCGCTTCGTCGCGGACTCGGCGGCTCGCAGCTACCTCCGGCCCGGGCTGCCGTGCCCCGACGGTTTCCGGCAGATCCAGGTCCGGAACCTGACCTTCAACTACCCCGGTGCGGGCGCGGTCCCCGCCGTACGGGATGTGTCGTGCACCATCCGGCGGGGCGAGGTGATCGCCTTGGTGGGCGAGAACGGCTCCGGCAAGAGCACGCTCGCCAAGCTGCTGGCCGGCCTGTACCAGCCGCAGCACGGCAGCATCTCGTGGGACGGCCAGGACATCGCCGGGTTCGACCCCCACTCGCTGCACGAACGGATCTCCGTCGTGATACAGCTGCCGGTCCGGTGGCCGACCAGCGCCCGCGACAACATCACCATCGGCCGCCACGACCGCAGCGACCCCGACCACGAGGCCGTGACCAGCGCCGCCACCACCGCCGGAGCGCACAGCGTGATCGAGCCGCTCCCCCACGGGTACGGGACCCTGCTCACCAAGCGGTTCGCGCACGGGTGCGATCTGTCCGGCGGCCAGTGGCAGCGGATCGCGGTCGCCCGTGGCTACTTCCGCGACGCCCAGCTGCTGTTCTTCGACGAGCCCACCTCTTCCATGGACGCCCGCGCCGAGGCCCAGGTGTTCGAGCACATCCGGGGGTTGGCCGGCGACCGGACGATCGTCCTGATCACCCACCGGCTGGCCAACGCGCGCCACTGCGACCGCATCCTGGTACTCCGGCACGGACGGCTGGTCGAACAGGGCACCCACGACGAACTGCTCCGGCACGGCCAGGAGTACGCCCAGATGTACGCGCTGCAACGCACGGCGAACGCCGAGCCGGGACACTCCCACGAAGGCAGGACAGCATGAAGTCGGCAGGCACGATCCGCACCCTCGACGAGGACTTCGGTCCGCCGGGCGGGCGGCCGGTGGAGCTGGTCTTCCGTACAGTCGGTGAGCGCACCTCCGCACTGGCTCTGCAGCTCGCCATCCGCCACGTCCGCCCGAACCGCGTCCACCTGGTCGAGAACGTCAAGCCGTTCGCCCACGCGATGGACCGGCTGCTCCAGATCGAGCACGACTGCTCGCACGTCGTCTACTGGGACGCCGACTGCCTCGTACTCGAGGATCTGCGTCCCTTCCTGGACGACAACGAGCTTGCCTACGTGGACGCCTACGTCCGGGACCGGTTCCTCGGCCGCACGCACTGCGGCGTCCACGTCACCCGGACCGACCTGGTACGGCGGATGCGCGAAGTCCCGCCCGCCGCAGGCGACCAGCTCAACTCGGTGCTCCGCCCGGAGTCGAACCGAAGGCTGGTCGCCCGCCGGAACTTCCTGCCCGAGGTGCAGCTCAAGGGCTTCCACATCCTGCACGACCACTTCCAGCACTACCCGGACATCTTCGCGAAGAACGCCCTGCGGGAACTGCGGTCACGAAAATCCGCCAAGCGTAGGGGACTTAATGCCGCAATGGCCTGCTGGGGCGACGCGCCGGAGTTCTCCGTCGCACGGGCCGCCATCCGGCACGCCCGGCGTACGGTGGCGCCCGACGCCGCACCGGCCGTCGTCGAGGCGTACATCCACGAACTGCCGCGCACGGCTCGCGAGAACGTGGCAGCCATCGGCCTTCCCCGGCAACCACCGCTGACCATGCGGGAATTGGATGATGCTCTGGCAGCGGATTCCGCGCTCGGCACACTCCGCCGACCACCGAAGACCTTCGCGCTCGGACTGCCCGGCACGGGTATCCGCAGCCTGACCATGGCACTGCACGAACTCGGTGTCGATCTGGCGGGCGACCCGCTCGGCGACGGCGGCCTGGCCGCGTTGCGGCGCGGTGACGGCCGCTTTCCCGCACTCGACCACTACGACGGGCTGGCGGGCATCGTACCGATGCTGTCCGTCGCCGGGTTGGACGCCCGCCATCCCGGCGCACGGTTCATCCTGACCGTGGGCGACAAGGAGACCTGGCTGCGCTCGGCGGAACGCCACTGGAGCAACGGCCCGCCCTCCGAAGCGCCACCGGCGGAACAGGCGGCCTACCGGGAGGCACTGCGACTGGTGCTGGACCGGCTCTGCGACCCGGGGACGGCCGGACTCGGACGCGCGCAACTGAGCCGGATCCACGACGAGTTGAACGCACAGGTACGCGGGTACTTCGCCGGCCGTCCCGGCGACCTGCTCGTGCTCGACCTGCGCGGCGGGGAGGGATGGGAGCGGCTGGCCCCCTTCCTCGGCTGCGAGCCGCCCGCCGCACCCTTCCCGCACGAACGCAGTCCCGCGCACCCCCAGGGCGCCTACTGACCGACGGACGCCACCTCGCTGGGGCTCCCGTGACCTGCCACCATCGCGGCGAGCCCCTCGGCCAACCGAGTCCGGGGGCGGTAACCGAACGCGCCGGCCGCCACGGTGATGTCGGCCCCGGTGTGGCGTACGTCGCCTCGCTGCGCCGGGAGCCGGACGATCTCGACCGGTCCGACCAGCTCCTCGACCACGGAGATCACCTCCCGCATCGTCGTACGGCAGCCGCCGCCGATGTTCGCCACCCCGGTGAAGTCGGAGCAGGCCGCGTCCCGCATCGCGGTGACGACGTCCGTCACGTAGGTGAAGTCGCGGCTCTGCTCACCGTCACCGTAGAGCGGGAACGACCCGCCGCTCGCCGCAGCGGCGACCAACCGCGCGAAGGCCATCTCCGGCCGCTGCCGTGGGCCGTACACCGTGAAGAGACGCAAGGACACGGTCGGGACTCCGAACCCGCTGCGGTAGAGCTCGCAGAGGTGCTCGGCGGCGAGTTTGGTCACCCCGTACGGGGAGGCCGGCTGCGGGCGCAGGGTCTCGGCCGTCGGGTAGGACGCCGCGTCGCCGTAGACCGACGAGCTGGACGCGTACACCAACTTCCGCAATCGCCGACCGCGTGCCGCCTCCAGGACGGCCTGCGTGGCCAGCACGTTGAGCGCCGCGTACGTACGGAACTCCGCGCCCCACGACGGCCGCACGCCCGGCTGCCCGGCGAGGTGGTAGACGACGTCCGCGCCCGCCAGAAGGACGCCCAGATCGGCCGTCAGCAGATCGACCCGCTGGAGCGAGAAGGCGCCGGACGACATCATCGGAGCCAAGTTCCGCTCCTTGACCGCCGGTTCGTAGTAGTCGGTGAACGCGTCGACGCCGACCACCTCGTCGCCGCAGGCCAGCAGGTACGCGCAGAGGTGGGATCCGATGAAACCCGCCGCCCCCGTCACCACAGCCCGCATCGAGCACCTTCTCTCGCAGCACACCAGGATCTGCCGCCCGAAACGTGGCAGAGCCCGTCCAGTTACTCACAGTTCCCATCATGCGGCATAGAGCGACCAGGACCGGTGACCCGTTTGGCTCAGGAGGTCTCGGGCCGGTCATCACCGAGGACGAAGAACCGGGCGTCGCGACGCCGGCCCCCTACCGGCGGACGCTCTAAGTACCGTTTCCATACCGAAGCCGTTTTGAGCTGCGGAAACGCTCGCGGCCGACAGGGCCGCCGGGTACGATCCGGCTCACGCCCTCCGGCGCGCCGTCCCCCGTGCCGCGACGTCCGGTGGGCGTTTCGCGGGGCATTCGGAGGTCACCGCGCACTCGGCACCCCGCGCGCCAATGCTGTCGCGCGAACGCGGAAGGGCAGCGCTTTGGCGGATCGGCTCACCGGAGGGGACTCCTCGCTGCTGCGCAGGATCAACGCCGCCGTCACGCTGCGTGCGCTGCGCGACGGCCAGTCGCTCACGCTCACTCAGTTGGTCGGCGACACCGGGCTGTCCCGGCCGACGGTCGAAGGGGTGATCGAGGGGCTGATGGAGGCCGGCCTGGTCGCGGAGGTCGAGCCCGTCCAGGACAACGGCCGTCAACGCGGGCGCCCGGCACGCTGGTTCCGCTTCCGAGCCGAGGCCGGGCACATCCTCGGGATCGAGATCGGGGTGCACGACATCCGGGTGACCCTCGCCGACCTGACGGGCCGCATCCTCGGCGGCGACGCCAGAGCCGTCGAGGAGACCCGGGACGCCGAAGGACGGCTGAGCTGCGTCCGGACGGCCGTCGCCGACGTGCTGCGCAAGGCCGGGGTGTCCCGGGACAGCCTCTGGACGGTCGCCGTCGGCACCCCCGGCATCGTCGACCGGGACGGCACGGTACGGCTCGGCACCGCGATGCCCGGCTGGACGGGCCTCGACCTGGGCGCGCGGCTGCGGCGCTCGTTCCGCTGCCCGGTGGTGATCGAGAACGACGCCAACCTCGCTGCCATCGCGGAACACTGGCAGGGCGCGGCGGTCGGCAAGGGCGATGTGGTCTTCGTGATGGCCGGACTGAGCCCCGGAGCCGGCTCACTGATCAACGGCAGGCTGCACCGGGGGTTCGGCGGCGCGGCCGGCGAGATCGGCGCCCTCCACCTGCTCGGCCAGGAGGCCACCCCCGAGCGGCTGCTCTCCACCACCGGCAAGCCGCTCGACCCGCTGGACGAGGCGGCCGTCGCCCGGGTGCTGCGGCTCGCCCGCGAGGGAGACGAGGTCGCGCAGGTCGCGATGGACCGCTTCCTGCGCCGACTGGTGCACGACGTGGCGGCGCTGGTGCTGGCGCTCGACCCCGAACTGGTGGTGGTCGGCGGCTGGGCCGCCGGGCTGGACGGCGTGCTGGAGCCGCTCCGCGAACAGCTGGAGCTGTACTGCCTGCGGGCACCCGAGGTGGTGCTCGCCGCGCTGGGCGAGGAGGTCGTGGCGATGGGCGCGCTACGGGTCGCCCTGGACCACGTCGAGGAGCAGCTCTTCGCCGTCGACCCGCCCGTACGCTGAGAGCGCCATAGACAGGGGCGCGGGAACTGCGCCAACTCGGAAGAGTCCAGACCGTTGCCTTCCGACTCGCGCAGTTCCTCGCGCCCCTGTTGTAGCTGATCGAGTACCTACCGCAGAGCCTTACGCGGTACGCGCGGCCTCGACCGGGGTGACCTCGACCAGGCCGGTCTCACCGAAGGTCAGCTTGCAGGTGTCGGCGCGGTAGGTCGAGACGGCGAGCGCGACCAGCCGCCCGGCGGCGGCGTACTGGGTGGTGACCACCAGGACCGGGGTGCCCGGCGGGCGCTCCAGCAGGGCGGCCTCCCCGGCCTCGGCGACACCGAGTTCGACCGAGCGGGACTCACCGTCGACACCGAGGCGCTCCAGCTGGCGGAGCACCGAGCGGGCGCGGTCGTTCTCCGCGCCGCCGATCAGCTGCGGGACGGCCGGGAGGCGCGGCACGGCGGAGTCGGGCACGTGCAGCGACTCGGCGGCCATGATCTGCCCCTGCACCAGGCGCAGCCGGCGGACGGTGTGCACCGTCTCGCCCGCCGGGATGCCGAGGGAGCGGGCCAGCTGGGCCGGAGCGGGCGCACTCACGCAGTCGACACTGCGCCAGGACTGGCTGCGGCTGGTACTGGGCCAGCCCTCGTCGCTGCGGCCGACCGGGACACCGACCCGGGGTGCGGCGATCAGCGTGCCGATGCCCCGGCGGCGGACCAGCCTGCCTTCCAGCTCCAGCTGGTCGAGCGCCTGCCGCAAGGTCGCCCTCGCCACGCCGAAGCGGGCGGCGAGCTCGCGCTCGTTGGGGAGTACCTGGCCGGTGGAGAACTCACCGTCGATGGTGCGCACCAGGACCGTACGCAGGTGCCAGTACTTCGGCTCCGGCACCGTCGAGCCCGACGCGGCCGGGACCGGCACCGCCATGAGTTGTCCTTGTCCCACCGTGTCCTCCACCCTGAAGGACTCCGGGCCTGCCCCGTGCCCGGTCTTGCGGCAGGTGGGAGGGGCGGGCTTTATCCGTCCTTCTTTATTAAAGGTCTTTGCAGTAAGGGACACTATGGGGTGTCGGCGGAGATGGTCAAGACCAATGACGGCGGCCGGGACGGGGGCGCGGCTGCTCGCGCGGGCCCTGTCACGGCGGTTACCCTTCCCCGGTGACTGTGGTGACGAGTGTGAACGTGAACGGGATCCGGGCCGCCGCCAAGAAGGGCTTCATCGAGTGGCTGGCTGCCACCGCAGCGGACGTGATCTGCCTCCAGGAGGTGCGCTCCGAGCCGGAGCAGCTGCCCGCCGAACTGCGCGACCTGCCCGGCTGGCACGCGGTCTGGGCCCCCTCGGTGGCCAAGGGGCGGGCCGGGGTGGCCATCCTGTCGCGGAAGGCACCGGAGCGTACCGCGATCGGATTCGGGTCGGACGAATTCGACAATTCCGGCAGATACGTAGAAATCGATCTGCCCGGACTGACGGTCGCCAGCCTCTACCTCCCCTCCGGAGAGGTCGGCACCGAGCGCCAGGAGGAGAAGTGGCGCTTCATGGCGGAGTTCCTCGTCCACCTCACCGAGCTGCGCAAACGCGCCGCCGAAGACGGGCGCGAGGTCGTGGTGTGCGGCGACTGGAACATCGCCCACCGCGAGGCCGACCTCAAGAACTGGAAGGCCAACCAGAAGTCCGCCGGCTTCCTCCCCGAGGAACGCGCCTGGCTCACCCGGGTCTTCGACGAGGCCGGCTACGTCGATGTCGTCCGCGCCCTCCACCCCGACCAGGACGGCCCCTACTCCTGGTGGTCCTACCGCGGCCGCGCCTTCGACAACGACAGCGGCTGGAGGATCGACTACCTGATGGCCAGTCAGAGACTCGCGGCCACGTGCGCCAGTGCCTACGTCGAGCGGGCCGCCTCCCACGCCGAGCGCTGGTCCGATCACGCCCCGGTGACAGCTGTCTTCGACCTGGGGTGAAACGGACTCTCCGACTCATCATCCGCATCCCGGATGGAGGTATAACCAGCCTGTAGACAAGGCTAGTTGCTTCACATCACGGCGGCCTGGTGCGAGCGCCTCCGCGCGCTCCAGGCCGCCGCCGCGCTCCGCCGGCACTCCAGCCGAAGATCCTCAGTCAATGATCCGACGCCCGCCCGAACAGTTTTGAGAAAGCGATTCGTGCCCACGCTGACGGCTCATAGGCCGATCCGGCACAGCATCGCCAGAACCACGGCGGTCGCGTCGGCAAGGTGCACGGACGGGCGGTCCACCGTGGCGGTTACGCCGGGCCCGCGCCCTCGGGCGAGAACGCGGTCAACTGCCCCTCAGCAGCCGAACCACTGAGGGGCAGCGGCGAACACGTCGACACAGGCGCCGGGCAACTGGCGTTCCGTCACCAGCGGTACCACCGGGAGCGCGTGCCGCCCGTGCCGGCGCCACGGGCCACGAAGCCGACCAGCCAGAGCACCAGCACCACCAGGGCGACCCACCACAGCACGTGGATGACGAAGCCCACACCGCCCAGGATCAGGGCGAGCAGCAGAACGAGAATGAGGGGAACCATGAGATCCATCTCCTGACGGAACGTCGGTTGTCAATGGGGAAGGTGCTGCCGGCGCCGGCTGAACCGGGCCCGGCGTGACGTCGAGTTCGGGATCAGCGCTTCGTCGGCAGCGCCTTGATCGGCGGGCGGCGGAGCAGCCGCTGCGTCGCGTTCGGCCGCTGCCTGGTTCGCGCGCAGTTCGCCGATGGGCAGCCGCACGGCCCGTTCCCGGGTCGTGCGGACTCCGGCGCCGACCAGTAGGACGGCCAGCGCGAAGACCAGTGCCAGCGCCAGCCCGGCCAGGAAGATGCTCAAGCCGTTCATGTGGGCGACGTCGTTTCCCAGGATGGTCACGGTGTAGTCGGGTCCGCCTGACACGTTGTCGGCGATCGCCAGGCCGGTGAAGACTCCGGTGGCGGCCAGTAGGACGATTCCGAGCAGCAGCATCGCTGGGTCCCTTCCGTGGAAGTGTCCTGGAGACGCCTCGCGCCTACCCGCACAGTCGCATGGCTAACGTCGCAGACCGTTGTATTCCCGGACAAAAGAGGCAGTCGGGCTCAGCGCTGTTGGCGCTGAGCCCGCCCTGCCAGGCTCGATGAGCGGTCACTTCCTTCCCGCCCGTGCGCCTACCCGCCAGGGCATCCCTCTCCGAGTGGCCGCGCGCGGCCACTCCTTGCCCGCAACACGGTCCTCGAACTCAGCAGTCTCGCGCAGCGGAGGAGCTCGATAGACTCCGAGAGAGCGGTGTCGAACACGTGAAGGATTGCGATGGCCACCCCCGAAGCGGATACGGACCACGGGACGGTGGCCGCGCTCGCCGCCGAGTTGGCCGCGCTGCGGGCCACCGCCGGCCGCCGTCACCTGCTGGATGTCGCCGCTGGTGTACTGGTCGCCCAGCTGGGCGTGGAACCGGCCGAGGCGGCCGAGCAGCTCGACCGCCTGGCCGCGGAGACCGGGCAGACGTCCACCGATCTGGCCGCCGACCTCCTCAACCAGGCAACGGGGGCTGTCCCGGAACGGGCTGAACCGGCAACCTTGGCCGAAGCACGCCGGCACCGGCTGGCCGGCTCGGCTGTCGAAGCGGTGGCCGACGACATGGACGTGCTCGCCGACACCCTGTTGAGCGAGCACCTGCGGCCGCTCGGGGCCGAAGGGGTACTTCTGTGGCGGTTGCGCGGCAGCGGATGCCTTGAGCTGGTGGGGCACGCCGGCGTCAGCCCGCTGGAGGCGGCTCGCTGGCGGTGGATCCCGCCGCAGTGGCCCAACCTGCTGCAACTGGCTGTCGGGGACGGCATGCCACGCTGGCTGCCCGCAGGCCCGCCGCCGGAGGAGCCGCTTCCGGGCCCCGCCGCCGAGGCGGCGCGCGCGGTGCTGCCACTGCGCCGTCATGGTGGGTCGGTGGGCCTGGCACTGGTGGTGTGGCCCGCGCCGACGGGCCTGGAGGAACCGGTCAGGGAGAGCGTGGTGGGACTCCTGGAGGTCGCCGGACGAGTCCTGGAGGCACAAGCGGCGGCCGCCCCGGAGCCGGCCACCCGACCGGCGCTGAACACTCTGCTGGACCTGCTGGCACACCCGGCCATGCTCCTGGCGGAGGACCCGCGGACCGGCGAGCAGTGGGTCGAGCACCTGAACGCCGCGGCAGCCCGGGCCACCGCCCTGCCCGATCCGGTGGGCCGGCCGCTCGCGCAGCTGCTGCCCTTCGTCCAGGACGAGCTCTGCCGGCTGATCGGGACGGCGCACGCCACGGGCACCCCGCAGCGCCGCCCCCGACTGCCCGCCGTCCACCACTCCGGGGAGCCCGGCTCGCTGGTTAACGTCCGGACGCTGCCGCTCGCCCCGGGGTGCACCATCGTGCTCTGGCACGCCGGCAGCCGTGACCACGCCTTCTCCCTGCTGGAGCTGGCCGGGCGACTGACCGACCTGGCCGCCTTCGAGGACGACCTGACCCGGGAGACCAGCCACTGGAGCGCGCGCGCCTACCCGATCTTCGGGCGGGCCGCGCAGGCCGGCCCGCTTCCGCTGCAGCAGCTCGCCCCACTGCTCCACCCGGACGACCGGGGCCAACTGGCCACTCAGATCGAAGCCATGACGCAACGCCAGGAGAACGTCAACACCACGCTGCGGATCGTTCGGGAGGACGACGGCAGCCTGCGCCACGTGCGGATCATCGCCGAACCGGTCCTCACCCACGGCACGGTGACCGGAGTGACCGGGGTCTTCCAGGACGTCTCCGCCCAGCACCGCACCGAGCTCGCGCTGACCGCCACCTTTGACCGGCTCGCCACCGTGCAGGAGCAGGCGGCGCTGCGCCACCGGCTGGCACTGCAGCTGCAGGAGGCGATCATCCCCGAGGCACCGGACCTGCGACGGATCGACGGCATCGAGGTGGCCGCCCGCTACCGCCCGGCCGCCACGGAGTACCGGGTCGGCGGGGACTGGTACGAGGTGCTGCCGCTGCCCGAGGGCCGGATCCTGGTCACCGTCGGCGATGTGGCCGGCCACGGGATCGACGCGGTCAACGGCATGGTCGCGCTCAGCGGTTCGCTGCGCGGCCTGGCGTTCGCCGAGCTCCAACCGGCCAAGCTGATGGGCGTCCTCAACCGGGTCACCCTGCACTCCGCCGGACGGCCGACCGCGACCGCGATCTGCGCGCTCTACGACCCCGAGAGCCGCGCGCTCTGCTGGGCCAGTGCCGGCCATCTGCCGCCACTGCTGCTGCGCGACGGCCGGGCCCGGCTGCTGGACTCGCCGCACGACATCCTGCTCGGCGCGCTGCCGGAGGCGGAGTACCACGAAATCAGCACCGAGCTGCGCCCGGGAGATGCCCTGCTGCTCTACACCGACGGCCTGATCGAGCGCCGCCATTCCTCCTTGGACGAGACCCTGGCCACCCTGCGGCGCGCGGCCGAGCGGCTGCCCGCCGCCGCCGACGTCGAGGAGCAGGCCGCCCAGCTGCTGGCGGCCGTGAGCGGTGACACGGACGACGACGCCAGCCTGGTACTGCTGCGGATCGGCTGACCGGCGCCGGTCAGTGCGCCGTCCGCTGGTTGACCACGGTGAGCCAGCGGCGCAGTCGTGCCAGCAGGTCTTCGATGTCCACCGGCTTGGTGACGTGGTCGTTCGCCCCGGCGGCCAGGCTCTTGGCGCGATCGCCGGGCATCGCCTTGGCGGTCAGCGCGATGATCGGGATGTCGGCGAACTGCGGCATCTCGCGGATCCGCGCGGTCGCGGCGTAGCCGTCGAGTTCGGGCATCATCAGGTCCATCAGCACCAGGTCGATGTCGTCGCGGCTGTTCAGCAGCTCGATCCCGGATTTGCCGTTGTCTGCGTGCAGCACCCGCACGCCGTGCTGCTCAAGAACGCCGACCAGGGCGAAGACGTTGCGCGCGTCGTCGTCCACCACCAACACCACCCGACCGGCGAGGTCCGGGTCCGCGCCGCCTTCGACGGTGGCGGCAGCGTGGCCGCCCGTGCGCTCCGGCGTCCTCGCCACGGCCTCCCGGGCGACCGGCAGGTACAGGGTGAAACTGCTACCGGCGTCCAACCTGCTCTCGGCGACGATGACCCCGCCGAGCAGCCGGGCGATCTCCCGGCTGATGGACAGCCCCAGACCGGTACCGCCGTAGCGCCGACTGGTGGTGCCGTCGGCCTGCTGGAAGGCACCGAAGATGCCCTCCAGGTGCTGGTCGGCGATGCCGATCCCGGTGTCGCTGACCCGGAAGGCCAGCACGGTGGCGCCGTCGGGCAGTTCGATCGGCAGGGCGTCGAGGCTGTCCCGCGCGGCGAGCTCGACCCGCAGCTCGACGCTGCCGGACGCGGTGAACTTGACTGCGTTGGAGACCAGGTTGCGCAGCACCTGGCGCAGCCGCGCCTCGTCGGTGAGGATCTCGCGCGGCACCTGGGGCACCGCACCGACCCTGAACTCCAGGCCCTTCTGCCCGGTCAGCGGGCGGAAGGTGGCGTCGACGTAGTCCAGCAGCTGGGCGAGCGGGAACCGGGCCGGACTGACGTCCATCTTCCCGGCCTCGACCTTGGACAGGTCGAGGATGTCGTTGATCAGCTGGAGCAGGTCGGAGCCGGCCGAGTGGATCACGCCGGCGTACTCCACCTGTTTGGGCGTCAGGTTCTGCTCGGGGTTCTGGGCCAGCAGTTGCGCGAGGATCAGCAGGCTGTTGAGCGGGGTGCGCAGCTCGTGGCTCATGTTGGCCAGGAACTCCGACTTGTACATCGATGTCAGCGACAACTGGTGGGCGCGCGCCTCCAGTTCCTGGCGGGCCTGCTCGATCTGCAGGTTCTTCGCCTCGATGTCCTGGTTCTGGGCGGCCAGCAACGCCGCCTTGTCCTCCAGTTCGGCGTTGGAGCGCTGCAACTCCTCCTGTCCGGCCTGCAGTTCGTCGGAACGGGTGCGCAGCTCCTCGGTCAGGCGCTGGGACTGCTCCAGTAGTTCGTCGGTGCGGGCGTTGGCGAGCAGCGAGCTGACGCCGACGCCGACCGTCTCGGTGACCTGGTCCAGGAAGTCGCGGTGGACCGGGGTGAACGGGTGCAGCGTGGCCAGTTCGATGACAGCCAGCAGCTGGTCCTCCACCACGACCGGCAGCACGATCAGCGCAGCCGCGGCGGCGGAGCCGGCACCGGAGGAGACGGTCGCGTAGCCCGGCGGGAGGTCCTCGACCACGATGGTGCGTCGGCTGCGGGCCGCCTGGCCGACCAGCGACTGGCCGAGCGTGTAGCGGACCGGGCCGGCTGACGGGTCCTCCGGCGCACCGTACGCCCCGATCCGGACCAGGCCGGCGCCGCGCGGCCCGTCCTCGGCGAGGTAGAAGGCGCCGTACTGGGCGCCGACCAGCGGGGCCAGCTCGTCCATCACCAGCTCGGCGACCACGGGCAGGTCGCGTCGGCCCTGCAGCAGCGCGGCGACCCGGGCGAGGTTGGTCTTCAGCCAGTCCTGGTCCTGGTTGGCGCGGGTGGTCTGGCGCAGCGACTCCACCATCGAGTTGATGTTGTCCTTGAGGTAGCCGACCTCGCCGGGGGCCTCCACCGTGATCGAGCGGGTCAGGTCGCCCTCGGCCACCGCGCTGGTGACCTCGGCGATCGCGCGGACCTGGCGGGTGAGGTTGCCGGCCAGTTCGTTCACGTTCTCGGTGAGCCGCTTCCAGGTACCGGAGACGCCCTCGACCTCGGCCTGACCGCCGAGCCTGCCCTCGCTGCCGACCTCGCGCGCCACCCGGGTGACCTCGGCCGCGAAGGCGCTGAGCTGGTCCACCATGGTGTTGATGGTGGTCTTCAGTTCGAGGATTTCGCCGCGCGCGTCCACGTCGATCTTGCGGGTCAGGTCGCCGTTCGCGACCGCCGTGGTGACCTGGGCGATGTTGCGGACCTGGCTGGTGAGGTTGTGCGCCATGAAGTTGACGTTGTCGGTCAGGTCCTTCCAGGTGCCGGCCACGTTCGGCACCCGCGCCTGGCCGCCCAGGGTGCCCTCGGTGCCCACGTCGCGGGCCACCCGGGTCACCTCGTCGGCGAATGCGGAGAGCGTGTCGACCATCCGGTTGATCACGTCGGCGAGGGCGGCGACCTCGCCCTTGGCCTCGACGGTGATCTTCTGCGAGAGGTCGCCGCGCGCCACCGCCGTGGCGACCTGGGCGATCGAACGGACCTGGCCGGTGAGGTTGGAGGCCATCACGTTGACGTTGTCCGTCAGATCCTTCCAGGTGCCCGAGACGCCGCGTACGGTGGCCTGGCCGCCGAGGTTGCCCTCGGTGCCGACCTCGCGGGCCACCCTGGTCACCTCGTCACCGAAGGCGCTCAGCTGGTCGACCATCGTGTTGATGGTCTCCTTCAGCTCCAGCACCTCGCCGCGGGCCGTGACGGTGATCTTCTGCGAGAGGTCGCCCTTCGCGACGGCGGTGGCGACCTGGGCGATGCTGCGCACCTGGTCGGTGAGGTTGGAGGCCATGAAGTTGACCGAGTCGGTCAGGTCCCGCCAGGTACCCGAGACGCCTTTGACCTGTGCCTGACCGCCGAGGCGCCCGTCGGTGCCGACCTCGCGGGAGACCCTGGTCACCTCCGAGGTGACCAGGGACAGCTGGTCGGCCATGCCGTTGAAGACGCCGGCGATGTCGCCCAGCAGGCCGTCGGCGTCGGTGGGCAGGCGGGTGGAGAAGTCACCGTCGCGCACCGCCGTCAGGACCGCGAGCAACCGGCGCAAACCCTCCTCGTCCAGCGCGGAGTGCTTGGTCGTTCCGTCCATCGCTCACCTCACGGCGTATGACTCAGGCGCGGTCGGCCGCCCGGAAGGCGCTCAACAACCACCTTGTCACCCCCGCTGCCGACGCGACCAGGGCTAGGTACGCAGGAGATGGCCGGGCGCCGGTATTTCCGACCAGACCGTCTTGCCACCACCATGCTCCTGACAGCCCCAGCTCCGGGACAGCCGCGCGACCACCCGCAGCCCGTGCCCGCCGGGCTGGGCCGCCGCTCCCTCTGCCGCCAGGCCGAACGGGCTGGGAACCGGTGGGCGCGGGTCGGCGTCGCTCACCTCGATCCGCAGCAGACCGTCGTGCAGGGCCAGCGCGATCTCCTGCGGACCGCCCGCGTGCAGGCAGGCGTTGGTGATCAGTTCGGAGACCACCAGCAGCACGTCTTCAGCGGCGTCCTGGCCGTCCTGGTCGAGCGCGGGCAGCCAGCCGAAGTCCACCAGCGCCGCCTGCGCGAAGTCGCGGCAGCGGCCGACCACCCCGCTGGTCCCGAACAGGGCCAGCCGGCGGATGCGTACGGGTGCGTTCATGGCGCCAGGGCCTCGTCCAAGGTGGGGTAGATCGTGAAGACCGCGTCCGCGCCGGTGATCTCGAACAGCCGCGTGACCGGCGGACGGAGCGCGGCCAACTCCAGCCGAGCACCGACCTGCTGCGCGTCCAATCGGGTGTGCAGCAGGGCATTCAGGCCGGTGGAGTCGCAGAACGCCAGCTCGGCGCAGTCCACCACGATTCGCTCCGGCCTCGCGGCCACCGCATTGGCCAGCGCCTCGCGCAGCGGCCCGGCCGTGTCGTGGTCCAGTTCCCCGCCCAGCGCGAGCACCGACTCGGGCGGGCCGACCCGCAACACGACGGTGAACCGCCGCTCATCGTCATCAGGCCGACGGCTCTCAGCTCCGGTCATGGGAAGACTCGCCGCCTCGTCGCGGAGCCCGTCCGGCTCCTGGAACCTCGTGCTTCCTCATGATGGCCTCCGCATGATGGCCTCCGCGCGGTTGACCAGAAGTGCTTTGAGCCGACGGGCCCGTTCCCCCAGCTCGAAGAGTCGGACGGGCGACACGGCCTCGGCCAGCACGGGAAAGATCCTCGCCTCTTCCTCCCCGTTGTGCCTGGTGACTTTCTCGATCAGCTGGGCCACCAGCCGGTCGAAGTCGGGGGTTCGGGCGGTGCGGCTCGCCAGTTCGCTCAGCAGTGCCTCCACCGCGCGGTGGGAGAGCAGCTCCCTGTCGACGATCGCGGCGCCACCGGGCAGGCGATGCACCAATGGGTACAGATAGTGCTCCTCGGTCACGCTGTGCCGCACGAGATCGGCGGTCACCTCGTCGACCAGCGTCTTGCGCTCCTGGTCCCCGACCGGCAGGGCGACGATCCGGCTGAACGTGACGGCGGTCAGTGCGTGGTCAGCGGTCAGTTCGTGCAGGATGTCGCCTTCGCGGACCATGGCCTCTCTCCCTGATGGATGCTGCTCACTCCGCACCTGCCCAGACCGCGGCCGCGTACGCACACCGGAGGACACAGACCCGCGGCCCTGCTGATTTCGTACGGCGCCGACGGAGTGAAGGAAAACCCGGGCCGATTTCAGGCATCCCGCGCGACGTGCGGGGTAGGCGAACCAAGACGGGTCCGAACCGATGATCGGAGTGTGACCGTGTTGCCTGCCCTACCTGACATCCGCAACCCTCGCGAGGCCGACACCACGGAGGCCCGCGCGCTGTCCGAAGTGCTCTTCGCGCGCCTACGGACCGTCGAGCCGGGCACGCCGGAGTACTCCTACGTCCGCGGCACCCTGATCGAGCTCAACCTCTCGCTGGTCAAGTTCGCCGCCCGGCGCTTTCACAACCGCGCCGAGCAGATGGACGACATCGTCCAGGTCGGCACCATCGGTCTGATCAAGGCCATCGACCGCTTCGACCCCGATCGGGAGGTGCATTTCGCCACCTTCGCCCTGCCCACCATCGTCGGCGAGATCAAACGCTACTTCCGGGACACCAGCTGGTCGGTACGGGTCCCCCGCCGCCTCCAGGAACTGCGCCTGGAGCTGGCCAAGGCCACCGACACGCTGGAACAGGACCTGGAGCACGAGCCCACGGTCGCCGAACTCGCCGAGCACCTGTGCATCACCGAGGCCGAGGTACTGGAAGGCCGGCAGGCGACCAATGCCTACACCACCGGCTCACTCGACCCGCCCGCCGACACCGACGAGGCCGACGGACCGCTCGCCCGCCGGCTGGGCACCGAGGACGCGGCGCTGGACGAGGTGGTCGACCTGGTCTCGCTCAAACCACTCATCGCCGAACTGCCCGAACGCGAACGCACCCTGCTCTCGCTGCGCTTCGTCGACGAGCTGACCCAGGCCGAGATCGGCGATCGCCTCGGCATCTCGCAGATGCACGTGTCACGCCTGCTCAGCAAGACCCTGACCCAGCTGCGAGCCGGCCTGCTCGGCCAGCCGCAACCCGCCTGAGCCCGCCTGTCCACACGTCCTGAACTGCTCACGTCCGCAGCGGTCGGTGGAGGCGGACAGCCGCCTCCACCAACCGCCGTGCACGAACGCCTGCGGCAGGTTACCGCGCAGCCGGCGCTGGGCGAGGTCGAACTCCTCGGCGTACGGGCCGGGCGGCCCGCACGCGGCCCGGTCGCGTGCGAACCAGCGGACGGCCTCCACCGTGTGGTGCTGCTGGTGTTCGGCCAGGGCCACGACGAAGCCGCAGAGCAGGAACGCGCCCTCGGCGCCCTCCAGCGCCGCGCCGGAGTCCGGCGCCCCGTCAGACGCCGACGTGGTGGGCCCGTACGGGGCGCAGGAGCTCGGCGCGCTCGTCCTCGGTGAGGCCGCCCCAGACGCCGTACGGTTCCCGCACCCGCAGGGCGCGGGAGAGGCAGGCGTCGCGCACCGGGCAGCGCGCGCAGACCTGCTTGGCGGCCTGCTCCCGATTGTCGTGGGCCTCGCCGCATTCTCCGAAGGGGTGGAAGAACAGGCTGGTGTCGACGCTGCGGCAGGCTGCCCGCAGCTGCCAGTTCCAGTACTGGTCGAAGGCGCCGGGCAGTCGCGAGGTGTTGGTCATCAGGTATTCCCTCCTCGGTCACGAGATCGTGTCCCGCGACGCGTCTCACCCGTGTCGCCGCCCCAAAACCCGGCAGTCGCGGACTCGATCGGCTCCTCGTCGGGGCCGGGGGCGATCAGCCGGTGGCGCGCAGCCGGGCGAGGGCGGTGTCGATGTCGAGGTGGTCGGACTCCGACCCGGCGGGCACCAGGGTGAACGCCTCCGCGAGGAAGGCGGTAACGACGTCGTCCGGGGCGCTGAGCACCGCCCTGCCGCTGGGAGTCCGCAAGGTGATGAGGACTTCGCCGACAGGTCCGGGCCTGACGGTGACGTCGCCGCTGCCGGTCGGGGCGTGACGGCCCTCGTTCAGCAGATCGCGGCTGAAGTACCAACAGACCCGGGCGTCACCGCCGGTGCAGCTGCACGGGGCCACCGGAAACGCCAGGCATGCCGCGTAGGGGAGGGCCGTGTCGAAGCGGAGTTCCGCGTCGACGGGGACGTCGGGCAGCGGGCCGTCGGGAAATGTGACGGGCAGCGGGCGGACAGCGGACGTATGCACCGGATGACCTTCCTGCGATGGCGGCGCGTCGGCCCACGAGCGGGCCGACGTGTGTCAACGGCGCCTACCCGACGCCCCAACCGCCAGTCAGCAGACCCGCAACCTCCACAACTCCCCCGCGCACACGACACACCGCCCGTCAGGACCAGCCCGCAGCACGGGCGTTCGATTCGCTCGTGGGCTGCGAGACGCCGTCCGCAGGCGCGGCGTGTCCGTTGACATCCGGTCGTACTCGGCTGCCCGGCGGGCGGGTGGGCGGACCATCCAGAAACGCGCGGTGACCTCGGCGGCGCGACGCCGTACGGACCGCAAGCCGCGGCGCGGGTCAGTCGGGCGGCTCCTGCGGACCGGGGCGGCCCGGCTCCGGGGGTTCGGGGTGCGTCGGTGGCCCCGGTTCGGGCCCTCCCGGCCTGCCCGGCCTGCCAGGCGGGCCCGGCGGCTCAGGCGAGCCGGGAGGCGCCGGCGGGTCCGGCGACAGCGGGGGCACGACCGGGTCCGGCCGTTCGGGCGGTGCCGGCGGGACAGGCGGCGCCGACGGGATGGGCGGTTCGGGTGGTACGGGGGCGATGTCGGGATCCGGCGGGACGGGGATGGAGGCCATCGCGTGCCCCTTTCCTTTCAGTGGCCGAGGGCCTCTAGTGGCCCAGGGCGTTGGCGAGTTGCTTCTTGTTCATCTTCGAGCGGCCGTGGATGTTGCGCTGCTTGGCCTCGTTGTACGGCTGCTCGTAGGCGAGGCCCTGGGAACCACTGTGGGAGCGCAGGCCGCCGCGCCGACCGGAGGAGATGTCCTTCACCGAGCTTCGGCCGGCGGTCTCCGACTCGCCGTGGCGCGCGCGTTCCTTGTTGACGGTGCGGGCGGCGATCTCCTTGGCCCGCTTCTCGCTCTCACCGCGCTCCAGCGCGCTGTCCTTGATGTGCACGTACTGGCGTTCCCCGATTCGGCGCTGGTCCGTCCGGCGCGGATCCGGCCCCCGACGCGGTTAACCGCTGGTGGCGACCTGAAACCCTCGCCGGCACCCGGCCGCTAACCACCCGCCGCATCCCCGTCACAGGTTCCGGGCGGGCGCGGGTCGTCCTCCGGCTGCGCGGCCTCGTCGGTGAAGGCGACGTCGACGTGCTGCTCGGGGCGGCGCTCCTCCTGGCGGGCGACGGCCCCCAGCACCTCCTCGTCCGGCCCGGTAAGCGGCGGCTGCACCAGGCTGCGCGGCCACAAGTGCCGGTGCAGCACCACGTTCGTCTCCGCCGCGTACACGGTGACCTGCGCGGCGAGGTACAGCCACGAGAGCAGGCCGATGACGGTGGCGAAGAATCCGTACACCTCGGTGGCGTGGCGCAGCTGATGGGTGACCAGGAGGGCGCCGAAGGCCTGGAGAACGGTGAACAGGGGCCCGGCGACGGCACAGCCCGGCATCAACGCGCGGGTGGGGACTTCCGCGGGAGTGAGGATGCGGAAGCAGGCCAGGCACAGGGCGGTGTTGATCAGGGCGGACAGCAGCAGAGCGCCGATTCGGGCTGCCGAGCCGGCGAGTGCGGTGCCGATGAGGGTGGCGGCGGCGGTGGCCAGGAGCAGGCCGGTGGCGAGGGCGGTGAACAGCAGCAGGCTTCGGGCCAGGCGCGGCCAGTAGCCGGGGCGGCGTACGCCGGGGACGTTCCAGACCTCGGCCATGGCGTGCTGCAGGACCTGGGCGATGCCGAGCGCTCCGTACAGCAGGCCGAGCAGGCCGATGACGAGCGCGAGGCCGCTGCCCTGGACGGAGTGGACGTTCTGGCGCAGTTGGTCGCCGATGATCGGGAAGTCCGCGAGCGCGGAGCCGACGACGGCCCTCTGGGCGCCGGGGTGGCCGTGCAGGGCGAAGCCGAGCACCGTGGACAGCAGGAGCAGCAACGGGATGAGCGCGACGAAACCGTAGTAGGTGATCAGGGCCGCGAGGAGGCCACCACGGTCGTCCCCGTACTTCTTGACCACCCCGACGACCACCGCGGACGGGGTGCGGTGCTGCTGAGCACGGTCGAGTGAGCGCAGCGCGCGTTCGACGGGATTCATGACACGACTCCCTCGCCCGACAGCGGTGGCCGATGCCGACCCCGCGTCATGCGTGTGCCCCGTAAGCAGACCGGCTACCGCCCAGAAGGCCGGGCCGTCTGTCGGCAGCAGCTGGGGGCGTCCTGCCTGCGGCTCAAGGAAGAGGAACGTGGGCGTCGGGCGTACCCGGCAGACCTGCCGTCGGGTGGATGCGGCTGCTCGACCTGCAAGCCCGGCACATCGAGAAGTTGAACGCCGACCACGCATCGACGGAGGGCGGGGGCGGATAGTGCGGACAGCTTCCCGAACGCTCATGGCCGCGATCTCCTCACACAAACACCAGTAGGCGAGAGGATGACGTCCATCAGGAAGACCGAGGAGGTTTCCGCGCATGGAGATCTCACTGACCACCGATCGGCTCATCCTCCGGAACTGGTCCGTCGACGACGCCGAACAGGCACTGGCGATCTACGGCTCGCCGGACGTCGCACGTTGGCTGACTCCGGCGATGGATCGCGTCGGCGACGTGGCGGCGATGCGCTCGGTGCTGCACGCGTGGCAGGAGGCGCAGCCGAATCTGCCGCCGCCCCGGGGACGGTGGGCCGTGCAGCGCCGGGACGACCAGGTGCTCGTCGGAGGTCTCGGCATCCGGCTGTTGCCGCCGTCGTACGAGGATGACCTCGAGGTGAGCTGGCAGCTGGCCCCTGGAGCGTGGGGGAAGGGCTACGCGACCGAGGCCCGGCCGCGCGTCCACCACGTCGACCTGGACGCGGGCTACACGCCCGCGCAGTGGCCGGCCGACTTCGTCCACTCCATGCTGGGCCGGGTGGCCGCGTCGTTCAGTGCATTTCCAATCGGGCAAACCAGCCAACTACCCCATGCACGGGCGAATCGCTCATCTCTGCGGCCGAGAACGCATTCGCCCTGTCGGTCAGGGGCGTGGGCGTCGGGTTCGCTCGACTATCCATGCCAGAAAAAACATGAAGCCAGCCGGCCCAATGAATGAGGAAGACCGTGAGGCCGGCGATGTAGGCGCCGCTCCCGGTCATGTTGGCAAGCGTCGCCCGATCGAGGGCCTTTCTTGCGGTCATCCGGTCTCTCATCAGCGGGAACCGCCGTGTGTCAGGCCGGTCTCCTTCATGAATTCGGCGAACTCGCCCAGAAGTCGGCGCGAGGACTCCTGCATCGCGGAGAGGGTCATGCCTGCGGAGTGCGGGGACAGGGTGCAATGAGGGTTGTCCGCGAGCACCGAGCGGAAGCCTGGGCCTTCTTCCTCGAACACATCGACTGCAGCCCACGAGAGCCCGGCCCGGCGGTCTCTCAGTACTTCGTCGAGGGCCTTCTCGTCGACGACACTCGCCCGGGACGTGTTGATCAGAACCGATCCCGGCCTCATCAACCGCAGTTCCTCCGCCCCGATGAGGCCGTCGGTTTCGACCGTGGCCGGTACATGGACCGACACCACGTCGCAGCCAGCCAGTAGCTCCGCGAGGGACTCCACCCGGTGACCGGGCCACTGTGCCGCTCGCTCTGCGGTGAACCTGGGCGATCCGTGCACCAGGACCTCGGCCCCGAACGAGCGCCCCAGCTCGGCCACTCGTCGGGCGATCGCTCCCGAGCCCACCAGGCCAAGCCGGGCGTTCATGAGGCCACCGGTCGGCAGGCCTTCGACCGCCGCGCTCCAGGAGCCCGCGCGCAGAGCGTTCGATCGCCTTGAGACTCCGCGGAGCGCGTCGAGCATGAGTGCCAGCGTGAGCTCGGCGACCGCCGCCGCGTTTGCTCCTGGTGTTGTCCGGATGGCGACTTCGAGGCGCTGTGCCGCGGTCCGGTCGAAGGTGTCGGATCCGGCCGCAGCCCTCCCGACCAGCACGAGACGGCGCTGGAGAGCGCCCGCTGTCGCTCGTTCCAGTACGGACTCGGTGAGCGGGATTCCGGCCCGGCATTTCAGTGCGTCGTATCCGCGCCCGTCGTCCTCGAGCTGCCGGGCCAGTTCCTCCTCCGAGAAACCGTCGAAGTCCACCGTGGCCCAGCGGGCGGCGATACGGGCCCGCAGCTCGGGGCCGGAGACCCGGCGGAGGTTGACCGTCGGTACGAGACCCAGGTCGTCGAGGGCGGCCAGCTCGGTCACGGCGGTATCGCCCGGTGCCGGGTCCACGACCAGGACCCGGCCATGGGGGCGGTGGTTCTGCCCGGTGTTCACGTGTCCTGCCTCCGTCCGTCGTGCCCTGCCGTGGCGAAAGGGCGGTACCTCAGGTCGTCCCTGCCGAGCACCTCGAGCTGGAACGCGCGCATGCTGCCGGGGGACGTGTCGGGGCTGACCGTGGCACCGCGCAGGAACGCCGTCTCCACCTGGTCGAGGCGGGTGTCGAGTTCGCCCGGAGTCGGCGCGCTCACCAGCATGGCCGCCGCAGGCTGGTACAGGGAGTTGGTCGGCCCACCGTAGGTGGCGCCCAGGTAGGTGTGGAAGCGGACGTACTCCACGCCGTCGAGGTCGGTCAGGTCCTCGGCGGTGGGCAGCCCGAGAACCACGCCGACCGGCAGTTTGGGGTGGATCGAGCCCACCTCCAGAGGTTCTCGGCTCGGTGTGGCGCTCGGCCGGCCGGCCGAGGCATAGGTCCACCGAGGCCTCGGCCACGGACCGGGAGGGCCGCACCTCCTCCTCGTTGAACGGACCGCCGCGCCTTCCGGCGCACTCGCTGACGCGGACGGGAGCCTGGTAGGGAGCTGTCACAGCGGGATTCGAGCGGAGTTGCCTGCTGGGCGATCGCGTCCGTCGATTCCACCATCTGCCATGTGACATTTCACAGAGCAGGAGGCTAACCGTGCGCTGTCGAGGCGTCAACTTCCTTCTTGACCATGAGACAAGAAGGACCTGGAACGACAGACACACCCAGCGACATCCCGACATGGCGAGTCACCGACTCCGCCTGCGCCAGGTGCGAGAGCTTCCCCTCGACCAGGGCGCCGGATGCGTGACCCGGCATGACGACCCAGGCCGGACAGCACAGTGCCCGCAAGCGGCAGATCCATGTTCGTTGAACAATACGGCAATTGGTTGATGTCCCAACTTGGCGGGCACTCACGGTACGCCAGACGGGTGCCGGACTGGTGGCAACCGACCAGCAGGCGTGGCAAGGCTCGGCGGTCGCGCTAATGCAAGTATTGCAAGACCCCTTGAAGGATCGTTGAACAATCCCTACCTTGTGGGGAAGACACAGGACGCGTGCACGAGAAGTCCCCGTTGCGCCGTTTTTGGTGCATGGTGGCTGCTCTGCGCCTGCCGTCGACCGGCTGTCCGTATCACCGGACCCGCTCCCTTCCCCGTGAGGTGCGATATGACCGCAGTCTCCGCCAGACCCCCTGTGACCACCGCCACCGAGGAAGTCGGCGGTCCGTTCGGATGGTTTCGCACCCTGGGACCCCAGGGCCGTCGCGCCTTCGCCGGCGCGTTCGGCGGGTACGCGCTGGACTCCTACGACTTCCAGGTGCTGCCTCTGGGCATGGTCGCCATCGCGGCGTACTTCCACATCTCCAAGGGGCAGGCGGGGCTGCTGACCACGGTCACCCTGGTCGTCTCCGCGCTCGGCGGCATCTTCTCCGGAATGCTGATCGACCGCGTCGGCCGGGTCCGCACCCTCATGATCACGGTGGCCACCTACGCGGTGTTCACGGTGCTGTGCGGCTTCGCCGTCAACTATCCGATGCTGCTGACGTTCCGCGCACTGCAAGGACTGGGCTTCGGCGGCGAGTGGGCCGCCGGCGCGATCCTGGTGGCCGAGTACGCGTCCGCCCGCTACCGCGGGCGCACCGTCGCCTTCGTCCAGTCCGCCTGGGCAGTCGGCTGGGGCTTGGCCGTGATCGTCGCCACCGTGGTGCTCGACCACGTCAGCGGCGCCATGGCCTGGCGCATCCTGTTCTGGACCGGCGCACTGCCCGGCCTGTTCCTGCTCTACCTGCGCCGCGGCGTCACCGACGCGCCGCTGACCAGGGAGCAGCAGGCAGCCAGGACACGGACCCCGGTGTCCGCGGTGTTCCGAGGTGGTCTGCTACGCACGACGCTCTTCGCCGCGCTGCTGGCCACTGGTGTACAGGGCGGGTACTACACGATCGCCACCTGGCTACCGACCTATCTCAAGACGGTTCGGCACCTCGGCGTGGTGGGCACCGGCTCGTACCTCTTCCTGCTCATCACCGGGGCTTTCGTCGGTTATGTGACCGGCGGCTATGCCACCGACTGGCTCGGGCGGCGTAAGGCGATCGCGTTGTTCGCCGTGCTCAGCGCCGCGATCATCATCGCCTACACGCACATCCCGGCCGGCCAGAACAACCTGTTGCTCGTCCTGGGCTTCCCGCTCGGGTTCTGTTCCTCCGCCATCTTCAGCGGCTTCGGCTCCTACCTGGCCGAACTGTATCCGGGCTCGGTACGTGGCACCGGGCAGGGCCTGACCTACAACGTGGGCCGTGCGGTGGGAGCGTTCTTCCCCACCGCGGTCGGGTTCCAGGCCGGCGGCCACGGCCTGGGCGGCGCCCTGACCTACGGCGCTGTCGGCTACGGCATCGCCGTCGTGGCCCTGTTCGGCCTGCCCGAGACCCGCGGCAAAGAGCTCGGCTGACCTCTCGTCAGTCCCCGTCGTCCAGAAGGACTCCCATGACCGTGACCACCGGCGTTCCGGATCTGAGCGGCTGCACGCCCGCCGAGGCCAGGGCCGCCTTCCGCTCCGGAACCACCGTACCGACCTCGGGCGTCGCGCCCGGCTTCGCCCAGGCCAACGTGATCTCGGTACCGCGGGACTACGCCTACGACGTGTTGCTGTTCGCCCAGCGCAACCCCAAGCCGTGCCCGGTGCTGGAGGTCACCGAGCCGGGTTCGTGGCACTCGCGGCTGGCACCGGGGGCGGACCTGCGCACCGACGTGCCGAGCTACCACGTCTGGCAGGACGGGGGCGTGCGGGACACCCTCCCGGATGTCACGGGCGCCTGGCGGGACGATCTGGTGACCTTCCTGATCGGGTGCAGTTTCAGCTTCGAAACCCTGCTTCGCGACGCGCAGGTACCGCTGCGCCACGTCGAACAGGGCACCAACGTCCCCATGTACGTCACCGACCGGCCGTGCGTGCCGGGCGGGCGCCTGCACGGCCCGATGGTGGTGTCGATGCGACCGGTGCCCGCGCACCTGGTCGCCAGGGCCGTGCAGATCACCGCCATGATGCCCGCCGTCCACGGGGCCCCGGTCCACGTCGGAGAACCCGAGGCCCTCGGCATCCAGGATCTGTCCGCCCCGGACTTCGGCGACCCGGTGACCCTCCGGGACGGCGACGTGCCGGTCTTCTGGGCCTGCGGGGTCACCTCCCAGGCGGCGGTCATGCAGGCCAAGCCCCCGTTCGCCATCACCCACGCCCCCGGCTACATGTTCGTCACGGACGCCCGGGACGTCGACTACCGAATCGTCTGACCGCTCGCACACCCGGCGCAACGGGTGCCCGAGCATGAGTGAAGAGCAAGGAAGGACGGCAGCCCACCATGAACCATCAGCAACCGGTCATCGACCTCAACAGCGACCTCGGTGAGGGATACGGCCGTTGGACGCTGGGCGACGACGATGCCCTGCTGTCCGTCGTGACCAGCGCGAACATCGCCTGCGGCTTCCACGCGGGGGACCCGAACACCATGCGGCGCACCTGCTGGACGGCTGCCGAGAACGGTGTCGCCATCGGCGCCCACGTCGGTTACCGCGATCTCGTCGGCTTCGGCCGGCGGCAGATCGTCCTCGATCCGGACGACCTGATCAACGACGTAATCTACCAGATCGCCGCGCTGGACGCTTTCGCCCGCTTGGCGGGGAGCCGGGTCGGCTACGTCAAACCGCACGGCGCGCTGTACAACACGGTGACCGCCGACCCCGCGCAGGCAGCTGCCCTGGCCGAGGCCGTGCACCGGTACGACCCCGAGCTGGTCCTGCTCGGACCGGCCGGATCCCAGGGACTGTCGCAGGCGCGGGCCAGGGGATTGGAGGGCGTCGAGGAGGCATTCGCGGACCGCGCCTACGACCGCGGGGGGCAGTTGGTGCCGCGCGGCCGGCCGGGCGCGGTCATCCACGACATCGACGTGATCGTGCAGCGCTGCCTTACCCTGGCGCTCCACGGCGAGGTCACGGCGATCGACGGCAGCATCGTGCCGCTGCGGCCCCGCTCACTGTGCGTCCACGGCGACACCCCCGGGGCAGTGGCCATCGCCAGGGCGGTGCGGGCCTCGCTCCTGGACGCCGGAGTCCTCCTCGCCCCGTTCGCCGCCGAGGAGGCGCGATGCGCTTCCTGACCGCCGGCACCCGCACCCTCCTGGTCGAGGTCGGCGGACTGGAGGAGGTCGGCGGCCTGCACGAGAGCCTCCGCGACAGCCCTCCACCCGGGGCGGTGGAATTCGTCCCCGCCGCACGCACCCTACTGGTCACCTTCGACCCCGCCGTCACCACCCGCGAGAGCCTCTCGGCAGCAATCGCCGCCCGCCGGGTATCCACCACCGGGCCCTCGGATCAGCGGCTGGTGGAGATCCCCGTCGTGTACGACGGGGCGGACCTCGCCGAGGTCGCCCGCGCCACCGGACTGAGCAGCCGCGAAGTCGTCCAGCGGCACAGCGCCGGACGGTACACGGTCGCCTTCGGCGGTTTCGTCCCCGGATTCGCCTACCTCTCCGGTCTCGACCCGCTCCTGCTGCTCCCGCGCCGACCCGTCCCCCGGACCCGGGTGGCACCCGGATCGGTGGCCATCGCGGATCAGTTCACCAGCGTCTACCCGCGCGAGTCCCCCGGCGGCTGGCACCTGCTGGGCCGCACCGAGACCGCCATGTGGGATCTGCACCGGGACCCACCCGCCTTCCTGGCGCCCGGCCGCCACGTGCGCTTCGTCGAGGTGCAGCCGTGATCGAAATCCTCCGCACCGGACTGCTCACGACCGTCCAGGACCTCGGCCGCCCCGGCCACGCAGCCCTCGGCGTCGGCGCCTCCGGCGCAGCGGACCGCGGCAGCCTGCGCTTGGCCAACCGGCTGGTGGCCAACGTCGAATCCGCCGCCTGCCTCGAACTCACCTACGGATCGCTGACCGTCCGCTTCCATGCACCGGGAACCGTCGCCCTGAC
Source organism: Kitasatospora sp. MAP5-34 (assembly GCF_029894335.1). Lineage (GTDB taxonomy): Bacteria > Actinomycetota > Actinomycetes > Streptomycetales > Streptomycetaceae > Kitasatospora. The sequence goes on along the minus strand of NZ_JARXZC010000001.1, from coordinate 256,596 downwards.
CGGAGCACCGTGCCCAGCCGCCCTGGACGGGCGCATGGTGGGGATGAACGGGCCGATCCACGTGCAGACGGGCCAGACGCTCGAGATCGGCATGCCCGCTGCGGGGTTGCGGACCTACCTGGCCGTGCGCGGCGGCATCGACGTGCCGCCCGTCCTGGGATCCCGTGCCACCGACACCCTCTCCGGCATCGGCCCGACCCGACCGGCCACCGGGACCCGCCTGCCGATCGGACGAGCCATGGACGGGTATCCCGTCGTCGACCTCGCGCCGGTGCGCGGCTACGCGGACGACGTGGTCCTGCGCATCATCCCCGGCCCTCGCGACCACTGGTTCGGTTCCGCTGCGCTGACCACCCTGTGCTCCGCACGCTACGAGGTCACCGCTGACAGCAACCGGGTCGGCGCCCGCCTCGACGGCCCCCCGCTGCAGCGCGCGATCCACCACGAGATGCCCCCCGAGGGCATGGTGACCGGCGCGCTTCAAGTCCCGCCCAACGGGCAGCCCGTCCTCTTCCTCGCCGATCACCCCGTCACCGGCGGCTATCCCGTCATCGCCGTGGTCACCGACGGGGACCTCGACCAGGCCGCCCAACTCCGACCCGGTCAGTCCGTCCGATTCCGCCCCGCCCGGACGAACCTGGTCACCTCAGCCACCGCCCGCCACCCGCTGCCCCAGCCTGCCGGCCCACCGGCCCTCGACCCCCGCCTGGCCCCGGGTACCTAGCCCGGGCCGGTCTCAGAAGCCCCGCCGGACCCCGTACGAGACAGTACTTTTGTTCAACGATCCCGTGAGAGACTCGGTGGTGAAGCAGTCGGCAGAGCCTTGCGGGTGAGGCGGTGAGGGGAGACAAGTGAGCACAGGTGCTCTCGGGACGTGGGTCTCCGATCTCGAGAAGGACAAGGACCTGATCGGGCGGAGCAGCACCGCCGAACGCGTGGCCGGCATCCTCCGGGACCGGGTCACCGAGGGATTCATCCCGCCCGGCACCCGGATGTCGGAGGAGGCCATCGGCGAGGCCCTGGGCGTCTCCCGCAACACCCTGCGCGAAGCCTTCCGACTGCTGGCCCACGAACGCCTGCTCGTGCACGAGCTGAACCGCGGCGTCTTCGTGCGCACCCTCAGCAAGGACGACGTCGTGGAGCTCTACCGGCTGCGCCAAATCGTGGAAGGCGCCGCTGTCCGGGAGTTGGCCAGCGCCCCCGACCAGGTGATTGCGACGATCCGCGCAGCCGTCGAGGACGGCGAGCGCGCAGCATCGGAACACCGCTGGCCGGACGTCGGAACGGCCAACCTGCAGTTCCACCAGGGGATCGTGCAACTGGCCGGATCCCCGCGCCTGGAGGAGTTCATGCTCCGCATCCATGCTGAACTCCGCCTGGTATTCCACGTCATGCACAACCCGCGCCGCTTCCACGAGCCCTACCTCGCACGCAATCGCGAACTCATGGCAGCCCTGGAATCCAGGAACACCCAGCACGCGGAACTGCTCCTCGCCGTCTACCTCGCGGACGCGGAGCGGCAACTGGTACGCGCCTTCGCGGGCGCCGAGCCGTCCGGTCCCGAACTCGCCCGGTAGCCACGGGGTCCGACGGGGGTCAGGGATCGCTTCACGGAGCGCCACCGCTGACGTACGAACGCCGGGAGGGGAGGCGGCGCCGCCTCCCCTCCCGGCTGCTGTCGGTTCCGGTTGCCGCGCCGCGGCTACCGATGCAGCGTCAGTACGGCGGCCCCGGTAGCGTGACGCTGCTGCTGGTCGGCCTGGCCGTGGGAATGTTCCTGACGGCGATCCAGACCTCCGTACTCCCGCTCCTGGTCGTGGCGGCCTGCGCCCTGGCGGCTGCCACCGCCGTCGCCGTCAGCGGTCTGATCGGCTTCGCAGGCCCGTGCACAGGCGGCCGGAACGGGCAGGCAGACCCTGACCAGCGATCAGGGTTCGGGCTCGTGAAGCGTGAAGCCGTGGCCCAACCACCATCCGCGCCTTCGATTAGCAGGACATCTTCCACATGCGGCTGATAATAGAAGGCATGACGCGACGTCTTGGTGTAGAATCTGAAGTGCAGGGGGCGGCCTTGGGGCCGGCATCACCGTGATGCCGACGGCGCCCGCCATCAGGGGGAATTCATCATGACCTACCACTTCGACGCGATCCGGGCGACGATCGACGAGCGGCTCCGGGAAGCCGAGAAGGACCGTCTCGTCCGCGCGCTCCGTCTCAAGAACCGCGCCGAGCGCACCACCGAGCGCGCGCGCCAGGCCCTCGCCGGCCTGACCGCATGAACACCCCGATCACAACGGGCCGTCACCGACACACCGGTGACGGCCCGTCCTGCTTCCCACGTCGACGGTCCGCTACGAACCGGACGTCAGAGAACACGGCCGGGCCCGGCACCATTTCCTTGACGAACCCCGTAGAGGCACCCCCGTCACAGGCGCAGCGGCGGCGGTCGGTGGTGCTGCGTGCGGGCCGGATTGTGCTGATTCGACCGGCGTGACGTCGGCTCGGACTCGGTCAGCCAGTCTGATGAGCCGGAACACGATAGGTGGAACCTGGCCAGGCAGGTTGGAGCTACTACAGACGTGTCGCAGTACGGACGAGGTCGGCGACAGCTCTGGACCGGCTGTGCGGTGGCCAGGCGATCACGGTGGTGACTGTCGGCGCATCCAGCACGGGCACGGCGGCGAGGTCACCGTGCAGTTGGGCTCGGCACGACTCCGGTGAGACCGAGCAAGCACGGCCGAGCGCGACGAGCTGCAACAACTGCGCGTGGTCGCGAACCTGCGGGCCGGGGCCGGGCGGGTAGCTGCCGTCGGGGTCGGGCCAGCGTGGCAGGGGCAGGCCCGGCAGCGCGGTGATGTCGGCCATGTGCACATGAGCCCGGACGGTGAGCGGATGCCCGGACGGCAGGACCACAACCTGGCCCTCCGTACCGAGCTCCTCGGTGTGGAATCCGGCCGTCGAGTCGAACGGCCGGTGCAGCAACGCCACATCGGCCCGGCCCTCACGCAGGAGCCGTTCCTGCTCGGCCGGGCCGCACAGAATGACCTCGACGGGCACCGCGCCGGGTTCAGCGGCGTACGCGTCGAGCAGTTTCGCCAACAGCTCGCTGGACGCGCCGGCTTTCGTGACCAGGGCCAGGCCGGCACGGCCGGTCGTGGAAAGGGCTGCGCGGAGCGTCCGGCGCTCCGCGGCGTCGACCGCGTCGAGGGCCGCCCGGCCCTCGACCAGCAGCACCGAGCCGGCCACGGTCAGCGCGACGGTGCGGCTGGTCCGATCCAGCAGCGCCGCCCCGAGGCGGCGTTCGAGCTGCTGGATCGCCCGTGACAAGGGCGGCTGTGCGATCCCGAGCCGCTGCGCGGCGCGCCCGAAGTGCAGCTCCTCAGCGACAGCGACGAAATACCGCAGTTCCCGGGTCTCCATACCGGCACGTTACTCCGGATCCATACCCGGACGGTATCGTTGCCCACCCGATCGGTGTTGGACCCACGCCGGGTTCCGAGGGCAGCATGGTCCCTATGAGCGAACGGACGATTGCGCTGGTCACCGGCGCGAACAAGGGAATTGGCTACGAGATCGCCGTGGGCCTGGGCGCCCTCGGCTGGAGCGTCGGCGTCGGTGCCCGCGACGATCAGCGCCGTCAGGCCGCAGTGGAGAGGCTGCGGGCGGCCGGCGTCGACGCGTTCGGCGTACCGCTGGACGTGACCGACGACGCGAGCGTGACCGCCGCCGCACGGCTGATCGGGGAGCAGGCCGGGCGCCTCGACGTGCTCGTCAACAACGCCGCCATCACCGGCGGTTGGCCGCAGGAACCCACCCGGGTCGATCCCGCCACCATCCGGACGGTCGTGGAGACCAACGTGATCGGCGTCATCCGCGTCACCAACGCGATGCTGCCGCTGCTGCGCCGCTCCACCTCGCCGCGGATCGTGAACATGTCCAGCAGCGTCGGCTCCCTCACCCGCCAGTCAGGAACCGCCGCTGAGCAGACGGCCGGTCCGGTGGCCGTGGCGTACGCGCCGTCGAAGACGTTCCTGAACGCCGTCACCCTCCAGTACGTCCGGGAGTTGAGCGGCACGAACATCCTGATCAACGCCGGCTGCCCCGGCTACGTCGCGACCGACCTCAACGGCTTCCGCGGCGTACGTACCCCCGAACAGGGCGCGGCGATCGCCATCAAACTCGCGACCCTGCCCGACGACGGCCCGACCGGTAAGTTCTTCGAAGACGCCGGCGTAGTGCCCTGGTGATGTGCTGTCCCGCCGCAGTCGATCTGGTCCCGGTCTCAGCTGAGTTGGTCCGATTCGCTCAGCGTCTCAGATGTTCTGGTCCGTCGGTGCGCCTGTCAGCAGGGCGGCAGGCTGCGCCGTGTACGCGGACTGCCTCCTCGCGGGTGGCCCGTTGACCTCCCGCGAGGAGTTCAGCCCCTGGCTCAGACCGTCGCTTCGAGAGTGACCGAGATGTTCCCTCGGGTGGCGTTGGAGTACGGGCACACCTGGTGCGTGGTCTCCACGAGCTGATCGGCGGTGGCCTGGTCCAGGCCGGGCAGATGCGCCGACAGGGCGACCTTCAGTGAGAAGCCTCCGTTGTCCAGGGCAATTAGGCTCACCGTGGACCTGACGGTCGACTCGCCCAGCTTCACCTTCTGCTGACCTGCTATCAGGCGCAGCCCGTTGTGGAAGCACGCTGCGTAGCCGGCGGCGAAGAGCTGCTCGGGGTTGGTCCTGTCGCCGCCGGGGCCGCCCATCTCCTTGGGGACCGCGAGGAGTTCGTCGAGCACCCCGTCGGAGGTACGGACCTCGCCGTTGCGGCCGTCGCCGGTCGAGAGTGCCTCGGTGGTGTAGAGCGTGGACATGGGGTCTCCATTCACAGGTATTCAGGAAGGGTGGACGGGTTGTCGGTTGCCGGACGGGTGCGTCCGTGTGGGGTGGTGGCTTGGGCGAGCAGGGTCAGCGCGGCCTGCGAGGCGGAACCCGCCACGGCGGTCACCGCGACGAGTCGCTGTCCCTGCTCGTTCGGGACCGGCATGGCCTGCTGGGTGACGTCCATCGGCCCGACCAGCGGATGCCGCATCCGGTAGGCCGCGAGGTCCCAGGCCCGGACCCGGTGCCGGGCCCACAGGTCGGTGAACTCCGGGCTGTGCATGACCAGTTCACCGATCAGCGCGGCCAGCAGCGGATCGTCGGGGTACCGGCCGACGGCCAGCCGCAGTCTCCCCACCGCGTCTGCGGCCTTCTTCGGCCAGTCCTCGTACAGCTCCCGGGTGTGGGCGTCCCGAAAGACCAGCCGAGCGGTGTTCGGACGCCGGGCCGGGTCCTCCGGGCTCCTCGGATCGAGGTGCCCGGCGAAGAGCGCATGGCCGGTACGGTTCCACGCCAGGACGTCGCTGCTGCGGCCGAGCACGACGACCGGGGTGTCCCCGAAGGCGTCGATCAGCTGCTGGGTCGTCGCGGTGACGCGCTCGGGCGCCGACGACCTGTGGGTTCGGCCATTACCGCCTTTCCGCCCGACACCAGCGAGGTCGCACAGGTGACGGTGTTCGGTCTCGTCCAGACGAAGTGCCCTGGCGAGCGCATCCAGTACCTCCGTCGACGCGCCCCGCGACAGCCCCTGCTCCAGCCGCGTGTAGTACGACTCGCTCACCCCCGCCAACCGGGCAAGCTCGTCCCGGCGCAGTCCCGGCACCCGCCGCCGCTCACCGAACTCCGGCAACCCGACGTCCGACGGCTGCAGTTGCGCCCGACGTGTCCGCAGGAACCGTCCCAACTGCGACTTGCTCTTCATGGACTTGAGTATGGACACGGGCGGCGGCGCGTGCCTGCCCCTGCCAGTGCCAGGCAACGCGGCTTGAGATGGTGTGAGGTGACCCCCGGAGACCTGGCTGGATGCCGAGCACCGCAATCTCATGTCAGCACTCGAAACAGCCGCCGCGACCGAGCAACACACCGTCGCCATGCAACTGCCGACCGCCTTATGGGAGTTGTTCAACCATCGCGGCTACTGGGATGACTGGATCACCGCCTGCACCCTCGGACTGGCCTCGGCACGCCAGGTTGGCAGCGACGACCACCGGGCGGCCGTTTGTCGTCGTAGACGGCCTGGCCGTGGTCGTCCGCAAGCGGGGCAGGGCGCGGCGTGGGCGCCCCGGAGGTTACGGCGGACGGGTGCCGGGAACCGCCGGCCAGCCATGCGACCGGCCGATCGTTCCCTACTGGGCGAGGTAGCCGCCGTCGACAGGCAGGACGGCGCCGGTGATGAACGACGCCTCCGGTGAGGCCAGGAAGAGCACGGCCGCTGCGACCTCCGCCGGTTCGCCGAGGCGGCCCATCGGGTGCAGCTTCTCGATCGCCGCCAAGTACGCGGCGCCGCCCGGCTCCTGGGGGAGCCGGGCGACCCGCTCGGTGCGGATGGTGCCGGGGGCAACGGCGTTGACCCGGATGCCCCGGTCGGCCCATTCGACGGCGAGGTGCTTGGTCAGCCCGGAGGCGACGAACTTGGCGGGCCCGTACACCGCCTGCCCGCGCTGCCCGGCCTCTCCGGAGATGGACGAGATGCAGACGATCACGCCCCCGCCACCGTTCGCCACCATCGCCTCGATCGCGTACTTGCAGGTGAGGAACATGCCTCGCCCGTCCACCGCCATGACCCGGTCGAAGTCGTCGCCGTCCGCCTCGGTGATCTCCATCAGCGGGAGCACGCCCGCGTTGGCCACCGCGACATCCAGCCGCCCGTACCGCTCGACGGCGGCGTCGACCATCCGCCGTACGTCAGGCGCCTGTGAGACGTCTCCGACCACCGTCGTGGTCCCTGGCAGCTGCTCCGCGAGCCGGTCGAGCCCTGGGCCGTCGAGGTCGGTGGCGACGACGTGTGCGCCCTCGGCGGCGAAGCGGACGGCCACGGCCCGGCCGATCCCGCTGGCTGCGCCGGTTACCAGGCAGACCTGGTCGCGGATAGTCATGGCGGGATGACTGCCACGGGCCGGGCCGAACGAAACCACCCGATCAGGTGGCACGAGCGGCGCGGCCGGGTGGACAGGCCACCGGGGAGGTGACGCTCGTTCAGAGCCTGTGTCTGACGCGGGCTCTCAGGGCGTGCAGGGGCGGGTCTCGGTCCAGTCGACCATCAGACGGCGCTCGGCGAAGAACCACGCGCCGTCCTGCTTGACGAATTCGTCGAGGTAACGGATGGACGCGATCATGATCGTGCGCTCGGCATCCGCGCCGAAGGAGATGTGCTGGGCCAGGCAGTAGCTCTCGCCGCTCGCCCGGTCGCCGTCGAGGGACACCGTGCTCTGGCCGTTGAAGTGGGTGGTGGCCCGGTAGGTGTTCAGGTTGTCGAACACCGGGGCGAGGGCCTCGCGTCCGTGCAGTTCCTGGGTCGGCTCGGCTGCGGTGGCGTCCATGTACACCAGGAAGCGGGTGTCCTCGGTGAACAGGGCCATCTGGCCCTTGCCGTCCCGACGGTCGGCGCAGTGCGCGTAGGCGTCGATCAGCTCCCGGATGGCGAGGCGGTCGGCGGCTTCCTGGGGTGGGATCGAGGTGTAGGAGGACATGTCGGCTCCCCTCGTGAAACTATTTGACATATGCATAAGAGCACTGGGTGCGCATCTCCCGCAACCGGTCAGCGGGATCTGGAGGGCAGCGCTGTGAGCGATCGGACCGACCCGCGAGTCACCCGGACCACCAGCGCCCTGCGGCAGGCCGTCGTGGAACTCGCCTCGCAGCGGCCCGCCTCCCAGATCACCGTCGCCGACTTGGCCGAGCGCGCGAGGATCACCCGGGCGACCTTCTACAACCGCTACAGCACCCCACTGGATCCGCTCATCGAAGCGCTCTACTCCGATCTGGAGACCGGGCACCGACTGGAGGAGCAGCGCCGCGCCCAGGGGTACCCGGGCCCGGAGCTGCTGCACCTGGCCGTCCGGGAAGTGGCCGACCACGTCGAGCGGTTCGCGGCCGTCTACCGGAACGCGCTGGGCGATCCTGCGGATCGCGGCGTCTTCGACGCCCTGGTGCGGCACTTCAACGACTACGCGCTCTCGTTCCTGGAGCGCACGGCCGGCCGTGGCCTTCCCGACGTCAGCCACCAGGTGACCGCACAGTTCCTGGCCCACGGCTTCGCCGGAGCCATCAGGGCATGGCTCGGCCATCCGGACGTCACCAAAGACGACCTGGTCGAGGTCGCCGTGTCGTGCGCACCCGCCTGGTGGGCGGCCGCAGCCGCCACCCCGGTCGAACGCTAGTGCTGCACTGCGGTGGATCGTTGAGGGTGCGTTCGTCCAGGCAGCGGGGTCGTTGAGGAAGAGGCCGCACGCGCGCGGACACCTGTGGGCGGTCGGCAGGCCCTTCACGGCCCCGGACCCAGCCCGGCGATCGGCCGGGTCCGGGCTCCCCCAGGTGCCACTCGCCGGGCTCAGGCCAGGCCGAGCTGGGCAGCGATGACGGAACCTTCCGCGTAGCAGTCGAAGCGCTTGATCTTGCCGTCGACCAGCTCGAACACGTCGCAGCATGGGGCGTCCATGCGCTTGCCGGTCGCCGGGACGGTGCCCGAGGGCGTCTCCAGCGGGCCGAGGTGGGTGCCCTGGAGCCGCAGCTGCACGATGACGATGTCGCCGGTGACGTAGAACCGGCCGAGTTCGCGATGCATGTCGGGAAACGCCTTCGCGTAGACCTCGACCGTCTTGCCGAGTTCGTCCGCGCCGCGATAGGTGTGCGGGATCGACATGTCCGTGAAGGTCCCGTCCTCGGTGAAGGCGGCGACCCACCCGGCGACGTCCTGATCCTCGGCGACCTGGTAGGCGTTGCGGATGATCTTCTCGTTGTCCAGTGACATCTCGGTTCTCCTGGCTCGTGCGAGCGGCACCTCCCGTCAATGGAGGTGCCCTTTTCAGTGGTAGTGCGGTCCTGACATACGCCGCGCCCGCCGGGCCCGCCGGGCCGCGAACGGCACGGCGGGCGCGGCCTCGCGCTGGTCTCCGGGCTACTCGCTGTCGGGCCTGACCTGGGTGTCGACGAAGTCGCCGATCGCCGCGAAGACCGTTGCGGGCTGCTCGGTGAGCGGGAAGCGCCCGGCCTGCGGGATTGGTTGGCAGGAGTCGGCCGGGGCTGGGGCGGGTCGGGCCGGGTTACCGGTGCGGGTACGGGTGCGGGTGTGGATGCTCAGGCGAAGTCTGTGGCCGGCTCGGTGGCGTACCGGCTCATCGCCTCGATCGTCGCCTCGGGGGTGAGCGGCCGACCGTCGGCGATCATGTCGCGCAGATCCCGGAAGTAGTTGACGTACAGGTCCGGGGTGAACGTGTTGAGCAGGACCGTGATGCCGTCGGTCGGGTTGGCGAAGGTGTGCGGGGCGCCGGGCGGGATCATGACCAGCGTTCCGGCGGGTACGTCGTACACAGTCTCGCCGACGGTGAAGCGGGCCGTGCCGGACACCACGTAGAAGCCTTCGTCGTGCCGGGCATGCCGGTGCTGCGGCGGCCCGTCGGTGTGCGGGGCGAGCGTGATCTCGCCGACGCCCAGGCGGTGCCCGGTCGTGCTGCCGTCCTCGAGGATCCGCATCCGGGTCGGGCCGAGCTGGATCGACTCACCGGCGTCCGGGCCGACCACTGAGACGTCTGCCATCTGAACCTCCAGCGAAGAGAGACTGCCATCGTTACCAGGGTCAACCCTCATGAATATAGGCACCCTGCGCGCTTTATGCAAGTTAACTCTCATGATAATAGTCGACCTGCCCGGGTGGGGCGCGGGCCGGTCCGGAGCCGGTCGCGGAACAACCTTCTCTGCGCTCAGAGAGTGGGAGGGGACGCCGGCGGGCCCGACGTCAACCCGCCGGGGCCGCAGGCGTGCTGGGGATCGGCTTGTCGAGCATGGTGCAGACTGCGGCGTTCACCAGGGCCTGGTCGGCAGCGCCGGTCTTCGGCGAGGCGAGGCCGAAGATGGTCGTGGTGAAGACCGAGACAGTACGGCGGCCGGTGCTGTCGGTGTAGTCCTCGCTGGAGTAGCCGGGTACCTGGCCGACGTGGCCCCAGACGGTGCCGCAGGGGGTGACCACCTGCTCCAGGCCGAGCCCGTAGCGGTTCGGGTTGCCGCTCTCCTCCGCGACGGTGGTCTGCATCTCCTTGAGCTGGGCGGGCGGCAGGAGCTTCCCGGACATGAGCGCGGTGTCGAACGTGGCCCAGTCCTGGGCGGTGGAGACCATGCCGCCCGCAGCCCATTCCGTGCTGGAGTTGGTCCAGGTGGTGTCGACGTGGCCGTCGGGCCGGGCCGGGCCGGCGAACGCGGTGCCGACGGGCGTGCCAGGCGGCAGTACGGGCGCGAGTTGGGCGGCGTCGGGCTCGTAGCCGTGGGCGAGAGCGGGGTTCTTCGCCTCGTCGGAGCCGGTGACCAGGTAGGTGTGTGTCAGGTGCAGCGGACCGGCGATCCGCTGCTGGATCAGCTCGCCCAGGCTGTGTTCCGAGACCTTCTCGGCGACCAGGCCGAGCGCGACGTAGTTGGTGTTGCTGTAGGAGTACTGGGCGCCAGGCGCGAACAGCGGGTTGTGGCGGACGGCGGCGGCGATCAGCTCCTGCGGGGCCCACTGCCTGGTGTCCTGGCCGGTGAACGCCTTCAGGACGTCGGGGTCGTTGGCGTAGTTGAACAGGCCACTGGTGTGGTCGAGCAGCATCCGCAGGGTGATCGCGGCCCCGTTCGGGATCAGGCCGGGCAGCCACTTCTCGACCGGGTCGGCGAGCTGGATCCGGTGTTCGGCGACCAGTTGGAGAACCACGGTGGCGACCATCGTCTTGGTGTTGGAGCCCATCCTGAACGCGTCGCTCGCGGCGAGCACGTGGTCGGCCCTGGTCCAGGGCGCCTGCCGGGCGATCTCGACCGCCGGTGCGTTGCCGTCGTCGACCCGGACGATCACTCCGGGCGCTCCGGCGTCCACGTCCTGCTGGGCGAGCCCGGACAGCCGGGCCTGCGGCGAGGCTGGCGCGCTCGGGCGTCCAGCCGGCGCGTGGGCGGCCTGCGGTGCGGCGGCCGCCCCGCAGGCGGCGAGCGTGCCGGTCAGGGCTGCGGCCAGGACGAGCGTCAGACCCGCCTGCCGACGGTGGTGCGGGGACGGCGTGTGTCCGGTCATGAGGTGTCCTCCTGAATATGCGGCGGGGATCGATCGGGCGGCACGTCGTTCACCGTCCGCCGGGTCGCAGCGGTCGACGTTTCCCGGCCACACCAGCGTCCCGGGAGCACGGGCGGAGAACACGGGTGCTGGGCCCCATGCGGGGGTGGAGAAAACCCCACTGCGCGGATCCCGGTCGGCCTCACCGTTCAGTCGGAGGGAGCAAGGGAGCGAGGGAGCGTGAGCGCTGTCGGCACGAGTCGGGACCGGGGAGTCCGAACCTGCCTCCGTTCAAGCAGGTTCGGACTCCCCGGTCTCACAAGTACGGGGCGGGGCGCACCATTCAGCGGGGGTGGACCTCCAGGAAGGCGCGGACCGCAGACTCCAGGGCGCCCTCGATCCAGGCCGGCTTCAGGCTGGTGTGCTCGCCCGCGAAGTGCACGCGGCCCTCCACCGTGCGGGTGGCGGGGTGCAGTTCGTGCAGCTGGCCCGGGGTGAAGATGACCGCTTCACCGAGCGCGTAGCGGGCCCTGGCCCAGGACTGGCTGACGCCCACACCGGCGTACTCGGCGCGGACGACCGGGCCGAACAGCCGCTCCAGGTCGTCCAGGGCGAACGCGACCCGCTCGCCCTGGGTGAGGGAGTCCCAGCGGAACGCGTCGTCGGACCAGCTGTACGAGGCCAGCACCACGCCGCCCGGAGATCCGGCCGGGGCGTGCGAGGGCAGGTAGGTGTTGCGGCTGGGGCTGTCGGAGGTGCAGCCCGCGCCGGTGAAGCCGTTCGGTCCCTGCTCCCAGAAGCGGGTCTTGAACTCCAGCAGCACCTTGGTGGCGGAGTCGTAGTGCAGCTCGTTGACGGCCCGGCACTTGGGGTAGGACATCAGCGGTTCGACGGTGCAGAAGCGCAGTGCGCTGAAGGGGATGGTGACGATCGCGTAGTCGCCCTCGAAGCACTCGGTGGGCTGGATCGGTGCGCCGTCGCAGGACTCCTCGGTGCCGCTCTCGGCGGTGGTCTCGATGCGGACCCCGGTGGCGCTCTGGATGAGGCGGGTCATCCGCCGGCCCATCCGGATGTCGTTCCTCAGCGGCGCGGCCAGGGCCTCGGTCAGGACGTCGAAGCCGCCGACCAGTTCCCAGTACCGGTTGGTCGGCGTGATCGCCGCGTGGTCCATCAGGGTCGGGACGAGGGAGTAGTGCAGCCGGGAGGTGAGGTTCTCCAGGGTGCCCGCCGCCTGGATCTTCGCCAGGTCCCACCCGGCCTCCTCGACCAGGTAGCGGTGGGTGGAGTAGTCGTCGTACTTCTGGAATATGGTCGCCCAGGCGTCGATCTGGTCGTTGATGTTCGCGTCGCCGGAGACGGTCACGGGCTTGAGGGCCTCGTTGAGCGCGTCTGCCATGGTGGTGCCGGCGATCGCGCCGAACGTGCTGTTCACCTTCTTCGGCGTGGCGGCGTAGGCGGCCCGGGTGGTGGTGAGTCCGTTGACACGGATCAGCCGCTTGCCGCCGGACACCGGGGGCGTGAAGGTGTGGTCGTCCGGGCCGTTGGTCCAGGTCTCGCCGGTGAAGGACCGGTAGGTGACCGGGGGTATGGTGCCGGTGGGTTCGGCGCCCGGCGCCACGTCGGCGTTGTAGAAGAGCTGGCGCTTGAGTCCGAGCTTGTCCACGAGCGCGCGGACCAGCGGGTGGAAGTCCGGCAGCCGCATCGCGCCGGCCTCGGCGTACAGGGCCTTGTCCTTGAAGTCGCGGAAGGTCTTCACCCGGCCGCCCACCCGGCTCCCGTTGGCCTCGATGACGACCACCTCGTGCCCGGCCCTCTTCAGGAGCGTGGCGGCGGTCAGCCCGGCCACCCCGGCGCCGACGATCAGGATCTTCTTGCGCGGTGCTCGGGGCGGGAGTTGGCCGTCTATCAGAATCCGCAGGTACTGCAGTTTCAGGTCCTCGCCCTTGTCGCCGACCAGCAGGAGCTTGCGGGCCAGGTCCCGGCTGACCACCGGATCGATCCCGTGGGGCCGGTCGGAACCCGGCGGGCTGATGACCGGGCTCCCGGTGAAGCCGGTGGCTCCCACCACGGCGGCCCCCGCGACAGCCGAGCCGAGGAAGCTGCGCCGGGCGACAGTGGACGGGCGGCTCTCGGGTGAATCGCTGGTCTTGGCAGGCGAGTTCGGCACAAGGGCTCCTGGGATGGAATGCACATTCGTCGGATGAGATCAAACCCCGCCGAATTGAGCCGGGTACATGCCAATCATCTGGTTCACCCGAACAAGTGAAGAAACCCGGCTCACGCCTCAGTTCGGCTCCCCCAGTGATAAAGGCCCGGACGGACACGCGATCCACGCGCCTCTGGAAGCTGCCTGAGCCATGGCGCCGAGCGAAGCCAAGACAGCCGACCGGCGGATGGACGCGCCTCCGACAAGGACGGGGGCGGCGTGGCCAGTCGGCTGCGGAGCGCCGCGCGCTCATCTCCGGCACCTGGCCTGCATCCGCGAGGGGCCTGACGCTGCTTCATCATCCAGGTAGGGGTAAACGCGTGGCGGCGCTTCCCCCCGGGCCCGTAGGGTGCCCGGCATGAACGGGGATCAGCACCAGGCGCCGATCGAGCCGGGCGCGCTGCCGGGCGAACTGCCGCCCGAGGTGCCGCCGCTGCCTGACGCAGGCTCGCTGAAGGCCTGCGCCGCCACCGACCCCGCGCGGCTCTACGAATTGGCCGTCGCCCACCTCCGGCGTCCCGGGCCCGAGAGCGCCCGCGCGATCTCGTGGATCGCCGAGCCGCTGTGCACCGAGGATTCGTACCAGGCCGCTGAATGGGCCGCCCGCCTGGCCGACACCCTGCTGACCCTGACCGGACCGGACGACCACCGGATGCTGGTGCGGCGGATGGCCCGGCAGTTGGTCCAGCGGGCGGGCTGGGTGACGCTGAAGCCACTGTTCGAACAGCTCCCCGAGCACCTGGACGGCCCGGCGGAGTTCCGCGCCTGTCTGCTCCAGGAGATAGCACTGCGGTGGGGCGTCGACGCCGAGCCCTATCTGGAGTACGCCCGGCGGCTCCAGGAACTGCGGCACCCGCTGGCCTGGCTGCCACTGGCCTCGCTGCGGTTCGAGCACGAGCTGTGCCGGACGACCGAGGGCAGCATGCCCGGCTCGATGAGTCCCGCCACCCTGCGCGCCGCGTACCCGGAGATCCCGCCGACCGAGGCCGGCACTGCCGCCGGAGGCCGCGCCCGGGAGGTTCCGGACACCGGACGGGCCGAGGCCGCCGGCGCGCCGCTCGCCCAACTGGGCAGGTGGGAGGCGAAGTTCTACGTCCTTGCCCAGCCACTCGACCCGGACGACTGGAACGCCGCGTTCCTGGCCGAACTCCCGGCGCAGTGCCTGGCCGGGACCACCACGGACACGATCGTCGCGGTGCACACCACGGCGGACGACCTGGCCGGCGATCTGTTCGTGTCCGCGTACTCGGGCGGCCTGTGGGGCGAGTCCCGGCAGGGCGCCTACAGCCGACTGTTGACCTGGCACAGCCTCTACGCCCTGCTGGACCTCGACCTCACGGTGTCGCCGTACGACGCCGTCCGGCTCGCGGCCCGGCACCACTGGCTGCGCTTCGCGGTGGACGAGCACAGCGACAACCAGTGGTTCCACCGAGAGGTGACGGACCTCGGGTTCGCCGTCCTCGACCCCGGTCGGACCCGAATCGCGCTCCTGGCCGCCACCGACACCGACTGACTCCACCCCGAGTGCGAACCGGTGCTCGCCGTCGCACGCGCGAACAAGGCGACGTCCGCGCAGGTCCGGTCGGCGTGGACGCAGCAACGGGGACCGGACCAGGCCGTGGACCCCGCTCTACCACGGACCCTCCGCGCCGCGTGGCAATTTCGCAGCAGACCCCTCTCATGAGCGAACTGGGCCCGGGCAGCGCTCCGACGAGCCCGGGGCAGGGCAATCCTGGTCCCTCCCCGCCGTACTCTTTCGATCGTTTGAGGATGCTGATGCTCCGTGCCGGATCGTTACCCGGAGGTCGCCACTCCGTTTCCGTTCTCGGCTGGCTCCTCCCCGTGGTGGTGACGGCTGCCGCCGCCGCCGTCGCCGCGTCGGTGGCCTCCACCGGTGCCCGCGCGGGAGTCGTCTGGTGCGGGGTCGTGGGCACCGCAGCGGTGGCCGTGGTGGCCGCCGAGGCGGCGCGGCGCGGGCGGACGCTGGCCCGCCTGCAAGAGCGGTACACCCAGCAGGAGAGCGAGCTGCGCCGTCGGCTGGCCCGGCAGGAGGCCGCGACGGTCCAGCTTGCGAAGGTCGCGCTGCCCGAGGCGGTCGCCCGGCTCCAGCGTGGCGAGTTCACCGAGGACGTGCTGAAGGCGTACGAGTCCCACGACAGCGTCGTCGGCCCCGAGTTCCAGGCCGCCCGGCAGGCGGTGCTGCGTTCGGTGCTGGAGGCGGTCGACGCGGAGGAGGGCCTGCGCGAGTCCGCGCAGCGCGCGTTCGTGAACATCGCCCGCCGGGTGCAGGCGATCGTCCACCGGCAGGCCCAGGACCTGCGGGAGATGGAGGACCGGCACGGCAACGACCCGGCCGTCTTCGACGACCTGCTGCGCCTGGACCACGGAAACGCGCTGGTCGGGCGCCTCGCGGACAGCATCGCCGTCCTCGGTGGCGCCCGCCCCGGCCGCCAGTGGAGCCGGTCCGTCCCGCTGTACAGCGTGCTGCGCGGTGGCATCTCGCGGATCCTCGACTACCAGCGGGTGGAACTGCACCCGGTCTCCGAGGTCGCCGTCATCGGACCCGCCGCCGAGCCGCTGATCCACGCGCTGGCCGAACTGCTCGACAACGCCACCCGCTACTCCCCGCCGCAGACCAACGTGCACCTGACCGCCGTCGAGGTGCAGACCGGCATCGCCATCGAGATCGAGGACGGCGGCCTGAGCCTGAGCGAGGAGGGCCGGGCCCGCGCCGAGCGGATGCTCAAGGAGGCGCAGGCCGGGATCGACCTCAACGACCTCGGTGAGACGCCCCGCCTCGGCCTGGCCGTGGTCGGGCGGCTCTCGCAGGCGTACGGCTTCCAGGTCTCGCTGCGGCCCTCCGCGTACGGCGGCGTGCGCGCGGTGCTGATCGTCCCGCAGGAGCTGATCACCACGGCACCCGCCACCGGCCGGGCGCACGGAATCGGAGCCGCCCCCGGCCGTCGAGCGGTCCCGGCCGCCGGTTCCCGGCCGATGGGCGGTTCCAGCTCGTGGGGGCCGAGGACGGTACCCGACTCCTTCTGGTCCTCGCCGGGGGCGGCGCCGGGGCCGGGCTCGACGGACGGCGAGCCGCCCCCGAACGGCCTGCCCCAGCGGCGCCGCCACGCCACGCCTGCCCGGACGGGCACGCCCGAAGCCCCCAGGATCCCCGCGCCGGCCGAGGCGTCGGAACAGCCCGGTATATGGCTGGCCGCGTTCCACGAAGGGGTGAACGGCCACCCGCCGTCCACCGGTGCGGCATCCGGCCACACCAGCGACGCGTCGGCAGGGAAGAGCGAACAGTGATTCAGCAGCGGACCAACATGGACTGGATGCTCAAGGAACTGGCTGACTGCGTCCCGCACACCCGCCACGTAGTCGTGCTCTCCGCCGACGGCCTGCGGATGGCCCAGTACGGCACCGACACCGACACCGCCGACCGGCTCGCCGCCGCCTGCGCCGGTCTGCAGAGCCTGGCGGGCGCCGTCGCCACCGAGTTCCCGCACGGTGACGGGCGGATGCGGCTGGTGGTCATCGAGCTGGGTGGCGGGTTCTTCTACCTGATGGCGGCCGGCGCCCGGGCGTACCTCGCGGTGCTGGCCGACCAGGGGGTCGACGCCGGGCTGATGGGCCATCGGATGCGGGACCTGGTCGCCCGGATCGGCGAACATCTCAGCACTCCTGCGCGGGGCGGCGAGCAGGTCGCATGAGCGCAGCCGACCAGGTCTGGGACGAAGGCAGCCCCGAACGGCTCTATGTGATCACGCGCGGCCGCAGCGGCCTGGCCGAGCGATCCGCAGTCGACCTGGTCACCCTGATCGTCTCCCGCTCGGAGCCGGCGCCCACGATGCAGCCGGAACACGCGGCGATCCTGCGGATCTGCGGCTCGCCGCTGTCCGTGGCCGAGATCTCCGCCTACCTGCGGCTGCCGGTGAGCGTGGTCACCGTGCTGCTCGCGGACCTCCTCGCCGAGGGACGGATCGAGGCCCGCGCCTCCGTCCCGCAGGCGGTCCTGCCCGACCGCGCCCTGCTAAAGGCGGTGATGCATGGACTTCAGAAGCTCTGACCGCTCACCCCGACCACCTCACACCTACCCCGGAGGTACCGTGACCACCCCCTTCTCCGACGACCTCTCACTCACCCCGCCACCCGGCTGCCCCGCCCACCGGCTCGACACCGGCGAGTTCGACACCGGCGGACTCGCTACCCACGGCCCTGACACCCACGGCCTCGGCGCAGACGGTCTCGGCGCCGACGGTCTCCGGCGGCTCTACGGGCCGGAGGCCGAGGCCGACCCGGCGGGCCTGTACGAGAAACTGCGCGCCGAGCACGGCGAGGTGGCGCCCGTGCTGCTGCACGGCGACCTCCCGGCCTGGCTGATCCTCGGCCACTCCGCGAACCTCACCGCCATGCGCACGCCGTCCCGGTTCTCCCGGGACTCCCGCCGCTGGACGGCGTTCCAGCAGGGCCTGGTCACCCCGGACTCCCCGCTGATGCCGGTGATCGCCTGGCAGCCGCTGTGCGTTTTCGCGGACGGCGAGGAGCACAAGCGCCTGCGCAGGGCGGTCACCGACAGTCTGAACCGCTTCGACCGGCGCGGGATCCGCCGCTACGTCACCCGCTTCGCCGACCAGCTGATCCAGGACTTCGGACCCACCGGCCAGGCCGAGCTGGTGGCCCGGTTCGCCGAGCACCTGCCGATGCTCGTGATGACCCAGGTGGTCGGCATGCCCGAGGAGTACGGGCCCCGACTGGTGGACGCCGCCCGGGACTTGATGAAGGGCACCGAGACGGCCATCGCGAGCAACGACTACGTCGTGGCGACGCTGCGCCGGCTGATGGAGCGTAAGCGGGTGGCGCCCGGCGCCGATCTCGTGTCCTGGCTGATGCAGCACAGCGCCGGACTCACCGACGACGAGGTGCTGGAGCATCTGCGGGTGGTGCTGCTCGCCGCGAACGAGACGACCGTCAACCTGATCGCGGACACCCTGAAGCTCCTCCTCACCGACCGGCGGTTCCGCACCCACCTGTCCGGCGGCCACATGACCCTGCCCGACGCCCTGGACCAGGTCCTCTGGGACTCCGCGCCGATGTCGCTGGTCGCGGGCCGCTGGGCCACCGGGGACACCGAACTCGGCGGGCAGCAGATCAGGGCCGGCGACATGCTCCTGCTCGGTCTCGCGGCCGGCAACGTCGACCCCGCCGTCCGCCCCGACCTGTCGAAGCCGCTCTACGGCAACCGCTCCCACCTGGCCTTCGGCGGCGGCCCGCACGAGTGCCCCGGCCAGGATATCGGCCGGGCCATCGCGGAGACCAGCATCGACATCCTGCTGACCCGCCTGCCGGACATCCAACTCGCCATTCCTGAGGACGAGTTGACCTGGACGTCAGCCTGGCTGTCCCGGCACCTGGTCGAGCTGCCGGTGCGCTTCACCCCGCGATCGAAGCCCAAGGGGGAGGCGACCGCCACCGGAGGCACCGCGCCCACGACACCACCGACGACGACCCCCGCCACGCCCGACACCCCGCCGGCTCAGCCGATCGCGCCGCCCACCGGCCCGGCCGCCACGGCCACCGTCCCCCAGCAGCGCCGCAGCTGGTGGAGCGTCCTGGCCGGGATGTTCCGGCACTGACGGCGCGCCGGCCGACCGAGCAGCATCCCAGCAGCACTCCGAGCAGCACCCCGGCCCGCACAGCGCCGCCCGGGAATGGGAGACCCACGGACAGCGGGTCTCCCTTCTGCTTCCCCTCGCAGGCTTGGGACTGCGACGACCTGGGCAGCCGACCTGGACACAGACGAACGTAATCCTTCATCAACAAACATAATCCCGCGCGAAGTCTATTGAAGTGTGGCATGTGCCATTACACTCCGATGCGCGACAACCTCCAGCCGGTCAAGGTCATCGCCGCAGGCGAGCAGCGCACTCACTGCCGTCCGTTCACCGTACGGGCTCTGACGAGAGCTCAGGTCGTGACCGGATGCACCCGGTCCCCCTCCGGGGTGCGCTGCTCGCCTGTGTCTTTTTGTTGGATATCGCCACGGGCATGCTGGTGCCCTCGGCGGCGGCGGAGCCAGGCGGTACTACCGCGTCACCGCCTGGCACCGCGCTGTGGCCCCCTCCCCCAACTGCCCCCACCTGTCCCCCCGGAGTCGTCCTTGCGCGCATCACGAAAGATCCGTCGCCTGCCCAGCGTGCTGATGACGCTGGCCCTGACCGCCCCCGGACTCGCCGTCGGTATAGCCGCAGGCACCCTGGCGACGGCGGTCCCGGCTGCGGCACTCGGCAACGGGAGCGCCCTCACCCCGCCGATGGGCTGGAACTCCTGGAACTCGCTCGGAACCGGCGTGACCGAGCAACAGGTCAAGCAGACCATCGACTTCATGTCGGCCAACGGCCTGGTCGCGGCCGGCTACAACACGGTGACCATCGACGACGGCTGGTCGCTGTCGCACCGCAGTGACCAGAGCACCGACCTGGCGAAGAACTCCTACAACGCGATGCAGTTGTACGACGACAACGGCAACCCGGTCCTCGGCACCGACGGCACGGGCAACGACCCGACCTCGGGTCACCTGGTCCCGAACGCCGCCTACCCGTCCCAGACGGTGAACGGCCAGAGCGTCAACGGCATCCAGTACCTGGCCTGGTACGCCCACAGCAAAGGTATGAAGTTCGGCCTGTACGGCACCGACACGTACACCACCTGCCAGGGCCACCCCGGCAGCCTCGGCCACGAGTCCACCGACGCCACCGACTTCGTCTCCTGGGGCGTCGACTACGTCAAGTACGACGACTGCCCTTACGGTCCGCAGATCACCGGCCCGGACGGGCACAACTACTACACCCAGGGCGAGGGCAAGGAACTCACCCAGTCCATGTACGCCCGGGTGCAGACCTTCCAGCGCGCGCTGGACAGCGCCTCCGCCGCGCAGGGCCGCCCCCGGGTGACGCTGAGCGTCTCGGCGCAGCCGGTGCACAGCGGCGTGCCGTACCTGCTGAACGCGAACGACCCGGCCCGTACCGACCCGGTGATCCTGGCCGCCGGCACCCCGCAGTACAGCGCCCCCGGTTACGCCCCCACCGGCACCTGGTGCGGTCAGGTCGCCAACCTGTGCCGGATCGGCGGCGACCGCGACAGCGAGATCAACGGCATCCTCTACAACAGCCAGTTGCAGACCGCGCTGCAGGACTCGGGCAACGTACGGCCCGGCAGCTGGAACGACATGGACATGATGTTCACCGGCTGGAACGACCCCTACGGCGTGTACGGCGTCACCGACAACAACGTCAGCGCCAAGTCGTTCACCGACGACGAGTCGCGCACCGAGATGTCGATCCTGTCGATGATGGCCTCGCCGCTGATCTCCGGCGCCGACCTGCGCAACGCCGCCGACTCGCAGCACAGCTACAACGGCGTCAACTGGACCACCGGCATCAACAGCGACAGCCTGGCGATCTACAAGAACGCCGATGTGATCGGGATCGACCAGGACAGCCTGGCCAAGCCCGCCACCCTGGTCGGCAGCGCCCCGGACTCCGCCACCGCGCCCGTGGTGCTCAAGCGCCAACTGGCCAACGGTGACACGGCGGTGCTGCTGGTCAACCAGGACCCGACGTACAGCCGGACGGTCAGCACCAGTCTCTCCGCGCTCGGCCTGACCGGCCCGGGATACTCCGCCAAGGAGCTGTGGAGCGGGTCCGCCGGCAACGTCACCGGCGCCATCAGCGCCTCGCTGGCTCCGAGCGCGGTCGCCATGTACCGGCTCTCGCCGCTGCCCACCACGATCCCGGCCACGGTCGTCGGCGACGGGAAGTACCACACCGTCGGCGCCGGCGGCACCGGCGGCCAGGTCCTCGAGGTCTCCGGCACCTGCAGCTCCCCGGTCGGCGCCTCCGCCGACGTCAACACCTGGTGGCCCACCCACACGTCCGAGCAGTGGACGTTCACGACCAACCCCGACGGCACCGTCCGGATCAGCGACAACTGCGACACCGGCACCCAGGTGCACACCGTGCTCGCCGCCGGAACCGCGCCCGGTAACAGCGCCTACCTGCTCAACTACTCACCGGGCAACGCCTGGCAGGAGTGGCGGGTCCTGCAGAACGCCGCGAGCGGCGCACTGACCGTCACCAACGTCGCCACCGGCCTGGCCCTCGACACCTCCGCCGCCACCGCCGGCTCGACCGTGGTGACCAACCCGGCCAACGGCACGGCGCCCGGCCAGTCCTGGACCCTCCGGTCCTGACACCACCGGACCACCGGGCGGGCGGGGCGCTGCACACCGCAGCGCCCCGCGCCTTCCGTTCGGCGGCCCGGCCCGGGCCGCGCGAGGCTCCGGCTCCGCGCGCCCGACGGACGGCTCCGGGGTCAGGGCTTCTCGAGCGCGGGCATTCCGAGGTTGCGCATCCGCAGGACGCGCGTGTTGACCCGCATGAAGGGCTGGATGAGGGTGTCCACCACCACCAGGAAGCACACCGTTCCGATGCCCACCGGCCCGCCCATCAGGTAGCCCGTGAGCAGCAGGACGCCCTCCAGGGACATCTTGGCGATCCACAGCTGCCAGCCCCACTTCTCGACCATGGCGATCGCCAGCAGGTCCATCGCCCGGATGCCGACCCCGCTCATGATGATCAGCGACGAGGCGTAGGCGCACAGCATGGTGGCCAGGAGCATGATCGCGAAATGGGTCAGCGGCAGGAACCGCGCCGGTTGGAGAGCCCGCAGGACGTCGATGATGCTGCCGCACATGAGGAACGTGACGAACGGCAGCACCACGGGACGGCGCCGGTACCAGAGCGACCAGATGAGGATGCACACCGCCGCGATACCCGCCTGCGCGATGCCCACCGTCAGCGGTACGTGCTTGAGCAGCCCGAGCGAGAAGACGTCGAGCGGGTCGGTGCCGAGATCGGAGTAGATGAAGAGGTAGCCGCCAAGCGAGAAGAGCAGGCAGCCGCTCAGGTAGGTGGCGAGTCGGCGGGCCGATGACCTGGACCACCGAGGTTCGCGTATGGACTGGTTCGTCGATGACACTGGGTGCGCCTCCTGTTGGCGATGATGACGGTGAGTACCGAGCGGTCGGAGAACGGGTGGCGGAACGTCCCGTCAGGTGGTGAGAACCGCCGCCGCGAGCACGACGTTGAGCACGACGACGACTCCGGTGACGAGGACGGCGGCAACCGTGGTGGCTCGGGTGTTGACCAGCGGCCCCATCAGCTCCGGCGCACGCGTGAAGCGGATGAGGGGTACCAGGACGAAGGGGATGCCGAAGGAGAGGACGAGCTGGGACCAGATCAGCGCCTGGGTCGGATCGACCCCGACGGCCAGTACGACGAGTGCGGGCAGCGCGGTGATCAGACGGCGCAGCAGGACCGGCAGCGAGCGGCCGATGAACCCGGCCATGATGACCTGCCCCGCCAAGGTGCCGACCGAGGTGGAGGCCAGCCCGGCGGCGAGCAGCGCGAGGGCGAAGGCGAGCGCCGCCCCTCCCCCGAGCAGCGTACCGAAACCGGCGTGGATGCTCTCCAGGGTGTCGACCGCGATCGGGCCCGCGTGGAACAGTTTCGCCGCGACGACCAGCATGGCCATGTTCGCCAGGCCGGCCAACCCCAGCGCCACGAAGACGTCGAGACGGACCTGGCGGAGCAGCCGGCGCGTCCGGTCCGGGTTCACCGGCCGCACCCGGCCCACTCCCCGCTCCCGGCCGGGCAGTTCGATGACGTGACGCCGCGTCAGATCCGAGTGTACGAAGACCACGTGCGGCATCACCGTCGCGCCCACGATGCCGCCGGCGATGAGCAGCCCTGCGGAGCCGGGCAGCGTGGGCAGCAGCCCGCCGCCGAAGTCACCCGGCCGCACTCCCGCCCGCAGCAGACTCCAGGCGAAGCCCACCAGGATGCACGCCAGGCAGGCCGCGATCACCGCCTCGAACTTGCGCTTGCCCCGGGTGTCGAAGGCGAGCAGAACGAAGGAGAAGACGGTGACCAGGACTCCGCCCACCACCAGCGGCAGCCCGAAGAGCAGCGACAGGGCGACGGCGCCACCGATCACCTCGGCCAAGTCGGTTGCCATCGCCACGAGTTCCGCCTGGACCCAGAGCCCCCACACCACCGGCCCGGGGTACCGCTCCCGGCACAGCTCCGCGAGGTTCCGACCGGTCGCCAGACCGAGTTTGGCGGAGAGGAACTGGACCAGCGTCCCGACCAGGTTGGCGACGACCACGACCCAGAGCAGTTGGGAGCCGAAGTCGGCCCCGGCCACGAAGTTGGTGGCGAAGTTGCCCGGATCGACATAGGCGATGGCAGCGGCGAAGGCGGGCCCGACCATGACCAGACCCCGTGCGCGCTGCACCAGCACGCTCCGTGGCCGCCGGACGGGGAGCTGGTCGAGCACCTCTACCGGTGGAGGTGTCATCCGGCCCCACCCGCCCGACCCCGTGGCCTGCGCGGGTCGGCGCGATCCGTCCAGCAGGTGTCCGCGTTCACCGAGTGCTCTCCCTTGTCCGGTACGTCCGACGTCCCTCCACGGCCTGCCCCCACCGAGTCAGCCGGATCGGCGGGGTGCCCCCTGGTAGACGCGGAGATGGGTGTACGCGAGGCCGATCAGCGGCACCTCGACACCGCGCTCCGCAGCCCGCGCGGCCAGGTCCCCGAGGATGTGGTCGGCCTCCACCGGGCCGCCCCGCCGCAGGTCGCGGTAGAGCGAGGAGGCGGTGTCCGCCCCCGCCTCGGTGACGGTGGCCAGCATCCGGCTCCGCGCCGCCTCACCGACCGGGTGACCGGACGCGGCCGCGACGGCCACGCACTCGGCCACGACGCGTTCGGCGAAGGCACGCCCACCCGGGGCCGCGACGACCTCACCGATCAGCCCGCGCATCAGGCAGGTGACCGCGCCGACCGCCGCCACGTACACCCACTTCTCCCACATCTCCTGCCGAATGTCCTCGGAGCGGCGGACGGTGAACCCGGCGTCGCGCAGCTCCGCGTCGATCTCGTGGACCCGCGCCGGCCCCGGAGCGCGGCAGACACCGTGGACGAGCTCCTGCCGGCCGCCCAGCTGGCGGATGCCGCCGTCCGGGTCGAGCGTGGTGGTCACCTGGCAGACTCCGCCCAGGACCCGCTGGTCACCGAAGTGACCGGCGAGGAGCTCGACATGCCGCAGACCGTTGAGCACCGGCAGGATCGCCGTCTCCAGGCCGACGGCCGGCGCGATGTCCTCGACGGCCTGCTCGAGGGCGTAGGACTTGACGGTCAGCAGCACCAGATCGTAACTGTCCGTCAGCTCCCCGACCGTGACCAGCTTCGGGGCCAGCCGCAGGTCTCCGTTCGGGCTGTTGATCACCAGCCCGCCGGATCGCAGCTGCGCCGCCCGCTCCGGCCGGACCAGAAACGTCACGTCGCGACCGGCCTCGGCGAGCCGTCCGCCGAAGTAGCCACCGGTCGCGCCCGCTCCTACGACAAGTACCCTCATCTGAACCCTTCGCACTGGCACGGAACCGGACGGCACGCACAGACCCGCACCCGGTCGGGTCCGGGCGGGCGGGAATCAGGTCGGCGGGTATCAGGCCGCTCGGCCTCAGAAGTCCACCAAGGCCATTCCGCGTTCGTCACGTCCCTTCACCGCCGGCCAAGGGCTCAGTCGGAAGCCGTCCAGGGCGGCGGCCGCGGCGGCGACGATGTCATCGGCCATCCCGCCCAGGGCGTCGGCGTCGCGGGCGAAGCGCTCGGCATCGTCGATCCCGGCCATCTCCAGCAGCGCTACACCGCCGCGCAGTTGGCGCCCCAGCCAGCCCAGCGGGTCCCGGCTCAGCTCCTCGTCGTACAGGCGCTTACGGCCCTCGCCGTTCGGCATCTCCGGGTGCCAGTGCATCCGGTCCTGGGCTCCCGGGGCGGACTCCAGCAGGTCGAACCGGCAGACCCCCCGACTGATCG
Source organism: Kitasatospora sp. MAP5-34 (assembly GCF_029894335.1). Lineage (GTDB taxonomy): Bacteria > Actinomycetota > Actinomycetes > Streptomycetales > Streptomycetaceae > Kitasatospora. Next base: position 231,370 of record NZ_JARXZC010000001.1, on the reverse strand, counting down.
AGAGCGCGCGCGACGCGTAGATCGACCCGGGGAGGGTGTCCCTCTCGACGATCCGCAGCTCCAGCCGTACTCCGCACTCCCTGCCGTCCTGAAGGCGGTTCGGATTGAGGAAGTCGAGACCTTCCACGCTCATACAGAGCCTGTTCGCTATGAAGATTCGCATGTCCGACAGCGAAACAGAGCGTCGGCAGAGCTGTCAACGGACCATCGAATAGGCAATCGGTGACCGGAACGGAGGAATGCGGACGGTGCGGTTGGGGATTCTCCCAACCGCACCGTCCACGACTCCTCGTCCTCAGGCCTCTCCTTTTCGAAAGGTCTCCCTTTTTCGACTCCGGCGGCTCCTCGGTCCGGCGAGTACTTCCGGATATCAGGCCCTGGGCACCGGCAGTCCGTTACGGATCCGGTGTTCACGGAATGCCGCGTGCTGACCGGCCAGCACCGTTACCGCCGACAGCGGCCGGGCCGTGCAGAGCAGAGCGAAACCGGCGGATTCGTCAGCGGGATAGAACCGCCGGGCCGCCGAGTGCTCGACCTGTCCCTGTTCGATCCGGGCCGCGCAGGAGGTGCACCACCCCTGACAACACGTCCGGGGGAGCCAGAGTCCGTGCCGCGCGGCCGCGTCCAGCAGGAATTCCCCCGGCCGGGCGGCAATCGTCGAAACGGTTCCCTGGAATTCGATCCGGACCTCGAAGCCGGGCCCGTCAGGAGTGGTCGAACGGCCGGTTCCTGCTCCAAGGTGCGTCACCGACTCCACCCCGCTTGAAGTGTCCGGACGGACGCGCCACCCCGTCCCTTTCCATGCTGAGCAGTTCGATGAACCACGCCTCGTGCTCGATCTCCTCGTTGAGGATCCGCATCGCCAGTTCGTAGGTCCGGGGGTCCTTGCCGAAGGTCATGTCGCAGATCTCCCACCACGAGCGCACCGCGCACCGCTCGGCCTCCAGCAGCACGGTGAGAATCTCGGTGGCGTTCGCCGGGCTGGTGGCGTCGTCGCCGTCGTTGCCCCAGCTCAGCCGGCCGTTGTTGGTGTTGGGCAGATAGGCGTCCGGGCAGCCGGCCCGGTCGGCGAAGTCCCTGATGTCGAACGGGATGGTGCCGCCCAGCTCGAAGATCCGGGGCGTGATGAGCTCGAAGTGCGAGCGGTCCTCCAGCCGGGCGTCCTCGGCGATCGCCTTGTAGTCCTCGTTACCGGCCAGGAAGTGCCGCAGCACGGTGTAGTAGTAGTACGTCGTGAACTCGGCGGCGGCGGCGTCGATCAGCTTCTCCCGCAGGGCGATGACGTCCACCCCGCGCTCCTCGAGCTGCTCGACACCCGCCCGCCTGGTCAGGTCACCCTCGCCCACCCGCCCCTGGTAGGAGCGGGACGGGGTGAAGCCGCCGGCCGACTGCGCCACCGCCGGGGCCTGCCCGCGCGCGGCGCGCTCGGCCTGCTGGGCGGCCTTGCGTCCGCCGCAGCAGCCGTCGGTCCGGGTCTGACCGTCGGTTCGGGTCTGGCCGTCGCTCCGGGCCTGGGAGCCGCTGCGGGTCGCGCGCCGCGCGTCGGACACCTCCCGGGCCTCCCTGGTCGTGATCTCCCGTGTCTCACCGTTGACCAGATACCGGTCGAACGCCTCCAGCGGGCTCATCCCCGAGCGCACGGCGTCCCGCAGCGCCTCCTCCTTGAGGGCTACGGCTGATGCCTCGTCCGCCACCTTCGCGGCGACCTCCTGCGGCACGATCACCACGCCCGACCCGTCGGCGACCAGGTAGTCGCCGGGGGCGATCCGCACGCCTTCGATGTGCACCGGGTCCTTGCCCCAGCTGACCCAGTCGCCGCGCTGGATGAAGCCCTGCGGGCGGACGAACCGGGAGATCACCGGAAAGTCCATGTCGTGCACCGAGTGCAGGTCGCGGGCACCACCGTCAATGAGCGCGCCCGCCGCACCCTGCGCCTGCAGCGCGGTGATGGAGAGGTCACCGAAGATCGAGGCGTCGATGCCGTTCATCTGCACCACGGCGATATGGTCGCCGGGCACCGAGGAGAGCATCTCGAACAGCCCCCGCGCGCTCTTTCCGTGGGAGACCGCGAGCGGGTTCGGTGTGCACTCGACGGGGTAGACCGGCCCGACCATACGCATGCTGGGGTCCGGGAACAGGAAATTACCGGAAAGGCTCTGCTTCACATAGCCCAGCCCGTCGAGAATGTCGGTCAGCGCACCGGTGTAGGTCTCCCGCAGCTTGGCGACGATCGCCGAGTCGACGGGCCACTGCCCGTCGGTCCTCCCGCCGGCCTTGCCACTGCTCTTCTCATCGGCGTTCGCGTTGGTAATGTCACTCATCTTCGTCGACCCCTTGATTCGATGGGACACACGTCTACTGAATTTGACGGCGAGTTTGACGGCGAGCGGGATCCCGGGATTTCACCGGCGCTTGTTCAGGCTATCAGTGGGCATTGCGATCCGGAACAACCCGTTCTCCCGGCGCCCTTCTGAGACCGTGTTAGCATCGGTCACCGTCTTTCTTCGGCATCCGATTGAACTGTCCCCGTTGGAGGATTCTGATGTCTGCCGGATCGGGCCCGAAAGACCAGTACCGTTCCAGTTTTTCCAGCTGGGACGGCAGATCCAGCGTCCGGGCGAAGCCACGGCGGATACTGGAGGAACTGGAGAACGGAAAGGTGTTCTTCCCGCCGGAGCTCGTTCCGGTGCTCTACCACCCGCTGGTCCGGGATCAGGAGCAGGAGGTCATCAACAGTCTGCTGCTGCAGCGACTGCACATCTACCTCGATTTCACGGCGGATCTCGAACAGCTTCTGGTCGCCCCCGTCACACAGCTCATCAGCCGCCGCCGGAGCGGCTTCGAGCTGCCTGCCGTGATGCTCCGCGATTCGTACAAGATATGCACCGACGAGGCCTGGCACGCCCAGTTCTCCGACGATCTGCAGTCCCAACTGATCTCGGCCACCCGGGAGTTGCCGACAACCTCCGGCGAGCCCTACTTCCTGTCCCGGCTGCGTACGCTGAAGGCCGGCCTCGATCCCGCCCTCCGCCCGCTGGCCGATCTCTTCTTCACGGTGGTCTCGGAGACGCTGATCTCCAGCATCCTGTCCGGCATTCCGAAGGATCAGCGGGTGTGCACCGCCGTACGGGAGACGATCGCCGACCATGCCGAGGACGAGGGCCGCCACCATGCCTTCTTCGCCCAGTTCTTCGAGCATGCGTGGCCACAACTGACCTCCTGCGAAAGAGACTTGATCGGCACCCTGCTGCCCGAGTTCGTCGTGGCGTTCCTTCGGCCCGACCTGGCCGCGACGAGCGGCATGCTCGGGCCGGCCCGCCTCGATCCCGACTCCGTCATGGGAGTCATCGAGGAGACGTATCCGGTCGCGCGGATTCAGGCGGACATGCGAGCGGCGGCGGCGTCCACGCTGCGCCTGTTCGACCGTAACGGCGTCCTCGAGTCGAACAGGGTCGCCGACTCGTTCTTCCGGAGCGGGCTGCTGGTGTGATCCGGGCCGGCCGGGTCCGCCCCACCCGGCCGGCCCCCTACCGGCGGACCCGCTAGGCGGGCGCCTGGCCGTGACCCAGGGGCTGACTCCGTACGTCGAGCAGGATCTTCCCCGTCGCCGTCCGGCCGGTCAGTGCCCGCAGGGCCTCACCGACCCGCGCCAGCGGGTAGATCTCGTGCACCGGGATCACCAACTGACCGTCGCGCAGCGCGTGCAGGGCCAGCTCGGTGCCGGCCCGGATCCGGGCCGGTGGCTCGCTGACCCCGCCGTAGCCGGCGATGGTGAGGTTCTTCCGGTAGACGGTCCGCATCGACAGCGTGCTGTCGGGGCCGGCGCTGGCTCCGTACGTGATCAGTCGGCCGTGATCCGCCAGCAACTCCACCGCAGCGGCGGTGAATTCGCCGCCCAGGGCGTCGAAGACCACCGTGGGTACCACCGGGTCCGCCTCGACCATCAGCTCCGCGGCACCGGACGCGCTGATCGGCGTGACCCCCGAGGCGGCGATCGCCTTCACCTTGTCGGGGTTGCCGGTCTGGCCCCAGACCTGTGCACCGGCCGCCCGGCACAGGCTGGACACCGCCTGGCCCACGCCGCCGGAGGCGCCCAGCACCAGGACCCGGTCGTGTGCGCGCACCGCGCCCACGTCCCAGGTGACCCGGATCGCCGTGGTACCGACCACGGCGGCGGCCGCCGCCGCCTCCAGGGCGACCCCGTCCGGCACCGGCACCAGGGCGTCCCTGGGCGCCAGCACCCGCCCGGACCAGGTACCGTCCCGGACGATGCCGAGGCCGCCGCCGTGCACGACGACCGGCCGGCCGTCGCACAGGCCGACGCCCTCGACACCGAGCGTGCGAGGCCGGACGGCGTTGCCGCCCACGCTGCCCTGGATGACGTACGTGTCAAGGGGGTTGAGTCCGGCGTAGTACATGTCGACCACAGCCTCGCCGGCGGCCGGATCGGACAGCTCGACCTCGGTGACCACCGGCACACCGCCGAGGTCGGCGAGCCGGGCGGCCAGGACACGAGATTTCAACGGTTCCTCCCGGAACTTCGAAGGCCCGCCCGGACGGCGGCAAGCGTTCTGGTGATGTCCGCGTCGGTCACCGTGCCCAGGTGCCCCACCCGGAAGGTCCGGTTGCCCAGCGCCGAGAAGGTGCCGCCCGGCAGGAGCACGCCCTCGGCGGCGACCGCGCCGAGGAACTCCTCCTCACGCATCCCCTCCGGCACGACGCAGACCGTCACGCCGTTGGCCCGCTCCGCCGGCTCTGCCGCCAGCAGCTTCACACCCAACTCGGCGAGCCCCTCGTGCAGCCTGTCCCGCAGCGCCATGTGCCTGCCGACCCGGGCCTCCCGGCCCTCGGCCAGCGCCAGGCGCAGGGCCTCGGACAGGGCGAGCACCAGATTCCCCGCCGGGGACTGGAAGTAGCCGAACTCGCCGCGTTCGGTGGCCGCCATGACCGGCAGCCAGGGAGCGAGGTCGAGCGAGTAGCTGCCCGGGGTCCAGTCGCGCTCACCCAGCCGTCGCACCGCTCGCTCGCTGAGCGCGAAGGTGGCGAGCCCGGGTGGCCCGGCCAGGCCCTTCGGCGGCCCGCCGAGGTAGACGTCCAGGCCCCAGGCGTCCAGCTCGATGTGCTCCGCGCCGATCGCCGACACACCGTCCACCAGGCAGAGCGCGTCCGACTGCCTTGCCAACCGGGCCAGTTCGGGAAGATCGGCCCGGACGCCGCTGCTGGAGTCGACATGTGCGACCAGCAGGGCCTGGTAGTGCCCACGGGACAGCAGCTTCTCCAGCAGCACGGGATCGGGCGCGCGGCCTACCGGGAACCTCGGTGCGTGCACCGGGACTTGGTGGCGCAGGCAGATCTCGCGCCAACGGTCCCCCCACATGCCGGTCGAGGCCACCAGGACGGGGACACCCGGACGCAGCAGGCTGACGACGATGCTCTCCATACCGTTGGTGCCGGTACCGGGCACCACCGCCACGCTCGCCGTCGTGGAACCGACCAGTGTGCGGAGCCTGGAGAGGCAGCGTCCGAACTCCGCGATGAACTCCGGATCGGTCAGCGGCGGTGCCGGGTCGCCCAGGCGTTCCAGGACCGAGGGCGCGGGGCGGGTGGGGCCGACCACCATCGCCAGCGGCGTCACCGGGTCCTTCAGGTCCATCCCCTGGGACGTTACGGACTCCGTTGCCAAGATTCCCCCTTCCGTGCAGGACAGGTGTCTGGATGGTTCTTGGTCAGTACTCGGAGGAAAGCCGGGGCAGTCGCCTGCCCCGGCTCCCTACGCACGGCGGACGACGGCGCGCAATGTCACGACGCCTCGTCCACCCATTCGGCGTAGTCCTCCCGATAGGGGGTGAAGATGTCCAGCGCGATCGACCTCTCGATGGCGTGCACCTGGTGCTCGATGCCGCCCCGCACCACGAAGCTGTCGCCCGCGACGGCCTCGAACTCCTCTGCACCGGCCCGCACCCGGATGTGCCCGGACACGAGGTAGGCGAGCTGCTCGTGCGGATGGCTGTGCAGGGGGAACACCGAGCCCTGTTCCATCACGTGCTCGACCAGCATCAGCTTGTCGTTGTGGGCCAGCACGCGCCGGGTCAGGTTCGGGAACGCCTCCCGGCCCTTGACATCGGCACCGTTCACGATGACGACATCGCCGAACTCCGGCGCGTTGTCGCTGGAAGTCATGATCGTCCTTTCGCTAGGGCCGCAACGCCCTCACCGGATCAGCCCCGCGTCTCGAACAGCGGCAGCGGCGTGACATCGGCGTTCAGCGAGCCGCTGTCCGCCATCGTGGTGGGGAAGTGCGCCCGGTCGAAGACCTGGTGGAGCGACGAGGTGCAGCCCGGCGGCACCGCGACCGCGACCCCGCGTTCGTCCAGCTCGGACTTGGCGGCGATGAACCGGTAGCTCTCCTTCGGCAGCAACTCCAGCACCGACCAAGGCGAGTTACTGGTACCGGAGCTGTTGCGCCGGTAGTAGACCTGCTGGCTCTCGGCGGAGTCGTTGCGCACCTGCACGTGCAGCGCGCGGACGTCGCCGTACCAGTCGAAGGTCGCCGTGTCGAAGCGGCCGCCCACCGGCAGGTCGGCGACGGTGCTCGGCCGGCGCCCAGCCCCCGGGATGCGCCGGATGTTGGCGTCCGCACCGCACTTGGTGCACCGTCCGTCAGGCGTGACGGCGAGAATCTGCGCGTTGAGGCCGTAGCGGGTGATCTGCAGTTCCTGGCAGTTGTGGCACCGGGTGCTGGTCGAGTCGGTGTCGTAGACGTTGCCCAGGTACACGTGGCGCAGACCCATGCCGAGCCCCACCCGGCGGGCGGCCTCCAGCCGGTCGACCGGCGTCCTGATCGTGTCCGTCATCTTGTAGTCCGGGTGGAACCGGACGTAGTGCGTCGGCACCTCGGGGCCGAGCCGGTCCAGCACGAACTTGGCCACGTCGGCGGCGGTCTGCTCGTTGTCGCTCAGGTCGGTGACCATCAGCGTCGACACCTCGACGTGCTTTCCGGCCCGGTAGACCTGCTCCGTCCCCTCCAGCACGGGCTCCAGCCAGCCCTTGGTGATCTTGCGGTAGTACTTGGGGTCGATCGACTTGATCGAGATCGAGAAGATGTCGATGACCGGTATCAACTCCTCGATGGCCTCCGGGGAGATGAAGAAGGCCGACTTGTACAGGTTGACGATGCCGGCCTCCTTGGCCAGCGCCGCCGTCTCCATCACGAACTCGTGCCACACCACCGGGTCGTTGTACGTCCACGAGATGACGTCGATCTGGTGCCGCTTCGCGATGTCGATGACCTCTTGCGGCGTGTAGTGGAACACGTCCTTGTCCTCGACGTACCGGGCCTGCGAGGTCTTCCAGTTGTGGCAGTAGTCGCAGTTGAGCATGCACCCGATGTTCCCCATCGAGAGAATGCGCGCACCGGGCTCGTAGTGGAACACGGCCTCGGTCTCGATCGTCTCCTCGGTGGCGTGCACCGAACGACCGTAGTTCAGGCTCACCAGACGTCCGTCACGGTTTGCCCGCACCATGCAGAAACCGTGCTGACCCGGTCTGATCCGGCAGTTTCGCGGGCTCAGATGACATTTGACGACATTGTCGGGGAGGCGCTCCTCGAGCCGCGCCGGATAACCGACTTCCTGCCACTTCTTATCCGCCATCTGATGTTCCCTTTCATCCTTCGAGAAGATGAGCGATCGATCAGGTCGATATCCGCGACCTTACCCGCCGGGCAGGGCCGGACAGGCGCCTATTCCTGGGATTGTGCCGCGAACGGCAGGTCCGCGACAGCACGGTGGTCGGTCGACTGCGGCGCTACTCCGGCAGCCCCGCCGGGGCTGCCGAGGCCGGTGACCTCGGTGAAGAACTCCCGGTTGATCTCCGCGTAGGGCGACCACTCCTCCGGCAGTTGATCAACCGGAAAGATCGCCTCCACCGGACACACCGGCTCGCATGCGTGACAGTCTATGCATTCGTCCGGGTGGATGTAGAGGGTCCTGCCGCCCTCGTAGATACAGTCGACCGGGCACACATCCAAGCAGGCTTTGTCCTTGATGTCGACACACGGTTGTGCGATCACGTACGTCACACGAAGTCCCCTATTTCCGGTAGGTCTCAGGAGGTCGGACGGATTTACGGGCCGACGCGGTCGAGCTGGCCCGACAGTACAGCGAGCGGAACGCGGTCGACAAGCAATCGGGGACGCCCCGGCCATTCCCGGGAATGGCCGATGGCGTACCCGGTTCCCGGCGGCCATGATGGCCTCCGGATCCGGCCGATTCCGGGCGGAATCGCGGTCCGGGTCCTGGCCGGACCCTGACGAATCATGGCCGAATCATGGCTGAATAAGAATCCACGAACCGGAAATCAGGGAAATCCGGACGAGTAGAGAGAAGGGCGAGTTGCGCGCACACGGCCGTACCGATGCCGACAGCCGACCGCGTATCGCGGTACTCCAACACGCGAGCTGGGAGAGACCTGGATCCTTCGGCCGACTGCTCGCCGAACGCGGCGTGACCCTGCTCCCCGTCCGGGTCGACCAGGGCGAACTGCCGCCCCCGCCGGCCTCGGTGGACGGCATCCTGGCGATGGGCGGGCCGATGAGCGTCAACGACCCGCTGGCCTGGCTCCCGGCGGAGCAGGACTACATCAGGCAGGCCGTCCGCCTCGGCGTCCCCTTCTTCGGAGCCTGCCTGGGGGCCCAATTGCTCGCAGCCGCCTTCGGGGCAGCCGTGACCCCGGGCGAACCGCACTACGGACTGCACAGCGCGCAGCTGGCCCCCGGGGCCTTCGACGACCCGCTCTTCGGTGGCCTGCCCAGAAGTCTCCAGGTCTTCCAGTGGCACGGCGAGAATCTCGACTGCCCGCCCGGCGCCACCCGGCTGGCCGGCTCACCGGGTTGCCCCAACGAGGCCATCCGGGTCGGCAGCTCCGCCTACGGGGTCCAGTTCCACCTGGAGATGGACGCGGAACTGCTCGCCGACTGGCTGCGCACCCCCGAGTGCGCGACCGAGCTGGTCGATCGATGCGGCCCGGAAAGCCCTCGGCACCTCACCGAGGAACTGCTGGCCGGCGCGGTCCGGACGGAGCGCTACGCACGGCGGATCTTCGGACGCTGGACGGACCTCGTCACCACACGGGCCGGTCTGGGCCCTGTCTGATCCGTCAGCCCCGATCTGATCCTCCGTCTACTCGGAGCGGACCGGACGTCCGGACGTCCAGCCGGCCGTCCGGTAGCGCCGGGAACCCCTGGGCTCACTGGCATCACTGGCACTCGCTCCTCCGTTGCTCAAGCCGGACGGCGAACCGATGACAGTCGTCCGCGCACTTCAACGCGAAGCCGGCGAGTGCGTCCAGGCAGTGCTCCGGGAGCATCTCGGCGATCTGGCGCAACTGGTCCGTCGCCGCCATGTGCGCGTCCAGCACCCGGAGCACCAGGCGGCCGGCTTCGGTGTACCGCAAGGACGGGTCGGTCCGCAGTCTCTGCAGGCTGGCCTTCCAGTCGGTGTCCGCCGAGGCCCGGATGCTCGCGGGCCCGGCGTCCTGCTCCGGGATGCCGGGGTTCCCGCTCGCCACGGGCAGGGCGGACCGGCGGCTCGCGATGGGCGGGAAGTCGCGGATCTCGGCACCGGGCGACTCGTCCCGTGCCTCCTCCTGCGGCCGGGCCTTCGGGCCCCGGACGGACGGCTCACCGAGCTCTCTCTTCCCCTTGCTCGTCCGCACCACCGAGCGCACCCTGCCGTCGCGGCCGACCCGGGCCTCCAAGTGGGGAACTTCCCCACTTGACCGCCGTATGGCGCCGACCGTCTTGTGCGCCAGCCCGGCCTTCGCCGCGACCGCCCGGTCCGACCAGTGCGGGTGAGTCCTGACGATCCGGAGTGCGGCGGCCTTCCGGTCGCTCAGCGAGAGCGGCAGGCCGTGTGCCGCGTTCGACTCGACGGCCAGGACGAAGGCCTCCTCCTCGTCACCGTCGAAGAATCGCGCCTTGATCGTGCGGGCCCCCCGGATCCTGGCGGCCTCCAGCCGGTGCATGCCGTCCACCACCCGCATCGTCTGCCGGTGCAGCAGAATCGGAGGCAACTCCGCGTCCGCCTCCGCGAGCACCCGCGCGTGCGCCTTACTGATTCCCGCACTCCGCGGCGAATCCGCCGGCCTGATCGAGCTTATCGGGACATCGACCGACCGGCTGTCGAGCAGGCTCCCGGGGCTTAATGGTGCCGGATCTTCCTCAACCGAATCCGCATACACCGCGCCCACCGAGAACAGCCGCACACCCTCCGACCGCAGACTTTCATGTTGATACTGCCGACAGCTCTCGACTTCTTTCACAGACACACCTCCACTGCTATGGCGGCTCAGCCGGACCTGACGTCGTGGTTGTCCAAAAATGAAGTGATACGCTGGAACGGCTCGCAAAGTCAGGTCAGCAGGAGATGGGCAGCTAGAAAGACAATCACTCCGTTACCGATGATCGCCGTCCCCAGGCGCCCCTTTTCACTGGTGAGCACTCGGCCGACCAGTGCTCCACCGATGGCCAGGACAGCCTGCCAACTGGCGGAAGCGGCAAAAGCCGCGAGAACGAAGACCACGCTGTCCATGGCTGTCCACGCGTCATTGCGCAGGCCCAGTACCAGGGCGGAGAAATAGATGATTGTCAACGGATTAAGGATTGTCAGTCCGAGAAGTTGGAGATAGGCGCGCAATGGGCGCTCCGCCCCGATCGACTTGGCCGTTCCCGAGCCGCGCGAGCGCCGCAGTGCGGCGGTAATCCCCTTGACGGCGAGGAGCACCAGCACGGCTGCGGCCACCCAGCGCATGGGTCTGGCAACGGGCTGGAGGAGGCTCGCCAACGCGGCGCCGGTCGACGCTGCGATGAGGGCATAGAGACCGTCGGCCGTCGCCGTACCCATCGCGCCGGCGAAACCGACGCGGAAGGATGTCTGAGCCGATAAGGTGACGATCAGTACGGTAATCGCTCCGACCGGCATAGCGATTCCATATCCGGCGAGCATGCCTGCGATCAGAATATCGTTCATTTCTACCCCCCTGCCGGACGGCTCATGGCGATGGAGAGCACGATATCGCACCTCGGCCGGTGACGGCTTGGCAAATTCGTGCAAGTTCGGACGGTTGCGGCGACCTGGCAATCACAGTTCGTGACCGCGCAGGCGTTGACGCTGGTCAACCGGGGTGCATCCGATCCCGCTGGGGCAAATCACCACCCGGATCAGGGCGACCACGCGTCGACTGTCGTGCCGGTGACCTGCTTCACGACCCTGATCCGGCGGCCGACCGACCGGACCGGCCGACACACCGTCAACACCCGTACTGCACAGGCCGGATAGGGTGGTGGACCATGGAGCATTCCACCTTGACGGGCAGGATCGCCGACCGTTCGGCGATCCCGCGGATCCGGCTGCGCGGCAACACCTTCTGGAGCGGGGAGTCCTGGCTTCGTTTCACCGGGAGGGCCAACAGCGAGGAGCTCAAGTTCCTGGTGGTGGAGGACGAAGACTCCACACCGTGTGCGGTCGCACCCCTGATGGTCTGCACCCGTGACCGCGGACCCTTCTTCCACAGGCTTCCCGGCATCATCGGCGACGAGCGCTCCTTCGGCGCCGTGGACCGGCTCTCGGAGGCCGAGCGGACCCGGTACGAGAAGCTCCTGCCGCAGCTCGACGGCCTGCGTCAGGTCCAGTACCCCTCGGTGGCGCTCGGCGCGCGCGGCTCCGACCACGGTGTTCGGTTCGCAGTGGACTCACCGGTCCATCCGGACCAGGTCATGCAGGCGCTGCCGCGACTGCTGGCGGACGCTGCCGCCGAACTCGGCTGTCGCAGCTACGGCATTCTGAGTCTCACCGGGGCGGAGGAACGGGTGCTGCGATCGGCCGCCGACGACGGGGGCTACCGCCGGGTGGTGCTGGGCGCCGATGCCGTGCAGTGGCCGGTCGCCGCACACACCTATGAGGAGTACCTGCAGTCGATGCCCGGGAAGACCCGGGGGAAGCGCCGCCGGGAGATGAAGCTGTACCGGGAGAGCGGACTGCGCACCGTGGTGCGGTCCGGCCCGGAGTCGGTCGGGGACCAACTCGCCGACTTCCAGGCGCGGCTGCGGGCCAAGCACGGCATGCCCGACGCCGAGGCGAGCACCCGGGCGGAGTTCGCCGACCTGCGCGAGACCGTGGGCGACCACGTCATCGTGTTCCGCGCCGAACGCGACGGACAGCTGATCGCGTTCGCCCTGTGCCTGTACGACCGGGAGCGCCGGGAGATCTACGTCCGCTCGTTCGGCTGCGACGACACGGACCCGGCCGGCCGGTACAGCTACTTCGCCCTGGTCTACCAGGAGGTTCCGGCCTGGTCCGCCCGCCATGGAATAGCCAAGATCTGGTACGGCATGTCCACATCCGAGGCCAAAAGGGCCCGTGGGTGCACGCTGGTTCCGCTCTACGGCCTCGTCCACTTCAGCGGCACAGAAGCGGACACCCTGCAACGGGTGGGCCAGCTGCAGAGCGTCGGCGAGCAACGTCGCCTGGCCGAACTCGGCTGTCACTTCGAGGAACCGGCCGATCCGTCCCGGGACGTGTCGCCCGGCGACGCCCGCCGTGAGAGGTCGGTCTAAGTGCCCGGGGACACCGGATCGGGGGTCGGCTGCGGGACGGGCGGGACGGGCGCCACCGCGTTCCGGGAGAGCAGGAGGAGGCCCGCCCCGGAGGCCAGGAACATGCCCGCCAGCATTGCCCAGCCCCAGCATCCGTGCGCGATGGCGGTGGCGGCGAACACCAGCGGTCCGAGAGTCTGCCCGGCGGCGTAGGCCATCTCCGCCACCCCCTGATAGCGGGCCTGGTTGCGCGGATCGGCCAACTCCATGGTCAGGCCCCAGGCGCCCGCCTCGCCGTACGCCTCGCCGGCGGACATCACCAGGACCGCGAGGAGCAGCAGCCCGGAGGCGAGCAGGGCGCCCAGACCTCCGGTCAGCGCGCACAGCGCGCAGGCCACCGCGATCATGACGGCACCGCGGAACGCGCCCCGGCCGGCCAGCCGGACGTCGTGGGTGCCCTTCGAGGCGGCAACCTGGAGGAGCACGATGACGACCGTGTTCGCGGCGAGCAGCACGGAGATGAGCGCGACCGGTGCCTTCGTGTGCTGACTGGTCCACAGGGGTATGCCGAAGTCGAGCAGCGTGAAATAGGTGGCGTTGATTCCGACCAGCAGGGCTACCAGCAGATACCGGAGGTCGGCGAACGGCGACCGGCCCCGGTCGGGGGCGGTGCGCCGCCCTGCGGCGGCGGCCGCAGGCGGGGCCTGGTCCGCGAACCTGGCCCCGGCCCGCCGCGACGTCAGGGGCAGCGCGCTCAGAGCGGTCAGCACACCGACGGCGACGACGGCCGCCTTGAGCGCGAGCGGGGTTCCAGCTGCGAGGGCGACCCCGGCCAGCAGCGCCCCCGCGCCGGTCGCCACGTTGGTCACCACCCGCATTCTGGCCCGGAGTTGGACCCGGTCGGGCCCGGTGAAGCCGGAGGCGATCATCGTGGCACGAGCCGTGGTGTTCGCGAATCTGAGGGCGGAGACGGCTGAGGCCAGTGCGGTGAATGTGATCACGTCGGTCGCGAGGGTGTACCCGCAGATCACCAGCCCCAGCACGGGGAGGCTCAGGACCAGGGTGCGGCGCGAGCCGATCCGGGCGGCCACCTGCCCACCGAGGTAGGCCCCGCCGACGCCGGCCACTCCGGCGCAGGCCAGCCCGGTGCCGATCTGCGCGGCGGACAGGCCGACCACGGTGGAGAAGTAGACGGCCGCGACCGCGTAGTTCAGTCCCGCTCCCAGACAGGTGACGATCGTGGCCCAGATCAGTGCCCTGGCCGCCCGGTCCGGGGCGTTCAGGGTCTCGGTGACCTCTGTTCTCGCCGTTGCGGCGAACGCACGGACCAGCCCCCGTCCTGGTCCCGCGCGGCGACTCACAGCGCACACGTTTTCGTCACAGGCCCCGACCAGGAAGTGTGGACAAGACAGTCATGACGCGCCGGGTGTCCTCGGAGGTCTGTGCCGACGTGGCGCCGGGAGCGGCCGGGTCTCACCGGGTGACGACGACGTTGGACATGGCAGAGCGCGACGCCACGCTGATGATCCCGGCGGAGTTGTCGGCGAAGAAGCGGGTGAAGGCACCCGCCGGTCGACGGCCGAAGAGCAGCGGGCTGATCACCGGGGCCACCGGCACGGTCTCCGGGACGTCGAGCGCGTCGGTCAGCACCGACTGCCAGGTGGACTGGATCGGGACGAAGCGCTGCACCACCGAGGTTCCCGCCGCAGCGGCCGACTCGACGGTCTCCCGCCAGGTGCCGACGTCCGTCTCCCGGCCGATGACCACCTGTCGGCCGTTGCTGCCGATCCCCCGCTTGACGACCAGGTCCTCCTGGTTCTCGACGGCGTAGGGAAGGAGCTGCACGTCGGTGGAGCCGACGCTCGTGCGCCGGTCGGTCAGGACACGGGTCCACGGGAGGTACCGCTCGACGAAGGCGTGTTCTGCGGCGCTCATCCACGGCCGGCCCTCGGACAGCAGTCCCAGCGCCATCTTGTTGCCCAGGAACCCGGAGGTCTGGGTGGACAGCAGCAGGCAGCCGCCGTCGAGAGCCCGACGGACCGGCTCGATGCCGATCCCCAGCGCCGACAGATCCGCGACATTGAAGTGCCGTAACCCCAGCGGGTACCGGTCCTGCGGAGCGCAGTCCCACAACTGGTCGGCGTCCTCCACCTCAACGTACTCGGCGTCGAACCCTCTGCTGTGGAGGTAGTCCGTCTCCAGGTCGAAGTACCGGGTCTCCTCGATGGGAAGCACGGATTCACGCAGCGCGCCCACCCAGGCAAGCCGACGCGGTAGGGCCAGTTCCTCGCAGACGTCGTCGAAGAGGTCGGCACGGGCGGCGAACGGGTCGTGGTGGGTGAACGGCAGCCCTTCACCGGCAGCGCCGTAGAGCGCCCGCCAGGCGGCGTAGCCGCAGTGGCTCTCCACGGTCCCGGCGAACCCGCCACTGATGTTGAGCTCCAGGAACTGCGGCCCGGTCGGCCCGATGACGATGTCCGGACGCACCAGGCAGGAGGCGTATCGCTCCTCGAGCATGGAATCGGCGAGGAACAGTGGATAGTCCTGGTCGGTGGCACCGAACGCCGCCATGCGCTGCGCCGTGGTCGGCCCTGCTTCGAGGGCGGTGCGGTGCACCAGACCCGCCATCACGTCGGCGGCCCGGAACAGCTCGGCGTAGGACGAACGGGGCAGGAGGAACGGGGCGGCCGGCAAGTACTCCTGGTGCGGGTGGCCGATGTCGCGGATCTCGTGCCGCTGCACAGTGCGGATTTCCTCGGCCGTGGCCGTCGGCGGATCGAGATAGCCGCCGAACCACGGCTGAATCCTGCTGCCAACGGCGCTCTGGGACATCCGGTCCTCTCCATCGAGGGAAGTCGACGCGCGCCGGGTGAGGGATTCGAACCCCCACTGGACCATTGGTCCGCCCGCTGAGAAGGCAGGTGCGTCTTCCAATTCCGCCACCCCGGCAGGCCCGAGTCTAGACCGGTCGCTTGGCGGAGACCAGACAACCGGACTACCGAACAACCGAGCTGTCCGACAACCGAACTGTCGGACAGCCACCCGTCGTTGCCCATGAGCCGGATCGTCAGACCGTCTCGGTCACCAGGTGCCTGGTCTCGACCAGGAAGGTGACGGACTCGGCGGCCGTACGCGCCCGCTGCAACGCCTGCTCGGCCGAGTCGCCGACGGCCCGTACGTAGAGCCCGCGCTCGCGCGACGAGGACACCCGGGAGGTGAGCGCGCCCGGCGTGAGGTGTGCGGCGACCTCGACCACACCCTCGGCCGCGCCGGCCTCCGCCACGCCCGCCACCTCGCGCAGCACGCCTTCGGCGTCCGGGGAGGCGAACCAGATGGCCGCCCCACGCGCTCGCGGCTCGGCGAGCGTGGCCCGTACGGTGCCCAACACCCGCTCGCCGATGGTCTGCCGGACGACGCACTCGATGAGGTCCACCCCGGTCGCGTCGCGCACCAGCGAGGGGATCTCGTCGCCCGCCGGGCGGATGTGCGTCTCGATCACCCGGGGGCCCTCGGCGGTGAGGACCAACTCGGTGTGCGTGACGCCGAATTCGATGCCCAGCGCGTCGAGCACGGCGGGCACGAAGCGCTCGATCTCCGCCCGGGTGGCCGCATCCAGCGGGGCCGGGCACAGGTGGCCGACCTCGACCAGGTGCTCGGGTTCGGACACCTTGCCGCAGACCCCGACGACGACGTGCTCGCCGTCCTCGCTGAGGGCCTCCACGCTGATCTGCGGACCCTGCAGCAACCGCTCCATCAGCACTGTCCCGGAGGACCACTCCGAGGCGGTACCCGCCAGTTCGACTGCGGCGGCGAGGTCGGCCGGGGACGCTATCCGGGCCACGAACGTGCTGCCCGCGCCCCGGCCGGGCTTGGCGATGAGCGGGTAACCGTGCCGCTCGGCGAAGGCGTACGCCTCGGCGAGACCCGAGACCAGCGCGGCCGGGGTCTCATCCACCCCGGCGTCCGCGAGGATGCGCCGCATCAGCGCCTTGTCGTGCACGGCCGCCACCGTGTCCGGGTGGTGCATGGGCAGGCCAAGGGCCGCAGCAATGGCGGCGGCGCGGTCCTGGTCGCGTTCGCCGAAGGTACCGACCGCCGTCACCGGGTCGGCCCGGTGCACGGCCAGTGCCAACTCGACCCACTCGGCCGTGCCGGCCTCCGGCGCCACCCCGACCACCCGCTGGTGCTCGGCAACATCGCGCAGCCCGCTCACCACCGTCAGTCTGCAAATCACCGACGTCCTGGTTTCCGCCCCGCCGATGCTCCTCATCAGGCCGGGGATCTCCTTGGCGTCGCCGACCACCAGAACGTGCGCACCCATTTTTTTCGACCTCGTTGTCATCAAGTATTCGCTGCCGCAGCCATGTTAGATGACACCCGGTTTACCTTGTCACCTATTCCGGAGACACCCGCCACCATTTCAAGATCAACCCCGATCGGCCCCCACCCACGGCATGCCCACGACAACCAACGTCGGCAACAGTCCAACCGGAACGGCAAGTCGCGACCTCCGCCCGCGCCCTGCCGCCCCTCCACCCGGCCCGTGCTGAGCTCGCCGATGCCCGTAATCGACCACCCGTCCAGTGATCTTGAAAGATCGTCAGGAAACGGCTGGTAGCAGCCAACAACTACTGGTAGCCTCCCTGGACATCGGACCGAACAAGAGCTATGACCACGACTCAGGTCGAATCGCGCACTGGGGGCAGCACCGCGCGACCCAAGCCGTGGCGGGGGACATATCGTGGGCGATATTCATGTTTTATCCGGTGTCGTCGTCGACCCGAACCGGGGCGCGGCCACCTCTGGATTCCACTCTGGATTCCACTCTGGATTCCACTCTGGATTCCACTCGGAATCGAGCCCGGAATCTACCTCGGAACCGAGCCGGGAATCGATCCGGGAATTCGATGCCGAATTGGCCGCCGATTCCTGGTGGGGTGACCCGGGCTGGTCGCGGTTCGCCCAGCGGGCCGGTCGGCACCAGGTCCGCCGTCTCCTGGTCCTGGACGGGGAGGGCGCGGTGTGCGCGGACGCGCCGCTGCTGATCAGCACGCCGGACACCGGCTCACTGTTCTACGACGCGCCGAAGATGATCGGTGACGAGCGCGCCTTCGGCGACGCGGACCGGCTGTCCGCCACCGACCGCGAGCGCTACGACAGCCTGCGGCTACGGCTGCCACCGATCCGGGCCGCGCAGCACCCGACGGTCTCCCTGACGGCGTTCGGCCCGCACCACGGCGTACGGATCGCGCCACGTTCGCGGATCCCCCGGGAGGCCGTGTTCGCCGCCCTGCCCGGCCTGTTGGCCGCCGCAGCGGACGAACTCGGCTGCCGCAGCAGCGGTTTGCTGCACCTCGGCGCTGCGGAGCACGCCGCGATGGCGGACACCGCCGCCGCACAGGGCTACACCCCGGTGCTGCTCGGCGCGGACACCGTGTTCGAGCTGCCCGACGGCGCGGACTACGACACCTGGCTGGCCTCGCTGCGCAGCAGGCGGCGGACCAGACTGCGCAAGGAGCTGCAGGACTACCGCAGTCAGGACATCCGGACGGTGGTGCGGCAGGGTCCCGAGGCGTTCACCGACGAACTGGTGGAGCTTCAGGCCCAGCTGAGGGCCAAGCACGGTGTGCCGACCGACCCGGCGGCCGTCCGGGTCGAGTTCGACGCGATCCGCGACACCGTCGGCGAGGCGTGCGTGGTGTTCACCGCCGAGAGCGACGGCAAGGTGCTCGGCTTCGTACTCGGCCTGCTCGACCCGGGCCGCCGCGTGCTGCACGCGCGCTCGGCCGGGTTCTCCCCCGAGGCCATGGCGGCGAGCTGCTACTTCGTACTGGTCTACCACGACGTGCCCGCCTGGGCGCTCGACCGGGGCGTGCGCCGGGTCCGGTTCGGGATGTCGACCTACGAGGCCAAGCGCGCCCGTGGCTGCGCCCTGGAGCCGCTGTCCGGCTACGTCCGCTTCAGCGGCCCCGACGCGGCGGTGCCGCACCTGGCCGCCGAGGTGCAGAGCCGGACGGAGGCCGGTCGGCTGACCGCCCTCGGCGCGGAGGTGCGGTGGTGATGACCCGGCTGGCCGGCCTGGTCGAGCACGTCCTGCCGCGCACCAGGCAGGCCCGCGTGCTCGCCCAGGCGGCGGCGATCGACTCGACCGGCTCGGGACTGTTCCTGGCCGGCGGGATCATCTACTTCGTCCAGTTCGTCGGGCTGAACCCGGCGGCCATCGGCGGCACCATCGCGCTGGCCAATATCTGCGGTCTGCTCAGCCCCGTCCCGGTGGGCTGGGTGGTCGACCGGCTCGGTGTCACCCGGGTGTACGTGGCCATGCTGGTGCTCCGCGCCGTCGGGTACACCGCGTACGTCTTCGCGCCCGACCTGGCCTGGTACCTGGTGCTCACCTGCGCCATCACCGCGCTGGACCGGGCGTGCTCGCCGCTGCTCCAGGTCGTGGTCGGCGAGTACGAGGCCGACGAGGACCGCACGCAGACGATGGCCCGGATCCGCGCGATGCGCAACGTCGGCCTCACCGCAGGCGTGCTGCTCGCGGGTGTGGTGATGGCCTGGAAGTCGCGGGCGTGGTTCATGGGACTGTTCTTCGCCAACAGCCTGTCGTTCCTGGTCGTGGCCTACGCCCTGCTGTCGGTGTCCCGGACGGCCGGGCCGAGGACGACCGTCCGGCCGGCACTGCGGTCGGGGTCGGGGTCGGACGACCGCCCCGCCCGGGTGGCCGGGCCGTACCGGGACGTCCGGTTCCTCCTCGTGTCGGCGGCCAACGTGGTGCTGTCGCTGCACGACTCGGTGCTGTTCGTGCTGCTGCCGCTCTGGGTGGTGGCCCAGCGCGGCCTGCCGCTGAGCATGACGTCCGTCCTGCTCGCCGCCAACACGGGAATCACCATCGTGCTCCAGGTCTACGTGTCGCGCTTCGGCCGTGGGGTGCGCAACGCGGTCCGGCTGATCTACGCGGCGGCCGTGCTGCTGGTCGCCTCGTGCGTGCTGTTCCCGATCGCCCAGTCGCTGTCCGTGGTGGCTGCCGTGGTCACCGCGAGCCTGGCCGTGGTGGTCCTGTCGGTGGGCGAGAACCTGCACTCGGTGGCGTGCTGGGAGCTCTCCTACGAGATGTCCCCGGCGGGGGCCCGCAGCCAGTACCTGGCGTTGTTCAGCATGGGCACCACCGCTCAGATGATCATCGGACCGGTGCTGATGACCTTCGTGCTCTCGATGGGCGCGGTCGGCTGGAGCGTACTGGCCGCACTGTTCGCGGCGGGTGCCCTGGTCACGGCGGTCGCGGCCCGGCCGCACCCGGCGGCGGCGCAGTGACCGGCGGGTCCGGACCCGCAAACCTGCCGACCCCGCCAGACCTGTCAGACCCACGAGACCCACGAGACCCACGAGACCCACGAGACCTACGAGACCTACGAGCGGAGATTCGATGCGCGTGACGGTGGCCGAGACGACGGGCGGGTACGCCGGCGGGGTCTCGGCGTTCCTGCGCGACCCCGGTGGGCCGGTCCCGGTGCTGCACCCGCCCGGCTCCCTGCTCCCCCACCCGGCCGCCGACGGGCAGGCGCCGCCGGAGGAGGACTCGAGCTGGGCCTCGGCGGCCGCCGAGGGCGCGGTCGGCGTGACCCGCTGGCTGGGCGGGCGCCCCCTCGGCGACGACGGGGCCGTCGTGGGTTTCGGCGACCCCGACTGGGCACTGCCCGCCGCGCTGCACGCCGCCGGCACCGGGCGGGCCCTGCACTGGTTCGACACCCCCGAGGAGCTGGTCACGGCGGTCGGCAAACTCGTCGCGACCACCGGGACGGCCCCGCTCACCATCTGCGCCCGGCCGGATCTGATCACTCGTCAACTCCAGGACGCGGTACTCGACCTGCTGTCGTTCGACGCCCCCATGGGCCCCTCGCCCGAACGGCCGGTCAGCTTCCTCACCGCCCGGACGCTGCCGATCGTCACCCGCGTGGTGGCGGCCCACCTGCGCACCCGGGCCGGCCGGGTGAGCCGGGCGGTGGGTCTGTTCGCCGACCGGATGATCGGCACCGTCGACGACGACGTGCTCACCTGCCTGGACGGCGAGGCCCTGACCGCCGACGCCGTACGGGCGCTGGGCAGGCCCGACCTGCTGATGATGTGGGGCCACACCCGCGAGGACCTGTTCCACCTGGGCCGCGACGCCCTCTGCGGACGGTCGCTGGAGTGGGCGGGCGCCGACCCGGGCGCCCACCGGCCGGCCTGCGCGGTGGACGGACGCTGCGTCAAGGACGGCGACGTACTGCCGCTCACCGCCGTCGGCGCGGACGCGGTGTTCATCGGCGGGTGCCACGTGCTGCGGATGGGGCTGCCCGCCACCTTCGCCCCGGAGTTCTCGCTCGCGTTCTCGGCGCAGGAGGCGGGGGCCGCCGTGGTCGTGTCGAGCCCGTGGGCGGTGGTCGGCTCGCCCGCCGAGTTCCTGCTCCTCTACCGGCTGCTCCGGGGCGGTGTCCCGGTCGGCGAGGCCGTCCGGCTGCTCAACGCCGCCCTGCCGTACCTGGGCCCGGACTCGCCCAGCTATCTCGTCCTCGGCGAGGGCGACACCGTGCTGTTCGACGCCCCGCCCCCGGCGGGCGAGCTGACCCGGACGGCGGTCGACGGCGGTGTCCGGATCACCGGCCGGGGCCTGGACGCCGAGTTCGTGACGGTGGCGCTGGACAGCCTGTCCTCGGCGCCGACCGTACGGTCGTCCGGGCGGGACCTGCAGTACGCCGTGGTGCCCGAGCCCGGCGGCGGCGCGACGGTCGTGCTGTTCGACCAGGCCCGCATCACGGGCGAGCTGGACGTCACCGTGGACTTCACCCCGCCCGGCCGGGACGCGGGCCGGGCGGTGACGGCCGCATTGGCCAACCTCGACGCCTATGGCAGGCTGCTGCGCGGCTACCGGCCCAAACTCAAGAGCTGGGAACAGGAGTGGCGGTCGACCGCCACCTATCTGGCCCGGAACGAAGCCCGCGCCCGGTACGACACCCAGGCCGCCGCCGCGACCGACCGGCGGGCCGCCGAGACCGCCGCCGCCATCGGCCGGGCCGACCGCGAGCTGTGCGCGCACTACCTGACCCGCACCGCGTCCAACAAGCCGTTCTCCGTCCACGAGCAGTGCCTGACCGACGACGGCACCTTCACGGTGGTCGCACACGCCACCGCCGACGCCTGCGCGTACTGCGGGGACACCGTCATGGCCCGGACGCTGGCCTCGGCCCTGGCCCCCGCGACCCGCCGGGTCCTGGGCATCTGCCGGACCTGCGGCACGGTGTGGGACCGGCCGATCCACCTCGACCCCCCGGTGGTACGGATGGACCCGCTCGTACGGCGATCCGTCGAGCACCCCGTCGACCTGCTGCTGAGCAACCCGCTGGACCGGTCACTGCACGGCTGGGCCGGCCTGGCACTGCGCAACTCCCACCGGCACGGCACCCGGGTGTGGCCGGAGACGGCCGAGGTGGAGCTGGGCCCCGGCGAACAGCGGGCGTTCCGCTTCCTGCTGACGGCTGGTGAGTCCTCGCCCACGTACGCCGACTTCCTCCGCGCGTTCTGGACGGCCGAGCTCGGCGTCGCGGCCGCGCTCCGGCTGGTGTGGGTGGGGGCAGGCCATCCGTCCGCGCCCGACGGCACCGCCTCCGAGGCGCCTCCCGCCTCTGCGATACTGCCTCATCACGGACGGTGACAGCGAGAGTGGAGGTCCGACGGATGCAGGCAGGCGACATCGCACTCCTTCTGGGAGAGCGCGTGACGACGGCGGTGGCGGTCACAACGGGTGTGCGCATCACCCCGGCCGAGGCGCTGGTACGGCCCTCGACCCGGCCCGGGGCCGACTACCAGTGCAACCTCGCCATGAGTCTGGCCAAGCCACTGGGCCGGCCACCGCGCGAGGTCGCGGCGGCGATCGTGGCGGCCCTGGACGCCGACGACCTGGTCGAGACGGCCGAGGTGGCCGGGCCGGGCTTCGTCAACTTCGTGCTGCGCTCGGACTGGCTGGCCGCCCGGGTGGCCGCGATGACCGGGGACGAACGCCTCGGCGTGGCGGCGACGGCGGCGCCGCGCCGGTTCGCGCTGGACTACTCGAGCCCGAACGTGGCCAAGGAGATGCACGTCGGGCACCTGAGGTCCTCGATCATCGGGGACACCCTGCTGCGGCTGCTGCGATTCGCCGGGCACGAGGTCGTCCCGCACAATCACCTCGGCGACTGGGGCACCCCGTTCGGCATGCTCATCGAGCATCTGGTGGACGAGGGCTGGACGAACGGCCACTCGGCCAGGGGTGCCGAGCACTCCATCGGCGACCTCAACGCCTTCTACCAGCAGGCCCGCAAGAAGTTCGACGCCGACCCCGCGTTCGCCGACCGGTCACGGCTGCGCGTGGTCGCCCTGCAGGGCGGCGACGAACCCACGCTGGCCCTGTGGCGGCAGCTGGTCGCGGAGTCCACCCGGCACTTCCAGCAGGTCTACGCCCTGCTCGGCGTCTCGCTCACGCCCGAGGACACCTACGGCGAGAGCTTCTACAACCCGTACCTGGCCGCCACCATCGACGAGTTGGAGCAGCGCGGCAGCACCGAGACCAGCGACGGCGCGGTGTGCGTCTTCCCGCCCGGCTTCACCAACCGGGACGGCGACCGGTTGCCGCTGATCCTGCGCAAGCGCGACGGCGGTTACGGCTACCACGTCACCGATCTGGCCACCGTGCGCTACTGGACCGGCGAGCGCGGCATGACCGACCTGCTCTACGTCGTCGGGACTCCGCAGGCCCAGCACTTCCAGATGGTGTTCGGCGCCTCCCGCGCGGCCGGCTACCTCGACGAGGACCACACCACCGTCCACATCGGGTTCGGCACCATCCTCGGCGAGGACGGCCGGACGATCCGCACCCGCGAGGGCGGCTCGGTCAAGCTCGTCGACCTGCTCACCGAGGCCGTGCAGCACGCCGCGAAGGTGGTGGCCGACCGCTCCGAACTCGACTCCGCCACCCAGGCCGAGATCGCCCGGGCGGTCGGCATCGGCGCGGTCAAGTACGCCGACCTGTCCGGCAACCGGGAGAAGGACTACGTCTTCACCTGGGACCGGATGCTCGCCACCGACGGCAACACCTCCGTCTATCTGCAGTACGCCAACGCCCGGATCCACTCCATCCTCCGCAAGGCGGGGCAGGCGGCGGACGCCGGCGGCGGGGCCCCGATCGTCCTGGACCACCCCGCCGAACGTGCCCTGGCCCTCCGGCTGGCCCAGTTCCCGGCCGCGATCGAGGCCGCCGTCGAGGGTTACGCGCCGCACAAGCTCTGCCAGTACCTGTTCGAGACGGCCAGTGCCTTCACCGGCTTCTACGAGAACTGCCCGATCCTCGCCACCAGCACGACCGAACCCGTCCGCCGGTCCCGCCTGGTCCTCGCCCGGCTGTGCTCGCAGGTCCTCACCCGCGGACTCGACCTGCTGGGCATCGAGGCCCCCGAACGGATGTGACCGCCGCTGAGGTAACCGCCGCCGCGCGGAGACAGCCGCCGCCGGGCCCCCGGAGGTTCACCCGGACGGGTGAACTGCCGGGTGGCCCGGCGGGCACGCGGTGCCTGTTGCCGGGCCGGGTCTACGTCCGCTTCGGGTACTCGCGCAGCCACCTGGTCCGGGAGGCGAGAACGCCCAGGCCGAGGGCCACCAGGTGCCCGGCGTCGGCCAGTTGCTGGTCCAGCGCCCACGCGGTCGCCAGCGCCAGGGCGAGTACCGGCAGGCCGTAGCGGCGCAGCGGGGGCGAGCCGAGGCCGAGCAGGCCGCCGACGGTCGCCACCAGGCCGTAGCTGATGCCGACGTCGCGGGCGTGCGACAGCGCACCGGGGATGTGGGCGACGAGCATCACCCACATCGCCCCCTCGGTGAGCAGGGTCGCCCCCAGGTGGCCGAACACGAAGACCGCGCCCGCCCGGAGCGCTCCCCAGCGCCACTCGGCCAGGCCGACCGCCACCGCGACGGCGGCGATGCCGAGCCAGGCGGGCACCCCGTCGACGACCAGCCCGCTGGTGAACATCGTCCACCACTTGCCGACTTCCATGTGGTGCACGTTGCTGCTGTTGTGCCGGATGAAGCGGGCCCGGCCCGACCTGCTCTGCCCCGCCAGCCACCAGGCCACCAGCGTCAGCAGCAGCACGTACGTCGCCGTCAGCGGGACCCGGGCGAGGAACCGGACGACCGGACCACGCTCCGGTCCCCGCCGACCGGTGTCGGGACGGCTGCCCGTCGTTGCTCCGCCGCGATCTGTCATCGTGCCTCTCGCCTGCCTCGAGTCCGCCCCCGCACCGGGCCACTGCCCTCCGGTGCGCTGATCGCTTCGAGCCTAACGAGACAAAGTGAGCGTTTCCGACAGGGCGGACCGAGCCCGACGCGTGGCCTTGACACGGACGTCACCATCCGCGCCGAGGCCACGAGGCACTCACTCGGACGGGCGTCGCGACGCCGCCCGGCATGTGCCGGTCGGTCTCAGGTCAGCCGCCCGCACCGGGCGTGATGACACAGGCGTTGTCGCTGTTGCTCCAGAGCGGCTGCATCGCGAAGGTGCCCGTGGGCAGCGCCACCTTCTGGAAGTTGCTCTCGCACAGGTCGCCGATCTCCTCGCCGCTCGGGGCGACCCAACCGCTCGCGGGCTGCGGGTCGGTGATCGACTCGGCGTACTCGTGGCCCTCCACGATGCTGAACGCGTCGAGCTTGCCGCCCAGCGCCGAGTTGGGGCAGCGGCTGCCCTTGGGGGCGTCCAGCTCGTACGGCATGTTGGTGTACGAGACGCTGCCGGTGTAGTCGTGCCACGCGCAGAAGCCCGAGTTCGGCCAGCCGTCCGGCGAGGTGCCGTGCGGACTCATCACCACGATCTGCGCGTCCGGGTTTCCGGTCACTCCGAAGTGGGCGGCGGCGGCGTCCGCCTCTGCGGCGATGGCGTTCTGCGAGGCGGCCGCCGGCGCGGGCCGGCTGCTGTCGCTCCAACTACCGCCGAGTACCGAGCCGTTGAACGTCGGGGGGTTGTTGTCGCCGTCCGGGTACTGGGAGGTGGTGATCGACCAGGTGTCCTGAGCGGTGCCCAACCCGTTGAACATGTTGGCCATGTACTTCTGGATACCGTTGGTGTCCTTCTTCCACTGGGAACCCCAGAAGTCCAGGTACACCACCGGACTGTGCTGCACCGTACCGCCGTTGTACTGCAGCAGACCGGCGGCGGAGCCCGCCCGGGGTGCCGCCGCCCGCCCGGCCCCGGCGGCCGGGTAGGCACCGAAGCGGCCGTGCGTGACCACCGGCACCGAACGGCCGTGGCTCTGCACGTAGTGGACGATGCCGGCGACGGTACCGCTCGCAGCCACGGGCGCGGGCGCGGGCTGCGCGAACGCCCCTGGGGCAACAACGAGTTGCGCTGCGGGGAGCACCCCGACGGCAAGCGCGACACCCAGCCCGGTCAGTCCGCGACGAACGCTGCTCTTTCGCGTGATGTTCATGGCACTCGCAATCAGTGGGGGCATGATCGGACGGACGACCGGCCTGGGGGGACCGACGCCGGAGGCCCCGCGCCCGACCGGCACGACGGCGACCCCGGACCCGAGTGTGGGTGCGGGGCCGCTGCTCCCACCAGAGCAGGCGGATGACGTATACACGCCAATACGCGAACCCGACATCCTTCCCCCTGCAGGCGGACGGCCCGCCAACTCGACCGGAGCAGAATCAAGTTGGCACCCTTCCTGATAAACCGTCAGATCAGGGAGCCCGGCGCACCCTCCAGGCGCAGCCACGACTCGTGCCACAGCAGGCCGCACTGACGGTCGCACCCGGTCACCGACAACGGCTCACCATCGCACCGCAGACTGTCGAGGATGTACCAGCTGCCCCCGACGGGACGCTGCCACCAGGCGAGCGCTCCGTACTGGACCTGGGTGAGCACCCGCTGACGAGTACCGGCGAAGCGGGCCATCCCCGCCTGGAACGGCACGCCGTGCAGCCGCCCGGCCCGGTCCAGGGTCGCCCGGATCTCCGGGAGAGTCCGCACGGTCGCGTGCAGACCACCGATCCCGGGGGCGGCGGCCGCAGGCGTCGAGGGCTCCAGCCACTCGTCCCGGAAGAGCAACGCGCAGGCCAGACCGCAGCCTTGACCACCGTCCGCCCCCAGACAGGTCGCTCCGGCGAGCGTGGTGGTGGCGGAGAGGCTGCGCATCCGGTAGTGGTCATCCACCATCCGGCGCACGACGTGCTCGACCTGGTACGTGCGCCCGCAGAACGACCACTGGCCGGCCGTGAACCAGAGCCCCCGGTGCCGGTCCCGGTCGTCGAGGGTGGCGCGGATGCCCTCCCGGTCCTTGACCCGCACCCAGTCACCGACCGCGTAGACCGACCCTCGGCCGGGCGTCGGGGCGCCCTCACCGCGCACCCTCAGGTCCTCCCGGGCCAGGCGGGCCCGCCGGATCACCCCCAGCGGCGGCAGATCACGCAGCGGAAGGCGCTTGTACTGACATCGCCCTGAAGGTGAGACAACCATATCTTTAATAGCAATATCTGACTGGGAGTCCTTGACGGCCACGGCGAATCCCATCTGTCTGGATCGAGAGTGCTCGGCAGCAGATTACCGCCGCGACCGGACACAACTGGCGAGTCACACCCAGGATGCGAACAGGATTCCCCTATGCTCATCAACAAGCCCACGGTGGAGTGGCCGAGAGGCAAGGCAGCGGCTTGCAGAGCCGCATACATGGGTTCGACTCCTATCTCCACCTCCATTGCTCACCCGTACTGAACTGCGCCCGGAATTCGAACTGAAATCCCGCCTGGCACCTCTCCTGGAATTCGCCGCCCGTCCCCGGGAATACCGTCGGCCGGCCGCAGTCGGGCACTGTGACCGCGTCACGCCGGAGAGCAGAGAGAGGTGACGAGCCGTCATGGCGCCAGTCCCGGTCGGCCCCTCTCCCGCCCCGAGCCGGCTGCCCCGGCTGAGGACTCTCGTACGGCGCGGCAGGGAGATCGAGCTGATGCACCGGGCCATGGGGTTCGCCGCACTGGGGTTCGTCACGCTGATCCCGCTGCTGATCGTGGTCGCCGCCGCCTCACCGGTGCACGACAACGGGTTCGCCAGCTGGGTGGTCGACGGCCTCGGGGTGTCGGGCAGCTCGGCGGACTCGGTCCGGCAGCTGTTCTCCTCGCCGCGCCGGGTGCTGAACACGGCGACCGCGCTGAGCCTCGCGGCCGTGGCCGTCTTCGGCATCTCGTTCATGGCCGCCCTGCAGACCGGTTACGAACGGATCTGGCGCGTCCGCGCCGCCGCGTGGCACGCCGTGTGGCGTCAGATCATCGGCCTGGCGGTGCTGGTCGGGTTCCTGCTGGCCGCCTCCTGGAGCGGAGTCCCACTGGCCGACTCCCCCGCGCAGCCCGCCCTCCGGCTGACCATCACGGTGGGCGGCGGGGTGATCTTCTTCTGGGGACTCCAGTGGCTGCTGCTGGGCGCCAAGGTCGGGCGCCGGGCACTCCTCCCCGGAGCGGTGGCGACCGTACTCGCCCTCATCGGCCTCCGGGTCTTCTCCCAGCTGGTGTTCACGCCTCTCATCGTGTCGAGCGCGGTCTCGTACGGGACGATCGGGACGGTACTGGTGGTGCAGTCCTGGCTGATCGGGGTCGGGTTCACGGTCTTCGGCGGCGCGCTCGCCGGTAACGCCGTGTGGACCGCCGGGCGGCCGGACGCCGGGACCGACCCGCACCGTGAACCGGGCGACGACACCGACCCCGCCCGGTAGCGACGCCGCCTGACGCCTCGGGACCACCTGACTGCCTGGGACAGCTGCTTGCCGGGGCACCCCTTGGGAACTCCCGTTCGTTGGGGATGATGGCGTGGATCATCGGCCGGGTCACCGGTCCGGGGATCATCGGTTCGGAGGGGGAGCACGGGATGGGAATCTCAAAGGCCAGGGTCGGCGGCCGCCGGGGCGGCGGCGGGCCGGCGGCGAAGAGACGTCGGTCGGCGAGGGGCAAGGCCGGGAAGGGCCGGTCGGGGAAACGCCCGTTCTGGGTCGAGCTCCCGGTCCTCGTCCTGATCGCGCTGGTACTCGCCCTCTTCATCAAGACCTTCGTCGTCCAGGCCTTCTCCATCCCCTCGCTCTCCATGCAGCCCGCCCTGCAGAAGGGTGACCGGGTCCTGGTCGACAAGCTCACCCCCTGGTTCGGCGCCACCCCGCAGCGCGGCGAGGTGGTCGTCTTCCATGACCCCGGCAACTGGCTCGATGCCTCGGAGCTGCCCCCGCCCAGCAACAACGCCGCACTCCGTGATCTGCAGTCGGCCCTGAGCGCGGTCGGACTGATGCCCTCGGCCGACGAGAAGGACCTGATCAAGCGGGTCATAGCGGTCGGCGGCGACACCGTGCAGTGCGACTCGGGCGCGCCGGTCAAGGTGAACGGCGTGCCGCTGACCGAGCCGTACATCTACCCGGGCGCCTCCCCCTGCGACAACGACCCGGTCGGGAAGGTGACGGTACCCAAGGACCACCTCTGGGTCATGGGCGACCACCGGAACGACTCCTGGGACTCGCGCCACCAGCGGCAGCAGAACAACGGCGGCGGCTTCGTACCGGTGAGCGACGTGGTCGGCAGGGCGATCGTGGTCGCCTGGCCGCTCGGCAACTGGTCGACGCTGCCCGTCCCGTCCACCTTCAGCCACGTGAAGTCACCGGCGGCAGGCGCAGCTCCTGCGGCCCCGGCCGCCGCAGTCACCGCAGTCACACCGGGCGCGCTCGGCGCTGCGGGCCTTGCCCTGCCCCTGACGCTCTGGTACCGCAGGAGTCGGCGCCGCTGAGGTCTCACTGTGGGTGGTCGGCTGTTGACCACCACACCAGACCGAACGAGGACAAGGCGAAGCCCCCGTTACGACGGGGGCTTCTTCGTATGAGTCAGACCTCGAAGGTCGCTGCGAAGGCCACGAACGATGCGAACGCCTCGTTCGGGATCTCCAGGGAGCCCCCATCGGGGTTCTTCGAGTCCCGGATCAGCACTACACCGTGGGACTCGGCGTAGTTCACGGCAGGTTGGATGCAGTTGCCGCCGCCGCTACCGCTGTAGCTGCTGGACCTGAAGTCGGCTGCTTCGCGCTCCTGGGCAGTCAGGATCGTGTTCATGGTGCAAGTTCCTCCATCGCGGCTTCAAGCAGGGCAATCGAAGAATCAGCGGACAGCGCCGTCGATCTGAGCAGATCATAGATCCGCGCGCACCTGGCCACGTCAGCAGTTTTGACGATCAGTTGCCCGGAAGCGTGACCATCGACGTATCCCATGTCCGGCCCCTCCGGGAATGAGAGGATGGTGAGGGGTCCGTCCAGGCCCGCATGCGCTCCGATCGTCTTGGGGACGATCTGGATGACGATGCGAGGCTTCTTGGCTTCCGCGATCAGGCGTTCGAGCTGCGGCCTCATAACCTCTGGCCCGCCGATCTGCTTCTCGATGGCGGTCTGTTCCAGGATGACCCAAAGGTACGGAGCCCCTTCGCCCTCAAGGATTCTCTGACGACTCATCCGCATCGCGAGAGGCTGATCGATGCTGTCGAGGCGGCCAGCTTCCAGAACGGCACGGGCGTATTCCTCCGTCTGGAGAAGCCCGGGGATGACCTGCGGCTCGTACGTTCGGATCTCACTGGCTCGCCCTTCGTGATCCACGTAACTCGTGAACCACGTTGGAAGGTCGGCCTTCAGGATGAACTCCAGCAAGCCTTCGAGTAAGCCGTCCGTCTTGAACAACTCATCACAGGCCCGCGCGGTCTCGGGCTTCATGACCCTCGTCGCGCTCTCGAACTGAGAAACCGCTCCTGCGGAGTACCCGATCAATCTGCCGAAGGCGGCTCCTGAATAACCAGCAGCTTCGCGGTGCTTCTTCAGCAGTTGGCCCCAGTACTGCGCCAGTGAGCCAGCCGACACCTCGCCGTCGATCATGGCCATGTCTCCCTCTAACGATCTTTACAGTCCTGTTGTAAAGGCTGCAACCCTGGTGATCGTAGCGCTCCGTGCCGATGCTGTTACCAGAACGAGCAACCGAAGCAGACGGGCGCGGAAGATGATCGAGGCGAGAGCGGCAGCGTGGTACCCGGCATGGGACGCGGGCGCCAAGTGGTACCGGACGGCGTGGGACGGCGAGGTCTGGTACCTGCGTGCCGGACCGGACGATGACCCCTACCGCGACCCGCTCACCGAGAAGATCTCGACCTGGGACAGCTTCAACTCCTGCTTCGACGCTGCGAAGCGCATCAACCGGTCGGCAACCAGGGAGGGATCGTGATGACAATCCAGAGGCGGAAGGCGAAGTTGACCATCACGGTCTACAAGGTCACGACCACCGGTTCCCGAACACCCGTGTCCAGCCGAGACGTTGACGACGAAATCAACACCCCTCGGCCGCTCACCGACAGCTGGCCCGCCTGCGGCTGTCCTCTGCACCGCAGTCCCGCATGAGGCACGACCAGTCGTTCACCAGGTACGACTTCTGGAAGCAGCAGTTCACCGTCTCCGTCGGGTCACTCGTGGTGGACACCCGAAACGATGACGTGCTGGCGGTCGTGCACCAGGTCGTGAACGGGAGCGTCTTCCTTCGGCGCGCCGGACAAGCGGCCGGACGGCTGTGGAGCTGTCCGTTGCCTCGCCTCCGGCAGCCCTCGACGGACGAGATAGCCGAGAGCAAGCGCCTGGGCGAGCCCCTTCTTACCCAGCGGTCGGCCCTTCACCGCACCGAGGACGTAGCCGAGGACTTCGACAGATCCACCAACCCTTGGGACCTGTCAGACCTCCGCAGCAGCCTCTACTGACTCCCACTCCGGTCGTCAGCGGGCAGAAGCGGCGACCGGAGTGGGTTGGATCACCTACCCACAACCAGGCACGGAGCGAAGCACGATGCCCGACTCAACTCCACCGGCTCCGCCGTCCCCCACACCGACACCGACACCGCCGCCGGCCCCCGGCTGCCCGATCTGCGGTGGTCCCGGGAGCTGTGGCCACTTCCGACAGGTGTAGCAGTGAGGAGACCAGTATGACCACGCGGACAGGGCAACCGCCCTGACCGTCCCGATGCCGCCGGACGGCACGACGGCAGCGGGACCACGAAGCACACCAACTGACCACGACACAAAAGGAGTACGGCTATGGGCTGGGGAACCGGCAAGGGCGGAAGTGGCGGTAAGGACGGAGGCGGCCAGGGCGGCGGCTCCGGCGGCAACGACGGCGGGACGGGCAAGCACGCGGGAAACAAGGATCCGGGCAAGCACGGTCCGACTGAGGACACGCAGAGCGGTAACGGCGCCAACAGGCACGGTAAGGAGAAGTAGTTGACGGATAATCAGCACCAGCAGGAGCAGGCCGCCGTGCGCGGCCTGCTCCTGGCCGTCAGCGAGGAATTCGGCCACCCCACGGCCCCCGAGTGGGAGAAGGCCCTTGAGGCCGTCCCACGTCATCGCTTCCTTCCCGAACGCATCTGGCTGCGCAACGAGGATGGCATCCTCACGGCACGCGCCATCCAGGACGACCCGGACGGGTGGTTCGCCGCCGCGTACGCCAACGACCCCGTGGTCACTCAGGTAAATGACGGCAAGGACCCGGGTGATGACCCGTGGCCGTCGTCGTCCGCGTCAGCGCCGTCCATCGTCGTCCAGATGCTCGAAATGCTTGAACTTCGTGCCGGAATGACGGTGTTGGAGGTCGGCACGGGCACGGGGTGGAACTCGGCACTTCTCTCGCACCGGCTCGGTGAACAGAACGTCGCGAGCATCGAGGTGGACCCGGAGGTGACCGCCCGAGCGCGCACCGCTCTCACCGCCGCCGGACTGACGCCCGAGGTGGTGTGCGGCGACGGCCGCAGGGGCTGGGCGGTGAGGGCTCCGTTCGACCGGATCGAAGCCACTTGCTCAGTCACGCGCGTTCCTGGCGCGTGGGTCGAGCAGACCAAGCCCGGCGGCGTGATCCTCACGCCGTGGGACAACCCGTGGGTCTGCTGGGGGCTGCTCCGCCTGACAGTCGGCGAGAACGGCAGCGCCGAGGGGATGTTCTCCCCGTACAGCGCGTTCATGCTGATGCGCGGCCAGCGGACCGACCTGCGGATCTACCGCGACGTGGTCCACGATGAGCACGTCCCGGACGAGTCGCACACCGACCTGCCCGCGCACGAGATCGCCGAAGAGCCCTGGGACGCCGCCTTCACGATCGGGATGCGTCTGGGCAACGTCTGGCAGGCGTGGGACGAAGACCCCGACGTCGAAGGTGTCGCTCGCCGGCTCTGGCTCGCCACCACCGACACCAAGTCCTGGGCGGCCGTGGACGACTGCGGGCCGGACACCCCCGGCTTCACCGTCTGGCAGCACGGCGAGCGCAGACTCTGGGACGAGCTGGCAGCCGCGCACGCGTGGTGGCTCGCCCACGGGGAGCCCGGCCCGGAACGCTTCGGGGTCACCGTAAGCGCCAGCGGTGACCACACGTTCTGGCTGGACAGCCCCGGCTCACCCCTCAGCGATCTCTGACGTGGACAACGATCAGGAGTACTACCGGGAGGCCGCCGAGCGAAGCCGGAGGGGCCTCCCCGACCCGCACCGGCTGGTGGCGGCGTACGCGGTGTCCCTGACGGGCCTGCTGGCTGTCGTGGTGCTCCTGGTCGTCGTCTGGCACAGGTAACCCACCGCGACGTGGGTCTCAGGGGGTCTCAAGGCGTTGACATGTGACCAAAAGGTCACCTATCGTCGGAGTGTGGACGCGATATTCAAGGCCCTGGCCGACCCGACTCGCCGCAGCCTGCTGGACGAGCTGTTCCGCCAGGACGGGCAGACGCTCACCGCACTCGAAAATCGCTTCGCCATCACGCGTTTCGCGGTCATGAAACACCTCAAGCAGCTTGAGGAGGCGGGCCTGGTGGTGACCAGGAGGCAGGGCAGGGAGAAGCTCCACTTCCTGAATCCCGTCCCCATCCGGCTCGTCCACGACCGGTGGGTGAGCAAGTACACGGAACCCTGGGCTGCTGCGCTCAGCGGCCTCAAGAGCCGACTGGAGAGTCCCATGCAGAAGATCTTCGAGATCTACATCCGCACCACCCCCGAACGCCTCTGGGAGGCGATCACCGACGGCGAGATCCGGAGCAAGTACACCTTCGGAGCCCGGGTGACCTCGGACTGGACGGTGGGTTCGCGGTACGAGATGAGCCACCCCAAGGCTCCGGAGCTGCTCGGCGAGGGAGAGATCCTCGAGGTCGACCCGCCGCGCCGGCTCGTCCAGAGCATGGTCGCGCTCTGGAGCGACGAGGTGAAGAGCGAGGGGACCTCCAGGGTGACGTGGGAGATCGAGCCCGTCGGCGACTCCTGCCGCCTGACCGTCACCCACGACCACCTGCGCGAGGGCGGCAACGACGAGATCTACGGCGGTTGGCCGATGATCCTGTCCGGCCTGAAGACCTGGCTCGAGACAGGCGAGCTGCTCACCACTCCCCGGTCCCTGCGCTACGCGTGAGCCCACCGGGGGCGCCGCCAACAAGGCGTCAGGCCCGGCCGGTCCATGAACACAGGCCGGGCCTGAAACGCGTCAGATGGTCGCCGCCAGCCGGGTGCCCTGGTCGATGGCCCGCTTCGCGTCGAGTTCGGCGGCGAGGTCGGCGCCACCGATGAGGTGCGGCGTGTGCCCGGCGTCGGACAGGGCCTGGTAGAGATCGCGCCGGGGTTCCTGCCCGGTGCAGAGCACGACGGTGTCCACGTCGAGGATCCGGCGCTCGCCGTCGACGGTCAGGTGCAGGCCCTCGTCGTCGATCCGGTGGTAGGTGGCTCCGGCGGTCATGGTGACGCCCCGGTGCTTGAGTTCGGTGCGGTGGATCCAGCCTGTGGTCTTGCCCAGCCCCGCACCGACCCGGGTGGCCTTGCGCTGCAGCAGGTGGACGGTACGCGGCGGCGTACCGCGCTTCGGCTCGCGGAGGCCGCCGGGCGAGCGGTGCTCCGGGTCGATGCCCCACTGCTCGAAGAAGACCTCGGGGTTCAGGCTCGCTTCGCCGCCCGGGTCGGTCAGGTACTCCGCGACGTCGAAGCCGATGCCACCCGCACCGAGGATCGCGACCTTCTCGCCCACCTCGGCCTTGCCACCGAGCACGTCCAGGTAGCTCAGCACACTCCGGTGCTCGACCCCGGGTATCTCGGGGATGCGAGGAGTGACTCCGGTGGCCAGCACGAGTTCGTCGAAGCCCTCGCCGGTCAGCGTCTCGACGCTGACGTCCGTCCCGAGCCGGACCTCGACGTTCTGCAGGTCCAGTTGGTGCCGGAAGTAGCGGAGTGTCTCGTTGAACTCCTCCTTGCCGGGCACCTGGCGGGCGATGTTCAGCTGGCCGCCGACCTCCGCAGCGCGGTCGTAGAGGGTCACCGCGTGGCCGCGCTCGGCGGCCGCCACTGCGAAGGCCAGCCCGGCGGGCCCGGCACCGACCACGCCCACCCGCTTGCGGCGGCGGGTCGGCGACAGCACCAGCTCGGTCTCGTGGCAGGCGCGCGGGTTGACCAGGCAGGAGGTGATCTTGCCGGCGAAGGTGTGGTCGAGGCAGGCCTGGTTGCACCCGATGCAGGTGTTGATGGCGTCCGGCAGACCCTGGCGCGCCTTGCTGACGAAGTCGGGGTCGGCGAGCAGCGGGCGGGCCAGCGAGACCAGGTCCGCGTGGCCGTCTGCGAGCAACTGTTCTGCCAGCTCAGGGGTGTTGATGCGGTTGCTGGTGACCAGCGGGATCCCGACCGAGCCCATCAGCCGCTTGGTCACCCAGGTGTAGGCGGCGCGCGGGACGGAGGTCGCGATCGTGGGGATGCGCGCCTCGTGCCAGCCGATGCCGGTGTTGATGATGGTCGCGCCGGCCGCCTCGATCTCCTGCGCGAGCGTGATCACCTCCTCCAGCGTCGAGCCGCCCGGGATGAGGTCGAGCATGGAGAGCCGGTAGATGAGGATGAAGTCCGTGCCGACGCGCTCCCGCACCCGGCGCACGATCTCGACCGGGAAGCGGATCCGGTTCCGGTACTCGCCTCCCCAGCGGTCCTCGCGGAGGTTGGTGGGAGCGGCGATGAACTCGTTGATCAGGTACCCCTCGGAGCCCATGATCTCGACGCCGTCGTACCCGGCCAGCTTGGCCAGCTCCGCCGCGCGTACGAAGTCCTCGACGGTCTGCTCGACCTCGTCCTCCGTCAGCGCGTGCGGGACGAAGGGGCTGATCGGCGCCTGGACGGCACTGGGTGCCACCAGGTCCGCGTGGTAGGCGTACCGGCCGAAGTGCAGGATCTGCATGGCGATCCGGCTGCCCTCGCGGTGGACGGCGGCGGTCACGGTCGCGTGCTGCTCCGCCTCCGCCTCGGTGGTCAGCTTGGCGCCGCCCTCCCAGGGGCGTCCACGCTCGTTGGGGGCGATCCCGCCGGTGACCATGAGGCCCACGCCGCCGCGCGCACGGGTCGCGTAGAACTCCGCCATCCGCTCGAATCCGCCCGGCGCTTCTTCGAGTCCGACGTGCATCGAGCCCATCAGGACGCGGTTGGGCAACGTCGTGAACCCCAGGTCGAGCGGGCTCAGCAGGTGGGGGTAGTCGGTCATCCGGGTGCCTCCTCGCGCACGGTCGTTGCCACAAGGTAGGCCGCCCGGGCCTCCCTATGCAACAAGTTGCATAGGGAGAGAGCAAGGCCACAGGTCAACCGACAGGGCGGTCAGTCGGCCGGGGAGGGGGCCGTGCGCTGCCAGGGGCGGCGCCGTTCCAGTTCCGCCGCCAGCGCGAGGAGGCGCTGCTCGCCGCCGGGCGGCGCGACCAGCTGGACCGACAGCGGCAGGTCCCGGTCGGAGATGGGGTGCGCGCCGCCGGGCAGGGTGAGGGCGGGCCAGCCGGCCAGGTTCCAGGGGTGGCTGAAGGGGGCGTAGCGGATGTTGGACAGGATGTTCGCCGTCCAGCTGCGGGCGTGCCACGCCTCGGCGGGTGGCGGGTTCCGGGCGAGGGCCGGGGTGATCAGGACGTCGTGCCGGCTGAAGAAGCGCTCCAGGCGCTCCTGCCACCGGGTGCGCTGGCCGGGCCGGACGAGCCCGGCCCGGGTGACGGCGCGGCCGAGCGCGGCGTGGCGGCGGGTGCGCGGGTTGAGCCGGCTCGGGTCGAGGTGCCGGGCGTCGGCGGCCGTTCCGGCCAGCCAGCGGGCGACCGAGGCCGCGCCCAGCCAGAACGGGTAGGGCGCCTCAACCGGGCCGACCTGGTGTCCTGCGGAGGCGAGCACCCGGCCGGTGTCCTGGACGGCGAAGGTGTAGGCGGCGTCGACCGCGATGCCGGGCGTCGGGCAGCGGGTGGACAGGGCGATCCGGAGCGGGGCGGATTCGGGCTCGACGTCGCCACCGGGCCGGCCCGGCACGGCGGCGAGGCCTGCGAGCACGCTCAGCATCAGCCGGGCGTCGGCCGCGCAGGTGGCGATCGGCCCGTTCTCGGCCATCCCGAACCAGCCGTCGACACCGAGGCCGGCCGGCACCAGCCCGGACCCCGGCTTCAGGCCCAGCACACCGCAGTTGGCCGACGGGATCCGGATGGACCCCATCCCGTCGTTGCCCAGCGCGATCGGCACCATCCCCGCCGCCACGGCGGCGGCGCTGCCACCGGAGGAGCCGCCCGCGCTGCGGGACAGGTCCCAGGGGCTTCGGGTGATGCCGAAAACGCTGTCGGTGGTACCGAAAATGCAGAGCTCCGGGACCGCCGTCAGGCCGACGATCACGGCACCGGCGGCCCGCAGCCGTCGTACGGTCTCGTGGTCGGCGGGGGCGGGCGTCTCGGGGGTGGCGGCGGAGCCGTGCCGGGTCGCCTCGCCGGCCACCGGCAGGTTGTCCTTGACGGCGACGGGCACCCCGGCCAGCGGCAGTGTGGCGAGGTCGGCGCGGGTGGCGAGTGCGTCGGCCTCCTGGAGAGCACGCTCGGCGAGCACCTTCCGGAAGGCCCCGATGCGCGCGTCCACCGCCGCGATCCGGGCCAGGTGCTCGGCGACCACCTGACGGGGAGTCACCTTCCCGCTCCGGACCGCCTCGGCGATCTCCACGGCCGTACGCCCGACCCAACCCGTCATCGCCACTCCCCTGCCCGGTGCCGGTCGCACCGTACGCCAGCTGCCGGTACCCGGGCCCGGGCCCGGGCGCCGGCGTCAACCTAGCCAGCCGGGCACCTGTGGACAAGAGCCCGGACGCCGGGAGCCCTCCTCAGCGCCCGCCGATCCACCGACCGAACGCCCGCCGACCAGTCGGTCTGCTACCCGTCGGTCACTTACCAGAACCGAGACCCGGCGGCGACCACGACCTTCTGAAGTGCGATGATCCGAGTTCCGTCCCCGGTGGCGGACCTCCGCCGAGCTGGCCGCGCTCCATCCCTTCCGCGACCACCAGGGCACCAGAAGAGGTCCGCCCTTGCGCACCCCAGCAGCCCCCGGCGGCGCTTCCTCCCTTCCCTCCCTCAGGAAGAACCACCACCGTGCACGTCACCCTCATGTCCCCACGCGCCCGCGTGCGGTCCGTACGCGCCGTCGCCGTAGTCGGCGCGGGCGGGCTGCTCCTGTCCGGCTGCGGCACCAACGCCGCCCCGGCCGGCGGCCAGGACAACACCTCCGCCGCACTGCGCGCCAAGCTCCCGCACGCGGTCCGAGCCGCCGGAGTCCTGAAGATCGGCTCGAACCTCAACTACGCGCCGGTCGACTTCAAGGACCAGAACTCGGCGCCCGCCGGGCTCGATCCGGACCTCGCCACCGCCCTCGGCAACTACCTCGGCCTACGTGTCCAGTTCGTGGACATGCCGTTCGACAAGCTGATCCCGGCCGTCCAGGCGAAGCAGATCGACCTGGCGATGTCGGCCGTCATCGACACCCAGCAGCGCCAGAACGGCACCGACGACAGCGGCCAGCAGGCGAACCCCGGCGTCGACTTCGTCGACTACTTCGTCACCGGTACCTCGATCCTGGTGAAGAACGGGAACCCGGTCGGCATCAACTCGCTGGACGACCTGTGCGGGCACACCGTCGCGGTGCAGCGGGGCACCATCCAGGCCGAGATCGCCCAACGTCAGGCGCCGGCCTGCGACAGGATCTCCAAGCCGCTGCGGATCGACCTGCTCGACACCGACGACCAGGCCCTCAGCGAGGTCGCCGCCGGCACCGCCGTGGCCGACCTGAACGACTACCCGATAGCCGCGTACAACACCCGTTCCGCGCAGGCCGGAACAAGGTTCCAGCTCACCGGGGGCCAGCTCGAACCCGGTCCGTACGGGCTGACGCTGAACAAGACCGAGTCGGCGCTACGCGACGTGCTGGCCAAGGCGCTGGACCAGCTGATCCTCGACGGCGAGTACGACAAGATCCTCGACAAGTGGAACGCCCACCCGGGCGCCGTCCAGAGCGCAGTCGTCAACGGCGGCCTCTGACCGTCCGGACGGCCGGGGGTGGTGTGGGGTGGTGCGGCAGGCGCGAGTACGACGCCCGCCGCACCGCCCCACACCCGGGTCAGTGGCGCGGGCGGTCGGGACGGCCCGCCGCGAGGTCGTGCGGGGTCTCGCCGCCGCCCCTGGCGGCGTCGATCACGCCGTGCAGACCGGCCGTGCTCAGGACGCCCGGAGCACCCGGGAGATCAGTGCCCCGCTGCGCCGAACTCGCGTGCGCACTGGGTGCGGTGAGGGAGGCCACCACCCCGGCGGCGAGGGACGCAACGGCGAGCATGCTTCGCTTCTTCATAGCCCGCTCAACGCCGGATCGGGGGTCGAGGTCACGGGTCCACCGGCAGCAACTGCCGTCGCTCACTCATCACCCGCACCGACGGACTCCAGCTGAGCCAGCTCCTCCGACGAGAGCCGCAGCGCACCGGCGGCAACGTTCTCCACCAGGTGATCCGGGTTGCCGGTGCCCGGGATGGCCAGCACGTGCGGCCCACACTGCAACGTCCAGGCCAGCCGGACCTGCGCGGGCGAGGCACCGTGCGCCCGGGCGACGGCGAGCACCTCGGCACGCTCGGCCTCGGTCGCACCCGCCGCGCGCCCGTCACCCGCAATGGCGAAGAAGGGCACGAAGGCGATGCCCTGTTCACCGCAGCTGCGCAGGAGTTCGTCGGAACCCGCGTGGCGCGAGTCGAGGCTGTAGCGGTTCTGCACGCAGACCACCGGCGCGATGGCCTGCGCCTCGGCGAGGTGTTCGGCGGTGATGTTGGAGAGGCCCAGGTGGCGGATGAGGCCGGCCTCGCGGAGTTCGGCCAACGCGCCGAAACGCTCGGCGATCGAAGCGGTGCCGAGAATACGGAGGTTCACCACATCGAGGTGGTCGCGGCCGAGCTGGCGCAGGTTCTCCTCGACCTGGCCGCGCAGTTGCTCCGGGGTGGCATGCGGCAGCCACGCACCCGACGGACCCCGGCCCGGCCCGACCTTGGTGGTGATGACGAGCTCGTCGGAGTAGGGGGCCAGCGCACTGTTGATCAGCTCGTTGGCCGAGCGCAGCGCCGAGAAGTAGAAGGAGGCGGTGTCGATATGGTTCACGCCGAGCTCAACCGCCCGACGCAGCACGGCGATTGCGCGATTGCGATCGCTCGGGGTGCTGTCGCCCGCGAAAGCGGGTCCGTGCTGCGTCAGGCGCATCGCGCCGAAGCCGATCCGATTGACCGTCAGGTCGCCGAGCTGCCAAGTGCCTGCGGCTGCAGCGTTGATGGTCTCTGTAGTCATGTCTTGAACCTTCCGGGCGGTAGACAGGCCAGGCCTGCGGGGGCTTGCGGGATCTTGGCTTCATGTGATAACGTCGCATCAGAATGCTTTTTGCCATTGGCCGTTGATGCATGGGCAGGATAACTGCCGTTCCAACATCCGTCCAGTGTTCAGCCATGTCTTGCCGAAGAACGCAGCGCGCCGCAGACGGATACGCGCAGGGGCGATGCTGTCAGGACAGCATCGCCCCTGCCACGTCTTCGGCCAGTCAGTCAGTGCGACTGGCCGAGGTGTACCGGGTCACCGCCGAGGGTGACGTACAGCGTTGTCCAGCGCTTGTCGGCCTCGGTGGGCGGCCTGCCGTCGCAGAACACCTTCGTGCCGTTCGCCGTGTAGAACCGCATCAGCTCGAGGACGGCCAACGGGTCGGAGTTCTCGCCACCGGTGTAGCGCTTGTCGGGTGTCCCGGTCTGGTGCGCGAGGCAGGTGGGCGAGGGCGTCGACGGCTGCGCGTCGAAACTGCCGCTGCCGGCCGGGTCACAGGACGCCGTGAACGGTACGAGCAGCAGGGCCGGCGCCAGCCACAGCGCGGCGCGCCTCACAGCGCGGCCGGCAGGCTGCGGATCAGCAGACCCGTCCCCACCACCAGGACGAGCAGCGCCGTCGACGCCGCCGTGTACGGTGCGATCCGGCGCAGCCGCCGCACCACCGGCCGGTCCGCCGCCCCCGCGAAGCGGTCGCCCAGCCGCACGATCAGCAGGCCGACGGCGGTGAGCGTACCGGCCATGCCGAGCCCGTACGCAACGACCAGGGTCGCGCCGAACAGCGTCCGTCCCAGCGCGACCGCGCCCAACAGGACGACCAGCGCCGAGGGGCTCGGCACCAGCCCGCCCGCGATACCCAGCCCGATCAGCCCGCCCTTCCCGAGCGGGCGGGCGGGTTGATCGGGCTCGTGGTGGTGATGATGATGGGCACGTCCGAACAGCCCGTGGCGATGCGTGTGGCCGTGCGCCTCCTCGTGCCGTTCCTCGTGCTCGTGCCCAACCCCGTGCTCGTGGTGCTCGTGGTGCCCGTGGGTCACCGCCCCCGCCCCGGCCGCCACCAACTCGCGCTCCGCAACTGGCAACAGCGCCTCACCGCCAGCCCGTTCGCCACCCGCCCGGAGCCGCCGCACCGCGCCGAGCAGCAACCCACCGCCGACCAGTGCCACCAGTGCGCCACTGACCACCCCGAGCCAGCCGAGCACCCGATCCCCGGCCAGGGACGAGAAGGCCGTCAGGCACAACCCCAGCACCAGCA
Organism: Kitasatospora sp. MAP5-34; assembly: GCF_029894335.1. GTDB lineage: Bacteria > Actinomycetota > Actinomycetes > Streptomycetales > Streptomycetaceae > Kitasatospora. The sequence continues at coordinate 189,811 of NZ_JARXZC010000001.1, read as the reverse complement.
CTCCGGCGGTGTGCGTCACCGTCACCGTCGCGCCGACGGTGATCGCATCGCGGGTACGGCCGCGCCGCCCTGCCAGGTACGCGGCCATCACCGCCTTCCCGTGGCCGGGCAGCAGGGCGTGACCGGCTCCGAGCACGATGGACAGCAGCACCGCGAGAAGGCCCACCGGCACGGTCAGCCGCCGGGCGCCGCCGAGTGCGACGACCTTGCTGTTGAGCGCCGCGATCCACCTTGAAGGGCCGCTCGCGGAGATCCCGAAGCCCGAACCGGACGCCGAGGCCGCGCCCGAGGACGGGCCGGAGCCGGGGGTCGCGGCGAACGAGGCCCGGGTGACGCCTCGGGGGTTGTCCAGCAGATCCCTCGGGTAGTTGGTCAGTTGGCCGGAAACCGACGTTTCCGGCACGTCGGAGTGGTCCAGCCGGACACCGTCGCCACGTGCGGTGATCTCGTTCCAGCCCACCCGCGTCGGGTCCACCCCGGTCGAGACCTGGAAGCGGGTGCCGCTCCCGGCGATCCGCAGCGGGGCCTCCAACCCGCACTCCAGCCGGCTGGTCCGCAGACCGGCCGCGCCGTCCCGGTACTCGAAGAGCTGCGACCGCACCGTCCACGGGACGGCGACGGCCCTGCCCCCGCTCTCCGCCGTCACGCTCAGGCGCTGCGCGGCCTGTGCGCACTGCGTCGCGGCCCACGCGGCGCGCTCGGCATCGTCCACCGTGCCGTTGCCGTCGCGGTCGATCTGCGCCTGCTCCTGCAGGGTCGGGATCTCGGCGGTGTCGGTGACGGCCAGGGCCTCGATCCGGTCGGTGTGCAGCGTGAAGCCGACGTAGTGGTTGACCGAGAAGTTCCCGAGCGGATGGGCCCCCGCCTCGGGAGCGAGCGCCGTCAGCAACCAGAGCGCACCTCCGACCGCAACTCCCGTGCGTGCAAGGGACTTGAGAACTGCCACGCACTGCCTCCGACTTCGATCCAGCGGGCGATGCGCGGGCTGCGGGCCTTCCGCCCGGGTGCCACGCGCCGAACGTCCACAGTGTTCGGGCCGGACGGCCGTCAGCAGGACGTCTCGGCCGCCGACATCACCCGTCCGGCGGGCCGGTTCATCCCACTGGCCTTCAGCTGATCGATCGTCAGCTCGACTCGGGATCACCCGTTCCCGTCCTGGCCCCTCCACCCGCCGACCCGCCGACCCGCCAACCCGTCCCGTCGTACGGACCCGGCTGCGGCTGCGGCTGCCCGGGTGAAGCCACTGGACCGAGCGGGTGAGCCCGGCAATCCGGCCATCGCGTGTACCCGAACTCTTCACGGCATCCGGTTCACAGTGCCCACAGCGGCCGATCGCCGGCCCCATCCCCGAGCAGACCATGCCCCCAACGGAAGCGAGCACCCCAGACGATGAAGGCCCCGCGCAGAAGCACCCACCCCAGCTCCACCATCCGATCCAGCTCCACCGCCCGCACCGCCGCGCTGCTGACCGTGATGAGCGTCGCCCTCGCCACCAGCGCCCTCGCCGGCCCCGGAGCCGGTGTCAGCACCGCCTCCAGCCACCGCGAGGCGCCGCTGATCGCCGCCGACCCGCAGGTCGACAACACCGACGTGTACGCGTTCACCAGCCCGGACAAGCCGGACACCGTCACGCTGATCGCCAACTGGTTCCCGTTCCAGGAGCCGAACGGCGGCCCGAACTTCTACCCCTGGGCCGACGGCGCGCACTACGACATCCACATCGACTCCCAGGGCACCGGCAACCCCGACATCACCTACCGGTGGACGTTCCGCACCGACGACCGGCGCGGCGACAACACCTTCCTCTACAACAACGGCGTCGTGAAGAACCTCACCGACCCGACGCTGCTCTTCCACCAGTACTACACGCTGCAGGAGCTCCGCCCGGGCTGCGAGCCGGTCACCCTGGTCGAGAACGGCAGCGTCGCGCCGTCCCGGACGGGCCCCACCTCGATGCCCGACTACAACCCGCTCCGCGACCAGGCCACCGTCCAGCTCCCGGGCGGCGGGCAGACGGTGGCGACCCAGGCGGCCGACCCGTTCTTCCTGGACCTGCGCGTCTTCGACCTGCTGTACGGCGCGAACCTCAAGGAGACCGGCCAGAACACCCTGGCCGGATACAACGTCAACTCCGTCGCCCTGCAGATCCCGAAGAGCAAGCTCGCACTCAAGGGCGACACCACCCGCAACCCGGTCATCGGGGTGTGGAGCACCACCGAGAAGCAGACCCTGAAGCTCTCCCCGGGTGAGCAGAAGCCCGTCGGTCCGCACGTCCAGGTGTCGCGCCTGGGCAACCCGCTGATCAACGAGGTGGTCGTACCGGCCGGGCTGAAGGACGCGTTCAACGCGCTCCCGCCCTCGGAGGACCACAACCAGCCCGCGCTGGTCGCCAAGGTACTGGACCCGGAGGTGCCCGAGCTGGTCCAGGCGATCTACGGTCTCAAGGCCCCGGCCACGCCGCGCACCGACCTCCAGGAGATCTTCCTGACCGGGATCGCGAAGGCCGCCGACGGCCCGTTCGCCGTGGACCTCAACTCCCAGTTGATGAACCAGGACGCCGACCCGGCCAACTTCGTGCCCGCCGAGGAACTGCGGCTGAACATGTCCACCCCCGTCACCCCGAAGCCGGACCGGCTCGGCCTGCTCAAGGGCGACTTCCAGGGCTTCCCGAACGGCCGCCGTCCCGGCGACGACGTCATCGACATCGCCCTGCAGGTGATGGAGGGCGCGACCCCGGGCCACCTGATCCCCGCGCTCGCCGCCGGTGACGGGGTCGACGGGCCCGACAAGCCGTTCGGCGCCAAGTTCCCGTACCTCGCGCTGCCGTACGCCAAGGCGGTGAACCAGCCGAAGTAGGACCACCCGCGCGGGCGGGCGCTCCGGCTGCCCCGGTTGCCCCGGCTGCCCCGGTTGCCCCGGTTGCCCCGGTTGCCCCGAGCGTCCGCTCCGCGTGCACCGACCCACGACCCGAGGACTCCGGATGCGCCGACTCCCCCTGCTGCTGACCACCGCCGCGCTCTGCGGCTGCCTCGTCGCCGTCGGCGCCCTGCGCGACGACGTGCCCCGGACCACCCCGCCCCCGAACGGCACCGCCTGGCGCGACGCCCGGACGCCCGGCCCGGACGGTACGGTCGCGCAGGCCATCGCCACCGACCAGGCCCGGCTGCGCGAACGCCCCGACGACGCGAACTCCTGGGCCGGTCTGGGCGCGCTGTACGTGGAGCAGGCCCGGCTGACCTCCGACCCCTCCTACTACCCGAAGGCCGACGAGGCACTGCACCGCTCGCTGACCCTGTCGCCGCAGGCGAACGTGGACGCGCTGACCGGTCTGGGCACGCTGGCCAACGCCCGCCACCTGTTCGCCGAGGCCCGCGACCTCGCCGGGCAGGTGATCACCGCCTCCCCCTACCACTGGCAGGCGTACGCGGTGCTGGCCGACGCCCGTACCCAACTCGGCGACGACCAGGGCGCGACCGAGGCCGTCCAGGCCCTGCTGGACCGCCACCCCGGCACGGCCGCGTTCACCCGCGCCGCCTACGACCTGGAGCAGCACGGCCGGTCCGCCGAGGCCAGGCAGGCGCTCCAGCAGGCGCTGGACGGCGCCTTCGACCCCTCCGACCAGGCGTTCTGCCGCTACCAGATGGCCGAGCTCGAGCGGAACGCGGGCAAGCCGGACGTGGCATTGGCGGGGTACCAGCAGGCTCTGAGGGCCGACCCGTCGTACACCCCGGCGGTGGCCGGGAAGGCCAGGGCGGAGGCCGCGCTCGGGCACACCGACGACGCCCTGCGGGACTACACCACCGCGATCGGGCGGATCCCGCTGCCGCAGTTCCTGCTGGAGCTGGGCGAGTTGCAGGAGTCCCTTGGGCACACCGCCGAGGCCTCCCGGCAGTACGGGCTGCTGACCGCCGAACAGCAGCTGGCCGCCGCCAACGGCGTGGTGGACGACCTGTCGCTCGGCCAGTACGAGGCCGACCACGGTGATCCGGCGGCGGCCGTCCGGCTGCTGCGCGGCGAGTGGCAGCGGCGGCAGAACGCCCTGGTCGCCGACGCGCTGGCCTGGGCGCTGCACCGGCAGGGCGCGGACGGCGAGGCGGTCGGTCTCGCCGAGCAGGCGGAGAGCCACGGTTGGCACAACGCGCTGTTCTCCTACCACCGGGGCGAGATCGAGCGGGCCCTGGGCCGGACGGACGAGGCGCGGGCCCACCTGGGCGAGGCCCTGCGGACCGACCCGTACTTCTCGCCGCTGCAGGCGCCGCACGCCCGCGCCGCACTCGACCAACTCGACCAGCACGACCAGCACGACCAGCAGGGCCAGCAGGGCCAGCACGACGCGGGGTAACCGCGCCGCCTCGGCGGAGGGTCGCGAACCGGCCATTCTGGGCCGATCCACTCGACGCCCTTCGTGTGCGACAGAGCTCGGGTTACGTTGTGATCCTCGGCGGATTTGGTTGCCCAGGGCAACCGGAACCCCGGGAACGCAGGTACGGACCCCACTCCACCCGGAGGTTCCCACCATGCTGGTGAGCGTCGATCAGGATCGCTGCTGCAGCGCAGGACAGTGCGTCCTGACTGCCCCCACCGTGTTCGACCAGAGCACCGAGGACGGCTACGTCCAGCTGCTCCAGGAGCGCCCGGAACCGGCCCTGGCCGCCGATGTCCGGCTCGCCGCCGCGCTCTGCCCCGGGCGCGCCATCACCGTCAGCGAATCCGCCTGAGTCCCCAACCCCCCACCCCGGAAGGAGCCCAGCGCCATGACCAGCCCGGACACCGACACCGCTGTTCCCCGGACCACCGACCCCGGACCCACCCTCGTCCTGCCCGCCGAGGCCGACGGCTGCCCCTTCGACCCGCCCTCGGCGTACCGGCAGGCCGCCGACCACGCCCCGGTCACCCGGACCGAGCTCTGGGACGGCTCGTCCTGCTGGCTGGTGACCGGCCACCAGGAGGTCCGCGCCGTCCTCGCCGACCAGCGCTTCAGCGCCGACGGGCGGACCCCGGGCTTCCCCTTCCTCACCCCCGGCCGGCGCGAACTGGCCAACCGGACACCCGCGTTCATCCGGATGGACGACCCGGAGCACGCCCGGCTGCGCCGGATGCTGACCACCGAGTTCCTGGTCAAGCGGGTCGAGGACCTGCGGCCCGCACTCCAGCGGATCGTCGACGACACCCTCGACCGGATGGTCGCGGGCGGCGGGCCGGCCGACCTGGTGACGGAGTTCGCGCTGCCCATCCCGTCCCTGGCGATCTGTCTGCTGCTCGGCGTGCCCTACGAGGACCACGAGCACTTCCAGCGGCAGAGCAGCATCCTGCTGGACATCACCGCCGCCGAGGAGCAGGTCGCCGGGGCCCAGCGGGAGCTGCGCTCCTACCTGGCCGCTCTCACCGCCGACAAGCGCCGCGCGCCCACCGACGACATACTCAGCCGGCTGGCCGTCCGCGAGGACCTGACCACCGACGAGGCGGCCTCGACGGCCCTGCTGCTGCTGGTCGCCGGCCATGAGACCACCGCCAACATGACGGCCCTCTCCACCCTCGCGCTGCTCCGCAACCCGGCGCAGGCCGCGCGGCTGCGATCCGGTCCCGCCGAGGCGAAGGTCGCGGTGGAGGAGCTGCTGCGCTACCTCACGATCGTCCAGCTCGGGCTGCCCCGCGCGGCCACCGAGGACCTGGAGCTCGGCGGCACGCTGATCCGCAAGGGCGACGGACTGCTGTGCATGCTCTCGACCGCCAACCGGGACGAGTCCGTCTTCCCCGGCGGCTCGGATCTCGACCTCGACCGGGACGCCCGCCGCCACCTCGCCTTCGGCTTCGGCGTGCACCAGTGCCTCGGCCAGCCGCTGGCCCGCGCCGAGCTGCAGATCGCGCTGCGCACCCTCTTCACCCGGCTGCCGGATCTCCGGCTCGCCGTGGACGAGGACCAGCTCAGCTACCGGACCACCATGGTCGTCCACGGCGTGCACTCGCTCCCGGTCGCCTGGTAGCCCGCTCCGGGGTGGGCGGGCCGCCCGCCCACCCCGGACACCGCCTCAGCTCGGCTGGGTGAGGGACTTCCAGAGCGTCACCGGGCGGTCCGGCACGACGATGGCGTCCTCGTGCGCGCTGCCGTCCGCGATGCTGATGATGCGGTACTTGTCCCGGTGGAACACCCAGTACGTGCTGACGCCGTTGACGCGCTGCAGGTCCGGCACCGGCAGGATCGTGGTGATCCGCGAGATCCCCGCGAAGCAGTCCCACTCGGAGATCCGCGCGTCGGGCCGCTCCAGCACGTCGTTGTGCCGCAGGCCGTCGGCGATCGAGATGCCCCGGTAGAGCTGCTCGCCGTTCACGGTGTGGAAGGCCCAGTACCAGCTCTTGCCGTCCTTGCGCTGCAGGTCGGGCGCGGGCAGCACGAAGTCGAGCTTGGTCACGCCGGTGAGCGACTGCCACCTGCTGATCGGCCCGTCCGAACGTTCCATCACATCGGCGCGGGAGCCGCCCACCGCGACCGTGATCACCCGGTAGACCTGCTTGCCGTCGACCGAGTGGAACACCCAGAACCAGCTCTTGCCGTCCTTGAGCTGCATGTCCGGGTACGGGATGAAGGTGTCGACCGACGAGACCCCGGCGAGCGAGTCCCACTCGGAGATCCGCTGGTCCGCCTTCTCCAGGGTGTCGGTGCGCTCCCTGCCGTCGGCGATCGAGATCGCCCGGTACAGCTGCTCGCCGTTGACCGTCCGGTACGCCCAGTACCAGCTCTTCCCGTCCTTGCGCTGGAGGTCCGGCACCGGCAGGAAGGTGTCGACCGGCTGGCCGATCTCCGGCTGCCCCTGGTCCGGGAGCCGGCCCTCGCCGAGCGCCTTCAGGGTGCTGACGGACGGCGCGAAGGCGTAGACCGTGCCCTCGGTCTTCACGAACTGCTGGAAGCTCAGCGGGACCGGGTCACCGTCCTGGTTCCAGTTGACGGTACCGGCGATCCCGACCATGGCGTCCGGGCCGGGCGGGGTCTTCCGGTTCGGCGGGAACGTGGAGCTGTCGATCCAGGACTGCTGGATGAACTCGAACTGCGTGACCAGGTCGGTCTGGTAGCTGACGAAGAGCAGACCGCGCGGCGAGTCCGGGCCGCCGGGCCCCTCGGCGGCGGGGTCGAAGGGGTGCCCGTACGGGCTGCCGCGCCGCATGATCCGGCGCCGGTCCATCACCGGGTCCTCCGGGAAGGGCTTGTCTCCGGGCTTCTCCTGCAGGCCGTCGCGCGGGTTGGTCTTGCGCAGGTGGGAGAAGAGCGGGGTGATCTTGCCGTCGAGGTCGTTGCGGAAGCTGATGTCGTTGTCGTTGGACGCGACGGTGTTGAAGGGCGTGTCCGCCACCGGGCACTTGGCGACCGGCGTGCCGGAGCGCCACCGGCCGACCAGCCGGGCCGCCAGCCACTCCACCGAGACGTCGTCGTCCACCGCCTTGCTCTTCTTCAGCACCTCCAGCTGGCGCGCCACCTGCGCCCAGAAGCCGGGCACGTCCTGGGCGAGCCGCCGGACCACCTGGAACGAGCCGTTGAACGCCCAGGCGGGCAGCTTGGTCGGGCCGCCGAGGTCCGAGCGGTCGACCTGCGGATGCCCGCAGACGAACTCGCCGGCCGGGATCAGCCGGGTACCGGGGTGTCCCTTGACCCACTCCGGCCGGAGCGGGTCGGGCTCGTCGAAGCCACGGACGCCCGGCTCGCTGACGCCGTCCTTGAAGCCGAAGTGCTCCTTGCCGCGCCGGGTGCCCGGCAGGGTGGAGCCGTTCTGCTGGAAGACCACCGAGATCTTGAACTGGGCGGCGGCCTCGCGCTGCTCGATCACGGCGGCCTGCAGGTCCTCGGCCGTGTCGGCGGCGACGGTGAGCACCGCGTGGATGAACTCCTCCGACTTGTTGTTGCCGAAGATCCACTTCGACGGGGAGCTCGGAGTGCCGTCCTTGTCGCCGAGGATCGCGGCCCGCGCCACCGGCCCCTGCTGGAAAGCGCCGAGCGCGGTGTCCACGGGCGCCGGCGGGTACGGCGCCTTGTCGATCAGCTTCTCCAGGCCCTGGTACGTGAAACTGATGCCGAGCCAGGTGGCCTTCAGCCCGGTCGGGTCACCGCCCGAGCGCTGACGGGCCGCACTGAACGCCTTGTTGAAGGCCGCCACCTGCCGGGTGGTGGCGATCCGCGGGGTCAGCCTCCCCAGCCAGGTGCGGGCCTTGAGACCGTCCTCGAACTTGAGGAAGAGCAGGACCATCTGGTCCTTCTTGAAGCCCGCCAGAATGTCGCCCTGGATCTCGTCGCTCTCGCGCAGCGGCAGATCGGTGGCGGGCGCAGAGGTCGGGGGTCGGCCGGTCGGGGGCTGGTCGGCCACCGGCAGATCGGTCGTCATACATGCTCCAGCTGTAAATGGTCATGAGTGATCATGGGGGCTGCCGCGATTGCGGAGCGTGATTTCGACCATAGGGTACGTACGCGGAGGACGCAGGGACGGCGGCCCGTGCGAGGGAACGTTCCGTCACCCGTCCGCCCGACCTGTCGAGACAACAACTCCGGCCCGCTGTGAGACTGGACACCGTCCGCCGGTGTTCGAACGGTCCCCCGCCGACCCGGCTCCGGGGCCCACCGCACCCCCTGGATCCACCTGGTCCGCTTCGGCGAAATAATCACTCTCCGTAGCCATCGGATCGGCCACCCTGCGGACCCCCGATCATCGGACCGAGCCGTGACCCGGTCCTCCCGCACCCGCTGTGCCGAAGGAGCCTCATGCCCCGCACCACCCCGCCCCGACGCGCCAGGCTGTCCGCCGTACTCTCGGCCTGCGCACTGGTCTCCGCCATCGCGACCACAACGGTGTTCGCCACCCCGCTGCACGCCGCGCCGAACCCGGCCGCCGACACCGCCGGCGGCTTCACCACCGAGCAGCTGAAGGCCGAGGTCCACCCCGGCGAGCTGGCCGCGCTCGGCCGGGAGGAGGCCGAGTACCGCGCCTGGGCCCGCCTGGAGGCGAGGGCCGCCCAGCAGGAGACCCGGGCCGCCGTGTCGGCGCCGTACCCGCAGTCGGTGCGCACCGCGCGGCTCAAGTTGCTGACCGACACTCAGGCATCACTGAACAAGGCCTTCGACCCGAAGGTCTTCGGCAAGTTCACGGACTACTTCCCCTCCCCCGACTTCGGCGTCCACATCGCGATGCTGCCGACCGGCAAAGTGCTGGTCTTCTCCTTCGAGCCGATCACCGAGGACCCGACGCAGGAGCCCGCGCCGACCCAGACCGTCGGTAAGGACAACCGGGGCCGTGCCTACATCTGGGACCCGGCCAAGGGCACCGGCCGCGACGCGTTCAAGGCCGTCCCGCCGCCGGACGTCGTCCTCGACGACGGCACCGGCGTGTCCCGGCCCGCGCCGTTCTTCTGCGCGGGGCACTCCTACCTGCCGAACGGCATGCTCGGCGTGTTCGGCGGTAACTTCGGCGGGGGCTTCGGCACCGGCGCCAAGCTGTCGCTGGTCTTCGACCCCTGGAACGAGACCTGGACCCGCAACCCCGACATGTCGGTGGGCCGTTGGTACCCGTCGGTGGTGACCGGCGAGGACGGCCGCCAGCTGATCATGTCCGGGCAGTCCGAGTACGGCTGGGGCTGGCCGACCCCGGTCGTGGAGCGCTTCCCCGCCAAGTCCTACAACGTGCCGAAGGACCCGGCGAAGGTGCCGCTGGCGCCGGTGGACAAGTTCGGCGTCGAGGCGCCGTACAGCACCGACTATCCGCAGCTGTTCTCGCTCAACGACGGCAAGATCTACGGCTTCGGCCGCACCGCGACCGAGCAGTGGAAGTTCGACCCCAAGGCGGAGACCCGGACCGACCTGCCGGCCCGCCCGGACTCCGTACAGCGCAACTACGGCTCGGCGGTGGCCCTGCCGGGCGGCTTCAACGGGCCCGACTCGATGCTGCTGCTCGGCGGCAACCGGGACAACCCGAACACCTACCAGTTCTCCGGCAACCAGTGGAGCATGCTCAAGCCCCGGGCCTTCGGCCGCACCCAGGACGACACCCTGATCCTGCCGGACGGCAAGCTCTTCACCGTCAACGGCGCCTACGACATCCGCGACTACGGCAACGGCCCGCTCAACCCCAACGGCGACCTGAAGTACCGTCAGACCGAGGCGCGCGACGCCGACGGCAACTGGAAGCTCGGGCCCGTCCAGCGCCTGGCGCGCGGCTACCACTCCAACGCGGTGATCCTCCCCGACGGCCGGATCATGATCACCGGCGACGAGTTGCAGCAGATCGCCAACAACCCGGACATCAAGTCGGGCATGAACGGCAGCATCGAGATCTTCGAGCCCCCGTACCTGCAGACCGGCAGCCGCCCCACCCTGGACTCGGCGCCGAGCGGCCCGCTCCGCTACAACACGAGCTTCACGGTCAGCACCTCCACGCCCGACAGGGTCACTCGCGCCGTACTGCTCTCCCCGATCACCTCGACCCACTCGGTGGACACCAGCCAACGGCACGTGGAAGTCCAGATCACCGGCCGCAGCGGGAACCAACTGACCCTGCAGACACCGCTGCTGGCGGCGGCGGCCCCGCCCGGGTACTACATGCTCTTCCTGCTCGACGCGGCCGGGGTGCCCAGCGTCGCCAAGTGGGTGAAGCTGGAATCCAAGGACACCGGCGGCCAACTCGGCTGAGCGGTCGGCGGCCACAGCACGGGCGCGGGGCTCTGCCTCGCGCCTTCGCTGTGGCCGCGCATGAGCGGCAAACGTAACTCCCGTGAAGTTAAACCGTGTTCACCACAGCAGTCCCGGGTCTACACTCGCGACCTGATCGGGTGGGTGCGTACGGTGCGGGGGACTTCTCGGGGGGCTGCGGTGGCACAGGGAACGGTGCGTGGTGAGGCGGGGCTCGGCGGCATGCCGACGACGGCCAAGTACGAGGTCGACGCGCTCTTCAAGGATCTGGTGGACCAGTTCAGCCAGGCCCGGCTGCCGATGCCGGTCGTGGTGCTGCACGCCGAGGAGGCCGATGCCGCACTCGACCAGGAGGTGGCGGGCCTGGTGAGCGCCGTCCAGGAGGCGCAGGAGGGCGGCGGGCTGCCCTACCGGCTGGTGGCCGGGCCGACGGGCGGCGATCCGCACCGCAACGCCATCAGCATCCTGGACGGGCTCTCGAGGGGGGCGTGGGCCAAGCGGGGCCCGTCCTGGTACCGGCACTACGCCTTCCCGCGCTCCCGCCTGGTGGCCGCGATCGAGGGCGCCGCCCAGCACGTACTGGCCGCGCCGGAGGCCGGCGCCCAGCAGCCGCTCGACGACCAGGTGGAAGCCGTGCTGACCCGGCTGCGCGATCTGCACTGGCGGCCCCAGCAGGGCGCCGCCCGGATCGGGTGGGCCCAGACGCTGTCTCCGCTGCTCAACTCCGGCACCCTGATCGGCGCGTTCGTGCTGGCCGGGCTGACCACGCTGCTGACCCAGGCGCACTGGGAGGTCGTCGCCGGTGTGGTGCTGGCCTCCTTCCTGCTGCTGATGGTGACCGGCTGGGTCCGGCGGAACACGGCTCCGCTGTCCTGGCTCGGGCAGGCCAGCCGCTGGTTCGCCACCACCACCTTCCTCGCCGCCTCCGGACGGCAGGCCGCCGCCTGGTCGATCTGGCGGCCCCGGCGCTCCTGGGACGTCACCCAGGCCCGGGCCCGGGAGGTGGCCGGCGAGATCATCAAGGCCCAGCTGGACGACCCCTCCGAGGAGCGGGACCGCTCCCAGCAGTTCCACCTGCAACTGCGCACGCTGGCCCTGCTGGAGGACCTGCGCTCGGCGCACCGCGCCTGGGCGCCCGACCTGCGCGGCCGAAAGCGCCGGGTCCCGCCGGTGGTCTTCATGCCGAGGGCGGGCACGGCCAACGGCGGGTTGAAGGTGCTCAGCGCGATCAGCGACGTCCGCAGCCGCCGCAGTGAGCAGGACCCGCTGCTGGTGCTCGCCGGGGTCGCGCAGGAGGATGTCGCGGCCTGGCTGGAGGCGGAGAACCCGGGGCCGGAGCCCGTCCACCCGGTCGGACCGCGCCGGGGCGGCCCGTACGAGAACTGGGTGAGCAACCTCCGGGTACGCCAGGCCCCGAGCCGTGGCCGGGCCCTGGCCTGGACCCTGCCCGTCCGGCTCACCAGAGTCCAGCTGAGCGCCGGGAACACCACCGGCCTCACCGCCGTGGCGGTCCGGCGGACGGCCTGGTTCCTCTGGTCGCGCTGGACGCTGCTGGCCGTGCTGGTGCTCGCGGCCTGCGCCGGTCTGCTGCGCAGCCAGCAGCTCTCCGACCAGTACTGCGAGGGGCGGCTGCTCGGCTCGAACCACGACGCGGTCTGGCGGCTGGACCAGGCCGGCAGCCGGGAGTGCATCGGCCTGGCGACCGGTGGGGTGTCCTTCGCCTCCGGCCACGACATCCGGCTGAACGGTCGAAAGCCCGGGCAGGGCGGCGACGACCAGGCCGGGGCCGCGATCACGCTGGGCACCCTGGAGACGGACATCCGGCAGGAGAACGACCGCGTCGCGTCGCTGCCCGACGTCCGGTACATCACCATCGTGTACGCCGGTTCGTTCACCACCGCCCCCGGGCAGGAGTCACGGGCGCTGAACAGCCTGAAGGAACTGGCCGGGGTCCACCTCGCCCAGCTGCGCAACAACGCGGGCGACCCGCTGAAGATCAGGATCCTGGTGGCCAACGGCGGCCAGGACCTGTACTTCCAGACCGAGATGGTCCACCGGATCGTCGGCGCGGCGAGCCGGGACCACTCGATCGTCGGAGTGGTCGGGCTCGGCCGCGACGCCACCGACAGCGACCAGGCGGTCGGCCTGCTGCAACAGGCCGGGCTGGCGGTCGTCGACACCGAGAACTCCAGCACCACCCTGGCCCAGCGGCACGTCAACTACTTCGGGCTGAGCGCCACCGACCAGGAGGAAGCCACCGCCCTCCGCAAGATCGTGGACGGGTTGGCCCTGCCACCCGCCGCCCGCTGGGCCGCCGTGCTGACCCGGCGGCCGAACAACGACCACGACCAGTACAGCTCCGAACAGGCCGACTACGGTGCCGCGATGCTGAAGAGCGCGGGTTTCCAGCTGGCCGGGGGCGGGCCGCTGGAGTACGGCCTCACCGACAGCGGCGACCCGGACTACCAGAACGCGCTGCGGCAGAGCTGCCAGTCCGGCGACCCGCTGTCCGTGATCTACCTCGCGGGGCGGGCCGACGACGTGAACCAGCTGATGAAGCTGCTGAGTTCGGAGCAGGGCTGCGACCACCCGCTCACCGTCCTGACCGGCGACGATCTGACGAAGGCCCAGTTCAGCACCGGCGCCACCGGGATAGCCCCGAATGCCACGCTCTACTACATCGCCCTCACCGACCCGGCGGTCACCGCCGGGGTGTCCGACCTGGCGGCGACCGCCGCCTCGGAACTGGGGATCACCCCGCCGCCCCGCTCGAACCCGTACGAGGACGACGTCTTCTCCGACGGCGCGCTCGCCCTGGCCTACGACGCGACGGCCGCGCTGCACGAGGGCGCGGCCAAGGCCGGGGCCTCGCAGCACGGCGGCCTGGCCGCCGTGCTGGCCGGGCTGCGGGCGGTGGACCTGACGAACCGGGCCACCGGCACGATCGACTTCCGGGAAACCCGGCCACTGACCACCGGCACCGAGCCGGGCCACGGCATCAACATCATCCGGGTGAAGCCGAACCCGCCCGGCAGCCCCCAGATCGACCTGGTCTGCCACCGCAAGGCCGGGGACACCGGCGACCTGGAGGGCTGCCGGCCCTGAGCGCCCCGCACGCTCGACTACGCTGGCCGCAATGAGACGCAGACCCGTGGTGCCGCCCGCCCCCTTGCCGCAGCGGTACGGCATCGACCCCGTGCGGCTGCGGCTGCCCTCCGACGGGGGCTGGGCGACGGTCCGCGACCACCTGGTCGAGCGGCTGCCCGTGCCGTCCGCCGTGGTCGACGCGATGTTCGGCGAGCGGGCCGTGGTCGGGGTGGACGGGCCGGTGGAGCCGGGTACGCCGTTCACGCCGGGGGTGTACGTCTGGTTCCACCGCGAGCTGCCGGACGAGGTCCGGGTGCCGTTCCCGCTCACCGTCCTGCACCGCGACGAACGGATCCTGGTCGTCGACAAGCCGCACTTCCTCGCCATGACCCCCCGGGGCCGGCACGTCGCCGAGACCGCGCTCGCCCGGCTGCGCCACGAGCTGGACCTGCCGCAGCTCAGCCCCGCGCACCGGCTCGACCGGCTCACCGCCGGGCTGGCGATGTTCGTCGTCGCGCCCGAGCTGCGCGGCGCGTACCAGTCGCTCTTCCAGGAGCGCCTGGTACGCAAGGAGTACGAGGCCGTCGCGCCGCACCAGGACGGGCTCGACCTGCCCCGCACGGTACGCAGCCGGATCGTCAAGGAGCGCGGCGAGCTGGCCGCCCGCGAGGTCGAGGGGCCGCCCAACAGCGAGAGCCGAATAGAACTGGCGGAGCGGCGCGGCCCCCTCGGCCGCTACCGGCTGCTGCCGCTGACCGGGCGCACCCATCAGCTCCGGCTGCACATGAGCAGTCTCGGCGTGCCGATCGTCGCCGACCCGCTCTACCCGTCGGTGCTGCCCGACGCCGCCCCGGACGACTTCTCCCGTCCCCTGCAACTCCTGGCCAGGAAGCTGGAGTTCACCGACCCGGTGACGGGCGCCGAGCACAGCTTCCGCAGCGCGCGCAGCCTGGCCGACTGGGACGGCCGGCCCGAGAAGTAGGACTTAGACCGACCGGCGATTGGGGGGCGGCCCAGAGCTTGAACCAAAGAATGGCATGCACGCCACTAGCCAACCGGCCAGTAACCGACCTACCGTCAACTCCCCGTAGCCTCAACGGAGGAGCTGGCATGCACCGACGCATCCACGCACTCAGGCTCCAGGCCGCCGCCCTCGCGGCCGCCCTCCTGGTCACCACCGCCCTGGCGGCCGTCCCCGCCGCCGCCACCGGGCGGGCCGCCGCCAACGACTACTGCGGCGGCCACTGCACCGACATCCTGCCGCCCGGCGAGAACGGCAACGCCACCCTCGCCGACATCCTGGGCAACAAGGTCTTCGGCACCCACCCCGCACACACCGACGACCAGCTCGGCCCGTACGCCGGACTGGCCTCCGCCTACCCGTCCCTGACGGATAGTCAGCTGACGAACTTCTTCAACGACGCCTCCTTCGGCGTCCCCGCCGACCAGGTGGCGAGCACCAGCACGCCCCGCTCCGACGTCACGATCGTCCGGGACAAGGCGACCGGCGTCCCGCACATCACCGGCACCACCCGCTACGGCACCGAGTTCGGCGCCGGCTACGCCGCCGCGCAGGACCGTCTCTGGGTGATGGACCTCTTCCGGCACGTCGGACGCGGCGAGCTCTCCGGCTTCGCCGGTGGCGCGGCCGCCAACCGGCAGCTGGAGCAGAGCTTCTGGCAGGCCGCCCCCTACACCGAGGCCGAGCTGCAGTCCCAGATCGACGCGATCTCCAACGAGGGCACCCGCGCCAGACAGGCCCTCACCGACGCGCAGGCGTACCTGGACGGGATCAACCAGTACATCAACGAGTCGTACAACGGCCGCTACTTCCCCGGCGAGTACGACCTCACCGGCCAGATCAACGCGATCACCAACGCCGGTGGCATCGCCCCCTTCAAACTCACCGACCTGGTGGCGCTGGCCTCCGTGGTCGGCGCGCTGTTCGGTGCGGGCGGCGGCGGCGAGCTGGCCTCCGCGCAGGTCAAGGAGGCGGCCGAAGCCCAGTACGGCACCGCCACGGGCGACGCGGTCTGGAAGTCACTGCGCGAGGCCGAGGACCCGGAGGCCGTCCAGACGCTGCACAACGGGCAGAGCTTCCCCTACGCCCAGCCGCCCGACAACCCGCAGGGCACCGCGATGCCGGACCCGGGCTCGGTGGTGCCCGAGCAGCTGATCTACGACGCCACCGGCTCCGCCAAGCAGGCGACCACCAAGGCGCCCGGCGTGCTCCCGGGCAACCTGCTCACCGCCAAGCACGGCATGTCCAACGCGCTGGTGGTCTCCGGCAGCCACACCGACGACGGGCACCCCGTCGCCGTCTTCGGGCCGCAGACCGGCTACTTCGCCCCGCAACTGCTGATGCTGGAGGAGCTCCAGGGCCCGGGCATCAGCGCGCGCGGCGCGGCCTTCGCCGGCCTGAGCTTCTACGTCCAGCTGGGCCGGGGCCAGGACTACGCCTGGAGCGCGACCTCCGCCGGGCAGGACATCACCGACACCTACGCCGTCCCGCTCTGCACCACGGACGGCTCACCCGTCACCCTCGCCGCCAACTCCTACCTCTGGCACGGCCAGTGCACCCCGCTGGAGCGCCTCGAACGGCAGGACTCATGGAGCCCGACCACCGCCGACTCCACCCCGGCGGGCTCGTACACCCTGGTGATGTACCGCTCCAACTACGGTCTGGTACAGGCCCGTGGGACGGTCGGCGGGAAGCCGGTCGCCTTCACCTCGCTGCGCTCCACCTACCGGCACGAGGCCGACTCCATCATCGGCTTCCAGATGCTCAACGACCCGGGCGCGGTGCACGATCCGGCGAGCTTCCAGCAGGCCGCGCAGAACATCAACTACACCTTCAACTGGTTCTACGCCGACTCCTCGCACACCGCGTACTACAACTCCGGCAGCAACCCCGTCCGCGCCCCCGGCGTCGACCCCGGCCTGCCGGTGCAGGCGTCGGCGGCGTACGAGTGGCAGGGCTTCGACCCCAGCAACAACACCGCCGACTACACGCCGCCCGCCCAGCACCCGCAGTCCGTCGACCAGGACTACTACATCTCCTGGAACAACAAACAGGCGACGGACTACGCGACGACGGGCTTCGGGATGGGCTCGGTGCACCGGGCCAACCTGCTCGACGACCGGGTGAAGGCCCTGCTGGCCAACGGCGGTAAGGTCACCCGCAGTTCGCTCGTCCAGGCGATGGAGAGCGCGGCGCTCACCGACCTGCGGGCCGAGGACGTGCTGCCGCTGCTGCTGCGGGTGATCCGCAGCGCGCCCGTCACCGATCCGGCGCTGGCCACCGCCGTACAGCAGCTGGAGAACTGGCGGGCCGACGGCGGCCAGCTCAAGGAGACCGCCCCCGGCAGCCACACCTACCTGGACGCGGACGCGATCCGGCTACTGGACGCCTGGTGGCCGCTGCTCGCCGACGGGGTGTTCCGTCCCGGCCTCGGCGACCCGCTGTACACCGCGCTCACCGGGGCGCTGCAGATCAACGAGTCCCCGTCCGGCGGCCAGACCGGTGCGACCAGCGGCGGGGTCAGCGCCAACGAGTCGATCCCGCACAAGGGTTCGGCCTTCCAGTACGGCTGGTGGAGCTACCTGAACAAGGACCTCCGGTCCGTCCTCGGGGACCAGGTGGCCGGCCCGCTGGCCCAGCCGTTCTGCGGCGGCGGCAACCTGGCGGCCTGCCGGACGACCCTGCTCAGCACCCTCGGCACCGCGCTCGCCCAGACCCCGGCCCAGGTCTACCCCGGCGACTCGGACTGCTCGGCCGGTGACCAGTGGTGCGCCGACACCATCATCCAACGCCCCCTCGGCGGGGTGACGGACGCCAAGATCAGCTGGCAGAACCGCCCGACCTACCAGCAGGTCGTGCAGTTCCAGTCCCACCGCTGAAGTTCCGACAGCAACCGGCTCGAACCCGGACGGCCCGAGGACGACCCCCTCCGCCCTCGGCCCGTCCGGTCGTTAGCCCATCCGGGTAACACCGCCGCACATTCGGCGCTGCCGGAGCGCAGTATCGGCGAGATGTTCCCAGACTCGGACTCGAAGGCCAGCCCGAGTCCGAGAGGCAACTCCGTGAACATCCGTCTCCGCCGCTTCATCATCGCGACCGCCGCAGTCTCCATCGGCCTCGGCCTGGCCTCCTGCGGCAGCGCCAAACAGTCCACCGGCTCCACCTCCTCCGGCAGCGCGGCCGGGGCGGTGAAGATCGGGCTGCTGCTCCCCGAGACCAAGACCACCAGGTACGAGCAGTTCGACCGCCCGCTGATCGAGGCGCAGATCAAGTCGCTGGCCCCGAACGCGCAGATCGACTACTACAACGCGAACCAGGACGCGACCACCCAGCAGACCCAGGTGGACACCGCGCTCACCAAGGGCGACAAGGTGCTGATCCTGGACGCCGTGGACGCCAAGGCGATCCAGTCCTCCGTCCAGAAGGCGCACGACGCCGGTGTCAAGGTGGTCGCCTACGACCGGCTGGCCCAGGGGCCGGTCGACTCGTACGTGTCCTTCGACAACAACAAGGTCGGCCAGCTGCAGGGCGAGGCGCTGGTCGCCGCCGTCGGGGCCAAGGCGTCCACCGGCAAGATCATCATGATCAACGGTTCGCCGACCGACCCGAACGCCGCCCAGTTCAAGGCGGGCGCGCAGAGCGCCATCAACGGGAAGCTGACCGTCGGCAAGGAGTACGACACCCCGAACTGGGACCCGAACAACGCCAACCAGGAAGCCGCCGCCGCCATCACGGCCCTCGGCGCGCCGAACGTGGTCGGCGTCTACTCCGCGAACGACGGCATGGCCGCCGGTATCGCGACCGCGCTCAAGGCCGCGAACCTCAGCGTCCCGCTGACCGGTCAGGACGCCCAACTGGACGCCGTGCAGCGGATCCTGGTCGACACCCAGACGATGTCGATCTACAAGCCCTACAAGCCGGAGGCCGACGCGGCGGGTTCGATGGCGGTCGCCTTCGCCCAGGGCAAGACGCCGGACGCCACGGTGACCCCGACCACCGCCACCAGCGGCAGCGGACAGACGGTGCCGTCCGACCTGATCACTCCGATCGTGCTCACCAAGCAGAACATCAAGTCCACCGTGGTCGCCGACGGCCTCTACACCGTCGCACAGATCTGCACGCCGACCTACGCCACCGCCTGCACCGCAGCCGGACTCTCCTGACCGGGATTCCAAGAGCCGGACAGCCGAACCGCTTGCGGGCAGAGGGAGTTGGTGTTCCATGATCGGTGAACCCGTACTGGCGTTGCGCGGGATCTCCAAGCGGTTCGGTGCCGTCCAGGCACTCACCGACATCGAACTGGAGGTCCACCAGGGCGAGGTGGTCGCCCTGGTCGGTGACAACGGCGCCGGAAAGTCGACCCTGGTCAAGTCGATCGCCGGGGTCAACCAGCCGGACGAGGGCGTGATCGAGTGGGAGGGCAAGCCGGTCACCATCCACCGGCCGCAGGACGCCCAGCAGTTGGGCATCGCGACGGTCTACCAGGACCTCGCGCTCTGCGACAACCTCGACGTGGTCGGCAACCTCTTCCTCGGCCGCGAGATCAAGCGCTTCGGCGTACTCAACGAGGTCGCGATGGAGAAGCGCTCGCGCACACTGCTCAACACCCTCTCCATCCGCATCCCCAGCGTGCGCATCCCGATCGCCTCGCTCTCCGGTGGCCAGCGGCAGACGGTGGCCATCGCCCGCTCGCTGGTCGGCTCGCCGAAGGTGGTGATCCTGGACGAACCCACCGCCGCCCTGGGCGTCGAACAGACCGCCCAGGTGCTCGACCTGGTCGAGCGACTGCGGGAACAGGGCCTCGGGGTGATCCTGATCAGCCACAACATGGCCGACGTGATGGCCGTGGCGGACCGGATCGCCGTCCTGCGGCTGGGTCGCAACAACGGCGTCTTCGACCGTCGGAGCACTTCGCAGGAAGAGATCATCTCGGCCATCACCGGCGCCACGGACAACGCCGTGACCCGCCGCAAGGCCCGTGGTACGGAGGGCACCGAGTGACGGACGACGGCAGCACACCACGATCGGACGACCCCAGCCGGCGCCACCCCGAGGACTTCATGTCCACGGACGGCGTCAACGCCCCCGTCCCGGTGGCGGCGCAGGCCACACCGGCCGTCGACCCCCGGCTGATCATCCAGCAGGAAGGCGTCGCCGGTTACCTCAAGGAGTTCCGCCGCCGGCTCGGCAGCGGCGAGCTGGGCTCGCTGCCGGTGGTGCTGGCACTGATCGTCATCTGGGCCGTGTTCGGCAGCCTGAACAGCACCTTCCTGTCCGCGCAGAACCTCTCCAACCTCTCGCAGCAGATCGTCGGCACCGGCATGATCGCCATCGGCGTGGTGTTCGTGCTGCTGCTCGGCGAGATCGACCTCTCGGTCGGCTCGGTCAGCGGACTGTGCGCGGCGATCTTCGCCGTCATGAACGTCACCCACGGGGTCAACCAGTGGGTCGCCCTGCTGGCCGCGCTGGTCGGCGGTGCGATCGTCGGGCTCATCCAGGGCCTCTTCTTCGCCAAGGTCGGCGTCCCGGCCTTCGTGGTGACACTGGCAGGCAACCTGGCCTGGAACGGCCTGATGCTGCAGATCCTCGGCGCCAACGGCACGGTGAACCTCTCCGGGCACGACATCGTCTCGCGGCTCTACACGACCATCTACGGACAGGTCACCGCCGCGTACGGGCTGGCGCTCGCCGGCGTCGTACTCTTCCTCGCCGCTGCTCTGCAGGAGGCGAACCGTAGACGGCGGGCCGGCGTTCCGTACCGGCCGCTGAGCGACATCGTGCTGCGGACCGCCGTACTCGCCGTGATCGCCTTCCTCGCCGCGTACACGCTGAACCAGTACAAGGGGCTGCCACTGGCCCTGCTGATCTTCCTGATCTTCATCGTGGTGCTGGACTTCGTGCTGCGGCGGACCAGCTACGGACGGCAGATCTTCGCACTGGGCGGCAACATCGAGGGCGCCCGCCGGGCCGGTATCAACATCTCCTGGATCCGGATCTCGGTCTTCATGATCGCGTCCACCATGGCGGCCGTCGGTGGCCTCTTCCTGGCGGCCCAGATCCAGTCGGCGAGTCAGACCTCCGGCGGTGGCAACCTGCTGATGAACTGCATCGCGGCGGCCGTCATCGGCGGCACCAGCCTCTTCGGCGGACGCGGCAAGACCTGGTCCGCGCTGCTCGGCGCGCTGGTGATCGGCTCGATCCAGTCCGGCATGAACATCGAGGGGCTCAGCAACGCGATCCAGTTCATGGTCACGGGTGCCGTCCTGCTGGCGGCGGTCGTCATCGACTCGCTCTCCCGCCGGACCCAGAAGGCGGCTGGCCGGGCGTAGCCACTGCACCAGCGGTCAGGGGCGCGAGGCTTGAGCCTCGCGCCCCTGACTACTGGTGCCAGGCCCGTCGATGGAGCAGCCGTGGCCAACATCACGCTGCGCACTCAGTCACCTACGGTCGCGTAGGTCACTTCATAGGGTGAAGTATCTTCGGCATGGCTGACCACCAGGAGACTCTGACCCCACGTTCCTACGCCGCCCTCGGCGACAGTTTCACCGAAGGCCTCAACGACCCGGGGCCGGACGGCCAGTTCGCCGGCTGGGCCGACCGGCTGGCCGGGTTGCTGGCCGCGCGGCGGCCCGACGGCGACTTCCGGTACGCCAACCTCGCCGTCCGGGGGCGCCTGCTCGACCAGATCATCGCCGAGCAGGTGCCGCAGGTCCGTGAGATCGGACCTGACATGGTGACGTTCTGCGCGGGCGGCAACGACATCCTGCGGCCGGGCAGCGACCCCGACGAGGTCGCGGAGCGGTTCGAGGCCGGTGTGTTGCAACTGCGCGAGTGCACCGGGACGGTACTGATCGCCACCGGTTTCGACACCCGGGGCGTGCCGGTGCTCGGGCTGCTCCGGGGCAAGATCGCCACCTTCAACGGGCACCTGCGCGCGATCGCCGACCGGAACGACTGCGCCGTCGCCGACCTCTGGTCGCTCCGGGCCGTGCACGACCGCCGCGCCTGGAGCGAGGACCGGCTGCACCTCTCCCCCGAGGGCCATCAGCGGGTCGCGCTGCTCGCCGCCCGCGCGCTCGGCCTCGCCGTCGACGAGGACCCGGACGCGCCATGGCCCGCCCAGCCCGTCCCGACCCCGGCCGACGTACGCCGCGAGAACCTCCAGTGGGCCCGCAGCCACCTGCTCCCCTGGGTCGGCCGCCGCCTGCGCGGCGAATCCTCCGGCGACCGGCTGGCGGCCAAGCGCCCGGAGCTGCTGCCGCTCTGACGGCGCCCGGAGGCCGTAGGGGCGCGCGGAGGCACGCGCGCGCCCCTACGGGCTGGTGGTCAGCGTCCCAGTTCGGCGTGCGCCTGAGCGAGCATCAGGTAGCCGTCGCCGTTGGCCTTGATGCCCGCACGCTCCTCCTCGGTCAGCTCGCGCCTGACCTTGCCCGGCACGCCGGCCACCAGCGAGCCGGCCGGGATCTGCATGCCCTGCGGCACCACCGCACCGGCCGCGACCAGTGAACCAGCCCCCACCCGGGCGCCGTTGAGCACGACCGCGCCCATGCCGACCAGTACGTCGTCCTCGATCGTGCAGCCGTGCAGCACCGCGTTGTGACCCACCGTCACCCGCGCGCCCACCACCAGCGGGAAGCTCGGGTCGCTGTGCAGCGTGCAGTTGTCCTGGATGTTGCTCCCCACGCCCACCGCGATGGACTCCGCGTCGCCGCGCAGCACCGCGCCGTACCAGACGCTCGCCCCCTTGGCCACCGCGACCGATCCGAGCACCACCGCGTTCGGGGCGACGAACGCCGTCGGGTGGACCTCGGGCACGCGGCCCGCGACTGCGGCGATCAACGGCTCTGCCATGGCTCTCCTGCTTCCGTGTGCGGTGTTGCCCTACCAGCCAGTAGGACATCACACTCCTCCACTCCGGACCAGGGCCGGCCGATCTTCGTCGCCGGGATGTCCCTCTATTTCCTAGCATGAACATTTCATAACAGGTGGCGTGAAGCCCCGGGCGGCGGGACAGGCATTCGACTTACCGTCAACTGTCCCCTTCCCCAACCGCACCGGAGGACCCCGTGCGCACAAGGTTGATCGCCGCCGCTGCCGCAAGCGCGGTACTGCTGCTCCTCACCAACCCGGCCTCGGCCGCCGCAGCGACCCCGACCCCGGGCGCGCCCGGCGCCGGCGACCCGTACTACCCGACCTACGGGAACGGCGGCTACCGCGTCTCGCACTACGACCTCAGGCTGAAGTACCAGCCCGCCACCGACCGGCTCGACGGCACGGCGACCATCCTCGCCACCGCCACCCAGGACCTCTCCCGCTTCAACCTCGACTTCGCCCTCGACGTCAGCGAGGTCCTGGTCAACGGTCACAAGGCTGCCTTCGCCAACACCGGCGTACAGGAGCTGGAGATCACCCCCGCCGCGCCGCTGGCCAAGGGCTCGCAGGCGACGGTGGTCGTGCGGTACTCGGGGACACCGTCGAAGGTGGTCCGCTACGGGTTCACCGCCTGGCTGCGCACTCCTGACGGCGCGGTCGCGGCCGACGAGCCGGAATCCGCCTGGTGGTGGTTCCCGAGCAACGACCACCCCTCCGACAAGGCGACCTTCGACGTCTCCGTCCTGGTGCCCGACGGCACCCAGGCGATCAGCAACGGCGTCCTCACCGGACAGAGCTCCAAGCTCGGCTGGACCAGGTACGACTGGCGGGAGAACAAGCCGCAGGCGACGTACCTCGCCACCCTTGCGGTCGGCAAGTTCGACCTCACCACCGGGACCACCGCCGCCGGCGTGCCGGTGTTCAACGCGTACAGCAAGGACCTCGGCGACAACGCCGACGCCGCCCGCGCCAGCGTCGAGCGCACCGGCGAACTCGTGGACTGGCTGAGCGGCCTGTTCGGCCCATACCCGTTCAGCTCGGTCGGCGGGTACGTCCCGAACGTCAGCACCCACTACGCGCTGGAGACCCAGACCCGGGTCTTCTACAGCCCGGCGCAGTTCGCCAAGGGTGCCAACACCTCGGTGGTCGTCCACGAGCTGGCCCACCAGTGGTACGGCGACAGCGTCTCGCTCGAACGCTGGGGCGACATCTGGCTGAACGAGGGCTTCGCCACCTACGCGCAGTGGCTCTGGTCCGAGCACGAGGGCGAGGGCACCGCCCAGGAACTCGCCGACTA
Source organism: Kitasatospora sp. MAP5-34 (assembly GCF_029894335.1). Classification (GTDB taxonomy): domain Bacteria; phylum Actinomycetota; class Actinomycetes; order Streptomycetales; family Streptomycetaceae; genus Kitasatospora. The sequence continues at coordinate 165,871 of NZ_JARXZC010000001.1, read as the reverse complement.
CGTCTACGCCTCCCACCCGGCCGGCGACGCCTTCTGGACCGTCAAGCCCGGCGACCCCGGCCCGCAGAACCAGTTCGACATCGCCGTCTACGACCGGGGTGCGCTCGCCATCCAGGCACTGCGCAACACCGTCGGAGACGCCAAGTTCTTCCAGATCCTGAAGGCCTGGCCGACCGAACACCGCTACGGCAACGCGACCATCGCGCAGTTCCGGGCCCTCGCGGAGCGGATCTCCGGCAAGCCGCTCGGCCCGTTCTTCCAGACCTGGCTCTACACCCCCGCCAAGCCCGCCGCACCGGCCCTGCGCTCCGCGAAGCTGGGGCTGGGGCTGCCGTCGTCGCCGCTGCCCGAGCCCCGCTCGTGGCAGCAGATCCAGGCAAGCCACACCCGCCAGCCCTGACGTCCGGTCAGTAGAGCAGCTCTGACGATCCGTCAACTCGGCTGACCGGCGGGGCCGCCGCCTCCCAGTAGCCCGGGTCGGCGGCCGGCAGGCCGCGCAGGTCCGACCGGATCCGCGCGGCCAGCTTGCGGGTGTCGCGGCGGTTGACCACCACTCCCGCCCCGGCGCCGACCAGCATCGGCGCCAGGGACGGGAGCCGCCGCAGCGTGCTGCGGGTCAGCCGCTTGCGGACCTTGTGCCGCACCTCCGCGCTCACCGCCACGGCCGCCAGACCGGCGGGGCCGATCAGCGCCGCCCGGTCGATCCCCCGCCGGTCCGCCCAGGACGTGACGTACGCGGAGGCGCGCTGCGCCCTGGTCCCGACGGGGGCCTGCCCGTACACCTCGTGCAGCTCGGCGATCAGCTTGATCTCGACGGCGGCCACCGCCAGCGTCTCCGCCGCGATCTCCAGCGGCATCGCGGGCGGCGTCGGCAGCATCGCCGCCGCGCCGACGCTCGCCCCCACCGCAGCGGACGCCCGGCAGGCGCCGAGCGCCAGCCGGAAGGCCAGCTCCTCGGGCCCGACCGCGTCCGGGTGCTGGGCGCGGAGCGTGGCGAGATCACGGATCGGGATGCGTGGGGCCGCCTCCAGCAGCCGGTCCGCGAGCGCACGACCGCCGTACCCCGCACCCTTGGCGGCGGCGAGGCCGCCCCTGCTCAACAGCCCCGCCACTGCGGACACCAATGCGGAGGCCCGCCTGCGACCGTGCTCGCGGTACCAGGCCAGGCGACCGGCGGGTGTCACGCCGGGCAGCCGGCGTTCCATCTCGCTGGAGAGCCCGGCCAGGCCCTCGATCGCCTCGGTCGCCTCATCGGCGGAGGCGGCCGGGACGACCTCGGCCGCCCGGGGGTGATCGTGGTCCGGGTGTCTGCGCCGACGGAGAAGTCCCATGAGCTGCGCCTACCCGGTGGACGCCCCCGCACTCCTCGTCCGCCCGGGCCATTCACCCTTGTGCCGAGACACCCGGCACTCCGGGGTCGGCTACCCCAGGGGCCGGTCGCCTACCTGTCGGCGGAGCCTCCCACCGGCTCGAACACCCGGAGCTCTGCCACTCGACCGGGACGGCCGAGCCTTCGCGCGACCCGGCAGCCCAGACAGTCCTGATGCCCCGTCATGGGGTCCTTGACCCGCCAACTCCACTCGCCACCCGGCCGGGGGCCGCTCGGCTTGCCCCAACCGGCGAGGTGCAGCTGGTGAACCTGACCACGGGCGCCATCACCGGGGTCATCAACCGTCTCGAACGGGCCGGGTACGCACACCGGCAGGCCGACCCGGCCGACCGCCGACGGGTACGGATCGTGCCGGAGGAGGCTGCGGTCGCCCGCGTTCACGAGGTCTACGAGCCGCACTACCGCGACCTCGCCAAGCTGTTCGCCGACTACTCCCCCGACGAGACCGCCGTCCTGGCCGACTGGTTCAGCCGGGCCACCGCCCTGATGCGGACCCACCTCGAAGCGATCCGCCGACGCGGCACCCCCTGACCGCCGAACGCCCGCAAACGCAGAAGTCCGGCCGTTCCGGTGCGGGGAGCACGGAACGGCCGGACGCTGACTCAACGCTGGAGCAACCCTGACGGGTCGGATCAGATGCTGAGGACCTGACCCGGGAAGATCACGTCGGCGTTGCCACCGATGACCTTGGCGTTGTTGCTGTAGAGGGTGTTGAGGTTGACGCCCTGGTCGGCCGCGATGGCGCTGAGGGTGTCACCGCTCTTCACGGTGTAGGTGCCAGCGACGCTCTTCGGCGCCTGGGCGGCGGGAGCCTTGGCCTCGGACTTGTAGGTCGAGGAGTTGGAGTGGCCCTTCGCGACCGTGGAGTCGGCCTTCGGGGTGGCGCTCTTCGACTCGGTGCTCTTCGACTCGACGCTCTTCGGCGTGCTGCTGCTCTTCGCACTGGAGGACGCGGCCGACGAGGAGGACGAGGAGGACGAAGTGTCGACCTGGGCGGCGGTGCCACCCGCAGTCAGGCCGGCCTTGACGGAGCAGACCGGCCAGGCGCCGGGGCCCTGCGAGGCGAGGACCTTCTCGGCGACGGCGATCTGCTGGGCCTTGGACGCCTGGTCGGCGGAGCTCGCGTACTGGGTGCCACCGTAGGCGGCCCAGGTGCTCGGGGTGAACTGCAGGCCGCCGGAGAAGCCGTTGCCGGTGTTGATGCTCCAGTTGCCGGTGCTCTCGCACTGGGCGACCGCGTCCCAGGTGGAGACCGAGGCGGCGGAGGCCGAGTTGGCCGTGACGAGGCCGGCCACCGGGAGGACGAGGACAGCCCCGCCCATGAGGGCCATCCGCACGCGGTTGCGCTTGGTGGTGGAGGTGGCAGCGGCGGTCTCGTTACGGAAGGTCATGCAGATCCTTTCGGAAGCCCCGGGCGGACAGCACGACGAAACCCACCAGGGGCTTCCTTCGGTACGTCTCACTCGACGAGCGGCCGCTCACGTGTCTACGTGGCCTGCCGCCCCGGTCACCGTCCCGTGCACCGTCCGCCCCAGGAGGGCGTGGGCTGCGGGGGTGAACCCGGGCAGTGCTCGTTGCACTGGTTACGAAGCTACGAGCCGCGCCCCACCCGCTTCAAGCATTCCGGCGACTTCCCAGCTCAGAACCCTGTTACCGAAGGTAAGGCCGAGTCTGCGGGCCCGGAAAACCAGGGTCGGCGGCGCACTCCCAAGATCGACGAACCCCCGATTGTGCCCGCGACCACACCCCCGGGCACGTGAGCCCGGGCACATGGTGCACCGTCCGTGACACCCCACACGCGGACCGTCGGATTGGATCTTGCCCACCCGGCCCTCCCGGTGGCCCCGCTCACAGCTGGTCGGCGTCGGCCGGCCGCAGGCGTCCGAGCTCAGCGGGAGCCTGCAGCGGCTACCTGGAGCCGCCGCGAACAGGCCGCCCGTTGGACGACCGAGAGCCCCGCGACCAGCGCCCCCAGCACGACCCACCCGGCCGGCCCGGCGGCCATCACCACGCCGGTCAGCAGCGGCGGCCCGGCGGACTTCTGGATGGACTGGGACATCCCGGCCACCCCCAGATACGAAGCGCGGGCCTCCTGCGGCGCGAGCGAGACCGCCAGCTCCCACGAACTCACCGAACGCATCAGCTCCGCCAGCGTGACCAGCAGCGCTGCGGCGAGCATGAGCGCCGTGGCCGTCCAGGCTCCGCCACGGGAGGCGGCTGCCATCACCAGGCAGCACCCGAACAGCAGGACCCCGTACGCCAGCACCGCCCAGGTGGCCGGGCGCGGCCCTTCGACCCTGGCCGACACGCGCAGCTGGAGCAGCACGACCAGCACGGTGTTGATGACCAGGAAGGCCGGGACGAGGGCGTGCGGCGCCGAGGTGCGGTTCACCAGCCACAGGGGCAGGCCGACGTTCAGGATCGAGTCGTCGATGCACATCGCGATGTCCAGCAGGACGAACAGCAGGTAGCCCCGGTCCCACCACGGGTTCGCCGGACGGGCGGACGGGCGGCTCCCGGCCGCAACGCCACCCGGCCGGGCCGCTTCGGCGCTGCCGTCCTGCGGCTCCCGAGTCCGCCACACCAGCGCCGCAGCGGCGGCGAACGACAGTGCGTCGCCAACGATCAGTGCCTGGTAGGCCCCGTGGGTCCCCACGGCCAGGCCGATGGCCGCGATCCCGGCGCCGAGAGCGCAGCCCGCGTTGGTCGCACTGCGGGACAGTGCCTGGTAGGCCGCGCGCTGCTCCCCCGCCGCCCGGGTGGCGAAGAGCATCTCCAGCGTCTTCGCTCCCCGGTCGCCCAGGTAGGTGACGGCGACGACGGGGAGCAGCGCATTGAACCCGTTGCACACCAGCAGCAGGCCGAGAGTCACCAACCGGAGCAGGTGACAGCCGATCAGCAGCGAGCGCACCGGAAAGCGGTCGGCCAGCCGTCCGGCCACCGGTGAGCCGACGATGCCCGCCACCCCGGCCACACCCAGCAGCAAGCCGATCTGGCGGGCGCTCAGGTGCGTCACGAAGGTGAAGTACAGGACCGAGGAAGAGGCCCACAGCCCTGATCCGGTCCGGTCCAGGCCCAGCGCGAGCAGCATGATCCGCGCGTTGCGGCCGCCCGGCGGGTTGCGCAGCTGCGCTATCAGGCCCTGTCCGCCCCTCGGGTTCTCCCCACCGCCCGTGCCGTACCGCATCGCCCGTCCCCCGGATATGTCCCGACAGCAAATACTCAAGTGATCAACTGACCAGGGGAAGCCTGCCCCGAGATAATCTCGATGTCAAGATACTTGATGTCAATAGACCTCTCGCCCCAGTCATCCCGAGCCAGGGCTGTGACCAGCACAGTGGGGCGGCCGGCAGGCAGATCCGGGCGGGGCTGCGAAGCCGATCAGCAGGCCCGGGGCAGACCGCAGGGCGCGCACCGGTTGGGTGCGCGCCCTGGTCAGGTGGATCCGACGGACCGTCAGACGATCTCGGTGACCGTACCGTCGAGCTTCGCCCGGACCTGCTTGGTGGCGCGAGTGCCGTCGACGTTGACCAGGATCTGCATGTCGGTCGAGAACGGGGTGTTCCGCTTGATGACCAGAGTCTTGACCTGGGCGCCCTCGATCTTCGAGGCGGGGGCCGCGTCGACGATCAGCTTGGCGAGGACATCGGGCTTGATCGTGGTGCTGTCGAAGATGTTCTGCTCCAGGGCCCCGGGGTCACTGCCGCTGATGTCGACCGGGCGCGGGGTCTGGACACTGCCGTCCCGGAAGGTGAAGTCGTTGACCTCGGCGGGCTTCGCGGGGTCGACGGCCTGGATGTCCATGCTGACGTTGGTCAGGTCGATCTCCAGCACCTTCATCAGCGAAGCGCCCACCTTGCCGGCTATCGCCTGCAGGGCCTGCGTCATCGCCGGCGCGGTGAACATGTCCGACTTGCTGCCCGCGGCGGAGGTGACCGACTTCGTCGCAGCGGTGACGGCCGAACAGCCGGTCAGCCCGATGGTGACGGCAAGGGAGAGGGTGAGGACGGCGACATTGGAACGGCGGGACATATGAACGTTCTCCAGTGAATTAGTACCGGCCGAGCGGGAGCGGACTCCGTGGAGCGCTCCAGTACTGGCCGAGGTCTGTGCCCCTGCCGTCCCCCGTACGAGGCAGACGGGCTCGTAGTCATGCGGATGCGACGTCACTCGAACTGACGTTCTGTAGCGTCGCGGTGCTCAGCGTAGAGCACTGCATTTCGTTGTCCAACTTCTTATTTCTCTTTGCATGACGGCCGCCAGACGAATCGTCACTTCTTGTCGGAGCCGTGGGGCCCGGCCCGAGTCCAGTAGGCGGCACCACCGGCTGCGAGAGTGCCAGAATCGGGACAGCGCACCTCCGAACGGTCGCGCTGCGGGAAGCGGCAAGCACAAGAACGGGAAGTAGGAGGAGACGCGCGTGGACACCCACACCAGGCCGATCGCCGCTGTCGACATTGGCGGGACCAAGATCGCGGCGGCGTTGGTGGACCAGGACGGCGCCCTGCTCACCCGTACCCAGCGGCCGACCCCGGCGACGGCCGGGGGGGAGGCGGTGCTGCGCGCGGTGCTGGACGTGCTCGACGAGCTGGCGGCCTCCCCGCTCTGGTCCGGTGTGCGGGCGGTCGGGGTGGGCAGTGCCGGTCCGGTGGACACCGCGCGGGGCACCGTGAGTCCGGTCAACATCCCGGGCTGGCGGGGCTTCCCCCTGGTCGAGCGGATCTCCGCGCACCTCGCGCCCACCCCGCTCCCGGTGGTGCTGGCCGGGGACGGGATCGCGATCGCCGCCGCCGAGCACCGGTTCGGCGCGGCGCGCCCGTACGACAACGCGCTCTGCATGGTGGTCTCCACCGGCGTGGGCGGCGGGCTGATCCTGGGCGGCGCGCTGCACACCGGGACGACCGGGAACGCCGGGCACATCGGGCACATCACCGTCGACCTCGACGGCGAGCCGTGCCCGTGCGGCAGCCGGGGCTGCCTGGAGCAGTTCGCCAGCGGGACGGCCATCGCGCGCCACGCCCTGCGCACCGGCTGGCGGCCGACGACGGACGACACCTCGGCGGTCGCGGTGGCCGCCGCCGCCCGGGCGGGCGATCCGCTCGCGCTGGCCGCGTACGACCGGGCCGCCCGGGCGCTGGCCGCCGGGATCGCCGCCACGGCGACGCTGGTGGAGCTGGACGCGGTGGTCATCGGCGGCGGGGTCGCCCAGGTCGGCGAACTGCTGCTCGGACCGCTGCGCGAGCACCTCACCACGTACGCGGCGCTGCCGTTCACCGCCGGTATCAAGGTGCACCGGGCCCAGCTGGGTACGGACGCGGGCCTGGTCGGCGCGGCGGCGGTGGCCGTCGCGCACGTAGGCGCGGTCTGACAAATGGAACGCCTCCCGGGCCCATGGGACGATGTCAGGGCGGAAAACTGACCCCCGGGCGGTTGCGTGACCATGCACACCGACGAGCAGCAGGGCCCTGACGCCGAGCCCCGCCGTACCACGGCGGCCGGGGAGTCGGATCGCGACGGCCTGTTGGTGGTCCCGATCGCCACGGCGCTGATCGCCGAGGACGGGCGCATCCTGCACTGGAGCCCCGACGCCGAGGCGCTGCTCGGATTCACCGCGCGGGAGGCCGTCGGCTCGCTCGCCGCCCAGATCCTGGTCGGCGAGGAGCAGCGGCCGCAGGTGCTGGAACTGTTCGACGGGATCATCGGCGGTCGGGCCTGGTCGGGGGTGTTCCCCGTCCGGCACCGCGAGGGTCACTACGTGAACCTGGAGTTCCGTACCCATCCGATCGCCGCGCCGGACGGCCGGTCGCTGGTGCTCGCGGTGGCGTCCGACGTGACGGCGCTGCGGCGGGTGCAGGAGGATCTGGCGGTGCTGGACGGGTTCTTCACCCAGTCGCCGGTGGGGATGGTGGTCTACGACCCGCAGCTGCGGTTCGTCCGGCTGAACGAGGCGCTGGCACGGGTGAACGGCATCCCCGTCGCCGAGCACGTGGGGCGGCGGGTGACAGAGGTGCTGCCGGGTATCAACGGCAGTGAGGTCGAGGCGGTGATGCAGCGGGTGCTGGACACCGGGGAGCCGGTGGTGGACGCCCGATCGCACGGCCGGACCCCGGGCGACCCCGAGCACGACCACGCCTGGTCGGCCTCGTACTTCCGGCTGGACCAGCCGGACGGGCAGGTGCTCGGGGTGAGTTCCACCCTGATCGACGTGACGGAGCGCTACCGGGCCGAGTCCCGGGCCGCCCGGGCGACGGAGCGCCTGACGCTGCTGGTGGACGCCATCGAGTCCATCGGCACCACGCTCGACCTGCGCCGGACCGCCCGCGAGCTGGCCGAGACCATGGTGCCCCGGGTCGCCGACGTCACCGGGGTCTTCGCGTTGGAGCGGCTGGTCTCCGGCAAGCCCGACGACGGCTCGGGCGAACGCTGGGTACGCCGGCTCGCCCTCTCCACCGTCGACCCGGAGTACCCGGTGGAGCACCTGCCGACCGAGGCGGTGTACCGGATACCGCCGGACTCCGCCTACGCCGAGGCGATGGCGACCGGCCGGACGGTGGTGGCGCCGTCCTGGGAGCTGCCGCTGCTCGCCTCGGGCATGCCGAACGAGCGGTTGCGGGCCTACCGGGGCAAGCGTTCGCGCCCGGTGCAGATCACCCCGCTGGTCGCCCGGGGCACCGTGCTCGGGATGGTGGTGTACTCGCGGCGCGGCGACCGGGAGTCGTTCGGCGAGCCGGACATCACGCTGGGCGACCAGTTGGTCTCCCGGGCGGCCGTCGCGATCGACAACGCCCGCCTCTACCAGCGCCAGCACGAGACGGTGCTGGCGCGGGCGCAGGCCCTGCGCGAGGCCAAGGCGGCGCAGGAACGGCTGGCGCTGATCAACTCGGCCTCGGCCGGTATCGGGACCACGCTCGACCTGGGGCAGACCGCCCGCGAACTCGCCCAGGTCGCCACGCCGCTGCTCGCGGACACCGTGGTGGTGGAGGTGCTGGAGTCACTGATCCGGGGCGAGGAGGCCCAGGCCCCCGGGCGGGCCGACCGCTCGGCGGTACTGCGGCGGATGGCGTTCCACAGCTCCCCCGCGTCGGCGATGACGCCGGTGGCGGCGGTCGGTTCCGTGCACCGCTTCCACCCGTCCACCCCGTACGCCTGGGCGCTGGCGCACCGCCGCCCGCTGATGGTGCCCCGGATGGACGAGGCCGGGCTGACCTGGTTCGCGGACGACCCGGCCCGGGCGGAGGCCGCCGTCCGGGAGGGGGTGCGCTCGCTGATGGTGGTGCCGCTTATCGCCCGGGGCGCGGCGGTCGGCATCGCGGCGTTCTACCGCAACGTGACGGAGCGCCCGTACGACGACGAGGACCTCACGCTGGCCGCGGAGCTGGCCGCGCGGGCCGCCGTCGCGATCGACAACGCGCTGCTGTACACCCGGGAGCGGGACTCGGCCCGGCAGTTGCAGGTGGCGCTGGAGCGGGCGAACGCCGCCCAGCAGCGGCTGGCCCTGCTGAACGAGGCGAGCACCCGGATCGGCACCACCCTCGATCTGAACCGCACCGCACGGGAGTTGGTGGAGGTGGTGATACCGCGCTTCGCCGACTTCGTGACCGTCGACCTGCTGGAGTCGGTGCTGGAGGGCGAGGAGGCCCCGCCACTGCCGCTGACCGGGCCGGCACTGATGCGGGCCGTCGCGGTCGGCGAGATCGGCGAGTCGGTCGTGATGGCGGGGGCCGCCGACGCCGTCGGGGAACCGTCCCGGTCCGCGAAGCTGTACGCGGAGAGTCTGCGGAACGGGCGCTCGATCCTGGTCGCGGAGGTGGACGAGGCCGCGCTGCACAGGATCGTCGCCTCACCGGACCGGGTGGAGCCGAGCCTCGAGGCGGGTGTCCACTCGTACCTGATGGTGCCGCTGCTGGCCCGGGGTGTGGTGCTGGGCGGCGCGGAGTTCATCCGGACGGCCAACCCCGAGCCGTTCACGGCGGCGGACGTCGCGCTGGCGGAGGAGCTGGCCGCCCGGGCGGCGGTCTGCATCGACAACGCCCGGCTGTACCGGCGTGAGCGGGACACCGCGCTGACGCTGCAGCGCAGCCTGCTGCCGCAGGAGGTGCACCGCTCGCTCGGGCTGGAGATCGCCTACCGGTACCTGCCGAGCAGTGTGGTCAGCGAGGTCGGCGGCGACTGGTTCGACGTGGTGCCGCTCTCCGGCGGACGGGTCGCGCTGATCGTCGGCGACGTGATGGGGCACGGCATCCGGGCCGCCGCTACGATGGGTCAACTCCGTACGGTGGCAAGGACCTTGATCACCATGGACATGGACCCGGCCCGGGTGATGCGACGGCTGGACGACGCCGCCTCGGCGGGCGGCGAGGGCCAGTTCGCCACCTGCGTCTGCGTGGTCTACGACCCGCTCGACCGCAGCTGCGTCGCCTGCTGCGCAGGCCATCTGCCGCCGGTGGTCGGCGACGCGACCGGCGACGCCCACCTGTTGGAGCTGCCGCCCGGCGCGCCGCTGGGCATCGGCGGAGTCCCGTTCGAGAGTGTGCACTTCTCGCTGCCCGAGGACGGCATCCTGGTGCTCTACACCGACGGCCTGGTCGAGCGCCGGGACCAGGATCTGGACGAGGGGCTGGAGTTGCTGCGCCGCACCGTCGCCGACCGCCGGCCCACGCTGGAGCAGACCTGCGACGCCGTCCTCGGCACGCTGGGCGCGCACGCGGGCGCCGGCCAGGACGACATCGCCGTGATCATGGCCCACGTCCGCCCGATCGAGACCTACCGGCTGGCCGTACTGCCGCTGGCGGACGACCTCTCGATGGTCGGGCACGCCCGCCGCTTCGTCCGCCGCACCCTGGACTCCTGGGAACTCGGAACTCTCGTCGACATCGCCGAACTGCTCACCAGCGAGCTGATCACCAACGCGCTGACCCACGCCGGAGCACCCACCGAACTACGGATCTTCCGCAACCGGCTGCTGACGGTGGAGGTCGCCGACATCGACAGCCATCCGCCGGCCCCGCGCCGGGCCGGCGACTCGGACGAGGGCGGGCGCGGGATGCACCTGATCAACGAACTCGCCCACCGCTGGGGCAGCCGCAGCACCACCGACGGCAAGGTGGTCTGGTTCGAGCTGGAGATCCCGCCCGGCGCCTCCCCGCACCACCGGAGCATCGTCACGTAGGCCGAAAGCCTGAGGCAAGCCGCATCTTCTCACCTGGAAGCATCCGCAGCACACGCATTCGGGAGTACGAGATGGACACCCGCCAAGCCCCGACCACCGCCCGTTCCGGCCGACTTGCCGCCCTGCCCTGCGGTCACCGCAGCAAATGGGTGGTCCTCCTGCTCTGGATCGTCCTGATCGCGGCGGCCGGGCCACTCGCCGGGAAACTGATGGGCGCCGAGGACAACCAGGCGTCCAGCTGGCTGCCCGGCAGCGCCGAGTCGACCCAAGTACTCAACGAGCAACGGGCGTTCCAGCCCATCGACCAGGCCCAGGCCGTCGTGGTGTACCAGCGGACGGACGGGATCACGGCCGCCGACCGGGCCAAGGCCGCCCAGGACGCGATGGCCTTCGCCACCGCGCCGCACGTCCTCGGCCGGGCCATCGGCCCGCAGGAGTCCGCCGACGGCAAAGCGCTCCAGACGGTGATCCCGGTCGACATCAGCGGCTCCGGCGGCTGGAACCAACTACGGCCAGCCGTCGACAGCCTGCGGGCCACCGCCGCCGCCAACGACCAGGGCATGACCACCCACGTCACCGGGCCCGCCGGGATCGGCGCCGACCAGGCGGCTGCGTTCGCGGGCATCGACGGCACCCTGCTGTTCGCGACCGTCAGCGTGGTCATCGTGCTGCTGCTCCTGACCTACCGCAGCCCGGTGCTCTGGCTGCTGCCGCTGCTCTCCGCCGGAGTCGCGCTGACCGTCGCCGAGGGCGTCATCTACCTGCTCGCCAAACACGCCGGTCTCACCGTCAACGCGCAGAGCGCGGGCATCCTGATCGTGCTGGTGCTCGGCGCCGGGACGGACTACGCCCTGCTGCTGACGGCCCGCTACCGGGAGGAGCTGCGCCGCCACGAGGACCGGCACGAGGCGATGGCGTTCGCCCTGCACCGGGCCGGCCCCGCGATCGGCGCCAGCTCGGCGACGGTGGTCGCCTCGATGCTCTGCCTGACGATCGCCCGGATGAACTCGACCAGGGGCCTGGGCCCGGTCTGCGCGATCGGCGTCCTGGTCGCGCTGCTGGCGATGATGACGCTGCTGCCCGCTCTGCTGGTGATCTGCGGACGGTGGGTGTTCTGGCCCGTCCGGCCCGCGTACGGTACGCCCGAGCCGACCGCCACCGGCCGCTGGGCGCACGTCGGGGCCTGGATCGCCCACCGTCCGCGAAAGGTCTGGATCGGTACCGGCCTGGCGCTGACCGCCTGCTGCCTCGGGCTGCTCTCGCTCAACGCGAACGGGCTGAGCACAGCCGGGAGTTTCACCGGGAAGCCCGACTCGGTGGTCGGCCAACAGGTGATCGACCAGCACTTCCCGGGCGGCACCGGCGCCCCGCTCTCGATCATCAGCACCGCCGACAGCGCCGCCGTCGTCCGCCAGACCGCCCAGAGCACCCCGGGCATCGCCGGGACGACTCCCCCGGTGATCCAGGCGGGCAAGGCGTTCATCCAGGCGACACCGGCCGATCCACCGGACAGCAGCCGGGCCAAGGCCACCGTCGACCGGGTCCGGACGGCCGTGCACGCCGTGCCGAACGCCGACGCCAAGGTCGGCGGCAGCACGGCGGTGATCCTGGACGCCGGACGGGCCTCCGCGAGCGACAACCGGGCGATCATCCCGCTGGTGCTCGTGGTAGTGCTGCTGATCCTGGCCGGGCTGCTGCGGGCGGTGACCGCCCCGCTGGTGCTGATCACGACCGTGGTGCTCAGCTACGCGGCGGCGCTCGGCATCAGCTCGTTCTTCTTCGCGCACGTCTTCCACTTCCAGGGGGAGGACAACGCCTTCCCGCTGTTCGTGTTCGTCTTCCTGGTCGCGCTGGGCATCGACTACAACATCTTCCTGATGACCCGGGTCCGCGAGGAGGCGCTGCACCGGGGCACCCGGGCGGGCGCGGTCGCCGGGCTGGCGGCCACCGGCGGCGTGATCACCTCCGCCGGGCTGATCCTGGCGAGCACCTTCGGCGTCCTCGGGACGCTGCCGGTGGTCGGCTTCGCCGAGATCGGCTTCGCGGTGGCGCTCGGCGTCCTGCTGGACACCCTGGTGGTCCGCTCCGTCCTGGTCACCGCGCTGACCATCGACCTCGACCACCGGATGTGGTGGCCGAGCGCGCTGTCCCGGCGCGACCGGGAAATGAATCCCCCGCCGCCGCACCACCTGCTAGCCTCGAGAACATGAAGCGCGCAGCTGTTGTGACGACGACGCCGGAGAGTGTCCCGGCGCGCTGACAGCTGTTCTGTTGTCCGAAGCCCCGGGGCGAGTGCCCCGGGGCTTCGCCATGTGGTCCCCGCTCGCCCCACCCCCCGCGAGGAGACCACCACCATGCACAACGAGACCGCCACCAGGCACGACCACCGCAAGCTCGGCCGCGAGCTGGACCTGTTCGACACCGACCCGCTGATCGGCTCCGGCCTCCCCTACTGGCTGCCCGCCGGCGCGGCCGTGCGGCACACCCTCGAGCAGTACATCCTGGGCGTCGAACGCCGGGCCGGCTACCGACACGTGTACTCGCCGGTGCTCGGCAAGCGCGAGCTGTACGAGCTCTCCGGGCACTGGTCGCACTACAGCGAGGACATGTTCCCGCCGATGGACCTCGGCGAGAACGAGCAGCTGGTGCTGCGGCCCAGCCTCTGCCCGCACCACGCGCTGATCTACCGCTCGCGGGCCCACAGCTACCGCGAACTTCCGCTGCGGATGGCCGAGTTGGGCGGAATGTACCGCTCCGAGCGGTCCGGGGTGCTGGGCGGCCTGACCAGGGTACGGGCGATCCAGCTCAACGACGCGCACATCTTCTGCACCCCGGAGCAGGCCGCCGAAGAGGCGCTCGGCGCGCTGGAGCTGATCGGCCGCGCGTACGCCGCGCTCGGCATCAAGCCCGTCCGCTACCGGCTTTCGCTGCCCGGACCCGGCGGGAAGTACGTGGCCGAACCCGCGCTGTGGGAACGGTCCTGTGCCCTGCTGACCGAGGTACTCGAGGCGTCGGGGGTACCGTACGAGGCGGTGGAAGGGGAGGCGGCGTTCTACGGCCCGAAGATCGACGTACAGATCGCCGACGGCGCGGGCCGCGAGTCCACCCTCTCCACCGTCCAGATCGACTTCCACCAGCCCGAGCGGTTCGACCTGCACTACATCGGCGCGGACGGTGCGAAGCACCGGCCGGTGATGGTCCACCGCAGCATCATCGGCAGCGTCGAACGGGCCGTCGCCCACCTGATCGAGGTGCACGGCGGCGCGTTCCCCGGCTGGCTCGCACCCGTCCAACTGGTCGCGCTGCCGGTCTCCGAGGCCGAACTCCCGGCAGCTGCAGCACTGGTGGACCGCTGCCTCGAGCAGGGACTGCGCGCCGAACTCGCCGGCCCCGAGCACGGCACCCTCGGGGCCCGGATCCGCGCGGCCCGGCTGGTGCCGTACCAGGCCGTCGTCGGCCCCCGCGAAGTCGCCTCGGGCGCCGTCGCGCTGCGGCTGCGCGACGGGCGCCGCCCGGAGGCGCTGCCCGTCGCGGACGCGCTGGCGCGGATCGGGGCTCTCACCGCTGCGCTCAGCCCGAATCTGTGGAGCTAGAGCAACCAGAACAGGGCGCGAGGAACTGCGCGCGCAACCGTGCACGTACGTCGTGCGTCGCTCGCGCAGTTCCCCGCGCCCCCATGGGTTACCCAGTTGCGTAAGGTTCGCCGATTACTCCGGGGTGACGTACGCGCCGGAGATGCCGCCGTCGACCAGGAAGGTGTTGGCGGTCATGAACGAGGAATCGTCGCTCGCCAGGAAGGCGACCGCGGCGGCGATCTCCTCGGGCTCGGCGAAGCGGCCGAGCGGGATGTGGATCAGGCGGCGGGCCGCGCGCTCCGGGTCCTTGGCGAAGAGCTCCTGGAGGAGGGGGGTGTTGACCGGGCCGGGGCAGAGCGCGTTGACCCGGATGCCCTGGCGGGCGAACTCCACGCCCAGCTCGCGCGACATCGCCAACACGCCGCCCTTGGAGGCGCTGTAGGAGATCTGCGAGGTCGCCGCGCCCATCACCGCGACGAAGGAGGCCGTGTTGATGATCGAGCCCTTACCCTGCCGCTGCATGTGCGGGATGGCGTACTTGCAGCAGAGGTAGACGCTGGTCAGGTTGACCTCCTGGACGTGCTTCCACGCCTCCAGGCCGGTCTTCAGGATCGAGTCGTCGTTGGCTGGCGAGATGCCCGCGTTGTTGAACGCGATGTCCAGGTGTCCGAATTCGGCCACGGTGGTCTCGTACATCGCGCGGACGGCGTCCTCGTCGGTGACGTCCGCCTGGATGAACAGGCCGCCGACCTCATCGGCCGCCGCCTTGCCGGACACCGCGTCCAGGTCGACGCAGACCACCTTCGCTCCCTCGGCGGCGAACCGGCGGGCGGTGGCGAGCCCGATGCCGCTGCCGGCGCCGGTGATGACGGCCACCCGGCCGTCGAGACGGTTCGTCATGGTGCTACTCCTCGGTTGAGATGAAGACGTTCTTGGTCTCGGTGAAAGCGTTGAGCGCGTCCGGCCCGAGTTCGCGGCCGAGGCCGGACTGCTTGTAGCCGCCGAACGGGGTCGAATAACGTACGGACGAGTGCGAGTTGACGGACAGGTTGCCCGCCTCCACCCCGCGCGCCACCCGGATCGCCCGGCCCAGGTCGCGGGTCCAGATCGAGCCGGAGAGGCCGTACTCGGTGGAGTTGGCGATCCGCAGCGCGTCCTCCTCGTCCCGGAAGGGGACGACGGCGACCACGGGCCCGAAGATCTCCTCGGTAAAGGCAGGCGAGGACTGGTCGACCGGCGCGAGCACCGTCGGCGGGAACCAGAAGCCCTTGCCCTCCGGCATCGAGCCCCGGACGGCGACCGTCTCGGGGACGTACGACGCGACCCGTTCGCGCTGGGCGGCCGAGATCAGCGGGCCCATCTCGGTCTTCTCGTCCCGGGGGTCGCCGACCTTGACGCCGAGGACGGCCGTCTCCAGCAGGCCCATGAACTCGTCGAACACCGTCTGCTGCACCAGGATCCGGGACCGCGCGCAGCAGTCCTGGCCCGCGTTGTCGAAGACCGCGTAGGGCGCGGTGGCGGCGGCCTTGGCGAGATCGGCATCGGCGAAGACGATGTTGGCGCTCTTGCCGCCGAGTTCGAGGGTGACGGGCTTGACCTGGTCCGCGCACCCGGCGGCGACACCCTTGCCGACCCGGGACGAACCGGTGAACACCACCTTCCGCACGTCCGGGTGGGTGACGAAGCGCTGTCCGACCACCGGACCGCGACCCGGCAGCACCTGGAACACTCCCTCGGGAATCCCGGCCTGCAGGGCGAGTTCGGCCAGCCGCAGCGCGGTCAGCGGGGTCAGCTCGGCGGGCTTGAGGATCACCGTGTTGCCCGCCGCCAGCGCGGGGGCCGAGCCCCAGGCGGCGATCGGCATCGGGAAGTTCCAGGGGACGATGATGCCGATCACGCCCAGCGGTTCCTGGAACGTGATGTCCAGGCCCCCGGCAACCGGGATCTGCCGTCCGAAGAGGCGTTCCGGCGCCGCCGCGTAGTACTCGATGACGTCGCGGGCGTTGCCCGCCTCCCAGCGCGCGTTGCCCACCGTGTGCCCCGCGTTGGCGACTTCGAGCTGCGCCAGGTGCTCTCGGTCGGCGTCCACGGCAGCGGCGAAGGCCCGCAGCAGGCGGGCGCGATCGGCGGGCGCCACCCGGCGCCAGCCGTCGAAGGCCGCCTTGGCGCGGGCGACGGCGGCGTCGGTCTCGGCGAGGCCAGCCATCGCCACCGTCTCGATCACCTCCTCGGTGGCCGGGTTGACCACGTCGAAGAGGTCGGGCTCCGGGCTGGTCATTGCTTGGTCTCCTTACGGGTGGCGAGGACGAAAGCGTCGAACAGTCGGGCGTCGGTCGGGTCGGCCTCCGGGTGCCATTGCACGCCCAACGCGAAGCTGTGGTCGGGCAGTTCGACAGCCTCGACCGACTCGTCCGCGCTCCATGCGGTCGCGCGCAGCCCGCTGCCGAGCCGGCCGATCGCCTGGTGGTGGTAGCACGGGACCTTGGCGGAGCGGCCCATGATCCCGCCGAGTCTGCTGCCCGGGCTGATCAGCACCGGCTGGCGGTTGTAGGTGCCGGGCGCGATCTTGTGATCCTCGCCGCCGACCTGGTCGGGCAGGTGCTGCACCAGGTCGCCGCCGAGCGCGACGTTGAGCAGCTGCATGCCCCGGCAGACGCCGAGCAGTGGCAGGTCCCGGTCCAGCGCGCCGCGCAGGAGATCGAACTCCCAGGCGTCGCGCAGCTCGTGCGGCAGGTCGGTGAGCGGGTGCGCCGGTGCGCCGTACCGGGCGGGGTCGATGTCGGAGCCGCCCGCGATGACCAACCCGTCGAGCCGGTCGAGCAGTCGGCCGGTGTCACCGGTCTGCGGCGGCAGCAGCACCGGGGTGGCCCCGGACCTGCTGACGGCGTTCAGGTAGCTCTGCGGGAGGAGGGCGGCGGGCTGGCGCCAGACGCCCCAGGCGGCCTCCTCGAGGTAGCTGGTGATCCCCACCAGCGGACGTACCGTCACAGCCGCTCGAATCCGCGGCGCCGCTCCCAGTCGGTCACCGCCGCGTCGAAGGCGGCGAGTTCGACCCGGCCCGCGTGGGTGTAGTGCTTGACGACATCCTTGCCGAAGGCCTGGGCCGCCACCTCGCTGTGCTCGAACGCGTCGATGGCGTCCCGCAGCGCGGCGGGTACCCGGCGGGCGTCCGAGGCGTACGCGTTCCCGGTGAACTCCGGTTCCAATTCGAGCTGTTGCTCGACCCCGTGCAGACCGGCGGCGATCAGGGCAGCCACCGCGAGGTAGGGGTTGACGTCGCCGCCGGGCACCCGGTTCTCGAAGCGCAGCGAGGGCCCGTGGCCGACCACCCGCAGGGCGCAGGTACGGTTGTCGCGTCCCCAGGCGATGGCGGTGGGCGCGAAGCTGCCGGGGACGTACCGCTTGTAGGAGTTGACGGTCGGCGCGAGCAGCAGCGAGAAGTCGGCGAGGCAGACGAGCTGCCCGGCCAGGAAGTGCTCCATCACCTTCGAGAAGCCGTGCGGCCCGTCGCCCGCCATCACCGAAGCGCCGTCGTCGTCCCGCAGACTCAGGTGGATGTGACAGGAGTTGCCCTCGCGCTCGTTGAACTTCGCCATGAAGGTCAGGCTGACGCCCTCCTGCGCGGCGATCTCCTTGGCGCCGGTCTTGTAGACCGAGTGGTCGTCACAAGTGACCAGTGCCGGGCCGTACTTGAAGGCGATCTCGTGCTGCCCGAGGTTGCACTCACCCTTCGCCGACTCGACGGTGAGCCCGGCGCCGGCCATCTCGTTGCGCAGGCGGCGCAGCAGCGGTTCGACCCTGGACGTCCCGAGGATGGAGTAGTCGACGTTGTACTGGTTCACGGGGGTGAGCTTGTTGTAGTCCTTGTTCCACGCCTGCTCGTAGGTGTCGCGGAAGACGATGAACTCCAGCTCGGTGCCCGCGTAGGCGTGCCACCCGTACGCGGCGAGGCGCTCCAGCTGCCGGCGCAGGATCTGCCGGGGCGAGACCGTGACGGGGGTACCGTCGTGGTTGTTCACGTCGCACTGGACCATCACGGTGGCGGGGTGCCAGGGGATCCTGCGCAGCGTGGTCAGGTCGGGGGTGAAGACGAAGTCGCCGTAGCCGGTCTCCCAGGACGAACTCTCGTACCCGTCAACGGTGTTCATGTCGATGTCGACGGCGAGCAGGTAACCGCAGCCCTCGGCCGCGTTCGGGACGACGTCGGAGAGGAAGAACTCGGCGGCGATGCGCTTGCCCTGAAGGCGGCCCTGCATGTCGGTCATGGCGAGCACGACGGTGTCCACCGACCCGTCGGCGACGAGGTTGTGCAGGCGTTCCAGGGTGAGGCGGGGACTGCTCATCGGGTCTCCAGTTCGCTCGGCTGGTCGGCCAGTTGCTCCGGCGGGCCCTGGACCTTGGGCCCGGTGAACCAGTGCCGGGCCGAGACCAGCCACCACACTCCGGCGAAGCCGAGGACGGCCGCGACGGCGACGGGTGTGTAGTTGAAGTTGGCTGCGGTGATGGGGTTGAGGGTGGGGAGCATGAACAGCACGGTGATCACGACGGTCCAGACCACCGCCACGATACCGATGGGTCGGCTCCAGCGGCCGAGATTCCACGGCCCGAGCTGGAAGGCGTCACCCTGACGGAGTCTCAGGAACACTGGGATGACGTAGGCGATGTAGAGGCCGATCACCGAGACGGAGGTGACGGCGGCGTAGGCGGTCGCGTTCCAGAGGTCCTGGGCGCCGAGCAGGAAGGCGCCGCCGGTGGCGAGCCAGACGGCG
The DNA here is from genome assembly GCF_029894335.1 of Kitasatospora sp. MAP5-34. Lineage (GTDB taxonomy): Bacteria > Actinomycetota > Actinomycetes > Streptomycetales > Streptomycetaceae > Kitasatospora. The sequence continues at coordinate 146,968 of NZ_JARXZC010000001.1, read as the reverse complement.
CTGGTGGGGGTCTGGGTGCGCGGGTTGATCCGGTGCCAGAACCGCGAGCCGGGGAGCGCGCCGTCCCGCGAGAAGGCGTAGATCATACGGGAGTTGGCGGTGACGGAGGCCATGCCGCAGAAGAACTGGGCGCCGATCACGATCAGTAGGAGCAGCTTGGCACCGGTCGACCCGACGGCGTCCAGGAAGATCTGGGCGGGCGGGACCCCGGTGGTGCTGTTGACCGCGCCGTCGTAGTTCTGGATCGCGAAGGTGATGCCGAGCAGCAGTATCCAGCCTGCGACCAGCGAGACCAGCACGGAGTTGACGATGCCCTTGGGGCCGGAGCGGGCGGCGTCGTGGGTCTCCTCCGTCATGTGGGCGGAGGCGTCGTAGCCGGTCAGCGTGTACTGGGCGAGCAGCAGGCCCAACATGGCGACGTAGAAGGAGCTGTGGAAGCCCGTCTCGTTCACGAACTTGGTGAAGACGAAGGACACCGAGGCGTGGTGCGAGGGCACGATGGCGAGCGCGCCGACGATGATCGCGACGCCGGCCATGTGCCACCAGACGCTGACGTTGTTGAGAATCGCCACCAGCCGTACGCCCTGGGTGTTGAGCAACCCGTGGGCGAGCAGGATCACGGCGAAGATCGCCACCGTGTGCCCGGGGGTGGCGGCGAATCCCCACTGCAGTTCGAGGAAGGCATTGGTGAAGATCGCGGCGCCGAAGTCCACCCCGGCGGTGACGGCCACCTGGCCCATGAAGTTGAAGTAACCGGTGAACCAGCTCCAGGCCGGCCCACGTGAGGGCGCGAGCTTGGCGGCCCAGTAGTACAACCCGCCTGCGGTCGGGTAGCTGGAGCAGATCTCGGCCATCGCGAGGGCGACGCAGAGCGTCATCAGGCCGACCACCGGCCAGCCCCAGATGATCACGGCGGGACCGCCGGTGACCATGCCGAAGCCGTAGAGGGTGAGACAGCCGGAGAGGATCGAGACGACCGAGAAGGAGAGCGCGAAGTTGGAGAAGCCCGACATGGAGCGGGCGAGCTCCTGGGTGTAGCCGAGCTCGCGCAGACGTTGTTCGTCAGATGTAACAGAGGAGGTGTCTGCCGACAACATCGCTGTGCCGGAATGGTCGACGGGTGAAGGTTCAGGCGACATGCGCACCCCTGGGGGTTCGGTGGGGGAATCCGAAACGTGCGCCCACAGCACTGTGGTCGATCAATGGCCCGAAAGCAGACCATTGACGTAGCGCGTATGTTTCACCCCCGGCGCCCCCCACGTCAAGAGCCTCTTCGGGCCCCGCCAAAGCGAACCGCACCTCGGTACGATTCCCTGGTGGACCAAGCAGGCGAGCGCGACACACGGATGGACTGGCAGGGCGGCGCGATCTTCCGCCCCGTCCGGACGGGCAACGCGTTCGAGGAGACGGTCGAACGGATCCTGGAGGCGGTCAAGCTCGGCGTCTTCGGGTACGGCGACCGCCTGCCCGCCGAACGCGAACTCGCCGCCCGGCTGAACGTCAGCCGGGAGACCCTGCGCGACGCGATCCGCTCACTCCAGCAGGCCGGGTGCGTCGAGTCGCGCCGGGGACGCTACGGCGGCACCTTCGTCACCTACCGCCTCCCCCCGCCCGACCTCGGCGAACTCCGGCGCGCCGTCCAGGACATGGGCACCGAGCTGGAGGACGCGCTCACCTTCCGGATGGTCCTGGAGACCGGCGCGGCCGAACAGGCCGCCAGACGCACGCTCACCACCGAGCAGCGCGAGTACCTGCTGGAACGCCTCACCGACGTGGAGGACGCCGCCCCTGACGCGTACCGCCAGCTCGACTCCCGCTTCCACCTGGCGATCGCCGAACTGACCGGCTCCCACTCGCTGGCCGCCGGCGTCGCGGAGAGCCGGATGCGGCTCAACGACCTGCTCAACGCAATCCCCATGCTGGAACGCAACATCGCCCACGCCTGCGAACAGCACCGGGCGATGGCGGAGGCGATCCTCAAGGGCGACATCGACAACGCCCGCCGGTCCACCGAGGAGCACCTGGAGGCGACCGCCGCCCTGTTGCGCGGCTTCCTCGGCTGACCTGCGCGGGCCGGCTCGTTTCGTCGGCCGGACGACTCCTGGTGCTTCGAGCGGCTACTCCGGGGCTGAACCGGATTCGAGCGTGTCACGGAAGTCGAACGCCCACTGCCGCTGCTCGCCGGTGTCCGGGACGGCAAGGCCGCGCGCGCGTTCGATCCCGCTCCAGGCGGTGTCGGGGTCGGTGCCGTTCAGGATTAGCAGCGCGGCAGCGAGGAGCGAGGAGCGTCCGATGCCCGCCCGGCAGTGGGTGACGATGTGTGCGCCCGCACCCAACTCTGCGGCGAGCCCGCGCAGGGCGGGCAGGATCGTGGCGGTGTCGGGGACGGTGCGGTCGGGGATGGGTATCGCGACGAACCGCAGCCCGGCCGCCGCAGCCGCCCGGGGTTCCTCCGTGAGCGCGAGCTCATGGAGTTCCGGCCCGGTCAGGGCGCAGACCAGGACGTCCACGCCGTGCTCGTGCAGAGCGGTCATCTCGTCCGCGAGCCAGTCGCCGCCACGCGGTCTGGCCATGGTGCTCAACTGCCCCGGGCCCGGACGGTCGATGGTGAAGAGGGCGGGTCGCATGGCACCAGCGCTTTCGGTCGGGGTGAGTGCATGAGGGCCACAGGCACTGGGCGGCCCACGCGATATATCAGTGGGCCGCTGAGTCCGGTCCGGGCAGAATCTACGCCATGTCCCGTACTGTCGATCAACTGCTCGAGTCCCTCGATCCGCTCCCCCACCCGGCCCGCCAGCAGCAGCTGGCCAAGGCCGTGCGATCGCTCGCCCACACCGGGGACCTGCCCGCCGTCCTGGCGGAGCTGGACGGGCGCGGCCTGTACGAGAGGCGGCTCGCGGCGCTCGCCGCGCTGATGGGGCGGCAGACGGACTACCTGGCGGAGCGGCTGGCCGACCGGGACCAGGTGGTGCGGGGCTACGCGCTGCGGGCGGCGCGGACCCTGCCCGTACCGGACTCGGCGATCGAGGCCGCGTACGAGGACGCCTCCGCCGTCGTCCGCCGGCAGCTCACCAGGATGGTGACCGCCAGCCACCGCACCGCGCTGGCCGAGCGGTTGGTCATCACCCTGCGTGCGAACTGGGGTGACGGCGAGGCCGTGCGGCTGCTCCCCGCCTGCTCGCCGGAGTTCGTGGCCCGGCTGCTGCCGGAGCTCGGCTATGCCGTCAACTCCTGGACTCCGCTCGGCCGTTGCCATCCCGAAGTACTGCTGGACCTCGCCGAGCGGGAACTCGCCGAACGGCCGCGTCAGCAGCGCGCGATGTGGTGGCAGCAGCGCGCGGACGGCGTTGCCGCAGCCGCCCCGGCGCACCCCGAACGGGTCCTCGGCCTGCTGGAACGGTACTGCTCGCCGCAGCTGATCGGCCCCTTGCACCGCCTGCTCGGCGAGCTCATCACGGCCGACGCCGAGCGTGCCGTCCGGTGGATGATCAACCCGGAGCACGGCGAGCAGACCTACCTGCCGCTGCCGACGCGGTCGATGCTGCGTCGGCTGGTGGCAGCCGACCCGCCGTCGCTGGTGGCGCTGGGCCGGCACTATTTCGGCCACCCCGCGCACTTCGCCGTCCTGTTGAGGGTCCTGCCGCCGAGCCGCCGAGCCGCCTTCTTCGAAGCGGCGAGCGAGGGGCTGAACACCGACCGGTTCAGCGAACTCGACCTGCTGCCACGCGAGTTCCGCTGGGCCCGGGCCCGGGCGGACGTCCGGCGCCACACCGCCGCCGGCGCCGACCGGCACACCGTCCTGACCTCGCTGGCCCACCTCCCGGCGGCCGAGGCGCAGCCGGAGCTGCTCACCGCGATCCGCCGCCCCGAGGCGGGCGACCGGGCCCGCGCCTGGCCGCTGCTGGTCGCCAACGCCGGCCGCTCCGGCGACCCGACAGTAGTGCTCCAAGTGCTGGATCTGGCAGTCAAGTTGCGCAACGAGCAGGACCCGGTGCGCTCCGCCGCCCTGGAGGCGCTCGCCCAACTGCCACCGGTCCTGTTCACCGCAGAGAGCACCCCGCTGCTCGACCGCATCCTGACGGACGCGCTGGAGGCCCGCGACAGCTCCCACCGGACCAGGCAGGCACTGCGCCGGCTCGCCGTCGCCCTACTGCGAGAGAACGCGGCGGACGGCGAACCAACCCTCCTGGCTTGGGCGTTGCACGCCCTCGAGCGGATCACTGGCTACACCGGCGGGGCCGATCTCGGCCAGCTGCACCGCACCCTCCGGCGCGGCCAGGAGGACCAGGTGCTCGAAGCACTCAGCCCCTGGCTGGCCGCCGCCGCCAAGACCCGGGACTACGAGCTGCTCTTCTCGCTCACCCGGTCCCTCGGCGACCGCGCCCGCCGGATGCCCGCCCTGCAACAGCTGCTCTGGGACGCCATCAAGCGCGGCAAGAACGACGCGCTCCGCACCGCCGCCCAGCTCTGGCTGGACGAGCCGTCCACCCGGGGCGCACGGGTGGCGGAGCTGCTCGAACGCGAGCCGTCCGCAGTGGTACTGCCATGCGTCCAGCAGGTACTGACGTCCCGCCGGACGGATCTGCTGGACCGGCTGATCGCCGAACAGCCGCCGTACGGAAGGTTCCTGAAGAAGGGCACCCGCCTGCCGCTGCCCTCCTTCCGGGACGCGCACCGCTGGCTGCCCCGCCAGCAGGAGGCCGCCGCCCGGCTGGTCGCCGCCGCAGTCGCCGACGAGTCCCAGACCCTCTATGCGCGGGCGGCAGCCCTCCGGGCGGCGGCGTTCCTCCCGGTGCACGGCCGGGTGCTCGCGCTGCGCTACGCCGACTCGCCGGAGGTGGTCCTCGCGGAGGCCGCGCTGGGCGCGCTGGTCTGGACGGAGTACCCGGCCGAGGAGCTGCCGACCCTGCTCGCGCACGTCGGGGGCGACCGGGCGCGGGTGGCCGTCTACGCGGCCTCGCGCGCCGCGCGCTTCGCCTCGCCCTCCGAACTCGCCGTAATGGTAGGAGAGTTGCTGACCGCCACGCAGGGCGTGAAGGTGACCAGCCGCAAGGAGGCCGTCCGGCTGGCGGCCCAGTACCTGCCGCTCGGCCAGGCCGCCGAACAGCTGGTGGCCGCCTACCACGCACCGGGCCAGCACCTGGACGTGCAGGCGGCGGCAGTCGTCTTCTCGGCCACGCTGCTGGGCTCGGAGCAGGTCTGGACACTGCTCGCCGACGCCGCTCACGGGGCGCCGCAGTCCTTGCACGCACTGCTGCGGACCAACCCATGGGAGCTCACCGAAGCCCACCGCCCGCGCTACGCCCACCTGGTGGCCCAGGTCTGCGGGGCCGCCGACCGCGAGGTCGCCGACGTGGGCCTGCAAGTGCTGCCCCGCTGGGCGGCGTACGCCCCCGAGGCCCTCGAGGTGATCACCCGGAGCATCACCGACCTCGGCAACCGTACGACCTGGCGGTCCGCCGCCCGCACCCTCGGGACGCTCGCCACCTCCGGCGCGGCGCACCCGCTGGGCGGCGCGGACCCGGGCAGCCTGCTGCACACGGCCGTCACCGGGCTGCTCGCGGCCGTACGGGCCGGGGAGTACGAAGCGCTGGCCGACCGGGACCTGCCGGCCCGGCAGCGGCTCGTCGAACTGCTCTCGGTACGGCCCGATCGCCGGGCCCGGCCGGTGCTCACAGCGGCGGCCGCGCTGCTGGCCGACGAACCGTCACTGACACCGACCCGGATCGACCTGCTCCGCCGTACCGTCGATCTCGACGCCGACCCGGCCGACCTCGACGCGCAGCTGTCCGCCTTGGCCGCCGCGCACTCGGGGCGTCCGGCCCTGGCCTCCGCGACCGCCGGCCGCCTGCGGTCGGACCACACCCACGGACGGCTCCCGCTCACCCCGGAGAGCGTCCTCGCGGCAGCCGAACGGCTCGCCACCGAGGGCGGACCGGCAGCCGGGCTGCTCGCCACCGCCCTGGTCGCGGCGATCGGCCCCCGCCTCGGCTGGCCCGAGCAGTGGCGGACGGCCCTGCGCTCGCTGCGTCGCCACCCGGCGGCGGACGTCCGGGACGCCGCACTGGCGGTGACGACCGAGGGCGAGTAGGCCGGTCCGGGAAGACCGTCCTGGGTCCACCGGCAGGGTGGGCCCAGGACGGTCAGAAGGCCGGTCCCGAACCGCCCGTGACGCAGACGACCGTGGACCGGGTCTCAGTGGCCGCTCCGGTGGTGCCGGTGATGGTCGCGGTCGCGGTGACGAGCGAACTCAGGACATCCCGGACTCGGGCAGAACGGAGTCGGGCAGAACGGAGTCGGGCAGAACGGACTCAGGCCGTCAGGGCCGCCGCCCGCTCCCGGCCGCGCAGTTCGGCCCGGGCCGCCCGGCGGCTGTCCGCCTCGGCGGGGTCGAGGACCGGTACGGCCGCCAGCAGCCCCCGGGTGTAGGGGTGTTGTGGCGACTCGTACACCTCGTCCACCGTGCCGAGTTCGACGATCCGGCCGTGCCGCAGCACCGCGACCCGGTCGCTGACCTGGCGGACCACGGCGAGGTCGTGCGCGATGAAGACCAGGGTCAGCCCGAACTCGGCCTGCAGGTCGGCCAGTAGGCGGATCACCTGGGCCTGGGTGGTGACGTCCAGGGCGGAGACCGGCTCGTCGCAGACGATCAGCTTGGGCCGCAGGGCCAGCGCCCGGGCGATGCCGACCCGCTGGCGCTGGCCGCCGGAGAGTTCGTGCGGGTAGCGCTGGTACCAGTCCGGCCGGAGGCCGACCCGGTCGAGCAACTCGCCTACTTCAGCCTTGAGTTGCTGGCCGGAACGGCCATGAACCCGCAGCGGGTCGGCGACCGACTCGCCGATGGTACGGCGCGGATTGAGCGAGGAGACCGGGTCCTGGAAGACCATCTGCAGGTCGCGGCGGAGCGGCCGCAGCCTGCGCTCGGAGGCGCGCGCCAGGTCCTCGCCCTCGAACCGGATCTCGCCGGAGGTGGGCTCGGCCAACCGTACCAGCAGCCGGCCGAGCGTGCTCTTGCCGCTGCCGCTCTCCCCGACCACACCGAGGGTCTCGCCGCGCCGGATGTCCAGGCTGACCCCGTCGACGGCGCGCAGCTTCGCGCGCGCGCCGAGCAGCCCGCGCCAACCGGCGGTCCCCCCGGCCGGTGCCGGGTAGTGCCGGTGCAGGTCGGTGACGCTCAGCAGGACGTCCTTCGGCCCGTCCGGCCGCTCGCGCGGACTGTCCAACCGGGGTACGGCCGCCAGTAGTTCACGGGTGTACGGCTCGCGCGGCGCGCCCAGCACCTCGGCCACCTCACCGCGCTCCACGGCCCGGCCGTCCCGCATCACCAGCACCCGGTCTGTGTTGCCCGCGACCACGCCCAGATCGTGGGTGACCAGTAGCAGCGCCATGCCGTCCTCGGCGCGCAACTCGTGCAGCAGGTCGAGGATCTGGGCCTGGACGGTGACGTCCAGGGCCGTGGTGGGCTCGTCCGCGATCAGCAGTTTCGGCGAGCAGGCCAGCGCCATGGCGATCAGCGCGCGCTGCCGCATACCGCCGGAGAACTCGTGCGGGTGGGACTTCGCCCGCCGCGCGGCGTCCGGGATGCCGACCCGGTCGAGCACCTGGACGGCGCGCTCGTGTGCGGCCCGGCGGGAGGAGCCGGTGTGCACGCGGTGAACCTCGGCGATCTGGTCGCCGATCGCCCAGTAGGGGTCGAGCGCGGACAGCGGGTCCTGGAAGACCATCGCGGCCCGCGCGCCGCGCAGGGCGCGCAACCCGGCCTCGGTCGCGGCGAGTACGTCCGTCCCGTCCACCCGTACGGCGCCGGTGACTTCGGCGCCGCTCCCCCGGTGCAGGCCGAGCAGGGCGAGGGCGACGGTGCTCTTGCCGGAGCCCGACTCGCCGACCAGGCCCAGCGATTCGCCCGCGCCGAGGTCGAAGGAGAGCCCGTCGACGGCCGCGACGCCGTCGAAGGCGACGCGCAGGTCCGCCACTTCCAGCAACTTCATGCCACGCTCACTCTCGGGTCGGCCAGCGCGTACAGCACGTCGGCGACGGCGTTGGCGATCACGATGAAGAAGCCCGCGAACAGGGTGACCCCGACCACCACCGGCAGGTCGATCTGGTTGACGGAGTTGACCAGCAGCCGGCCGAGCCCGTCGAAGCCGAACACCGACTCGGTGAGCATCGCCCCGCCGAGGATCTGGCCCACGTCGATGGCGAGCATCGTCACCACCGGCACCAGCGCGCCGCGCAGCGCGTGGCCGAAGACGATCCGGCGCTCGGAGAGCCCGTACGCGCGGTTGGTCCTGATGTGGTCCTCGGCGAGGGTCTCCAGCAGGCTGCTGCGGGTCATTCGCGCGTACGCCGCCGACATGATCAGCGCCAGCGAGAGCCAGGGCAGCACCAGGTTGGCCGCCCACTGCCCGGGGTCGTCGGTGAACGGGACGAAGCTTGGGAAGGGCATCCACTGCAGGTAGGCGCAGAACAGCATGACCAGCATCAGGCCGATCAGGAAGACCGGCGTGGACATCCCGGCCAGGGTGAGCGCGGTGAGCGCCCGCTCCGCCAGGCGGCCGCGCCGCAGCGCGGAGAGCAGGCCGGTGCCGACGCCGAGCACCAGCCAGATCACCATGGCGCCCACCGTGAGCGAGAGGTCGACCGGGATGCGCTGGGTGACCATCTGCAGCACGGGCTGGTCGGTCTGGAACGAGTAGCCGAGGCAGGGCGCGGCGCACCGGGTGAGGTCGGTGCCGGAGTCGAAGCTGCGCCCGGCGACCAGCCCGTGCAGGAACTGCCAGTACTGCTCCCAGACCGGCAGGTCGGTGCCGAGCTTGTGCCGGACGACGGCGAGCCGGGCGCCGTCGCAGCCCTTGCCGCAGACCAGGACGGCCGGGTCGTGCGGGGCGGCGAAGAAGACGACGTAGATGACGGCGGACATGGCGAGCAGCACCAGCACGGTGCTGACGGTCCGTCGCAGCAGGAACCGGATCATGCCTGGGCCTCCTCGGGCCGCTTGCGCCGCCGCTCGATCCCGGCCCGCAGGCGGGACTTGGCCCGTGGGTCGAGCGCGGTGCGCACGCTCTCGCCGAGCACGGTGAAGGCGAGGACGGTGACGAACAGCAGCGCGGCGGGTAGCAGCACGTAGCTGGGGTCGGCCTGGAACCAGTCGGTGGCGCTCGCCAGCATCTGCCCCCAGGAGGGGGTCGGCGGGCGGACGCCGACGCCGAGGAAGGAGAGCCCGGCCTCCTGCGTGACGTTGGCGGGCAGTTGCAGCACGCCGTACGTGATCACCGGTCCGGCCAGCGCCGGGAGGATCTCCCGCCGCGCCACCCGGTGCCGCCGGGCACCGGTCAGCCGGGCCGCCGCGACGTAGTCGAGGCCGCGCAGACTGAGCACCTGGCCGCGTACGATCCGGGCGGTCTGCCCCCAGCCGAGGATGCCGATGACCAGCATCAGCAGCAGCGGGCGCGGGAAGCCACCGGGCACGACGGCCATCAGCGCGACTGCGAAGACCAGCGAGGGGAAGGCGATCACCAGGTCCATCGCCCGGCTGAGCACGGTGTCCACCGTCCGGGTCCCCAGGCCGGCCGCCAGGCCGACCAGGACGCCGAGCGCGATCTGGACGACCGTCGCACCGAGCGAGACGGAGAGCGAGACCTGCGCGCCGTCGACCAGCCGGGCGAGCACGTCCCGGCCGGTCCCCGGCTCGACGCCGAGCCAGTGGTCGCCGCTCGCCCCGCCGAACGGTCCGATCGGCACGCCGCCGGTCGCGGAGTCGATCAGGTTGTTGTGGAAGGTGGTCGCGTTCTGGCCCTCCAACGCGCAGATCAGCGGCGCCGCGACCGCCATGAGGACCAGCAGGACGACCACGACCAGCGCGGCGACGGCCGCGCGGTCGGCACGCAGCCGCCGCCATACCTGGTTGCGGTCGGGCCGGGGCCCGGACGGTTCACGTCCGGGCACCGGGGCGTCCGGACCTTCAGAGCCTGGCTCTGAACCGTCCGGGCGCTGAGCGACCGTCGGGGTCTCGCTCATCAGTCAGCAGTCCTTACTTGACCGAGATCCGGGACAGGTCGTAGAGCCCGTTCCACTGGCTGACGTAGGCATTCCTGACGTCCTTGCCGTAGAGCCGCTTGTAGATCGGGTGGAACAGCGGCACGGTGTAGGCCTGCTTGCCGAGTTCGGCGTCCAGGCCGCCCCAGGCCTTGGCCGCCTGGGCCTGGTCGGTGAGCTTGTTGGCGGCGTCGATCTCGGCGTTGACCTTGGGGTCGTTCAGCTGGAACGAGTTGTAGTTGCCACCGTCGGCGAGGATCTGCCGCCCGTCGAACACCGGTGCCAGGAACGGGCCACCGGACGGCCAGTCGGCACCCCAGCTGGCCAGGAAGAGGCCGGGCTCGGTGGCCGGCTTCTGGTACTTGGTCTGGTAGTCGTCGTCGGCGGTGCCGTCGAGCTTGACGGTGATCCCGGCCTTGCCGAGCGCCTCCTGCACGGCCGCCGCGACCTCCGGGCCGCTGCCGTCGCCCGTCACGGTCGAGTGGCTGAGCGTGATGGTCAGCCCGTTCGGGTAACCGGCCTGCGCCAGCAGCTCCTTGGCCTTCACCGGGTCGCCGCTCTGGCCGGCCGGGAAGTAGTCGTACGGCGAGTACCCGAATGCGGGCTGGTCGGGCAGGAAGGTGGTCGCGGGCTTGGCGACAGAGCTGCCGCCGACCGCGTTGACCACCGACTCGCGGTCGATCGCGTACGAGACCGCCTGCCGCACCCGGACGTCGTCGAAGGGCTTCACCTTCGGATTGAAGGCGAGGTACTGGGTCTCGCCGAAGAAGCCGGTGACGACCCGGCTCTTGAGCGCGGAGTCACTGTTCAGCCGGGCCAGCACCGAGGCGTTGACGTTGGTGTCGCTGGTGACGGCGTTGGCGTCGTCACCCGTACCGGCGGCCAGCCGCTGGTTGATCACCGACTGGTCCAGCCCCGAGTTCACCACGACCTTGTCGGGGCACGCGAGGCGCTGATCGTCGGCCGAGCGCGCCCAGTTGGGGTTACGGTCCAGCACGATGGTCTTGCCGCCGTCGTTGCTGACCACCTTGTAGGGGCCCGACGAGATCGGATGCTTCTGGTAACTCGTGCCGGTGTCCTTGGACTTGGGAACGGGCGCGAACTGGGTGGCGGTCGCCAGGAACGGGAAGTCGCCCTCGGGCTTGCGGAGTTCGAAGACGATGGTGAGGTCGTCCGGGGTCTCGATGGAGGCGAGGTCGCCGCCCTTGTACGGCCCCTGGTACACCTCGCCGCCGACCAGCCAGTCCCGCAGGTACGGCGGGCCGCCCGGCAGCTCGGGCGCGAAGGAGCGCTCGACGCCGTACTTGACGTCGGCGGACTTGATCGGGCTGCCGTCCTCGAACTTCAGCCCCGGCTTCAGGTGGTAGGTCCAGACCGTCGCGTCCTGGTTCGGCTTCCCGGTGTCGGTGGCCAGGTCGGGCACCACCTTGGCGCTGTCCGGACCGTCCGTGGTGTGGTCACGGGTGGTCAGCGTCCGGAAGACGAGCGTGGGCACCTTGCCGCCGCCGGAGGTGTAGAGCTCGGCCGGGTCGAAGTTCCCCTGCCCCCGGTGGTTCAGCACCGTGAGGGTGCCGCCCTGGCAGGTCGCGGGATCGAACGCGGCGGCCGCCGACGAGCTCTTGCCCCCGCCCGCACCGCAGGCGGCGGTCAGCCCGGCCAGCAGCGCGACGGCGGAAACCGCGACAGCGGCCCTGCTCTTGCTCATGATTACCTCTCGGGAATGCTTCGGAGACCGCCGGATCACGGCGGCCGACAGGTCGGACGGAAGGGCACGGCAAGGGGCGGCGGACGGTTCGACGCCGCGACCGGGCTCGGGGAACGCCAACGCGATACGGACCGTCAGGACCGCAGCGTCAGCGTCTGCTCGTCACCGACATCGACAGGTGACGTCATCCGGGAGGGCCACGGGCACGCCGAGGGGCGCCGGCTCAAGGGCGGCGCAGCGGCGGGACGGACCATTCGGGGACATGCACAAAACTTTGAGGCCCTATAAGAAAATAGTCAAATTGCCTGTCGGGTATCCGTCATATCCGCTCGTGGTAATCAGCCAACCGCAGAAAGTGACGGCCCGCAGGCGTCGAACTCCCGGCCCTCGTCAGCGCTCGCCGTTCTCCGGTCGGCGGCTGCGCCCCGACCAGACCGGCTCCACCAGCTCCCAGGCCGGCTCCCAGGCCCGCTCGGCCCTGCGGTCGAGGGCACTGCGGCGCGCGACGTACCCGACCCGGACCAGCACCAACGTCCCGCTCAGCGCACCGAGTCCGTAGATCGCGGCGGACACCTGCAGTTCGGAGTCCGGGCGCGGCGGCGCCGCCGGGTTGCCGCTGTCGTCGACCCAGATGGCCACCGGCGTACCCGCCACCGCGCCGCTCGGCACATCGATCACGGCGCTGTGCCCGCCGGTCTGCCCGCCGGTCTGCCCACCGGCCGGCGGGTAGACCCAGCGGGCCTGCGCCTGCGCCGTCGTCCCGACGGGGTTGTCGACCGCTGCGGCGACGGTGGTCGCGGTCACCTGATGACGGTGCTGCGCCGTCTGCCGCGCGTCGGCCCGCATGCCGGCCAGCAGCGCCAGCGCTACCAGCGTCGCCAGGGCCAACGAGAGGGCCGCCGCCAGTGGAACGCTCAGCAGCAGCCTGCTGCGCGACCGGTCCACCGGGCGGCAGAGCGGGTTGGGCTCCCGCCCGACGGCCCGCCGCAGGTGGGCGGCGACTGACCCGTGCGAGCCCGGCCGACTGTGCGAGACGAATGCGGCGGACATGACGCGCCTCCTCGGGCCAGGAGCTGCGACCTCCGGCCGGACCGGGGGCACCGGTCGGAGGGTTCACTGTCAGTCTGCCCCCGAAACCCGGTCTTCCCCCAGCATTCGGCACCCCACTCCGACGCCGCGCTGCGGCCTTCGGCTCCGGTGCGTCAGCGGTCGGTGCTCCTGGGTATCAGCCGTGCGGGTCAGCCGGCCGTACCAGGCGCGCGGGTCAGCCGGCCGTACCAGGCGCGCGTGTCAGCCGCGCAGTATCCCGCCGACGATGGAACCGAGGGCGCCGCCCTCACCGGCGGCCACGGCACCGTCGCGGGCCAGGTACGGCTCCAGGGCGTGGGCCAGGCCGGACAGCGGCATGCTCTGCAGCCAGATCCGTCCCGGTCCGGTCAGGGCCACCAGGAAGATCCCGTCGCCGCCGAAGATCTTGTTGGCGATGCCGGGTATCCGGGTGACGGTGAACTGCACCGACTCCTCGAACATCCCGACGTGGCCGGGGTGGACCAGCATCGTCTGGCCGGGGGCGAGGTTGTACTCGGTGAGTTCGCCCGACAGCTCGACCCAGGCCCGGCCCTGGCCCTGCAGCCGCTGGAGCACGAACCCCTCGCCGCCCCACAGTCCGCCGCGGAAGGTCTGCTGGAGGCCGACCGTCGGGGAGATCCCGGGGGTGCCGCAGATCCAGCCGTGCCGGTGCACCACGACGCCCCGGCCCGGCGCGATGTCCACCGGGAGGATGTGGCCCGGCACCTTGGCCGCGAAGGCCACCAGGCCCGTCCCGCCCTGCGCCTGGTACTGCGTCAGGAATATCCCGCCACCGCCGACCGCGCGCTTCAGGGTGTTCATGAAGCCGCCCTTGCCACCGGCGTTCGTCGTCTGCGACATCTGCATGTTGGACGACATCCACGACAGCTCACCGTGGGGGGAGATCACCGTCTCGCCCTGCGCCAACTCGATCTCCAGCACCGGCATCGTGCTGCCCTTGACCACAGCCTGCATACTGCCCACTCCCCCAGTCGAGCCCGGCCGCCAACGGCCGAACCCCGTCGAACCCTGTAGAACCTGTCGAATCCGGCCGAAGACGGCCGTTACCGGGCGGCCCGTTGCGCCGCCCTCGCGCGCACGGTATCGCGCCTCCCCGGCTCCGACCAGGGCGGGGGCCGTAACGGGCGGTCGGCCCGGCCACCCCCGTCCGCAGGACTGTCAGCAGGTGGGGCTATGCTTCCCCCCACCGCGAAGCGGTGACGGGCGACCAGGGGGAGTACAGACGTGCAGAAGTCCGAGAGAGCACGGGACATGACGGGACTTCAGACCGACCGTCCGCACCCCGCCCGGATCTACGACTACTGGCTGGGCGGCAAGGACAACTTCGCGCCCGACCGGGCCGCCGCCGAGCACGCCATCAGCGTGTCGGCCGACATCCCGGCCGCAGCCCGCGAGAACCGCGCCTTCCTGCAGCGCGCGGTCCGGATGTGCGCCGAGGCCGGTATCCGGCAGTTCATCGACATCGGGGCCGGCCTCCCCTCCCCGGGCAACGTCCACCAGGCGGCTCAGGGCATCGCGCCCGACGCCCGGGTGGTCTACGTCGACAACGATCCGATCGTCCTGACCCACGGCCGGGCACTGCTCGCCGACAACCGCTCGACCACCGTACTGACCGGGGACGTCCGCGAGTTGGACGAGCTGCTCGACCGGCCGGAGCTGCGCGCCCTGGTGGACCTCTCGCAGCCGGTGGCCGTACTGCTCGTCGCCGTCCTGCACTTCGTCAGCGACGACGAGGCCAGGGAGGCGGTGGAGAGGGTCCGCAGCCGGGTGGCGCCGGGCAGCTTCCTGCTGCTCTCCCACAGCACGTTCGAGGGAAACCCCGAGCGGGCCGCAGCCGCCGCCAAGACCTGGGACAAGACCGAGTCGGGCATCAACCTGCGCGGTCGCGCCCAGGTCGAGACGTTCTTCGACGGCTGGGAACTGCTCGAGCCAGGTGTCGACTTCGTCCCGCTCTGGCGCCCGGAGGGCCCCACCGAGAACAGCACCCGCTGGATGTACGCGGGAGTCGGCCGCAAGGCCTGACGAACAGGCGCACCCGGCCTCCGGAGGCTCTCCGGAGGCCGGGTGTTCTGCTGCGCCCGGCCGTGGTGCTGCCGGAGTTGGCCCCTACTCAGCGGCCGAACGTCAGCTGCCGTACGTCAGCTGCCGGGAATCCGGCTCCGGCTCGTGCACCCGGTACGGCGGCTGCGGCTGACGGTGGCCCGCGCCGCGACCCGGGCGGACCGGCCACCAGATGCCCCGGCCGAGCAGCGCGGCCAGCGCGGGCACCAGGATTTCTGGTGGAGAATCCGGTCAGGGCGCGGATCAAAGTGTCCTCCGGGGTGGGGAGTTCGGCGCCGGGTTCCCGGGCCGTCTCCAGACCATCACGCGGCGGCCCCCTTGTTCGTCCGAGCGCAGGATGAACGCGCCCGGGGCCCAGGGCCCTCCGGAGGGCCGCTGGCCAGGACCGTACTCCTGGTCCCGGACCCACCCCAGGGCCCTGCTGCGGCCGGCCGGGCCAGGGCCCAATTCCAGCTGACGCACCGTCCGGACCGGGTCACCGTCGAGGTGCGCGACGACGGCGCGGGCGCCGCCGGGACGGGGCAGGGCGGGGCAGTGGGTGGAGCGGCGGACCGGACCGGGTACGGTCTGATCGGCATGCACGAACGCGTCGCCCTGCTGGGCGGCACCCTGGAGGCCGGCGGGCTCGACACCGGTGGGTTCGGGGTGGCCGCCGGCCTGCCACTGACACCGGGCGAGGGAGAGGGGCTGCTCCGATGAGCGGGGCCACCGAGAAGATCACCGTCCTGATCGCGGACGACCAGCCGCTGGTGCGACGGGGTATGGCCCTGATCCTGGCCCCCGACCCGTCGTTCGAGGTGGTGGCCGAGGCCGAGAACGGCGAACAGGCCGTCGTCCTCGCCCACCGGTTCCGGCCCGATGTCGTCGTGATGGACATCCGGATGCCCGTCCTGGACGGAGTCGCGGCGACCGAGCGGCTCGCGGCCGAGCTGCCCGCGTGCCGGGTGCTGGCCCTGAGCACCTTCGACATGGACGAGTACGTCGTCGCCGCCCTGCGAGCGGGCGCCTACGGATTCCTGCCCAAGGACATCTCCCCGGAGGAGCTGACGGCGGCGATCCGCACCGTCCACACCGGCGAGGCCGCCGTCGCCCCGCGCCTGCTCACCCGCCTGATCTCCGCCTACGTCAGAACGCCCCAGCGCCCGCAGCCACCCACCCCGAGCCTGGGCGAACTCACGCCCCGCGAGCTCGAGGTGTGGCTCCTGATCGCCACCGGCCTCGACAACGCCGAGATCTCGCGCACGCTGGACATCAGCGTCTCCACGGTCAAGAACTACATCACGAGCATCTTCGGCAAACTCCAGGTACGCGACCGCGCCCAAGCAGTGATCGCCGCCTACGAGTCCGGCCTGGTCGAGGCCCGCGCGGCGGCCGAGCACCACGCCGGGCCCGGCACGGCGTAGCGGCGGCAGGCCCGCACCGCCCGGTCGGACACCATGTCCCGCGCAGCACGGACCGGAAAGCATTGGCGATCGCCCGCCGGCCGCTGGCATGCTGACCAGGTGGAGAGACCGGAGATCTGGATCAGCTTTGCCCCCGAGCTGCATGTTTTCGTCGCTGCGGCGCAGCGAACAGCACGTTCGGCGGTACGTACCGACGGCGCCTCGACGCTCGGACACGTCGTGGAGTCCCTCGGGGTTCCGCTCACCGAGGTCGGAGCGCTGACGGCTGACGGGCAGACGGTGCCGGCCTCGCACATCCCGGCCGGCGGCGACGAGATCGCCGTACTCGGTGTGACGCGGCCTCAGCCGCTCCCGGGCCCGGCCCGGTTCCTGCTGGACGTCCACCTCGGCACGCTCGCGAGGCGGCTGCGGCTGCTGGGCGTCGACACCGCCTACGAGAGCGTGGACATCGGCGACGCCGCCCTGGCCGCCCGGTCGGCCGCCGACCAGCGCGTGATGCTCTCCCGCGACCGGGGGCTGCTGCGCCGCCGGGAACTCTGGGCGGGCGCGTACGTCTACAGCCACCGGCCCGCCGAGCAGCTCAAGGACGTCCTGTCCCGCTTCGCACCGCCCCTCACCCCGTGGTCCAGGTGCACGGCCTGCAACGGAGTCCTCCACGCCACCACCAAGGAAGCCCTGCACGACAAACTCGAACACGGCACCGAGCGCTCGTACGACACGTTCGCCCAGTGCACGGACTGCGGCCAGGTCTACTGGCGGGGCGCCCACCACAGCAGCCTGAACGCGATCGTCGAGGAGACCCTCCTCGAGTTCGGCGGACAGCCGTCCACAGCGCCCTCGGACACCTAAGAGTCACGACACCGGAGCAGTACCGGCATCTCGCCGACGAGCTCAGCCGCCCGCTGCACGACCTGCTCGCAAGCCCCCCGAACGGGTCACGACGGCAACAGTAGTTCGAATAGGATGATCAAGATCGCCATCTTGGCGGTCACCGGCGCCCGGCTCGCGATCGAGGTATACAAAGAGGTCCCCGAGATCCCCGCGCGCGCCGGGATCGCTTTGCTGTGTCGCCCGCGCAATCCACCGCCTCGTCGCATGCCCCAACGCCGGCCCGAGAGGCCACTCGTCGACGACTTGCAATCCGTAGGGGCACCAAGCGGGCCTACTGCCGAGTAGGTGGTCATCCGGCTCGGCTCATGATCGCCAGGGCACGGCCTGGCCCGCTGCCCGCTGTGTGATGGGCCAGCGGGAGCGGCCCGGCCTAATCTGGGAACATGAGCAGGTACCACGGGCCCGCCAATGTGCTCTGCGGCGGCCAGGCAATTCCCGTCGAGGTCGACCTGTACGCCGACCACCCCGCCAACGACCTTTCCCGCTGGTGGGGCACCGTGCAGGCCGATCGGAGCGCGGATCTCGACGACAGTTTCTGGGCGGTCCCCGGCAATCGCTGGGGCAAGCTGCGGCTGCCGGACGGGCGGGACGGGAGCTTCGTCGCTGTTGAGCATGCTGCCGGAGCATTTCACATGGAGATCAACGGTCGCGGCACCGAGCCGTTCTGACCGCCCGGCGTGATGGTCGTGCGCGCCGACGGTTCAGCGCGCCCCTACGCGCCGTAGCACGATGGAATGCTGTCCGTCTCCCACTCGATCCGGGCGACCATGTGCGGCGGGTACGAGACGAGGGGCCTCCCGTCCTGCTTGACCCACACCCACCCCCGGCTGTCCACGTACACGCTGCCCGTGGGTGCGCCGGAGGCCGTGACACCGGGATTGACGTGGCCCTCCTCGTTGACGAGCCGGACTGTCGCCGGGCTTCCCTCTTGCTGCTTCATGCCAGGATGCTCCAAGCCGGGATTCGATCCCGCCACCGGGCGAAGCGCCGGAGCTGCGGGGCAGACGTACTACTGAGCGCCCCGGACCACCAGGTCGGCGAGCAACTCGCGGGTGGCGTCCGCGATGGTGTCCACCGCGCGGTCGAACGCGTCACGGTTGTGAGCGGCGGGTTGCCGGAACCCGGAGACCTTGCGGACGTACTGCAACGCCGCCGCGTGGATGTCGTCCTGGGTGACCTCCGGCGTCACCGGTGGCCTGAGCGTCTTGATACTTCGGCACATGTCCCCAGTCTGCTCCCTACCCGGCCGTGGACGAGCCCGTAGCTTACGAAGCAGTGGACGATTGCGGCGAGAGGGAGCCGGACGGCGATCCGGACCGCCGTGCCAATGCCGAGCCCGAGCCCGAGCTGGAGCTGGAGCCCGAGCCGGATGGCGCGGAGGACGAGGCGGCTGCAGAGGACGCGGACGACGCGGCGGACTGCGACGACGACACCGAGCCCGAACCCGACACCGAACCCGAGGTCGAAGCTGAAGCCGAGCCGGACGCAGATCCCGACGCCGACCCCGACGTAGACGTAGACGCCGACCCCGACGACGACGGCCCGGAAGCCGAAGCGCTGACACTGAATCCTCCGACCGGGGCCGCGAAGGACTGGCCGCTCGACGGGTCGACCACCACGATCCTGTCCACCGGGGTCGGGGCCGGGATGACCACGACGACGGTGTAGACCTTGAAGTCCTGCCACGGCGTGCCGGTGAAGGTCGGGGCGGTGCTCAGCACGGCGGGCGGCAGCAGCGGGTTTCCGCAGGCGCAGCGGACCCTGGGCAGACCCCGCGAATCGACGAGCACCGCCGTCCCCGTCTGCAGGACGGACTGGAAGGGCGCCGCCGCGCCGTTTCTGAAGCCGTGGTTGGTCACGCGGGTGTCGGCCCGCAGGACCACCGGTGTGAGGGAGCGCAGGTAGTCGGCGATGGAACTCGGGTCGATGCCCTCGGCGCCGGCCCAGGCCCGGGCCTTGGCCTCGTTCGCGGCGCTGGCGAGGAACCCCGACAGCTTGGGCACGTCGCAGCTGGCCGTCTGCGTGCTTCCGCCGTAGAGGCCCACGTCCGAACCCTGGACGGTCCGCTCGCCACCAGCGGTGCTACTCGCCGACACGGACGCAGCCGACGGAGTGACAGGGGCCGCCGCGACCGAACCGGTGAACGGGTCCGGCCCGGTTGCGGCCAACGGTTGCAGGGCGACCTGCGAACCGGCCTGGACGGTGCTCTTGCCGCTACCGCTCTGGTTGGTCAGCACCACCGTCACGGCGGCGGCAGCCACCAGCACGCCTGCCCCCAACGCGAGGCCGCGCGGGCCACGCCACCACGGCCGCCGGGGCCGCCCGCCGGAGGCGACGACCAGCGTCCGGGGCCCACCGGGCGGCTGGGAGGGCGGTTGGGACTGGAGCGGCGGCTGGGAGGGCGGGCCCGCCGCCCCGCCGGAGGGCCCGGACAGCGGTCCCGACGGTGGTCCCGAAGCCGCACCGGAGCCTCCCCCGGACGGCGGACCGGACGGCGGCTCGGGGAACGGCTCCGACGGCGGCAGGGAACTCACGATCGCCTCCACGACTCTGCTGGCTCCCCCGTCGGCCTCATTGTCTGCGCAGCCGCACACCACTCCGCAACCGCTGACCCGCACCCCGGACCCACGCCGACCTGCCCTACCGCAAGCACCGGAGAGGTCGCCGAAGCCGCCCACGTCACCCAGTCTGGAGAGCGTGTACCGGAACGCCGATCCCCCGACCCCCACCCCCGGAGCCCTCGCCCCCGGCGCCCTGCGCGCCTGGGCCGAGGCCCTCGTGGTCGCACTCGCGGCCCTGCTCGCCATGACGGCGGTGGCCGCGCTGGGCCTCTGGTCCGCGCATGCCCGCGAGCTGCCGGGCGGCTCGTTCCCCGCCGTGCTGGCCGTCACCGTGCTGACGGCCGTCGGAGTACCGGTGGACCTGACCGGCAGCGCCGCGTTCGTGGCCGAGGCGCACGGCGGGATCACCGTGCTGCCGCTCTCGGTGGCGTTGGTCGGCGCGCTGACCGCCGGGGCGGTGTTCCTGTGGCCGCTGCGCCTGCACGCGGTCGTGACGCCCGGTGATCTGGCCGGACGGGTCATCCGGACGGCGTTGCTCTGGACGGGCCTGCTCCTGCTGGTCCGGCTGGCCGCCCAGCACACCTTCACGCTCTCGACCGGCAACCCGCTCCTCGACGAGCTGGGCGGCGTGTTCGGCGGCGCGCCGACGGTCGGCTTCCGTACCGAGCCGCTGTCGACCCTCGCCCACGCGCTGCTCTGGGTGGTGGTCGTGCTGGTCCTCACCGTCGCGGTCTCCCGCCGGGCGCCGCTGCCGAGCCCGCTGCTCCGTTACCAGGCCGCCGTACGCCCGGCCGGGCACGCCGTGCTGGTACTGCTGCTCGGGTACGTCGGCATCGGGCTGCTGGCCGGGCTCGCCTCCGCCGCCACCGACGGGCACGCCCGCAACACCTTCTCCGTGCTGCTGCTCGGCCTGCCCAACCTCGCCTGGCTGGGCCTCGGCCTCGGCCTCGGCGCCTCCTGGCACGGACACCTCGGCGGCAGCCTCGGACTCCCGATGCCCGAGGCGCTCGCAGCCGTGCTGAAGACCTCAGGCTCGCGCGACACCACCCTGAACCTCGGTTCGCTGGCCCAGCAGGACGGGCGGGCCTGGCTGCTGCTCGTCCTCGGCGCCGTTCTGCTGCTGCTCACCGGGGTCGTGGCGGCGCTGCGCTCGCCGTCCGGGCTGCGCCTGTGGCAGTACGCGGCGCACCTGGGCGTGGCCCTGGCCGCCGCCATGCTGCTGATCGGGCTGCTCACCCGGCTCTCGGCCTCGTACGGGCTCTCCCTGCTGGGCCTCGGCGGGAGCGGCGGGGTGTCCCTGCAGCCCGACCTGCTGATCTCCGTACCGCTGGCCGCGCTCTGGGGCGCACTGGCCGGCGCGCTGGGCGGCCTGATCGCCGACCGCATCCGGCCCGATCGCTGAGGCCCGGATCCCTGAACCCAGTCGCTGAGGCCCGACAGCCGATGCCCGACCGCATCCGGCCTAATCACCGACCACGAAGACCGGCAGCGCCCAGGCGGGCGGCATCGGGGGACTCGCCGACCGCTCGGGCAGCGCCGGGATCACCTCGGTCGGGGTGGGAACGGCCGCCCGACCGTCCGCCGTCTCGCCCGCCGCCCGGAGCGCCGCGACGAAGCCGAGGCAGCTGTCGTAGCGCTCGCCCGGGGTCTTGGCGAGGGCCTTGGCGAGCACCGCGTCGAGGGCGGCGGGCAGGTCGGGGCGGAGCGTGGTGGGTGCCGGGGCCGGGTCGTTCAGGTGGGCCCAGAGCAGCGCCAGGTCGTCGTCACGGCGGAACGGCGGCGCTCCGGTGAGTTCCTCGTGGACCACGCAGGCCAGGCTGTAGACGTCGCAGCGGCCGTCCACGGGCTTGCCGGAGATCTGCTCGGGCGCGACGTAGTCGAGGGTGCCGACGAACTGGCCGACCGTGGTCAGTCCGGTCAGTGAGAGCGACTTCTTGGTCAGGCCGAAGTCGGTCAGGTAGACGTGCTCGGGGTGCTCGGCGTCGGTGCCCTCGGCGATCAGGATGTTGCCGGGTTTGACGTCCCGGTGGACCAGGTCGTGGGCGTGCGCGGCGTCGAGCGCGGAGGCGACCTGGGTGGTGATCCGGACGGTCTGGCGGACGGACAGCGGGCCCTGGCGGTCCAGCAGCGCCCGCAGGTCGCGTCCGCGCACGTAGCGCATCGCGATGTAGAGCATGCCGTCCGCCTCGCCCGCCTCGTAGACCGGGACGATGTGCGGGTGGTCGATGGCCGCCGCGATCTTCGACTCGCGGGCGAACCGCTGCCGGAAGACGTCGTTGCGGGCGAGTTCGGGGGCGAGCAGCTTGACGGCGACGATCCGGCCGAGCCGCAGGTCCTCCGCCTGGTAGACCACCGCCATCCCGCCGCGCCCGATCACCTTGTCCAGCCGGTAGCCGGCGAGTTGCTGCCCGCTCAGGTCCAGCGGCGCGCTCATGCGTCACCGGCCTCGGTCGGCACGTGTTCGGTCGGCACCGGCTCGACCGTGGCGTACGTCTGGAGCCGGGCGCCGTCGCAGAAGTACCAGCGCCCCTGGTCGAGGTCGAGCAGCCAGGCGGCCGGGCCGTCCAGCACCGCGCCGACCCGCAGCCCGTGGCTGCGCCGGCGGAAGGTCTCCAGGTCGAGCCGCCCGTCGGCGAGTTCGTCGACCAGCCGCCGGTAGGAGGCGAGGGAGCGTTCCAGCTCGGCGAGCAGCGGGCGCGGGTCGGCGGTGGTGGTGAGCGGACGGGCGGTGCCGGGCGGGTGGTGCGGGAGGGCGACCAGGAGGCGGCCGTCCACCCAGGCGGACCAGCCGTTCGAGCAGACCACACAGGCCCAGTCACCGCTGGTCTCGGCGAGCCGGACGGGGAGCAGCGGGTCGAGCCTGGCCGTCGGGTGGGAGGGGTCGGGCGCGGCCCAGGTCGGCAGCCCGTCCTCGGGGACGACGTGGGTGGGCCGGAAGCCTGGACCGGCATTGGCGTACGGGTCGTCCATGGCCACAACCGGCTACCGGCGCATGATGGCGGGTTCGTGCCGCCGGAGCAGCCGGATCACCAGGAAGCCGAACAGCACGGAGAGTCCCACCAGCAGGCCCATGTCGAGCAGCCAGGTGGACTGGGTGGGCCGGAACAGCGGGTCGGTGGTGAGCTTGGTGGGGAAGATCCGGTGCAGGTCGACGCTGGCGGACATCGCCCCGAGCGCCCAGCGGGAGGGGACCAGCCAGGAGAACTGGTTCAGGCCGGGCACCCCGTTCAGCCGGAGCAGCGCGCCGCAGAACACCACCTGCACGATGGTGAGCAGCACCAGCAGCGGCATGGTGACCTCCTCCTTCGTCACCAGGGCGGAGACCAGGAGGCCGAGCATCAGCGAGGTGAGGCAGAGCATCGCGACGGCGAGCGTGATCTCCGGCAGGGGCGGCAGGAAGACCCCGCTGCCGCCCTGTGGCCGGAGTTTGACGCCGGTCAGGCCGACCATGGTGAGCACCACCGCCTGGACGACCGTGATGGTGCCGAGCACGACGATCT
Organism: Kitasatospora sp. MAP5-34; assembly: GCF_029894335.1. Lineage (GTDB taxonomy): Bacteria > Actinomycetota > Actinomycetes > Streptomycetales > Streptomycetaceae > Kitasatospora. Next base: position 123,723 of record NZ_JARXZC010000001.1, on the reverse strand, counting down.
TCGACCAGAGGTAGGCCGATCTGGACAGCCCCACGGCCCGTTCACGCTGGTAGATGACGCGCTCCTTGACCAGTTCGCGCACCCCGTTGGCAGCTCCGACGAGGACCCCGCCGACGCAGAGGATCAGCAGCGCGTTGAGGGCCGTGAGCTGGGTGAACGTGCTGCCGGCCAGGGCCCGGGTCATCGCGCCCATCGCGAACGGCAGAACGATCATGGCGGCGAGGAAGATCCGGTCGGCGGCGAGCGCGCTGGCGTAACGGCGGACCAGGGTGCCGAGCTGCGCGAACCACCCCTGTGGCGGGGGAGGCGCGACGGGCGCCGGGGCGGTGGCGGGGGTGCGGTGCGGTCGGTCCATCGCGTCGGCGATGTAGCGGCGGTGCTCGTCGGAGTTCCGGTAGTCGCCCGCCCAGTCCCGCGCGGTGTCGTTCTCGAAGGCTTCGAAGGCCGCCGGCCACTCGGTGAAACCGACGAAGCCGAGCGTTTCGCCGGGCGGTCCGTAGAAGGCGGTCCTGCCGCCGGGGGCGAGCAGCAGCAGGCGGTCACAGAGGTCGAGGCTGAGCACGCTGTGGGTGACGACGATGACGGTGCGGCCGTCGTCCGCCAGGTTGCGCAGCATCTGCATCACCGAGCGCTCCATGCCGGGGTCCAGGCCGGAGGTCGGCTCGTCGAGGAAGAGCAGCGAGGGCTTGGTGAGCAGTTCCAGCGCGACGCTCACGCGCTTGCGCTGGCCGCCGGAGAGGCTGGAGATGACCTGGTCTGCGCGCTGTTCCAGGCCGAGTTCGCCGATCACCTCGTTGACCCGGGCGGCCCGTTCGGCGGGCGCGGTGTCGCCGGGGAAGCGTAGTTCGGCGGCGTAGCCGAGGGCGCGGCGGACGGTGAGCTGGGTGTGCAGGATGTCGTCCTGCGGGACGAGGCCGATCCGGCGGCGCAGCTCGGCGTAGTCGCGGTAGAGGTCGCGGCCGTCGTAGCGGACGGTGCCCTCGTCGGCGGGGCGCAGTCCGGTGAGGGCGTTCAGCAGGGTGGACTTGCCCGCGCCGCTCGGCCCGGCGACGGCGAGCAGGCACTTCTGGCCGACCGGGAAGGTGATCCCGTCGAGCAGCTTCCGGCCGTCGGCGACCCGGACCACCAGGCCCTCGACGTCCAGGTCGACGTCGCCGGTGTCGACGAACTCCTGCAGCTCGTCGCCGACCAGGCAGAACATCGAGTGCCCGATGCCGATCAGGTCCGTTCCGCCGACCACGGCCCGCAGCACGGGCTGGCCGTTGAGGTAGGTGCCGTTGTGGCTGCCGGTGTCGACGATCTCGTACCGGCCGTCGGGCCTGGCCCGCAGTTCGGCGTGGTACCGGGAGACCGAGAGGTCAGGGACGACCAGATCGTTGTCGGTGGCGCGGCCGATCCTGGTGACCTTGGCGGGCAGCGGGCGGACGGTGGTCGGAGCGCGGTAGGAGCCGGTGAGCGAAGTGAGGGCGGAGGGCGTCTGCGCGGCGGGCGGGGTCGGCTCCGGGAGGGCGGTCACGGTGGCGCGGGGCCCGTCGGGGCTGCCGAAGCTGACGGTGGTGCCGGGGTCGAGGTCGAGGTGCTGGACGCGGTGGCCGTGGGTCCAGGTGCCGTTGGTGGAGCCGGTGTCGTCCAGAGCCCAGTGCCCGTCGTCCACATGCAGTAACGCGTGATGCCAGGAGACCCGGGGGTCGGCGAGCACGATGTCACCGGTCGGGTCCCGGCCGACGTTGTACGAACGGCTCGGGCTCATCACCTGCGAGTCGCCGTCGGTCTCCAGTACGAGCTGCGGCGCCCTGGGGGCGACCTGTCGGGCTCCCATACGGTCGATGCTAGTCCCGGCCAGGGGCGGCCGCTCGGGCGGCGGACCACCGTCCGCGCCCCGCCCGGCAACCGCTCGTACAGGTGACATGGGGAGTCGCGGGGTACCGTGTCGGGTAGCTCTTGACGCATGCTCACTCATTGGCCGTCGGCCGCACACCGGGGAGGCGTTGTGAACACCTGGGCGACCTGGACCACACAGGGGATTCTGGCAGGGCACGGTGGCGTGCAGACCGCAGAGGTCGGCATCATCACCGGGGACGTCACGCTCCACACGATGTGGATCGACGGTGAAGCGCGGCTGACGGTGCAGTACTCGGGGTCACTGGACTGGTACACCGTCGACGGCAGTCCCGTCCCGGCGGCCGACGAGACGACGGCCCGCAACGTCCACCAGGCCATGGTGGAGGCCGCGAAGGCCGGTGGCGGTGCCCGGGCGCCGCACTGACGCGGTCGCCGCCGCACTGGTACTGCTGCTGGCCGGGTGTACCTCGGGCAACAGCGGGCCGGTCCCCGCCCAGGCGGTGACGGCCGCGCGGAGCGCGACCCCGTCGGCCGCCGGGGACTGGCCCACGTACCACCGGGACCCGGCCCGTACCGGCGTGGTGTCCGGGCTGCCGGCCGTGCGGTCGCTGACCAGGACGTGGTCGGCCGCGCTGGACGGCGCGGTCTACGGCCAGCCGCTGGTGGTCGGGTCGCGGGTGCTGGCCGCCACCGAGAACAACACCCTCTACGGCCTGGACGCGGCGAGCGGCGCGGTGCTCTGGAGCCGCCACCTCGGGCCGCCCGCCCGGGCCGCCGAGCTGCCGTGCGGGAACATCGACCCGCTGGGGATCACCGGCACGCCGGTCTACGACCCGTCCGGCGGGCTGGTCTACGCCGTCGCCGAGCTGTCGGGCGGGCGGCACGAGCTGGCCGGGCTGGACGCCGGCACCGGTGAGCTGGTGGTCCGGCGGGAGGTCGAGCCGCCGAAGGGCGATCCGCTCGCGCACCAGCAGCGGGCGGCGCTGGCACTGCTGGACGGGCGGGTGGTGATCGCGTACGGCGGCCTGTTCGGGGACTGCGGCGACTACACCGGCAGCGTGCTGTCCGTCCCGGCGACGGGGGCGGGGCCGGTCCTCACGTACTCCGTGCCGACCGGCCGCGAGGGCGGCATCTGGGCCGCCGGCGGGCCGGTGGTCGACGGGGGCCGACTGCTGGTGTCGGTGGGCAACGGGGCGGAGACCAGCGGAACGAACCAGGGCTCGGACTCCGTGCTCGCGCTCACCCCGCAGCTGGTGCGGACGGACTTCTTCGCGCCCGCGAGCTGGCAGCAGGACAACGCCGACGATCTCGACCTGGGGTCGCTCTCCCCCGTCCGGGTGGGCCGGTTCGTGCTGACCGTCGGCAAGCGGGGCACCGGGTACCTGCTGGACGCCGGGCACTTCGGCGGGGTCGGTGGGCAGCTGTCGCAGGCGGCGCTCTGCCCGGCGTACGGCGGTGCGGCCGTCAGCGGCGGCACCGTGTACCTGCCGTGCCAGGACGGGCTGCTCCAGGTCACCGTGGGTGACGACGGCAGCCTGCGGTCGGGGTGGCGGTTGCCGCTGCACGGCGCGGGCTCACCGGTGGTGGGCGGCGGGGCGGTCTGGGTACTGGACTACGGCGCTGGGCAGCTGTACGCGCTGGACCCGGTGGGCGGGCAGGTGCTGCGGCAGACCTCGGTCGGGGCCGTCCCGCGCTTCGCCTCGCCGGTGCTGACGGGTGGTCGGGTGCTGGTCGGCACCATGGCGGGGGTCACAGCCTTCGGAACTGGCTGATCCATAGCTATATGACGGTATGTCCCTTTTTCCCGGGACAATCTGACTGATCATCACTGTTATTCTCTGTGGACAGACGGGGGCGTTTCAGCCGGCCGGCACCGGCCTTGCGGGGGGCTGACGCTTCGACCTTCCGCGTGCCAGGTGCGGGTGGGGCGATCCATGCTCCCGCCCGCCCCCCGACGCGAGGAGCCACCTTGCCCCTGTCCGCACGCCTACGCCGCCGCACGCTGCCGTTCGCGGCCGTCGCGCTCGCCGCGACCCTGCTCGCCGGGTCCGCCCAGGCGGACTCGCCGAGCCCGGCCGACCCCAAGCTGACCGGCGACCTCGACACGATCCTCGCGGACGCCAGGCTGGCCGGCGCCCAGGCCGGTGTCGAGGTCATCGACACCACCACCGGGCAGGTGGTCTACCAGCACCAGGCCGACGCCCTGCTGACCCCGGCCTCCACCCTGAAGAACGTCACCTCCGCCGCCGCGCTCGACCTGCTCGGCCCGGACCACGTCTTCACCACCGAGGTCCGCACCACCGGCGATGTCAACGGCGGCGTCCTGAACGGCGACATAGTGCTGCGCGGCGGCGGCGACCCCACGCTGCTGACCCAGGACCTCGACAACCTGGCCGCGAAGGTCGCCGACTCCGGCATCACCACCGTCACCGGCCGGGTGCTGGCCGACGGCAGCCGCTTCGACAACGTCCCGCTCGGGCCGGGCTGGGCCTGGGACGACGAGCCGGTCTCGTACAGCCCGCAGATCTCCGGCCTCACCGTCTCCACCGACGCCGAGTACACCATGGACAACGTCCAGGTGACCGTGACGCCGGGCGCCCAGGGCGAGGCCGCGCAGATCACGCTCAACCCGGCCGAGACCCCCGTCCAGCTGACCGGCCAGGTCACCACCGGCGCGGCCGGCAGCCAGCTGACCTCGTACGCGACCCGGCTGCACGGCGTCAACCAGATCGCGCTGTCGGGCAGCATTCCCGTCGGGGCCGCTCCGGCCACCTACTGGACCACCGTGGCGGACCCGACCAGCTTCACCGGCGCGGTCTTCGCGGGCGCGCTCGCCCGGCACGGCGTGACTGTGGGCAACCCCGTCCAGACCGCGACCGGCACCGAGACCTCGCAGCTGCTGGCCTCGCACGACTCGCAGCCGCTCTCCACCCTGATCCTCCCGATGCTCAAGGTCAGCAACAACGGCATGGCCGAGAGCCTGATCAAGGAGATCGGCAAGGTCAAGGGCGGGCAGGGCAGTTGGGCCGCCGGTGTCGCCCAGGTCAAGAGCTTCCTGGCCGCGAACGGGCTGGCAAGCCCGGCCGGCCGCCAGGTCGACGGCTCCGGTCTCTCCCGCTACGACCTGATCACCCCGGCCAAGATGACCGCGCTGCTGAAGCTCGCCGTGAACAAGCCCTGGTTCCAGAGCTGGTACGACGCGATGCCGGTGGCCGGCAACCCGGCCCGGATGGTCGGCGGCACCTTGGCCGCCCGGATGGTCGGCACCGCCGCCGCGAACAACGTGCACGCCAAGAGCGGCTCGATGAGCGGCGTCGACAACCTGACCGGCTACGCCACCACGCCCGACGGGCGCCGGCTCGCCTTCACCGTGATGACGAACAACTTCGCCGGTACCAACCCCCGGCCGCTGCTGGACGCCATCGCGGTGCGGCTGGCCGCCGGACCGGCCGCCGCACCCGCCATCGCCAAGTCGCTGAAGGCCCCCGCGCCCCTGCTGGCGCCCTCCCGGGCGCGCGCGCTGCACAACGCGCCGGTCGATGACTCCTTCACCACCCGCTGGGACGACTGCGAGACCCTCAGCCACTGCTGAACCCCGCCGCTCGGGCTGCTCGTTGACGAACCACCCCGACAGCCGCCCCCGTAACCGGGCCCTGCCGACAGTCGTTGGCAGGGCCCCGGCACTTTTGGAGGCACCATGTCCGGCGCGAGGGCCATGATCGAGAAGGCCGAGAGCTACCTCGGCTACCGCGAAGGCGCGGCGAACAGCAACCGTTTCTCCACCGAGATGGGACGCCCGGCCGAGGCCGGGTGCGCCGACCTCGTCTCGGCCGTCGCCCTGGAGAGCGGCAACGCGGACCACTTCCCCGACACGGCCTCCTGCTCCGCCGCCCGGGGCTGGTTCGAGCAGCGCGGACGGCTCTCCGCCTACCCCGCGATCGGCGCGCAGGTACTCTTCGGCGCCCCCGGCAACCCCTACGGCCCGGGTGGCGAACACACCGGGATCTGCGTCTCGTACACCGCCGACACCCTCACCGTGTTGGCCGGCAGCATCAACACCAACGACAGCGGCTCCACCGACGGTGACGGCGTCTACAGCCGGATCTACCAGCGCCGCTCCGCGTACGTGGACTCCTACGGCTACCCGGACTACCCCGAGGGCCTGGTCTGCGCCGACCCGGCCTGGCGCGGCCGGCCGGGCGTCACCTACTTCGGGCAGGAGGCGAGCGTGACGGACCTGCCCACCGCCGGACTCACCGCCACCCTCCCCGTCGGCGTCCCCGCCCAGAACAGCGGCCAGGTCGTCATCGACGGGCAACCGTACGGACCCGGCGCGAGCGGCGCCCATCTCGCCACCATGCGCGAGCTGCTGGTCGCCGCCGGCTGCTCCCGCTACCCCGACACCCCCGCACTCGGGCCGGACTGGAGCCAGGCCGACACCGAGAGCTTCCGGCAGTACCAGCTGCGGATCGGCGACACCGGCCCCGACGCGGACGGCATCCCCGGCCCACGCCAACTCCACCACCTGGAAGAGGAGTACGGCGGCCGCCCCTACACCGTCCAGCCGGGCGACACCCTCTCGGCCATCGCCGCCGAGTTCGGCACCACCGTCGAACGCCTCGCCCGGGCCAACGGCCTGCCGGACCCGGACCACATCGAGGCGGGGCAGATCCTGCGGATCGTCGGGTAGGGCGGCGGGCCGGCCGGCGGCGTAACTCCCGCAAGGTTTCCGCAAGTTGCCGGTATGCCTTTCGCCAGGGACCCCGGCATCCCTTCGGCACGGCCCGCAGCGGCGCGGCCGTGAGCCGATCACAGGGGGATGGCTGATGTCGTCGAAGTCGTCGAAGTCGCCGAAGTCGTCGATACCGTCAAGGTCGTCGAGGTCGTCGAAGCGGAGCACCCGAGGCCGGACGCACCGCGACCAGGACCACTGGGGGACACTTCCCGACTGCAAGCGGGTGCTGGTGGTGGTGCACACCCTGGTGTACGGGCAGCGGCTGCAGGACATCTTCACGCTGCTCCGCGCCGACCTGCGGATCCACGTGGTCTTCACGGTGGCGCCGCACGCGTTCAACGGGGGTGTCGAGGACTTCCTGCGCGGGCTGGGCGGGACGGTACTGCCCTGGCGGGAGGCAGTGAGCACCGAGTTCGACCTCGCGCTCGCCGCCGGGTCGCAGGGCATCTAGCAGATCCGCGGCCCGCTCGTCCGGCTGCCGCACGGGGCCGTCCGGCGCCGGTCAGGTACTCTCCGTGTCCTGGAACGCGCCGCCGGGAAGTGCCGCGATTCGCTGGGCGAGCCGGACCATGTCAGGCGCCCCCACCGACCGGCTAGATCTCCAGAGCCTCCCGGAACGAGCCCAGCGCGCTCTCCGTCTCCCCTTCCACCTCCGCGAGTTCGCCCAGCACTTCCAGGACTCGCGCCTCCTGAAGGCCGCCGCTCCGTCGCGTGTCAGGGGCCGTCGCTTCAGGCGTCGTCCCGGCGGCGGGCGGACTCGGCCGACTCGGCGGCCACCGACCCGGCGCGCACCAGGCGGTGGCCCAGGTCGAGCAGGGCGCGACCGGCGGCGAGTTCGTCGCCGATGCCGGCTACGGGCGGGTCGTGCGGGCTTCGGCGGGCCCGTGCGTCGGACTCCAGGACGGAGACTCCGGTGTCCAGGACGACGTGGGCCTCGGTGATGTCGCCGTCCTCGGTCAGCCGGAGCTTCACCTGCCACTCGGTGTCGTGCGGTGGCGTTGCCAGGTTGCCGCTCATTTGGCGCTGTCTTCCTGCTTGTCCTCGTACGGAGCCCCCTCCGCTGCGGGGTGGTCCCCCGCGTGGACGGTCTGGTACGAGGTGATGCCCTCTTCCGGGTCCGCCGCGCGGACGTCCTCGGCGTCCCGTTCGGCCTTGTCGGTGAACCGCTCGTGCATGTCGGACATCGCCGGCTCCCTGGGTGCTCGGGCCCCGGCTCCGGCCACGCGGCCACGACGGCGCGCGGTCGGCCGGGCGCGTCCTGACTCCAGCGTGCGCCCGACCGGCCGGGCAGTCCAGTCACGCCGGGCCAGTCACGCGGGGGCAGCGGGCCAGTCGCCGGCAATCCGTCGCGCGGAGCGGTAACGGTCGGCACGGCGGCGGCGTTCGGACTCTGGGAGCCGTCGGGCCGGGGCGGCTCCGGACCCGGCCGACTGCGGCAAGCACGACGATCTGGAAAGGACACCGAGGGTCTTGCAGGTGAACCCGATCTCCCCCGACCGGTTGGTCCAGCTGCTGACCGACCGGATCGAGGCACTGCCCACCGACGACGGCCGGTGGATCCGGGTCGCCGTGGACGGTGCCCCCGCCGCCCGGCCGGGCGAGCTCGCGGACGCCCTGGTCGAGCCGCTGCGGCTGCGCGGACGGCCGGTCCAGCGGGTGTCGGCCGGCGACTTCCTGCGGCCCGCCTCGGTACGGCTGGAGTACGGGCGGCACGACCCCGACGCCTTCCACGACCTGTGGCTGGACGACGGCACGCTGCTGCGCGAGGTCCTGGACCCGCTGGAGCCGGGCGGCAGCGGGTTGGTGCTCCCCTCGCTCCGCGACGCCGCCACCGACCGGGCCATCCGGGCGCCGTACCTCCGGCTGCCGCCCGGTGGCGTGCTGGTCCTGGACGGGGCGCTGCTGCTCGGGCGCTGGCTCCCCTTCGATCTCACCGTGCACCTCACGCTCACCCCGGCAGCACTCGCCCGCCGCACTCCGGCGGACCAGCAGTGGACGCTGCCCGCCTTCGCCCGCTACCAGGCGGAGACCGACCCGGCCTCGGCCGCCGACGTCACCGTACGGTCGGACGACCCGCGCCACCCGGCACTGGTGGTGGCCTGAGACGGGCGCCGGAGCCGGCTGTCACAGGCAGGACGTACGCTCACGTACCGTGGCGATCTCAGGAGAAGCGGGACAGGGCTGGACGGCTACCGGCCTGCGCTGGCACGACGGCCTCCCGCACCTGACCGCCACCAACGGCCGGCGCTCGCACGAGCGCGTCGTCAGCAGCGGTACGCGGGTCAGCTGGCTGGTCACCGGGCCCCGGCGCTGCGGCGGGGTGCGGACCAGTGGCGGCCACTACCCGTGCCCGTACCGGGCGGTGGTCGAGCCGGGCGCCAAGGCCGCGCAGTGCGGGCCCTGCCAGGGCGCGGACCTCGGGCTGGCCCTGGCACGGGACCAGATCCTCGACGACGGCCGGACGTACCGGCTCTACCTCGCCTGGTTCGGCGAAGGGCTCCTCAAGGTCGGGCTCACGGCCGAACAGCGCGGCACCGCGCGCCTGCTGGAGCAGGCGGCCCTCGCGTTCACGTTCGTCGCACGCGGCCCGCTGCCGGCGGTGCGCCGGGCCGAGCTGACGGTCGCCCAGGCCGGCCTGGCCCGCGAGCGGCTGACCGCACGGGTGAAGACCACCCGCTGGTGGGCCCTGCCCGGTGAGGCGCCCCGGCGACAGGAGCTGCTGCGGCTGCGGGCGGCGGTACTGCGGCTCCTGGACGGCCACGCCGTCGAGCTGCTGCCGGACGGCCCGCTGGCCGACCACGTGGAGCTGTTCGGGCTGGCCGGTGACGCGCCACCGGCCTACCGCGAGATCGCCGCCCTCAACTGCGGCGCCACCGTCACCGGGACGCTCCGCACACCGGTCGGACGGCACCTGTTCATCGACACCTTCACCGAGGACGACGCCACCGGTGACGGCCAGGACCCGCCGCTGCTCCTCGACACCCGCCTGCTGACCGGCTGGACCTTGGCACCCGCCGAGCCCGGCCCGCCGACCGGTCTGGAGCTGCGCCTGTGCCGGCAGCCCACCGAGACCGCCGCGCAGGACGCGCTCTTCTGAGCCGGAGCCGGGCAACCGTCCTCCGGTCAGGCCGGGGCCGCGTCAGCAGTGCGGGCCGCAGAAGGCGGGGCGGCGGCGAGGCGGGGCCACCAGCGCAGGGTCAGCGCGGCGACCGCCGCGCCCAGGGCCGCGCCCGCCAGTACGTCCCCCGGGTAGTGGACGCCGACGTAGACCCGGGAGGCCATCACCCCCGCTGCCACGGGTGCGGCGACCACCCCGAGCAGCGGTGACTCCAGGGCGAGCCCGGTCGCGAAGGCCGCCGCCGAGGCGGAGTGCCCGGACGGGAAGGAACTGCTGACCGGCTGTCTGAGCAGCCGTCGGACGACCGGCACCGGGTCGATCTCCGGCCGGGGCCGCCTGGTGGCACCCTTCGCGAAGATGTTGGCCGTCGCCGAGGCCAGCAGCACCGAGCCGACGCCGCGCAGTGCGGCCCGGCGGGCGGTCCGACTGCCGGTAGCGCCCAGCACCGCCGCCGACGTCAGCCAGAGCACCCCGTGGTCGGCGGCCCGGCTGAGCCGGGGCAACCACGGGTCCGCGCCCCGGAGACTGCGGACGGCCACCCGGACGAACAGCTCACGGTCGAGGTCGTTCAGCGCTCCCATGGACTGAGGTTAGAGCTGCCCACGGCGGTCCCGCCCGTTCTGGGCAGTGGAGCGGCACCGTTCGCCCGGAGGGCAGCGGCACCCCGGTGTTCGGAGCCGTTCTGCCGGGTAGTCGCGTGCCGAGGTGCTTACGAACCCCTGACGGCGCGTCGGCGAACGGGTCCCGGCCGGACGAGTGCGGCTAGCGTCGCCGGTATGGAGATTCTGCTCACCGGCGGTGCCGGGTTCATCGGGTCGGCCGTCGCGGCGCGGCTGGTAGAGGCCGGTCACGGCGTACGGGTGCTGGACGCGTTGCTGCCCGCCGTTCATCCGTCCGGGCGGCCGACGGTGCTGCCGGAGGGTGTCGAGTTCCGGCAGGGTGACGTCCGGGACCGGGAGACCGTGGAGCGGGCCCTGAACGGGGTGGACGCGGTCTGCCACCAGGCGGCGATGGTCGGCCTGGGCCTGGATCTCGACGACGCGCCCGACTACGTGGGCTGCAACGACCTGGGGACATCCGTCCTGCTGGCGGCGATGGCGCGCGGTGGGGTACGGGAGCTGGTGCTCGCCGGGTCGATGGTGGTCTACGGCGAGGGGAGCTACCGCTGTGCGACGCACGGGGACGTCGCGCCGGGCCCCCGCCGTCCGACCGACCTGGACGCGGGCCGGTTCGAGCCGCCCTGCCCGCAGTGCGGCGCGCCGCTCGCGCCCGGGCTGGTGGGCGAGGAGGCTCCGGCCGACCCGCGCAACGTGTACGCCGTGACCAAGCTCGCCCAGGAGCAGCTGGCCGCCGCCTGGGCGCGGGCCTGCGGCGGGCGCGTCCTGTCGCTGCGCTACCACAACGTGTACGGACCGGGGATGCCGCGCGACACGCCGTACGCGGGGGTCGCGTCGCTGTTCCGTTCGGCGCTGGCCCGGGGGGAGGCGCCCCGGGTGTTCGAGGACGGCGGGCAGCGGCGCGACTTCGTCCATGTGGGTGACGTGGCGTCAGCCAACCTGGCCGCGCTGGCGGCCGTCGCCGCCCGCCCGGCGGGCAGCGCGCGGACGTACAACGTCGGCAGCGGGAGCGTCCACACCGTCGGCGAGATGGCGCTCGCGCTCGCGGCGGCCTACGGCGGTCCGGCGCCGGTGGTCACCGGCGAGTACCGGCTCGGCGACGTACGCCACATCACCGCCGACTCGGCGCGGCTGCGGGCCGAGCTGGGGTGGCGGCCGGAGGTCTCCTTCGCCGAGGGGATGACGGAGTTCGCGGCGGCGCCCCTGCGGGGGTGACTGGTGGGCACCCGGGTTACCAAGAGGGGCGCGAGGAACTGCGCGAAGCGGGACGCTGCGGGCCTGTGCCTTCCGGTTTCGCGCGCGCAGTTGATGGAACAGAGCCCCGCGCCCCTGTCTGCGGCTGGCGCCTCACCGCATGGACGCCGCCGGGAGGGCGATCTCGAAGCAGCAGCCGCCGCTCACGTTGCGCACGCTGGCCCGTCCCGAGTGCGCCTCGACGATGCCCCGGACGATGGCGAGCCCGAGCCCGGCGCCGCTGTCGCCGTGCTCCGGCCGGCCTCCCGGCGCGGGGGCACGCGGGGTGCGGGCCGCGCCGCCGCGCCAGCCGGTCTCGAAGACCCGGGTCAGGTCCTGTTCGGGGATGCCTCCGCAGCCGTCGGTGACGGAGAGCACCACCTCGTCGGCCTCGCGGCGGGCCGCGACCGCCACCACGCCGTCCTCGGGGGTGGAGCGGATCGCGTTGACCAGCAGGTTCCCGAGCACCCGGGTGATCTCGCGGCCGTCCACCTCGACGGGCTCCGCCGCCACCTGCTCCCCCTCCAGGCGGATGCCGCGCTGCCGGGCCAGCGGGTACGCCCCGGCGATGGCGTCGCCGACCAGGTCGTAGACCGACACCCGGGCGAGCGAGAGGCTCAGTGCGCCCGCCTGGATCCGGGAGAGTTCGAAGAGGTCGTCGACCATCCCGGTGAGGCGGTCCACCTCGGTGCGGATGCCGAGCAGGTAGCGGGCCGGCTCCTCGGCCACCCCGTCCTCCAGCGCCTCCGCCATCGCGCGCAGGCCGGCCAGCGGGGTGCGCAGGTCGTGCGAGATCCAGGCGATCAGTTCGCGGCGGGAGTGCTCGAGGGCCTTCTCGCGCATGCGGGACTCGGCGAGCCGGGCGCTGGTTGAAGCCAACTCCTCACTCAGCGCGGCGAGTTCCGAGCCGAGCGGCTGGGCGGGGGCGGCGAAGCCGGTGTCGCTGCCGACCGTGCGGGCGGCCACCGTGAGGGCCCGGCTGCCCGCGACCACCTGGCGGCCCAGCAGGGCGGCGGTGATCAGCGAGACGACGGCCGCCATGCAGAGGACGGTTATCACCACGCCGAGGTCGTGGCCGGAGAGGAACATCGCCTGGGCGACGGCGACCGTCCCCGAGGTCATGGCCAGTACCGTGACGACGGCGACGGCGAAGAGCGAGAGGGCGACGGACCGGCGGCGCAGCAGCCGGATGACCGGCCAGCCGAGCAGTCCGGCGCAGCCGGCGCCGAGCGCGGCGAACAGGGCGATCAGGAGCAGGTCTTTCACGGCGGGTCAGCCCTTCACCGGGTCGAAACGGTAACCGACGCCCCAGACCGTGCTGATCAGCACGGGCGCGGCGGGGTCGTCCTCGATCTTCTCGCGCAGTCTGCGGACGTGGACGGTGACGGTGGAGAGGTCACCGAAGTCCCAGCCCCAGACGCGCTGCATCAGCTCCTCGCGGCCGAAGGCCGTCCCGGGGTGCCGGAGCAGGAACGCAAGCAGGTCGAACTCGCGGAGCGTGAGCAGGAGTTCACGTTCGCCCCGGTGGGCCCGACGGGCCTGCGGGTCGAGCCGCAGATCACCCGCCGTGACCAGCCCGGGGGTGGGGGCGGGTCCGGCGGCGCGGGCGCGGCGCAGTACCGAATGGACCCGGAGGACGAGTTCGCGCGGGCTGAAGGGCTTGGTGACGTAGTCGTCCGCGCCCAGCTCCAGACCGAGGATGCGGTCCGCCTCGTCGCCCTTGGCCGTCAGCATCACCACCGGGAGGGTGGCGCCGTGCCCGGTGGCGCGCAGGCGGCGGCAGACCTCCAGGCCGTCGATCTCGGGGAGCATCAGGTCGAGTACGAGCAGGTCGGGGCGGAACGCCTCGGCGCGGACGAGCGCCTCGCGGCCGTCGGCCGCGCGGTCGACCTGGTAGCCGGCCCTGGTCAGGTAGCCGACGACCACCTCGGCCACGGTGGGGTCGTCGTCCACCACCAGGATGCGGCCGGCGGGGGGCGGCGCGGCGGGGGCCGGCTCGGCGGGTGTCTGTGTCACACCTCTGAGGATAGGAACACCGCGCAACCGGCCGGGCCTGCCGACCGCCCCCGTACGACTTCCGTAAGGTGCCGATGCGGCAATTGTCCGGATTCCGGTCGGTAGCGTGAGCCGCGTGACCACTCCTCCCCTGTCTGTAGACGTGGTGCTGCCCTGCCTGGACGAGGCTGCGGCACTCCCCTGGGTCCTCGGCCGGATCCCGGCCGGCTGGCGCGCGATCGTGGTGGACAACGGCTCCACCGACGGCTCCGCTGAGCTGGCCCGCTCGCTGGGCGCGACCGTGGTCGCCGAGCCACGGCGCGGCTTCGGCGCGGCCTGCCATGCCGGGCTCCTCGCCGCCACGGCCGACCTCGTCTGCTTCCTCGACTGCGACGGCTCGCTCGACCCCGCCCAACTGCACCGGGTGACCGGCCCGGTGCTGGACGGCACCGCCGACCTGGTGCTCGGACGGCGGCGTCCGACCAGCTTCACCGCCTGGCCGCCGCACGCCCGCCTCGCCAACGCCGAACTGGCCCGGCGGCTGCGCGCCCGTACGGGAGCCCGGCTGCACGACCTCGGCCCGATGCGGGCCGCCCGGCGGGAACGGCTGCTCGCCCTCGGGCTGGGCGACCGGCGCTCCGGGTACCCGCTGGAGATGGTGCTCGCCGCCTCGGCGGCCGGGATGCGGATCGTGGAGCGCCCGGTCGACTACCGGCCGCGCGCCGGGCGGTCCAAGGTGACCGGCACGCTGCGCGGGACGCGCCAGGCCATCAGCGACATGCGGTCCGTCCTGGCCGCGCCGCCGCCGACGCTGCTGGTGATCGCCAAGGAGCCCGTCCCCGGCCGGGTGAAGACCCGGCTGACCCCGCCGTTCAGTCCCGAGCAGGCCGCCGCACTGGCGGAGGCCGCGCTCGCCGACACCCTGGACACGCTGTCGCAGGTGCCCGCCGGGCGGCGGCTGCTGGTGCTGGAGGGCACGCCGGGCCGCTGGCTGCCGCCGGGGTGGCAGGTGGCGGCGCAGTGCGGCGGCGGGTTGGACGAACGGCTGGCGGCGGCGTTCGCGCACGCCTCCCCGGACGCGCCCGCGCTGCTGGTCGGGATGGACACCCCGCAGCTGACCGGGCGGATGCTCGCGGAACCCCTGTCGAGCGCCCGGCGCGCCGGGGTGGACGCCTGGTACGGGCCGGCGGCGGACGGTGGCTTCTGGGCCCTGGGCCTGGCCCGGCCGACGGCGGAGCTGGCCCGGCGGCTGCTGGTGGGCGTACCGATGTCGACCCCGGGGACGGGTGCGGCACTGCTGGACCGGCTGGCCGCCGCTGATCTGACGATCGGTCAACTCCCGGCGCTGACCGACGTGGACACCGTACGGGAGGTGGATCAGGTCGCGGCGCTGGCTCCGAACGGCCGCTTCGCGGCCTGCCGCCGCTCCATGGACCTCGGGGCCGACTTCCGCCCGGGGGTGGCGAGTTGACCCTCACCATGACCACCGCCTGGGTCGACGACCCGTTCGCGGAGGCGATGCGGACCGGTCGCGGTCCGCTCTGGCTACGCCGGACGGACGGCGGCCGGCTGCGGCTGGAGGTCGAGCGCTGGTGCGACCCCGCCACGGGCGCGGATCACAGCCTGCTGCTGCGCTGCCTCCAACTGGCCTCGCCCGTACTGGACCTGGGCTGCGGGCCCGGGCGGCTCGTCGCCGAGCTGCTCGCCCTCGGCGTACCGGCGTTGGGGGTGGACGTGACTCACGCGGCCGTCGCCCGCACGCTCGGCCTCGGCGGGCCGGCGCTCTGCCGCTCGGTCTTCGACCGGCTGCCCGCCGAGGGCCGCTGGGGCACCGCCCTGCTCGCCGACGGCAACCTCGGCATCGGCGGCGACCCGGACGCCCTGCTCCGCCGCACCGCCGAACTCCTCGCCCCGCGCGGGGTGTTGCTCACCGAGGTGGAACCGGAGGAGCTGGACGAACGCTTCACCGTCCGGGTCGAGGGAGCGGGCGGGCGCTGCGGTCCGCCGTTCGAGTGGGCCCGCCTCGGCGCGGACGCCACCGCCCGCCGGGCGGCCCAGGCCGGGCTGACGGAGGTCGAGCGCTGGACCTCGCACGGGCGGCGGTTCCTGGCGCTGCGGAACGACCGGGGGCGGCCGACGCTCTGAACGGGGGCGCAGGGGCCGCGCGGGTGCGGGAGGCTGCTGCCTCTCGCTCCCGCGCGCGCAGTTGAGCAGACAGAGCTCCGCGCCCCTACCGTGGCTGCCCGATCGCCTCTTGGTCAGGCGAACTCCACCGAGCGCAGCACCAGGCGGTCCGAGGCGCCGATGCCCGGGTGGAGCGGCCAGCGGGCGCCGTGGCAGTCGGTACCCACGTACACGATGGCGAGCGCGTCGGTCCTGTTCTGCGGCGCGAAGGCGGGCGGCAGGTCGTCGTCCCTCCCTGGGAGGTTGAGGCACTCGCCGCTCGGTGGGTTGTTCATGAAGCCGACCATCTCGTAGCCGTCGGGGTTGATGAACGTGTACCGGAACTGACCGGTGGCGGCGAGGGCGGATCCGGGTACGGCCAGGACGAGTCCGAGAGCGGAAACGGCGGCGACGACGGCGTTACGAAGGCGCATGAGCGGTGGAACCTCTCCAGAAAGCGGGGGAACCCGTTGGGTCTTGACCAGCCTAGAGATGGAGAAGTCCGGAAAAACGTTTCTCCTAAGCCGCTTGGTCGGGCGCCGGATTGACGTCGCCGGGGAGCGACATATCCGCAGGTCAGAGTGGTTCCAGCCGCAGCATCCGGGCTGACGTCCGCCCCACGGGCATCACTCGTTCAAGTGATGACCCGCCTCTTCCCGTACCCGCTGACCAGGAGTGCCCCGCCTCCGAGCAGTCTGACGTCCCGTCAGCTGACGTATCGCCACCCCGGCCAGTACCACCCCGAGCGCGGCGCCGTACGCCTGCTGTTGCACCTCGCCGCCCAGCAGATAGAGCGCCTGCCCGGCGGCCGGGACGGCGAGCCACTCCCACCGGCCGTCGAGTGCGACCAGGGCCACCACCAGCAGGCCGTACCAGGGGTAGTTGGGCGCGATCACCAGCAACGCGGTGCCCGTGACCAGCAACGCGCCGCTCCACGGGCGGGCCGGATCGCCGCGCCGCAGGACGTACAGCACCACGGCCAGCAGCACCGCGCCCGCCGCGTACGGCGCCAGCGCGTCGGGAAAGACCAGGCGCAGCAGTCCGAAGCGCTCGATGTGACCGTCGTCGTAGCCCTCCTCCCGCAGATAGCCCGGCAGGTAGCCGAGCACCCCGGTGCCGGAGGCCGCGAGGTACGGCAGGTAGGAGAGCGCGAAGACGCCGAGCGCGACGGCGGGCAGCAGTAGGTCACGCGGGCGCGGGCGCCGCGCAAGCGCGCCCGAGAGCGCGCCCGGCAGGGCGAGAGCCGGGATGAGCTTGGTGGCGATGGCCGCACCGAGGAGTGCGCCGCCCGCCACCGCGCGGCCGCGCGCGGCGTAGCCGAGAGCCGCGACCATCAGCAGGACCCCGAGGGTGTCGACGTGCGCGTCGTTGACCGACCAGACCGCGAGGCCCGGGCACCACCCCCACAGGGCGGCCCGCCAGTCCCGCCGCCGGATCAGCAGCAGCACCCCCGTCGTCGCGACCGCGAGCAGTGCCCCGCCGACCTGTGGCCCGCGTACCCCTCCCCCGAACGGGTGCAGCGCGAGGAAGTACGCCTCGGCGACGGGCGGGTAAATCGTGTGCACGGCGGGCCGGTTGATGTGGGTGCAGTCCCCCGCCGCCGTCCGGCGCTCGTCCCAGCTCGTGCAGGAGCCGGCCGGGAACAGCCCGGGGTCGCGCAGCCCGGCGAGCGCCGGGTCGTCCGGCGCGTGGGCGTACGGGGAGATCCTGGCGGCCTGCACCCTGCCGTCCCAGACGTAGCGGTACGCGTCGTCGCTGGTCCGTGGCGGGGCGAGCAGGCCGGTGCCCGCGACCGCGACACCGCCGACCAGCACCAGCGCCGCCACGGACCGCCCGGGTACGCGCCGCAGCAGCGCGACGGCGAGTGCGAAGAGCGCGGCGTCGGCGAGGTACCAGCCGTACAGCGGATGGGGGTTGCCGAGCGTCCCCCCGCCCGTGACGGTACGGGCCAGCGCGGCGACGAGGGCGGCAAGGGCGAGGACGCAGGGCGGCACGGTACGGATGGGCACCCGCCCACCCTGCCACCGGGCGGCGGCCGACGGGCCTGGCGGCGGCGGGCCGTTCGACTTCCGTAAGCCCTGGAAGGCCCGGTCCGCAATTCCTGTCGGGCACCTGCCAATATTTCCGGACCATCACCCATCGTCACTGAATTGGGGCGCAGAGCGCCTGAATAATAACCTTCAGCCATCAACCGAAAAACGATCACCGGACGCCAAATTCAATCTTGGGACCACTCTGTTCGGGCCGTTGACACGAGTCTGAAACACATGCAAATCTGTCGATGCGTCAAGTCGGGTGAATAGTCGATCACGCGACGATCACGCCTCGTGCACCACTTTTGTGACGAGCTCCCGAGAAATCGGGTACGCCGATGCGCCCCCGCGCCCGGCGAAGTGCGAGAGAGAAGGAGAACAGCATGAAGAAGATCGCCGTTCGCAAGGCCGGCACCGTCCGGCTGACCTCGGCCGCCGCCTCCGCGTACTGCTGCGGCACCAGCGCCTGAGCCCTGGCCCGACCCATGCGATAAGCGCCATCCACCCCCGGTGAACCCGCCGGGTCCTGGAGGTGGCGCCGCAGGCCGGCCCGGGGCCCGCTCGTCGTGCCCCGGGCCGGTCACCAGGATTTCCGGCGACCTTGGGGAAAGCAATGGACCCGACTTCTGTGGATCTGGACAAGCCGCTCAGAGTTCACCCGTTGACCTATCTCGAAGAAGGCGACGAGGTCACCGTCGGGCGAGCGGACATCAATTCCTACGGCCTTTTCCCCACCGACGGCGCCGCACTGCTCAGGCATCTTGAAGAAGGGCATTCACCGAACGAATCGGCCCGTTGGTACGCCGAGCAGTTCGGAGATCAGGTCGATATACTCGAATTCCTCGAAGTGCTGACGGAATTCGAGCTGCTGGTGCAGGACGGCGAGGAGGCCGCCGAGGCCGCCCCGGTGCGTTGGCAACGGCTCGGCCGGGCGCTCTTCTCCCCCGTCGCCTGGGCGGCGTACGCGCTCCTCACGGGCGCCGGTGTGGTGGCCATGGTCCGTGACCACAGTCTGGTGCCGAGCTACCAGCACTTGTTCTTCACACGATCCTCGCTGGTGCTGCTGATGCTCGGGATCGTGCTCGGCCAGGTGCCGTGGATTCTGCTGCACGAGGCCTTCCACGCGCTCGCCGGACGGCGGCTCGGACTGAACTCGACGCTCCGGATCAGTCGCAGGTTCTACTACGTGGTTTTCGTGACCTCACTGGACGGCCTGGTCGCGGTACCGCGCCGAAAGCGGTATCTGCCGATGCTCGCCGGCATGCTGCTGGACGTCCTGGCGATCGCCGCGCTCACCCTCGGGGCCGCCGCCCTGCACTCGGCCGGCGGCTTCGGCGGCCTGGTCGGCAAGCTCTTCCTCTCGATGGCCTTCGGCGTGGTGCTGCGCCTCGCCTGGCAGTTCTACTTCTTCCTGCGCACCGATCTGTACTACCTGGCCACCACCGTGCTGGGCTGCAACGACCTGCACACCGCCGCCCGCCAGTTGATAGCCAACCGGGTCAACCGGCTGCTTGGCCGACGCGACAAGCTGGTCGACGAGGCCGACTGGCACCCCCGCGACGCCGCCGTCGCCCGCTGGTACTCGTGGCTGATGGTCGCCGGGTACGCGGTGCTGACCGTCCTGCTGGTCACCGCCGTCGTCCCGGCGGCGATCAGCATCACCCGGCTCGCCCTGCACAAGCTGGGCGCCGACCTGTCACCGCTGAACATCTTCGACGTCTGCCTGTTCCTGGTGCTCAACTTCGGCGAGCTGGTGCTCGCCGGGGTCCTGGCGCTCCGTCAGTACCGTCGCCGCGCCCGACCGACCGTCGCGTAGCGCGACGTCGTCTCACCGAGGAGGAATCCCCCATGGACGACGCACTTCCCCGCCACCTCTGGATCCTCGGCGGGCTGCGCACGGACCGGTCCGCGCTGGCGGCTACGCTGGAGCTGCCGCCCGCGCTGCTGCCGCCGGTGGACGCCCACCTCAACCTGCGCGGCCCGTACACGGCGGCCGGCACCCTGGCCCGCGCCCTGGTACCGGAGGCGCTGCACCGGGACCCGGCAACCGTACGCCGGTACGACATCGAACTCCTGTCGATAGCACCTGAGTTGAGCAGCATCCTGCCCAACTCCCGGGAGACGCTGACCTCCATGGCGATCCCCACCGAGCGGACCAGGTTCTACGCCCGGCTGCGCACCCGGCGGATCTCGCACGGCCTGGTCGAGTTCCTGCACTCCTGCCTCCGGGCGGACAGCCCGCGCACGCTGGTGGTGGAGAACGTCGACCACGCCGAGCACACCGACCTGGAGTTCCTCGCGGCCCTGGTCCGCCGCACCGACCCGGCCCGGCTCCGCGTGGTGCTCTGCTCGGCGGGCGACACCCTGCCGGACGAGCAACTGCTCGCCGACCTGCGGGCCCACACCGAACAGCTCAGCGCCGTCCGGGCGGAGAGCTCCTGGAGCGGTACGGACGCCGCCTGGGCGTACGTCAGCACGGACGGCACCAGCGACCTGCCCGCCCTGCTCGACGCCTACGCCGACCTCGACCCCGCCGCTCGCGCCGCCCTGCACGACCGGCGGGCCGCCGAACTGACCGCCCTGGACCAGCAGTCGCTACGCCTCGGCGCGATCCCGTACCACCTGGAGCACGGCAGCGACCCGGCCGGCGCAGGCGTCAAGGCGCTGTACGCCGCGCAGGATTACTGTGTCTGCATCGGCTTCTACCAGGCCACCGTCGGCTACGGGCAGCGCGGGCTGGCGCTGATCGACCCCCGGGAGTCGGAGCACCAGTGGTGGGCCGTCGCGCTGGAACTGGGCCTGGCGCTCTCCATCCTGTCCCGCACCCACGAGGCGATGCGGCTGTACGACGAGGCCCGGCTGGTCTCCACCCGCCCGGCCGTCCACATGGCGGCCGCGTACTCGACCGCGATGCTCTACACCCGGCACAACGAACCCGAGGAGCGCGACGAGAAGTTGGCCAAGTCCTGGCTCAACTCGGCGATCGCCACAGCCTCGTTGCTGGAGGACCGCAGCGAACGGGCCTTCCAGAGCGCGTTCTACCGGAACGGCAAGGCGCTGGTCGAGGTCAACCTGGGCGACCTCGACGAGGCGTTGCGGCTGGTGAACGAGTGCGTCGCCTCGCTGGACGAGCTGCTGACCCCCGACGAGCACCGGCTGCACCGCTCGGTGCTCAAGAACAACCGGGCCCGGGTCTACCTCGGCCTCGGACGGCTGGACGAGGCGCTCGCCGACTACGCCGTCGTCATCGAGCAGGACCCCAACCACGCCGAGCACTACCTCGAGCGCGGCAACATCCTGCGCCGTCTCGGCCGGCCCGAGGAGGCCGCCGCCGACTACCGGCGGGCCATCCAACTCTCCCCGCCCTTCCCGGAGATCTACTACAACCGGGCCGACCTGCTGCTCGGCGAGGGCGACACCGAAGGCGCGCTCGCGGACTTCAGCTACGTCCTGGAGCTGGAACCCGACTTCGTCGACGCGTACGTCAACCGGGCCGGCATCCACCTGGAGGCGGGCGACCTGGCGGCGGCCGAACAGGACGCCGTCGACGGCCTGCGGCGCGACCCGGAGAACCCCTACCTGCACGCGGTGCTCGGGCAGGTGCGGGCCGAGCGGGAGGAGTTCAAAGCCGCCCAGGAGTCCTTCGACCGGGCGGTGACCGCCGACCCCGGCATGATCACGGCGCTGGCCGGCCGGGCCACCGTCGCCTACCGGACCGGCAACCTGACCGCCGCCCTGGCCGACCTGGCGCATGCCGTCGAGCTGGAGCCGGACGATCCGGCGCTGCGCTACAACCGGGCCTTCGTCTACCAGGACACCGGCCGCTGGGACGAGGCGCTGGCGGACCTGACCACCGCGTCCGCGCTCGCGCCCGAGGACGAGGACATCGCCTCGGCCCTGGAGATCTGCCGCCGCATGGTGGCCTCGGCCCGATGAGCAACGACGACGGACCCTCCGGACACCGGGCGCTGCGGGAGGTGCTCGGCCGCTACGCCACCGGCGTGGCGGTCGTCACCACCCGCCACCTCGGCCGGGCCGCCGGACTGACCGTCAACTCCTTCACCTCGGTCTCGCTGGACCCGCCGCTGGTGCTCTGGTGCCTGAACCGCGCCTCCGCCAATCGCCCGGCCTTCACCCTCAGCCCGCACTTCGCGGTCCACGTGCTCGCCGCCGACCAGCGCCGGCTGGCGGTACGGTTCGCCGGGCCGGGCGACCGCTTCGAGCGGCTGCGGCCGCTGTCCGGTCCGTACGGCCTACCGCTGCTGGAGGGCGTCCTCGCCACCCTGGTGTGCCGCCGGGAGCAGGTGATCACCGCCGGGGACCACGTGATCCTGACCGGTACCGTCCTGGAACACCGCGCGGAACCGGGACCACCCCTGCTCTTCCTCGACGGCCGGTTCCACGCCGGCCCCCACCCGGCGGCCGAGAACACGCACGCGGGCCTGCTCCCCGCACCTCCGGGAGCGGGCTGAGCCGGGCACCCTGGCTCAGAGGTTGGTGAGCTTCTCCCCCTTGAGGTCCTGCAGGGTGTGGTCCACGCAGACCGCAAGGATGAGCAGCAGCGTGGTGTCCTGACGGCTCATCACATCGACCGCGTAGGCGTCCCGGAGGCTGAACCAGCGCCGGGAGATGTGGGCCAGGGTGGTTCCCTCGTGCTGGATGTCGAACTCCCGGTCCCAGAAGTTGCCGACTATCCGCAGCCGTCGCCCGTCCCGCAGCCGGACCTTGAAGCGGTCCCCGAAGAGCTTGAAGATCCGCTTGCTGATCCGCGCCTCCACCACGCCGTCCTGCTTGATCAGGATGGTGTGGTGGAAGGTGAGGGCCTTCTTGACGATGCTCGCCACCTGCTCGCCCTGGGTGTCCACGAAGGCGAAGGTGCCCCGCAGCCGGAGCAGCTTCCGGTTGACCTTGTACACCTTCTCCCGGTGCTCGGTCTCGATCCACGCCTCCTCGTGAAAGGCGAACATGCGATCACGTATCAGGTAGCGCATGGGTAGGGGCCCCCGTCCAGCTCGGTCCTGCCACCAGGTCGGTGGCACTGTGTCGCCCCCGAGCCTAGTTGGGGGCGCCGGAACGGAACCGGAGGGGACACCTGGGCGGCTGCTCACCGGAGGTCGGGCCGGACGTCGGACCGGGGCACGGCCTGCGGACCGGGGGCCTGACCGGTGGTCAGCCGCCCAGCAGGAGCTTCTCCAGGGCCTCCCGGGCCCGGGCGTCGGAGCGGGCGCGTTCGGCGAGCGAGGAGGCCAGCGCCATCGCCCACTCGTCCAGCGGCACCGGCTTGCGCGAGAGCACCACGCCCCGGACGACCGTGGCGATCTCACCGGCCGGGCGGCCGTGCGCCAGGGTCAGGACGAGCCGCCGGTCGTCCAGCGAAACCTCCAGCTTCTCGACCTTGCCCGCCCGGCCGGCGAGCCGGTCGCTCATGCTGCGCCTGCGCTCCAGCGCGACCGCGCCGGGCGGCAGTGCCTCGGCCAGCGCGCCGGTCAGGACCTGGGCGTAGACCTCCAGATCGGCCGAGTCGCGGCGCAGCGCCGCCGCCAGCAGGTCGATCGAGGTGCCCGAGTCGGCAGGACCGGTGCCGGGTGCGGCGTCGCCGGGCAGCTCCGGCGGCCGGCCCGCCCCCTCCGGTACGCCTGGCAACGGATCGTGCTCACTCATGGGATTCCCTGCACTCTCGTACGTCGATGACCGAATTCCCGCCCTGTGGTGGAGGCGCGGGCGCGCCTCCACAACGTGTGTTACCCGTCCAGGCTGAGCACCATCGTCGGGCGCTCGATCTCGTGGTCCTCGCGCAGCGGTCGCACGGCGGTGCCGATCGAGAAGAACTCGGTGGTGTGCCCGCCCCAGCGGTGGTTGTGCGCGTTGAGCTGCACGCCCACCACGCCTTCGGCGTGCAGCGCCTCGGCCTCGGCCTGCATCCGCGCCATCGCCAACTCGCGGGCGTCGTAGAGCGCCTGGGTGAACTGCTCGATCTCGACGTTCTTGCCCATGTTGGAGAAGACCGCGCCCATCTTCTGGTGGGCGATGTGGTAGACGCAGGTGCCCATCACCATGCCGAGCGGCGCGTACCCCGCGCGGATCAGCGTCCAGAAGTCCTGGCCCGAGAGGTCGGAGGTGAACGGCTGGCCCTTGTTGTTGAGCCAGCTGGTGCCGCCCGGCGCCGGGCGGTCCGCCTTGACGGCCGTGCCGATGGCGATGAACTCGGCCACGTCGTTGCCGAACTCCCGGGCCTCGACGGTGAGTCGGACACCGACGATGCCGTCCGCCCCGAGTGCCGCCGCCTCCGCCTCCATCCGGGTCATCGCGAGCTCGCGCGCGTGGTACATCGCCTGGCTGAGCGTCCCCAGCTCCTGGTTCTTGCCCCAGCGGCCGATCTGGATGCCCACGTGGTAGATCGAGCTGCCCAGCACCAGGCCGATCGGCTTGAACCCGGCCTCGCGTACCAGCAGGAACTCGTTCACCGACAGGTCGCTGGTGAAGATCGATCCGGGCTTGCCCGGTTCCATCTCGGCGAGTCGGCGCATGGCGTCGGCCGGGACCCCCTGGGCCGTCGGGTCGAGATTCGTCATCTGACTACCCCTTTGTCCACTCTGTCCACTTGAACGTACTGATCTGACGGTTGGTTGCCCGACGCACGCGCTCAGCGGCTCCGGGCGGGCCGGTCACCCCTGACCGCCCACGTCGTTCAGCTCCTCGACGAGCTTGCGGTACTCCAGGCGGTCCCCGTACGGGCTGGACGCCACCGCCGCCAGCCGTTTGCGCAGCCGGTCGCCCCGGTTGCCCAGCGGCATCACCGTGAGGGTGGCGGGCCGGGTCTTCTTCGCCTCGAACCGCGCGATGGTGGTACCGACCATGGTGGCCTCGGCGACGTGGTCCTCCTGCTCCCCGGACGAGTTGAGACGACCGGCCGCCCGGAGGCAGCTCTCCCGCCAGACCCGCAGCGAGCCGCTCGCCAGGACGACCCCGTCCCCGCCCAGCCGCGCACCCTGCCGCTGCAACTGCCCCCGGGCATCGGCGCGGACGTCGTGCACCAACTGGCTCCACCCGGTGACCTCGACGTTCTGCCAGGAGTACGACTGGGACTGCGTCCGGTAGTCGTCGTGGCGGACCCCGACGGACATGCCCACCAGCAGCTCCACCGGCACCCAGCCCGCCATCACCAGCTTGGCGAAGCCCTGGCCGTCCAGGTGCGAGGTGAACGGGGTCTTCGGCCGTACCGGCCCCTGGGCCCGGACCGCCGTGCCGATCACCTTGAACTCCAGGCAGTTCGGCTGTGCCGGGAAGGGCTCCATCGTCAGCTCGGCGGCGACCACGCCGTCACCGCCGAGCGCGGCGCACTCGGCGGTCATCCGGTCCAGCGCGGTACGCCGGGCCTGTTCGAACACGTCCACAAGCGCGGCGGACGGCGCCCCCTGACCGGAGAGCGCCACCGGCGCGGGGCCCGCCCCGCCGCCGAAGCTGTAGCCGAAGCCCGCCCCGGGGTAGAGACAGTCGTGGTAGCCCCAGTACCGCCCGCTGCGGCCGACGTGGTAGACGGCCGAGCCCATGACCTGCCCGACCGGTTCGAAACCGACGCTGCGGACCGCCGCGAACTCACCCGTGGAGAGTGCGGAGGACCACGTCCCGCTCCCCCGCACCTCGGCCATCCGCTCCGCCGCAGCCGGCGGCAGCCCGCTCCCGCTCCATGACTCCGACACCTGTCATCCACTCCCATCCGGCGCATGACCGCAGACCCGACCACTGGCACATTAGCCTGCGTGTTTCGCTCCGCTCGGCCCGGCTCGTGATCGGGCGGGTGTTCGTGGCCGGCCAGGGGTCGGTCGGCGGGCAGGCAGGAGGGTCGCCAGTGGGGGACGCGAGCGCCCACGTACTGTCCGTACGACTTCCGTAAGCACGTCGAAGCCGCTCGGGAGGCCCTGCGGGCGGTCTGATGGACCGGTGAACGACGACACCTCCCGCCGCAGGCCGTACGACATCCCGCTGCCCACCCCGCCGGACGCCCTCCGGCGCGGGCCGCTGCGCGAAGGCACCTTCCGGTCGGCCCTGCACGACCCGCGCACCGCCGTGGTGCTCGGCCGCTGGCTCGGCGCCGCGCTGCTCACCTGCTTCCTGACCGGCCTGTTCAGCCATCTGCTTCAGCAGCCGCCGAGTTGGCTCGCCAACCGGCTGCCGAGCCGCCCGGTCAGCGGGTACCAGATCACCCAGGGGCTGCACGTGATCAGCGGCATCGCCGCGATCCCGCTGCTCGGCGCCAAGCTCTGGGTGGTCTATCCCAAACTCTTCGAATGGCCGCCGGCCCGCAGTGTCGGCCACGCGCTCGAGCGGCTCGGGATCGCGGTGCTGGTGGCCGCGATGCTGATGGAGCTGTTCACCGGGCTGCTCAACACCCTGCAGTGGTACGTCTGGCCGTTCCCGTTCCGCCAGACGCACTTCTGGGTCGGCTGGCTGGCCACCGGCGGGCTACTGCTGCACATCGCGGCCAAGGCGCCGCTGATCGCCCGACACTGGCGGCGGGTCAGGCCCGGCCTGGCGCAGCGCCGGGCGTTCCTCGGCGCGGTGACCGCCTCGGTGGCCGTTGTCACGCTCACCACCGCCGGGCAGACCGTGCCGTGGCTGCGCCACCTCGACCTGTTCGCCCCGCGCCGCCCGGACCTCGGCCCGCAGGGCCTGCCGGTCAACCGCACCGCCGCCCAGGCCGGCACCACCACGGCGCCCGCCGACTGGCGGCTGCGGGTCGACGGCCCGCAGCCGTACGAACTGACGATGGATCAGCTGCTCGCGATGCCGCAGTACGAGGCGGAGTTGCCGATCGCCTGCGTGGAGGGCTGGAGCGCCACAGCCCGCTGGGCGGGAGTCCGGGTGGCCGACCTGCTGGCCCGCGCCGGCGCACCGGCGTCGGCGCGGCTGCGGGTCACCTCGCTGGAGGCGGACGGCCCGTACCGGGTGATGGACATGCCCGCGACGTACGCCCGCGACCCGCTGACGCTCCTCGCGCTGCGGGTGAACGGACAGGTACTCGACCCCGACCACGGCTACCCCGCCCGGATCATCGCACCCAACAGGCCCGGCGTCCTGCAGACCAAGTGGGTCGCCCGGATGGAGATCCTCTGATGCGCACACTACGGACACTGCTCGCCCTGGCCGGCCTGGGCCTGACCGGGTTCGGCCTGTACGGGATCGCCACCGACCACTACATCGACCTCGGCCACCACCCGTTCGACATCCTGCGCTGGGCCATCGGCGGACTGCTGATCCACGACGGCCTGTGGGTACCGCTGACCTGTGCACTCGGGGCCACCGTCGCCCGCAGCACCCCCGTCCGCACCGGCCTCATCCTCGCCGCCGCCGTCACCGCAGTCGCCCTGCCCGCCGTCCTGCGGGCGGGCGTGGACCACGGCAACCCCACCCTCCTGCCACTCCCCTACCTGCGCAACTGGCTCCTGGCCCTGGCCGCGATCACCCTCCTCACCGCCGGCTGGGCAGCCCTGCTGCACCGCCGCCGAAGGCGCCGCTGACACCGCACGCCGCGTGACACCACAGTGGGCCCCCGGCAACCGCTCGAGGTGCCAGGGGCCCACCCGGGGACCTCAGTACTGCGTGGTGACCGTGACTCCACTGAACGTGGTGTCGGCGTACAGGCTGATGTACCGGTAGCCCGCCGTCGTGTTGGTGACGGTGAGGCTCTGGGCGGTACCGGAGGTGTCGTAACTCCAGCTCCATCCGCACTCCCACGCGCCCTCGCAGTGCAGCCGAGTTGCATGGTAGTCAGAGAAGCGGCTCAGGGGGTGCGTGAGTGCACCGAGGGACGGTCAGGCTTCGCCGGCGTGCCGGATGGCGTCCAGCACGATGTGCGCGATGTGCTCGTCGGTGAGCGAGTACTCGATCTCGCGGGATCTTCGGTGGGCGGTGACGATCCGCGAGGTGCGCAGGACTCTCAGGTGCTGGGAGACCAGCGGCTGGCTCACCCCGAGCGCGTCCACGAGTTCGTGGACCCGCCGGCGCCCGCCGGCGAGTTCGCGCACGATGCCCAGGCGCACGGGTGCGGCCAGTGCGCGCAGCAGCTCGCTGGCGGCCTGCAGGTCGGCGTGCGGCTCGTCCTGCCGGTCGGTGTGCGAATCGTCCTGCCGGTCGCCGGGGGCTGGATGCGTGGCCATATGCATACCTTAATACCTGGGAATGGATGTCATCTCCCCTCGACCGGGACGGAAACGCTCCGACCGGAACGCTCCGACCGGAACAGCGGAAGGCGGACCGACCCCGAGGGTCGATCCGCCTTCCAGCCTCCCGCCATGCGTCAGTGGTCGTCCCAGTGCCCCTCGTGGCCGGCGTGGCGGTGCCCGTCGTGGACGTAGTCGACGTGGTCCTCGTGCGGCACGGCGACGTGGCCGCAGCCCGCGCCGTGCTCGTGGCCCTCATGCCCCTGGTGCATCGCGTGCTCGGTGACCGCGCACTCGTCCACGTGGCCGTCGTGCACCCGGTGGATGTGGCTGTCGTGCGCGTAGTCGACGTGGTCGCCGTGCGGAATGGCGACGTGGCCACAGCCCTCGCCGTGAACGTGCGGGTGGTCGGCGTGCGTCTCGTGCTGCGTTGCGGTGGACATCCGGGGACTCCCTCTCGTATGTGTCGCCACGCCGGCTACCGGCACACAACTGCGGTGCGCGGCATGGCTGCTGCGCAGAACATCTACGAGTCAGCATATAGCAATGTGTGCATGTGTTGCACCCACGCCACCACAGTGAAGTGCGTGCCCCCGGTGCGGGAGATCAGCTGCCGGCGTCCGCCGCCACGCAGCCGACGCAGGTGCCGGCCAGTTCCACCGTGTGCTGGACCTGTGCGAAGCCCGAGGTCCGGGCGATCTCGTCGGCCCAGGCCTCGACCGGGCCCGAGTCCACCGGGACGCTGAGGCCGCACCGACGGCAGATCAGGTAGTGCCGGTGGTCGGTGTCGGGGCGGTAGCGGAAGAGCCTCTCACCGTTGACATCGCGGACCACGTCGGCCCGGACGGCGGCGGCGAGTGCGGTGAGCGTGCGGTAGACCGTGCTCAGGCCGACCCGGGAGCCGGCCGCGAGCAGGCCGGCGTGCAGCAGCTGGGCGCTGATGAACTCCTCGCAGCCGGCCAGGGCTTGCAGGACCTCGGTGCGTTGCGGCGTCGGCCGCCCGATCAGTTCGACCTCGTTCGGTGGCGCGGGCGGCCGCGCGGCATCGACCGCTCGGCTACCGCCGAAGCGGCTGGCGCTCCCGGCTGCCCTGCGGTCGAATGCGGCGGCGAGGGCGGAGACGCCCCGGTCGTTCATGTTCTTCCCCCGTGAGCCCACCATCGTCAGGCCGCTACCGGGCGAGCGGCTCGGCTCGGGCGGATCAGGAAGGTCGCGGCGTAGACCGCGCTCGCGGTGGCCATGATGGCGAAGCTGGGCGGCAGCTTGGGCGCTTCGGCACTGAGCAGCAGGCCACCCCACATCTCGCCGACCGCGAGCCCGGCGGAGAGCGCGAGTGCGTGGAAGGGCCGGTTGGTGAGGCGGATCGCGGCACCGGCCGGGGCGGCGAGCAGGCCGAGCAGCAGCAGCGAGCCGACGGCCTGGGTGGCCTCACCGGCGGTCGCGCCGACCAGGGCGAGGAAGCCGAAGCCGAGCAGCCGTACCGGGACGCCGCGCGCCGCCGCAACGGCCTCGTCGAGGGTGGCGAACAGCAGCGGGCGGGCGATCAGCAGCAGGACCACGGAGATCGCTGCGGCGATCAGCACGGCGAGCTGGGTCTGGCCGCTGCTCAGGCCGAAGATCGAGCCGAACAGCACGGTGGTGCCGGCGCCGCCCTGGGCACCGCTGCGGGAGGTGGTGTAGATGGTGAGGAAGAAGGCGCCGAGGCCGAGGATCCACGCGAAGACGCTGCCGATCACCACGTCGTCCGGGCGGCCCCGGCGGCCGATCCCGCCGAGCAGCAGTCCGACGCCGACGGTGGCGGCGAACAGGCCCAGGCGCAGGTCGTAGCCGCCGGCCAGCGCCGCCATCGCGCCGGTGAAGGCGACATGACTGAGCGCGTCGCCGGTGAAGATCTGGGCGCGCAGGACGAGGAAGTACCCGACCAGCCCGCAGGCGAGTGCGATGGCGGTGCCGGCCAGCAGGGCGTGCTGGAAGAAGGGCTGGGTGAGCACGTTCATGCCGCACCCCCGAGCCCGAACGAGGACCCCCGGGTACGGCCGAGCGCGCCGTGCAGGGCGCGGCCGAGGTGGGCCAGGACGTAGCCGGTGAAGGCGATGGTGGTCACGAAGAATCCGAGCGGGTAGGGCTGGTAGTAGGCGGCGATCAGCCCACCCCAGCAGCAGGCGAGGCCGATCAGTGCGGCGAGCAGCAGGCTCAGCCCCGGGCGGCCGGTGAGCTGCTGGGCGGTGGCGGCCGGCACCACCATCAGCGCGAAGACCAGCAGGGTGCCGGTGATCTGGCTGGCTTCGGCGGTCGCGGCACCCAGTAGGACGAGGAACAGGGCGGACAGCAGGCGCACCGGCACCCCGCGCCCGGCCGCGACTTCGGGGTCGACGGTGGCGAAGAGCAGCGGACGCCCGATGACGGCCAGGACGGCGAGCACGACCGCGCCGACGACCGCGAGCAGCAGCACCTGTCCGGTGGTGATGCCGAGGAAGCTGCCGAACAGCAGCGCGGTGGGGCCTTCGAGCAGGCCCTTGTACAGGCTGATGAACAGGTAGCCGCAGGCCAGCGCGAAGGCCTGGACCGTCCCGGTGACGGCCGACTCCTCGGCTCCGGCGTCCCGGCCTTTGCGGCCGAGCGCGGCGATGACCAGGGCGGCGGCCACGCAGAAGCCGAAGTAGCCCAGACTTGTGCTCACGCCGACCAGGATCGCCAGTGAGGCACCGGGGAACGCGGCGACGGACAGCGTGTGCCCGGCGAAGGTCTGGCGGCGCAGCACCATGAACCAGCCGACCACCGCGCAGACCACGGAGACGATCGCGCCGGCCCGGAAGGCGTTGACCATGAACGGGTACGCCCACATCTCCTGGAAGTCGGCGAGCAGGTTCCAGGAGAAGACGGGCGAGTTGGCGTCAGCCAGCAACATGGCCGCCACCCCCCGTCCCGGGCTCCGGGTGCCGGTCGCTGTGCAGCGCCGGGGCCTCGGGCTGGCCGACCACCACGAGCCGGCCGTCGCTGGTGCGCAGCACCTCGATCGGCGTCCGGTAGAGGCGGGTCAGCGTCTCGGAGGTGATCACCTCGGTGGGTGTGCCGGCGACGGCGCCGCCCTCGGCGATGTAGACGACCCGGTCGAGGTGGTGCAGGATCGGGTTCACGTCGTGGGCGACCATCACCACCGACACCTGCTCCTGGTGGCAGATCCGGCCCAGCAGGGCGGCGATGGCACTCTGGTTGGGCAGGTCGAGGCTGTCCAACGGCTCGTCCAGCAGCAGGACTTGGGGCCTCCGTATCAGCGCCTGGGCGATCAGCAGCCGCTGCTGCTCGCCGCCCGAGCACTGGCCGATCGGCCGGTGGGCGTAGGCGGACGCGCCGACGAGTTCGACGACCTCCGCCACCCTCTCGCGGGCGGCCTGGCGTCTGGCGCGGCCCAGACCCGGGACGGGGATCCCCCAGCGGTCCCCGTCCAGGCCCAGCCGCACCACGTCCACCCCACGGATGCGCACGCTCGCGTCGAAACTGCGCCGCTGCGGCAGGTACCCCACGGCGCCGCTGCGCGCGCCCGGCGCCCCGCCCAGCACCCGCACCTCGCCGGCCGCCGCCGGCAGCACCCCGAGCAGCACCTTCACCAGGGTGGACTTGCCGACCCCGTTGGGGCCGAGGACGGCTGTGAACTCCCCGGCCCCCACGGTCAGATCGACACCCGACCACAGGGTCCGCCCGCCCACCCGCACGGCCACGCCGCGTAGCGACAGCACCGGATCGGGCTCGGGCTGCTTCGCCGCCGCCATCGCTGGGACCTCTTCGGTCGGGTGGATGCTCACTTGCCCGTCGCCGCCTTCAGCGCGTCCGCGATGCCCTGCAGCTCCTGGGTCTGCCAGTCCTGGAAGGTGGCGCCGGCCGGGGCGAGGGTCTCGGTGACCTGGGCGACCGGGATGCCCTGTGCCTTGGCGGCGTTCACCTGGGCCACCACATCGGGATTGGAGTTCTGGGTGTTGTACACGTAGATCTTGATCTGCTTGCCGGAGATCTGCTGGTCGATGGTGGCCTTGTCGGCGGCGGTGGGGTCGGTGCCCTCGCTCTCCGCGGACAGGAACGTCGCGGGCGTCATCATCTTCAGGCCCGTGCTCTCCGCGAGCGGCGTCACGATCGACTCGGACGCACCGATCGGGGTACCCGCGTACTTCGCCTTGATGTCCGACTCCAGCTGGTTGTACTTCGCCAGCGTCTGGGTCTCGAAGGTCTGCTTCTGGGTGTCGAAGTAGGCCGCGTCGGCCGGGTCTATCTTCTTGTAGTCGGCGATGACCTGGTCGATCACCTTGTACAGGCTGTCGTGCGAGTACCACTGGTGCGGGTTGTCGCCCTCCTTCTTCCCCACCAGGTCACCGACCTTCAGCGTGGTGCGGCTCGGCGCCGGGTTGGCCGCCAGCAGCTTGTCCGACCACGCGTCGTACCCGATCCCGTTGGTGATCGCGTAGTCCGCACCCGCGATCGTCCGCGCGTCGCCGGCGGTCGGCTCGTAGGAGTGCGGGTCGGTGTCCGGGTTGGTGATGATGCTCGTCACCTTCACGTGCGAGCCGCCGAGTTGGGTGGCGATGCTGCCCCAGAAGTTCTCCGCCGCCACCACCTGGATGGTATTGGAGCCGGCCGCAGCGGACGGACTCGCCTTCGCCGTCGAGGAGGACGTCGAGCAGGCACTGGTGGCCGCGAGCGCGGCGACGGCCGCGGCGCTCAGCACGAGGCGAGCGGGGTGTCTGCGGACGGAACGGGGAAGGACGGCGCGCATGGTGAGGGTACTCCTCTGAGAGCTGCGGACCCCTGTGACAGGGCCCGCCTCGGCTGGACGATGCCAACGCTAGTCAGAAATGATTTTCAACACCAGTCCGATCGGCGTTGAGATGACAATCATTACCGAATCTTGACGCAGCCCGCCGCCGCCCTGTCGCCTGACCACCACCTGGCCGCCGCGTCGAGCCGCGCATCAGCTCTCCACCGTCGTCGGCGCCGACCAGATCCTCGTCGTCGACGGCGGCCGGATCACCCAACGCGGCGCCCACACCGACCTGCTGGCCGAGCCCGACGGGCGCTACGCCCGGATGTGGCGCACCCAACTCGCGGCGCGCAGCTGGCATCCGAGCGGGAGTGCGGCAGGCTGACCGATCCTCAGGACGACCCGGCCACTCCTCGCGTGGCGGCAGCCAATCGCACAAAATCGATCAGCCAAAGACATAAGTCAGCAACAAGTCTGTTGATATGTCACATGTGCAATTACAGTTCCCCATGGTGCGCATCCCCCACAGCAACGGTGAGGAACTCCCGGTGAACCCCATGCTCCGCAGCTCGCGTCGCCAGATGCGACGGTCCGTCAGAACAGTTGCCGTCACGGTCCTCGCGGTGCTGGCCGCCTCGGCCACGACACTCCCCGCGCAGGCCGCCCCGCAGCCCACCTCTGCGTCGGCCGCCGTGCAGCCGTCGGACGGCCGTTCCGTCACCGTGCACGTGGGCGGCAAGGACGTCCAGGTGCAACTCAATCCCCGCGCCGGCATCATCCCGATGCGCGGACAGCACACCGCTCCGCCCGCCGCACCACACCAGGCCGGCGCCGCCACCGTCTTCCCGCCCGACTGGCCGACCGCCGGCCTTCAGTACCGCTCCGGACCGGTGGCGACCGCCCCCAAGGTCTACCTGGACTTCTGGGGCAGCCAGTGGTATGCCAACAACCCCAACGAGAACGCCGTCGAGGGCTACCTGCAGGCCCTCTTCACCGGCCTCGGCTCGCAGAACGACACTTGGTCGACCGTCACCAGCCAGTACACCGACGGCCACGGCAACGCGCCGAGTTTCAACGGCCAGGTCCTCGCCGGTGCCATGGTCGACACCAGCAACCCCGTCCCGGTCTGGGCCCAGCAGGCCGACATTGCGGCCGAGGCGCAGAACGCGGCGCAGCGCTTCGGCGTCTCCGGCCCCAACGTGAACATCATCGTCGTCAGCCCGAGCGGCACCCACCCGGACTTCTTCCCGAAGCACGGGTTCTGCGCCTGGCACAGCTGGACCGGCCAGGTCGGGTACACCAACCTGCCGTTCGTCCAGGACGCCGGCTCCATGTGCGGCGCCAACTCCGTCCAGAGCCCGATGGACGGCTTCAGCATCGTCGCCGGCCACGAGTACGCCGAGACGATCACCGACCCCCAGCCCACCAGCGGCTGGGTGGACCCGAGCCGCGAGGAGATCGGCGACCTGTGCGCCTGGAACCACGACAGCCTCGTCACCCTGGGGCCCTGGAACTTCGCGATGCAACCGCTCTACAGCAACCGCGCCGGCGGGTGCGTCCTGTCCTCGAAGTGAGCGACTGACCCAACCGGCGCCGCCAGGACCTCGCGCACCGATGCGAGGTCCTGGCGGCCTTCGCGTCCTCTCGGGGCCGCACGCGGGGGACTCGTCAAGGGACGTGCAGGCACCTCGGACCGTGCCAGCCGGAAGGCTCTTGGGCCGATCGTCAGGGTGCGACCTTCTGGTAACGGAACGACGTGTATCCATCGGAGTCGGAGTAGATCCCGGCGGCGATCGTCGAGGTACCGAAGTTATTGACCCGCTTCACCTCCAGTCGGATCGCTGTCGGCGCATTCACCGTGATGCGCTCATTGATCGGGGAAGTCGCGTTTTTTCCGTATTGGGCGGCTCCCCGGTTTCCATCGATGATCTGGCTGACGAGCCGCTCACTGTGCGGCAAGGCGGTATCCGACGTGGCGTTCCAGAGCCGGGCGACGATGAACGCGTTGACGGGGGGAACGCTGTCGAGCTGTCCGCGGATGTCCACGTCGAGTTGGTACGTGCCGGCCTCCGGGAGCGTAACTTCCAGGCCAGTGTTGGTCCAGGCGCCGGATGCGGTCAGCTGCAGGTCGACGGTGGTCGACAGGTGGACGATGCCTCCGCTCGCCGGCGGGGTGCCGACGTGGAAACGCAGGGGCGCCTGGGTGTTGAGGCCGATTACGAGACCGTCCGGCTGCTGCACGTGATCGCCCGGTGCGGCATTCTGCAACGCCTGGACGTCGACCGAGTAGAAGCCGTTCTGCCTCTGCGCACCGGGGGTGAGGTTCACCGTGTGCTCGAACCGCAGCACCCGGCCGTCCCACTGGTACGGCAGATCGGTGTTTGTCCCATCGGCCTCGTTGATGTAGTGGACCGCGCCGGGCTGAGGGAACGTCACCCCCGGCGGGAACGTGACCCTGATCGTTTCCAGCCCGCTGAACGGGACATCCGAATCCACGTCGATCGTGAACGACGCCTTACCCCCGGGCAGCAGGTCCCGCGGAGCGGGATTCCCCTGATTGATGAACAGTGTCACTTCTCTTCTCCTGTTCCGAAACGTACCGTCGCCGATTGGGACGGGAGTCAAACTATCGTGCCGACCATCCCCGCCGTGCCAGCTTTCGGCGAGCAACGGACGGAAAATAGCCACATCAAGCCAACCCTTTTCCCGGCCACGCGATCACCTGGCCAGGAACTGACACCGGAGGAACTACCACCGCCCCGATTACACGTCAAGAGGACCCCTACCAGCACCTTATGAATGCCGTTTATCATTTGCCCAGCGCATATCTATTCATCATTCAGTGAGCGATTTGGCGCGATTCACTCACCTACGCTCAGGACTTCCAGGTAGCGGGCGAGCTGGGTGTCGGTGATGCGGTCCCAGTCGAGGTGGCGGACGGTGTCGGGGCCGGCGGCGCCGAGGGTGGCGCAGCGTGCGGGGTTGTTGGCGAGGTGGGTCAGTGCTTCGGCGTAGGCGGTGATGTCGCCCGGGGTGACGCGTACGCCGACTCGGTCGGTGACCAGGGTGCGTAGGCAGGGGATGTCGAAGGCGAGCACGGGGGTTGCGGTGGCGAGGGCTTCGGCGGCGACCATGCCGAAGGTTTCGTAGCGGCTCGGCATGCAGACCAGGCGTGCGCCGGCGAGGAGGTCGAAGCGGGCGGTTCCGTCGACCCTGCCGAGCCAGTGGACCCGGTGGGTGATGCCGAGTTGCTCGGAGAGGGCGCGGGCGCTCCGGGCGTGTGGGCCGTCCCCGGCGATGAGCAGGTCGGCGGTGATGCGGGGCGCCGCCTGGGCGTAGGCGCGCAGCAGGAGGTCCAGGCCCTTGGAGGTGGTTTCGAGGCGGCCGAGGTAGAGGAGGTCCTCCCGGGCCGGTACGCGCTGTGCGGTGAACGCGGCGGGGTCGAGGCCGTTGGGGACGACCGTGACGTGGGCGGCGGGGTTGCGGGTGCGCAGTTCGGCGGCGAGGTCGTCGCTGACGGCGATGAGGGAGGTGTGCGAGCGCAGTCCGCTGCGCTCGACGAGGTGGAAGGGGAGCTTGTACTCGCGGGCTTTGTCCGCGGCGAAGAGCCACTGGACCAGGCCCACGGTCGGGCGGCGGGTGAGGTAGGGGACGCAGACGGAGGAGAAGGGGGCGGCGAAGTCCTCCACGACGAGGTCCGGGTCGAAGCGCCGGGTCAGCCACCACAGGGTGGCCACGATCGCGGCGAAATAGGCGAGTTGGGAGGCGAAGCGGCTGCGGGCGAGCGGGCCGAGGTGGGCGGGCAGCGGCAGGTAGCGGACGCCGTCGCGGACGGTCGCGGTGCAGCCGGGCCAGGGTGCGCACAGGACGGTCACCTCGATGTCGCGGGCTGCCAGGCGCCGGTTCACCTCGTGGGTGCGCACCGAACCGCCGCCCGCACCGGGGCGTCGGGGATCTTCGAAGCCCAGGTGCAGCACCCGGTACGGGCCTGGCCGGCGGCGACGCGGACGGAGCGACACTGCGGCCGTCGCGAGCACGGCGCTCGCGCCCAGGGCCCACAGCACAGGGTGCACCCGCAGCGCGAACAGGGCGCACGCGACGGCAGCTCCCGCCGTGAGTGGGAGCGCCGCCCCGGCGGCAGGGCTGAGCCCGCTGACCCGGCGGCGGGCCGACGTCACGACGGCCACGGCGGTCGCGCCGGTGATGGCGGCGGCGCTCCACGCGAGCCGGGTGGGACTCTCGGCGGTGCAGGCGAAGGCGATGCCGCCCAGCAGACAAGCGGCACCGAGCACGGCGACCACCGGTCGGACCGGGCCCCAGGCCTGGAACACGGTGGCGACCAGGGTGATGGTGGCTCCGGCGAGACCGGCCAGGGCAAGTGGTGGCAGGAGGGCGGCTGACGCGGCGTAGGGTCCGGGTAGGACGAGGGCGAGTACGGGGGCCGGGCAGGTCGCCAGGACGACGGTGACGGCGGTGTTGCCAGTCCAGTGCAGTCGGAGCATGGCGCGGAACTCGTGGCTGCCGGTACCGGGACGCTTCGCCGCGAGCCGGGGGAAGACGACCGTGGCGAGGGCGGTGGCGAGGAACAGCGGGATGCGTGCCAGCACGAGCAGCGACTGGTACGGCGCCAGAGCGGCAGAGCCGTGCCGCACGGCGGCGCCGACCACGACGTCCAGTGTGAGCAGCAGGCAGACCAGGACCTGGATGCCACCGATGGCGGCGGCCTGCTGCCACAGGCCGGTGCGGCGCTCCCCGGCGACGTCGACGACGTCGGTGACGTCGGTGACGACGGTGACGTCGTGGCCCTCGTCCGCACCCACCGACTCGCCGGGCGGGACAGGACGACGGGTCAAGTCGCCTCGCATGGCCGTGAGTCCGGCGACGGAGGTGACTGCCGCCCCGACAGCGAAGGCGCCGACCGCCCCGGCGCTCCCCCACCCCGCGAGGACGGCCCCGACGGCGGCCGCGATGCGCACCGCCACCTCCGTCACCCGCAGCACGGCGAGGCGGCCGAAGTCCTGGCGGCCCTGGAGGTAGCCCGCGCCGGCGGAGTTGACCCAGATCGCCACGCACGCGGCGGCGATGGCGGCCAGCAGGCCCGGTCCGGCGTAGGAGGCCACCGCGCCGCACGCGGCGACGGCGCACAGGACGGACAGCGCGCAGGCGAGCCGCAGGCAGGCGCGGACCGAACGTCGGCGCCGGGCACTGCCGTTGGAGGTGACCGCGACTTCGCGGGCCAGCACCCACGGCACCGTCGCCCCGGCCAGGATCCCGACCGTCAGCAGCACGGAGGCGGCGGCCGCGTAGACCGCGTAGTCGGCGGGCGCCAGCAGATGGACCAGCAGGAGCGAGAGCCCGTAGTTGCCCGCGCCGACCAGCAGCGCGGAGAGGGTGAGCAACACGACCGAGCGGTCCGGGACTTGGCCGCGCGCCGTGGTGGGAGCGGCCTCGGCCGGGGCTGCGGGCTCACCGGTCAGGGTGCTTGGAGTCGTGGTCATTCCGGCCTCCCGTTCTGCGCGGCAAGCAGGGCGCGAACGTCGTACACGCGCAGCGCACCGACAGTGGGGCCGGGCTCGCTGTGGACCAGGGGGGCTCGCCGTTCCAGCGTGGCGAGCAGCCCCGGTGAGATGCGGGCGTACCCCTGGGCGACGAGCTCGGTGGACAGCACGACGTAGTCGACGTGGTGGTCCTCGAGGTCGCGCACGGTACGCCAAGTTCCGCTCTGGGCACCCCGGATGAGGAACGGGGGCGTCTCGTCGGTGGCCGCCACCGTGCTGCCGCCGGGCAGCCGGGCATCCGTCCACGCGACGGTACGCCAGTAGGCGTCGTCGTGACGGCTGTGGACGCGCGCCCAGACCCCGCCGTCCACGACCAGGGCGGCTGCGGTGAGCAGCGCGACCACCACGGCGGCGCAGACCGGCCGTCGACCGCCGCCGGCTCGACTGCCGCCGGCTCGGACGGCGGCGGGTCCGCGCAGCGGGGCCGGCAGCGCCAGGTCGGCGGTGAGGGCGAGGGCGGCCGTGCTGCTGACCACCAGCGGGTAGAACATCTGCTCCTCCAGGGTGCCCACCGCGACCGCGTACAACAGGTAGCCGAGCGTGCAGGCGGCCCAGGCGGTGACCACGGACCGTCCGGGAGCGTCGGCGAAGAGCCAGGGCCGCCGGGCCCGGCACCAGAGCAGCCACACCGTGGCGGCGGTGCCCAGGGCGATCAGCAGGTAGGGGACGCCGAACTGGCCGAGGTCGGCGATCAGCCGGTCGGTGAAGCTGACCTGGCCGTCGTGGCTGTTGAAGCCGGTGATCTGCTTGGCGCCCAGGGCCCGGGCGATGCCGTCGGTCTGCTGCGCCCACAGGGGCGCCCAGTTGCCGGTGGCCGAGGCCACCACCACGTAGACGCCGTAGCCGGCCGCCGTCAGGGCGGCGGCGGTCAACCGCATGCGACGCAGCGGTCCCCGGGCGGAGCAGGCGAGCAGCAGCACCGGTACGAACGTGACCAGGGCGTACGGCTCCTTGGTGGTGACCGCGAGTGCGAACAGCAGCCCTGCCCCGGACCCGACGGCGGTACGACCACGGGGTGTCGTCGCAGTGTGGGCCAGGACCAGCAGGCCGAGCACGGCGGCCGCGTTGGCCTGGGCTTCGAGCATCACGCGGCTGTCGAACAGATTGAGGAACGGGTCGACCGCCAGCAGCAGACCGGCCGCCAGCGCGATCGGCGCCCGGACGATCCGGCGCAGCAGCGCGGTCACCGCGACCACGGTCACCGACCCGGTGACGGCGATGACCGGCCGCAGGGCGAACACCGACTGCAGCAGATCGGCGTGTCGACCGCCGCCGACGCGCAGCGCGCCGGCCAGCACCGCGAACAGTGCCGGTGGGTGCAGCGCGAAGAACTGGCCCTGGAACGTGAGACCTTGGCCGGCGGCGAGGTTCCGGCTGATCGTTGTGTAGTACAGCTCGTCGACGAACACGTCGTACGACCGGTCGATGAACGCCAGCCTCAGCACCAGGGCCAGGGCGAACAGCGCACCGAAGGTGGCAGCCCAACGAAGCTTCCTCGTCGGGGACTTCGAGGCAGC
This sequence comes from Kitasatospora sp. MAP5-34, assembly GCF_029894335.1. Taxonomy (GTDB): domain Bacteria; phylum Actinomycetota; class Actinomycetes; order Streptomycetales; family Streptomycetaceae; genus Kitasatospora. The sequence goes on along the minus strand of NZ_JARXZC010000001.1, from coordinate 84,002 downwards.
CGCAGGTCGCGGCCGACGCAGCGGAGGGTGCTGTTCCCAGCCGAGGGTGTCGGCGTGACGGGCGAGGCGCACCGTCAGGCGTTCGTCACCGGTGTCGACGCCCAGGCGGGTGAGAGCGGTCTCGGCGTCCTGCTCGTCGGCGCCGACCAGGAGCAGCGCGGTCTCGGGGCCGGCGGTGTCCACCAGGTCGGTCGCGCGCAGCAGCCCCAGGTCGACCCCCTCGACCATCTCCGCAGGCAGGGTGACCACCGCACACGCGTCGCTCGGAGCGCGTCGTTCCTCGCGCGGGAGGCGGTGCAGCCGCCTCTCCTCGCCCGTGAGCGCGGCGAGCAGATGAGCCGTCGTCGCCGCCCAGCTGAACCGGCCCGCCCAGGCCCGGCACGCCTCGTCCCAGGAGGCCGCCCGCTCGGGGTCCTCCACCGTGCGCAGGGCCTTGACGAGCGCGGCGGCCAGGTCCTCGCCCTCGGCGAGCAGCCAGCCGGTGACGCCGTCGCGGATCGTGTCGCGCAGACCGGGCACGTCGTAGGCGATCGCGGGCACGCCGGCCGCCGCGGCCTCCATCACAGACAGGCCCCAGCCCTCCCCCAGCGAGGCCGTGGCGGTGATCCACGCCGAGTCGACCAGCGCGTCGCGCTGCGCCTGCGACACCCGACCGTGCAGGACCACGGCCTCGGCGACTCCGAGTCCGGCCACGAGCCGCTCCAGGTCGTGGCGGGTGTCACCGTCGCCGATGATGTGCAACTGCACGCCCGGCAGGTCGCGTTGGATCGACGGGACGGCGCCCACCAGCTGCTCGACGCGTTTCTGCGTGACCAGCCGGCCGACGCAGACGATGCGCGGGTGCGCGGCCCTGGCACGCGAACCGGCCACAGGCCGGTCGAGGTCGGCGGGGGCCAGGCCGCAGGGCGCCAGGTGCACCGGTCCGCGCAGCGACAGCTGCCTACGGATCTCCGCACGCGAGGACGGCGAGACCGCACACACCACCCGCCTGCCGTACACCAGGGCGCTGCCTCGATCCTCCAGCCAGCGCCCCAGAGCAGCGATCGGGCCCGGGAACCAGAGCGCGAACTGGCTCTGGTGGACGTGGTGGATGAGTAGCACGACCGGGGTACGGCGGCGCAGCACCAGCGGGGTGAAGAACGGGATGCCGTTCTGGGAGTCGATCACCCCGTCCACCCGGCGGCGGTGCGCCAGCAGCCAGAACAGGACGAAGAGGTAGACGGTCAGCCGTCCGCCGCCGCGCACCACCGTCCCGTACGCGGTGTCCTCCCGGCGTGCCGTGCCTCGTGGCCGGGAGGTCAGACAGGTGACGCGCACCCCCGTCTCGTGCAGCTGCCGGGCGGTCTCCTCGCAGTACAACTCCGCCCCGCCCGCCTGCGGATGCCGGCCGTCGCGCCAGTTGCAGACGACGACATGACGGCCACGCCACCACGTGACGCCCGGGAAAGCCCTTCGCAGGCCCTCCTCCGAACTCGCCTGCACGCTCATCCGGCTTCCCCCGCCGGACGTGACGCCAGACCTGACACGGTGCGATGCAATCGCCACAGCTCACCGGCCACCCGGCGGCCGTCGCTGAACGACCGGAAGCTGGAGCCCTGTTGGTCACTCCAGACCACCGGAAACTCCGTCATCGCAAGCCCCAGCGCCCGCGCGCGGGCGATCACCTCCAGGTCGAAGGCGAAACCGGCCGTCGTGACCTCGGCGAAGACCAACCGCGCGGCCTCGGCCTCGAAGAACTTGAAACCGCACTGCGTGTCCGCGACCGGGCCGGACAGGCGGCGCGTGAGCAGCCGGAAGCCCACACCGCCGACCCGCCGCAGCACGGGCTGGCGAACCGGAATGCGAGCGCCGGCACAGCGACGCGAGCCGATGACGACCCGCCAGCCGCCTTGCAGCAGCGCGAGCGCGTCGTCGATGGCGGGCGCCGGGGTCGCCAGGTCCGCGTCACAGAAACCCACCCAGCGGGCGCGCGAGGTGACCATCCCCCGGGCCACGGCCGCGCCCTTCCCCCGCCGCGAACAGCCCACCACGCTGACCGGAATCCCGGACGCGGCCAACCTGTCCACGCACTCGGCCGTGCGGTCGCTACTACCGTTGTCGACGACGCGTAACGCGGTGGTCAGCGGTAAGCGCCACAGGTGGTCGGCGAGGGCCTGCACAGTGGCCGCCAGGCGGTGTTCCTCGTTGTAGGCGGGGATGACGAGTTCGAGATCGACGACGGCGACCGGGCTCGTGCCGGCTGCGGGCAGTGGTGGTGGGGCGGACTCCGGCCGCTGCTGTGTGCGTATGACGTCCAACGCGGTTCTTCCTCTTTCTGCGGTTCTGCGGTTCTGCGGTCATGGTGAAGCCGGCAGCCTCGTTCGGTGAGGCTGCCGGCTCGATGGGCACTGCTTACCGCCGCGGTGGGGCTCCACCGATCACGAGGAAGGAGAAGTGCCGGTCCGCGAGATTGCCGGTCTGGTCGCCCGTGTAAATCCTGACGTAGTGCGGCAGGATGTCGCGGGCCTGGACGTTGTCCAGGAGACTGCCGTGGCTGTATATCGTCGCCAGAACGGCCACCCTGGAGATGAACGGGTTGTCGAAGATGATGTCGTAGACCCCGGGCCCCTGCTTTTTGACCTGGAAATCACCTGAACTCGAGTCCGCTTGGATCACACCCAGATCGTTGACGAGTCCGTACACCCGCTGCTCCACCGGGGGCAGCGGGGGCGGGGTTCCGATGAGAATGCGCAGCTCCGCCGTGACGCCGGCGATGCTCAGCGCGTTCGGCTGCACCCGTTCGCCCGGTGCAGCACTCGACAGAGCCTGGATGTTGATCGAGTAGAACCCGTTCTGGCCCGGCGTGCCGTCGTTGAGGTGTAACGCGTGCTGGAAGCGCAGCTGCTTGGTGTTCGGGTCCCACGTGGCCGGCAGAACGTTGTTGACCGTTCCACTGGCCGCGATGTAGCGGACCTCCCCGCCCGGCTGAGGGAACGCCAGCCCCTCCGGGAACGTGACCGCGATCCACTCCGCCTGGCCGCTGATCGGGACGTCCGAACCCACGTCGATCGTGAACGACGCCGTACCCCCCGGCAGCAGATTCTGCGGAAACGGATGTCCCTGCTTGATGGTGAACGCCATTTCTCTTCCCCTACCCCTACGTCGTGCCGCCGATTGCGACAGATTGACAGTACGGCATCAGTTCGGGCCGTCAACTAAACGGTCATTAAATAAATGATTGCAGCACTGATATCCGGACAGTGGATCAATGAAAGCCGGCTCAAACCGCCAACGAACAGGCATTCGTGCGATACGTCCATTTCCAACCTTCGTCAAGACGGTCGCCAGCAGCGCACTTACGACCGTCGCCATCCGCCGCACCGGGGAAGATTGATCTTTCTGCTGGCATATGCTTGGCGGAATATCGCCGTTCGGCCGCCTGCCCTGTGCGACAAATGTGTCCCACCTGCCCCACGCGCCCCACGTGTTCTGCCCGTCCTGCCACCCGAGCCCCGCTGCCCGCCGGGCACGGGCGACGCGGACGGCCGCCGATGAGCGTCTGCGGACCCAAGAGCGGGCCCGGCTCTCCGATCCGAGTGTCGTGACGGACTATCACAAGGCGCTCTGTCTACGATGTTTCACAGTCGGCGTCTGGCCGTTCAGCGGTAACGTCCAAGCCGGGTCGACCTGGATCGGCAGCTGAGTCTCCGTGGACTCGCGCGGCCATCCTGATAGTTGTTACCGAAATCGCAATTCCTGACAACTCTGAAAATCATCAAACCGTGGGCCCGAAGGGTTGTTGCAGAGACTCGCCCTGATCGCGTGATCCGCTGCGGGCCCCGGACCTCTCGGGAGCCCGTACCACTCGACGTCCCAGTGCCGAAGGTGTTCGAACCGAGGAGGATTCCATGCTGTTTCGACGATGTCTACGTAGCAGGGCCAGGAGGCTCGCTCTCACTGTGGCGGGCGTGGTGCTCGCCATGCTCTCCACCGAGCTGGGATTCGCCGGTCCGGCGACGGCCTCCGGATCGACCCCGGGCTCCTACACCAGCTACGCCTTTCCGTCCGGCACATCGGCATTGAGCAAGGTCAGCTTCGACACCCTGGTGGAGTCGGATCCCGGGCAGGGGAACGTGTTCTGGTCGCATCAGTTCGCATTCACCAACAGCGTCAGCGGTTACATCGGGATGCAACGACACCGCACCGATCCCGGTATGTTCCTGATCTCGCTCTGGAACGCGACGGCCGCAAAGCCCGGCGATTCCGGGACCTACTGCCAGACGTTCACCGAGGGCGGTAGCGGCTACACCTGCCGTCTCGACAGCGGCTTCACGGCCGGCCACAACTACCTCTACGACCTCACGCCCGCGTCGGACGGCTGGTACCAGGCGAAGGTCACCGACACCACGGCCGGGACCTCGTTCGTGCTCGGCACCCTCCAGGTCGGCTCGGGCGCGCAGATCAGCGCAAGCGGCATGACGGACTGGGTGGAGTACTTCGACTGGAACTACGACGCGGCCAACTGCGGCGACGAGCCGTACTCCGTAGCAGCGTTCTCCGCCCCCACCGGAACCGACGCCTCCACCGGAGCGCGGGTGGCCGCCTCCGTGAGCAGCACACGGCTGAGCAGTACGTGCTCGGCCCAGGGGAGCGTCACAACGGACAATGAAGTCACCACGCACAGCGATGCCATCGGCAACTCCTCCTCCGGACCGATCACCGGAACCGGCGGGAAATGCGTGGACATCAGCGGCGCCAACGGCATGCCCCTCCAACTGTGGACGTGCGGCCAGTGGAGCGACAGCCAGAACTGGGTAGTGGCCAACGACGGCACCATCCATGCACTGTTCGAGTGCATGACCGTCAACGGCACCGCCGTCCAGCTCTCGACCTGCAACGGCTCCGCCGGTCAGAAGTGGCAACTGACCGCCGGGACCCTGGTCAACCCGAACACCAACAAGTGTCTCGACACCACCGGCGCCAGCAGCGCCGACGGGACGAAGTTGAACGTCCAGGACTGCAACGGCGGCGCGAGCCAGCAGTGGTACCCGCCGTTCCAAGCGGGCTGACTGCCAGCCGGCTCAGCGCACGGCGACCAGGACGCAACTGTTCCCGTACTGCCACACCGGACCGGTGTGGCGGAACCCGGCCTCCCGCAGCAGCTGCTCGTGCTGGGCTGCGGACAGGCCGTTGCCGTCACCGTTCGCAGGGGCCGGCTGCCTGGCTCGTACCGCCAACAGGTCAGCGAATTCAGGGACTTGCCCAGCGGCGGCCCACCAGGCCGCCCAGTCCTCCGCTTCGTCGACCTCCTGCCGCAGCGAGCGGTGGCGGCCGACCGCAGTGGTGAGCGCCGCGAGCGCCGGGTCCTCGGGAAGCAGGTGGTCGCCGTTGACCAGCACACCGCCGGGTCGCAGCACAGCCGCGAGCTCCCGGTAGATCTCGCGCAGGTTGTCCGGCTCCGGGTAGTGCAGTGCCGTGGTGGACACGGCCGCGTCCAGCGGCCGGTCCAGCTCGAGTGCCTCGATCCACCCTTCCTGCCCGATCAGCACCTCGACATAACGGGCGGCGTCCGGAGTATGGGTCCGGCCCAGCTCCAGCAACAGGGGGTCGATGTCCACCGCGACGACCTGCGCGTGCGGAAGCCGCGTCGACAGGCGCGTCGACAGTGAGCCGGGTCCGCTGCCCAGGTCGACCACCAGCGGGCTCTGCTGCCCCTCGGTCGTCCACTGCACCACGTCGGCGATCACGGTGAATCGCTCCTCGCGGCTCACCGCATACCGCTGCTGCTGATGCTCCCAGCGCTCCACCCAGGTCTCGGCCAGCGTCATGCTCAGACCCATCGGCGTTCCTTCCCCGATTCAGGGCTTCAGGCGCACCTCGGGCGCCGGCTGTCACCTCCCAGACTAGCGCATAAATGGAAACGAAAACCATTTCGATATGGCTTGTGGACGACGTCACCTTCACGGGGCCGACGACACCGCCGCAGACTGAGCAGCACTCAGCTCCTCGGCCCGGTCCCCGCGCGGCGACAGGGCACCCGGCCAGGCCGCCACCCCTGCGGCGACCGCCGTTGCGACGGCTGCGGCCATGAAGCCCCAGGCCCAGCCGCCGGGATGGTCCACGATCACCCCGCCGGCCGCCGAGCCGAGCGCTGCCATGGACAGGTTCGTGGTGGTCAGCCAGGTGTACGCCTCGTTCAGCATGCTCTCCGGTGCGAGCCGGGCCACCAACCCGGCCTCCACCGTCATGGCGGGGGCGATGACCGCTCCGGTGAGCAGGAGCGCCACCCCGAGCGTCAGCGAGTCGGGCATCAGCGCCCAGATCGCGTAACCCGCCGCCAGGCCGACCAGCAGCACGACGAACTGCCGGACCTGGGATGCCCGGAACTGCCGGGTGCCGTACCAGAATCCGGCCACCGCACTGCCGATGCTCCAGACCGCGATCAGTACTCCTGTCACGCTCTCGGCGGCATCGCCGTCGTGCACCCGGGCATAGGCCGCCAGCGCCACCGGCGAGGCGCCGAAGGAGAAGGCGATACCGGCCGCACAGAGCAGCAGCAGCGGGAATCCCGGCGCGCGCAGCGCACCCAGGCCCCGGGCCCGCGCCTGCCCGGGGGTCGGACGCAGACCGCGCATCGCGCGTCCGGTCGTCAGCGCCAGCGTGCCCAGGCCGGTGAGGAGGGCGGAGGCCGCCAGGGCGGCGGCGGGCCCCGCGATGGCGGCAGTCGTGCCGAACAGCGAGCCGAGCGGCTTTCCGAACAGCATGAAGCCGGACACCAGCAACGGACCCACCACGAAGACCACTTCGAACAGGGTGGACTCCGCCGCCATCGCGGCGGTCCGGGCCTCGCTCCGGCCGCTGTCCGGACCGGTCAGCACCGTCCAGGCCGCCCGCAGGGCCGGCCCGACCGACGGGAAGAAGGCGCCGGAGAGTGCGGCGACGGCACACAGCAGCGGCACCGGCATCCGCTCCAACACTGCTGCCAGCAGACCCAGTTGGGTCAGCGAGTACACCGTGGCGAAGCACAGCAGCACCCGGCCGGGGCCGAACCGGTCCGCCAGCCGGCCGCCGATCGGGGCGGCGCAGGCGGTGGCGACGGAGGTGGCTGCGCCGACCGAGGCGGCGAGGCCGTAGCTCCCCGTCGTCTGCTTGATCAGCAGCAGCCAGGCCAGCACCGTGACCCCCATCCCGAGTCGTGCGACCACTCCTCCGACCAGGAGGAGGGGCGCCCCCGGGACGCGCCAGATCTGCCCGTACTGCCGAGTTGAGAACATGTGCGGCTCCACGCTGCGAGATGGGGGTTCCGGGCGGTGTTCAACCCGCTGGTGAGGGAGTGCTGTTGACTACGGCGGGACGGCCGGGGACCGGTTCGGCGCGGACCCGGAAGTCCCTCGCGGTGGTCAGTACCGCTTCCTCGACGGCGGCGCTGGTCGCCCCCCGGAACCGGAAGCGCCCGCCGACGTGCTCGTAGTACGCGTCCGCCGCCGGCACCACCTCACCGGGCGCAGGCAGCGCCTGCGCGTACGGGCCCGGAGTACGGCCGAGCATCGACGTCGCCTCCTGGATCCGGCAAGGCCGGGCCGTTGGCGCCGGAGCGAGCAGCCAGCCGCCGACCTCGTCGTCGGCCACCGGGTGCCACGGCTGCGGGGGTTGTCCGAGGGCGATCCGGAAGGCCGCCTCCATGAGGTCGTACCCGTGCACCTCGCGCCAGAGGAAGGGGATCTCCGCGCCACCGACGCGTGCGCCGATCTCCAGGAAGGCGCAGCCCGGCGGGCCGCCGTCCCGGTCCTCGACGAAGACCTCCAGGTGGAACACCAGGGCCGAGGCCGACAGCGCCCGCAGTACCCGGTCGGTGAACTCCCCTATGGTGACCAGGACTTCGGGGTCGTCCTCCTCCACCGAGCCGAGCGGGTCACCTTCACGGAAACCCAGACAGGAGTTGAGGTAGCGCGAGGCTCGCCAGGGGCCGAGGGCTGTGCCGTCGAAGACGCCGTCGACGTGGTAGATCCGGTGCGGGTTGTACGCCTGGACCATCAGACCGGCGCCCACCACCACGGCGGCGAGCTCGTCCGCCGAGGCGATCTTCACCACGCCCTCGCTCGAACTGCCGATCCGTGGCTTGAGGACGACCGGCCAGCCGTGCAGCTCCGCGAAGGCGCGCACCGACCGCTGGTCGGTGGCCGGGGCGAAGGCCGGGAGGGCGACTCCCGCCGCCGCCACCGCACCCGCCATCAGCAGTTTGTCCCGGAAGACCATCAGCTCCCCCGGGCTGCGGCCGGGGCACCCCCACTCGGCGGCCAGCTCGGCAGCGACGAGCAGGTCGTCCTCCTTGAGCGCCACGATGTGCCGGGGAGGCCCGTGGCGCGAGGCGAGTGCGTCGACCTCCTTCCGGACGGCCGTCATGTCGTCGGTCGCGGCCACCGTCACCACCTCGACGGCGGCGTCCGGTACGGCTTCGACGCCGATCTCGGTGGTGAGGTAGCTGACGGCGTACCGCTCGTGGTCGAGGTAGCGCGCGTACTCGGCGTACCTGGCCCGCCAGCGGTGGATCACCACCACGTGAGTGCGGGGGCTCATGACGCGCCCCCGTCGGGTTCCAGGTCGTAGAAGCCCCGGCCGTCCAGGTAGCAGAGCGTCCCGAAGTCGCGGGCCACCACCTCCTCGACCGGGTGGGCCAGGCTCACCATCATCGGCTCGGAACTGTCGTCCACGGTCAGCGGCAGCCGGTCGCCCGGCTTGACGGTCATGTGGAGGTCGTGGAAGCTCTCCAGCTGCTCGACCTCGCCCAGCAGCGGGTACGAGCGCAGCACGCCCGCCACCGGAGAGGTGAGGAACGCCAGCGCCACATGGCGCTCGACCCGGTACGGGGTGCGGTAACCGGCGAGGAAGCGGTCCGGGTCGACGTAGGCGTCGACCGTCCAGTCGATCTGCGACTCGCCTGCGGAGACCTCCGCGTAGTAGGCGGTGTCCGCGCCGCAGAGCCGCACCCCGACCTCGACCAGGCACGGTCCGTCAGGCGTCAGCATCACCTCCAGGTGCGCCGGGCCGTGTCGCACCCCCAGGGCGTCGAGAACGCCGAAGGCGTACGGTTCCAGCTGCTCGCGGGCCAGGCTGTCGGACGGCACCAGGAGGGCTCCGCTGATCCGGTCGCGGACTCCGTTGGCGGACATCTTGGTGTACTTCCACAGGTCGGTGGCGCGGTGGTGACCGTCCCTGCTCACTGTGTTGACCACGTACTCACCGCCGGCCAGGTACTCCTGGGCGACCACCCCCTCGTTGCGGTTGGCGAAGATGTTGGTGCGGTCCTTGATGTCACGGTAGGCGGCCACCGACTCGGCGGGGGTGTCGCAGAACGAGACCCCGTCGTTGCCCGCGCTGCGGATGGGTTTGACGACCACCCGTCCGCCGATCTCCCGATGCCAGTCGGCGAGTTCGCTCTCGCCGGTGACCAGGAGCTGCCGGGCGCCGCGCAGTCCGGCGGCCTTGAGGGTCTCGATCTGGACGTACTTGTTGCGCCGCGCCTCGCTGAGTGCGCTGCCGTTGCTCGGCAGGCCGAGCGCCTCGCTGATCCGGTCGGCGAGCTCGACGCCGAGCTCGCCGCCGGTGATCACCGCGACCGGGGCGTGGGCTGCGACGGCCGACACCGTCGCCGCCAGATCGCCGTGGTGGACGATGTTGTCGGCGAACTGGTCCAGGCTGAAGCTCGACCGGTAGACCGGCGGTACCTCCAGGGTGCTCTGCACCCGGACGCAGGCGTAGCCCGCCTTGATGAACGCCGCCGCCAGCCGCATGGTCGGCGCGTAGACGTCGACCATCACCACGGTGCCCTTGTTCGTCATCTTTGCTACCTCAGTCTCCTGATCCGGCGTCACATCGTGCGTAGGACGGTGAGCAGCCGGTCGATCTCGTCCGGCGTGTTGTAGGCGTGCAGGCTCACCCGCACCGAGCTGTCGCTCTCGCCCGCGCGGCCCTGGCAGTGGCCGTCGGCGCGGACCATGAAGCCGTGGGTGGACAGCACGAAGCCCAGGTCGTTGGAGCCGATGTCGCGGTGCCGGAAGGTCACGATCCCGCTGCGCTGCTGAACCTCGGAGTCTGCGGCCAGGCTCTGTTGGCAGCCGAGGACCTCGTAGGCGTCGAGGTTTCGCAGTGCGTCGGTGAGGCGGGCGGCGAGTGCGACCGTCCAGCGTTCGATGCGCTCCGGGCCGGCGGCGTCGAGCCAGTCGAGGGCTGCCTCCAGGCTGGCGATCCCGGTGGTGTTCGGGGTGCCGGTCCAGCCTCCGGGCTTGAACTCCGGCCCCCGCGTGTTGCGGGCCCAGACCGCTCCGCTGCCGGGCAGGGCCATCGCCTTGTGGCCGGAGAAGACCACGAAGTCGACGTCGAGGGCGCGGACGTCCACCGGCAGGTGGCCGACACTCTGCGCGGCGTCCAGGCAGATCGGCACGTCGGGGCCGACCGCGCGGCGGATGCGGTGCACGTTCATGTTCCCGCCGTAGACGTGGTGCACGTGCGTGGCCGCCACGAACGCCGTTCGCGCGGTGACCAGTTCGGCGAGCGCCGCCGGGTCGTAGTCGTGGGAGGCCGGCTCGTACGGCAGCTCGCGCACCACGATCCGCACGCCCTGGCTCGCCAGCAGTTCCTGGGCTTCCAACCAGGGCAGCGCGTTGGCCTGGTGGTCGGCGAAGGGCACGATGATCTCGTCCCCGTCGGACAGGTACCTGGGGAACCAGTCCCGCGCGACGGCGCGCAAGCCCTCGGTCGCGCCGCTGACGAAGTGGACTCCCGAGCGCTCCGGCTCCGGGTCGCCGAGGTGGCGGGCGACCCGGTCCCGGGTGCGGGCGACCAGCGCGGTGGTGTCGTTGGCCCAGGTGTAGGTGCCCCGACCGGCGTTGGCGTTGGCCGTGGTCAGGTAGGTCTGCACGGCGTCCAGGACGGCCTGGGGTTTCTGGGAGGTCGCGGCGCTGTCCAGGTAGGCCAGTCCGGGGTTGGCCACGATGATCGGGAACTGGGCCCGCAGCGCGTGCTGCCAGTCCCGGAGCTCGTCGAAGGTCTCGCTGGTGGTCATCGCGCGGCCCCTCAGTCCCGGACCAGCGGGGCGCCGGCGTCGCGCCAGCCGATGATGCCGCCGGACAGGCTGCGCACGTCGGGGTGTCCCATCCGGGTGAGCAGGGCGGCGTACCGGACGGACTTCTCGCCGACCGGGCAGGCCAGCAGCACCGGCCGGCTGCGGCCGAACGGCAGGCCGCCGTGCAGGAGTTCGTCGAACAGCTCGTCCACGATGTTGATCGAACCCTCGATGTGCAGCGCGGCGTAGGCGAACGGGCCGCGCAGGTCGATCACCAGCGGGTGGTCCTCGGCGATCCACTTCTGCGCCGACTCGACGTCGATGACGGTCGCGGCGGTGAGCTCGGCGGGGGCGAGGCCGGCCACCGAGTTCTGCCTCGGCGGCTGGTTGAGCAGCTCGGGGCGGCGCTTGCGGACGTAGCTCATGTAGCTCTCGACCCGGTCGCAGACGATGAACACGGCCGTCCGGCGCTCGGTCAGCTCGGCGTCCACCTTCCGCAGGTGGCGGACCGCGCCGTGGTACGCGCCGCCGCCGGTGGGGCCGGCCAGCATGCCGCAGCGGCGGACCAGGGTCAGCATGCCGTCGATGGCCTCGTCCGCGCTGACCGACTCGATGGTGTCGTAGGTGGCCGGGTCGAACAGGCCGACCTCGTGCACCTCGTCGATGTTGCGGATACCCGGGATGAAGTCGGACTTGTGGGCCACCAGCCCGACCACGTCGATCGCGGGATTGTGGCCGCGCAGCACGGTCGCGACCCCGGTGGAGGACCCGGCGGTGCCGACACAGGCGATGAAGTAGTCCGGGGCGTGGCCGTCCAGGTCCCGCAGGATCTCCGGGCCGGTGCCCGCGATGTGCGCCTCGGTGTTCAGCGCGCTGTAGTACTGGTCGGTGTGCAGGTAGCCGGTCTCCGACTCGGAGAGCACCCGGTGGATCCTGGTCAGCGGGTCGTCCGTGTTGGTCGGGTCGAGGCACTCCGTCTGGCCGGGCAGCTCCTCGATCTCCGCGCCGAGCAGCAGGAGCAGGTCCTTGATCTCCGGGACCTTCATCCGGTTGGTGACGCTCTTGAACGGCAGACCGTGCAGCCCGGCGATGACGGCGAGGGCCTTGGCCGTGTTGCCGCTCGACAGTTCCACGATGGAGTCCCCGCGCTCCATCGCGGTGGCCAGGCCACCACGGGTCATGTTCCACGCGGCACGGTCCTTGACCGAGCCGAACGGGTTGAGCATCTCCAACTTCGCGTACAGATCGATGTTCTTCAGGCCGTGCACCGCCGGGCTGATCCGGACCAGCGGGGTGTTGCCTATGACGTCGGTGATGCTGTCGTATCTCAACTCTGTTCCCCCGTACACGTGATGGGCCAGTACTGCTCGTCGAGCCGCCAGCGCCAGGTCCCGTTCTCCTGGTACGCGGCGACCTTGCGGGCGATGGGCTGCTGCAGGGCGTGGTCGGCGCTGAAGTCCATGAAGTAGCCTGCGGTGTTGGCGAACGCCAGCAGGTCACCCGGCTTCGGCAGGCCGGGAAGGAAGACCATCCGGCGGGTGATCAGATCGGCCTCCAGGCAGAGATTGCCGATCAGGTACACCCCGACCGCCTCGGCATCCGGAGCGGGACGGCTCCCGTCACGCGGGATGACGACCGGGTCCATCAGCACCCCGTGCTCCTCCAGGCTGACGTCGCCCCCGTTCATCTCCACCCGCACCAGGCAGTCGCCGGTGGGGGTGTGACGTACTTCCAGGACTCGTGCCAATGCCACGCCGCACTGGTCGACCAAGGCCCGGCCCGGCTCGATGACCAGGTCGTAGAGGTTCTCCAGCAGGAGCGTGGCCAGCGGGCGGCCCAGGGACGGCGCGGGGTACGAGAGCAGTTCGTCGAGGTACCCCTCGGCGGCGACCGGCCGGTGGGCCGGGTAGAGGCCGAGCGCGCCGCGCAGGGTGCCGGACTCGCTGCGCAGGCCGTAGCCGTGCCCCTGCCAGGTCAGCGCGGGGCGCCGGCCCAGCACGGCGTTGGTCAGTTCGGTCGTGTACCGCTCCCACTGCCCGCCGTCGGCAAGGTAGTTGACACCGAACCCGCCACCGATGTCGATGGCGCGGGGCTGCAGCCCTCGGCGCTGGCACTCGTTCATGACCCTGATGCAGGTCTCCAGGGCCACGGCCTTCTCGGGCAGGCCGATGGTGTCGAGGTGGTAGGCGACACCGATCAGCTCGACGGCGTCGCGGTGCCGCTCGACCGCGTCCAGCAGGGTGTCCAACTCGCTGACATGGGAGCCGAATCGGCTCGGCCGGCTGAGCACCTTCACCCCGGGCGCCTGGAAGGCCGACAGTCGCAGCATGACCCGTACGCGGGGCAGTACGTACTTGCCGACCAGCTCGGCCAGGCTCTCCAGCTCGGCCTTCGAGTCGAGGTTGACGATGACGCCGGCCCGAGCGGCCAGCCACAGGAATTCCCGGTTCTTGGGGCCGGTGGCCATGATCCGGTCCGGGGTGAAGCCGGCGCCGAGCACGTGCTGCAGCTCGGCGAGGGACGCGACGTCCATGCCCGCGCCGGTCACCGCGAGCTGCCGCACCAGCGCGCTCGACCGGTTCGCCTTGTGCGCGAAGTAGAGGTCGCCGGACAGGTGGTGGCGCTGGTAGACGGCCCGGAATCGCTCCTCGTTCTCGGTGATCTGCTCGGGCAGGACCACGTTGAGCGGGGAGCCGAGGGCGTCGACCAGGGTGTGCAGGAAGTCGGTGGCCTGCAGAACCGATCGGAGCCTCGGCTCCAGCCGTGGTTCCAGGTACAGCGGCGATGAGCGCATGGTGACGCAACTCCCCCGTGAGAATTCATGACGTGCTTCCCCTGCGAGGTGGCCGAGTCTGCGCAGCCGTCGTCCCGGCTGCACGCCCCATCTCGAGGCCCCTCAGTCCGGAACGATAACTGTTTTCATTGCGGAATGACAGGCTTCCCGTTGCGCTGCCGCAATGCTCCCGTAATCGGACGCGCAGCCTCCGGACGGGCCGCCGAACCTGAGCAATCCCTATCCGCCGGTCACCACCCCGCGACCCGCAGCGAATGTGAAGGGCGGCCGGACAGTGCGCGTAAGCGGATGCAACGATGGTGGCCATCGTGACGTCCTGGCTCCCTCGCATGCTGCGCGCCGCCGTCTTCGCCGCCCTGTGTGTGGCGTTGGCCGCCACCGCGCACGTCACCATGTCCGACGCCGGGTTGCCCGCCTATGTCCTGGTGGCGGCGTCCGCCGGAACGGTAGGCGCTACTTGGCTGCTGGCCGATCGTCGGCGAGGGCTTGCCGTGGTGGGCGGGTGGATGGTGGCGGTTCAGGCCGCACTGCACCTGTTCTTCGAGGCTGCGGCCCCGATGGGAGGGCCCGCAGGCCGGCTGGGCTACTCCGCACTCGACCTGGTGAACCACCTGCTCCTGTGCGGGCCCGGGCAGGCGTCGACCGGGATGGCCCCGGACGAGGTGGCGCCGGCGGCGGGCCTGAATGCTGACGTCCTTTCGGTGTCCGTGGTGGACTCAACGCCCGATATGCAAGGCCTATCGGGTATGCCTGACATGACGACCATGCCCGGAATGCCGGGCATGACGCGCGCCGGCTCGATGGGGCTCACTCACGGCATGTCAGTCGGCATGCTCTTCGCGCACCTGCTGGCCGCGCTCGCGTGTGCCTTGCTGCTGTGGCGGGGTGAGGCTGCGGTGGCCGGGCTGTTCGAGCTGCTCTGTGCGGCGGCCGGCGCGGTGGTTCCGGTCCTCCTGCTGTTCGTGCCGTGCCGCCGTGAACCAACGCCTCGGTGCCGTCCGGCGGCCCACCGTCGAGCACGCCTTCCTCGGCCGGTCCTGCTCCTGCACACTCTCGTACGGCGCGGGCCGCCATCCGTGTTCGCGGTCTGAGAGCGCCCGCCTTCCCGAGACCTTGTACGCCCTTCCGGAGCTTCCCCGCTCCGGCACGGCCGCACGCCCAGGTGCGTCGGCCGGGGCGGTCTCGACTGTCGGCGGGCAGGTCGCCCCTGCTCGTCTCCGCCGGTGTGCGGGAGCGGGGCGCGGTCAGGATGCTGCGAACGGAACGTCACCCGGTCGGCAGGTGATCAGCCGCCGCGCTGTGGCGGAGTCCGTTGCGGCATTCCTGGACCTACCGCCTTGCGGCGGTGCCGCCACGGGCGGTACCGCTGTACTTCCTGCGTTCAGGACACAGCATGACGATCAGAGAGATGATCACTTCGGACGGGCGACTCCGCCTCGACCGAACCCGAAAGCCGGGCCACCAGTTGCTCGGTCCACACCTTGGAGGGGACAGCAGCGCCGCGCGCGAGAACCTTGAGCCGCAGCGCGGCGGCGAGCCAGTCCCCGCAATCCGCGCACGCGGCCAGATGCGCCTCCAGGCGTTCGAGCGCGACACCTTCGTCGACGCCGCTGCCTGGTTCGGCTGCAGGCTCGCCGTCGAGACGGGCGGACATTCCGGCACAGTGGTCGGCGCAGTTCATGCCGCCATGGTCTCGCACCGCATGGCTGAGCCCGGAGGGGCGGGTGCGAGCCGTGGATGACGAGCAGCTGACCGCCCTGGCCCTGACCGCCCGGGACGGCCGGGCCGAGGACATCGAGGCGTTCGTCCGGGCCACTCAACGGGACGTGTGGCGGTTCGTCGCCCACCTCACCGACGTCGAGTCCGCCGACGACCTGGCGCAGGAGACGTTCCTGCGGGTCCTGCGCGGACTGCCCGGCTTCGCCGGGCGGTCGTCGGCGCGGACCTGGCTGTTGTCGATAGCCCGGCGCACGGTCGTCGACCGCTATCGCAGCGCTGCGGCCCGCCCCCGGTGCGCCGTCCTGCCGGACTGGCAGGAAGCCGTCGAGCAGCAGCGCCCGCAACAGGCTCCCGCGTTCGAGGACGAGTTGGCGCTGACCGACCTGCTGTCCTGCGTGCCAAGGCAGCGGCGGGAGGCCTTCGTGCTGACACAGGTCGCCGGGCTCAGTTACCTGGAGGCCGCCGCCGTGTCCGGGTGCCCGGTGGGCACGGTGCGCTCGCGGGTGGCCCGGGCCCGGGACGAGCTGGTCGCGTTGCTGCGCTCGGCGGACGCCGCGGGCGAGGCCGAGCCCGCCGACGGCGCGCCGGTGCCGCTCGTCGCACGGCTGACGGTCTGACCCGTCCGTCCCTCAACCTTTCACCGCTCCGCCGACCGAGGCAGCGTCGGCGGAGCCACCACTTGGAGAAGCTCATGGCATCCATTCCAAGCCCCGTACCCGACAGGGGCACCCAGGGCCGTATCGAGCAGCGGCCGAGCCGCGCGCTGCTCGCCTTCGTTTTCGTACTCGGGCTGCTGTTCGGCAGCTCTTTCGCGGTCGGCCGCCTCGCCGGACCGCTGACGCCCGGCTCGCACAGCAACAACCCCGGCCCGGGCATGTCGGGAGACATGCCCGGTATGCAGATGGACGGCCTGCGGCCGCTCACCGCGCCGGAGGTGGCCCGATGAGCGCGAATCCGATCGCTGTCGAGGGTCGCACCACCGAGCTCGTGACGACGGACCTGATGGTCGGCGGGATGACCTGCGCGGCCTGTGTGTCCCGGGTGGAGAAGAAGCTGACCCGTATCGCGGGTGTCTCCGCCGGGGTCAACCTGGCCACCGGGCGGGCCCGGGTGCTGCACCCGGCGGAGGTTCCGGTCGCCGACCTGGTCGCGGCCGTCGAGAGCGGGGGCTTCACCGCCGAGCCCGTACCCGACCAGGCACCGCCCGCCGCGCCGGTGGAGGATGACCGCGGCGATCGGTTGCGGCTGACGGTTGTCGCCGTCCTGGCCGTGCCGGTGATCGCGCTGTCGATGGTGCCCGGCCTGCAGTTCGACCGCTGGCAGTGGCTCTGCTTCGCGCTCGCCGCGCCCGTGGTGACCTGGGGTTCGCGGACCTTCCACGAGCGGGCCTGGCGGAGTCTGCGGCATGCCGGCGCGACCATGGACACCCTGGTGAGCCTCGGGGTGATCGCCTCCTTCGGCTGGTCGGCGTACGCGCTGCTGTGGGGTGGTGCCGGTGCGGCCGGCATGCGGATGCCGTTCTCGTTGACCGCCGGAGCGGATGGCGGCGCGCACGTCTACCTGGAAGCGGCGGTCGGCGTGCCGCTGTTCGTGCTGGCCGGGCGCCTGATGGAGGGCCGGGTCCGGCAGCGGACCGGCTCCGCGCTACGGGCGCTGGCCGAACTCGGCGCGCGGGACGTCTGCGTACGCGAGGCCGACGGCGTCGAGCGCCGCATCCCGATCGGGCAGCTGCTGCCAGGCCGGGAGTTCGTGGTGCGTCCCGGCGAGAAGGTCGCTACCGACGGTGTGGTGGTCGAGGGCAGTTCGGCCCTGGATCTGAGCCTGCTCACCGGCGAGAGTATCCCCGTGGAGACCGGGCCCGGCGATCGGGTGGCCGGAGCGACCCTCAACGTCGGCGGCACGCTGGTGGTCCGGGCCATCGCTGTCGGCGCTGACACCCAGCTCGCCCGGATCACCGCCCTAGTGACGGAGGCGCAGGCGGGCAAGGCGCGCGCTCAGCGCCTGGCGGACGCGGTGGCCGGGGTGTTCGTGCCGTGTGTGCTCGCCATCGCGGTGTGCGTGCTGGGCTTCTGGCTGGGTGCCGGGGCCGGCGCGCAGGACGCGGTCACGGCGGCGGTCGCGGTGCTGGTCGTCGCCTGCCCGTGCGCGCTCGGGCTGGCCACCCCGACCGCGCTGCTGGCGGCCACCGGACGGGGCGCCGAACTGGGCGTCCTGGTCCGGGGGCCCGAGGGGCTGGAGAGCCTGCGCCGGATCGACACCGTGGCCCTGGACAAGACCGGCACCCTGACGACCGGGCAGATGCGGCTCACCGCAGGCACTGCGGCCCCCGGCCAGGACAGCCACGCGGTGCTGCGGCTGGCGGGTGCGGTGGAACACCGCTCCGAGCACCCGATCGCCCGCGCGCTTGCCGCGGCGGCCGGGCCGGAGCTGCCTGCGGTGACCGGGTTCCGGGAGACGGCCGGGCTCGGGGTTTCGGGCGTAGTTGAGGGCCGCCGGGTGCGAGTGCTGCGGCCGGATCAGGCACCGGAACTGCCCGGCGAGCTGCGGGAGGCGCTGGCCTGCGCCGAGCGGGACGGCCACACGGCGGTGGTGGCCGAGGTGGACGGGGAGCCCGCCGCGCTGTTCGCGGTCGGCGACACGCTGAGGCCCGGCAGCTACCGGGCCGTGCACCGGCTGCGCGGGATGGGCCTGGAGACCATCCTGCTGACCGGTGACCAGCCCGGCGCCGCTCGCGCGGTCGCCGAGCAGCTCGGCATCAGCGAGGTGCACGCCGGTGCCTCCCCGGAGGGCAAGGCCGAGCTGGTCGCGGAACTGCGCGCGGCGGGCCGGACGGTCGCGGTGGTCGGCGACGGCGTCAACGACGCGGTCGCCCTGGCCTCGGCGGATCTGGGCATCGCGCTCGGCTCCGGTACGGACGCCGCGATCGGCGCGGCCGGGCTGACGCTGGTGCAGGGGGACATCGAGGCCCTGGTGGTCGCGGTCCGCCTGGCCCGGCGGACCCTGGCCACCATCCGGGTCAACCTGGTCTGGGCGTTCGGCTACAACGCGGTGCTGATCCCGCTGGCCGCGACAGGCCTGCTCAACCCGATGCTGGCCGCCGCCGCGATGTCCGCCAGCTCGCTGCTGGTGGTCGCGAACAGCCTGCGGCTACGCACCTGGCAACCGGCTCCGCGCCGCAGCGCCCGCACGACCCGCTGACGTATCGAGTTCTCGTTCGAGAAATCTACGGACGTTCGGGAACTCGGACGGTCCGGCATCCGACTGCTGTGGAGGACGTCGCCGCTCGGCGGCGTCCTCCATCGCGGAGGGACGGATCATGCCAAAGTCGGGCCCGTACGTCCGGTGCCGGAGAAGACCCGTACCCGGAGCCCGTCGATGACCCCCGTAGCCACCGCCAACCCTCCAGTGGTCAAGGACCGTTGGAGCCTGGTCGGCGTCGCCGGGATGCTGTCGTTCGTGGCAATGCTGGACATGAACATCGTCAACATCGCGATGCCCACCCTGTCCCGCAGTCTGCACGTCTCCCTCGAGACCGCCCAGTGGGCCGCCCTCGGCTACCAACTCCCGGTGGTGGCCCTGCTGCTGCCGGCCGGGCGCTGGCTGGACCAGGTCGGAACGCGCCCCGCGCTGCTCCTCGCCACCACCGGCTTCGCCCTGTGCAGCGCGGCGGCCGCCGCGGCGCCGTCCGCAGCCTGGCTGCTCGCCGCCAGGATCGCCCAAGGTACCTTCGGCGCCCTGCTGTTCGTGCTGATGCCGGTGCTCGCCGCCCGTTCCGTACACCCCCAACTGCGGGGCCGGGCGATGAGCGTGCCCGCCACGCTCGGTCCGCTCGGTGCGGTCACCGGGCCCGCCGTGGGCGGCCTCCTGCTGGACCACCTCGGGTGGCGCGCGATCTTCCTGGTCAAGCTGCCGATCTGCCTGGTCGCGTTGGTCATCGCGTACCGGTCCGCGCCGGTCGGCGGGCGACTGCGCCTCCCGGACCGGCCCGCACTCACCGAGGCGGGCCTGATCGGCGCCGCCACGGCCGCCGTCCTGCTGGCACTGACCTTCTCCCCGAGTTCGACTGCATGGCTGTTGCTCGCCGTTGCGGCCGTGCCGCCGCTCGTCCGCTGGCTGCACGGCCCAGCCGGACGCTCGCTGACGGCCGTCCTGCGCGACTCCGGCGCCGGCGGGGCGCACGGGGCCGTCCTCTGCATCGCGGCGGGCTTCGCCGTGATGCGCTACCTGGTGGCGCTCCACCTGCAGGACAACGACGGGGTGAGCGCCACCGTCACCGGGCTGACGGTGCTCGCCTTCCCGCTCGGAATGGCCCTGGCCGGACCACTCGGCGGCCGGCTCGCGGACAGGTTCCCCCCGCGCAAGGTCGCCGTCACCGGTACCGCCATCACCGCCTTCGGCCTGCTGCTGCTCGTCCCGCTCGGCGACAGCTGGTCACCACCCGACGTCGCCTGGCGGCTCGGCCTGGCCGGACTCGGCATGGGCCTGTACGGCGGGCCGGTCCAGAAGCTCGTCATGACCGCCGCCCCGCCTGACCGGATGGCCACCGCCGGCTCGGCCGTACAGCTGGCCCGCAGCCTCGGCTTCACCCTCGGCCCGGCCCTCGCCACCGCCGCCTGGGGCCTGGCCGGGGGCGGCACCGGCGGGGTCCACACCGGACTGGTACTCGCCGCCGCCATCGCCTGCCTCGCCGTGCTGCTGCTCGCCACGGGCCGCAGAAATCGTCACCTGATGCCTCACCAGAAGGACTCCGCATGACCTCGCCCGACCCCACCCCGGCGCCCGCTCCTCGCTGCCCGATCACCGGCGCCGGACTTCCCGAGCCCGTGCCGCTCTACGGCCGCGAGTACAAGCGCGACCCGTACGACCTCTACCGCGAGCTGCACGACGCCGGGCCCGTGCACCGCGTCCGGTTCCCCTCCGGTATCGCCGCCTGGCTGGTCACCGGCTACGAGGCCGCCCACCAGGCGCTCAACGACCCACGGTTGGGCAAGAACCACAGCCTGGGGAACGACAATTGGCGCGCTCTCGCCTCGATCATGCCCGAGCCGCAGCACTCCCAGCTCCAGGTGCACCTGCTCCACCAGGACCCGCCCAAGCACACCGACATGCGCCGCCTCGTCCTGGACGCCTTCGCCCCGCGCCGTATCGAGGCCCTCCGGCCGCGCTTCCAGGAGCTCGCCGACGCCCTCGCGGACGCCCTGCCCGACGCCGGGGGCGCCGACCTCGTCCAAGGCTTCGCCGCGCACTACCCCTTCCAGGTGCTGGCGGAAGTCATCGGCCTGCCAACGGAGTTGGCCCGGCGCTTCGACCGCGACTGGGGCAAGGTCGTCCAGCCCGTCGGCCCCCAGGACCCGGGCCGCCCCGCGTACGAGGGACGGCTGCGCGGCCTGCAGACGTACATCGCGGACGTCGTCGCCCACAAGCGCGAGCACTGGGACGACGACCTGCTCAGCCGCCTGGTGGTGGCCCGCGACCGTGGGGTGCTCAGCCAGGAGGAGCTGGACTCGATGGTCTTCCAGCTGCTCGTGGCGGGCCAGGAGCCGGTCACCAACCAGATCAGCACCATGTTGATGACCCTCCTACGCCACCCCGATCAGCTCGCCCGGCTGCGCGACGAGCCGACCCTGCTGCCGCAGGCCGTCGAGGAACTCCTGCGCTACGACGGCGCGTTCGAGCTCACCACCTGGCGGTTCTTCGCCGAGGACAGCCAGCTGCACGGCACCCGCATCCCGGCCGGGGACTCCGTGATCGTGTCACTCGACGCCGCCAACCGCGACGAGCGACAGTTCCCCGACGCCGACACCCTCGACTTCGAGCGCTCCCCCAACGCCCACCTCTCCTTCGGTCGCGGCATCCACTTCTGCCCCGGCGCCGCCCTGGCCCGAGCCGAACTCCAGGTCGCCCTCGGCACCCTGCTCGCCCGCCTGCCCGGGCTCCAACTGGCCTGCCCGGACGACGAGATCGAGTGGATTCCGGCTGTCCTGGCCCGTGGTGTCAACCGGCTGCCGGTCGCCTACGACAAGCGCGTCTGACGCACAGCCCCCGTTACCCCGCGTTCCGGCATTCGCGCCGGGACGCCATCCCGCCATGCCCTCGTGGAGGACCGCATGCCGCCCGTCGGCACCATCACACCGCCCGTGCCGTCGGTCGAACGGATCTGCACCTCGATCCTGGAACTCCTGCTGCCGCACCGCCGCGCCGCCGACCCGGACGAGCCCGCCCCGGCCGCCGCCTTCCCCCTCCAACTCCAGCAGTTGGCGGGCTTCGTCACGGCCGGTGAACCGATCCTCTTCACCTTGCCGGGCTTCCCCTGCAAGTCCCCCAACACCCGCAAGGTGCTGGGCCACCTCCCCGACGAGGGCGAACGCCTCGCCCTCACCTTCCTCGACCGGCTGTGCGCCGCCGTCGAAGCGGTGTACGCACCCGGTGCGCGGATGCTGATCTGCTCGGACGGCCATGTCTTCGGCGACCTGATCCGCGTCCCCGACGACCACATCGACGCCTACTCCGACGAGTTGACCGCCATGATGCGCCGCGAGGGACTGCACCACCTCGCCACCTTCGACCTGCGCGACGTTCTCGGGGATCTCCCGTACGACGAGAAGCGGGCCCGCGTCCACGCCCAGTACGCACCCGGGCTGGAGGAACTGCGCGCCGAGGTCCTCACCGACGAGGACACCAAGCGCCTCTACTGCGGTATCACCCGCTTCCTGCTCGATGACACCGCCGACTTCACCGGCACCAGATCCGCTCTCCAACGTGAGTGCAGACAGCGCGCCTACGGCGTCATCCAGCGCAGCCGGGCCTGGGGCGAGCTGATCGCCCACCACCACCCGGGTTCGGTCCGGCTCTCCATCCACCCGCAGCCGCGCGGGGCCGCCAAGTTCGGCATCCGGCTGCTCGACCACCGCGACGTCTGGGCCACGCCCTGGCACACGACCGTACTCCACCGGCCGGACGGTCAGTGGGAGTTGATGCACCACGCGGCAGCCGAGCAGCTCGGCACACTGGTGTGCCAGGACGGACGCCCGAGCCACTTCGAGGCGTGAGCCCCTGGCGGCCCGGGGAGCCCGTCAGCGGACCGGCCCCCCGGGCAGTACGCCGACGGTCGCCCGGTGGTCGAAGGCGATCAACGGGTCACCCGTCAGTGGGTGTTCCACCACCACCGCCCGGACGCCGAACACCTCGGCCATCAGCTCGGCGGTCAGCACCTCCCGGGGCGTACCGGAGGCCACCACCGCGCCTTCGTACAGCACGTGCAGCCGGTCGCAGACAGAGGCCGCCGCGTTCAGGTCGTGCAGCGCGATGAGCGTGGTGCGACGCTGGGAACGGAGCAGTGCCAGCAGCTCGACCTGGTGCTGGACGTCCAGGTGGTTGGTGGGCTCGTCCAGCACCAGGATGTCCGGCTGCTGCGCCAACGCCCGTGCCAGCAGGATGCGTTGCCGCTCACCGCCCGACAGCTCCGAGAAACGCCGGGTGTCGTGGCCCGCCAGTCCGACGTGCCGAAGCGCGCCGTCCACGAGCTCACGGTCGGCGGGGTCCTCGCCCGCGAACGCGCGCTTGTACGGGGTGCGGCCCATCGCCACCACCTCGCGGACGGTCAGCTCGAAGTCCCCGCCGCGCTCCTGCGGCAGTGCGGCAATGTGCCGGGCGGACTGGACCGGCGTCAGCTCGGCGAGGTCCCGCCCCGCCAGCAGCACCCGGCCGGCCTTCGGCTTCAGGTGCCGGTAGACGGTCCGCAGCAGCGTGGACTTGCCGCTGCCGTTCGGCCCGACCAGCCCCGCGATCTCGCCTTCCTTGGCGACCAGATGGACGCCGGCCACCACCGTGCGCCCGGCCAGCGCGACGTGCAGATCCTCGACGGCGATCCTCAACTGTGATGCTCCATACGTCGGTCCAGCAGATAGAGCAGGGCGGGTGCGCCGATCAGCGCGGTGACCACGCCGA
This sequence comes from Kitasatospora sp. MAP5-34, assembly GCF_029894335.1. Lineage (GTDB taxonomy): Bacteria > Actinomycetota > Actinomycetes > Streptomycetales > Streptomycetaceae > Kitasatospora. The sequence goes on along the minus strand of NZ_JARXZC010000001.1, from coordinate 60,501 downwards.
TCGGCACCTCCTGGGTGTCCAGGACGGTACGGGCCAGGGTGTCGACCACGACCAGCAGGACGGCTCCGGTGAGCGCGGAGAGCGGCAGCAGACGGCGGTGGTCGCCGCCGACCAGCAGGCGGCAGACATGCGGCACCATCAGGCCGACGAAGCCGATCGCGCCCGAGACGGCCACCAGAACGCCCGTCAGCACGCTGGTCACCACGAACAGCTCCCGCCGCAGCCGGGCGACGTCCACCCCGAGACTGGCCGCCGTCTCATCGCCCATCAGCAGCGCATTGAGCGCCCGTGAGCGTCCCTGCAGTACGGCCAGGCCGACCACCACTGCGGCTGCAGGCAGGGCGAGTTGGCTCCAGGTGGCGCCACTGAGGCTGCCCATCAGCCAGAACAGCACGCCCCGGGTCTGCTGCTCGTCTCCGGCCTGCAGCACCAGGTAGCTGGTGAAGCCGGACAGGAAGTGGCCGATGCCGATACCCGCCAGCACCAGGCGCAGCGGCGAGAATCCCCCGCCTCGCCGGGCGATCGTCCAGACCAGCGCGAAGGAGCCGAGCGCGCCCGCGAAGGCTGCGGCGGAGACGGTGAAGCCGACGGCGCTGCCGACGCCCACGCCGAGTACGGTCGCCGCGACGGCGCCGAGCGAGGCGCCCGAGGAGATCCCGAGCAGGTAGGGGTCGGCGAGCGGGTTGCGGACCAGCGCCTGCACGGCCGTGCCGACCAGCCCGAGACCGGCCCCGACCACGGCGGCCAACAGGGCGCGTGGGGCGCGCAGTTGCCACACGATCAGGTCCCGCGTACCGGTGGCGGGCGGACGGCCGGTGAGCCTGCGGGCCACCACGGACCACACCTCGGCGGCCGGGATGTCCACCGCGCCCAGCGAGACGGCGGCGGTCAGCGCGCCCACCAGGGCGAGCCCGAGCACAGCGGCGACCCGGCCGGCCCGCAGCGTGCGGGTCGGCCGGGTGCGCTCCGGGCGTCGGAGCAGGGATGCGATGGCCACTTACCGGCCGCTCTTGACCAGGTCCGGGTGGATGGTCGCGGCGATCTGCTGCACGGTGTCGGCGTTGCGGATGCCCGCGATCGTCGTCACCTCGGAGCCGATCCGCACGAAGTGCCCCTGCTGGACGGCCTTCAGGCCCTGGGTGGCGGGGAAGGTGCGCAGGAACTGCTCGGCCTGGTCGAACGCCTTCTGGTTCTCCGCGTCGCTGCCCCGGTTGCGGACGCCCAGCTGAATCCAGTCCGGGTTCTTCGCCACCACGTCCTCCCAGCTCACCGGCTTGAAGTCCGCGTCGCAGTCGCCGTAGACGTTGCGGGCACCGGCGAGGGTGATCACCGCGTTGGCAACCTGCTTGCCGCACACCGCCATTGGCTGCTTGGTGCCCGAGTCGAAGTCGAAGAAGAAGTAGCCCGGCCGCTGGTCCGCGGTAAGGTCCTTCAGCGCCGCAGCCACCGCGCCGGTCTTCTTCTCCATGTCCGCCGTCAGCTCGTCCGCCTTCGCGAGCGTGCCGGTGACGGCGCCGAGGCGCTTGATGTCCTGCTCGACGTCCGACAGGTCCGTCTTCGCGGTCTTGCCCGTGGCCGCGCAGGCGGTGGACAGCAGGTACAGGTGGTTGATCCCGGCGGCGGTGAACTCCTGCGCGGTGGGAGCGGCACCCATACCGCCGCCCATCGCCTTCATCGCCCCGAAGGTGTCGACGTACAGGTCGGCGCCGGAGCCGAGCAGCTTCTCCTTGGCAATCGCGGTCTTGCCGAGGACAGGCACCTTGGCACCCTGGTCCGCGACGTCGGCCGGCAGGTAGCCCTTGCCCGGCGGGAATCCCGTGCCGATCACACGGTCACCGGCGCCGAGTTCGAGCAGCATCTCCAGGCTGGATGCGTTGCTCGTGACGATCTTCTTCGGAGCCTCGGTGAAGGTCGTCTCCTTGCCCATACAGTCGGCGACCTTCACCGGGAACGTCGTGGCCGCAGCCGCCGGAGCGGGCTTCGCGTCACCGGCCGTGCCGCCTCCGCCGCTACAGGCTGTGGCGAACAGGGCCACCGCAACCGCGGTACCGCACAACACGCGAGGACGCATGCCAACTCTCCTGGAACTCCGGGAACACAGTGAGCCCGCCGCTGCGGACCCCGGACCAGGTAGTCGTGCCGATCGTCGTGGAAGTTCCCGCCGGAACCGAGATCTTTCTGAGAGCGACCGGCAAATGGTGGGCGGATGAAGGAGCGGCGTCCGGGCCGAGTCTGGGCGGTGCCGACGATGGGGGCACCTCCCGGCCGAAGGCTGGGGAAGAGTCCATGCCGAGCATCGGCGACTGAGGAGAAGCCGTTCAGGCGAGAGTCCGGGCGTCGCGACGCCGCCCACCATTTGCCGGTCGCTCTGAGTGGGCGGCCCTACAGGAGGGTGCGCCAGTAGTACCAGAAGCGGTTGAGGCCCCGGCATCCCCGGCATCCCCGGCATGTCAGCCATGTTGGCCAGCCGAGCCAGACCGGTCGGCCGCCCCGGATGCGGCGCGGCCCGCCGTGGACGGCTGGACGACGAGTACGTTCGAGTGCCGGCACGGCCCCAGGCAGTCGGTCGTACGGACCGCGAGCGTGCCGTCCGAGTCGGCGGCGGCCTGCCGCAGTAGGGCGAGCTGCCCGCCGTGGTCGGGGCCCGGGTGCTCCCGTACGGTCCCGCAGCAGCAGCCCCGGCAGGCCGGGACGGCGCAGGGCGATCCGCCGGGGCGCACGGTCACCGCGCCAGGCCGTCCGGCAGCGGCCAGGCCTCCACCCGCCCTTGGTAGTCGGCCAGCACGAGCAGGCCGGGCCCCGACCACGCCAACGCCACTACGGCATCGGTGAGTTCGCGCTCGTACGCGGGCCGGACCAGGGCGCCGGCCCGGCCGGAGCCCGCGCGCCAGAAGGCCACCGTGCCCTCCGCTCCGGCGCTGGCCAGGACCGCGTCGCCGCCGGGGCGCCAGGCGAGGGCGGTGACGGTCTCGTGGGTGCGCAGGGAGCGGGGTTCGGTACCGGCGGGGCCCTTGCCGGAGAAGTCCCAGACGGTGATGTCGGGTGCGCCGTCGGAGGCGAGCCACTGACCGGTGTCGTCGAAGGCGAGCCGGGCGATCTTGTCCGGGTAACCCTGCATGGTGAGGTCGTCGCCGTCCCGCGTGCGCCAGATGTGGATGCTGGCGTCCTGGTTGCCCGTACAGATCCAACGGCCCGTCGGGGCAAGGGCGATGGCGAGGTGGGAGCCGAGGTAGCGGTACTCCGTGACGGGCTTGTCGGTGTGCCGTTCGTGGCAGCGCACGCCGCCGTAGGCGGAGCTGGCGAGGCGTCGGCCGTCGCGCAGCCAGGCCAGGTCGGTGACGGTGCTGGGGGCCGGATCGGTGGCCCACAGCTGGGTGCCGTCAGTACTCAGGACGAGGGCGCGGCGGCCGGAGGCGACCGCGACCCGGTCGGGGCCGGCCCAGCGGACGGCGCCGGACCAGGCGCCGGTCTGCTCGGCCACGACGTGGCCGTCGGAGCGGCGCCACAGGGCGTGGCCGGAGGGTCCGGCCAGGGCGAGGTGGCTCGCATCCGGGGAGAAGGCGGCGGCGAGCAGGCCGCCGGGCAGGGTGACGGTGCCGACCGGAACGCCGGTGGCGGCTTCCAGTATCCAGGCGGTGCCGTCCGCGCCCGCGATCGCGACCAGGTCGGCGGCGGTGGCGACGGCGATCGGGGCGTCGTCGACTGCGGTGGTCCAGGCGGAGGCGATGGTGGCGTTCGTCATGCGCTCACTTCCGCAAGGCAGTTGGCGAAGCCCTCGTTGAGGGTGGCGCGGTCCAGGTTGCGGCCGATGAAGACCAGGCGGTTGCGGCGGGCCTCGCCGTCCCGCCAGGGGCGGCCGTTCTCGCCCTCCAGCAGCATGTGGACGCCCTGGAAGACGTACTGCCGCCCGGACCCGGCGATGGCGAGGATGCCCTTGGAACGGAAGAGGTCGGCGCCTTTGGTGCGCAGCAGGTGGCCGAGCCAGGTGTTGAGCCGGTCCTGGTCGAGGTCGCCGGGGAGGTCGATGCCGACGGAGGTCACGGTGGTGTCGTGCTGGTGCTCGGTCTCGGTGAGGAAAGTCGGGTCGCCCTCGAGCACCCGGTCGAGGTCGAAGGCGTGCACGTCCAGGATCTTGTCGAGCGGGACCTTGGCCTGCTGGGCACGGATGATCTCGACCGGGGTGTTGATCGCGCGGATGCGGGCGGTGACCTCGGTGAGGTGCTCCTCGGTGACCAGGTCGGTCTTGTTGAGGACGATCTTGTCGGCGAACGCGATCTGCTCGACGGCCTCGTTCTCGACACCCTCCGGCTTGACCTCGTTGAGGTGGTCGAGGATGTGGGCGGCATCGACGAGGGTGACGATGGCGTCCAGGCGGAGCTGGGAGGCGATCTCGTCGTCCATGAAGAAGGTCTGGGCGACAGGGGCCGGGTCGGCGAGGCCGGTGGTCTCGATGAGGATCTGGTCGAACTTCTCGCGGCGGCGCATCAGCGCGCCGAGGATGCGGATGAGGTCTCCGCGCACGGTGCAGCAGATGCAGCCGTTGTTCATCTCGAAGATCTCTTCCTCGGCGTCGAGGACGAGGGCGTCGTCGATGCCGACCTCGCCGAACTCGTTCTCGATGACGGCGATCCGCAGGCCGTGCTGCTCGGTGAGGATGCGGTTCAGCAGGGTGGTCTTGCCGGAGCCGAGGAAACCCGTCAGCACGGTGACGGGGACGCGGGTGTCGACTGCGGTGTCGGTGGTGTCGGTGGTGTCGGTGGTGGTGACGGTGGTGGCGGTCACGTTCGTTCTCCTTCGGACGTGACCGGCGGTCCGGCCAGCGTCTGGGTGAGCAGCTCGGGGGTGATCTCGTCGATGGGGTGGTGCAGCGTCCAGCGCCGGGTGCCGCCGGACGCGGGCAGCACCGCCACCACCGTCTCCACGGGCGGGCAGCCCGGTTCGGTGCAGTCGAGCTGGCTGAGCAGGACGGTGTCGTCCTCGGCCAGGTCGAACTGCTCGCGGACGTGCTTCTTGAGGGCGGCCAACTGGGCCATGCGGCGTGGCGAAACAGGTTTGGGCATGACGAAGCTCCTGTCGTAGCGGGGGGCCTCAGCTCGCGGAGTCGACGGCCAGGCAGGTGGTGCAGGTGCCGGCGTGGTGGACGGCTCCGAAACCGGAGGTGCGGGCCGTCTCGTCGCCCAGGTCTGGACCGGGCCAGGGCCGGACCGGGCCGGAGTCCACGGGGAGGCTGAGCCCGCACCGACCCGGGAGACGACGGGGAGCAGACGGACGGGCGGGCGGCAGCTGGGTGCCGATGAACTCCGGCCCGGTCGACCAGGATCAGGACGTCGGTGTGAGCAGTCCTCGCTCGTAGGCGCGGACCAGGTTGCGCGGCACCAGGTGCTCGCGGCCGTCGATGGTGATCGTCACCAACTGGGGTGTGGTCGCCTTCCACCGGGCGCGGCGGTGGCGGGTGTTGCTGCGGGACATCTTGCGCTTGGGTACGGCCATGCGGGGTTTACTCCTCTTGAGTGGTGGTTAGTGCAGCAGGTGGTCGTGGTCGTCCTGGAGGGCGTACTCGTCCCACTCGGGGAACGGGTCCTCGAAGGCCGTCCAGGCCTGTGGTCCGGCCGTGTGCTCCGGGTCGTCCAGCAGGCAGCGGGTGAGTGCGGCGCGCAGCTCGTCCTGTCGCAGGCCCGTGCCGATGAAGACGAGCTCCTGGCCGTTCTGCACCTGTTCGTCGCCCAGTCCGCCCAGTCCGCTCAGGGCCGTGGCGTCGGTCAGGCCGGTCAGCGCGGTGCCGTCCGCCCGAGCGGTACGCATGCCCGAGGGCTCGAACCGGGCGACCGAACCCGCCTGGGACCAGATCCCGGTGACGGCCGGCCGGGAGGCCAGCCAGAAGAAGCCCTTGGAGCGCAGCACCGACCCGAACTCACCCGCGTCCAGGCGCTCGCTCACCAACTCCCAGAGCCGACCGGGATGGAAAGGCCGTTCGGCGCGGAAGACCAGGCTCGTGATGCCGTACTCCTCGGTCTCGGGCACGTGGTCGCCGTTGAGTTCGGCCACCCAGCCCGGCGCCTCCTGGGCTTTCGTCAGGTCGAACAGACCGGTGCCGAGGAGTTCGGCGGGCGGGACGCGCCCGCCGGTCGCGCGGACGATGCGGGCGGCGGGGTTGAGTCTGCTGAGTGTGGCGGCGAGCCGGTCCGCGTCGTCGGGGGTGACCAGGTCGGTCTTGTTGAGGACGAGGACGTCGGCGAATTCCACCTGGTCCATCAGCAGGTCGCTGACGGTGCGTTCGTCGTCCTCGTACTGGTCGAGCCCGCGCGCGGCGAGTTCGTCGCCACCCCGCAACTCCGGCAGGAAGTTGGCGGCGTCGACCACGGTGACCATGGTGTCCAGGCGCGCGAGGTCGCCGAGGGTGGCGCCGTCGTCGCGGGCGAACGCGAAGGTGGCCGCGACCGGCATCGGCTCGGAGATGCCGCTCGACTCGATCAGCAGGTAGTCGAAGCGGCCTTCACGGGCCAGCCGGTCGACCTCCTCCAGCAGGTCGTCCCGCAGGGTGCAGCAGATGCAGCCGTTGGTCATCTCCACCAACCGCTCCTCCGTCCGGGAGAGGGCTCCCCCGCCCTCCCGGACCAGCGCGGCATCGATGTTGATCTCGCTCATGTCGTTGACGATGACCGCGACCCGCAGGCCCTCCCGGTTGTTCAGGAGGTGGTTGAGCAGCGTGGTCTTTCCCGCGCCGAGGAAGCCGGACAGGACGGTGACGGGGAGCCTGACGTTGGTCAACAGGTCGGTCACCGGCCGGACTTCCCCGAGCTGGAGCTGTAGGGAAGCAGTGCCATCTCGCGGGCGTTCTTGATGGCCCTGGCCATCGCGTGCTGCTGCTGGACGGTGAGGCGGGTGACGCGTCGGCTGCGGATCTTGCCCCGGTCGGAGATGAACTGCCGCAGGAGGTTGGTGTCCTTGTAGTCGATGTAGGTGATCCGGGCCGTGTGCAGCGGGTTGGGGCGCAGCGTGCGCTTCCCGCGCGCCGGGGCGATCTTCACCATTGGTCGGTTCTCCTTGAAACGGGTACGGGTGGTCAGGACCCGACCGGGTCGAGCAGGTCCTCGAAGGCGTCCGGCAGGGCCTTCCAGCCGGGCTCCCCGGCGGCGAGTTCGGCGTCGGTGAGCAGGCAGGAGTCGAGCAGTTCGGTGATCCCGTCCACGTCCAACCCGCTGGCGGTGAAGCTCAGTTGCTGCACCCGATCACCGTGCAGGGAGTCCCAGTCCAGGGCGGCGGCGGCCCGGCGGGCGGGCGGGTAGAGCTCCCAGGCGGCGTCCGGCAGCGAGGCCAGCCACGGGCCGCACTCCTCGACCGCCAGGTTGGCCCCGGCCGCGTCCCAGGCGAGCATCAGGTCGGGGCGGTTGGCGAGCCAGAAGCGTCCCCGGCTGCGCTGCGCGGCCGGGACGAGCTGCTCCAGCGCCTCGTGCAGCCGGGCCGGGTGCAGCGGCCGGCGCCGCTCCCACACCAGCGTGGCGACGCCCGCCTCGTCGGCCGCCTGCGGCAGCAGCGCGAGCGCCGGGTTGACCCGGTCGCGGGCGGCTGCCACGTCGAAGCCCGCGAGCGCCGCGCGGGCCAGGGCACCGGTGCCGAGCCGTACGGCGCGGGCGGTCGGGTGGAGTTGGCGCAGCATCGCGATGCCCGCGTGCAACTCCGCTGTCCCGGCTGCCTGTTCGGTGTGCGAGACCGCCAACACCTCGGCGTACTCGATCTGGTGGGCGAGCGCCTCGGCGAGGGTGCGGTCATCGTCGGCGCAGGTGTGCAGGTCGTGCTCGGCGAGTTCGTCGGACACCGAGAGATCGGGGACGACCCGGAGCGGATCCACGGCGGTGATCACTCCGGCGATCTGCACCACCTCGTGCATGCAGCGGCCGTCGACCTCGCCGCCCGCGATCACCTCGACCAGCTGGTGCGGGTCGCTGCCGCCCCACAGCTCCACCACGGCGAGGCGGTGGCGGCCGGCCTCGGCGATCTTCAGCAGTTCGGGCAGCAGGTCCTCGCGCAGGGCGCAGCACGGGCAGTCGTTGGTGAGCGGCAGGTGGGCGTCGCCGAGCGGGCCGGAGGTGTCCCAGACCCCTCGGTAGACCTTGCCCTCCCCCGCGCGGGTCAGGTCGTGGTGCAGGACCACCGTGCCCTCGCACTCGGCGAGCAGCTCCAGGACGGCCTGGCGGCGCTCGGCCTCATGGAGGCCACCGACCACCACCACGGGCAGCAGGCTCTGTTGGGACACGGATCTTCCTTTCGGGAGGCTCTGGGGATACGGGAGGTCGCGCCCGGACCACGCAGGCCGGGAGAGTCCGAGTGGCACCGGGCGCGACCGGCTCAGGTGGGCTGTTACCAGCTGGACTTGCGGACGCCCGGGAGGAATCCGGCGTGCGCCTGGTTGCGTACGCCGATGCGGGAGAGACCGAAGGCGCGCAGGTAGCCGCGCGGGCGGCCGTCGACGGAGTCGCGGTTGCGGACCCGGGTGGCGCTGGCGTCGCGCGGCTGGCGCTGCAGCTCGGCCGCAGCGGCGGCGCGGTCCTCGGGCGAGGTGGCGGGGCTCGCGATCAGGCGCTTGAGTTCGGCGCGGCGCTCGGCGTAGCGGGCGACGATCACCCGGCGGGCGTCGTTCTTGGCGATCTTGCTCTGCTTGGCCATCAGACCTTCACCCCGCGACCGCGCAGGCGCGCGACGGTGCCCTCGATGCCGAGCTTGTCGACGGTCTTGATGCCCTTGGTACTGAGCGTGAGGCGGACGAAGCGGCCCTCGCTCGGCAGCCAGTAGCGCTTGGTCTGGATATTGGGGTCGAAGCGGCGCTTGGTACGGCGGTGTGAGCGGGAGATGGCGTTGCCGAAGCCGGGCTTTCGTCCGGTGAGCTGGCAGTGGGCGGACATGGCGACTCCGAAGCACAGGAGGAGGGCGACGGCAGGCGGGGAATGCCACCGCTGCCGCGAACGTTGAGCCGACAGTACACCAGATGAAAACGAAAACCATTACGCTAGAGTTGGTCCAGCAACGGCCAACCGCCCTCTGGCACGCCCGAAAGGAACCCGATGGCCCGCAACGAACTGCGCCCGATCATCAAGCTCCGCTCGACCGAAGGGACCGGATACACGTACGTCACCCGCAAGAACCGCCGCAACAACCCCGACCGGCTCGTCCTGCGCAAGTACGACCCCGTCGCCCGCGCCCACATGCTCTTCCGCGAAGAGCGCTGACCCCAACCCCCCAAGGGAGACACCCATGCAGCACGGCATCCACCCCGAGTACCGCCCCGTCGTCTTCCGCGACAAGACCGGCGGCCTCTCCTTCCTCACCCGCTCGACCCTCACCAGCACCCGCACCGTCGAGTGGGAGGACGGCAACACCTACCCCGTCGTCGACGTCGAGGTCTCCTCCGCCAGCCACCCCTTCTACACCGGCAACGCCCGCGTCATGGACACCGCCGGCCGCGTCGAGCGCTTCCAGCGCCGGTACGGACTCACCGGAGCCCGTACTGACAAGCGAACTGACGCCTAGTCAGATCCGTCGACCGTGTCCAGGAGGAGTGGGATGAGCCCGCAAGACAGACCGGGACGGCTGCCCGTCAGCGTGCTCGGCGGACTCGCCACCGGCGTCCGCGACTGCGTCGCCGACCTGGCCCGCATCGAGATCCCCGGGCTGGCAGTCCTCGCCGTGCGGGTCACCCCCTGCGGCGGGACGGTCTTCTGGCGGGTGTACGAGCGCTCCGGGCCGGTGGACGGCGGCTCACTGAGGCCGGCGCGCCCGTGCTCACCGCACCTGCTGCCCTCGGCGATCCTGCCCGTCCTGCTGCTCCTGGCACGGTCCGGCCGCTACCGGCACCTGCTGCTGACACTCCCGCCCGGCCTGCAGGCCGACCTGGTCGCCCTGGGTGTGGTGCACGGCCACGCCCGGGGCCAGGCGCTCGCCGACCACCTGCACATCGACACGGTCGGCGTCGCCATCGACCTCTCCCGGCTCCAGGACGATCTCGACAGCGGCGACCACCTCGGTGACCACGGCCTGGCCCTGGGCCCCGGCGACCGGCGCACCCTCGCCGAGACGGCCGCCCATCATCTCGAGGGCGCCGACACCGTGGTGACCGCGAGCGTGAACGATCCGGACCCGGCCGCCTCCGCCCGCGCCGTCGCACTGGTGCGCCACCTCGCCCCACGCAGCTCGATGGCCCACATCTGCCACGATCCGCTGACCGGTGCGCTCCGGCTCCCCGACATCTCGGCCCTGCTCGGCGGCCACCTCTTCGATGCCGACCGCGTCTGGGACCGGCACGGACCCCTGCCTGTCCCCCGACAGCCGCGCGGACCGGAGTACGGGGTCCGCTCCACCCGCTGGTCCTCCCGACGGCCGCTGCACGCACAGCGGCTGCACGACGCGCTGGCACAGATCTGCACGGGCGTCATACGCGGACGCGGGCACCTGTGGCTCGCCAACCGGCCGGGCTCCATCTGCCGGTGGGAGTCCGCCGGCGAACACCTGTTCATCCAGACCGCAGGTGCCTGGCTGCCGGAGCAGGGCGCCAAGGAGTGGCAGAGCGCGTCGCCGGAGCGCCGCACCCTCGCCTCCCTGCTCTGGGACCCCTACTACGGCGAGCGCCGCTGCGAACTGACCTTCACCGGCATCGACCTGGACGTCCCCGCACTGCACCAGCTGCTGGACAGCTGCCTGCTCACCGACGCCGAACTCTCCCTGGGCGCCGAGCGGTGGCGGCAGTCCGACGACCCCTTCGCCGAAGCCTTGGGATCACCGCCAACGCCCTGATGCCCGGCGCCGAGGCGACCGGGAGCAGGAATCCGAGGATCGACGTGACCGGCACCAGGGTGACGCCGAACGCGAAGGCCGACCCGATCACACCCATGGCCGCGATCTCCTCGCGCAAACGCCGACGGGCGAGAGGATGATGTCCATCAGGAATACCGAGGAGGTTTCCGCACATGGAGATCTCGTTGACCACCGATCGGCTCCTCATCCGGGACTGGTCCGTCGACGACGCCGGACAGGCACTGGCGATCTACGGGTCGCCGGACGTGGCACGATGGCTCACCCCGGCGATGGATCGCGTCGGCGACGTGGCGACGATGCGCTCGGTGCTGCACGCGTGGCAGGAGGCGCAGCCGAATCTGCCGCCGCCTCGGGGACGGTGGGCCGTGCAGCGCCGGGACGACCAGGTGCTCGTCGGGGGTCTCGGGATCCGGCTGCTCCCGCCGTACGAGGACGACCTCGAGGTGAGCTGGCAGCTGGCCCCGGGAGCGTGGGGCCAGGGCTATGCCACCGAGGCCGCCCGCGCGTTGATCGCCTGGGCGTTCACGCAGGACGTCGGAGAACTCTTCGCGGTCGCGCGGCCGAACAACGTCCGCGCCATCGCCATGGCGAAGCGGATCGGCATGCAGTGGGTCGGCGAGACCACCAAGTACTACGGACTCAGCCTGCAGGTCTACCGCGTCCGGCCCAGCGACCTCCCCAGCTGATCGCCCGGGTACCCGGCACCCGGCATCACCACGACCGGAGCCCAGCCCGTCGAGATGCCGTGCGGTGAGCCGATCACGTGGTGCGACGGCCCCTGGAAGCCGCCGAGGCTGCGCCCGGCGCGTTGGTGTTCGCCGGGGCGCAGCAGCTCGCCGTATGCGGTCAGCTGCCTTCGGGCTTGACCTCGGTGGCGACGAAGTCGCCGATGGCTCCGAAGACCGCGCCGGGCTGCTCGAGGTGCGGGAAGTGCCCGGCCTCCGGGACGGGCTGGAAGGTGGCGCGGGGGAAGGAGTCGGCGAGGGCGCGCCCGTACGCCAGGGGGACGATGCCGTCCTGCTCGCCGGCCAGCACCAGGACCGGGACGGTGACCCGGTGCAGGCGGCCCCGCAGCTTCGGATCGTGGCAGAAAGGGTCGCCCGCGTAGACGCCCAGGGTGCGCTGGTTGGCGCCCATCACGGCCTTCTGCTGGTCGCTGAGCGCGGCCGGATCGAGGCGGAACTCGGGCTTGTGGAAGGCGAGTTCGCCGGTCCTGACCGGGCCGAGGTCGGCGGGGTTCGCGATCTCCAGCGGGGGCTCGGGGGTGATGCCGGTCGAGCCGAGGAGGACCAGGGCGCTGATGGCTCCCCGGTTGTCGCGCAGTCCCATCTCTGCGGCGATCCAGCCGCCGACCGAGCTGCCGGCCACCATCACGCCATGCAGGCCGAGTGCGTCGAGCAGGTCCAGGTAGGCGGTGGCCAGGTCGGCCACGGTGTCGGCCCAGTCCGGTCGCGGCGTGCCGTCGAATCCGGGGTGGGTCGGGACGACCACGTAGGCATGCTGGGACATGCCGGCGGCGAAACCGGCCATCGAGCGAGGTCCGGCGCCGCCATGCAGCATCAGCACGCCGGTGCCGTCGGTGTTCTCGCCGAACTCCTGGACCGTGAGGGTCAGGCCGTTGCGCAGGTCGATGGTGCGGGTGGTGGTGGGGGCGGTGACGGTCATGGTGGCGGTTCCTTGTCGTCGGACTGATAGCAGTCAGCCCTCCTTGCGAGAGTCAACTGTCATGACCATAGGACACTCCTACTTCGTTATGCAAGTACTCTCTCATCATTAGAGTTGGCTTGCTGCGGTGGCGCCACCACCGCTGCCAGTTCGGGGGGTGGACGCAGCGAAGGGCTGGATGTCGCCACGGCAGTAGGTGGTCTTCGGTGCCGGAGCCAGTGGGCGGAGCAGATAGTCGTACATCGTGTTCGTGACGCACGCGGACGTCAGCAGAGCCTCGTGCCCCCAGTTGTCGCTGGAGACCAGGCGGCTGTCGGGCAGCAGCCGCGCCACCTTGACCGCGCTGTCGTAACTGGTGGCCGGGTCCCATGTGCTGCCGACCACCAGAACAGGCGCGGCGGTGCGGCGGTCGAAGGGCCCTCGGTAGACGTCCTCGTCCTCCGCCGTCCAGGTGTTCCGCGCGCACTGGACGGATGCCCAGGCCCATTCCGCTCCGAAATACGGGGTGCGGCGGTCGGCAGCAGCGGCGGCTGCGGGCCAGGAGGCGGCGTCCGCAGCGTGCAGGCTGTCGGCGCAGAGCACGCCGGACACGGCTTCGAGGCGGTTGTCGTAGCCGGGCCCGGACGGTTCCTTCGGGTGGCGGAGCAGGAAGCGCCGCACCACGTCGGCCTGGTCGGGGCCCGCCCCGCCGGGCGCGGTGAGCTGCGCCAGGTCGGTCAGGTCCGCGAAGAGGTCCCGGTACCCGTCGGGGTCGCGCAGGTGCTGCCCGGTGCCGGCGATCAGGTCCGCGTACGTGTACGTGGTCGCCGTGGTGCCGGGAGCGGTCAGGCTCAGCGGCCGGCTCCGGAGCCGGTCGGCCAGCCGGTCGAACCGGGCCTGGGTGTCCGCGTCGGCGAAGGAGCACACGGACCGGCCGGCCCGCTGGCAGCGCGCCAGCAGTTCGTGCAGTGCGCGGTAGCCGGCGGCGGCGGAGCCCATCCGGTCGAATACCGGCTCGTTCGCGGTGGCGGGCGTACCGACCCAGGCCTGCGGATCGACGATGCCGTCGATGGCCACCGCCCGGACCCGGTCGGGGAACAGGTTCGCGTAGACCTGCCCGAGGTAGGAGCCGTAGGACAGGCCGAGGTAGGTCAGTCGGCGGTCGCCCACAGCACGCCGCAGGACGTCCAGGTCACGGGCGTCGTCCTTCAGGAGGTACCCGACCGCGCCGGAGCCGTCCGCGAGCAGGTCGGCGGCGTAGGACGCCTCCACGTACTGACTGAGCATCAGCACGGGGGCACCGGGCAGGTGCGAGCAGGCGGTGATCGCCGCACGCAGGCCCTCGTCCGTGTGGGTCGGCGGCATCCGCACGTCAACGACCGAGACGTCCGGGCGGTGTTCGAGCACCGCTTCGACCAGGGCGGGGCCGTCACCGACCGCAGCCACCACCTGGTGACCGTCCTCGACGAGCAGCCGGACCAGGCCCTCGCGCAGCAGCACCTAGTCGTCGGCGACGACGATCCGCAGCGGACCGTGGACCGCACGGCCCGGTGGCGATGCGGACGCTGCTTCGTCCGGGCTCAGCAGCACGGCAGTTCGGCGGTGATCGTCGTCGGGCCGCCGGCGGGACTGCTGACCTGCAGCCGACCGCCGACGGCGTGCGCCCGCTCGTCCAGTCCCCGCAGGCCGTGGCCCTTGTCCAGCGCCGCACCGCCCACTCCGTCGTCCGTCACCCAGACCCTCAACGTTTCCTCACTGTGGCGTAGTCCGATCACACACCGGCGGGCGTGGCTGTGCTTGGCCACGTTGGTCAGGCTCTCCGCGATCACGAAATACGCGGCGGTCTCAACTCCCGTCTCCAGCCTACGGTTCAGCGGGGCGGTGTCGAGTTCGGCGGGGACGGTCGAGCGCGCGGCCAGCGCGGTGAGCGCCTCGAGCAGGCCACGGTCGACGAGGATCGGTGGAGCGATGCCACGCGACAGGGCCCGCAACTCCTCCAGCGCCTCCTGGGTCTGGACGATCGCGTCGGCCAGGGCCGCCCGGACCGCCTCCGGCCTGCTGTCGAAGTAGCGCTGGGCGCGGCCCAGTTCCATCGCCAGGCGGACCAGTCGCTGCTGCGGTCCGTCGTGGAGGTCGCGTTCGAGTCGGCGCAGCGCGGTCGTCTCGGCCGCCGCAGCGGCGACGGTCTGCGCGCGGGCCGCGTCCCGCTCCTGTTCCAGCCCGCTGATCCTGCGGTGCAACGCGGACGCGTCGAAGAGCAACGCCTGTCCCAGTGCGGTCTGGGCGGCGACGCACACCCGGGTCACGAGCGGCAGGGTGAACAGCAGCAGCAGGCCGAGCGTGGTCCCGAAGGCAACCCGCCCGACCGGCGACGACAGCCCAAGGCTCACGCTGAGGTGCGACTGGGCGCTGCCCGCGTTCAGGGACATCGGCCGCAGCGACTCGGACGACGCGTACCGGCCACGCAGGGCACACGTCGCGCCGGCGAGAGCGACGAACCACCACAGCGCCGTCAGCGCCGAGGTGACCAGGGCGACGGGGAGCACCACCACCGCGTGCGCCGCGTCGAGCCACGGCCCGGGATCGGGTGCGGTGGCTCTCCACTGCGGCCTCGGCCCGGACCTCCGCTCCACGCGGTCCGCCCCCGCAACCGGCAGGCGCACCTTGGCGATTCGCCACCGCTCCAGGTCGGCGAACCACCGCGCCGGCGTCAGCGCACCGGCCACGGCCGGCGGACCGCCGCGCAGCAGCAGACCGACCGTCGCCACGAACACCCCGCCGACGGCCGGCAGGAGCCCGGCCGCAGCCGCCACCGGCGCGGTGAACAGGTAGAGCGACTCCACGAGCGTGCGACGCCCTGCGCGGGAGAGGAGCAACCCCGCGCCGGGCCACCACCGACCCCGGACTGCGAAGGAGCGCGAATTGGTCATGTCCCCAAGCTAATACGGCAGTCCGGCAGTCCTGGCGGTTGTTTCAGCCGGTTGAGGGGTGGGCCTGGGGCCCCGGCCGAGGGGTGGGCGGCGGGAGTGCCGGGCTCCTGGTCAGGACAGGGCCACGTCGACCGACATGCCGGGCAGGATGTCCGGCTGCTGGGTGTCCATGGTGATCGTGACGTCGTAGTAGGTCGCGCTGGGTACCCGGGCCGGGTCGAGCAGGATCCGGCTGACCCGGCCGGGGACGGACCGGCCGGTGGCCGTGATGGCCAGGGTGGCGGCCTGACCCTGGTGGGTGCCCGCTATCTCGGACTCGGGCAGCTGGGCGGTGACGCTCAGCGCACCCGAGTACACCGTGATCAAAGCGGAGTAGGCGGGCTTGTCGGTGGAGCCGCTGCCGGGGGCGGCGCTGGGGACGAACAACTGCATCCCGGGCTCCTGGTTCACCAGCGTGCCGGACTGCGCCGCCGGGCCCGCATAGCTGTGCACGCCTTCGGGGCCGACGATGTCGCCTGCGGCTCCGGCCGTGTCCGCCACGATCCCGTCCGCCGGTGCGACGATCGAGGTCTGCCGCAACGCCAGTTCGTCCGCAGCCAGTTGGGCCTGGGCCGACGCCAGCTGCGACTGGGCCTGGGCGATGGCGGCCGGGGTGAGGGCGGTGCCCTGGGCACCGACCCGGGCTTGGGCCGCCTGGAGTACGGACTGGCTCCGGGACATGCTGCCCACGTCCTGCTGCTCCTGCGCCTGGTTCGAGGACTGGATCGTGCCCAGGTTGGCCTTGGCCAGGGCGAGCGCGGCGGAGTCCTTGTCGATCTGGGACTGCAGCCCCTGGCAGAACTGCTCCTCCGCCGGGGTCGAGCCGGACGGCGAGGGCGAAGGCGCGGGCGAGGACCGCGAAGGAGAGGGCGAGGGCGACCGCGACGGCACCGATGCGGATGGCGACGGCGAGCGCTTCGGGTCGGGCCCGGAGGGTACCGACCCGACCGGTACCGACCCGTACGGCATCAACGCAGCCGGCGAGGCGCCCGGGGACGCCCCGGGAGCCGGTGTGGAGCAGTACTGCGCATAGCGCGTGGTGTCGTTGTCCAGCGTCGTCTGGTCGGAGCCGACCACCGCCGTCTGGGCGGTGACGGCGTTCTGCGCGCTGTTCTGGACGAGCGCCAGGGCGCCCTGCGCACTGTCGGCCGCTGCCTGGGCCTTGGCCACGTCCAGCTGGTTCTGGGCCAGTTGGGAACCGGTGGTCTGCGGGTTCCGGTCCTCCGCGACCAACGCGGTGTCGGCGGCCACGGCGGCCTGGGCGGCGGCGAGGTTCGCCGCCGCCACGCTGCTCACCTGGGTCGCCAGCACCTGGCCGGCCTTCACGTGGTCGCCGGGCCGCACTGTCAGGGTCTGCACCGTCCCGGTGGTGGGGAAGTCCAGGTAGTAGGCGTGGTCGGGGGTGACCTCACCGCTGAAGCTCACCGGGCGCGAGGCGATCGCGTGGTAACTCCAGACACCGATGCCCGTGCCGCCGACCGCCACGCACAGCGCGACCGCCAACTGCTTGAATCCCAAAGGCGTTCGGACCGGCCTGATCTCTCCGACCCCCGCCTCGCCGCTGGCGAGCGCGGCGTTCATGCCGCGTGCTGGTCGCGCCGACTTGGCCATCTCTCTCTTCTCTCCTGCGGTGTGGGGTGTGCAGACTCCAGGAGCGGCTGGGCACCGGGGTATCAGGGCCGCCCGGTGCCCACCTGCTGCGGAGCCGCTTACGGAAGCGGAGCGGGCGCGGCGAGCGGCGTCGGCAGCGGCGTCGGCAGGGGCGTCGGCAGGGGCGTCGACCCGGCTGTCGGCAGCTCGGTGAGCAGGTCCTCGGCGGTCTCCATCCCCCGGCGCCACACCGACCTGGCGATGATCTTGCTGAGATCGACCCGGGACCGGTACCGGCCGGCGATGCCGGTGCACTCGTCGAGCAGGCCCTCGGACAGGGTCGTGGGCTCCAGGCCGAGCGCGAGGAAGCGGTCGTTGCGGACGGCCAGGTCGTTCTCCTCGGCCTCCCGGCGCGGGTTGGGCAGGTTCGCCACGGGCACCCCGGTGAGGCTGCTGACCAGCTTGGCCAGGTCGCGCACGCGGTGCGTCTCGGTCACCTGGTTGAAGACCATCGGCTTGTCGCCGGCGGCCGGCGGGTTGGCCAGCGCGATCTCGATACATCGGACGGTGTCCCGGAGATGGATGAACGCGCGGGTCTGGCCACCGGTACCGTGCATGGTCAGCGGGTGGTCGATGGCGGCCTGCATCAGGAAGCGGTTGAGCACCGTCCCGTAGTCGCCGTCGTAGTCGAACCGGTTGACCAGCCTCTCGTCCCGGACCGTCTGCGGGGTCTGGGTGCCCCACACGATGCCCTGGTGCAGGTCGGTGATCCGGACCTGGTCGTTGGCCGCGTAGAACGAGAACATCAGCTGGTCGAGGGTCTTGGTCAGGTGGTAGACCGAGCCGGGGTTGGCCGGGTGCAGGATCTCGCGTTCGAGATCGCCGTCCGGGGTGGGCACCTTGACGGTCAGATAGCCCTCCGGGATCGGCGCGGACCCGGACCAGCCGTAGCCGTAGACGCCCATCGTGCCCAGGTGCACCAGGGCGGCGTCGGTACCGGTCGCGACCAGCGCGGCCAGCAGGTTGTGGGTGACCCGCACGTTGTTGTCGACCGTGTAGCGCTTGGCCCCGACGGACCGCATGGAGTACGGCGCCGCGCGCTGCTCGGCGAAGTGCACGATGGCGTCGGGGCGCAGCTCGGTCAGCAGGGCGGCCAGGCGGTCGTACTCGGTGGCCAGGTCGAGCCGGACGAAGCCGATCTCGCGCCCCGACACCTCACGCCAGGCGCGCAGCCGCTCGCCGATGGGCCGGATCGGCGTGAGCGACTCGACCTCCAGTTCCAGGTCGATCGCGCGGCGGCTCAGATTGTCGACGATCGTCACGTCGTGGCCCCGGTCCGACAGATAGAGCGAGGTCGGCCAGCCACAGAATCCGTCGCCACCGAGAACGAGGACATGCATATTTCCACCTCCGTGCAGAAATGCTGCGAATACGAACATGGTCCGGTGCAGAATTGCCGTGCGAGATGGTGCCAGAAAGCGCGAAATGGTGCGAAAGGGCGACTGTAAAAGGGCGCGCAGCCGCTCCGGGAAGGGGGGTGCGGCGTCACCGGACAGGATCATGGGGCGGCAAGCCCGTAGGGGAGGCTGCCGGACGTCCAACGGCTCTGCCACAAGATCGGTGCAGGTGCGGTGAAGGGTGCACGGTGCAAGTCGGCGCCGAGAAGTGACCGCCGCATCGTCGGCAGTCGTCGATCCATGCAGGTGAGCACCCCGACGATGACGGAGGGCGCCACGCTGAACTCGCCGGTAACTTTGACATGTCTCAGCCATGAGCGCAATAGGTCAATCACGGATAGCCGAAGCAGCCGCCCTGCCCAAGATCACCGGCGGGCCAATTCAAGATCGCCTGATTATGCACCGGCCCTGATTCGGATCGGGAAACTTAAAGTTTACCGGGAGGGCCTGACATCGAATGCACGTTCGCTGTATACCTGGGGTACCACTCGATCCGGGGAAAGGCAGCTCCAATGGAAAATAGAGCCCGTTCCGACGGGGAATCGGATACCCCGCCACCCGTCGGCGACATCGGACTGCGCGCACTCGCGGACGAGGCCGACGCAAGACTCGCACACGCGGACGCCGCCGAGACAGTCACCTGGGCTCACCGTACCTTCGGCGCGGGGCTGGTGGTCGCCTCCTCCATGGCGGACACCCACCTGGTCCACCTGGCACAGGCGGTCGTACCCGGGATCGACGTGCTGTTCCTCGACACCGGCTACCACTTCGCCGAGACGATCGGCACTCGCGACGCCGTGGCACAGACGTACCGGATCAACCTGGTCTCCCTGACGCCACGTCAGACCACGGCCGAACAGGACGCCGCGTCCGGCCCGCGACTGTACGAACGCGACCCGGACCACTGCTGCGCGCTGCGCAAGGTCGAGCCGCTGGAGCGCGGACTGCGGCCGTACACGGCGTGGATCAACGGAATGCGCCGGGCGGAGTCCCCGGGCCGGGCCGGCATCCGGGTCGTCGACTACGACGCCGGGCGCGGCATGGTGCGGATCTCCCCGCTGGCGGCCTGGAGCCAGGACGATGTCGAAGCCTACGCGGCGCGGCACGGCGTCCTGGTCAACCCCCTGCTCCTGGACGGCTACACCTCCGTCGGCTGCGAGCCGTGTACCCAGCGCCCGCTGCCCGGACAGGACTTACGCTCCGGTCGCTGGGCCGGTACGGCCAAGACCGAGTGCGGGCTGCACGGATGAGCGCGCGGGAGGAGATCGTGCGGCCGGCCGAGAGCCCGTCGGGGCTTCGCCGGCTCTCCCAACTGGACGTGCTGGAGTCCGAGTCGGTGCACATCTTCCGCGAGAGCGCGGCACAGTTCGAGCGGTCGGCGCTGCTGTTCTCCGGCGGCAAGGACTCGATCGTGATGCTGCACCTCGCACTCAAGGCGTTCTGGCCCGCGCCGCTGCCCTTCGGGCTGCTGCACATCGACACCGGGCACAACTTCCCGGAGGTGCTCGCGTACCGGGACCGGACGGTGTCCGGGCTCGGGTTACGGCTGACGGTCGCCCTGGTACAGGAGTTCATCGACGCCGGACGGGTGCAGGAGCGCCCGGACGGCACCCGGAACGCGTTGCAGACGGTGCCGCTGCTGGACGCGATCGGCAAGGGCCGGCTCGACGCCCTGTTCGGCGGCGGCCGACGCGACGAGGAGAAGGCGCGCGCCAAGGAGCGGGTGTTCTCGCTGCGTGACGAGTTCGGGGCCTGGGACCCGCGCCGCCAGCGGCCGGAGCTGTGGTCGCTCTACAACGGCAGGCACCGCCGGGGCGAGCACGTCCGGGTCTTCCCGCTGTCCAACTGGACCGAGCTGGACGTCTGGGAGTACATCGCCCGGGAGCGGATCGCGCTGCCCGGGATCTACTTCGCCCACGAGCGCGACGTCTTCCGCCGCGACGGCATGTGGCTCACCGGCGGCGACTGGGGCGGGCCGAAGGACGGCGAACCGGTGGAGCGGCGCCAGGTGCGCTACCGCACCGTCGGGGACATGTCCTGCACCGGCGCCGTCAACTCGCAAGCGGTGACGGTCGACGAGGTGATCCGCGAGATCACGGCCTCGACGGTGACCGAGCGGGGCGCCACCCGCGCGGACGACCAGGTGTCCGAAGCAGCCATGGAGGACCGCAAGCGCGAGGGGTACTTCTGATGACACCTGATCATCCGACATCCCATCATCTCGAGGCTCCGGCCGGCCGGGCGTCGCTGCTGCGACTGGCCACCGCCGGGTCGGTGGACGACGGCAAGTCGACCCTGGTCGGCCGGCTGCTGCACGACTGCCGCGCCCTGCTGGCCGACCAACTCGCCGCCGTGGAACGGATTTCCCGCGAACGCGGGCTCCCGGCCACGGACCTCGCGCTGCTGACGGACGGCCTGCGCGCCGAACGCGAGCAGGGCATCACCATCGACGTGGCCTACCGCTACTTCGCCACCGCCAGACGCCGGTTCATCCTGGCGGACACCCCGGGCCACGTGCAGTACACCCGCAACATGGTCACCGGCGCCTCCACGGCGGACCTGGCCGTGATCCTGGTCGACGCCCACCACGGCGTCACCGAACAGACCCGCCGCCACGCGGCGGTCGCCGCCCTGCTGCGGGTGCCGCACCTGGTGCTGGCCGTCAACAAGATGGACCTGGCCGGCCACGACGAGTCGGTATTCGCCGCCATCGCCGACGAGTTCACCGGCTACGCGTCACGGCTGGGCCTGCCGGAGGTCGTCCCGATCCCGGTCAGCGCCCTGCACGGGGACAACGTGGTGACCCCGTCCGCGTCGATGGACTGGTACAGCGGGCCGACCCTGCTGGAGCACCTCGAAGCCGTCGAGGTGGCGGAGGACCAGTCCGCGCGGGCGGCCCGGTTCCCCGTCCAGTACGTCCTGCGCCCGCAGACCACCGGCGAGTTCCGCGACTACCGTGGCTACGCCGGCCGCCTGGTCTCCGGCGTGCTGCGCCGTGGCGAGCCGGTCGTGGTGCTGCCCGGCGGGCAGCGGTCCACCGTCGCCGCGATCGACCGGCTCGGCGAGCGGGACGTGGACTTCGCGGTGGCACCGCAGTCGGTCACCCTGCGCCTGGCGGACGATCTGGACGTCTCGCGCGGCGATGTGATCGTGCCGCAGGCCTCGCCGCCACGGCTCACCCGGGAGGTGACCGCGACCGTCTGCCATCTCGCCGACCGGCCGCTGCACGCGGGCGACCGGGTCCTGCTGCGGCACGGGAGCAGCACGGTCTGGGCGGTGGTGCGCTCCCTGGACTCCCGCCTGGACATCGGCACCCTCACCGCCGACCCCGCGCCGACGAGCCTGTCGGCCAACGAGATCGGCCAGCTCACGCTCCGTACCGCAGCCCCGCTGCCGCTGGACGACTACCGGACCGACCGCCTCACCGGCTCGTTCCTGCTGGTGGACGAGGCCGACGGGGCAACGCTCGCCGCCGGCCTGGCCGGTGCCCTCGAGCTGGGGGCCGCCCGCCATGGCGACTGAACCGGTCCGGCCGGCACCTCGGAGCATGATTGTCATGCTCATGATCGCTTTGGTAGGCCTGCTGGCCGGCTGCGGGACCGGAGCGGCAGCCACCCCCCGGCCCGCCGCGACGCTCCGGCTCGGCTACTTCGCGGACCTCACCCACGCGAGCGCCGTCATCGGGATCGCGAGCGGAAGCTACGCCCGCGACCTCGGCCCGACAAGACTGGACCCGCAGGTCTTCGAGGCCGGCCCGACCGAGATGACCGCCCTGCTCGGCGGGCATCTGGACGCCGCCTACGTCGGCCCGTCCTCCGCCCTCAACGCGTATGCGCGCAGCCACGGCGAGGCACTGCGGGTGGTCGCGGGCGCCACCATCGGCGGAGCCGAACTCGTCGTACGGAAAGGTATTGTGACACCGAGTCAGCTCAAGGGACGTACCCTCGCGACCCCGCAGCTGGGCAACACCCAGGACGTGGCCCTGCGCTACTGGCTCGGACAGCAGGGTTTCGCCACCGACCCGAGCGGCGGCGGCGAGGTCGCCGTCGTCCCCGAGGGCAACGCCACCACGCTCCAGCAGTTCCGCGCCGGGCGGATCGACGGCGCCTGGGTGCCCGAGCCATGGGCCTCCCGGCTGGTCGACGAGGGCGGTGGACACGTGCTGGTGGACGAGCGGTCGCTCTGGCCGGGCGGACGGTTCGCCAGCACGGAACTGGTCGTCGCCACCTCCTTTCTCAGCGCGCACCCGCAGACCGTTCAGGCCCTGATCAACGCTCAACTCGACACCGAGGACCGGATCGCCGCCGATCCGGCCGCAGCGCAGCGGACCGCCGGGTCCGCGTTGCGCTCGCTGACCGGCATCACCCTGGCACCCGCCGAACTGGCCCGGGCCTGGAGCGAACTGACCGTCACCGACGACCCCGTCGCCGGCTCGCTGCCGGCCGTGCTGCGCCACGCCGAAGCCGTCGGCCTGCCGCAGCGCACGACGGCCGACGCGATCTACGACCTGACCCTGCTCGATCGCGCCCTCGCCACGCGCGGCCGACCCGCCGTCGCCGGGTGAACGGACCGGAGCCCGCGAGAAACAGTCCCTCGGAAGGAGAAGGCCTTGACCATCGCACCGAGCACGGCACCGGCCGTGCCCACGGCGGAGTCGGCGCCCGAGCCGGCCGTCCGCCTCAGCAGCGTCACCAAGACCTACGCCGGGCCCGGCACCGACCGGCCACCCGTCCTGGAGAACATCGACCTGACCGTCCCGCCGGGCGGTTTCACCTGCGTCATCGGCGCCTCCGGCTGCGGCAAGTCGACGCTGCTCACCCTGATCGCCGGACTGGACGAGCCCACCTTCGGCCGGATCGACGTCGCGGGCGGCCATGCCGCGTTGATGTTCCAGGACGCCGCCCTGTTCCCCTGGCTCACCGCCGGCCGCAATGTCGAGCTCGCGCTGCGGCTGCGCGGAGTGCGGCGGGCCGAGCGCCGGGCCGAGGCCGAGCGGCTGCTCGCCCTGGTACGGCTGGACGGAGCCCGCGACCAACCCGTCCACCAGCTCTCCGGCGGGATGAGACAACGGGTCGCGCTGGCAAGGGCGTTGGCGCAGCAGAGCAAGGTGCTGCTGATGGACGAGCCGTTCGCAGCTCTCGACGCGATCACCCGCGACGTGCTGCACGACGAGCTGATCAGGGTCTGGCAGGAGACCGGCTGCGCCGTGGTGTTCGTCACCCACAACGTCCGCGAGGCGGTGCGGCTGGGCCGCCAGGTCGTCCTGCTCTCCTCCCGGCCCGGCCGGATCGCGGGCCGGTGGGAGGTCGAGATCCCGCAGCCGCGCCGGATCGAGGACGCCGGGGTGGCCGAGCTGGCCGGCCGGATCACCGAACACCTGCGGGAGGAGATCAGCCGCCATGCCCGTACCTGACAGCGAACCGGGCTCGATACCGGGCCTGCTGGAGGCCGGACTCGACGCCCTCGAGGCCCGCGCCCGCAGACCTTCGGGGGCCGCCGCCACCCTGCGCCGCTCGGTCCTGCCGCCGCTGCTCGCCGTCGCGCTGGTGGCCGCGCTCTGGCAGGCGGCGTACGTGGCCCGCCTCGAACCCGACTGGGTGCTGCCCGGGCCGGCCGAGGTCTGGCAGAGCCTGCTCGGCGCGCTGCGGCAGGGCGACGTCTGGCCCAGCATCGGCCAGAGCGTGTCGCGCGGGCTGCTCGGCTTCGTCGCCTCGGTGCTGATCGGCACGCCGCTGGGGCTGCTGGTCGGCACGCTCCGCCCGCTGCGCGTCGCGGTCGGGCCGGTGCTGGCCGGGCTGCAGAACCTGCCGTCGGTCGCCTGGGTGCCGCCCGCCGTGATGTTCTTCGGGGTGACCCCGGCCGCCCTGTACTCCGTGGTGCTGCTGGGCGCCATCCCCTCGATCGCGCTCGGGCTGGTCTCCGGGCTGGACCAGGTACCGCCGCTGTTCCTGCTGGTCGGCCGCAATCTGGGCGCCCGCCGGCTGGCCTCGGTCCGGCATGTGCTGCTGCCCGCCGCGCTGGCCGGCTACGTCGGCGGGCTCAGGCAGGGCTGGGCGTTCGCCTGGCGTTCGCTGATGGCCGCCGAGATCATCGCCGTCTCCCCGTCACTGGGCCACGGCCTCGGGCGGTTGCTCAAACAGGCCCAGGACGCCGGTGACATGGGCTTGGCCTTCTGCACGATCATCCTGATCCTGTGCGTGGGCATTCTGGTCAATCTGCTGGTCTTCGCCCCGCTCGAACGCAGAGTGCTGCGCTCGCGGGGGCTGGCCGGCCAGGACACGTGAGGACCTGGTCCACGGGATGTACCACTCCAACGCCATCACCCTGCTCACCGCCGACGCGGCCCTGCTGCTGCTCCTGGTGCGCCAACCGCTGTCCCGGCGCTTCGACGACTCGGACCGGGGCGCGGGCCGGATCGTCCAACTCCCGCCGATCCGCAGGCCCTCGCTGCCGCGTCTGCTGAGCTTCCTCGTGGTCGGCGCGGCCGTCTGCACCGTGATCGTCGCGCTGCGCCGCCCCCGGCTCGACCAGGCGTACCACTCCCTGGTCGCCGACACCCTGTCGGCCGCCGACAGCAACTCCCATCTGACCGCGATGTACGCGCACAGCCTGCCGCCGCTGATACCGGCGGCCATCGTCGGCTACCTGGTCACGATGGCCGTCGTGCTTCCGGCGACGCCCGGACGGCGGCTGATGATCCTGGCGCACGCGCCACTGTTCGTCGCCCTGTCCGTGCTCGCCGACTGCTTCACCGCGATCCTCGGCGCCACCACCGGCCTGCCGCTCGGTCCCGCCCCGCTGCTCACCCTGCTGCTCCAGTCCACGTTCGGGTACTTCCTGATCTACCGCCTCACCTTCACCACCTACCAACTGCCCAGCCCCACACCGCTTCCCGCGCTGCGGCGGGGCGACTGGCACGACAACCTCGTCCTGTCGCTCTGCCTCCTCGCCGCTCTAAGCATCGTCGCGACGATCGCGCTGGCACTCGTCCAGCGGGTCGGGGACCACCCGTTCGCGGTGTTCCTGATCCTGGCCAGCCTGCGGTCCGGCGTCACCGACGTGACGTTCATACTGCTCGGGTTGGTCCGCCTGGCGGGCGCGCGCAAGCCGTGCCTCGGCGCGGAACGTCCCGCGCTCGACGTGATCATCCCGGCCTACAACGAGGCGGCCGGGATCGAACGGCTGCTGCGCTCCCTCGACCGGGCGGCGGCCCGGTACGGCGGGCCGGTGCACGCGGTGATGTGCGACGACGGCTCCACCGACGACACCCGCGCCCTGGCCGAGGCGGCCGTCGCCGGCTACCGACACGCCACCGGAGAAGTCATCCAGGGCCCGCACGCCGGAAAGGCGAAGGCGCTCAACCTCGCGCTGGAGCGCTGCACCGCCGACTTCGTCTACCGCGTCGACGCCGACTGCGCGGTGGACCCCGACGCGTTCGTCAACTCCATCCCGCACTTCCTCGCCGATCCGCGCGTCGGCACGGTCGGCGCGCTGACGCTGCCCAAGGAGCCGTACGGCACCTGGATCGACCGGATGCGCGCCATGGAGCAGCTGTTCACCTACGGGCTCTGCCTGGCGACCCTGAGCACGATCGACGCCGTGCCGTGCGTCCCCGGCACCTTCTGCGCCTTCCGCCGGCAACCGGCGGTGGACTTCGGCGGGTTCATCCACGGCATGTTCGGCGAGGACGCCGAGTTCACCTGCGCGTTCGGCCGGCTGGGCTGGCGGACGGTGCTCGACCCACGGGTGGTCTCCTACGAGGATGTGCCCACCCGGGTAGGGCAGTTGCGCGTGCAGCGCTTCCGCTGGGGGCTCGGCGGCATGATGAACTTCGCCCGGTACACGCCCTTCGGCCAGGGCGCGCCGGGCACCCGGTTCTGGTTCCAACTGCCGAGGAGCGCGGGGATCAGGCTGATCTCCCCGATCCACCTCTTCGTGACGATCCTGGCGATCCTCTACGGGACGTTCCAGCCCCAGCCGCAGCACAACCTCGCCCGGTTCGCCGTCATCTTCGTGCTGGCGCAGCTGCCGGCGCTCGCCCCCCGGCTCTGCGTGATCCTGTACTACCGGCGGGCACACCTGCTGGCCTGGGTCCCGTTGTGGCTGCCGTACTCCCTGCTCAAGCGGTTCTTCCAGCTGGAGGCGGTACTGGCCTGTGGCACCCGGCCGGTGCGACCTCCCATGGCCCTGAGGCAGCTGACGCTACATCAGGTGATGCAACGTCAGTTCACACGCCAGTCCCGGCCGGCCGAGGAGCGGATCTGATGATCCGTTCCCGAACCGTCGCGGCGATCGCCCTCGGGCTCGCGCTGGCCGCCTTCGCCACGTTCGCGATCCTGACCACAGGCGCGGGGGGCCGGTCCGGCCCGTCCTCCCTCCGGGCGCTCCCGTCCGGCAGTCCGGGCGCCGGCTCGGGGACGTCCTCGGGGACGTCATGGATCGTCAGCGGCAGCACCCTCACCCGGCTGCTCGCGGCGGACCCCACCGGCGCGACGGCCGCCCGGAAGTTCGACACGCCCAACGCCTACGTGCTCACCGGCGCCGCCGAGTGGGCCGTCCCGGCCGGCTGGCGCAGCACCCCCACCGCCAGTTTCACCAGCTACGCCGCGCTCCAGTCGGCCTTCGCCCGCCACAGCCTGGACCCACGGATCCGCGCGGTGCTCTACGACAACGAGCACTGGTCCCTGACACCGCAGCGGGAGCAGGCCGATCCGGCCCACTACGACCAACTGGCGGCCGAGTTGGTCCACCAGCATCAGCTGCTCTTCGTCGCGGCGCCCGCCACCGACCTGGTCAACAAGCTGACCCCGAACGCCGCCACCGGTAACTTCGACAGCTTCCTCGGGCTGGGACTCGCCGCACAGATCGCGCGCTACGCCGACGTCCTGGACATCCAGTCGCAGGGCGCCCAGAACAACCCCACCCTGTTCGCCTCCTTCGTCTCGGCGGTGGCCACCCAGGCGCGGCAGGCCAACCCCGGCGTCAAGGTGCTCGCCGGGATCAGCACCAACCCGTCGGGAACCGCCGCCACCGCCGCCACCATGGACCGCGCCGCGCGGGCGGTGCGTACCCACGTCGACGGGTACTGGCTCAACGACCCGGCCGCCTCGCCGGCCTGCCCCGCCTGCGCGGGCCCGTACCCGCAGGTCGCGCTGGCCGCGCTGCGCGGCCTGAGCTGACGGCCGCGATGAACTGGAGGGTGCCGGGAGGGAGTTCGCCCTCCCGGCACCCTCCGGTTCGTCGTGGGTCAGGCGGACAGCACCGGCCCCTGGGCGAGATCGAGCGACGCCGTCGACGAGTTGGCGATCGCGGCCCTGTTGGAGCCCACGAACTGGCCGATCCAGCTGCGCGGCATCTTGGCGCCGTGGTTGTGCACCAGGTTCCCGCTGTACTGGCCGCCGCCGTGGGAGGCGAAGTCGGCGGCCGAGAAGCCTTCGAAACGGGCGAAACTCGCCACGGTCGTCGACCCGTTGAGGTCGAAGACGTTGCCGGTCAGCACGGCCGCCGGAGCCGAACCGGACGTGTTGAGGCCCGAACCGAAGGCGATCGCCGTCGTGTTGGTCAGCGCCCTGAAGTAGTTGCCGATCGCCTGGAGGCCGTGACCGTGGCAGTCCACATGAACGTCCCGGCAGAGGTCGAAGTAGCAGCCCTCGATCCTGAGTGTCCAAGGGGTGCCCGCGTAGCCGTAGTTGACATGGCTGTAGCCCTCCGCCGAAGAGAAGTGGCACTCCATGACGACCCACCCGCCGGCGCCCGCCAGGCTGGGGCCGAGTTCGACACCGTGGGCGTGGCCGTTGACCTGGCAGCCCATGATCCGGCCGTCGGTGCTACCGCCTCCGGGGTACGCTGTCGACAGGCCGTCGGCCAGGACGAAGGTGCCGGCGCCGTACGAGGAGCAGAACAGCACCCGGCCGCTCACCGAGAAGACGTTGGCCGTCCCCGAGGAGAGGAACCGCACGAAGCCGCCCGTGCCCAGGCCGCCTGGCGGGTAGGCGTGGAAGGCGGGCGCGCCGCAGTAGAGGTCCCGGCAGTTGCGGAACGTGACACTGGACGTGTCGACGA
This sequence comes from Kitasatospora sp. MAP5-34, assembly GCF_029894335.1. Classification (GTDB taxonomy): domain Bacteria; phylum Actinomycetota; class Actinomycetes; order Streptomycetales; family Streptomycetaceae; genus Kitasatospora. Next base: position 31,973 of record NZ_JARXZC010000001.1, on the reverse strand, counting down.
CACTGGCGCCCCAGAGTCCAGGGGCGGCCGTCCCAGCGGGTGTCGTACCGAGGAACCCGAGACCCTCGACGTTCAGGCCGTGCGGATTCCGGTCGACCCCCACGCCGTTGCCGCTCGAACCGATCGTGAGCAGCGTGGTGGTCGTGGAGTTCAGCGGCGCGAGCACGGACCCGGCGAGGGAGACCACCGCCGGCCCGTGCGCACTGTAGAGGTCGGAGTCTCCCCGCAGGCAGCCGACGCCGCCCGGCACCGTCAGCCCGGAGGTCCGGTAGCAACCACCAGGTGCCGGTGGGAAGTTGACGACAGATCCCTTGACGGCTCCGGCGGCGGCGAGCGCGGCCTGGATCGCCTTGGTGTCGTCGGTCTTCCCGTCCCCGAGCGCACCGTACGCCGTCACGTCGAAGACGCTCGCCGTCCGCTGCGCCCCGGACGGCGACTGGGCCCCGGACAGCGGGCGAGCTCCGGACGGCGACGGTGGAACCAAGCTACCGCCGCCGGTCATGGCCGCGAGCCGCAGCGCATCACGGCGGCCGAGCGCATGAAGACTGATCACCGAATTTCCCTTTCGCCAGAAGAGGATGAGCGGGATACGGGAGGACTCGGCTCGCGGGCCGGCCGGTCTGCCGATGGTGGCGACGACGGCAATCCGCGAACAGGGCCCGGTGTGCCTGACACGCCGTCGACTTGGCCGTATCACTCAGCAAGAAGCCAATCTCAATGGTGGCATGAGCATGCCACCTGTCACAAGGCATAAACCCCGCCCTTGATTTGCGTCGGACCTTGGAGATAAAGCGAATTGATCATTCGTCAGAAATTCGACACACCTAGGGCGCTACTCCCGGCAATCGTCAACTGACCCTCTGTGACCCGACCTTGCAGCGAGTCACCCCGGGGCGGGAGCATCGGCCGGCATCGGCGGGCATCGGCGGACCTCGGCGGACCTCGGGGGATAGGAAAGCCTTACCTATTGCACTAGAGTCCCCTCGAAATTCCACGACATCACCACCCGAGGACGAATCCGATATGCCCGAACAATCCCCCACAGAAGCAGAACTGATCGTCAGTGACCAGGCGGAAGCCGCCCGGGCCGGGCGCCTGCGAATACGCCGGACCAGGCGCGCGATCCACGTGCTGACCGTCGTGACCCTGCTGACGGCTGCGGCCTTCGGCAGCCAGGCGATGGCGGCCGCACCGGCGACCACCCCGCCACCGCCGCCGTCGACGGCCCAGCAGGAGAAGGGCATGAAGGCCGGGGCCCCCCTCCACGACCCGGCCGACGCGGACACCATCGCGCACCCGAAGCTGACGATCACCCTGGACGCCACCCGGACGAGGTTCGACCTGTCCGGGCGCGAGGTGCAGGGCGACTCCTACACCGGTACGTTCGTCGCCCCGACCCTGCACCTGGCGCCCGGCGCCAAGGTCACCATCAAGCTGGTCAACCACCTGCCGGTGGCGACCAACCTGCACTTCCACGGCCTGCACGTCTCCCCCTCCGGCCAGTCGGACGACCCGTTCCTCTGCGTGGCCCCGGGCGGCTCGACCACCTACCAGCTGGCCGTTCCCGCCGACCACCCGCTCGGCACGTACTGGTACCACAGCCACGCCATGGGCACCACCTGCCCAGATCCCAACTCGCCTGCCGCGCAGGCGATGCAGGACATGTCCGGCCCGGACTTCAAGCCCGGTGACGTGGAGAACCAGATCTTCGCCGGCCTGTCCGGAGCCCTGGTCGTCGGCGACGACCGCACGCTGCTGCCCCCGGCACTGCGGCACATCACCGCGCACACTCTCGTGCTGAAGGACGTGCAGATCGACCCGTCCGGCCACATCGTCCAGAACACCGGCAGCACGTCGATCAACTCGAACAACCCGACGGTACGGCTGGTCAACGGGCAGCTGCGGCCCGTCCTGTCGATGAAGCCCGGCGAGACCCAGCTGTGGCGGCTGGTCAACGCGGGGGCCGACATCTTCTACCAGCCCCACCTGGACGGCTACCACTTCACCGTCATCGGCGAGGACGGCACCCCCGTGTCGCGGATGACCACCCCCGACACACTGCTGCTGCCGCCGGGCAAGCGCTACGACGTACTCGTCACCGCGAACAGCAAGCCCGGCCGCACCACGCTGCGGACCACCGCCTACAGCAACGGCCCGCAGGGCGACTCCTACCCCGACGCGGTCCTGGCCACGATCAACGTCACCGGCCACGCCGTGCGCCGACTGCCCACCGTCTCCGGCGCCGTCCCGACCGCACCTGTCGACCTGTCGGGCCGGTCGGTCGCCCAGCACCGCACCCTGGACCTGTCCGAGAACGCCGACGGCACCGTCTTCTACATCAACGGCCGCCAGTTCTCGATGGACAGCTCCGTCTTCGCCACCCCCGCCAAGCTCGGGACGGTCGAGGAGTGGACCATCGTCAACCAGAGCGGCGAGGACCACCCCTTCCACCTGCACACCAGCGCCTTCCAGGTGATGTCGGTCAACGGCGTTCCCCAGCCGTACACACACCGGCAGGACATCGTCCCGGTGCCGCACGCGGTCAACGGCGTGCCCGGCAAGGTCGTGGTGCGGGTGGTCTTCGCCGACTACCCCGGCCGGTGGATGTTCCACTGCCACATCGCGGCTCACGAGGACAACGGCATGATGAGCTACATCAACGTGGTCCCGTAGGCGGCGGTCCAGGGGGTACGGCCTGCGGAAACACCCGCAGGCCGTACCACGGAACCAACGGTTCCACCAAGGCCGTGGACCTGATCGACCATCCGGAGTCAGCAAAAAGTCAGCATCAGACCGTGACCTTCCCGGGGCACGAGGTGATGCGGCACGATCCGTCGTAGCGGGTCTGCAGCGACCCCTCCGGACGGAGGACCGCAGACGGGCCGGCCGACGGGACGTCGGACAGGCCATCAAACGGGAACACCCAATCAACCGCGGGGAGCGTCACCGCCACGATCTCCCCCACGTGTATGTCCACGGTCCGATTGTCGTCAGAGCTCGTCACCGTCACGTCTGCCGGCGGCGACAGGTGAGGTGGACCGGCGGCGTGCTGCCGGAGCAACCGGACGACACGAGACAGACGAGCAGGGTCATTGCCAACAGGCGCACCGTACGTCGCATACCGCTCTGACGTCCTCGTGGGCGAACCGGTTCCCGCTTCACGGCGTCCGCAGGCTTCACCTCAATGCGGGGGCGCAGGAGGTTGACCTGCACATTCGGCTGTCCGGCCCGGCCGGGAAGCGTCTGCAGGCGCCGGCGCGGAACAGCCGGAATCCGTTGGGCTGGAGACTATCCGGGCCCTGGCAGGTGAACAACGGGCGCGCTGTGGGGTCGCTGACCGGTGCCCAGGTCCCACACACTCACCAGCCCGTCAGCACAGCCCGCGATGGCGAGGGTTCGGCCGTCTACCACGGCGGTCGCCAGCGCCGTCACCGCGTCCTCGTGGCGGGTGACGGGTTCGGCGACCTGTGCGCGGGTGACCAGGTCCCACACCCGGACCGTCCCGTCGGCATCGCCGGTGACGGCATGGGCCCGGCCGTCCACCGTCGCCGTCGCCACCGCGCACGCTGCGTCGCCCTGGCCGGTGAGAGGTTCGCCGACCGGCTCCCGGGTAGCCAGATCCCACAGCCAAACCGTCCCGTCCTCGCCGCCGGTGACAGCGAGGGTCCGGCCGTCCAGCAGCACCGTCGCCGCCACAACCACCCTGCCGATGTGGCCGATGAGGGCTCGCCCGACCTCCTTGGCGGCGGCCAGGTCCCACACCCGCACCATCTCGTCGTCGCCGCCGGTGACCGCCAGCGTGCGGCCGCCGACCACGACGGTCGCCACCGCCCACACCCCCTCGGCATGACCGGTAAGGGGCTCTCCAACCTGCCGACCAGTGGCGAGGTCCCAGATCCGGATCGTCCCGTCCTCCCCGGCGCTGACGGCGACGGTGCGCCCGTCCACCACCGCAGTCGCCACCGCGCACACCCAGCCGGCATGCCCGGTGAGCGGTTCGCCGACCTGCTGCCGGACGGCCAGGTCCCACACCCGGACCGTCCCGTCGACATCGCCGGTGACCGCCAGGGTGCGGCCGTCCAGCACGACGGTCGCCACCGTCAACACCTCAGCCACCCAGCCGACGAGGGAAAGGGGGTCGCCGACCTGCTGCCCGATGGCCAGGTCCCACAGCCGCAGCGTCCCGTCCTCGCCGCCGGTGACGGCGAGGACGCGGCCGTCCAGCAGCACAGTCGCCGCCGCGCACACCCTGCCGGTGTGGCCCGTGAGCACGTGCTGCCTCCGCCGACTCCCGACCGGGGAGCCAGAGGACCAGTCCGCCCCCCACTGCGCCGCCGGTTCAGTGTGGAGGGTGTCGTTCGGCGTGGTGTCGGACATGATCGGGACTCTAACCGGCGCCACTGTCACGGGTGCTCAGGACAGGCAGTCCTCCAGCCCGCCGTCCCGCCGGATATCCAAGGTGGCGCAATGGAAGCCGCCACCCAGCACCCGGGAGTGCCACAGCCGGGGCGGGAGCACGCTGATCCCGAGGTACTCCAACTGCTTGATCAGGCTGTGCTGGTCGGCCGCCACGATCGCCGGCTCAGGGCTGACCATCAGCAGGTTCATACTGATCCAGTTCTCGCTGAGGGGTGTGGGGGGCGGCGGCGCGGCCGACACCCAGGCCCCGGCCCGGCCTCGGTGGGCGCGTTCGGCATCGGGACGTAGCTGGCCGGCCTGCGTGCCGCCGCCGCCGAGGTGCCAAAGGGCCGGCCGGTGGAGCTGTCGACCGGGGACGTCATCCTCTGCACTCACGAGGCCGGTCACTACGACCCGGCCGAGCTGGTGGCGTGGACGAAGGGCCCGGGGCGTCGCAGCAACCCGGTTGAAGCTGAGGGCAGTTCGTCTCGGGGGATGCCGAGGCAGGCGGTGAGCAGCCCTGACAATGCCGGGACGGGCTGGCACTGCCAGACGGTTCCGGGAGCCTGCCACTACAGCGGAGCATGATGGGGTCACCAACCGTGGGTCACCCCATGGCCGGTCAGGTCAGGTGGTCGGCGACCAGAGCCGCGAACTCCTCCGGGGTGATGACCCGGATGCCGAGCTCTTCGGCCTTGGTGCGCTTCGATCCGGCCTTCTCGCCGGCCACCAGCAGGGTGGTGCGCTTGGAGACGCTGCCGGACGCCTTGCCGCCGGCCCCCTCGACAAGCTCGTTCATCTCGTTGCGGGAGAGCGCGGCAAGTGTGCCCGTCATCGCCCCGGTGACCACCACGGTCTGCCCGGCGAGGGGGCCCACCGCCTCGTCGGCCTCCGGCGCGACGGCGGTCGGCTCGGTGACGGCGGTGCCGACTCCGGCGGCGATCAGCTTGTCCAGGACCGGGGCGAGCCCGGCGAGCTCGGCAACGACCAGGCGGGCCTTCCCGGTGCCGATCCCGTCCACCGCCGCGAGGGTCCCGGCGTCGGCGGTACGTATCGCGGCCATGCTCCCGAAGTGCGCGGCGATCCGGCGCGACATCGTCCGCCCGGTCCCCCGGACGCCGAGCGCGCAGAACACACGGTTCAGCGCCGCGCCGCGGGCGGTCTCGATCGCGGCGAGCAGGTTGTCGGCGCTGGTGCCGCCCATCCGCTCCAGCGTGAGCAGCTGCTCCCTGGTCAGGGTAAAGAGGTCGGCGAGGTCGGCGACCAGTCCGGTGTCGACCAGCTGGACGGCCCGGGTGCGGCCCAGGCCCTCGATGTCGAGCTGGTCGCGGCCGGCCGCGTAGAGGATTGACGCGACGGCCTGGCAGCCGCGCCCGCGGACGCAGCGCCACCGCTGTTCCGAGGTGTCGATGCGGTCCCCGCAGAGTGGGCAGACCTCCGGGAAGAGGATCGGCATCTCGGCGCCGGTGCGCTGGTCGGGGAGCGGCGCCTCCACCCGGGGGATCACGTCCCCCGCCCGGTAGACGAACACCTGGTCGCCGAGCATCGAGCCCGGCCGCCCAGTGGGTCAGTTCTTCGTCGGAGAACACGTTGTCGAGCGACAGCATGGGCACCGAGTGGGGTATGTCGCCGACCGCCGCGCCTCCCGCGACCTTGCCGGTCGGGGACTCGGGCACGACCTCGTCCGGGTTGGCGGCCTCGTATGCCTCGATGGCGCGTACCAGGGCGTCGTACTCGTCGTCGCCGAGCGGCGTGGTGCCGTCCTCGTAGTAGGCCGCTGCCGCCGAGACGGCGGTGGTCACAGCGTCGGCATAGGCGGCAGAGGAGGCCAGAGCGGCAGGGGGGTTCATGGCCGCCATCCTCTCGGGCACGACTGACAACTGAGGCTTGCGGTTCGGGGTGACGGTCAGGATGGGGTGAGGGTCAGTCCGGTTTCGCGGATGAAGCCGTCGAGGAGGTCGGTGCGGTCGGGTAGGACCGCTGTCGCCTCCCAGGGAACCGGACTCGTCCTCCGTGCTGTCGATCACCACATGCATCCGATAATTCAGCGTGGCAGCGTCCTCCTCCGACAGCTGCTGCTCTTCGGCCGACTCCAGGCACGGAGCTGCGCCTTCGCCGTCGCGCTGTTCGCAGGCATGGCTTCGGTACGGTTGCTGCCAGTGACTCCCATCGCCCCCTACGACCTTCTGCTCCTCTACGGGCTGCTGCTGACGGCGCTGGCCTGGCTCGTCGGCTGGGAGTCCCGACGCGAGATCGCTGTGATCGCCGCCTGCCATCTCCTCGGCCTGGTACTGGAACTGGTGAAGGTCGGCGTCGACTCCTGGAGCTACCCCGAAGCGGCCCTGACCAAGGTCGCCGGTGTCCCGCTCTACAGCGGCTTCATGTATGCCGCCGTCGGCAGCTACGTCTGCGCCGCCTGGCGGATCATGGACCTGAAGGTCAGCAGGTACCGGCCGAACGTGGTCGCCGCGGTTGCGGGAGCCGCCTATCTGAACTTCCTCGCCGACCACTGGATCTCCGACCTGCGCTGGGTGCTTGCCCTGACACTGTTCTGGGTGTCGGCGGGCAGCACGGTGCACTTCACCGTCGGTCGGACGCGGCATCGGATGCCGTTGGCCCTCGCTTTCGCCCTCAACGGCTTCTTCCTCTGGCTCGCCGAGAACATCTCCACCCGCCTGGGGGCTTGGCGGTACCCCTACCAACTGCCGACCTGGCACCCGATGTCGATCGGCACGTGGTCGTCCTGGGCGTTGCTGATACCTGTGATGTTCGTACTCGTCCACCGGCTGGCCGGGCCACCAGGACAGTCGGGACGACGCGGTAACGCGCGGTATCGCGGAGTGAGCTCCCCGACCCCACCCCGGCCAGCGGCATGAGCCCGGGCCGCCACTGACCACCGGCCGGTGAACTCCCCACCCCAGGTCAGCGGCGCAGCGCCGGACGGTCAACCGCGACCTGGTCATCCGCGCCCGTACACAGCTCGGCGGCCCGATCGTGCTCGTGTGGGACAACGTGCGACTGCACCTGGTCACGCCACTGCGGGAGTTCTTCGAGGCCAACGCCGACTGGCTCACCGTGTTCCAACTGCCCACATATGCCCCCGACCTCAACCCGCAGGAGGGCATCTGGTCCCTGGTCAAACGCGACATCGGCAACCTCGCCGCCGCCGACCTGAGCCAGATCGCCAGAGCCGTGAAGCGCAAGCTCAAGCAGATCCAGTACCGCCCCGACCTGGTCGACGGCTGTTTCGTCAGCACAGGCCTGAGCGCGGACGACTGAGCCGAAAACGCCACCCACCCGGTGCTCTGGCTCCCTAGGCTCGGGCCATGCGCGTACTCTTCACCTCGCCTGCGGGAACGGGCCACTTCACCCCACTGGTGCCCTTCGTCAACGCTTGTTCGATCCGCGGGGACGATGTCCTCGCGGTAGTGCCGCCGCCGCTGGAGCACCTGCTCACGGAGCGCGGGATACCGTTTCGGACCGGGGCAGAGCCGGAGCCGGCCGACAGGGCAGCGATCCGCGACCGGCTGCCGAGCGCGTCCCGCGAGGAGGCGGCGGTGCTGGTCAACCGGGAGCTGTTCGGGCGACTGTGCACCGCGGCGATGATCCCGGCCGTTGAGGAGGCGTGCCGCCGGTGGCGGCCCGACCTGGTGCTGCACGACCCGTGCGAATACGCCTCGGCGGTGGTCGCCGAGCGGCTCGGCATCCCGCACGCCCAGGTCGCGACCTCGCCGGCGAACATCGAGGCGTACTCGCTCGACCTCGCGGCCCCCGCTCTGGAACCCTACGGTCGCCGGCTGGTGGAGCGGTTGCGGGCGACGCCTTACCTGACCCGTTTTCCGGCCTCACTGGACCCGTCCCCGTACACCATGACCCGCCGTTTCCGGGAAACAGCCCAACCGGTCTCCACGCCGAAACCGCTGCCCGACTGGTGGGGCGACTGCACGGACCCGCTCGTCTACGTGACCTTCGGCACCGTGTCGGGCGGCATGCCGGCCGGCGCCGCAGCCTGCCGGACTGCGCTGGACGCGGTGTCCGGGCTGCCGGTGCGAGTACTGCTGTCCGGCGGCCGTGCCACCGACCTGTCCGAAATCGGACCGCTGCCGGACAACGTCCACGTCGAGGAGTGGGTCTCGGCCCCGGACGTGCTGGCCGCCGCATCCGTGGTGGTCTGCCACGGCGGTTCCGGTACCACCTACGGCGCACTGGCGGCCGGCGTCCCGCTGGTCGTCGTGCCGCTCTTCGCCGACCAGCCCACCAACGCCCGGCTCGTCGAAGCCGCCGGCGCCGGAACGGCCGTCCTCCCCACGGGCGGCCCCGCAGACGCCATGGGCCTGCCCGGTCCCGCCGACGTCCCGCGCCTGCGGGCCGCCATCGAGGCCGTTCTCGCCGACCCGTCGTACCGGACGGCGGCTGGCCGGATCGCCGCTGAGATGCGGACCGCACCCACGGTCCACGAAGCGCTCGTCTCCCTCACCGCCGAGCTCGGCCTTCACCTATGCCCATCGAGGCCGCCTCAGAAGTAGCCGCTCGATCCTGCCTGGTGGCCGACATCACGAATTCAAGTTCAGTTGTTTCGCTAGTCCTGCCAGTAGAACAGCAGGGTGTCGATGGTGAGGGGCACCCGCCCGCCGAAGTAGTAGACGCACAGGTCGGTGACCTTGATCGCACCGGTCTCGTCGTCGATCCAGCGGAACCCGGCCGCCTCCAGGACCTGACGGGCCGTGAGGTCGGCGTCGTAGCCGGTGGCGAACCGGCCGAGGGTGCTGATGCGCACCAGGCTCCCCCCGCACGCGATCACGTGGTAGGTCCCCTCGCCCTGCTGGTGGTGGTCGCCGGCGGAGACCGGGGACGCCGGTTCGAGGCCCGCCGCGGTCAGCGCGGCCATGGCCCGGCCGAGTTGCCCGTCCTGGTCGGGCCGGGCCGACGGCTCGGTGCAGAGCACCTCGACGCGCCAACGCGGGTCGCTGCGCGCCTTGCAGTCCCCGGCGTACTCGTGCACGATCACGCCGCGCAGTTCCTCGTCCAGGCCGGCCACCTCGACGCGGGGGCGGCCCAGGCGGTCGTAGATCGCCCGGGTCTCGACCGCGTCCTCGGTGAGGTGGTACAGCGCGTACGCGGCCCAGAGCTTCGCCTCGGTGGTCGGCGCCTCGTCCAGGTAGGCGCGCACGCGGTGCTCGTCCGTCAGCAGCGACTGGGCCAGGAAGGCGACGGAACGGTCGGGGTCGGCCAGCGCGAAGACGGCCAGCTCCTCGTCCTGCAGCCGGAGGCGGGCCGCCCGGTCCTCGGGCTGCCCGTCGCCGAGGTCGGCCAGGATCGCCTCGTTCCCGTACCGCCGGGCCAGCGCGTACAGCCCGGCCTCGCCGACCGCCCGCCGGTGCGGCCACTCGGAGGCGGCCAGGGCCGCCAGCTCCGGTAGGGCCGAGCGGTCGCCGAGCCGGCCGCGGGCCTCGAGAAAGGCCTCGCGCATGCCGAAGTCGTCGTCTCCCCGCCGGTCCTCGTGCCGCAGCCAGGGCAGCAACTCTGCCCGGTCCGCGAGCAGGTCGAGCAGCGCGATGCGGACTTCGGACGTGTCGTCCGGGTCCTGGACACGGGCGATCAGCTCGGCGACCCGCCCCTCCGGCACCCGATCGGCCAGCGCCCGCACGCACGGCTCGCGCCGCCACCACGGGTGGGCCGGATCGGCCACGTACCGGGCGAGTTCGTCGGCGTCCAACCCGCGCAGGCCGACTGCGTCGACCTGCCGAGCGGCCGGCGCCAGTAGTTCGATGTTTCGCACGGGCAGAGGCTACCGACCCGAGCACACCACACGCCGTGGAATTTCGCGGCCGCGGCACCGCCGGAGTCGACGGACGACCGCCCCGTCCGTCTCGGATCCGAGGTTCGAGACCGGGCTGGACTGGGCGCGGGGGTCACTTGAGTTCGACGAACATGACGTGAGTACCCGTCGTCCCGATGTTCTCGCCGGCGTGGGTCTGGGCAGGCAGCCAGCCGGCCTCGTATGCCGGCTTCTCGATCTCGACCATCTGTTCTCCCACGGTCAGCCTGCGCCGGAAGTTGCTCAGCGTGATCATCAAAGTGTCGGGGTGGTGATGGAGTTCGGTCCGATCACCTGGGTTGTCGCGGTACTCCAGCACCCGGACGCGCTCGTTCTCGAAGATCACTTTGTAGAACTCTGGGTTGGTGATCGTGGGATCTTGATCCATGGCAGTTCTCCTTGGTCATCTGGTGATCTGAGGCATCCTCAGGCGTGCAAAGGCGTGTTCGGGCGGGACAGCGATAGACGGCGGCCTGCTCGCCGGCGAAGAGCTCAAACGAGCAAACGAGCAGACGATCCGGTCGACGGCGGTTCACGACGGATGCGCTTGCACAACTCCACGCACGACAACAACCCGGCCTCCCGACATAGCCGCGATGCCGCGATCGAGAACGAGGCACAGCCTGACGCCGCCAACCGGAGCAACCGACCAATTACGCCATCAGAAGTCGTGTCGACCCCGCGAACCACAGGTGGGACCCCTTTTCCCTGCAACAACCCGGGAGCCACCCGACCCGCAGAGCTGGGCCACAGGAAGTGCTTACAGACACCCGCCCTCCGAACGGCGCGCCGCCCTGATGCGGTCAGGGCGCATCCCCGGACCAGTCCCACCGCAGCCGATCACCTGGACGCGGGGCGTAGTGCGCCCGCCCACCGGCCCCGAACGCCCCGATCTCCGTATGGAGCGCGGCGCCGTCGGCGAGTTCATCACCACTCCAGCCGGTGACATCGAGCAGCAGGCCGTCCAGGGGTCCGGCGACCAGTTCGCGGTAGAGAGACACTGGACTGAACCCGCTCCCCACGCCAACACTGAGGCCCGGTCTCCGAATACTTGGAGACCGGGCCTCAGTGGTTCGCGGGTCAGGCGACCTGTGCGGGTTCGTGTTCGGTGGTGCGCCGGGCACGGGCGCGGGCTGCGGTGGTGAGGGTGCGGCCGCCCGAGCGGAGCAGGGAGTCGTGGATGCCGTCGGCGTAGAGCAGGCCGCCGAGGCCGGCGCGGGCCTTGGCCAGGGTGGAGTGGGCCTGGAGGCCGCCGGCGCCGACGAGCAGGGACAGCTCGGCGACCGCGCGGTTGGCGGTGTCGACGGCGGTGGCCTTGACGGAGCGGGACCAGGTGTCGGCCTGCGGGTGGCCGGTGGCGGTCAGGCGGGCGCCGGCGAGGGCGGCCAGGAGCGCCGCGTACAGCTCGGACTGGGTGCGGCCGAGGGTGACCAGGGCGGTGTCGCGCAGGCGGGGCACGATGCCGGAGGCCACGCGGGCGGTGAGCGCGCTGGTCACCTGGGCGTGGATGCCGGCGGCGGTGCCGAGCGCGGTTGCGGCGACCAGCGGCCGGAAGGCGGCGAAGTGCTCGCGGAACACCCGCAAGCCACCGCCGGGGCCGGCGAGCAGGTCGGCGCTGAAGGCCGGGGGCGTCGGCGTCGATGGCGGCGGCGGCGATCCGCCCGTCCGGGTCCTTGAAGAAGACGACGAAGGCACTGGCCCCGGTGAGGCGGGAGACCCAGCACTTCTCGCCGTTGAACCACCAGCCGCCGCTGGGCCTGGCGGTGGCGCTGGTGGTACGCCGAAGCCCTGGTACTCGGGTGGCTCTTCTGCGTCAACTGAGCGGTTGGAACCGGCCAATCGGAAGCGAAGTGACCACGCGACTCGAACCGTCCGACTACAAATAGTGATGCTAGATTCACTTAGCGTATCGGCAGGGTTTCTGTGACCGCGTCGCGGGTCGCCGGGCACCGGTCCGGTCGGCGCCCGACATGCCACGGCCCGAAGGACTTCAGCGGATGTAGGGGTCCGGCCGCTACTGTCCGGGTCCATCAGTCGTCAACAGGAAGGCAGACGCGGTGAGCGACGAGAACGCGCAGCTGATCTACGGCCAGGGAGAAGAGGCGTGCCCCGAGGGATGCTTCGGCCTCTACCGCGCCACCAACTTCAACATCGGCCAGAGGCCGGGCGTCGGTGACAAGATCCTGGTCATCCCGGTCGGCACGTACGTCAACGACTTCTCCGTGTACGGCTTCGACCACAGCGGCGACGGGGTGAGCAGCGTCGTCAACCGCACCAATGAGGACAACGCGCTCTTCTCAGCCGCCGACCAGCGTGGGCATTCGTTGCCGGTGGACCGCAGGTCCGCGATCGCGGACCTGCGGCGGATCGCGATGGCCGACAGTCCGAACGGCACCTGGAACGACCAGCCACAGTCGGCGCTGGCGGCTCCCTTCCTGGGGAACCTGGTCGTCGAGCAGGCCTTCCTGGGCAAGTGGCAGGACTGGGAGACCCAGAAGTGGATCTACTCCTACCGAATCACGGTGCGTGCCGCGCGGACGCGCGTCGTGAAATGGGCGCTCGGCTTCGGTGACCTGCCCGAGGGGACCTCCCTGTACAAGGGCTTCACCGATGTCTTCTGGGGCCAGATCCTGCGGGACGGCACCGAGGGCAGCGTCCTGCTCGGCTCCCCGGCGGGCGGCGGACACACCATCGACCCTGGCACCGACCTCGCCATCGACATCCAGGTCCTCTACGCGAAGGAAAGTCCCGCTCACGAACACCTCAGGAGCCTGAACGCCCAGCAACTGGGCTGAGCGCAGACACCACCGAACCACCCAGCCGCAGGCCGTTCCCCACCCAGGGGGACGGCCCGCGCGCCACCCACCCAACCCCAGCTTCGTCCAGAACCGGTGCCGGACGCAGCGCGGCCCGGACGCAGCGCGGCCCGGACGCAGCGCGGCCCGGACGCAGCGATCTGGCACCCGCTCAGCGACGGCGGGCGCCCGCACGACTGGAGTGTCGTCGGCGGCGCGTCAGGCGTTCGCTTCCTGGTAGGAGGGGAAGCGCCGGACGCATACCGCCGACGCGCCGCCGACGCCGCTCACCTGGAGACAGGGGCGGCAGGGTGTAGAAGTGAACGCGGCCTGTTCCGCGCCGACGCCCCGACACCCCGACTGGAGTTCCCGGATGAAGGCTCTCGTAGCCCGCGAGTACACGACGCTCGACGGGGTCATCGTCACCGACCTCCCGAAGCCCGTCGCAGGTCCCGGTGAGGTGCTGCTCAAGGTAGAAGCCGCAGCCCTCAACCCGCTGGACCTCGCGCTGATCACGGGCGCGATGAAAGACCTCTTCCCCGTCGAACACCCCCTCGTCGTGGGGATGGACGCCGCGGGTACCGTCGCCGAACTCGGTCAGGGGGTGACGGCCTACGCACCGGGTGACCCGGTGCTCGCCTTCACCGGTCAAGCCGGGGCCGTCGCCGAGTACACCGTGGTCGCGGTGGGCCCGCACCTCGCCAAGCGGCCCGCCGGCCTCGCCGCACCGCACGCCGCGGCCATCCCCGAGTCCGGGATGACGGCCACGTGCCTGCTGCGCGCGGTCGGCCTCGCAGCGGGTGAGAGCGTGCTGGTGGTCGGTGCAACGGGAGGTATCGGCCTGTACGCGGTACAGCTCGCCGCCTCGCTCGGCGCCAAGGTGATCGCCACCGCGACCTCCGAGGACGCGGACTACGTGCGCGGGCTCGGTGCGCGGGGCACTGTCGACTACAAGGCGGGCGACGTCGCGGAGCAGACGCTGCGCCAGGTCCCGGACGGCGTGGATGTGGTGGTCGACCTGATCAACCGTGGTGACACGCTCTCCACCACGGCCCGCGCGGTCCGCGACGGGGGCCGGCTGGTCTCCCCCCTCTTCGGGCCGCAGGACCTGGGCCGGGGAGTCACCGGCGTCTACATCGGCAGCTTCACCGCCGAGCCCGGCGACCTGGAGGACCTGGCCGCTCGTGCGGCCGACGGACGGCTGCGGGTGGAGACCGGCGCCACCTACCCGTTCGCCGACGCCCCGCAGGCGGTGGCCGACTTCGCGGGCAAGCACATCCGGGGCAAGGTCCTCATCACCGTCCCGTAGCGACGAACGACTGGTGGACTCCCATGTCGGGGTGCCGTTGAAGCTCGACGGCCTGGGAACCGTCGCCCTGGACTTCAGGGACGGACGAGAACACACCAACCTGGCGAGGAACCTACTAGAACATAAAGGGCACTACGCCTACGTCAAACGCCCTCGCATTGGTGGGAGAGGTGTGCTGCCGACCTGGACGAAACCGCGGATCAGGGCCTGGACAGCACTGTCGGCACGCGCAGGTGGGGCCACAGCCCCTGGAAACCGCCCAGGAGCTGAGGCCCCACCAACACAAGCGCGGTAGCAGTAGCAGCCAGGCCGGCTCAGCTCGCGGCCGGCCCACGGTGGCGGCGCAGATAGAACGCGCCACCCCCGACCGCCGCCAGCGCGGCGGCGCCACCTGCGGCGGGCTGCCAGGAGAAAGCCGGGGAGGCCGACTTCGGCTGGTCCTGCGCCACCAGGCCGTAGCCGCCGGCCAGCCCCTTACGGTCATAGTCGGAGCCGGGCAGTTTGTCGGCGTACCGGGCGGTGACCAGCTTCTGGTAGGCGGCGAGTGCGAGGCTGTGCTTGCCCCCGAGGCTGGTGATCGCCTCCTGGTTGAGCGGCTCGATGGTGCCGTTCTCGGTCAGCCGGTACCAGGCGTGGATCTGCGGCTCGCTGAAGGTGCGGGCCTGCGGGGTGCCGCGTTCGGCGAGGCTGACATCGGCGTCGCCGTCCCGGATGCCGGCCAGTTGCCAGCCGGGTCCCTTGGACTGCGGCGCGAGCAGCACGGCCGCCTGGTGGCCGTCGGCGGCGGACACCCGGGAGACCAGGTAGGACAGGCGGAGCGCGTTCTGCGAAGTGGCCGGGACCTTGCCGGTGACGAAGTCCGGGGTGAGCGTGTAGAGCGGTACCGGGTCCTTGAGGTCGAAACCGGGCGCCGGGCCGGCCGTGTTCGGCATGGCGCGCGGGGCGCCGACCGAACCGCCGTCGGTGGCGGGTGCGGTGGTGTGCTCGGCCGCGTTGAGGAACCGTGACACGGTGTCGTGCACCTGGCCGGAGTCAAGCGTCTGCTGAGCGGCGGCGTAGTCGGGCACGTCGGAGCCGTCGGTGGCCTGCGCCGGGGCGGTACCGCAGGCGGCGGCGAGGACGGCGGCGGCCAGGACGGCGGCGCGCGCGAGGGATCGCAGGGTCTGCATGGTCGGTCGCCTCCTCAGGCGTGGATGCCGATGCGGGAGTGGGTCCACTGGAACTCGTTGTTGCTGACGTAGGTGCTGTAGTTCCACCAGGTGTAGGTCTGGGTGCTGGGCCACGGGTCGCCCACCGCGATCATGCCGCTGGTGCTGTCATAGCCGTAGATCACGTTCATGTGGCCGCCGCCGGTGGACCAGCCGATCCGCACCGCGAACGGGCGGCCGGACGAGATCTCCCTGCTGGTCTCGGTGAAGGAGGCGCTGCGGCTCAGGTCGTAGCCGCTGTTGCGGAAGCCCACGTGGGAAAGGCCGTTGGCCATGTCGTCGAGGGTGGCGGGCTGATCGTTGCAGTCGAGCCGGCTGCCCTGTGCGGCAAGGCGGCAGAAGTCGTACTGGCTGTACTGGGTGTAGCCCCAGTAGTTGGCGATGGTCAGGCCGGAGGCGTCCCAGCACCACTCGTCCTGGGCCTGCTTCTGCATGGTGATGTTCAGTGCCGTCCAGCTGGTCGGGCGGACCGAGTTGCAGACGGGCAGGTTGCCGGTGTCCTGCTCGATGAACGCGTCGGCGATGTAGTACGTGCCGGACCAGATCCACCACGGGTCGTTCTCGACGGTGTCCCCGTTGGTGCGGCAGATCATCGGTATCCGGTCGCCGATCGCCGAGGTGCCGACGAGCTGGGAGGACAGTGACGGCAGGGTGCGCTGGTTGATGGTGCTGTAGTTGCCCTGTCCGGCGATGACCGTGCCGGTGATCGTCCCGGCCTCGGCGAAGGCGCCGGTGCCCAGTATGAGCGCGCCGCACAACGCCGCCACGAGCGTGGCTATCAGGGCTTTCCGGCGCGGTGATTTACGGAGTCTGTGCATGTAGTCAGATCTCATTCCCCGTCAGATGAGCGAATGCGGGGAAGTCTGCCAGAGCCGACCGGCTGTCGATACCACTGGTCTGCGCGGGAAGAATTGCCCCCGACGCATCTAGGTGACGGATCATCAGAGTGCGTTGATTCTCCGCCAGTTGCGACTGATGAGGCACTGTGGTCTAGTCCAATGTTATGGAACTGTTATCATGGGCCGGTCGCCGTGAGACTGAATGTCAGCATGTGCAATTGCATACAGTAGGTGCAATATCACTGTGCATGACGACCCAGAAGCAGACTTTTCCAATGCATAGCCACTACTTATGGCGCGAACCGCGCGACGCTCACCGGCGGTAAGCATTCACGAGAGGTGGGCGGCTGTGACGTCCTGACGATGTGACAGGTGGGCAACGGCGAGCAGCAACACCGCGCCCCGGCCCGACCGCCACCGGGGCGCTCCCGAACGCCCCGGTCGCCGTCTCCTCGTCGCAGATCTGGACGGGGCGGTCCGAGTACCCGGGTCGGCAGCTCGCATTGGCGCGAGCGCAGGCGCGGCCCGGGAAGGGGGATCCGTGGACGCCCGGGGTGCGGGCGAAGCCCTGTGTCCGAGAAATCGGGTGGGCCGTGCGGGGGTTCCCGGCCGACGCCGGAGGCGGGTGACGGTCGGGCGGGTGACGATCAGGCGGGTGTGGCGAAGACCTGTGTCCACCAGGGGCCGTCGGCGCCGAAGTTGACGCCTACGCCGATGACGGTGAAGGTGCAGTTGAGGATGTTCTCGCGGTGGGGCGGGCTGTGCATCCACTCGTCCACCACGGCGGCCGGATCCGGCTGCCCGTACGCGATGTTCTCGCCCCAGGAGCTGAAGCTGTAGCCCGCGGCGATCAGTCGGTAGTCGGCGTGGTGGCCTTCGGGGTCGGGGTGGTCGAAGTAGTGGCGGGCGACCATGTCGTCGGAGTGCACCTGGGCGGCGGTCTGCGCCTGCGGGTTGACGGTGAGCGGGCCGCAGCCGGCCTTGGCGCGCTCGGTGTTGGTGAGGTCGGCGACCTGCCGGGCGAACTGTGCGGCGGTCCCGGTGGCCGGTGGCGCGGTGGTGACGGCTGCGGTGCCGCCGGGCCGGCTGTCGTCGGATGCCGTGGCGGTCGGTGTGGCGGTGGGTCGGGCGGTGGGTCGGGCGGCGGACTTCTTCCGGTAGGTGCCGGCGCCGGCGGAGGGCGAGCCGGCTGCCGGTGCCGTGCTGCCGGCCGGGGCCGACGGGCTGGCGGAGGCCGGCACGGACGCGGTGGTGGAGGCGGAGGAGAGGGCGGCGGGCGTACCCGGGGTGGTCGGCGCCGGTGGCAGGTCGCCTGCGGCCACCGCCACCGCCGCGTTCCCGGCGCTGGAGTGGGCGGCGGACATGACGCCGTGTCCGGCTACGGCGGCCACGACGAGCGCGGCGGCCGCCGAGATCACCGCGGCCCGGCGCCGGCCGGACCCGGCATCACGACGCCGGGAACCCCGGCGGCGCGCCCTCGCGCCGGCCGCCGCTGCGGCTGGATCCTCGCCGGTCACCGGGCCGTGCCCGGGCCCTTCCCCGAGGTCGCGGGGTAGGGGCGTCGTGAGGTCGTCGTTCATACTGGTCTGCTTCCTGGGCGGATTCGCGCCGGTGTTCGTTCCGACGCCCTGGGAGACCGCCGGACGAGGCCGGGATAACGAGAAAACCCCGACCGGAATCCACGGCGGGATTTCCGTTGTCCGCCGCGCCGCGAGGGGTCTCCAAAGGCACGGGGGTCCGTGCGGTCGAAACTTGTGAGGACAGCGGATGTACAGGGAGGGCGGCATAGGCACCGAGGTGGTCGCGGCTGCGCGCGCCGGGGACGAAGAGGCCCGGGACCGGCTGATCGCCGGATACCTGCCGCTGGTGTACAACGTCGTCGGACGCGCGATGAACGGCCGCCCGGACGTGGACGACGTGGTGCAGGAGACCATGATCCGGTTAGGCCGCGCCCACCCCCGCGTCGGCCGATCGCGGGATGGCGGGGTTTCGCCTCCCGGCCGCTGTCCTGGGTGCACTGCGGGTGCCGAAGGCGCGGGAGGTCCGCGTCGTCCCCGGGATCACCGCTGTGAGGAAGGTTGGCCGGTCTTGCTGTCCGGAGCGCGCTGCGTCATGCGAGCGATGGTTGGCGCCCTCCGTGATCGCGCTGCGGTGGGCATGCGCCGGGTCTGCCTCCCCTCGGTTCTGCGGCGGCGCCCGGGGCGCCCCGTGGACCACCGTCGGCTGTGGGCCCCCTGAAGGGCCGGCCAGGCCAGATGCCACGATATGCCCTTTCATACCTGAAAGGAGCGCCATGGAGCCGGTGTCCGACGATCTGCTGCCGGGCGAACGCCTGCTGTGGACGGAGCGGTCCGACGGCGGTGGGCGGAGCGTGTCCGAATGGCTCGGGCTCGCCGCCCTGTCCGTCATGGCGGTCGCCTCGGTCGCGTATGCAACGGTGACCTGGCAGGCAGGCGTCCCATGGTCGGTGAGGGCCGCGGTGCTGGTCCTCCTGTCCGGCTGGTGGACGCAGTTGCTGCTCGATGCCCGCCGACTGCTGCGGGTACGTCCGGCGGTCCGGCGGAGCCTGGTCTACCGTGTGACGGATCTCAGGGTGGTGGTGTCGAGCACCGACGGCACTGCTTCGTGGTGGCTCGACCAGCTGCCGGAGCCGGTGGTGCGCGGCTGCGACCTGGTGTTCCGCTCCGCGCGCCCGACCAGTCTGTTCGAGCTGGTGGCCGACAGCTTCCGGTCGCAGCCGGTGGCCGGGTGGATGCCCCGGCTCCGCGCGCTGACCGATGCCGAAGCGGTGCGGCGAACGGTGACACAAGCCGCGCAGACGATGGCGGCCGGGGCCGACCGGGGGGATCAGGCCGTGACACCGCTGGGAGGATTGCCGCCCGGTTTCACTCCCGCCCCCGGCGAGAGGGTGCTGTGGACGGGCCGCCCGGCGAAGGTGAGCTGGTGGTACGGGCCGCGAGACGCCCGGCAGGCGCTCGCCGCAGTGCTGTTCACCCTCGCGGCCGTGCTGGTCAACTGGGACTTCCCCGCTCCCGTCCAACCCGCCACCACAGCGATACCCGTGGCGGTCGGACTGGCCGCGACGATCGGCGGCCCCCTGCTGCGCCGGGCAAGAGTCGCCAGCTCCGTGTACGTGCTGACGGACCGCCGGCTGACGGCGATCTGGCGGCTGCGCCGCCCGACTGTGCGCGAAGCGAACCTGGCCACGCTGGGCCCACCGGCGGTCCTCGACGGCAACGTGGTGTGCGCGCCGACCCGGCGGGAGCGGCCAACCGGGACGGCGGTATGGCCGCTGGCCTGCGGTCAGGCCCCGGTCCTGCTCGGCCTTGCCGACCCTCAGGAGGCAGTGCTCGCCATATCCACAGCCCAGTTGGCACACCGAGTTCGCGGGGCAGCCGCCCCGTAGGCCGCCGTCCTTCTTCCCTGGACGCCGGACCGGCACGGGGACAGCGAAGGGGCGGAGCCGATGCTGCCCCGCCCCCTTCCGATCGCTGCTCCCGGTGAACCCACTGGCTCAGTTCACGGCTCAGCCCCGCTTCTCCCCCGGCTTGGAGGTGGAGGTCGTCTCCTGGCCCGCGCCCTGGTGGCTCTTCTCGATGTAGCCGATCAGAGGGGGTTGGCCTGCGACGGGGAGAAGGCGCGGACGGGTGGGACAGTGCGGAGCGAAGGGCTCCGCGCGTGCCGCAGGCGAGGTCCAGGGTGCCGACCTGGTGCCGGATGGCGGCCCGTCCTCGGCCGAACCGGGGATGGGCCGCTCGGGGGTCGGGCGCGGCAGCGCAGCATCGTGAGCGGGGGGGGTGGCGGCGTAGTCGTCCCAGAAGTCCTTGCCGTACTCGCGCACGTCGGCGGCGGAGACCTCCAGGGGAACCCAGGCGCAGCGATGACTTTCCGAGCCCGGCAGGTCGCGCCGCCAGGCCTCGTGGGGCGACTCCTGATCTGCTTGGGCAGTGCGACTACTGCAGGGTCCGCGCCGCTTCCGCCGCTACCGCCGTGGCGACCGCCGCCAGCGCGGGCGAGTCGAGGCGCCACTGCTGCCAGTAGAGCGGAACTTCGGCTGTGCGGCCCGGGAGGAACTGGACCAGCGCACCGCTGCGCAGCCGGGGCTCGGCCTGGCTGCGAGGGACGAGGCCCCAGCCGAGGCCAGCCGTCACCGCGTCGGCGAAGCCCTCGCTGGACGGGACGTAGTGCCTCAGCAGGCTGGCTCCCTGACCATCCGCCAGCTCGTTGGCGAAGGCGTCCTGCAGCTCGTCGCGACGGTCGAAGCAGACCACGGGGGCGTTCGGCAGCAGCAGGGCCGCGTCGCCGTCGAGCCAGCGAGCGGCGAACTGCGGCGCGGCGACCGGGAGGTAGACCATCGCGCCGAGCCGGCGCACCGAGCAGCCCGCTACCGGATCGGGCGAGGAGGTGACCGCCGCCATCACCTCGCCTGCGCGCAGCAGGGCGGTCGTGTGCGCCTCGTCCTCGCGGCGCAGGTCGACGTGGATCCGCGCGTCCCGCGCGAGTGAGGCCAGCGCGGGTACGAACCAGGTCGCCAGCGAGTCCGCGTTGACCGCGATCGGCAGCCAGGAGGGGCCCGACGGCTCGGCGCCCTCTCCACTCTCGGCCATCCCGAGCGCGTCACGTGCGTCGCCCTCCAGGCGGGCGAGCTGGCGGCGCTGGGCTTCGGCGCCCGCCTGCTCGCCGGCTTCTTCCACCGTGCCTCCTCCTGGCGCGTCCTGGACGCCCTGGTCGCCCTGGTCGCCACGACAATGCTGTTCACCGGCCTGTCCCTGGCCACGGGGGTCTGACGTCCGCAGACTCCCGACGGCCGAGCGGCTCACGCGGTCCGCGTGACAACAGCGGGCAGAGAAATCAGAACGGAACTGCGGTTACCAGCCCCTGGACTTGTGTCACTTGCCCTTCGCCGCGTCCTTCAACTTGGAGCCGGCGCTGACCTTGACACTGTGCCCCGCCGGGATGTCGATGGGGTCGCCGGTCTGGGGGTTGCGTGCGGTGCGGGCGGCGCGCAGGGTCCGCTCGAAGCCGAGGAAGCCGGGGATGGTGATCTTCTCGTCCCCCTTGGCGACGACCTCGCTCGTGATCTCTGCGAAGGCGTTCAGGACCGCGTCGGCGGCCTTGCGGTCCACCTCGGCGCGCTCGGCGATCGCGATCACCAGTTCACTGCGGTTCATGTGTACAAACCTTCGATCGAGGGGTCTTCTGATTCCCCGCATGCTCCCAGGCCACACCGGCAACAGCCCGGCCCGACACTCCCACGTCCCCCAAACGGCGAACATGCGTCCAACACGCCCCGCCAGGACCCCGGCGAGATGAGCAGCGGGCAGCAGCTCGACGCGGGGCTCCGGATCGAGCGCCAGTCGCATCGATGACGCAGCCGCTGTACTGAACGTGGGTGGCGGGCGGCGTGTCGCGGGCCCGTGCTGGCGTGGACGGGCGGGAGGGGGGCAGGGTGCCCATGTCCGAACGACGCGACCGCCGCCGTCTCCACGCCGTCTCATCCGCGCGCTCCGCCTCAAGAACCGCGCCGAGCGCACCACCCAGCGCGCACGCCAGGCCCTCGCCAACCTGGCCGCATGAACAACCCCGATCACAACAGGCCGCCACCAACGCATCGGTGACGGCCCGTCCTGCTTCCCACATCGAAGGGTCCACTGCGAACCGGATGTGAACGGACGCGGTCCAGGGCTGCTGCCGGTGTTCCGGGAGCTGGTGGGGCGGGGTGCGGCGGTCCGGTAGTGGTCGTAGGAGGCGATCTTGCTGATCAGCCAGCCGGCCCGGGCCATCGTGCCGAGGTGGCGGCGTACCGTCCTGGTGCTCTTCGCCGTCGGGGTGAGCCAGGCATGGAGTTGAGCGGGCATCGCGACCCCGGTGCAGGCGAGCAGCTGCAGAATCCGCACGTCATGCCCGACACCCCGCCCGGTGACAGCGGGGGAAGAGGAAACTCGGCACCATTGACGGCCCGGCTTGCGGGCCTGTGCATCGCGGAAACGCACCTCGGGCCGGTCTCAGCCGCATCCTCCCGGCACCCGTGATCGTGCTTCTGGGTGCGCCCGTGCTCGCGTCCCTGGGTACCGGTGCGGGCCGGGGACGGGCCCGGTGCGGCGGGGCCCGCAGCGACTGCCTGAGCTGGTCGATCATCTCCGCTCCTCCACCGCCATCGAGCGGCCCCGGCCAAGCTCCCCGGGCCTGCGGA
This sequence comes from Kitasatospora sp. MAP5-34, assembly GCF_029894335.1. GTDB lineage: Bacteria > Actinomycetota > Actinomycetes > Streptomycetales > Streptomycetaceae > Kitasatospora. The sequence continues at coordinate 9,413 of NZ_JARXZC010000001.1, read as the reverse complement.
TGGTCTCAACGCCAGTCGTCGATCACATAGGCGCCGGGGTGGCTGTAGCCGGGATCGTTGGGCCTGTGCATGGTGACGCCCTGCAACCAGGTGCGGAAACCACGGTCGGCCATTCGCCGGTAGGCATCCGGGCGGCCCAGGTTCATTCCGGCGTCCAGCTGTCCCAGGCCGCGCTCGGAGGCCAGCCGCTCGCACGCGTCGAGCAATCGCTCGAACCGGTCGGCGGCCTCCGGGCCGGGGCGTACGGCGCCGAATTTGACGAAGCACACGTCCTCGCCGGCCTCCGATCCGGCTCCGCAGTGGCAGACGGCCAAGCCGTCGAGTGTGGAGCCGCCGCCCTGGAGCAGGATGGTGTCACCAAGTCCCTGCACGTGCGTGGCCACGATCTCGCGTTCCAGGTCCAGGCCCTCGTACACCGCCCCGGTCAGTTCCCGACCGGCATCCAGCCAGTCGGGCCGCTCGGCGGCGGGCACCTCCCCGTACAGCACTCGGCCAGGGACCGTCGCACTGCCCGCGACCTGCTTCTTCATGACGGCCGTGAGGAATCGGGGCCAGAAACCGTATCTGCGGTAGAGCTCAAGGTGCTTGGGGCTGTGCGAGAAGGTGAACAGGCCGAGGTGGCGGTTTCCCCAGGTGTCGAAGCAGTCCATGACCGGCTCCATGAGGCGCTTGCCGATGCCCTGGTCCCACAGATCCGGACGCACGGTCAGCGGTCCGAAGTACCCGACACTGCCCCAGTTGGCGGCGAAGTTCGATCCCGCGAGTTCGCCGTCGACCGTCGCGGCGAAGGCCGCCTGCGGATCGGCCGCCCAGCGGGTGCGGACGTACTCGGCACTCCCGAAGAACGTCTCCGGCTCGGGGACTCCGAGGAACGTCCCGAAGGCGACCCTGAAGATCTCGTCCGCCCGGTCCAGGTCCGCCTCGCCCAGCGGGCGCACTGACACCGGGCCCGCAACAGTCCTCCGCTCCGCTGCCGGTGAGGTCATCGCTCTCTCCTTCCCGCGCCCCCGGTTTCATCACACCACCAGGGGCGCCGCACGGCGAAGCGAAACGTCCGCCGACACCCCTCCACGCCCCATGTCTCCCGTGCAACAGGCCCCGGGGTGCCGAGGCGGACCGAATCCCCGCAGCAGGGTCCTGTCGGGCTCGGAAAGTCATCGCTGCGCGTACAGCCGGTGGCCGAGCTCGTACCCCACGAGCCGGACGCAGACGGCGAGCCCCTCGATCGCCTGCTCCAGCTCCGCGAGGCGAGGGTAGCTGGGCGCGATCCGGATGACCGCGTCGCGCGGGTCGTCGCCGTACGGGTGCGTGGCGCCGGCCGGGGTCAGTACGATGCCCGCCTCGGCGGCACGGCGTACGACCTCCTTGGCACAGCCGTCCGGCACCTCGAGGGTCACGAAGTACCCGCCCTTGGGCGAGGTCCATGTCGCGAGCCCGGTCCCGCCGAGCTCGGCGTCCAGGATCCGCGCCACCACCTCGAACTTGGGCTGCAGCAGGGCACGCTGGCGCTCCATGTGGGCTCGCACCCCGTCGGCGTCCCGCAGGAACAGGACGTGCCGCAGCTGGTTGACCTTGTCGGGACCGATCGACCGCTTGGCGTTGTTGCCGAGCAGCCACTGCACGTTCGCGGGCGACGAGCCGAAGAAAGCGACGCCCGAGCCCGCCGAGGTGATCTTCGAGGTGGAGCCGAACACGAACGCCCGGTCCGGGTTCCCGGCCCCGGCACAGGCGGCGAGCAGATCGGCGATCTCGACGGGCTCGTCGGTGAGGTGGTGGACGGTGTAGGCGTTGTCCCAGAAGATCCGGAAGTCGCATGCGGCGGTGCTCATCGAGGCGAGCCGCGCCACAGTCGCGTCGCTGTAGCAGACGCCGTCCGGATTGCTGTACTTCGGTACGCACCAGATGCCCTTGATCGTCGGGTCTTCGGCGACGAGCCGCTCCACGACCTCCATGTCCGGGCCCTCGGCGGTCATCGGCACCGGGATCATGTCGATCCCGAACCGCTCGCAGAGCGCGAAGTGCCGGTCGTAGCCGGGTACCGGGCACAGGAACGCGATCCGCTCCTGCTCCACCCAGCGCGACTCGGCGCCCGGCAGCAGGCTCAGCAGGGCGTGCACCAGGCAGTCATGCATCAGCTCGAGGCTGGAGTTCCCGGCCGCCAGCAGCTGCCCCGCCGGCACCTGGAGCATCCCGGCGAAGATCTCCCGGAGTTCGGGCAACCCCTGCAGACCGCCATAGTTGCGCACGTCCGTGCCGTCGGCGGAGGCGTGCCGCCCGCCGGGCAGGCTCAGCAGGTCCTCGGAGAGGTCGAGCTGCTCCGGTGCCGGCTTGCCCCGGGTGAGGTCGAGCGAGAGCCCGCGTCCCGTGAGGTCCTGGTAGTCTTGGCGGGCCCGCTCAAGGAGCCCGGTCAGGGCATCAGGGCTCAGCTCGGTGGTCATGCTGTTTCCTCTCACAGGTGCCGCATCGACGGGGTGGCGCCTGCCGAGAATACAAACCGGCGCGGGGACGGCCCGGGAGCCGGGCGCCCTGCGGGCGTTAGGCGACGTCATGAAGACCCCATGCCCGCCCGTGCCGCACCAGACCCCGCACCCCTACCCCGGCAAGATCCGCCGGACAGCGGACCACCCTGCTTCGCCGCGGTTCCAGCCGGCCGGCCAGCTCGAGTTCCTGCGGCGGATCGGCAGTACTGCGCGGCGCTGGCGAATGGCGAGCCCGCCGACCCTCCTGGCCGATGGACCCGATCTTCGCCGAACTCGCCTCGCGCTCCTTGGCACTGCGTTACGAGCGTCACAGTGCCTGGTGCCCGCACTGAGGTCTCTGAGCCCCCTCAGCCGGGGCCGGGCTGGGTAGGGCCCAACCAGCTGCCGCCCGGCCCTGCCGGACGGGACGGCGCCGCGAACGCGGCCGCCAGGGCGAACCGGCCACCAGGGCCGTCCACTGCGGGTCCGCCTGGCCCGGCACAGTCCGCCCCGCTGTGGACCAGCGCCGCGCGAGCTCGTTGAAGATCGGTTCGTCGGGCAGCTGCAAAACCGTTTCACCGCGCGCGGCCACGGGACGCCATGCCCTCGTCATCGCCGTCACGCCCCTTCAACACCCGCCACCGCCCCCAGGTCACCCCTTCACGGTCTCCGGTCGCCCGAACGAGGACCAGTGACGCGCTCCTGCCAGGGTGGCTCCAGAAACGGTGCGCCACAGCGGTCGACAAATATCGCATTCTGCCCACAGCGGGGAGACTGAACTTGTCGGGTTGTGAGGTCGCGCGACGCTGCAAGCGGAGGCGGAAGCATGAATACTGGCGAATTGCGCCGCTCGATGGGCGCTGGAATCGCGTTCGTGGTCCTGTTCGTCGTAGGCGTCCTGATGATCAACACGCCGAATATCAAGTCGAGCGATACGGACGCAGGCGCCGCGCAGAAGTACGTGAACTATCTGTCCGACAGCGGCCACCGAGCTCAGCTCCTGATCAGCGCCTGGCTGCTCGTCCTCGCTGCCCTGGCCTTCGTATGGTTCACCACAGGGCTACGGTCCTGGTTCGCGTCCCAGCCCATGGCCGGACGGCTCACAGCACATCTCGGTGTCCTCGGCGCCGCCGGAATAGCCGCCGGCTCGACAGCGGGCGCCGTCGTAGCCGGGTCGGTGGCGTTCGGAAACGAGCCGGTGCCCAACGGAGATGTGATCCGGATCGTCATGGACCTGGAATTCCCACTCCTGTTCATCGTCTTCGGCCTGGCCAGCGCTGCTGTGATCGCGACCGTGTCCGTCGCCGTGCTGCGCACGGGGGTCCTGCCGCGCTGGGTCGCGCACACTGGCTGGGTCGCGGTGCTCGGCAGCCTGACCGGTGTCTTCTTCGTTCCCCTCGTGCTGCCGCTCCTCTGGTACCTCGCCGTCGGCATCCTGGGATCGCGGCGTTCCGCGGCATCGGCCGTTGTGGACCGGACCGCCTCGGTCCCGACCGTGACTCCCGGCGGGTAGCCCAGGGCGCCACAGGCCGGACCGCCGTTACGGAGGTCCGGCCTGTTTCAGACGTTACGCGGCGACTCGGGGGAAGCCGGTCCAACAGGCCCGCCAACGCGTTGACCGCGTCGGCCGCCACCTGCCCAGGTCTACCTGGCCGCGGTCACCGACCGGATAGCTGCCTCGGGCCTGCGGCGCGGCCACCCGAGCCGGTCCAGAGCCTGGTTCAGACGTTGCGCGGACGAGATGCCCTGCAGCAAGAGCCCGGACACCGGCACGGGCACGCTGGCATCGATCATCTCCTCGCCCGACAGGGCGACACTGCCGAGCGTCCCTCGGAGCCACCAGCCGAAGACGCTGCCTCGAACGTCAGTTGGTTCATGCCGCCGGCTTGGCAAAGCTGCCGGGCCCCGACCCCCACCTTCTGCCGAGTTCCGGGCCGACGCTCCCTCCGGCGGTCCACAGCCCACACCCTCACTGACACAGCCAAGCGGATCACCGGCCCGAGGCTCGTAGTGCGCCCATCCGCCGGCCCCGAACGCCCCGATCTCGGTGAGCAGCGCGGCGCCGTCGGCCAGTTCCGCCGCTCGATGCCCTGCTCGGGATCGGGGAACTCGGCCCCGCTGCGCGGAGATCCCGTCGGAGTAGCTGAGCAGCTCCTCCAGGGCTGCGGCGCGGGCGTGTTCGAGGGTGATCAGATCGGCGGGGATCTCGGGGGCGTCCACGGTTTGCAATCGTAGGAGGGGGCAAGTCAGCGGGGTGGTCGGGCGGGTGGTGACGACCACGCTGTCCAACCTGCAGCAAATCGCCCGCCCCGACATACGCCGAACCGACCGACTCGGCGGCCTCCTCCACGAGTACCAACACACTGCCTGAGCAGGGCGGATGATGTTTTCGGCAAGCGCACGGTCACCACGCCGCGCGAAGTCCCTGACTGCGCTGGGAACGTGAGGAACGCTCATACGACTGGCCACGGGTGGCGGTGTCCATGGTGTTCATGGTGCGTTCCTCTCCCTGCGTCGTCCGGTGCCGTTGTGCCCACTGTGCATCAGGCCCGCCAGGAGGGACAGCCGCTTTCCGTGCCGCGTCGCGGCATCCATTCCGGTGCGGGGGACGGCCGTGGGCCGTGCGGTCGTGTGCGGAGGCTGGGCGGGCGGGACGGGACCGGGCGCGGCACGCCGACTGTTGGGGGGTGCAGGGCCTCGCCGCGCTCGGGGGTGCGCGGCGAGGCCGTGTCGTTCCAGGATGATGGCGGAGCCGGTGGGCCGCTTCCGCGGGTAGACCGTCAGGACGTATGACGGCCGCAGGGCGCCGGACGGCGCGGGGCACCGCTACCTGCGGCGGGTCGTCCAGCCGCAGGTAGCGCGTGCTGTTCAACGCCCCTGATTCCCGCTCAACCTGACACGGCTGTGGCACGGTTCCGTCGGCTTCTTCGAAGCTCCGCCCGGATCAGTACCACGACCAACATCAGGCATGGGAGAACGCCCCACAGGAGCATCCTCACTGCCGCCGCCCTGTCGTCCTCTTGGCCCGTGTAGGTACCGAGCGACGATGAGTAGCTCGTAAGGAAGGCCACAAGGTCGGCCACCGCGAGCGTGAGTACGAGCGCCCCGACGGCTACCACGCCGAGAAGCCACAGCACTCGGCCGATCCGCCCCCGCATCCTGCCTCCTGCGCCTGCCGTTGTAGCACCGGACCCTACTCGCTCAGAAATCCCACGCGCAGGTGATGGCGCACGCGGGCGGTGGAGTCTCGATGACCGAAGTCAAACGGCAGGACCGGAACCGGGACGGCCGGGTTGTCGGCGGCACTGTCGCGCACCAGTGCGACCGGCACTCTCGTCCCCGCGTGCCGTACCTGTCACAATCCAGCGGTGAGCGAGACGGTCTTTCGGTACACCCGGCGGCAGCGACGCGGCGTTGTGGGCTCTGCCCTGGCTCTGGGCGCGGGCGCGCTGGCGGTCATGCTGTACTGCGGCGTCCTCGTCGTGCATCACCGGATCGCCGAGGCGGCCGGCACGTGGGGCACGCTGGGCTTCACGCCCTTGGTGCTGGGCGCCTTGGCAGTCGGCCTGGCAAGGGGTTCGACCCGCGTTGACGACCACGGCATCCACGCCAGCAGCGTCTGGCGGCACTGGCGCTGCTCCTGGGCGGAGATCCAGAGCGTGGACGAGGTCACGGAGTGGGGGCTTGGCAACACCATCACCCGGATCCGGATCACGCGGTCCAACGGGCGCCCCTTCAAACTCCCGGCTCCCTACGATTCGCAGAACATCGGGCGGGACCCCGACTTCGCCCTCAAACTGACCCGGATACAGCAGACGTGGAAAGCGGGCCGCAAGGCCGGTTCAAGAAGCGCGTGAGAGGTCGTACCTGGTCGGTCCGGGCACTGCGACCTGCGACCTGCGACCTGCGAACGGGCATGAGGTTCCTCCGGGATGCGGGTCGTGGTTGAGTCTGCTGGAGATTCGCTCCCCGCCATACTTGCGGCATGGACAGCTATGACGGCACCGCGACGCTCGAATGGTGGGCCAACCCATCGACATACCTGGGCAGGTTCCGTGTGACCCTCACAGTCTCGGCGGTCAGCGGCGGCTGGAAGGGCGTCGCGATGTCCGACACTCCCCTGTCGGAGCCTCACAGAGAAGGCCTCGACCTTCTGATGCAGCTCGATCCGGTCTTCACTCTACGCTTCGCGGACGACAGCACCGTCTTGGTCAACGTCATCGCCGAAGGGGCCGACGAGCGTCTCATCCTCAACCCCTTCGAATCGGGTCAACTCGCGGGCTCCCGGACAGGAGTGGAGTTGTAGCCGGTTCTCGAAGCCCCGTTCAGTGCATCCTGGTTGAGGCGAGTGATGGGGTGTCGGCGCACACGTGAACGTCCCCAGTCGCGGATGGAGAACGTGCCCCGGCGCCCGGCAGAATTTCGGCATACCCCGCTGACGGCGCTGCCTACCGGAAGATCCCCACGAGGCCGTCCCCGCCCTTGGCACACACGAAGGTGCGTGCAACGCAGCTCCCACTTGTCGGGGGCTCCCAGCAGGACCAGTTGTGACCAGCCCCCGACTGATGACAGCGGCCCCCGGAGCCGTAGCCCCAGTGGCCGGGCGGCGGACTGAACAGTTCAGACCTCTTCGTCCCGCAGTGGAGCGCTGTGCCAGCGGTCGAATGCGCGGCGAGGGTGTGTGGGCAGCTCGGCGCGCCCGGTGGCCCAGAGCAGGGTGGGCCACCGGTCCGTGTCCTTGGGTGCCTCGGGGAACAGCCGGGCCAGGGCTCGGTCGCACAGGTCGGCGGGCGGCTGCGGTCCGGGGTCCGGGTCGTCGTGGTCCGTACACCCGGCCCCGCATCAACGCCTCGTCATCCATACCCACCAAATAACGATCTCTACCAGTAGACACCTGCCGCGAGTACCCGTCGGCGGGCACCGGCGGCTCGGTGACCGCCGCTGCCCGCCACGTTCAAACTGGTCGGCCCGCCGCCGCTCACCCAGCCCGAACGTCCCGGTCTGATCCACGACCTGTTGCTCAGCCCACTGGAAGACCCGCAGCAGCCCGGCCGTTGGGTCGAAGCTGCCGAAGCCCTGGAAGCGATCGCGGCCGGCACGGCCCGCTGGGCTGACCAGCAGTCCAAGGTGCCTGGGGAGGGCCTCAGACGAAGAACGCGTCCATGCCCGGCACGTCGGAGAGGTAGGTCTCGATCGCGCCGATCCGCCCGTCGCGCACGAAGCAGACAGTGGCCAGGTACTCGTCGAGCACCAGACCGTCGCGCTCGGCGGTGTTGTGCAGCGAGAGCGCGAAGTTGTCCCGACTGACCAGGACGCGCTGGAGCTCGAAGTTCACGCCGTAGCCAGCGATCAGCCGGATCCGCTCGACCACGGCGTCCGCGCCGCGCGCCTCGCCGGAGATCCGGTTACTGCCGGGCAGCGTCCACGTCGCGTCGTCGGTGAGCAGCGAGCGGAACAACTCCCAGTCGGCGGTGCCCAGGACGGTGCGGAACTGCTCTGCGAGTGCGAGTGCGAGCGCCGATGTGGTGCTGGTGCTGGTGCTGGGTGTAGCGGACATCTGACGGTCCTCCGGGAAGTCGTGTGCGTGCTCTGTCCTGTCGGCCGGGCGCCCGTGGCTCCAGCATCCTGGGGGCCGCGGGGAAACGGAAATGCCGCCCCGACCTGGAGTTCATGCGCCGCGTGCATAATGCCGCCATGACCGTGGAAGAGCTGCGCTGGTTCCTCGCCGTGGCCGAGACCGAGCACGTCACCGACGCCGCCGCCCTACTGGGCACCTCGCAGCCGACACTCTCCCGGGCCATCGGGCGCCTGGAGCGACGCGTCGGTACCCGGTTGTTCGACCGCGACCAGCACCGGCTGCGGCTCAACGACTACGGCCGGGTCTACCGCCGCCACGCGCAGCGGGCGCTGGACGAACTGGACACCGCCCAGGACCGGATCGCCGCCCTGCTGCAACCGCCCGCCGACACCCTGCGGCTGGCTTTCCTGCATTCGCTGGGCGGCTGGCTGCTGCCCGAACTGCTCGGCACCTACCAACGCGAGTCGCCCAACGCCCGGTTCACCCTGCACCAGGAGTCCGCGACCACGGTGCTGGAACTGCTCCAGGACGGCTCCGCAGAGGTGGGCCTCACCAGCCCGCGGCCGTCCGGCGCCGGGTGGGGCTGGCTGCCGCTGCGCGAGGAGCGCCTGCAACTCGCCGTCCCGGTCGGCCACCCCCTGGCGGACCGTACGGCGCTGCGCCTGGCCGAGCTGGTGGACGAACGCCTCATCATCATGCGGCAGGCGGCGGGCCTGCGGCAGATCACCTGCCAGATCTTCCACCGGGCCGGCGTCACGCCCTCAGTGGTGATGGAAGCCGGCGAGGTCGCCACGATCCGTAGCATGGTCGGGGCCGGGCTCGGCGTGGCTGTCGTCCCGGCAGGGGACGGCGGCGCGCCCCAGCCCGGCGTGCGGCTGGTGCCTCTCACCGACCCGGACGCGTTCCGTAGCATCGGCCTGCTCTGGCACCAGGAGCGGCCTACCTCGCCGGCCGGCCGTCGCTTCCGCGCCTTCGCCGGCCGACAGGCAGGCGAAAGCCAGCGGCTGGTGAACCCGGCTGATCCGCGCTAGGTGGCGGAGAAGGCAGGATTCGAACCTGCGTGTGCTTGCACCCGATCGGGACCAGAGCCCCGGCCCCCGATCAACCACTCCGGGCAGTTGACCCTGTCGAGAAGGTCGAGCGGATCATGCGCGAGCGCGACATCCGGGGTATCACCCGCCGCAGGCGCCGCCACCTGACGAAACAGGACACCAAGGCCGCCCCGGCCCCCGACCTGATCGGCCGCGACTTCACCGCGAAGCGGCCCGGTACGAAGCTCGTCGGGTCGGGTAGCCGGAGGGAACTTCCCCCTCCGGCTCCCGCAGAACCGTGCGTAACAGTCTCCCGTTACACGGCTCTTGTCACCCTGAGCACCA